>NZ_JBDVBQ010000027.1:0-143838 GCF_039942875.1 Paraglaciecola sp.
TTACATGTTCGGGTGTGTCTGCATGTGCTTTAGACACAAGGGGGAGCCATTGTTCTTTATTTAACACCAGCTTAAAGATTGAGCTACCTGTATCAAATACCACTGGGGATAATGTTGTATCTCCCACATTTACCGATGTGACAATATGTAAACTGTCAGTTACCTGCCCATCAATATAACTAATGGCAGATGCTGAAAGCTCGTCAGGAATAGAGCTGGCTTTCATAAGCCTATTACGGGGAAAGTCGATAATTAGCACGCTGTCTTTAAAAAAGCTTGCACCTAAAGTGCCCACTGCATATTCATCAGAACTTTTAGTGTCATGGACCTGAAAGGTTTCATTGATTAGTTGACCAGATGGTGTTTCAAATGACATGACTTTATTACCATCAAATTTATAAGCGGGGGCATACAGATAAGAAGATGGCGCACCGGTATCCAGTTGCAGTTTAGTGCCATCTTTTAATTCAATTAACATTGCTGCTCGTTTTAATTCTACTCCTTCTATGGTTTGTTGGCCCCACTCAAATTTCATCCACTCATTAGCCGAGAGGTTTAAGCTTAAAAAAATTAAAAAATACATTGCTTTCATTGTCGATCCTTACCCGTTAAAATTACTGTAACATGCTCATTAATTATCGTTATACAATAATTTATATCTGTAGGAAAGAAAAATAATGAAGACTAGTTTGATCTTTATGTTGTGCCGTTGGGTTATCTTGAGCTTAGCTGCGAGCTTATGCTTTTATGTTATTTGGTCGGTATTGGTTAATGGACAAATACCCATTGTAGGGGGGGGGAAGGCCGAAATTGAGTATGCTAAGTTACCGAGTACCAGTGCATATATCGTTAATATTTTACTAATTCCTAGGGTTATTGGCGCGGGTATTTTGTTTTTTTGGTTGCAAAAATTGTTTCAACTTTACGCGAAGTCTTGTTATTTTTCTCCCAAGAGCATTCAGTGTTTTATTTGGATTGTGGTCACTAACGCGGCGCTCTATGGGTACACTTTGGTTTTAAACATTGGTTTTGCACTGTATATGCGTAAAATCGACACCAGTGATGAATATCCTATTGTCATAGACTTGGTTTATGTATTTACCTTATTTATCTCACTGGCACTGGTTCACGCGTTGAAGCATGCCAATAAAATTGAAAACGAGAATAAAGAATTCATATGAAAATCGTTGTGAATCTAGACGTTATGCTAGCTAAGCGTAAGATGAAGTCGAAAGATTTAGCAAAAGAAGTAGATATAACGCCGGCTAATATGTCTTTACTAAAACAGGGTAAAGTGAAGGGCATAAGGTTTGAAACCCTGTCGCTCATTTGCCATTACTTAGACTGCCAACCTGGCGATATCCTTGAGTTTGTTGATGAGCCTTAAGTTCTATTGGTCTCACTGACATCACTTTGCCTTTAACCCGATTCGATTGATTTTTCGTGACTTTTTTAGTTTTGTTGTCGATAAACCTTGTTCCTTTAAAATAAATAATAATAATCGCCCCAAGAATTTTTGTTGAGTGTAAATAGTGCAGTTATTAGAAGTAGAGTGTTTAGGTAAGCCCCTTAAGTTAGAAGGGTCTATGGCAGGGTGGCAGCAGTTGTTTTGGGGTGATCAGTGCGTGTCGCAAATTGATGCGAGCGCCACCCATAACAACAGTGATGAGGCAGGCGGTACGCCGTTTTCACACCAGTTTACGTTACAAAGTGAGCAGGGCGATGTTCATATTGAGTTGAGTGGGGCGCTTAACTGGCAGCCATTTGCACTGCAATTTACGCTTTTAGTCAACGATGAGCAGGTAAATGAGGGCTCTCTTAACGAAAAAGACATAGAGCAGCGGCAGATTACCCAAGGTAAAAAGCAGCCAATTAAGTTTAGTTTTGTGGGTATGGCAAGCCTGGGGTTAAAACTGCTAAAAAGCGCCAAGGTGGTTAAGGTGCTGTTTGCTGCGGGCAGTTTAGCGGCTTATAGCTGGTTGTTTTCTATCGAGTTTGCCATTGCCCTTATCCTTTGTTTGGTGTTTCACGAATATGGTCATATTAAGGCTATGCAGTACTTTGGTTTAAAAACCAAAGGCATTTACCTGATCCCCTTTGTGGGGGGCTTGGCCTTAAGCGACAGCAAAATAAATACCCGCTGGCAAGATATCGTGATTTCAATCATGGGGCCATTTTTTGGTTTAATCTTGTCTGTGGCATGTTTACTGGCATATTGGATCACCGATATAGAAATACTCGCAGGTTTAGCGGTATTTAACGCCTTACTCAATTTATTCAATATGTTGCCAGTACTCCCCCTAGACGGTGGCCATGTGCTAAAAAGCATCGCGTTTTCGGTCAACTCTTGGGTGGGCATTATTGCCTGTATATTGGGTGCGGTATTAGGCGTGTTTGTTAGTTACTATTTTGGTTTGGCTCTGCTAGGGTTTTTGCTTGCTATAGGTAGCCTAGAGATATTCTTTGAATACAAACGCAGGCATTTAAGTGAACTGTTGCCACTAAACCGTTATGCACAGTTTGTGTCTGTAGCTTGGTACGTGGTTACAATAGGCGGCCTAAGCGCGATTATTTGGTTAGTTGGACAAACCGGTAATGATGCCTTGTCTTTACCTTTAAAAATATTAGGTAGTTAGGTTTATTAGCCTTAACTAGCCCAGTTAAGGCTAATAATTCACAGCTTTGTTCTAATCCAAAATTTGGTTTTACACGTATTACCAAAAGCAGCCTAGTGCTGCTTTTTTATTTGTTAACGTTTAAACACCGGATACCAAGATACAAGCATGAGCACAGCCCCCCATACCCCAACAAACGTGGCCATTTGGTGGGTTAAAAGAGACCTTAGACTGTTTGATAACGAAGCGTTAACCCAAGCTTTGGCCCACAGTAAGATTGTTATCCCGGTATTTTTACAAGAGCCATTACTACTAAACGGGCCAGACTGGGGCGCGTTTCATACCCATGCCTTACAAACTGGGGCCAATGCTCTAAGCCAAAACCTGAATCACTTTGGCAGTGCCCTGTTAGTCTTTAAGCTATCGCCCATACAGGCAGTGCAATATATTAACGCCGCCATCAGCGAGCTTGGTTTTGTAATCAATCAAGTGTTCTCCCATGAAGAAACTGGCTTAACCCATACGTTTGAGCGTGATAAAGCCTTTAAGCTTTGGTGCGATAACAATCATATAAAATGGCATGAATACACCAACAATGGTGTGGTTCGTGGCCCCATGAATCGCGATTACTGGGACAAACACTTTAAAGACTACATATTCAAACCTCTACTTAATATACCCAAAGAGCCCTTACAGGGTAGTTTTCCTGATGAGCTTAAACACGCTTTTTTCAAGCATTTACACCCCAACCACCCAGCCTTAAAACTTAACTCCTTTGCAGCCGAATACTCATCGGTAAGCGAAAGGTATGCTAGGTCTACACTCAAAGACTTTTTATGGGTACGGGGTAAAAAATACCGAGGCGGAATAAGCAGCATGAACAAAGCCCCCAGCGCATGTTCAAGGGTGTCGACCCAGTTAGCATGGGGCGCATTATCCCTAAGGGCGGTATTTCAAGAATGCGATGTTAGGTTACAGCACTTGGTTGAAACCCAGCGTGCAGCGCCAGAGGTTAACTACAAGCAATGGATATCGAGCTTAAGAAACTTCACCTCGCGGCTTTTTTGGCATGCTCACTTTGTACAAAAGCTAGAGAACGAAGTCGAAATGGAAGTGCAAGCGGTTAACCCAGCCTTCAGAAGTGGTTTGCCCTACATCACCAAACAAGAAGACGAAACCGAGCACACAAAACGGCTTCAAGCATGGTTATATGGCGAAACGGGGTTTCCGGCCATTGACGCTGCCATGCGCTACTACCAAAAATATGGATGGTTAAATTTTAGATCAAGAGCCATGATCACCAGCTTTGCATGCAATGCTCTAAGACTACCGTGGCAAACAGTGATGTACGAGTTGTCTAAGCTAATGGTTGACTACGTACCCGGTATACATGTGTCGCAAATTCAAATGCAGGCAGGTATCACAGGTATTAACGCCATTAGAATATATTCACCCCAAAAACAGCTCAGCGACCATGACCCCCAATGCCACTTTGTGCGCAGCATGATACCTGAGCTGCGCTCTTTAAGTACCGAACAAATCATGGCGTTAAACCACGAAAACGTGGCACCAAAATATGCAAAACCCATTATTGATTTCAAAAAAGAATCAAAAATAATGAAAGACGCCCTCTACGGAATATCAAAGTCTGTAAGTGGTAGGCAAAATGCTAAACAAGTGTTTAAAAAGCACGGCTCACGAAAACGTAACAGCCCCCAAAAGAAAGCCAAACAAAAAGATAAACCAAGCACTCAAGACACCCCCCAACTAAAACTGTTTTAAATGGCCTGCATTGGCTTTTGGTTGATAGAGCACATAATTACCTTTACGCCAGAACCTTTATTCTTTTAATATAAAATATCAGTTCTAAAAACACTCAAGTTTGGCAATTTGAAACGCTGTATGACTAAAGGAATATAATGTCGTCGGAGTATTACACCAAGCAGGTTAAAAGCGTGTCTGAGCAGTATCTATCGCTTTCATTTGAAGATGTTCATGCTAGTTGGTTACATCACCTACCTGCTATTTGGAAAAAATCGAACCTTGCTATTTTAGATGTCGGAGCAGGGGCTGGCCGAGATGTAAAGCGAATGGCTGAGCTCGCACTTGCTGAACAACCCGAAGGCAGCACATGCCAAATATATGGAGCTGAGCCTTCAGAGGCCTTGTTAAAAGTAGGGCAGCAAACTACCGCTGGCCATAATGTAAATTGGCTACAAGATTCCTTACCGTCGTTAGATAAAATCACCTCTTTAGAAGTTAGCTTTGATTTAATTCTATTGAGCGCTGTTTGGATGCATGTGCCACCGTCACAGCGTAATCGCGCCTTACGTAAGCTTACAAATTTGCTTAAACCTGGCGGTAAAATTGTTATTTCGCTTAAGTTTGGTATGACAGTCAGCGAGCAGCAAGAACGCAGTATGTTTGATGTCAGTGTAGAAGAGCTTGAACACTTAGCGCAAACCCTTGGGTTGTTTTCAACCTTGGCGGGTTCTGCCGACAAAGACAAACTAGGTCGCGATGCCGTCTATTGGCAAACCTTAGTGTTACAACTAGCAGATGATGGCACGGGCGCATTTCCTTTTATTCGCCACGTTGCTATTAATGACGGTAAATCTGGCACTCATAAACTAGCACTGCTTAGAGTGTTATTACGTATTGCTGATGGACACCCCGGCGCTGTGTTACGGCGCGAATCAAGCCCAAACGGTGACAGGGTGATTTTGCCCGTGGGGTTAGTGGCTTTGTATTGGTGTCATCAATATAAAGCGCTAATTGACACGCACCAGTTATATCAAACACCTAATAAATCTCCAAATATGGGGTTTATGAAAGAAAATGGCTGGCATAAGTTAACTCATCGCACAGCTGCAGATTACCGTATTGGTAACTTGTTTGTAGGTGAGGATGCTATTTCACTTCACAGAGCACTGTCGGCAGCGGTCGCTAATATTAAAGCCATGCCTTGTCATTATATAACCTTGCCCAATAGTGACCAGACTATATTTGAAGTAGACAATAAAACAGTCAGAGCTAAAGACAGCTTGTTTCTAGACTTGCACACTCTAGAGAAATGGGGCGAGTTTTCATTGCCAGAGTCTACATGGTTGGCCTTTAATCGCTATGCCTGTTGGATAGAGCCTGTATTAGTGAGCGAGTGGGTTAAAATCATGGCGGGTTATACTGGCAACCAGCAATATGCAGCACCTAAAAGTCAGTATTATTTGCAACAAGCTTTACTCTGGTTAGAGCCTAAACGCAGCACAGGTGAGGTGCGAACAAGGTTTGAACAAGTAACCCAACAAAGTCCTGAACTCGCTCAGTGCGTTTGGTCTGCTAAATCACTTAAAAGAAAGTACGACATTGACCACAGTATGCCGTTTGCTCGCTGGCCCAATAACGATCTGTGGAACCTGTTACCAACCGATAGCAAAATTAATAATCAAAAAAGCGATAAGCTACCATCTGAGCAAAAATTAAAAGAAGCTAAAGAACGGATCCAAAGCTGGTGGCAACAAGCTTGGCTTCAAACTACTGACCAGAAGCTAGCAGTAAGAGAGCAATCTGCAAGTTATCGTATTGGTCGTAGTGAGACTAGCTCAAAAGTTACAGAGCCCTCACTGGAAGGATGGCAACAAGGCAATCAAATCAAACGCTTTTTCGCCGAAGCTAACATCGCTTTACCCGGGCTAAGTTCAAACAACGAATCAATTGACGATCTATTTGAAGCGCTGATTTTACAAAGAGGTAGATTGAAAGAAATGCAACAACTGCAAGAGTGGTAAAGCCCTAAGCCTTAGCATTGGTTAAACTCCAATATGTGATGTATTACCTTCTTAACCTCCCAGCATGTTTATGATTTCAGGTAATTTATTTTTCTTTGCTAGCTCTAGCGGGGTGAGTTGGGGTGGGTAGTAGTTTTCGGTTTTAAAGTTGGCTTCGTAACGCCATTTCAGCTTTGAAGGTTCGCTAATGGTTGTGCTGTCAGCGCCCAGTGCTAGTAATTGCGATACCAGCTGTGGTTGATTCGCTTCAACAGCAGCATGGAGCAGTTGTTGGCCATTTCGGTCAAAGGCTGTGAGAGTTTGTTTGACTGCGTCTGGTGCCATCAATGAATTCAACTCATTTGCAAACCAATTTAAGTATTCGTAATTGGCTGTGTACAGGGCAAGTTGTGGGGCGCTGGTGCCATCTTTAGCTGTGGCGTGTAAATCAGCGCCAAGTGTAATCGCGGCTTTTACCGTGTCTAAATTATAGCTTTTTATAGCAAAAAACAGTGGGCTATAACCTTGTTGGGTTTGCTGATTAATCTTGGCACCTTGGTTAACTAGGTATTTTAGGTTTTCGGTGTTTCCAAAATTGGCGGCAAACATTAATGGGGTTTGTCCGTGTTTATTTTGGGCGCTGATGTTAGCACCTAGGTTAGCCATTGTTGCTAGGTCGATACTTGAGGCTGAGCCTGCACATAGCTGAAAGGCACTGGTGCCGTCTTCTATGGTTGAATTTGGATTAGCGCCTTTGTCTAACAGGGCGTTGATGATGGCAGAGTTGCCGTATCTGCACGCTTGGATGATGGGGGTAAAGCGATTGCTATTTGCAACGTCTACCGCTGCGCCTTTTTGTAATAGCAGTTCTACTAGTTGTGGTTCTTGGGTTTCTACTGCCCAGGCTAACAGGCTTGAGCTGTCAGGTAATAATCGATTGATATCTATTTGAGTGCTTAAGGTATCTACCTTGGCAATATCTAAATTTAAGATGGCCTGTTTGGTATCAAGTAATAGCTGGTTATGCTCTTGATTGCTCAGCTCTGGCTCGGTTACGCTTTGGTTTGATTCATTATTACAGCTCATTAGTTGGCTAAGCACTAATGTAGTAACACACACCTTTAGCATCGAATTTAGAAAGGTGCTCTTGTTGTTGTATGGCAATAGCTTGAATGTCATAGGTTAACTCTTAGGTTATTAGGCCGGCAAGGGGCTCGGAACTATCCCCAAAGCTTTGGGCCGGTACGCCCATTTGCTGTAAAACCGAAAGTAGTAGGTTGCACATAGGCGTATGTTTTTTGGCGGCTATGTGGCGGTTACCTTCTAACCCACCTCCTGCAAAAATAATGGGTAAGTCCATGTGGTCATGGTCGTTAGACTCTCCGATACAGGCACCGCGGATCACAAAGGTATTTTCGAGTAAATTGGAATCGCCGTCAGGAATACTGGCCATTTTTTCAAGGTAATCAGCAAACAATTGCATGTGATAGGTATTGACCTTAACTAGCTTGTCTATGTTGTCGGGGATATTGGCGTGATGACTTAAAGCGTGGTGGCCGTCTGGGATACCAAGGTTATTGTAAGCGTGGTTACTTAGCTCTCGCCCTAGCATAAAGGTACTCACTCGGGTCATGTCGGTTTGCAGCGCTAGCATTTGCAGATCTAACATGATTTTTACGTGTTCTTCGTAGTCACTAGGGATGTTTGCGGGCACGGTGAAACCATCTAGATTCATTTCTATTGTGGTTTCTCGGGCTTTGGTGATGCGCCGCTCTACGTCACGAATAGATTCAAGATATTGGGCCATTTTGTGACGGTCATTCATGCCAAGGTTTTGGTTTAACCGTTTAGCTTCTGCGTTTATAAAATCAAGAAGACTACTTTTTTGCGCCAACCTTTTTTGACGGGTGACTTCGTCAATTTGATTGCCATCTCCGAATAGGTGTTCAAATACGTCACTTGGGGTAACCATTGCAGGTAAGGCTTGGGTTGGGCTGCGCCATGAAATGGTATTGGTGTAGGTGCAGCTGTAGTTGATATCACAACTGCCTAATAAGCTGGGAGGCTCAATGCCTAACTCTAGTGAGGCTAACTGGGTATCTTTAGCAAAATATTGTGCCGCTACTTGGTCAGCTGATATACCACAGTATATGTCTGCGCCTTCGGTGGCTTTAGCATGGGCACCCGTTAAAAACGCTGGGCAACTGCGGCCATGGCCAGCTGATGGGTCGCCAAAGGCACTGGCTTGATAATGGCCTAACCCTGACACTAGCGTGTATTTTTCTCGCATTTTTTCAAGGGGTTGCAGGATAGGCGTGGCTTGGTAGTTTTTACCCGCTGTGGTTGGTGTATAACGCTGCATCCGCATACCGTTTGGCGAGTAAAATACCGTCATTCGCTTGGGGCGTTGTTCAAAGGATTTAGCCATAGCTGTTGCTGGCAAGAGTGACTCCATCACAGGAAGCGCAACGGCGGCACCTAAGCCTTTTAAGAACACTCGCCGTGATGGCCCACTGTGTTCGCTGCTATTGGTACTGCTACTAAAGTGCTTTAGCGATCTGTTGGTTTTCATTGTTAGCCTCTGGAGCTTTTTTATAGTTAAACGGAGTACTGCTAACAACCGCTTCGATAATAGAGTGGATTCGGTAACCTTTGGTGCTTGCTTGTGTGGCAATTTTTCTAATGATTGGCTGGTCGTAGGGCTCTAAGCCTCTGCCAAGTGCGTAGGTGAGTAGACGGTCGGTAAAGGCTTGGGTAAAACGTTCTCTACGGTCCCACAATATAGACTGTAAGCCATCTAAGCCTTCAAATTTGCTACCATCTGGCATTTGTGCGGTCACATCAATCTCTTGGTCAGCGTAGCGTGTTCTAAAGGCACCAACTGCATCGTATTTTTCTAGGGCTAAGCCTAGGGGGTCCATACGTACATGGCATGACGCACATACTGGGTCAGCCCTGTGTTTAGCAAGTTGCTCTCTTGCAGACAAGGCTATGCCATCATGCTCAGCGATTAATGCGGGTACGTCTGGCGGCGGGGGAGGAGGACTAGCAGCGAGCAGGTTATCTAAGATCCATTTCCCCCGTTTCACAGGAGAGGTGTGATTTGGGTTTGAGGTTAAGGTTAAAATACTGGCATGCCCTAATACACCACCGCGGTTAGGATATTGTTTTAACGATACTTTTCTAAATGCTGTGCCTTTAACGCCAGTTATTCCGTAATGCTTGGCTAGCTGCTCATTTAGGTAGCTATAGTCTGCATTTAAAAAATCAAAAATGGGCTTGTTGTCTTTTAATATTCGGGTGAAAAACAATTCGGTTTCACGCTGTACTGATTGTCTTAATGGCACATTAAATTGCGGAAATTCAAATACATCAGGAAAATGGTGGGGTAGGTTGCGCAAATAAAGCCACTGGCCTGCGAAATTATCGGTAAGTGCCTGAGCTTTGTGAGACTGCAACATGCGCTTAATTTGTTGGCTTAAAACCTCTGGCTTTCGTAGTGTACCCTTTGCGGCTAAAACACTTAATTCTTTATCGGGTAGGCTGCTCCATAAAAACAAAGCCAGTCGGCTAGCAAATTCGTAGTCGTTGATCTTATAAACACTGCCCGGTGTAGTATTGGTTGGAGTGGGTTCTTGAACATATAAAAAGCTGGGAGCAACCAGAAAGGCTTGTATTGTGTTGGCTATACTTGCTTTAAAGTTTAAGTCTGCTCTGGCTTGTGTAAAAACCTGTAGTAACGGCTGAATATCTGCGTTTGAGATGGGGCGGCGGTATGCTTGGGTGGCTAGGTTTTCAATAATCTTGGTTGCGCAGTCTAACTCTTGTTCAGATATTGGCTCTGGGTTTGTAGTAACAGTGTTGGGGGTACAGATAAATATCTTACGGGTGCTTGCAGTCTCGCTGTTTTCAGTGGTTTTATTGTTAGCTTGGTGTTCTGGGGCGGTTTCAAGGGGGCCTATCACTTCTATTTCGAGTACATCTCGCAAAAAAGCAGCTTGAGAAAAGCGCGGGAACATATAATAAGATGGCACCTTTTTAGAATACACAGGTGCGCCATCAAGAATAAAGTCTAGGTCGAGAAGGCTTGGGTCTCTGTCTGGCAGTACCACGTAACTTGTGCCTTCACGTACAGTTGGGACATGTTCGCTCAAAGCTAATCGTTTTCTAAAACTCAATCCTATAGTGTGATTACCAGCTACTAAATTGAGTGTGTAGCTATGACGGTGAATATCCATGCGGTCTACTTCATTGGTAGTATTGGCATTAATAAATCCTGCCATTTCATAAACACCTGTTACTGGGGCATAAAACTCAAAACTGCCTCCTCCACGGGAGTCCAACGGCAATTGGTCGCTCATTCGTAGGTCGAATGAAGGGATCCCGCTATTCTTTTTAGAGCCATCTTTGGGAACGAGATAATTTTGTTTACTAGGGGTTGTACCAGCTAGGCCAGTAGCCAGTTTGCTAAGTTTACCGGCTATGGATAAGTACCTTTCTAGTAGTGTGGTTGATACGCCTAATACATCAGCATTATTGTCGAAGCCATAGCCGGAGTTATCTCCGGGAAGGGATTGCCTAATATCAATATCTAGTGCCAGCAAATCTCTCACTGAATTAGCGTATTCGCTACGATTTAAGCGGCGAATAGTGGCACGGCCAGGATTAGGGTTAAGTTCACTGTAGTTGTCTAAAGAAGTCTGTAGCCAAGTGATAAATGAGGATTTTTGCTTTGGGGTAAGAGGCTCTTTGTCAGCTGGTGGCATGTCGCCCATAGCTACAGACTTAAGCATTGCTTCCCATAGTCTTTGGTTGTTACCAAGTGATACATCGCTAACGTCTACGTCTTCTACAGACCAGTTACCATCAAAAATATAGTCATTGTGGCAATTTTCGCAGCGGTCATTAATTAATTCGGCTGCTTGATGCTGTAAAAAATCTAGATCCATTGTTTCTGAAAAAGAATTAGGGGAATATCCCAATAGGATCGAGCAAACCAACAGTAACGAACCGGCACCTTTATTTAAGGTGAGGCTATTTGGGAGCATATTAACGGCCATTTGCACTCTCTTTGAGCAATTGCGGGTATTTAAAACACGACTAATGTACAAGTGTTGTGATTGAGCAACTACTGTGCCATAAGTAGTCCAAGTGGTCAGGAAAATAATTTACCGTAACTTGTTGCTGTTGTTAGCTTTTTATAGATTTTAAGGAATTACTTTTGGTGTCTCTTGCTGGTTTGGCTTAGGTGAACGGAGGCGAGTAAATGTGGTTTTGAATGCTTTACCTGACCTAGATCAATAGTGTTTTGGTTTGCTTACATATAATTAACATAATGATTAAAGGTTACTTAAAAAGGAGTACCACTATGCAAGTTGATAAACATACATTACTGAAAGATTTTCCAGACCATCACCATACTATTCGTCACCTTAAAATGAACGATGCCCATTTTGCTAAGCTGTTTGATGAGTACCATGAACTTGAAAATGAAGTACACCACATTGAGAAAAACGATGAAGCAGTATCTGATGATTATTTAGATGCAGCTAAAAGCCGTCGAGTGCATTTGAAAGATGTACTGTTTAAATATGTACAAAGGGCAGAAAGCGAACTCTAGCTGTTGCAAATAACGGTTGTAATGAAGGCTTAAACTCTTGATAGAGTTTAAGCCTTATTATATTTAGGTTAACCGACAGATATTACATGTCTCTCCTTACTTATCTTTACACACTATTTTGTAAGCAATTACCTTGTTAAGTGAAGGTTCATTATTGAGCGGATATAACTAAGTAACTTGATGTTTAACTTAAGTCGGTTAACGTATTGGCTTATCATTGGTTTAAACTTTATCTGCACTAGCTTGGAGAATGTATGAATATCTTAAAAGTTACTTCTGTTTCGGTCGGGGTGTTAATTTTAACGTCATGCTCAAGCTTGGGTGTAAATTTACCGAGCCATGATGAATTATTAAGGATGGAAACAGAACAAGATGGCAGAGCGTGTGTTCGCCAGCGCAGTATACGAGGGTATGGCTCGTTGGATGATGACGTGATTAGCATTAGTAGTAGTGGTAAAAAACGTTATTACTTAGCCACAACTTTTATGAACTGTAATTCTTTATTGACTAGTTTTAAGGCGGGTTTTAAAGGGGGTTTTTCTGAAGTGTGTGGTGGGCGCAATGATAAGATTATTACTTCTGATGAAGCTTGCCCCATAAAAAGTATTTTTGAATTTGAAAACCGCGAGGCCGCGTTTGCTGCTTACGAAAGAGTTGAAAAAACTCGTGATGATCTACGAGCGGATGCTAAAAAAGAGCAAGAAGAAAAAGAAAAAACACTAAAAAATTCCGCAGATTAACGTTTAATCTTTTGGGCACAGGGGGTGTCTAACAGCCCCGATGTTTTTACTTTATTTCGATTTATTCTGACCTACCTTAAATAAAACTATTATTCTTATATACAATCGTCATTGCTTCACTATGATCTCTGTCTCATATTACAAATAAGTGTTTTCTATTTTGCCCGACTCTGTTGCCGAAAAATCTGTTTTAGCTAAATTTGCCCTGATCATTGTGTGTTTGGGATCCATAATTGGCCCTTTGGGTATGGCGTCTGTGAATATCGCCATTCCTGATATGGCAGCTGATTTACACGCTAATGCTAAAATGGTGTCTTGGTTACCTACCTTGTTTATTTTAAGCAGTGTGGTGTTTATGTTACCGGCAGGTAAGTTGGCTGATAACTATGGCCGCAAGCGTATTTATAGTTATGGGTTAGCATTAAATGCTTTTTCGTCTTTAATGTGCGGTGTGAGTGGCAGCATGGAGTGGGTATTGTTTTGGCGCTTTGTGCAGGGGCTTGCGTCTTCAATGATTTTTGCAACGGGCATAGCCATCATTACCTCGGTTACTCCGTCTCATAAGCGCGGTGCAGCGCTGGGTATGGCATCAGCGTGTATTTATATTGGCTTAACTATCGCACCAGCCGTAGGGGGCTGGTTGACTGAGTTGTGGGGGTGGCGTTCGGTATTTTTGTTTCAAGTGCCCATAGTCATAGCGTTATTGGTGTTAATTAAGATGCGCTTAAGTGGTGAGTGGAAAAACGATGACAAAACCAAGTTTGACTGGTGGGGAACTGGCATTTTTGCTTTGTTTGCAAGTTCGCTCGTATATGGCCTTAGTATACTGCCGCAAATCTTAGGCGTTGGCATGCTTGTATTGTCTGCTGCAAGTCTAGGTATGTTTGTGCTACATCAAAGTCGCAGCCGCAAGCCTCTTATACGAGTACAAATGTTTCGCGATAGTCGGGTGTTTTCTATGTCTTTGTCTACCTCGCTATTAATGTATGCCAGTAACTTTCCCTTGGTATTTTTAATAAGTTTATATTTGCAGTATGTGAAGGGTTTCACACCTTCTCATGCTGGTCAGATAATATTGCTGCAAGCTTTATCAATGGCGATATTGGCACCAATTTCTGGAAAGTTAGCAGATAAGCTCGAAGCCAGGCTTATCTCGACATTAGGTTGTGTCATTGTGGGGATAGGGTTAGCTGTACTGAGTATGATTAGCACTGAAACTAGTATTCTGTATATTGCTATTTCGCTATTATTGATAGGAATTGGATTTGGGTTGTTTTCTACTCCTAATAATAATGCCATTATGGGGGCTGTGAAGCCTGATGAAGTTGGGGTAGCGTCTGCTTCTTTAAACTTGTCACGAACTATTGGTAATCTGTTTGGTATGAGTTTGGTTAACTTGATGGTGCATTTTTATATTGGTGATGCACAGTTTAGTGCTGAGCAAAATCCTGCTTTGATTGAAACTTTTGATATGGCTTTGATGATGTCTCTTAGCTTTGTTTTAGTAGCTAGTGTCTTGTCAGCTTTACGAGGTAAATCAGGAGCTTAAAACATAATTTCAGGTTTCTTATGTTGTCAGCTGATTGATGTATTGGAGTGAACGTAGATATGAAAATTTTGGTTTTTTTGGGAACGGTTCGTGATAGTACCCCACCTAAACCGGCTCGATTGGGTGTCCGTGTTGCGAATGCGTGTATGGAGTGTTTTCGTATTGATTACTCTCAGTTAGACGTCGAACTAATTGATGCCCTTGATTACCCCTTGGACACTGTTTTTAAGCCTCACTTTGCTTATTCAAAAGGCAGGGCGCCTGAACAATTAGACGAGCTTGCTCAAAAGATTGCAAAGGTAGATGGCTTTGTGATGATTAGCCCTGAGTACAACCATACAATGAGTCCAGTATTGGCGAATCTTTTGAATCATTTTGGTAGCTCACTGTTTTCATATAAACCTAGTGCCATAGTGACATACTCAGCTGGGCAGTGGGGGGGCATGCGGGCTGCTGTGGGAATGCGTACTTTTTTGGCTGAACTGGGGTGTTTATCTGTGTCTGCTATGGTCCATGTGCCTAATGCACAACAAGTTTTTACTGAAGACGGAGCGATGCAGGTTGGTGAAAGCCAAACAGATTGGTTTACTTATTTTGGACGTACTTTTAAGCAACTTACTTGGTGGGCAGCCGCTACTCAAAAATATAGAGATGAAGTAGATCCTCATACTATGCTTAAAGGTTTTAAGATGGATCCAAAACAAAGAAATGCCCCCTAATTTAGGATTACCATAGAATCTGATTTTACATTGATTTTTAAGGTTATTTTGTAAGTTAATGAAATGTTGTTAATATGTGTTGCTTTTTACATTTCGGCGGTAAATGCCGGAAAACGAATGAGAATTGGAATTTGAAACATGCTGCATGACTGCAATTTGTGCCAATGGGTTGTTGGCTTATCTGTATTGACTAGAAACTTGACTAGCAAACACTTGGTGTCTTTTAGTCGCATACCTCTATTGGGTTTGTTGTTTTGTACTTTTTTATTGAATTCGATCGAGGTTTTATCTCAACAGAATAATGAGCAAACCAGTATTGTTGGGAGTGAATATGAGGGCCTTTCTGATGCTGAGCTTCTTGAGATGGCTGAGTATTTTGAAGACAGTGATGTGAATTTAAGCCAGCAATTAGCAATTAAAGCTCTGAACAAATCCATAGAAAATAACGATCCTATTTTGAGTGCTAAGACACATAGGTTTTTGGGCAATTTTGCTGAAAACGCAAATGACTTTGAGTTAGCCGCCAGCCATTTTTTAAAAGGGTCGCTCATATATAAAGAAGAGGAGCATCAAGAAAATTTTATCAAAATGTCTCTTTATTACACCAAGGCTTTGTTAAAACAAAAGCTTTATACGGAAGCCGTAGATGTCATCACTGAGCTTTTACCCATATCATTAGAATATGGTGATGAGCCACTTATTGGGCGCTCTTTGATACTGCAGGGTGATGGATTATACAAGAGTAAACGTTATGAGGATGCAATTGCAGCATACTCAGAAGCTACAGCCTATCTCACTGGACATGATGAGGTCATACAGAAGTTTCTTGGAAATACTTATAAACAACTTGCCCAGTCTTATAAGCGTTTAAAAAATAGAGAAAAAACTGCTCTTTATTATAAAAAAACGTTGGACGTTTATACTGCTTTACGTGACCAAAGGTTAATTGCACGAACTTTAAATACATTGGCTGAAGCAGAGCGTTATTTAGGTCATTATGTTATCGCTTTAGAGTACTCAATTCGCGGTATAGAGCTTCATAAATTACTTGATGATCCAGAGGGGCGAGCAAAGGCTTTAACTGGCGCTGGAATAATATACAGATATATTGGACGCTATCAAAAGTCTTTAAAACATATTCACGAAGCTCACCTGTATTATAAAAAAGTGGGGGATAATAGCGGTTTAGCTAAGACCTCTAATCAAATGGGGCTTATATATACTAGGCTAAAACAATTTGCTCAAGCGCGTTCGTTTTATCAACTAACCGTTGACCTGCCCAGAGCGGAAATAGATGCTAATACCTTATCAACAGCCCTAAGAGAACTTGCTGTAATTGACTTAAATAACGGAGATTATGAAACTGCGTTAACTATGGCAGAAAAAGCTCTTAACACCTACCAAGCTGAAAATGACAGAAGTAAACAAGCTTTAGCTTTACGTATTATTGGGAATATTTATCGAGATGCGGGTGACCAGACCCGTTCGATTCACTTTTACAGACAGTCTCTAAGTACGGCATCTGAGATAGGTAGTAAAATATATGAAGCTAAAGCGAAAACAGCTTTAGCTGGGGTCTTAATTGGTGAAAACACAGATGAGGCCATAAGCCTACTCATAGAAGCAGTTGCAACCTCAGAAGAAATAAATAATAAACTTCAGATGTTATACGCCTACCGCTTGTTAATTGAAGCTGAAAAGGTAAAGGGAAATATTGCATCGGCATTAGACTACGCAGAAAAAGAAATTGCTTTAAGCCTCCTTATTCAAGAAGAAAATGAAAGCAATGAGCTGGTGTTACAAAAAGCTAGTTTGTATTCCCATAAAATGGAAATTGAGTTGGAATCTCTGAGAGAGAAGGCAAAGTTAGATAAATTAGAGTTAGAGAGAAAAAACCATGAAATAGAAATAGCTGGGCAAGCTCAGAAAATTTCAGAGTTAGAACTCGTAAAGAATCAATATGCAAGTATCGCTCTAGTGGCATTATTAATTGTTTGTTTATTTATAGTTTTAGCTATTTATAGGCGCTTTAATGATTCCAAAAAACGTAACAGAGAGTTAGATTATTTAGCCGCACGTGATCCTCTTACCAACTGTTACAATCGACGGGTTTTATTTGAGCTTATGAGTCGTGACTTTGCGAGTTTAGAGCCTTTAAATGAGTATTGTGTGATTATGATAGATATCGATCATTTTAAGAGAGTAAATGATACTTATGGGCACAGTATTGGAGATGAAGTGATTCGTGGTGTTGGCGACTTATTACAAAATGCTGTAAGGCAAAATGATATTGTTGCTCGATATGGCGGTGAAGAATTTTGTGTTGTACTACCAAGCGCTTCACAGCACCAAGCTATGCGTATATCTGAAACTATTCGTTCACAAATCGAAATCACAAGGTTTGAAAATATAGCTATCACAGCTAGTTTAGGGGTTTCATCCATTAAATTTAAAGCAAAAAGCCCTTCTGAGTTAATTAACCAGGCAGATGTTGCCTTGTTTCGATCTAAATCTTTAGGCCGTAACCAAGTAACATTTTGGGACGAGTCTTTAACAGAATGATACTGATGAAATGTCGTTATTTTTGTCAGCCTATGTGTAAGGGCGGGCTATATGGCTGATGCTAATACAGTTATTGTGCTAGATTTTGAAACCACGGGTTTGTCACCTGACTACGGCGATAGGGCCATAGAAATAGGTGCTGTGAAGATTGAGTCTGGGGAGATAGTTGAGCGCTTTCAAGGATTAATGAACCCGGGTAAACCTATTAGTTCTTTTATTGAAAATTATACGGGTATCAACAACTTTATGCTCAAGGGCGCGCCACCTTGTGAGGATGTTATGGCGCAGTTTGCAGATTTTATTGCCGGTTATAATTTAGTTGCCCATAATGCATCCTTTGATAAACGCTTTTTGGATGCTGAGTTTGCAGCTATTTCTGAGTCTTATTCTGGGCAGTTTTCATGTTCTATGTTGATGGCTAGGCGTATATATCAAGACGCGCCCAATCATAAATTGTCATCTTTAATTAGTTATACAGGTATTGAGTCACAGGGAGGGTTTCACCGGGCTTTATATGATGCGGAAATGACAGCCAAATTTTGGTTGGTGATGTTGGCAGATATGGAGCAGCAATATGGTATGTCGTCGATCCCTTTTTCATTAACCCAAAAGCTTACTAAAACTCCCAAGCATCAGGTTGCTAGGCTAATGCACAGTGAAAAGGCTAGGATATATCCTCAGTAGTCGTGTTAATCAGAATTATTTTTAGTTTTATATATTAGACTTCCATTCGCCACAAAACTGCAATTATTCCGTTATAAATATGTCATACAGGGTCTTTATGATACCAACAAATTACTTTTTTTATTTATAGGTATTATGTTGCAACCTTTATCCCGACGTCACTTTTTATCCTTATCTGCTACCTCAATCGGTAGCATGGTTTTATCTACTAGTTTAACAGGATGCGCTATTTCAAGTGCCAAAACAGATGACTTAAGTGATGTAGAGTTTAGCCACGGTGTCGCCAGTGGTGATCCTTTGCAAGGCTCTGTGATTTTATGGACTCGGGCATTACCCCATGACGGTGCAGTTTCTGCTCGCTTGGTTTGGGAGCTAGCAACCGATAAAAACTTTACGAATATTGTACGCTCTGGGCTGGTGGATTCTTCTGAGTCTAGAGATTATACGGTGAAAGTAGATGTACAAGAGTTAAACCCTGCTACTGAGTATTTCTATCGCTTTAAAGGTAGTCAGCAAGTCAGTATGACAGGCCGCACAAAAACCTTACCCTCAACTAACCCAGAGCAGATCAAGTTTGTTGTGGTGTCATGTTCTAATTACCCTGCAGGATACTTTAATGCTTATCAAGAAGCTGCCAATACTCCTGATTTAGACGCGATATTGCACTTAGGTGATTACATCTATGAATATGATGCTAAAGGTTATGCAACACAGCGAGCAGCCGAGATAGGGCGAGAGTTTGCTGCTGATAACCTTGGTGAGCTACTTACCCTTGAGGACTACCGCAACCGATATGCCATTTATCGCACTGACAAAGGCTTGAATGCGTTGCATGCTGCGGCACCATTTATTGCTGTGTGGGATGATCACGAAATCATGAACGACACTTGGTCGGGTGGGGGAGAAAACCATAATCCTGGCGAAGGTGACTTTTATGAGCGCCGCGCTGCGGCAATTCAGGCTTATTACGAATGGTTACCTATCAGGCCGCCTAAAGGGGATTTACAACCTCATATTTATCGTACCTTTGATTTTGCTAACTTGTTGTCATTACACATGTTAGATACGCGAGTGATAGGTCGAGATGAACAGCTTGATTACAGTCATTACATCAACAAAGATACCCAACAGATGGATAGCGAAGGCTTCATTGCTGATTTACAGGATAAAAATAGAAGTTTACTCGGTAAAGCGCAGTTTGATTGGTTGCTTAATTCGTTGAAAACCTCTGACGCAAAATGGCAATTATTAGGACAGCAGGTGTTAATGGGTAAAATGCATATTCCCGGGGCAATGTTGAGCCAGCTTGGTAAGAAGGACTCAGCTGCGTTAATGACAAAATTGACGAGTATAAAAACTAGATTACTCAAAGGTGAAGCTTTAACGCCACAAGAGCAAAGTTTAATTGATACTGTTTTACCCTATAACTTAGATGCATGGGACGGTTACCCAGTTGAAAGAGAAAAACTATATGCCGCTGCTGCTAAATTAGGTAAAAAACTGGTTGTGGTGGCCGGTGATACCCACAATGCGTGGACTAGCCAATTAACTAATAGCAAAGGAGACATTGTAGGGATTGAATTTGCAACACCTGCAGTCACCTCTCCGGGAATTGAAACTTATCTAAAATTAGATGAGCAAGGTGCTAAACAAACCGCACAGGCACTAACCTTATTGATTGATGATTTGCAGTATTGTGATTTGCATCAAAGAGGATATTTGCAGCTTACTGTTACGGAGCAAAATATTGATGCGACTTGGCGTTTTGTCGATAATATTTTGTCTACGGATTATACCACCTCAAATGAGCATCAAGTGAGCTATCCAGCCTAAGTGCGGCTAAGAGCAATAAAAAAAGGGAGTCAATTGACTCCCTTTTTTGTCAGCTTGTTAAATTCTACTGAAGGGCAATAGATGCCATCTTCATGGTGCTTTCGAAGGACTCTGCTCCGGCAATAAATAACCCATTATGACAAAACATAGCATCAGCAATACCAGTGGCTTGCTGTAATGCTTCATCTGATAAGCCTGCCCATTCTTTTGGTAGGGACTTTCTGTTTTCAAAAGAGCCTGGTTCAACAGGTACTGTTTGGATTCTCCATTGGCCCGTATCTGACGGATAAATAACATACAGCGCTTGCTTTGATAGGGCATGAACTGTTTTTTTCCAAGGGGTGTATTTTTCTAACACAATTACCCGTGGGTCTGCGGCGTTTGCAATGGCTTCGGCCACGATAGACTTGGCATTAATCCCGCCACTTGCTGCTGCAATAAAGCGCTTTAAGATGCGAGATGCAAAGGCAACGGCTTCATTAAAGCAGTCGTCATACTGACTGTCTTCTTGCCACGTGGGGTTGAACATTGAAATGGTTTGGCTAAGGCTAATACCTTCTGACACACCTTCTGTGTAACCACAATCTATAGCATCAATAGTTGAGACTAGCCCTGCATCAATGGCGTCGGCCACTTCTTGGTCTCCTTCGCAAAGTGCTAAGCCGTATTTTTGCCAAATTAAACCAAAGGACGAAAAGGGGATGCCATTTTCACGGGCGCCTGCGCCCCCTCGTTGATGGTGGTCAAACCGCCCTGCATCTGGATCATATTCTCTGCCTACATCTATTACGATATCGGCCTTGGCTATGACGTCTTTGTTACGGGTTCGTACAAGGGTAAAGCTTGGGTAAACGTTCTTAAGTGTGGCAACGCTAAATACGTCATCAGCATGAAAATTACCACTGTGGGTAACTATGGTTTTATCTGTCATTGTTGTGTAGCCAAGTAAAAAGGAATAGGACGGTGTAGAGGGACCGTTTCATTTAGGATGTTATTTACTAATAAAAATCACTAGGGCGATTTTATACGAAAAACACAGTTAAAAGCAGTGAGTCATAATGAATTTGTAAAAAACAATTAGTTTTGGTGAATAAATTGCTCGGATCTATGAGTTAAATTAAACGGTGCAAGATACTTCATAAACGTGCAGGGTTGTTTTTACAACCTGATTAGGATCAGCCGCTGAACTCGATAGCATGATCCCTTCAGCTAATAGCTGTATATTTGTGGCTAGGGTTTCGCAGTCTAAGCCTATTTTTTTGAGGCAAAGCTGTCCGTCTTTGGTAGCTCGCTGCAAACGTGTTTGAATAGCATGTCTTGTTTTTATGCGGTTGTGCTCTAGTAAATCGTGACAATGAGAATGACCTGCGAGGATTAAGTCTGACTTGATCATCGCATTAGGAATGTTGTCGAAGACTTCTGTGCAGCGTCTTGCTAAAAACTCGTAGGTGTCATTCCAAAATAACCCGGTTTTATTGGTATATTCTTGAATTTCAGTGTCTTTTTCTAATAGGTAATTTTCTAAAGTGGCTCTAAATAACACCTCCTTTGAAGAAAACTGCTTATGAATTGTCACTCTCGATACCCCAGAGTAACGGCTGATCATGGCAATACTGGTTGCGCTGTATCCATGTAGAAAGAAGCATTCTTTGGCGGTATCAAATATTTTTCGGGTACTTTTTAGCATTTATCTCAGCCTTAATTTCAGGACGCTAGTTTACCTGAATCAGTTTATTTTTCAATTAGGTTTACACTTAGTGTTAATGTGTTAATATCGCGCCAAGTTAGTTGATGTGCAATTGGCGTAATTTTTTGGAGAGTAGGATGAAACAGTGGATCTTTATAGGTCTGATAATATTGTGTCAGAGTTGTAGTGAGTCGGAGGTTGTTGAAGTAAAAGAAGAGCCGGTTGTGGTGCAAACTTTTACTGTGGTTGAGAAACCAAGTAATGATATCTATGAATTTCCTGCTGTTGTTTCTGCTGTCAAAAATGTGGAGCTCAGATTTGAAGTGGCAGGACGCTTGATTGCTACGGATTTAGTGAAAGGTCGAAAAGTTGAAAAAGGTCAGGTATTGGCTCAAATTGATCCTGCTCCTTATGAGCGCAAAGTAAAAGATAGAGAAGCTAGACATGAGCTAGCCACTAATGATTTGAAACGAATTGAGGCGCTTTATAAAACGGGTGGGGTTTCGCCTAGTGCTTACGATAATGCCAAAACTCAATTCGAAACTACTCTGTTAGACCTTAATAATGCCAAGCAGGATTTAAGTTATACCAAAGTTACCGCACCATTTGATGGTTTTGTATCTGACAGATATGTTGAAAACGACAGTTATGTCCAAGTGGGGCTGTCTATAGCCACTATTCAAGATCGTTCAAGTTTGTACTTTTCGTTTGATGTGCCAGAACGAGTAATGACCTTGAATAATGGCAATAAAGACGTTTTGGCAACGGCTCGTATCATAGGTGTTGAAGATCAAATTTATACTATTCATTACGTAGAACACGAAGCTACACCTGACCCTATTACTCAGACTTACAATGTTACCTTTGCTATCGATAACGCCAAAGAGACGTTATTCATTCCTGGATCTAGGGCCATGGTCACAATTGAAACTAAGGTTGGCAAAGCTGATGTTATTGCGGTGCCTGTATCGGCAGTATTTGGTGATATTGAGTCGGGGTTTGCTGTGTGGTGGTATGACGAAGCACAGAGTAGAGTGACTAAAAAGACGGTTACTGTTAATGGAATTTTCGATAAATACGTTCTAATTGGTAATGGATTAGCAGCAGGTGACAAAATTGTATCTGCGGGTATCACTAATATGCGAGATAACTTACTCGTACGTGAGTATAAGGTAGCGCCATAATGGATATCGCTCGTTATTCTCTTACTAGGCCCGTCAATATATGGTTACTGGCCATAGTGTGTGTTATTGGCGGCTTGATCGCCCTTGGAAGTATCGGTCGATTAGAAGATCCCGCTTTTACTATTAAACAGTCAATGATAATGACTTATTATCCTGGGGCGAATGCAGAAAAAGTTGAAAAAGAATTAACTGAACAAATTGAGATTGCGTTACAGAAAATGCCGCAGTTGAAGCGTTTGGTTTCAACTAGTAAACCCGGTGTATCGCAAATTAGAGTTGAAGTACTTTCAACATACGATACTGAAGAGTTACCCCAAATTTGGGATGAGTTGAGAAAGCGACTACGAGACCTAAACTCCTCTTTACCAATTGGTACGTCTACGCCTTTGGTTATTGATGATTTTGGTGATGTGTACGGATTATATTATGCGCTGACTGCACCTGACTTTTCTCCCTATCAAATTAGAGAGTTTTCTCGGGTTATTCGCAGAGAGTTATTGACTATTGATGGCGTAGCAAAAGTTGATGTTAATGGTATTTTAGAAGAAGAAATTGTTGCTACTTTTGATACTTATCAAATAGCTGGATTAGGTCTGTCGTTTCCTGATATTACGCAACTTCTAAATAATAATTTGCAACCTTTTACCGGTGGTAGGTTATTGCTGGAAGGTAAGCAAGTTAGGATTTCCTTAGCTGATTCTACAAATAAAATAGATGAAATAGGAAATCTATCTATTGTTTTACCCGGAAATAATGCTTCTATAAAGCTACGGGATATTGCCGAAATTAGCATCCAGCCTGTAGAAATTCCCCAAAGTATCATGCGATACAACGGCAAAGATGCTACTACATTTGCAGTGTCAGCTAAGTTTGACGTAAATATTGTAGATGTTGGGAAAAAAGTAAATCAAAAGGTTGAAGAGCTAATGAAGTCTCTTCCAGCTGGCATAGTTGTTGAGCCTTTGTATGACCAAGCGGGAATTGTAGAAGAGGCCGTAGATGGTTTCATTCTCAATCTAGAAGTGTCCGTGTTAGTCGTAACCTTAGCTTTATGTATTTTTATGGGGTGGCGCTCCGGTGTAGTAGTTGGGGTAACCTTACTTATTACTGTACTTGGAACAGTATTATTGATGTGGCTGAGTGAGCTACGTTTACAACGCATATCTTTAGGTGCAATGGTTATTGCCATGGGGATGCTAGTGGATAATGCCATAGTGGTAGCCGAAGGTATGATGATGCGCATGGCCAAAGGTAAATCGGCTATGGAAGCGGCTAGTTTTATTGTGAAGCGAACCCAGTGGCCTTTATTAGGTGCTACCGTAATCGGCATTATGGCGTTTTCTGGAATTGGATTATCCAATGATGCTACCGGCGAATTTTTGTTTTCACTTTTTGCTGTGGTATTGATTTCTTTATTACTTAGCTGGGTGTTTGCTGTGACATTGACCCCATTATTAGGTAAATATTTCTATAAAGTTGGCGAAGAAGTTACCACAGAACCTAAGTTATCAATTTTGTCTAAGGGCTATTTGAGCTTTTTAAAATTAGCCTTACGTTTTAGATGGGTGAGCTTGGCAGTATTAATTATTATTACCATAACCGCTTACGCTAGTTTTGGAATGATAAAACAAGGTTTCTTCCCTCCTTCAAATGCGCCGGTGTTTTTTATTAACTATTGGAGCCCTCAAGACAGAGATATTCGGGAAACAGAAATTAATATGATAGAAGGTGAAAAAATCATATTAGCTGATGACAGTGTTTCTTCGGTTGCTACTTTTGTGGGGCGCGGTGCTGAGCGATTTACCTTGTTGTATAGCCCTGAATTACCAAATGAAAGTTATGGGCTGTTTTTGGTTAGGGTTGAAAACGCAGAAGATATTCCAGCGACCGCCGAGGCATTAACTAAAAAGCTACAGGCTGTAGATCCAGAGGGGCGTTATTATGTGAAGGTGATTCAGTTTGGTCCTTCCGCTGAAGCTAAGTTGCAGGTTAGATTTTCGGGCCCGGATCCAGAAGTTTTACGAGACCTCGCTGCCCAAGCTAAAGATGTTTACATTGATGATCCTAGTATTGGTAATGTTAGGGATAATTGGAGAGAAAAAGGCTTTATTCTAACTCCTCAGTACGATGAAATTACTGCTGGATTAGCCGGTGTATCAAGGTTAGATTTCTCAGAGGCAATTCAATTTGCTAGTAGTGGCTTACAAATTGGGCAATTGCAGTTTGGAGACTATTTGTATCCGATTATTGCTAAGAGTCGCATGCAAACTGAACCTGATTTATCAGACATACAAAATAGTATGGTCTGGAGTAGCAGCCAAAGGCGATATATTCCGTTTCAACAGGTATCTAGTGGTATTAAGTATGAAAGCGAAGAGCTGTTAATTCAAAGAAGGGATCGTGTACGTACCATTAGTATATCCGCTGAGCCTGGGGCAAATGAAACCGCAGGTGCTGCTTTTGCCAGAGTAAAACAACAACTAGAAGATATTGATTTACCTGTTGGTTATTCTCTGGAGTATGGCGGTGAGTATGAAACCGCTAACGATGCCCAAAAAGCATTAGGTGCCGGTTTGCCATTAGGATTTCTGGTGATGTTTTTAATTAGTGTGGTGTTGTTTGGCCGAGTACGCCAACCGTTAATCATTTGGTTAATCGTACCTATGGCCATAGTCGGTGTGGTGGCAGGTTTATTGACTGCGGATATGCCGTTTGGGTTCATGTCTTTGTTAGGTTTCTTAAGCTTGTTTGGCATGCTGATTAAAAACGCCATAGTGCTATTAGAAGAGATCGATTTACAAATTGGTGAGGGAAAAGAGCCATTACATGGCTTGATTGAAGCGAGTGTGAGTCGTTTACGTCCCGTCGCGTTAGCTGCGATTACGACCATTTTAGGGGTGATGCCGTTATTGTTTGACCCGTTCTTTGCTGATATGTCGGTCACTATTATGGGAGGTCTAGCCTTCGCAACCTTGTTAACTCTAGTTGCTGTACCGGTATTTTATAGCTTGTTTTACCGGATACCTTTTAGAAAAGCTTATTAAGCATTAATTATTGTTTTAATATCTTCAGGCTGGCGTAGACTTTGTGGTTTACGCCAGCACTCAAATCTAAGTTTGTAGTGGCAGTTAAATCCTAGCTTGTTTGATAAATTACCTACGTTTGGTTTTAGGTACATAATTTAAAATAGAAACGGGGACTGTTTTTTTAACATCAAATCCTTCAAAAGTTTTTCTGGTTATCACATGGCCAAGACGACTTTCGATAGCACACAGGTTTCTAAAGTTATCTTTAGCTACAAATGAGATGGCTTCACCCATTGCTCCAGCTCTGCCTGTTCTGCCAATTCTATGAATATAATCTTCAACTTGGTCAGGTAAGTCATAATTTACGACCCGTGATAGGTTTTCAATATCTAATCCACGGGATGCGACACCAGTGGCGACTAAAAATTTAATTTTTCCAGATTTAAAGCCCACTAATATATTCTCTCGGACTGCTTGGGTTCTGTCACCATGAATACTTTCTGCTGTAATACCTCGCTTTGCTAATTGACTCACTAATTTAGCGGCACCTTGTTTGGTTTCAATAAAAATAAGGGCTTGGTCCCATTCTTGTTCTTTAATGAGATGGCTTAATAAAGCTGATTTATTACCTTTATCAACCGTTACTAACCATTGTTCAATTTTAGCTGCGGTGGTTTTGTCTTGCTTAATGGATATTTCAATAGGGTTGTAGATAGAACGTTTGGCTAATGCGTGTACTTCGCTAGAAATAGTCGCAGAGAAAAGCAGGTTTTGACGATCTTCTGGCAGGCGTTCAATAATCTTATTTAAGTCGCCAATAAACCCCATATCCAGCATTCGATCGGCTTCGTCTAGAACTAAAACTTCAAGTTCATCAAAATGTAGTGAACGTTGATGAGCAAGGTCTAAGAGACGGCCAGGTGTCGCTATAAGTACGTCAATGCCGTTAATTAAGCGCTGCTTTTGTTCAGATGAATCAACCCCTCCATACATCGCCATGGTGCTTAGGCATATATCTTGACCATAGGCAATAAAACTCTTTTCAACTTGCACTGCTAGCTCGCGAGTAGGGACTAGAATAAGCGCACGAATACGTTTACCCCTCAACTTACGTTCAGTATCAAGCATTTGAAGAATCGGTAAGGCAAAACTTGCTGTTTTACCTGTGCCCGTTTGTGCCGCAGCTATCAAGTTTTCTCCTGATAAGATAACGGGAATGGCTTTTTCTTGAATAGGAGTAGGCAGTGTGTAACCTAAATCAGTTATTGTTTTTAGAATAGTTTCTGATAACTGTAATGCTGAAAATGACATGTTTTGCCTTATAAATATAATTTGCTACTAAAGTTTTCTTGCTAAGAATATAGTGGGTTGTTTGCCTTTTTTCGAACCGGCTTGGACATTACGTGTATCCACTCTAAACCCTATTTTTTTTAAACGTAGCGTAAATAAATAGTCAGCCTCGGGAGCCAAAATGGCTAGCATGCCATTCGGGCCTAATGTGTCGTAACTATCTTTGAGTCCATCTTCAGAATAAATCGAATTATTATCTGTTGGGTGAAGACTTTTTGGAGCATGACTCACTTTTAGTAAAATGGCATCGTATGTGGGTTTTCTGGTGCTTAATAATTCTTTTGCATCACCAATATGAACATTCGTGCGGGGGTCTTGTAGTGGGTTGCCCGCACATTGTCCTAAAAGGCCTTTATTCCATTCGACAACTTCAGGTGTTAACTCAGAAACTGTCACTTGAGAGTCAGAGTTTATCGCTTTTAGGGCGGCTGTTAGGGTATATCCCATAGCTAAACCTGTAACCAAGACATGTGCGTCGTGGTGAGGTTTAATATGCGCGCAACCTACTTGAGCCAGTACTTTATCTGAATTATATACTCAGCTATCTATTAGTTCGCCACGTTTACCTGTCTTCTTTATTGTGAATTCACCACCACGCTGGGAGAGTTTTAATTCACCGCCATCGTTAGGGATTTTTGCTGTGTCTACAAGAGACCATGGAATCATAATGTGGGCCTAATAAATCTGTATGCTGTAGATATTGTGTAAACGCATTCTTTACCATAAGCCGTGAGGTGTGAGCCGTTGATTTCGAAGCTTGGGTGTTGCTATTCTAATATTTATTAGTTTGTAAGCGTATTCGTCATAATCGGCTATTTAGCAGAGAGTTAAACGATATGTTGCTGAATATTGAAAAGGCACCAATGTTGGTGCCTTTGTATAGGTTTAGTGCTTGTGGTGTAACTTAGTTACCAAAAGACATGGAGAAGTCTATACCTACAAATCTAGGCGGCCCTGCTACAAAGGTTGGGTTTCCGAAACTGCCGCCAGTATTACCCGCATCGACTAAATACTCTTTGTCGAACAAATTACTCGCGTATAAACTCAGGTTCCAGCCACTCTCTTGATTAGCAATACCAATTCTAGCGTTAACTAAACTGATTGCGTCTTCGCTGATATCTAAACCTGAAATAGGGGCGTTATCTGGTTCAAAGTATATGTCTGAGCGATAACTGTATATCAAAGAGCCCGTCAAACTATAGTTGTCTGACAACTCTTGATAGTAAGACACTCCAGTACTAGCAGTCCATTCTGGTTGTAACCTAAAACGATTACCCGCTAGTTCGCCATTGGCGCTATCGTCATCGATTGTGGCGTCTATGTAGGCCAAGTTCGCAAATACGTCAAAGTTATCACCCATTAAAGCTCTTACTTCTGACTCGAATCCAAAGTTTGTTGCAGAGCCAGCATTGGCTGTAAAGAAGTTACCTGCATCGTCTTGTTGGGTCACTTGAAAATCAGAGTAGTCTTGATAATAGACAGATGCAGAGTAAGTAACAGAGCGGTTTAGTGCTTGGCCTTTCACGCCTGTTTCTGCATTCCAGATTATCTCTGCTGGGACTAAAGTGACATCTGCCACTACATTGCCATCTTCATCTGTGGTTGAGCTTACATCTAATACTTCTGAACGCCGGCCTTTTGAGATCGTTGCGTAGATATTGGTGTTATCGCTTAGTTTATAAAGCATATTAAAGCGCGGTAACCAGTCGTTAAACTTATCTGTTGCTTCAAGTACTACACCATCGGTATTAACGACTGGTAATAATGGAGCAGGAGCGCCTATTAACGTTAATATGAGTGAATCGGGCGCAACAGAGCTATAACCACTGGTTTTTTCTTCAGAGATATATCGTAAACCGGCAGTGATTTCTAAGTCTTGGGTGAGGGCATAGGTGAAGTCAGCAAAGGCTGATAATGAATCTGTTTCACCAAAGTTACTGAAAACTGCGCTGTATGGAATTTCGGAATAAACACCTTCTGTTAATACGGCGCTAAGTTGATTAACAGAGCCATCTGCATTAATACAAGGTATACCAGTACCTAATGCCCCTAAGCAATTTAAGTATATAGATTCTTCGGTACTAAATGGTACCGCTTGATTACCGTCCTCGGTAAAGTAACTAACACCTGCTATGGTGGTTAGCTTTTCACCTGTGTGTAGTAATCTAAACTCTTGGCTAAATTGATCGCCTTCAGCGTCCTCAGCAAACTCTAAAAACCAAGCTTGAGTACCATCACCATCAAATACTTCTAAGGAGTCAAAGTTTCGTGTTGCTGAAACTGAAGTAAACGTGAGGTTTTCAGACATTAACCATTCAACCGTCAGGTTAAGATCCTCTGTTGTGCGGTTTACACCTAACTTTTCAGCGCCTAGTACTTCAGCAGAGTAGGGGCTACCTGATAACTCAACAAAACTATAAGGGCTAGTATCACCACCTGTTGGTGCATAAAGTCCATTTTTGAATGATGTACCAGAATCTTGGTTTTCTTCATGGGTATAGGTTAAGTCTGCGGTGATTTTTTCCGTAGGTAAAAACCTTAAAGATGCACGATATGCAGTACGCTCAATGGCATGCATATCATCTTGCTGAGTACCATCAGCAGACTGTGAGCCTTCTTCACCTGCTATATTTTTAATGTAACCGTCACGGTCTCGGTAGCTAAATGCAAATCTGCCTTGAAGTGTATCGTTACCACCCGTTACGTAGCCTTTAACTTGTTTCGCTGCAAAATTTCCTGCGCCTATAGTTACCGCTGCAGAAAAGTCTTCTTCTGGTTTGTTTGTAATGACGCTTAACGCACCCACTGAAGCCGCCGTGCCAAACAAAGTAGCTTGAGGACCTTTAACTACTTCAACCCTTTGTATGTCGAACATTTCAAAATATGAACCACGTGAGCGAGAAATATCTGCACCATTGTAATAGATTGAGACGCGGGGTGAGGCTTGTGATGAGCCACTGTCAGAGGTGATACCACGAATAACGAAGCCTGGGTTATTTGGGCTCTGCTCTTGAATAACTAAGCCTGGGGTAATTTCCGATAAAGTATCTAATTCACCCACACCAAGTGAGTCTAGAAAGTCACCATTGTAAGCACTAATACTTGCAGGTACATCTTGTATTGATTGGACTCGTTTCTGAGTTGTAACGGTTATTTGTTCTATTTGTTGGTCGCTGGCTTGTTGTGCATTTACTTGAACGCTCAGTGCTGCACTTATGAGTAAGGACAATTTACTTAGTCTAGGTATGAGTGATTTTGTGTGTGTCATTATTGTGTTTCTCTATTTTTATTAAAGCGGTTTCACCGAAGCAGGCAAACTAAAAGTTTTGTGAGACGTTTCTATGACAGAAAAATGACATTATTATGAATTAACTAATTGTGTTAATTATTTATGATCTATGAAAACTAGGTTTTGTGGCGGACCAGTTTACGAAGGGGATATGCAAGTATCAGAATATGAGCAGCAATGTAGAGAGAGGTGATTGCTCTATAAAAAAGCCTCTAAGTATCAAGTTGAGTGATACTTAGAGGCTTGTATTAGCAAAATGCATTAGTAACAGATATTACTTTTTATTGAAGTAATAAGGGCCTTTCCAGTGATATGTTTTTCCATCGACTTTCAACTTATGTTGTTTAGACATAGAAGCATTGGTGTTAGACAAAATAAAGATATTCGCATTTCCTTTTACATCCTTGATAGACACTGCTGTGTATTTTGAAGTATCTAGTTCCACTTTAAGTTCATCTATGCTGCTATTGGAGTTAACTGATAGCTCTGATACCGGGCTGTAACTGCCATGCGGTTCAATCACAGATACAAAGCTAGTATCAGCTGTGTTATCTCTGCGGATCATTAAAGCGGCTTCTCTGCGCAGGTTAAAGTCTGGATCATTAGCACCCATACGAGTAAATAATAACTCATCATCTTTATTTGTTGCAGATGTTAATGTGTAGTACTTGCCTTCGCCTAACCAAGAAAATTGCGTGCTATCACTTGATGGTTTGCCTTTGCCTTCAAGATAGAGGTGTTGATAACCATTTTTCTTACCTAAAGGCTTTAAGGTTTCAGGTGACTCATAATCAAAGTTGTCACTTAACACTTGGCCCATAAAGTAAAACGGGAAATCATATTGGTTTTTCTTATCAGCTTTAACTTTCATAATGTCTAACAGAAATGGTTTTTCAAAGCCGTCAGTTTTAATGATTGCCATAGTACGATGTAGCTCAGTGCCAGGGTAGGCATTAGCTTCGGTGGCACTGACAACTTGAACATCTTTGTTTGAATCATCATAAAAATACAAGTCTGAATGGTGTTGACTAGCGACCTGATACTTACCATCAAAATGCATTTCTTCATTTTGTGAGATAGTGTTGTGGGCGATGGTGGTTTTAGCCCAGGTTTTGTTTTCTTTTAAATAGTTACCACCGCCTTTTTGACCAATGTTAACAAATCTAGCTAAACCATAATCTTGTATAACTTCGTCACCTTTTTCATATAAAGAGAACGAAAGTTTGTCATAGTGACCGTGACTTAAGCCTTGGGCTGCATATTTAAATACTAAGGTTAAGTCTTCATTGCCGTAACGTAAGACACCCACACCACCTTGATCACCGTTTTGGCCATCAGTTAGGTTAAGGGAGTTTTTAACGAAAGGTTGAGCTTTGCCATCACGAATACCCATAGCTACTGCGAGGCCAGATTGGTCTAGTAGTACTTTATTTTGTTTTTCAGCAATACTTAATAACTGCGGGTTTTGATCACCGTACTGGTAGGCTATATCAACGGCTGTGACTAGTGCGGGAGTGAAGTACGACATACCTTTCTGACCATCGTTTAATGGGAAAAATTCACCATCAGCATCGGTCAAATTCAACAGTGCATCCACCCCTTTTAATAACACATTGTCTTTATGTGAGAATACCTTCATTTCTGGTTTTACATTGTTCATGGCTAAACCAAAAATAAGGAAAGGGTACATGGCATAACGTTGGTAGTAAGGACCTTCTGTGTAATATCCATCTGGTGAGAAGGGGTCTTCTAAGTTAGCAAGAAAGCCTTTCTTTTGCCCTTCAACTTTAATTGTGCCCCCGTCATTGTCTACGCCGCCAATGGGTAGGCCGTCATCTTCGATTCCGTATAAAGCTCTGTCTAGTAACTCTTTGTCATCCATTACCAGGGCAATCATACCCACTGCGGCATTACCCCAAGTACTATGATTATGGACACGATTATAAAATTTAGGATTCTCTAAAGAAATGTAATCGGCAAAGGGTTTAAACAAGTTGTTTTCTAACTTGTCTCGCTCTTGCTTTGAAAGCGTATCGTAAATTGCGTCATAGGCTTGAGCCATATAAACCAACCAATTACTGTCGTTCAGACATTGCCAGAATAGCTTACCCCTAGCATAAGAACGCTCTTGCGGATGAACGGGTAAATCTTTGTACATGGCTTCATATTGAAACAACATGTCGCGAACATATTTGGCGTACTTGTCATCTTCTAATATTTGGTAAAGTGCACCAGCTTTTTGAGCGATAAAAAAGTTTAATTTGTGTCTTTGATGGGTATAACCGCCTGAAAAGTCTTTTGGAATTGGGGTGTCGATACCCAATGCAATTTCAGCGTCAACTTCTTCTTTTACGCTTTGTACTGACGCGTCAAATAAAGGCACGTTACCTAGGTTTTTTCTGACCTTTTCCATCCCGGTTTTGGTCATAATTAAGTTGGGATGTTCCTGCGACTGAACAGTAAGGGGGGTAGTCAGTGTCGCTGCCATTAACAATAGGGCAGAGATTTTCATTTTGCTCATCAGCAGTAGCTCCAATTTTATTTAATGTAAGGTATTTTTCATTTTTTGGTTAGTCGATAATGCATGGTTATCGTCTTAATGATTTTTATTAGTGATCCGACTATTAGATATTAAGTTGCTTAGGTTGGCAATGTAAGTGCCCGACTATACATGTTGAAACACCGCATAAACCTTATCTAAATCAAAACTTAACCTTATATAAATGCTAACCCCAGCAATAGCTGGGGTTAGTTTAGTACTGTTATATTTCACATACTTGTGAACATCATAATAACATTTTAGAAGCGGTAGCTTGCACCGAATGTAATACGACGGTCTGCTAAACCTTGGAAACAAAGGATAGCACCTTCGTTAACACAAGACTGGCTTACACCTTCTTTATTTAAGTTAACTGCTTCAATACCTAGATTTAGGTTCTCATTCACGTCATAACTAACACTGGCATTAAGTTGGCCACGGTCATGAGTAACGACTGGGAAACCTAATGTAGAGTTACGTGATGCGCCACCCGCAGTATCATCAGTCCGGAACGCTTCACGCCATGTGTAACGTAGACGTGCTGATAATCCATATTTTTCGTAGTATGCAGTAATATTATAGGCATTCTCAGAAAAGTCTAATAGGCCTTGAACAGCTGTATATGTCACAAAATCAGCATCGTCATAAATACCGTTAATTGCATTGAAAATATCTGTACCACGGGTAGCTGATTCGTTAACTACAGAGCCACCTTTGTACTCTTGGATAGTGTAGTTTGCTAAAAAACCAAAACCAGACGCCCAACCTAACTCATCTTCAAAGCTAGATAAGTCATACTGAACAGCCATTTCTATACCCGTTTGAGTGGTTTTTGCACTGTCGTTAACGTCAGTTTGTAAATCAACACATGCACCTGTTACACCTAAAGGAGCCAAGAAGTCATCACCTGCTGCAATTGGGTTAAAGAATCCGCCACCAGAACATGAAGTGTCATTGTACTCAAAATAACCATTTGCATCTGTTGGAGATGAGTCCAATGTGCTAACAAATAAGTTACTGATTTCTTTATCAAAATAACCAATGCTAACTACTGCTGCTTCAGCAAAATACCATTCTGCTGATATATCTAGAGTCGTGATTTCTTGTGGCTCTAAACCTGGATTTCCAATATTTACAGATTGGTTAATATTTGGATCAAAAGACACTGAGGTGTTTAATTGATCAAAGTCAGGACGACGAATATCTTGCCCCCAACCTAAACGAAGAACAACGTCATCATGTGGTGTAACTACTAAATTCAGTTTGGGTAATGTAAAGCTATAGTCACCAGAAATAGTGGTCAATGTGTTGCCAGCATCGGTGACGGTGTTACCCGTTGAATCAACTGATGTCTCTATGTGTCTAACGCCAAAGTTACCCACAACATAGTCAAATTCAAAATTAGCTTGGGCATATATTGCTAAAGTTTCCTCAGAAATATTAAAGAAAGCAGTAGAGTCCGGCTCTAAATTTGACAAATCAGGTGTGTCGTCATGGGCAATCAAAGCAGCTTCTAAGGTTTCAATAACATAATCTGGGTTTTTAAACGCTAGATCTGGATCAATGATTACGAAGTTACGAATGGCCAATTCACGACCATCAGCATCACCAAAGTTACTTGGCCCTTGAACAAGTAACTCAGAGAACAATGAGCCACTTGGACTATCTGCCATTTGACTGAATCCACCGATATTATCAGATATATCGTTGAATGTACTTTCACGTTCGCTGAAGCGGAAACCAAAATCAATTGACGTCACTGGTGAATCGTCTAAATAATAAGAAAAATCAGCACGTAATGCATCTAATGAGTTCTCAGTTTCGTTGCGACCTATTTGAACTTGGTCTAATACAACATGTTCACCTGATGTGTCTGATAATTGGCCAACTGTTGGTGCATAGTCTGAATCAAAGTTGATACCAAATGTTAATGCACCACCCGTTAAATCATATCTAAATGGTACACAATTATCGTTGCTTGTTGCGTCTAATGGGCAGTTTGGATTAATAAAGTTCAATGTAGAACTCAGATTTGGATTAACGGTATCAGAATTAGCTGATGATATTTCAAAACTTGCGAATAAATTTTCACCTTGCCATTCACCTCCGATACGGAAAAGGGAGGTATCAGTTACCCGGGCACCAGTATCACTACTAAAACGTAGGTTAGGATCATCGTCATCTTTATCTAAATCAGGTTCAATTACGCCGACAACTGCAGCTTGAATGCTACCTAATTGAACGCCGTCTAAAGAACCATAGTTAACTGTTTCAAATTCAGTTGGTAAGTTTTGGTTAAGTACCGCGCTCACGCCAGAACCTTGGACACGGGTACTATCTTGACGACGCTCTTGATCTGTTATAACTAGGTCTACGAAAAATTTCATGTCATCATTTGGTGCATATTCAAATGTGGTAGAAATGTTAGTGGTGTCATACTCATAGTTTTCATATTCTTGGTTTAAGAATTGTATACCCAAGAAATCGAAGTCTTGACATACTGGACGGTCCTCTATGGGTTCAAGGTTGCCACTACGTACAACGTCGGCGTCACAGTTTTCAACCAAGCTACCGTCACGGTCAACACGTGGACGGAAAGAGGAAGATTCTTGTTTAGTTAAACTCCCACTAAATACAAAACCAAATTTACCACTGTCGGTATCCCAGTTATCACCATAAACTGCAGAAAAACGAGGCTGAATACCATCTGTAGTTAGACTACTGTCTTCACCTTGAATTCGGACGTTAATTAACTGTTCACTAAGCTCTAAAGGGCGAATTGTACGCAAGTTAACCGTACCGCCAACAGAACCTTCAATTGTTTTTGCATCTGAAGCTTTAGTAACTTCAACCCCAGCGATGATGGATGCTGAAACATCTTCAAAACTAATACCACCACGGCCAGTACCTGAACTGACTGTCTGAACGCCGTTAATCAATACATTGTTTGAGTTTGAACCACGAATTTGAACACCGGTACCAACACCGGCTGTTCTTGTAATTTGGATACCTGTTATATTTTCAAGCACTTCTGCCAAGTTTTGATCAGGTAGCTTACCTATATCTTCGGCTTCTATTACTTCAATAAGATTAGTGGATTCACGTTTTTCTAGAAGAGCGCTGGTTAGAGAGCTACGTATTCCTGAAACCTGAATAACTTCATAATCATCAGCTGCTTCTACTTCTGCGGTAGTTTCTTGAGCATGAACCAATGATGGCATGTACAACGCGGTCGCAGATAACATAGCCAAGGTAATTTTCGATAACTTATGTGTCATGTGTGTGTCTCCTGGTGCAGAGTATAGGTAAATGTAGGAGACCTTACTCTGCATAGTTGGTTTTTAAATTCTAGTACCTTACAACATTAATAATTAACCTATATGGCGCACATTGATTACAGGTGAATTACAAAGCTGTTACAAATTATCCATGAAAATAAATATTGGTCAACCTCTAATCCTGTTTGAAACATGTTTTTTAACAAATTCTGTATTACCAATATGGTATTTTTGGACATACCAATCCAGAGTTTTTTAAGCCGAAAATTTTAAATTTCATTATAAAACAGTAGTTTATTGTTTTGGTGTTGTTTGTTTTGAACTTATTTAAAATGATTTTTGTAAACAAAAGGTTAACTTTGGTGTTTTATCTTATAACTTTTAAGTTGGGTTATTATTGAACTTTTATACGTACAAATATTTTACATTGCCCGGTTTTTCGTTTTTATTTTGTTTGAAAAATGTTCGTTTTAGGTTCTGTAGATTAAAAAATGCACTTATTTTTTAATGCTAACTGTAAGTTTTGTTAAATTTTTTTTTTCTTGTTTAATGTAAATGAGATTATAGGTTTGGTTATATTTATAGCTTGGCGATTGAAGATGATGTTGAATGTGGCATCAATCGTATCTGTCATAACTTGATGCCAGCCATCTTGATAGTGAAATTGATATGATAGCTTTGGTTTAAAAGCGGCTAAACAATGAATCTAGAAGAGCGACTTTAGATTGATAAATGTTAACCATTTATGCTTGCCCTGATCATGGTGATCAAAAACTGTACATCCTAGTTATTCAGCGCTGGTTCGTATAAACGGCTTAGTTGAAGTCCTCAAAGATATTAGTGCTTTGTCTGCACTGCAGTAAATTTGCGTTATCATCCTAAAGCTTTAGTTTTATGACTTAGAGCTTATAAGTCAATATTAAAATCCTTTGTTTATTAGGTAGTTATTGACAATTATTAATAATAGTAGATACAATTAATTAACAAATTTTTCATGATTTTACCTTAGCACTAAACCGTTTTAGTCTAGTTGGTTTTGAGCCGGCAAATGATTGCTTCAATTAATCAAACTGGTGGTACTTATAATAATGACAAATATCAAAACATTTTTTAAATCACTTTTACCTGGCATTTTTTTATTTGGCTTTACTGTTGGAACTGGCAGTGTTACCTCTATGGCTAAAGCTGGGGCAGATTATGGTATGTCCTTACTTTGGACTATCTTTTTATCCTGTGCCATTACTTACTTTCTGATTTCTTTATTTGGAAAATTTACCTTAGTAACAGGTTTAACTGCATTGCAATCTTTTAAGAAACATATCCACCCTGGGGTGAGTTTGTTTTTTATCGTGGCGTTGACTACCCAGATATGCGGCAGTGTGATTGGAGTGATGGGGATTCTGGCTGATGTGTGTTACGAATGGTCTAAAACCTTTATTGAAGGTGGAATAAGCCCACTTTATTTTGCTTTGTTTTTCATTGGCTTTGTTTACGTCATTTTCTTAATCGGGAAAACAGAAGTGTTTGAAAAGGTGTTGGCTCTCTTCGTCGCTATTATGGCGTTATGTTTTTTGATTAATTTCTTTATTTTGATGCCACCTGCCATGGAAATATTAAGAGGTATGGTGCCAAATGTTCCAGAGGCTACTGCTAATAAAAGCTCATTTTTGGTAATCGCATCTATGGTAGGCACTACTGTTTTTTCTGGGCTGTTTATATTAAGAACCATATTAGTTAAAGAAGCGGGTTGGACTATGTCTGATTTAAAAGCCCAAAACAGAGACGCGCTATTTTCAGCATTTTTAATGTTTATTGTTAGTACCTCAATAATGGCAGCGGCGGCTGGTTCTTTATATGTAAAGGGTATTACCTTACAAAATGTAACTCAGATGATAAACTTGTTAGAGCCATTGGCTGGTGCCTCCGCGGTTGCCATTTTTACAATCGGTTTGATTGCTGCAGGTGTGTCTTCGCAATTTCCTAACGTAGCTTTGTTGCCATGGTTATTAGATGACTTTCATGCGCGTAAGCCTAATTTAAAGCGTCCAAGTTACCGAGTAATGGCCCTTGTTATCTCATGCTTAGGTTTAGTTGTACCAATATTCAATGCTAAGCCAATTGCCGTTATGGTTGGTTCTCAAGCGTTTGGTGCATTGGTTTTACCCGCTACCGTTGCTTGCATTTTTTACATAGGGAATAAAAAAGGATTAATGGGAGAGCACAAGTTTTCGACTCTAGTAAACGTTTTATTATCTTTGATATTTGTGTTTGCTTTGGTTATGAGTTACATGAGTTACAATGGCATTGTTTCTACATTACAAGCGCTGTAATACTTACATTTTTCATTTTTAACATAGCTCTCATAACGACATGAGAATGTTAATGACCGCAGTAAACGGGTCCTTACTAAAAAAGTAAAGCCGTAAAATAAATTGGAGCCGTATCCATGAGCAAAGTTATAAAGTTTGGTGCCAACCGAGTTTGGCGTACCTATCAAGGTGGGAAATTGTTAGATACCATCGAAGGAAAGGAAGTGCCTGTGGATTCTAGCTTCCCTGAAGATTGGATTGGCTCTACTGTCGAAGCCCGTAATGTTGGTAGAGAGCATATCTCTGAAGGACTTGCCATGGTTAAGGATGAAAAAGGTAAGTCTGTTCCTTTTCGGGATCTTCTAAAAAATAACCAAGAATACTTCTTAGGTAAAAAGGGTTCTGAGGTGCGCCCTTTAGATGATATCCCTCTGGTTAAGTATCTAGATAGCTCGACACGTTTGCATTTTCAAGCCCATCCTACTAGAGAGTTTGCTCAAGAGCGATTAGGCCTACCCAGAGGTAAAACCGAAGCTTATGTTATTTTAGAAACCCGCGAAGATATAAGCGAACCTTATATTTATGCTGGCTTTCAGCGTCCGCCAACTCGAGAACAACTTAAAGAGTGGATTGAGACCCAAGATATAGACTCAATAGAGGGGTGTTTTGACCGTATTCCCGTGAAACCAGGTGATGTATTTCTATTACCTGGGGGCAGACCTCATGCATTAGGGGAGGGCATTTTGATGCTAGAAATCATGGAGCCTTCCGATCTTGCTGTGCGATTTGAATTTGAACGTTGTGGTTACGAAATCCCAGAAAAAGCAAGGTTTATGGACAGGGGCATTGAAACAGCATTAGACGTGTTTAACTTTGACCCTGTTACTCCAGAAAAAACAGATGCTGAATTTCGTTGTGAGCCAACAGAGTTAAACTCAGGTGGGCAGGGTAATCGTTTAGAAGAATTAATTGGCTCAGATCAAACTCCTTGTTTTACTGTTAGAAGAGCATCGGTAATGGGGCGTTTTGAGCGAAAAGAAGAAACTTTCTTTTACGGTATTGTAACTGACGGTTCTGGTAAACTTAAGATTGGTAATGAAGTGGTCCAATTGGAACGTTGGGAGCGCTTTTTTTGCCCTGCTGGTGTCACCGAATTTGAATATCAATCTGACTCAGGTATGTCTATCTTAGAATGTTATCCCGGTAATACTTAAAATTAGTACGTTAAGCATTAAAGATTAATGTAGATACGAAAAAGGGAAATGGTTTTATCCATTTCCCTTTTTCTTGTTGGAGAGTTAATTTTTAACTATTCTTTAGGCGCTGTCGCCGGACCAACTTTTAATTCCATAAAGGTTACTTGGGCATAATCGCCGTTTGCTTTATCAGTTTCCCAGTTGCCCGTACCTAAACATGCTGGATACCAAAACCCTGGGTCGTCTTTGATACTGCATTGGTCATAGGCCCCAGCTTTGAAGAAGTTGCCATCTCCTGTGTAACCATTTGGATGGTCAAGCTCATCAACTTTTCCATATGCATCAACATTATCAGCTAAATTTATAGAATACTTAACTGTACCTAGGCGCTCGCTAATGAAGGTTAAATACATAGTATTTTCGTACACGTTAACTTCGTAGCTAAAGGTTTCGTTAAGGGCGATACCTGCTTCACGTGGATTAGTGCTATCGAACCAAGAGTTACCCCAAACTGGGTAGCTGATGTCTTTCCTATCTGGGTTTTCTTTTTCAAGATTACGTTCGTAGTTCCAAAACACAGAGCCGTAATCGTGTTCTGGCCATTTTTTAAAATAGATTTTTAATGGCTCATTGCCGTAGCCGTATCCTTCACCTTCTGCTACAAATTCTTTGTCTTTAGTGGCGTGTATCTGCCCAACAACAACAGAATAAGCCGGAGCTTTTTCTGTGTATTTAGCCCGCTTGGCTACATGATTTACTTGGAGTGTTGCTTGTAAATTACCGCCAATTTGACCGTATTTTTCTGCGTCTTCATTGGCTTGTATAGTAAAGTTGTTAGCGTATTTATCGCCTTTGTCTTCTAGTCCTGCTACTACTTGATGCAACTCACTGCGAGTATTAGAAGAGTTCGGGGTAGTGAAGGCTTTATTAGGCGTTGTAAATACCAAATTATCATCAGCATCTAAATAAAAGTAGTCTGGGTGTTGGTAGGTCTGGATAGCTTGTGTGCTGATAGAATCTACTTTGCCATCATTGTTTATGTCGGTTGGAATGGTAATTTTCCAATGAGTCAGATCAAATTTTTCAGCCGGTAAAGTGGTATGCTTAGTTGCATCTTCTGTGGTGTTGCAACTAACAAGTACGAATGTACTTAAGGCTGTAGTTGTCAATGTAACTAGTTTTTTATTGAAATTCATTTTGAGTACTCTGTTAATCTCTATTGCTGTTTTGTTGTAGGGGATACGTTAACGATTTTATGTTGGCCGTCAATTGTTCCTTGTTTAATTCGGTAATTTTAATTCTTGTAACCGTGTTGAAATTGTATCAACTATCGCAGCTGGAGTATCTTTGATATCTACTAACCATCCGTAGTCAGGTAACTCCAAGGCATTTAGCTGCGAGTCTAAAAGGTTTGAGTCAAAAAAGTGGCCGCTCCTTGAGTTTAAACGTTCGATTAATAACTCACGGGTTCCATTGAGCATAATCCAGATTATTTTGCCGTTAGCTTGAGAAGCTAAAATGCTACGGTAAGTCTCTTTTAATGCAGAGCAAGCCAGTACTGCACCGCCGTCAGCTTCACAATAAGCAATATGCTTGGCTAGAGACTCTAGCCAAGGCTGTCTATCTTGATCATTCAAAGGGCTGCCACTTTGCATTTTTTGCACGTTACTTTCTGGATGAAAATCATCACCATCGTAAAAAGGTAGTTCAAGCTTTTTGGCTAGTTGGCTACCTATAGTTGATTTTCCGGTACCAGAAACGCCACAGATGATCAGGATCATTTAATTTCCTTTTTTATTGTCCAATAAGGGCTAATACACCATTGTACGAAATGATGACGGAGAAAAGAAACGCTAATCCCAATACAAAATTAAGTACATAACCTGCTGTGTGTTTAGCCATAATGTCTTTTTTATTAATCAGTAAAATAATACCCAAAATAACTAGGGGCAATACAAACACGTTAAACACTTGAGTCAATATTTGGCCCTTAACAGGGTTAAAACCAACCACAGGAATAGTAAGGGCGACTATGGCTGCAATACCAGTAATAATTCGGAATTGCTTAGATTGAGTATCAAGTCTACCCGAGCGGTAATCTTCAATTAATAATGGTGCAATCAACATACAAGGAAATACCGAAGATAAACCTGCGGCTAAGGTTCCAAAAAAGAACACAGTTAACGCGCCTTTACCAGCGATAGGCTCTAGGGCATTTACCATATCAAGTACGTCGGTTACTTTGTTGCCGTCGTGGTATAAAGCACCTGCAGCTACAGCCATGACTGACCCACTGATAATAAATACTAAAACAGCAGCAACTATGGCATCTTTCTTTTGTTGGCCTCTATCTGCAATGTCCCAACCTTTACCTTGAATGAATAGCGGACGAGATAAGAATGTAGCTGCTGCCATAGTCGTACCTACAAATGCAGCTACCATCATTTTTCCGCCTTCTACATCTGGAATAACGGGGATCATACCTTGAATTACTTCTGATGGCAGTGGGCTAACAACAAACAAAGACAGTATGAAAGACAAGCCCATACAAGATACAAAAATCACTAAGATTTTTTCAAATAATGAGAATCTACCAATCAATAAAATAGTGTACATCGTACCAATAACAATCACGGCTATGGCGATCACCACTTCATATTTGTATTCAATAACCGCGGGGAAATACAATGCAATCATTTCAAAGATGATATTGGCAGATATCCCTAAAATACCCACTAGAGAGTTCCACTGACCAAAGCTCACCCCTAGGATGATGAGTATCGCCATGGGTTTACCGAATTTGAGGTGCTTTTTAAAGCTGTATAAGGCGGTTTCACCCGTGACTAGGGCGAAGTTACCGTATGCGTATATCAGTACCCCTGAAAACAAACAGCTTAGCAATAATACCCATAATAACTGCATTCCAAAGGTACTACCTGCAACTATCATAGCCGTTACACTGCCAGTACCTATGGTATAACCAATGGCTAAGAACGCTGGCCCAAAACTTAAAATTGCTCTTATTAATGTTGACACATTTTTTCTCCACAAACATGTTGTCTATTGCAGGTTTTGGGCGTTAGCCGGCCTGCTATTTTATTATTTTTGGTATTACTTTAAGGTTAAATACCAATGCTTTGCATGATGAATAAGTTTCTAAAAACTGCTTTCTTCTGCCATTTTTACCACCCCAACTGTGAGTATTAAGTTGGCAAAACGACGCTGTTCACCGGTTTGAATAATCAACACAGTGGCTGGGTCGCGAATTTTGTCGTAAAACGCCCAGCGCTCCAATTCATCCCAGCTAACCTCTCCCAATAGGGTTTGGTAGGCTTGGTGGATTTCTGCATTTGCTTCAGGTGGTTTTTCCATTACAATTGCACCTTGTACTGGGCACACTTCAAGAATTCCTTCGAGAACCGTTAGTGCATCTAATAAACCGGGGCGAAAATTTAAATGCACAGTTGTCGAGTTTGGGCCATTCATAGCGCCAACAGGTAAATTGCCATCAGCTATGACAACCTGCGAAAAATGACCCGAACGTCCAAGGGCTTCCATTATGGTAGGGTGTATTACTGGTGTTTTGAGCATTTACTTAATCCTTAAATCAAGGTTTATAACGGTTAGGTTAATTAGGGCAGACAACGGTAAGGGCTTATGCCCTTACATGTTATAAACGCCGCCATTGATATCTAACGTTGCTCCAGTAATAAAGCCATCATATTCAGAAGCTAGATAAACCACTGAACGTGCTACATCATCAACATTACCGGCTCGGTTAATGGGAATACCAGAAATAGTCTCGTCTGCAGATTCTTTAGTGGTGTGGGTATTGTGGAATGATGTACCCAATATTAGGCCAGGAGCTACGGCATTAACTCGGGTGCCTTGTGCCCCTAATTCTGACGCTAACGCGCGGGTAAAAGTAAGAATGGCGCCTTTACTTGTTGAGTAAACAAGAGAGCCTGCGTGGCCACCTTTGCGGCCAGCCAGTGAAGCTAAGTTTACTATGCTGCTAGTTTCGTTTTTAGCAAGATAGGGAGACGCTGCTCTGGTTACAAACATCATAGAAGTAAGGTTTATGTCCATTACTTTGTGCCAGAACTCAGCGTCCATATCTTTTAAAGAACGCCTTGCTACAAGTGAGCCTGCATTGTTGATTAAAATGTCTAAGCTCCCTAATGCAGCTACTGTTTCCGCTACCATAGCGTTTGCGTCAGCTTCTGTGGTTAAGTCTCCGCTTATGGCCACTGCTTTTTGTCCTTTACTAGTGGCATATTCCACTAATGTGTTGGCAGTGTCTGCGCTAGAAAAATAATGAATGGCAACATTCGCGCCGCTATCTATGAGCAGCTTGGTGGTAGCTTCGCCTATTCCTTGGGCACCAGCAGTGATGAGGACATTCTTACCGCTTAACTTGTTATTCATGTTAATCCTTGGTCAATTGAGACTTTAAATTTATAGGTAATTAAGTTATGGATCTATTGGTCCTACAAGCCCCGTTAGGGCTGTAAGACCGGTGGAATTCCAGAGTGAAACCCTCGAAAATTATTCGTATGTAACGTTTTCAGCAGTATATCCATCATTGTTGGCGCTGATTTTTGCTGTGTCTTTCATAACTACATCTTTAATCTCAGTGATTGGGCCACCATTGGTGAGGAATAATTCAAGTGGTGCACTTTTATTCCAAGTGGTGTTTGAGATATTTAATTTTTGTACCCCATGAAAATACATAGAAGCGCCAGACCTATGGGTAGGGCCTTGACCTACATTAGTTAAAACATTGTCTGTAACTGTTACGATTGGGCCAAAGGTGCTTTCGTCTGTTCCGCCTCTGTAAACCGTAGCGACTTCTTCTTTTACATCTGTAAAGGTGTTGCCAGAAATAACTAGGTTTTCAACGCTGTAAACACCTAGGTCATCCACTTCACGGTTTAACTGCAAAATAGCGCCAGTGATATTGGTGAACTCTGAGTCTAGGATTTCAATGGTGTCAGCGAATGTGCCGGCATTAGCTTTGAAAAAGTAGAAATAACCATTTACGTCAAGATCTGTCACCTTGATATTGCGTACAAACAAGGTGTAGTTAATGTTCATTGAAGTGCTACTGGTACTAATCACATTGTTACCTTTGTAATCAGGTGATTCTGCTCCATCAAACCAAAGGTTTTCAACTTCTAACGCACCACCATTTTCGATGTTAATGAAGTTTGGTTTTTGCGAACGAATAATAGGTTTATCACCCGCTGCGGCCATAATAGTAATAGGGTGGTGTACTTCAGCGAATTTAGTTAATAAGTATTCGCCGCCATTTTCCAGAACTAAAGTATCGCCAGCATCACTTGAACTTAATGCTTCAAGTATGGTGTCGGTTCCTGATTTTACATTAATAGTTTTGCCACTTTGAAAGGCAATAATAGCTTCAGTTTTTGGATAGAAGCTTGCACCCACTTCATCTTTAGTTACTGGAAGTTTCACTTCACCGAAACCAATCTCATCAAGTAGCGTTTGATCAGGGCTTTTTAAGCCGTATTGGTTAGTAGAGACTGAATAAGGGGTGCTAGCAAAGCCAGATGTTATTGGGGTACTAGCTTCTTCATTTAGGTAATTACCTTCAAAGTTAATCCCTGACATATCGTCATACAGGGTAAATGGGGTTAAGTTTGATTTACCCAAAATGATATTGCCTTTAAACTCTGAGGTTGTTGGCGGAGCAGAACGTTCTTCGTCAGAGCCTGCGCCCAATTCAATGTGGTCACTATCAATTACAATATTGTTGTTCATTGCTGAGTCGATAACCGGATCGTAACGGTTAGGCGGTGAATTTGGTACACCATTCATAATAACTAAAGCGCCCCTTAATCGTTTACCCGTTAAGCCATACATGTAGTTGTTGCTCACCGACTGGCTTTCATTGATGATGCGAATGCCGCCGGTATTTGGCTTACGATTTCCTAAAAAGTAATTCCCTTCAACTATAGTGAAGTGGCCATGGCGCATCGTTAGGGTGCCTTGGGTTTCAAAAAACACGTTGTTGATTAACGAGTTACCACTAGATTTATTAGAAATGATTTCGTGTTCACCGTTAGTGCGGTCAAAGTAGTTAAATTGCGCAGTGGTGTTTGAATATTCACGAGAGAAGTGGCTGGTGCCTATTCTCAAGGTTTCGCCACCATTAGAGCCAAGTATTTGTCTTGGTCCAAAGTAATTGTATTCAATTAAGTGATGGTTTTTACGGCTACCTTCTGAGTTCATGCGAACTGCAACGGTTACTCCACGATTTCGCTTATTAACTAAAGAGTTGTGATCAAGTCGATTGTTTTTACCGTACATGGCAATCCAAAGGTCTGACATGGGTCTGTCTTCTGTACTAAAGTTATCGATAACAACATTAGTTACTCTGGAATTGTTCGCTAAATCATCATTGGAAGTTCTAAAAGAAATAACTTCGCCAGTGGGGGTGGAGCCGTTTTTAAACACCAGCCCAGAAATAACAATGTACTCACCAGAAAATGCCAAGTTAGACTGACCTGTGATAATCACCTTACCTGGTGTTTGGGCTTTTAATTCTATGGGCTTCTCAGCAGTTCCCATAGCCTTAAATACAAACTCAACATCGGTCCAGATACCGTCTACAAGAACTACTTGGTCACCGGGTTCTAGTGTTTCCACTACTTCATCGAATTGTTCGATGTTTTCAACCAGTTTGATTGAGCTGTCCGCTGTTTGTGTTTCCGAGCAAGAGAAAAGTGCAATACTTAGCGCAAGCAATAAAAAGTGTAATCTAGACACTTTTGACATGTTGTTATACTCCTAGTTAAAAAATTACTCACTGAAAAGCTAATGCTTTTCAGCTCCATATACAATCTCACACCTAATATGAAGTTGACGATATCCAATATAAGATAACTTATATTCAATACCACCCTTAAGTTTATTTACATAGGTACAGACGGGCTGACTACTAAATTAGAAAACGTGACCTTGGTATAATCACCGTTTGCTAAATCGGTTTCCCAATTTCCTGTTCCTGCACATGCAGGATAGCGAAAACTGAGTTTTACATCTTTGGTACTACATTGGTTATAGGCTCCAGCTTTGAAATATAATATTTCTTGAGCGTAGGCCGTTGGGTAATCTTTCGTATCTTTCTCACCATTTGCATCGGTATTATCTGCAAGATTAATTTGGTGATGTACGGTTTTATGACTTGGGCTCGTAAATACAAGGTGCATGACATTTTTGTATATGTTTACCGTGTAACTGAAATCCTCTCCTAAAGCTATACCGCTTGCTCCTGGGTCTGTGGCGTCATCCCAATTACTCCCCCACACAGGATATGAGATATCGGTTCTATTTGGATCATCGGTAGCTAGGTTTCTTTCATAGGTCCAATACACAGAGCCCTTTTCATGATTAGGCCATTTTTTATAGGATATTTTTAAGGGTTCGTTACCCCATCCAAAGCCTGGGATTTGTTCTTCATCTTTAACTTGATAAGCATGAACTTGACCCACTACCACTGAGTAGGCCGGGGGCTTATTGGGGTAAGTCGCATTTACAGCAACGTGGTCAACATGCAAGGTGGCCTGTAATTGGCTTCCAATTGATGCAAATTCATCCGCATTATTATGAGCGGCTAACGCAAAGTTGTTGGCTAAGTCTGCTTCTGAAATAGATTGATCAAGGCCTCGGATCATATAGCGCAGTTCACTACGAGTGTTAGTAGAAGTGCGCTCTGTGGCTGCTTTATTCGGGCTTGCAAACACCATATACTGATTATCATCAAGATAAAAAAAATCTGGATGTTGATAGCTTTTTAGTTTGGCCACATCATATATATCCGATACTTTATCATTGTCATCATCCATAGGTACGGTGAGGTACCAATGACTTAAATCAAACTTATTGGCTGGCACTTGAATATTATTTGTTTTGTTTACATCAACAGGCTCACGGGAGCTGCCACAACCACTTAAGATAATACTTAAAATTGACGCCGTTAATGTTGCTTTTTGTATGGTCATAAATCATCCCTTTAGAATAATGCTTAAATAAGTGAACAAGCCGTTCTGTTCAAAAAGACCCTTTGGGATTTATTGTGTAACGTTAAAAATCGCCCTATAAGGGGCGATTGATTTTCATGTTTGTTGTGTGTTTAAAAAAGCGAAGCCAGTTACCTGTTAGGGTGAAAGACTTCGCTGACACACAAATTAAAACTTACCACGCAAACCAAGAGTATAACGAGCATCCGATTCGCTATATTTCCAAATACTATCTAACTCAGTTGAAAAGGTAGTTGGCTCACCCAATAAGTTAACTACATTAGCAACAACGGTAAAGTTATCGTTAATGTCGTAGCTAGCAGAGAAATCTAGTTGACCACGAGCATCACGGTAGTTATTACCTCTTGTCACATCATCAGCGTCAGCAATAGCTAATGCACCTACAGGACGAACACGTTTTTCATCTTGAGTATCTAAATAACTATCACGCCAGTTATATGCTAAGCGAAGCTGAATATTCTCACTTTCCCAATATATTTGACCGTTAAATTGATTTTTTGAAGTGTCTAAAAGTTGGTTACCATCTGGTTGTTCACTATCAGAATAAGTGTAATTCACATTAACACCTAAACCAGGGACGAAGCTTAGCTGTTGCTGGTAGGCAAGCTCTAAACCTGCAACTTTACCGCTACCACCATTAACGGTTGTATCAATCACAATACCCGTTAAACCAGCGTCACGTCGAGCTTCAACAAAAGCAAGATCTTGGCCTTGAGAAGTGTTTGCCTGAATAAGATCTGGGTTATTAACACCCACGCTATCTAAGAAACATACGTCTACAAATTCTGTTACGTTTTGACCTAGAGCTGTATCTGAACTAGCTAAACAAAAACTGCTGCTTTGTGTAAATGATTCTACATCTTTATAGAAAATTGCAGCAGAAGCCACACCGCCTTTACCAAAGTAATGCTCGACTGATAAATCATATTGAGTGACACGGAATGGGTCTAACTGGTAAGCACCTTGATCACCTGTTACTAATGAGTTGTCAATGTTTACTGCAGGGCTTAAGTCACCAAAGCCAGCACGGCGCATTACTTTAGCTGCCGCAAAGCGTACTAATGTTTCTTCACTTAAATTATAAGTCGCATTAATACTTGGTAGAAAATCAGAATATTCATTAGTATTAGATTGGTCAATAATGCTTGATGTTAGGTCCGTTTCTACATAACGAGCGCCGACAATGGCCGTTAAGTCACCAAAGTCTAAATCAAACTGCGTGTATAAGGCTCTAGTTTTTTCTTCAATGTGCGCATATGAACCATTATTTGCAACCATGTTGTCTTCAAGGCTACCCGTTAATTCATGACTCGTTCCAGTAAGCATGCGCTGAACTCTGTCATAAGTACCTTCAATATCGTAAGCGAGTAAAGCTGCATCATAAACAAAGAAGTTTGTTAATGCATTACCACCAGAATCACCATTTTGTTCAAATGTGTTGCCGTGGTTTATTGTTGTGAACCCTCCAAATTCTTCATTAAAATCATTCACAAAAGTTGGAGTTACAACACCATCAACTGTAACGCTTGTTTGTAAATTTTTAAGCTCGCTACCACCGACTCCGTCTCCGCCACTATTTCTTAAATCGGCACGAGTAAGTTCATAATCACGATCAGTAGTACGAATCCCCATTTTAACTGATGAAAGGAATTCTAAACTTGCAAATGGTTCGGTGTATTCAACATCAATTCTAAATGCTGTTTCTTCATTATCAGTGTTATAACGTTGATGGCTAAATTGGCGAATAGCTTGGTTTTCACCATCTGTTATAGCTGTTGGATAAGAGAAAGTAAGTCCTGGAACTTGATCGCCTACTTCATTCAGTGTGACAGTTAGTAGGCGTTCTGTAACAGTACCGTCAGCATCATATAATTCGCGATCGATAGGACGTAAATTAAACTCAGATTTACGACGTCGTTCCTCTGATGTTGTATAAGCAATTTCAGCAGAAATAAGCAGCTGATCAGTGATTTGGTATTCACCACCAAGCGCATTTGATACGGTTTCGCTAGTTGTAAAATCAGATTGAGTTTTAGGCTGAACAAATGCACTACCAGAACCAAAGTTATTGAGTTGGCCTTGCGCATCGCCATAAGCGTTATCCAAGATTAAATCATCATAATCTTTACTATCATTACCGATAGCATAAGCTTCTTGACCACCGTCAAGTTCAGTTGAATTTATATCTAAATAAATAAAGCCATCACTACTTTGAGGAGCCCATTGTAGAGATAGACCCAATGCTGTACGTTCACGTTGCTCAGTTTTTTGCTCAAGAGTATTCTGGCTTCTAACTAAGTAGTTCCCACTTGGAGAGTTAGATTGATCAATATTACCATCACCGTCTAAATCTAACGCTGTAGGCGTAACTAAAGTAATATATTCATCACGACGTAACTCACGGTCTTGATAAGCTAAAACGGCTGAAGCACCAAAAGTACCAGCATCACCAAGGTCCCAGTTTTTACCTCCTGAGATATTGAATTTCGGCGCTGTATTCTTAGTTTTGTCTGCATATTCAGCGTCTAAAGAGAAAGCGACTAAAGGCTCATCTAATTCTAATGGACGAACAGTCTTCATGTTGATTGTTCCGCCTAAAGAACCTTCAATCATTTCAGGCGTTGGCGATTTAATTACCTCAACTGTTTTTAAGAAGCTTGATGGGAAATCTTCTAAACTGATACCATTACGAGCACTACCTGATGTAGAACGACCATTTAACTCAACACGGTTTTGGGAAATACCACGAATGGTAACACTATTACCCACGCCAAAATCTGAGCTGATTGAAACACCCGTAATACGTTGCAATGCTTCAGCAATGTTATTGTCAGGTAATTTACCAATATCTTCTGCAACGATGGCGTCTACTATACGCGAATCAAAACGTTTTAAACGAGCTGATTCAGCGAGGCTGCCTGCAATACCTTTCACTTGAATAACTTCCACTCCAGATGATGCTGTGTCGGTTGTTTCTTGTGCGAAAGTCGGTGCAGCTAGCAATGTCGCTAGTGTTGCCCCGAATAATTTAACATTTCGATTGGTGTGTCTATGCTGTTTAAACATTGATGTAATTTTGTTCAGTTTCATTGGTATCTCCGTAGTTTATATATTTCCTGTACCGCTTATTTATATATACAGGAGATATATCAATTCTCAGCCCAGTAGAGCCAGTGTAAATCTAATATATTAGTTGTTGTTTTTATATATCAGATGCATTTTAAGTTTATTTGTTCTAAAATCGCAACAACTTTTTAACAATAAATTGTAAAAATCAACAAAAAGCCGCCAAACTATTGTTTTTGCTAATAAAGATGTAACAATTATTTCAAGTACTATTTGGTATAACGTTTTTTGCTGGGTGTGAGGGGTTGCAACCCTGCGCCAAAGATGCGGTATTCATTGCTTTTACTTGCAAGCATCTTATATATGGATATAAGGTGTGGTGATTTTAGAATAAGAGGCTATTAACGTATTTAATGAACACAATTAACTTCGAAATTAAAAGTATCGATAAAATTATAGCCTCAGGTATTACCAAAGAAGGCAGCTTAGTCGATCAAATTTATTGGGTTTTAAGGGACAATATTATTAATTTGTCTTTACCTCCTGATATGCCTTTAGTAGAAAAAGAAATCGCTTCTATATTCGAGATTAGTAAAACTCCAGTCAGAGAAGCACTCATTCGCTTAGCCAATGATGGCTTAGTACAAATTATTCCTAAAAGCGGCAGCTATGTTACTGCTATTAGTTTAGAGAGATATTTGGAAGCCTGTTTTATCCGCACTAACCTTGAAGGTGGTTGTGTAAAACGGCTCGCTGATAAAGGCATTAGTTTATCTGAACAAGTACAGCTAAAGGCTATTATTACTGAGCATAAACAAATCGATGAAAGTAACACCAACCCTAACAGCACCTACCATAATTCACCTTCATACGAGATAAACGAGTTGTTTCATCGTACGCTTTTTGAATATGCAGGAATTGTTGGGGCTTGGTTATTATTAGATAGTTCTAGAGCCGAAATTGACAGGGTTAGAAATTTAAAAGCTATGATTGGTATTGATCGTAATACTTCGGTGATTAGTGAGCATTCCGATATTGTTGATGCCATCATTAGCCGCGACCCGTCACGGGCGAAAAAAGCCATGATGTATCATATTGGTGATGTGGATGATGAAATGGAGTTTATTTCTAATAATCCAGAATTCATTCGGGCAATGGATGTATTCAATGCTGTTATCAGTGAACAAAGCAACCGTCGTAATGCTAGTCGATACAACGGTAAATTATTTGTTGGTAATCGAGTGGTGTTTTAACTAGCGACTAAAGTTTGCCGCAATTCGCATCTTTAAGTAGTCTTCTGCACTTATGGGGGGGTAGGTTTTTTTAGGCCCCTGAATCGTTACATTTTTATTAGCTTGACAGAAAAAAGCCATACTATAACGTGGATTTTTGTTTTCTCCTTTATGGGGCATTCTTACTCTATGTAGAGTTGATTTTAGCTGGTCATCACTCCAGCGCATTAACATATCCCCTATATTACATGTGATCACATCATCTAATGCCTCTACTTCACACCATGATTGATGAATTGAAGCATCTTTTCCGGCACATACTTGCAACCCAGCTTGTCCCTTTTTTTGAAATACCATAGTTAAGCAGTCATAGTCTGTGTGTGCTCCAGCACGCCATGTATTTTCGGGTAATTCAGCGTCCTCCGAAATGGGTAGGTAATGCAACAGTCTTAGGGTACTTTGATAATCGGCTTGAGTTCGGTCGTGAGCAACCGTAAAAAAATTTCTTTCAAACCCAAGTTTATAGGCAAAGCATTGTAAAACCTTCATACCAAGCTGCCAAGCTTGATGCTCTAAGGAAAGAATGTGAGTTTTAAAAGTGGTCAATTCTTTAGTGTTAGGCCATAACCCTTGCATACGTGGCAGGGTGACTTGATAAGACTCTTTCTGATCAGCCACGCCAGTTGAAGGGCGCACTTGTTCCATATATTCCCAACCCGCATTTGAGCCATTTTTTAATGGATATTGGCCCTTAATAGACTCAGGCAAGTCAAAAAAGGCTTTGGACTCAGAAAACCCTTGGGTGATACTTGAGAATGGCAGGCCGTGATTCACTAGTTGAAAAAATCCTACTTCAGTAGCTGCATCCCATAATTGATTAGCTATATCTTCAAAACGATTTTCAAACTCAGTTAAATCAATCTTAGGAATGCTGATTTCTTGCATGTCAGATTTTACTTGGCTAAATGCAGCTTCTAGCTGTAATTCTTGAAGCTCGTAATTAGATTGCTTTGTTTCTGTTTTTTTCATTTTACTCTCTTAAGTTTATGTAATAAGAGCAATGCTGACCTTACCAGCGCTTCTACTCTGGTTGCCATTTATCGTGGCGTGAAAATGGCTGATAAAATTAATGGGTTATAAACCAATATATTTAGTGTCAGAACTTGTCTTTCGGCAGACTCCAACGAAAAAATAAATATTGAATCAACTGAACTGTTTTAAATAATAACAAGCTTAATGTCGATAAAAGTAGCAGGGCTGCAAAAGCCTGAGGGATTTTAAAATATGAAGTGGAGAATTGCACAAAGTAACCTAGTCCTTGTTCAGCTGCGACAAATTCAGCCACCACTGCCCCAATGATCGCTAAAGTTATAGCGACTTTCATACCACTAAAAATATGTGGCACAGCATAGGGTAAGCGAATATGCCATACCTCTTTTACTGCAGATGCTTTTAAAGATTTTGATAACTCTATCAATTCTTCTGGTGTTGACATCATGCCAGTTGTTGCGGATACCACTAAAGGAAAGAAGGTAATTAGGCAAGTAATGGCAAGCCTGGGGGCTTCACCAGCTCCCATGATAACCACTAACAATGGGGCGATAGCGACAACAGGAGTTGATTGGATAATAACCAAAATCGGGTACAGGGTCTTTGCTAAAAACTTAGACTTAACCATAAAAATAGCTAAAGGTAAGCTTATTACTAAGGATAAACAGAATCCTAATATAGCCACCCTTAGCGTGGCCCATAAATGTAACCCCCAACGAGAGGGGTCAACCGCAATAAATGCCTGATAAATTGCCGATGGGGCAGGTAACAGAAAATTTGGGATTTCAAATATCCTCACCATAACTTCCCAGATTGGTAGTATGGCTAGCAAAGTAAACACTGGAAACAGTTTGCTGGTAGAGAAATTAAGCTTTCCTTTAGTCATTTTTATCTCCAGAAACAGAAGAGCACGCATTAGTATTCGGATGATAAATTAACTGGCGGATTTGATCAGTGTAGGCGCTAAATTCTGGTGTGTTTATGGTATTTAACGACCTAGGTCTGGGTAGGCTAATGGTTATATCTTCAATTATATGAGCAGGTCTTGGGCTCAATACTAATACTTTATCGGCTAGTAAAACCGCTTCGGATATTGAATGGGTAATAAACAATACAGTTTTTGGTTTTTGCCGCCAGATATCTAATAACTCAAACCCCATTTGTTCACGGGTGAGGGCATCTAAAGCTGAGAAAGGCTCATCCATAATTAAAATTTCGGGATCCATCAACAAGGCGCGAGCAATACCGACTCTTTGTTGCATACCACCAGATAATTGATCAGGCATGTGCTCAGAAAACTCACTTAACCCCACCATATTCAACATGTTCGCTGCTGACTCTTTGTTTTTTCTAGAAACTCGGCCCTGCTTATATTGGATAGGAAACAACACGTTCTCTAATACGTTTTTCCAAGGTAGTAGAGTTGGCTTTTGAAACACTATACCCGTATTCGACTGTGGTTCTGCAACAGGGTAGTCATAAATAGAAACTTGGCCTTTTGTTGCTGGAAATAAACCCGCTAATAGTCTAAGTAAAGTTGATTTACCGCACCCTGAAGGCCCTAAAACTGCAACAAATTCCCCTTTTTTAATTGAAAAATTTATATTATCTAAGGCACAGACGTTTTTACCATCCTCTGTTTCGTAGGTATGGCCAACACCTTCAAAGGTGACGTGGGGAAGCATTTTTATTGACTCTCTACTTTAAGAACGCTTGTTTTTTCATCATTATTGGTTGCGACTGGGGAAATAGCTTCCATAAAGCTACGGTTTATGGCTTCTTCAGGCTCTATAGCGTCTAACTTAAACCCTTGAGATTGTGCTACATAAGACCAAGATGTTGCTAATCTTTCTGGGTTAATTATGCCTAAGCCGTGGGCGTCACTTGCGTTGTTATAGACTAAACTGCGTATATTAATAATAGTGTCTAGGGCGATTTGGGTATCCACTTCTGGCACCAGTTTATGCACAATTGCAGCCGATTCTTCAGGGGAAGCCCATGTAAATTCAATGGCTTTTTGAAAAGCGACTAAAAAACGTTTAGCCACATCTGGCCGGGCTTTTAAAAATTTGTCAGTGCCTACAATTACTGTTGAGTAAAACTCTAAGCCTGCATCATACCAAGGCATAACGTGAAGTTCTTTACCAACAGTAGCGACTTGTGATTGGTACTTTACTGTATCTGTCATCCAAGAAATAATCACGTCGGTATTACCTGTGGCTAACATGGGCCCTAAGGCTCCTGCATCTACTTTTATAATGCGGATACTGTCTTTAGGGATGCTATTTAGATTTAAAAGCAAAGGTAAAAATACTACGGATGAACTAAAAGCTGAGGTTGCAACTCGCTTTCCTTTTACATCTGCGACCGATTCAATACCAGAGCCTTTTAGAGAGAAGAATGCGTGGGGCGCTTTACTAAAAACACTCATGATTGCAGAAACGGCTAATGGTTCTTGCGCTTTAGCTGCGAGTAAAGAAGACAAGTCGGCGTAACCTACATCAGCAATTCCCACTCCTAGTTTGGTTAATGAGTCTGATGATCCCTTACCGTGAGAAATTTTCACTTTGATGTTTTGCTCTGCAAAAAAACCTTTACCTATGGCAACGTATAGTGGTGCTTTATCGCCCCCAGGCAACCAATCTAGTTGAAAGGTTACTTCATCCATTCTTGCAGCTTGGGAAGTCGCACAGAAAAAACAAAGAGCTAACATAACACGGGGAAATAGTGGTTTCTGCATTGTTGACCTCATTACAAGCTAAAAAAGATTAAGTCATGACTGTAAAATGTCTGATACTAAAAGTGATTACTAGCGAGGGTAAACGATGAGATTTATAAACTATTTTAATTAGCAAGCTCACACCCAAGTCAGTTAAACCACACTAACTAAACGTTGTGAGCAATGTCCTAGTGCAAACGTGTGTCAAGACACTTACGATTCTTACCTGACAGCTTCTACTCAAAGTTTGTGTACTGATTTCTTGCAATTCATTTTTAGCTGTTCGAAATCAATATAGAGTCAGAAATAGCAGTTAATGTGCCAAATTCAATGTGTACTGAAAACCTTATATTTAAAGGTGGTTGATTGGATTTTAGTTTTGATTCATGCATTAACATTGTGCAATTAGTTCAGTTCGCCCCAAAAGTACCCAATTTTTTTGTGCTTATAAATGAGCTTTGCCTCTTGGGGGATATTCGATATAGTCAGATTGTTTGCCTAATCAAATTAAGTCGTTAGCATGTAACTATGGCTTCGTTGTGACCCCAAGGAATATTTCTTGAATTACCTTATTAAAAACGCGACTGGGATCTTAGCGTCGTCAACAATTAAAACGACAAGTCAGTTTCAATCAAAATCAGAAAGTGCCCCCTGTGACATACGTATAAGCCAAGGCCTGATCAGCGAAATTGGTCAAGGATTAGAGCTAATTAACAATGAGACCTTAATTGATGCTACTAATTGTGTTATTTATCCAGGGCTAATAAACACTCATCATCACCTAGCTCAAAGTGTATTAAAAGGTATTCCAGCAGGGTTAAATTCGGGGTTAGGTGATTGGTTAGCAGCGGTCCCTTACCGTTTTTGGCCTAACATAGATGCGCAGCTTATGTATGACACTGCAACATTGGGGCTGGCTGAGTTATTACGCTCTGGTGCTACAACCTGCTGTGACCATCATTATTTATATCATGAATCTGTGAGCCCTGAAGTTGAAGAGGCTGTTTGGCAGGCCGCGACTGATATTGGTATGCGCTTAGTTCTGTGCCGAGGAGGAGCAACATCTATTGGAAGTCACAAAGGCTTAAAAGGAGGAGGTATTCAGCCCGAAACGGTTGAGCAAATGATAAAGCGTTTAGATGATAGCCGGTCACGCTATCATCAAGCAGATGCCAACGCTATGCGGCGTTTAGTCGTGGCTCCCACTAGCTTGATTCATAGTACTAAAGCTGAAGATTTAAAAGCATTGGCAGCATATGCTAGACGCCATAGTTTAAAAATGCACTCTCATTTGTTAGAGGTAGACTTTGATGAACGCCAATCACGCTTGTTACATGGTACCTCAGCGGTGCAATATGCAGAGGAGTGTGGTTGGCTGGGAGAAGATGTATGGTTTGCACATTTAGTAAAGGCCTCAGCGCAAGATATTGATTTATTTGCTAAAACTAGAACGAGTATTAGTCATTGCCCTACTTCTAACTGTCGTCTTGGCAGTGGTGTAGCGCCTGTGATTGCCATGGAAAACTCAGGAATGAATATCACCTTGGGCGTGGATGGCTCGGCGTCTGCTGAAAACGCCTCTATGATCCAAGAGCTAAACTTAGCTTGGTTGTTACATAGAAGTATTCATGGGCCCGAGGCTACCAGTGCAGAGCAAATAGTGAAGTGGGGGAGTCAAAATGCGGCAAAGCTTTTAGGTTTAGATGCCATTGGTGAAATAAAGGTAGGTAAAGCGGCAGATGTAGTCTTGTTTGATATGAGTCACTATCGATACTGGGGTAATCATAGCCAGACCTTAGCTCCCGTTATTGCTGGTGAGCCAGTAGAAGTAAAAACAGTATTAGTTAATGGCAGAATGATTGTAAATAATGGGGAGATTAAAGGTATTGACCTAGATAAAACTCAGAGCAGTTTGATTCAAGGTTTAGTCAGGTTAAAGGAAAAGGTTGGTAATTTTTAAATGTTTAAATAACTTTCAAGATTGTGAACGATGTTTCCCCCTTTAACTACGAACTAGCAGGTTAAAGAGGGAGACTAACTATTTAGCTATCTAAATAGTTTTCTAAATCATCACCTTGTTGGCTTTCAACATCTTCCGGGTCAATTTCTATCACAGGAATGGTTTGATCTACGCTAAAGTGTACACAGCTTGATTGAGAAAAATTTGGTACGTTATCATAACTAAATACTGCGTAATATTTAGGTTTGTTAGGGTTACCAAAACTATCATAGGTGTATTCATCTGGCCCACCGTACAACTTTACTCCGTCAAAAGGTGAACGCGGCGGATGAAAACAGTTTCTCACTACAAATGAGCCTACAAAATCAGGATCTTTAGGGTTATCCCAAAGGATTTTAACTTTGTTATTTTCAATTTTGGTACGAATGTTCGTAGGTGACTCTAGCGGCGTTTTCTTGCGCTCAATATACTCTACTACCAATTTAGGTTGTAAGTTTTCAGTAGGACTATTTACCCATTCAACTAATTCATCTTGGCCATCTCTAAAGCCTGAAGTTGCTCGAATTAAAAAGAAAGCTTGTTTATTGTCTTGATAAAGGTTTTCTAACTCACCTCGGCTATAACTATCAAAATCAAAATAATGGGTCTTTTTATTGCGAAGTTCTGCATTGCTGACTTCATAACCAATATATTGAATACTTTCCCTTTGTTTCATGCTCTCGAAACTGAGTTCTTCAAAATCAGCCAATTCAACTGTAAATCGAATATCTTTCTTAGGCCCAAGTGAGTTGTGATTAGACAGCTGCAAGTAGGCATTGGTAATCACTGTGCGTTTAGGGTCTGGCATCGAGTGCATGGCAAATGCAAGTTGTCCGTATATTTTGTTGCCATCTTTGTCGTATCCAGTTTGTAATTTTCTGGTGACGTTACCTTCAGCCATTATGGTATTGATACTGGTTGGTGATATCTCAACTTTATTTGCTTGACGGGTATAGATAATTTCAAGGTTAGGGCGGTAATGTATACCTGAACCAAAGCGGCCATAACCAATGTCAAACTGCATCATTTGAGAATCTGCGCCATTGGGTAAAGTGGTTGGTCCGTCGATACGCATCAATACTTTCCCAGTTTTTAACTGTTCTTGCAGAATAGCGCGCTCTTTACCGTTTAAAGGCCAATCACTCCACACTCCCTGAGTTACTCTGTCAGATTCTATTGTTTGCCCAGAATGAATGACAGTCGCGTTAGCAATGTCGTTATAATCACGAATATTAGGCACACTGGACGCGTCTAAGAATGAGATCCCCCACTCACCATAGCCTTCTAATTTGGCACTGACTCGGTTCATTGGATACAAAGAGAAGCAGGCTTCTTTAATTTCTGCGTCGTCAGGTAACCTATCAAGAGAAAATTCAATTACGCCATAACAAGCACCGCGGAATTTATTTACACCAATAAACAGCGAGTTTAATCCAAAGTGTTCATGGTTTTTTTCTTGGGTATACTGCCCCACGTAACCAATTTGGTTAGCTGGCGGAAACAGAGTTTTGCTAAACTGCTCGTGGGCCAATAAAGTTCTAATTTTTACTTCAGGGGCGTATGGGCCTTTTATTTTGGTTTCTAAGGAAACACTACGAATTTTATAAAAATACAATTGCCCACTTTTAAGCTGTATGTCGCTAAAACTTAATGATTTAGTAATACCGACTAAATTATCATCGGTACAGGGGCTTTTATGATGGGTATTTCGATAGATCTCAAAATACACATTTGCATCTTCTGGGTATTCCCACTCTAGCGTTATACTATTTTCGGTTACTTCAGACATATTGAAGTTATCAGGTCTGCTAGGTGCTAGATCTGAATAATTAACTGCAGAGCGCAGCGCATGAACCAAGGCTGGAATGTTTTCGTTCACACTCTCAGACATGTTTTCCATATAGTCTGGAATATTTTTGGTCCCTACTTCTACAACAGTGGCTAATATGCCCTTACTGTAATAATACTCGCGGCCACTGCCATTGATTAGGTTTGTGGGGGGCTTACCTCTATGAATTCCGTATTTTCTGCCGGTCACTTTTTCAATTTCAAATGCCATGTTGGCACAAAGGGTATTTAGATCTGTGGTGTCGATTTCAGCTTCGTGATCAAATTTATGGGCGGGGAAAAACACATTTCCTTGGGAGTGGTAATCCAGAGAAACCGTAATGTTGCTATGATCCGCCACAAAATCTCTTATGGCTTGGGTTTCTGGTTCTGAAAACGCACTAGGGCCACCATAAATATTCGATGATGGGTCGCTTCTTTCTTTAAATCTTACACCGAAGTTTCGATTAAGATCGACACCAAAAGTACCGTCACCATTGTTACGACGATTTTTACGCCAAAATGAAAAATGGGTTCGGGAATATTCAAAACCATCAGGGTTAAGACAGGGTACTATGTATAGTGTATTGCGGGTTAACGCATCTTGTAACTTAGGGTTAAACTGATAGTTATCAATTATATATTTGATAAAGCTATTGGCTAATTCTATGCCTATCCATTCACGGGCGTGAATAGTTCCTGTGTATAACAGTGCAGGCTTTTTGTCGGCATTGTGTACGTCAAGACTGATGGTCGCCAACATAATAGGGCGTCCTTCCCATGTTTCACCGATGCTTTGAACTTTTATTAAGTCTGGGTAATCCCGGGCTGCATCGTCTAAAAACTCCATGGTTTCTTTGTACGAAAAATACTGTTTTTTCATCTTTTCTCTTAACTATTTTGAGTAATGTTTAGCCTATAGGCCCCATTAGCCTCATAGGCGCAAATAAATGCGCCAATACTAGTTCCATAATTACTGAGGCGATGAGTGAATGTATTCTTGCCATGTTTCCAATATGCTGATTACTTTCTTCTCACCAATATTTTTTACTTTGTAAAACTCACTACCATCACTTTGTAATGCTTGGTGAATCGTTGGTAAATCCAATGTTTCAAATATTAGTGAAACCTGTTGTTTACCAAAGCCCTTAATACTACCAAAAAATTCGGAGAATGCCTCAGCACTAAGCTCAACAGTTTCTACATTTTGCTCATTTTCTACTATTTCTGGCGATTCTTCTGCTTCGTCGGTTATTTTTATAGTCGCGGTTTCAGATGCGTCCAAGGTTTCTGCTTCTTGAGGTGGTGAAACTTTGGCCGTTGTATCCTCTTTGTTTTTTAAATAATTGTCTTGGCGGTTCCAAATATCACTTGGCCATTCTTCACCAGCCATGGCTGTGGTTGCTAATATTGGGTAATTGTCATCACTGATTTCAGTGAATAATTCTCCACCATCACAGCTTGGAATGACTTGTTTACCAAAGGTTATATTGCGCATTGTGCGCAAAACATTGGAGCTCATTTTGCTCAACTCTTCCCAATTAAATAATGGAATATAGGGAAGCTTGAACTGACCATTAGAAAACTTCCACATCAGGTATTGGCCAATCCAATCCCTAATATAAGGAAATGCTGCAAAGGCTGTTGCACACTCTAGAATTCTGTACTTACCGTCTACACCCACCGCAACGTCGCAAGCCCAATATTCGGCTTTTGCCGCTTTAGATACCTTAACCGATAAGTCTAAAACTTCTTGGGGAACATCTTGGTAGTCCATTGAGCCACCTTGGCTGGTATTGGTTAACCATTCGCCTTCAGGTGGTCGACGCCAAAAGGCGCACACTGGCTTGTGGCCAATAAGCATAACGCGAATGTCTGCTGCCATAGGCACGAAATCTTGTAAATAAACTGGGTAGTATTTCTTCTCATCAAGTAAACTTCGGGCCTCTTTGTAACTATCTACTTTATGTACAAAGTAGCCCCCATAGTTTGATGGTCCATAGGACTTCTTGATTATTTTTGGAAACGTAGTTTGTTTTAAAAAATCGTCAGCTTCTTGTTTTTCATAAAATATACGGGTTTTTGGAATAGGGATGTCGTATTTCTCACAAAATAGTGTCACATTTTCTTTTGATTTGTTTGAAAACTGTGTATCGAGTGAGGGTACAAATTGTACATTAGGCAATGCATTACTAATTTCTCTAAATGTCTCATAGGCTGTGGCTGGCACATTTCCTATCAAAACATTAATTTTTTTACGTTTAACTTCGTTGATAAACCGCTGCTTGTCATTTCGCCAATGGTAAGTGACGGTTTCAATTTTGTCTGGCCAGCCTTTAAAGTTAGATTTGTCGAAAAATCTTAATACGTGATCTAAGTATAATAGGCCTATTTTAGGTAATGGAGATTTCGTATTTTTTTTCATTACTGTTTCTCTTCTACAATTCTTTCAATTAAATTAACAATTTTATTGATTTTAAGGGCGTTAAAATCTAATCCTAATTTTTCTTGTTCTGGTGTAGCAAATGCTGGAATACCATTGACCTCTAACACTACATATTCTTCTGTATCTAGGTCATATAAAAGGTCAACGCCAGCAATCTCTAGTCCTGATACTTTTGCGGCTTTGATAGCCAATTCAATGATAGCGTCATCAGGTTGACGTAATATGACAGAGCCACCACTAGTAATATTAGTTTTCCAGTCATCTTCAGGAGCACTGCGGCCGTAACATCCAACAAATTCTCCATCAACAACATCAATGCGGTAATCGGTTTTGTCGTAATTAATGAATTTTTCCAAATAAAAATGTTTCATATCCATTCTATTTAGAAACGGAATAAGAATGTCTAATGATCGCTCATCTTCTATCTTAACTATACCATTGCCGCCCCATCCATCTGTGGGTTTGTAGACTACTTGTCCTTGCCATTCACGTACTGTATTTTTTAATAATTGAATGTCTATGTGGTTTATTAAACGATAATCTGCTGTTCGAATTCCTGCTCTGTTCAACATGTGAGCGGTTAGAAATTTATCTTCTGTTAGTGCAAAAGCGTCATAATTATTTATGGTTGGCACAGAGCGGCTAAGGGCATTATACAAGTATACCTGATAGGCTGTTTGACCACCTGCATTATATGAGAAAAATGCTGAAAGCTCTTCCATACAAATTCCATTACACACGATCTCACCGCCGTGAGCTGAGGCATTAGCCATGTCTAGACTAGGTATGGTTTTTATGTTCTTTTGGCTTAAAAGGTCGATGATTTGCCTTTGAATTTCATTCCCACCACTATTTTGGTACATCCACATACCTATGGTCGGCTCTAACCCAGAACTTGTATTCGAATGCATAAAAAATTTCTCCGTTAAACTGAATAGGGCCCAGCTACACTATAAAATTGGTGTAGTTATACACCGCTCATTTCTGATATGTACAAAAGTAGACAGCAATTTTAACGCCAATAGCTAATAAGACTTGCAACTTTAGTCTTATATTGACAAATTGAGACGGAGAAAGTCCAAAGACTAATATACTATTTTAAATCGGCTATAACTCAATAACTTAAGTCAAATTATATTCATTTCAAATAGCAGACGCACCAAAGCTGAACTGATATTAGTTGTTAGTGTATCTTGTTGGTGCGTAAAGCAGGTGCACTAGGAACATATAGATAACTAAACCTTCGATATTCAATAGTATGCCACCATAATGATCTTGGTATTTCAATTGCTACAGAGGATTACATTCATGTTTATTAACTATGGTTGGAGTGATTTTGAACTTTACTGAGCTAGCACAAATTATAAATCTTAATTCTTATACTAAAAATAAACCGGGTGTCGATGAAAATGGAAAAATTTTTAGTGAATGGATGGAGGCTTTAGGTTTTGAGACTGAAGCATTTACTCGAGAGCATATCGGTGATCACTTGTTATTTAAGTCTCCAATCGTTGCAGGTAAAAAACGTGTTTTATTATTAGGGCATTTGGATACTGTATTTCCTCCGGGGACTTTCACTGACTTTTCTGAAGACGCAGAATGGGTATATGGGCCTGGTGTATGTGATATGAAAGGGGGCAATGTTGTTGCTCTCGAGGCCTTGCGTAATGTTAAAGCACAACAAGGTGAAATTGCTAATATTGACATGTTGTTAGTAAGTGATGAAGAAAGTGGTAGTGACGATAGTAAATATTTGAGCGCAGAGTTGGGCAAAAATTATGATATTTGCTTAGTTTTTGAGGCTGCTGGTGTCGATCATGAAGTGGTCATAGCAAGAAAAGGTGTAGGGACCTTTTTTGTTAACCTTGAAGGGAAAGCCGCCCATGCCGGTAATCATTATGTGGATGGGTGTAATGCAAACTTGGCTGCGGCCCATATGATTATTGCATTGACTGAGTTAACTAACTTGGCAAAAGGGACAACGGTTAACGCTGGTAAAATGAGTGGTGGTATTGGGGCCAATACCATTTCTCCTAAAGCGGAAATCATAGTGGAGACTCGTTATACCCAAAAAGTTGAAAAAGAACGCTTATTAGCCAGTCTAGAAGAAATCTGTGCAAATCCAGCCGTAAAAGGTGTAACTGCGACATTGTCAGGTGGTATTCAAAGGGATGTGATGCAAAGTTCGCCCAATCAAATGACGCTATTGGCACAAATTGCCAGTATTTTAGGGTATCCCCTGAAGACTGAAAAACGTGGTGGGGTAAGTGACGCTAATATAGTATCGTCGGTTGGCGTAGCTACTTTGGATGGTTTTGGTCCGTTTGGAGATGGTGACCATACCATTACTGAACGTGCAAGTAAGGCTAGTTTTTCAAGGCGTATAGATGAGGTGACTAAAATATTGTTAGATTTCAATGCTGGCTAATTTATTGACGGTTTAGCTTCAATTGAAGGATATCTTCTGCTGTGCTGGATAGTGTAAACAAGGTGTTTGCGCTATCCATAGAGTAAACATTCCAAGAAATAAGTATCTTCTATATCGTTTGAAATATTATTTTGTATAGGTAGTCCCAATTCCGCTTTTATGTTGGTAGACAGCTATGGGTTTCCTATTTTCACAGCGGTACTGGTTCATATTAAACAGGGCTTTTCTTTAGCCAAGATTATTCCTATTGAATTGTTTTGAATTAAACATATTAATATTTCAGGTTTTTGTGCGATATTTGACCAGTTAGACCGCGTTTTTAACAAATTAGTGGGCGTTTACAGGTTTGTTCTACTATTAGTTAAATACCTTTATTTAATAGTTTCAAACTGAATAGGAAAAATTAATGGCAATACCTGTAACTATTGCAGACGATTCTGCGCTTTCTCGCAAAAATGTACGACGTGCAATCCCTGAAGATTGGGATGTGACTATATCTGAGGCGACCAATGGGCAAGAGGCCATTGACGCTGTAGAAGCAGGCTTAGCTGATATCTTATTTTTAGACCTCACAATGCCTGTGTTAGATGGGTTTGACGTACTTCGTTATGTCAAAGATAACCATCAAAAAACCGTAGTTATTGTGATTAGTGCTGATATACAACCAAAATCAGTAGAGCTGGTAAATTCTTTAGGAGCATTTCGTTTTTTACAAAAGCCATTAAAAGCTGAGGAGTTAAAACAGACGTTGCATGAAGTAGGTTTACTATGAAAGATTTATTATTAACAGAAGACCAGCGAGATGCCTTACAAGAAATGATGAATATTTCGATGGGGCAAGCAGCAAAATCATTAGCACAGTTAATTGATGTTCAAATAACCTTATCGATTCCGACAATTAATGAAGCGAGTCCAGATGATCTAGTTGAGATATTAAATCATAGTGATGACACTTGGTATGCTAGGCAGTCTTTTCTAGGACAAATTAAAGGAGAAGTTCTCTCTTTAATAAGTAAAGAGGGTTGTGATGCTATGGCTGAATTAATGGATTATGATGAGCCTTTGTGTGACGCACAAACCCAAGAGTTAATTTTAGAGTTAACAAATATATTATCTGGTGCATGCTTGAGTGGTTTATCAAGTCAGCTAGAGTTAAAGTCCCACCTAAATATGCCAACTTTATTTAACTCCTTAACAAATGGAAAATCCAATTATAATTGGGCTACGGTACTATTAGTTGAAGTATGTTTTAGCATTGAAAGTTTTAGTTTTAACGCAAGGGTGGTTATTTGCCTAGAAGAAAACTCAATTGTTGCTTTGAAAGCTAGTCTAGATGCCTTATTAAGTTGATTCAGAATGCACAAACCTGAATTATTAGAAAGTCTGTTACGCAAGTTACCTATGGGAGCTTGCATGGTAGATAAAGAGTATCGCATTGTTTTTTTAAATGACTTTTTTGCTGACCGAATGGATTGTGATGAAAAGGACGTTCTTGGAAAGTCTTTGTTAGAACTTTTCCCAGATCAAGCTAGGTTTTTAAAAAAGAAAATTAATAGTGTTTTTATTTTAAAAAATGAAAGCTTTTCTTACTGGGAGCAACGCCCACATATTTTCAATTTTTTGAGTTCTCGTCCAGTAACTGGAGAGGAGTCCTTGATGTTCCAAAATATGGAAGTATTACCTCTAATGGATGATAGTCATGAGGTACTTTATGCATGTATTACTATTCAAGACGTAACAGCGCAAGCCAGTTATTACAATGATTTATCTAAAGTAGCTGATGAGTTGGAGTTAGAGCATAAAGCTCAAGCGAGTCTTATTAGCAAATTGAAAGATACGCAAAGCCAGTTAGTTCACTCCGAAAAGATGGCTTCTATTGGTCAATTGGCTGCTGGTGTAGCTCATGAAATTAATAGTCCAATTGGATTTGTATACTCAAATATTGAAATCCTCCAAGATTACATTGGAAAACTTGTAAAAATCACTCAGTTTTCAGATAAATTGATAGATAAAATTGGACAAGAAATCCATCAGAAATTGAAGAAGGATTTCTTTGAGCGTCATGAGTTTGATTATATAAAAGAGGATGTAGTCGAGCTGGTAGATGAGTCGTTAGATGGTGTTAAACGTGTAAAAGTAATAGTTGAAAGTTTGAAGGAGTTCTCCCATGCAGATGCAAAACATTGGGCGGAAAGTAGCTTAGTTGATGGTATCGAGAGCACGTTAAAAATAGTCAGTAGTCAGTTTGAGGCTAATGTCAGCTTACATAAAGATTATGAAAAAGGCTTAACTCCTTTATTTTGTATGGGGATGCAGTTAAATCAGGTTTTTATGAACTTACTTGTAAACGCGGCTCATGCGGTAGGTGAGAATGGTTCCATTTTTATTAAGGTGTTTAGTGATGGCGAGTTTCAAAAAGTAAGTGTAAGAGACACAGGTATTGGAATTGATGCAAATAACTTATCAAAAATATTCGATCCATTTTTTACAACAAAGCCAGTTGGAAGAGGTACTGGGTTGGGCTTATCACTTTCTTACAATATTATTAAAAATCATAATGGTAAAATTGACGTTAAAAGTTCGGTAGGTGAGGGTACCGAGTTCATTGTCAGTATTCCAATTAACCATGCTAAGGATTAAATGCTTCTGGTTTTGGTTAACACTTATTTTGAAAAATTAAAGACCTTCTGCGTCACGCTTCTTTTTGCGTTTTCTCTGCTGCCAAGCATTTGAGACTGATAATCTCCAAAAATAATTAAATGTAAAGTATCCCACGGTACTAAAAAATACCGAGCAAATTAGACAGCCCACTAAAAATGCTGGCCCAATGGTTTCCATACTTTGCATTACCCAGTGCCAACTTAGCTCAAAAGTAAACTCTTGAGTTGTGGTACCTAGTGCCGTTGCTCCTATCAGATACGCGCCATAAAAAATAGGAGGCATGGTGAAGGGGTTAGTTATCCATACTGTGGCCACTGATAGCGGTAAGTTAACGCGCAGAGGAATGGCTATTCCTGCTGACAACCACATTTGAAATGGCAATGGAATAAAAGCAAAAAACAACCCCACAGCCACGGCTCCCGCTGCTGAACGTCTATTTAAATGCCATAAATTTGGATCATGTAATAATGTCCCAAAGATTGACAGTACCTTATGTTCTTTTATTTTTTGCGGGCTAGGCAAAAATCGCTTAATAAACTTTTTCAGAATTATTCTCTATACTTATTTTAGTCAAGCAATGGAAGGCATGATGCACCTACTATGGACAGTAAACTTTTCAGTTTTATTGCAGCTGCAATATCTAGCCTTATTTGGACTAATTTACCTTCCATTTTTAGCATTATTTTACTTCTTGGCGCCAGTTTTCTATTCGCCAAACAATTTATTCATTTAGCTTATTTCTTTATTGGCATTGTCTGGATGGCGAGTGTAGGCCATTGGCAATACTCTTTGCAACTGTCATCAGAGCAGACCTCTAAATCAATTGTTGTTATAGGTGAAATTACTACCCTAATTCATAAGCGACAAGAAGTACGTTTTAATCTTAAAGTAACACAAATTAACACTAACAAGCTTTCCTTATCTCGGAATATTCGAGTGAGTTGGCGTCAGCCGCCTTGGTTAGTGCAGCAAGGGCAAATAGTTAAACTTGAAGTGAAACTCAAACCGCCCCATGGATTAGCTAACGAAGCGGGATTTAATTATCAGCAGTGGTTATTCAGCAAAGGAATAATCGCCACAGGGTACGTTAAAGGAACGAGTGAAAATGAGTTACTGCAAAATGTAATTACTAGCCGTCAAGCCTTGCTAAATAAGATACTTAACTTAGAACTAGATAATGTTGCTTGGATAAGTGCTTTAACTGTGGGATATAGAGGGTTATTAGAGCAACAAGATTGGTTGTTGGTACAACAATCAGGTATAGCGCATTTAATTGCTATATCTGGGCTACATCTAGCTATGGTGGCGAGTGCAAGTTATTTTATATTTGCCTGGGTCGCAGCCGCTATTGTCAGTCGAGTATATAGACTACACCACCTTAATTTACATATTGTGGCTATGGTTTTGACAATATTGACTACTTTTTGGTACTCATCTATAGCGGGGTTTGGTTTACCCACACTTAGAGCTTGGCTGATGCTAAGTATTGCGGCTTTATTAGTTGTAAATAATAAAAACATAAAGATTTATAGGCAATTATTGATTGGATTTAGTGTATTTTTAATTTTGTTTCCACTGAGTATATTTGGCTTAAGTTTTTGGCTAAGTTATACAGCAGTGATTATCATTTGTTTTGTATTTTGGCGTTGGCCAGTAACTAAAGCCGGTTTTTCGTTTACTACTGCATTTTCAAGCATGTTGCGGGTGCAACTTTGTTTAACTTTTTTAATGTTACCAATTGTTGCATGGCAATTTTCTTATGTCTCGATTGTGTCTCCTTTTATTAATTTAATCGCTGTTCCTTTGGTTACTTTATGTCTATTACCTCTTTGCTTACTAGCGACACTGTTACTATGGGTATATCCAGATTTGGCTGCATTGTTATTTGGGTGGGTTGACTATTTAATTGGATTAAGCTTAAACGCTTTAAAAAGTTTTATAGCATTTCCATGGGCTTCGATAGACTTAGCTGCAATGCCTTTTGTTGTTTGGGCGCAGGTGTTTATTGCCATGATTTTGGTGTTCTTACCTAATTTTGGTGTGTCTAAAAAATGCATTGTTCTGCTATTTTTACCGTTTTTAAGTTTTTTAATGCATAGCAAAGATACAAACTGGAAAATTGATATTTTAGATGTTGGACAGGGGAGTTCGGTTCTCATAACTAAAAACCTTAAGGCAATTATTTATGATGTAGGGGCAAGTTATCCTAGTGGGTTCAACATGGCAGACAGTGTGTTATTGCCAATATTAAAGTCTAAAGGCATTAAAGAGGTTGATATTGTCATTGTTAGCCATGGTGATAACGATCACGCTGGGAGTTTACCATTTTTGCTGAACGGGATCGCCATAAAAAAGGTTATGACCACAGCTGGGTTATGCCGCGAAGGATATCAATTCAATTGGCAAAGTTTGAATATTGATGTGTTTTGGCCTGATGACCCCCTTAAATACGATGATAATAACAGTTCCTGCGTGGTTAAAGTATCAGATAAAACCCATGCTGTTTTACTACCCGGTGATATAGATAAAGGTATAGAAGATCTCTTAGTCGAAAAATATGGTGAAAATCTTAACGCAGATATTTTACTCGCCCCTCACCATGGTAGTAACACATCCTCTTCAACAGTATTTATAGAAGCGGTTAATCCACAATTTGTGGTTTTTAGTCAAGGCTTTATGAATCGCTGGCGATTTCCTCGTACAGAGGTAATTGAAAGATACCAACAAGTATTTAAGCAGAGCCACATCCCACTAAAGGGGACTTATACTACGTCTGAAACAGGGCAAGTGTCTTTCAGTTTGCCCTTTGATTCAGTCGGACCAATTCAAGTGAAAACCCACAGGCAAGACATTTATCCCTATTGGTATGCCAATATGTAAAGCCTTTACATATTAAATGGGAAGGCTTCTTAAAATGCTGTTTCCCTATATGGCAGTTTCAATAACATCGAAAGTTGTACCTACGTCACCCTGAATTAACAAGATACATCCATTCGCTTGTGATGGTATCTCCATTGTATTTTGCCTGTTACTCGTATATTTTTGTTGAAATCGGTTGCATCTCAACTCTACTGAATCAATATTGCCGTTGGTTAACTTGATCTGAAATTTTGGTATTTGGTGATCATAAGACCAAGCACCTAAATGAGTTAGTTTTCCTTTTATAACCTTGTCTGATTCAGAAGCCATTTTATCTTTAAGTAAACCTAAAAATTCGGCTTGTGTTTGCTCTGACAGGTTAAGACCGTCAGTATTTCCCATGCGAGAAAGGGTTTGTTTTGCTTCAGAAAAGTAACCGTAATAAAGCTGGGATTCAAACAGGTTTACCGAAGATTTAGCGAGTATTGCGATGGGCAAGTATTGATATAGGTCAACCGTGATTTGAGATTGGCGCATATATTCTAAGAAATCTTGGATTTTATAATAATAAATTGATTTTAACCATGCAGCGAGAGCGTGCTCATTTAGGTTTTTAGTATGATCATCTACTAATTTATCTATCAATTGGTTTACATCATTCATATTTGCTGAAGAGTTGGCAAACGAGTCCATGATTAGTTGGTATTCTCTAGCAAATGCTGGCGTTATACTCGCTTCGCTGTGTCCTGCTTCTGAATAGGTGTGGGTAATGAACATATTTTTAGCACTGCTCACTGGATTGTCGTTTGCTCGTGCTGGCGCATATTTAAGATTCTTTATGTATCTAATTGTTTTAGTGGTGTACCTATCTTTTCCTGAATTATCAAAAACGACTATATCTCGAGTATTACCATCTTCATCTATAATGAAAGAAACTTTTGCCCACCCTTCCATTCCGCCTCGTGAGGTGAATGCTTCCTCTGTTTGGTTATCGTTATCAATTATTTTAGCGGCTATAAATTGCGTGGTATTTCCAAATACATAGGTACTTAATATCAAGAGTGTAATACCTAGCGAAATTTTAACTTTTTTCAAGTTTTCTCCCTAAATTGAATTTACTAAACTGGGCAAATGGTATCACTGTGCAATTAACTAAGGCTAATCTAAAATCTATATTAGCGAATTATTAGTGACTGATTATTTGGGGATTATCGTTCTACCAGTTACACTAGCCTCGTTTTCCTAATTGAGTTCAAATAATTACATTTTCATGAGTAAAAACAAACCCGCAAACCCTGACTTAACTTCTAGCGTATTTAAGCGCTTTCGTGGCTACCTTAAAAATTTCAAACTTGCCTTTCTTCTTGCCGTTCTAGGGATGATTGGATATTCCGTTATTGACGTTTTAGTCGTAGCGCAATTAAAGCCTATAGTAGATGATAGTTTAGGCAATGGTGATTACGGGTATTTACGTTTAGCTGCATTTTTTATTGTGCCCATTTTTGTATTACGTGGCATATGCAATTTTTTGGGCACCTACACAGTAGCATGGATAGGTAATCATGTAGTGATGGAAATGCGCCAAGAGTTGTTTAGTCGATATACTCATTTGCCCGTAGAGTTTCATGATACAAATGCAACAGGGCAACTTATATCTAAAGTCACTTACGACACTGAGCAAGTTAAAGTAGCCGCTGCTAAAGCATTGTTAACTCTTGTACGTGATGGGGCTTTTGTTGTGGGCTTATTGATTGCAATGTTTTATTACTCATGGCAATTATCGCTAATTTTTGTACTTATCGGCCCTTTGGTGGCTGTGATTGTTTCTGTGGTAAGTAAACGTTTTAGAAAGGTAAGTAAAAAGATTCAAGAAGTGATGGGAGATTTAACTTCTTCTGTAGAGCAGGTGATTAAAGGCCATAAAGTGGTATTGATGTTTGGCGGCCAAGATTTAGAGGCTAAGCGCTTCGCCAGTAAGAACAATTACAATCGTCAACAGAACATGAAGCTGATTGTCGCTAGGATATTAAGTGTTTCGTCAATTCAAGTTATTGCCTCTATCGCCCTTGCTGTTGTTTTGTATGTCGCTAGCTTCCCTAATTTGGTTGAGTCTTTAACGCCTGGGGTATTTGTTAGTGTTGTAGTCTTCATGACTATGTTACTTAAGCCTTTAAAGCAACTCACTACAGTAAACAGTGAATTTCAAAAAGGTATGACAGCTTGTGTCAGTATCTTTGAAGTATTAGATCAGCAACCTGAGTTAGATAATGGAACCACTTTGGTTGAGAGAGTGGCAGGAAAAATTACTTTTAAAGACGTAACATTTAGCTACCCCGGCAAAGATACAGCAGCGCTTCAAGATATTACTTTTTCGGTGAAGTCTGGTGAAACCTGCGCTTTAGTGGGCCGTTCAGGTAGTGGTAAATCGACTATTTCGAGCTTATTGACCCGCTTTTATAATCATCAGTATGGGGATATATTAATTGATGATTTGCCGATACAGGAATTGCCACTTAAAAGTCTACGCAAACAATTTGCTTTAGTTTCGCAACATGTGGTGTTATTTAACGATACTATTGCGAACAATATTGCTTATGGGTCTGAGGGAGTCGTTAGTCGTGAGCAAATCCTTGCTGCAGCTAAAACCGCACATATATTGGAGTTTGTAGATGAATTACCTGATGGTTTAGATACCATGGTAGGTGAAAACGGTTTTATGTTGTCCGGAGGTCAACGTCAACGTTTAGCCATAGCTAGGGCTTTATTATTGGATGCGCCTATTTTAATTTTAGATGAAGCAACCTCAGCTTTAGATACTGAGTCTGAACGATTAATTCAAGATGCGTTAGAGAAACTACAAAAAGATCGTACCAGCATAGTGGTAGCTCATCGTTTATCAACCATAGAAAATGCCGATACCATTTTAGTGATTGAGGGTGGGAAGATATTCGAGCAGGGGACGCATAAAAGCTTAATGGCTCTTAATGGTCATTATTCTCAATTATATCAAATGCAATTTAGCGAGGAGCCAAAAGAAGCGTGAGTTTCATTGATAAACTTTGGTACTCGCCTAGTTGGTATCATTGGCCTTTAATAATATTACTTCTGCCACTAACTCTGTTGTTTTGGGGGATGTCTGCCAGTAGAAGACTTGCTTTTAATGCGGGAGTTAAAAAGTCAACATCTGTAGCCGCTCCAGTAATTGTTGTAGGTAACATTAGTGTGGGTGGTAATGGAAAAACGCCTTTAGTTGTCTATTTAGCAAAACGCTTGAGACAAGAAGGTTATCACCCTGGGGTGCTTAGCCGTGGCTATGGTGCGAAACAGATGTCTTTTCCCCATTTTGTCACTGTTTCATGTACAGCCGATCAAGTGGGTGATGAGCCGGTATTAATGCGCCAACATATAAATTGCCCGTTGGTGATCGATCCCATTCGCGCTAGGGGGGCCAATAAATTAGTTAATGAACACAAATGTAACGTGATTATTTGTGATGACGGCCTACAACACTACGCCTTAGAGCGAGACATTGAAATCGTAGTTATGGACGGGCAACGTCTTACGGGTAACGGCTGCCTGCTACCATCTGGTCCTCTACGTGAAGGGCAGTGGCGCTTGAAATCAGTAGATTTTGTGGTCTTAAACGGCGGTTTAGCAAACAATGGTGAGTATTTAATGGCGCTAGAATCGGGCCGTTTAGTGAATGTCAGTAATCCAAATAAAAGTTTATCGATACATGATCTCAGTCAAGATGTCACTGCCATTGCAGCAATTGGTAATCCACAGCGATTTTTTACAATGTTAGAGCAAAAGCAGGTTAAACTTAAAGCCTGTACCAGTTTTGTGGACCACCATCAATTTACTATAAAAGACATACCAGATGGCATTGTGGTAATGACAGAGAAAGATGCTGTAAAGTGCCGAGAGTTCGCACATAAGGATTGTTGGTATTTACCGGTTAATGCTCATTTACCACAACAGTTTGATACAAAACTTATTCAAAATTTAAAACACGTTTCAGAGAACAAAAAGAGACTCTCTAAATAAAGGACCCTTTATGGCTTTTGATAAAAAACTATTAGAAATATTGGCCTGCCCTGCATGCAAGGGCAAGTTAATATACCAGTCTAATAATAATCAGTTGATTTGTAAGTTTGATAGGTTGGTTTTTCCCATTCGTGAAAATATTCCGGTGTTACTAGAATCTGAAGCGAAAGAAGTCTCAAGTGATGAATTAGAACAACTCTTAAAATAGACTGCCCCCTTTTATTGTAAATACAACAAACAAGTAACGAGACAACTCTATGCAATTCAGTGTCATTATTCCGGCTAGATATGCTTCAAGCAGATTCCCTGGTAAACCTTTGGTAAAAATAAAGGGCAAGCCTATGGTTCAGCATGTTTATGAAAGAGCAATTGAATCAGGTGCGAGTAATGTTGTGGTTGCTACAGATGATGTACGGATAGCGAATACTGTTGAGGCGTTTGGTGGTAAATACTGTATGACAGGTGAACACCATGAATCAGGTACTGAAAGGTTAGCTGAAGTTGTTGAGCTGCAGAATATGTTATCCCATGAAATAGTTGTCAACGTACAAGGGGATGAGCCTTTTATACCCGCAGAAAATATTCAACAAGTTGCTGAAAACCTGCATCAACATCGGTTAGCAGAAATGGCCACATTGGCTGTGAAGATTACAGATGTTGAAGAGGCCTTTAATCCAAATACGGTTAAAGTTGTTATGGATAAGCTTGGATATGCAATGTATTTTTCTCGCTCGACTATTCCCTATGATAGAGCGCGATTTTTAGATGCTGATTCTATTGATGAAATTGGCGATTTTTATTTTAGGCACATTGGGATCTATGCTTATCGGGCCGGCTTCATTAAACAATACATTAATATGTCTCCCTCTGGTATAGAGCAGATTGAATCATTAGAGCAGCTGCGAGTGTTATGGCATGGTGAAAAAATTCATGTTGAAGAAGCAAAAATAACTCCACCAACAGGAATCGATACCCCTGAAGACTTAAACCGTTTATTGCAAGTCATTGACAAGGATTGAATATGTTAAATGTGGTGATCACTGGCGCAAATAGGGGCATAGGCTTAGCCTTAACAAAGCAGTATTTAGCGAAGGGACACAAGGTATTTGCTCTTTGCAGAAATAGTAGTGATGAATTAAATCAAACTAAAGCCATCGTCATTGATAATGTTGATGTGGCTAATATTGATTCATTGCAATATAGCCTAGAGAAAGTTACTACTATTAGTATTGATGTTTTAATTAATAATGCTGGAGTGTTAGCTGATGAAAGTTTGAATAATATGTCGGCTATTACCATCGACTATCAATTCCGGGTTAACGCTTTGGGACCATTGTTGGTTACACAATTACTAAAAGATCAATTAAGTAGTGGGGCTAAGGTTGCTTTGATTACTAGCCGAATGGGGTCTGTTGCTGATAATACATCAGGTGGTCGTTATGGTTACCGTATGTCAAAGGCTGCCCTAAATAGCGCAGGAGTTTCATTAGCCCATGACTTAAAACCCTTTGGTGTTGCAGTGGCACTTTTACACCCCGGATATGTGCAGACTGAGATGGTTAACCATAATGGTGATATTTCGGCTAACCAATCAGCAAGCCGTTTAATGGAAAGAATAGATGAGCTAAACCTAGATAATTCTGGAACATTTTGGCATGCAAATGGAGAAGTGTTACCTTGGTAGTGACTCCTTTTTAGAGAGTGAGCGCAAGTATTCGTATGCCATTTATCGCTTCTTATTTTTTGTAGTTTCAGCTTAAACATCTAGTTACTCGTTCCTCCTAATAAGTAACAGATAATTTTAAATTACCTACCTCAATTGTTAATCTTTTATTAATGCCTGTACCGATTTGGTGCGATTGCACTTTTTTGGTTTTTAGGACTAAGTGCTTAAAGCTATTTAGCCCTATAAATACAAGAGCTAAATTAATTTTTAAATTGGCTCATGAATTGCTATTCCATCGGTATAAGATTTTACCGTCAAGGTTGGAGTATCAACTTGCGACATAATGTTTTAACTAATGACAAACAGGTAGGGACACCATTGCTTCGTATCTTGTTGATTGATGATGATCAACAGCGTGCAGACTCTATTACATCTGTTTTAAATAACTCAAGATATAAAGTTATTCATTTGGCGAGCCCTGATATGGCTTTATTAAAACAGGTAGACGACATTAAGCCAGATATAATTGTAATTGATATTGAATCACCTAGTCGAGATATATTAGATAGCTTAAGTACCATTTCTCACTATAACCCCAAACCCGTTGTAATGTTTTCAGCGCAAGAAGATACCAATACTATTAATCAATCTATTGCATCTGGTGTTAGCGCATACGTGGTAGGGGATCTAGAGCCAGAAAGGGTTAAACCTATTTTAGATGCGGCAGTTGCGCGTTTTCGTGAATACCAAAAGATAAAGACTGAGTTAAGTGATACTAAGCAACAACTAGCATCACGAAATACAATTGACCAAGCAAAGCGGTTGTTAATGAAGAAAAAGAAACTGTCTGAAGACGAGGCATTTAAAACCATGCGAAAAACTGCCATGGATACAGGTCAAAAGTTGGATGATGTAGCCAAAACATTAATATCTTTGCTCGATAATTTTTAAGGTTTTTATTTATAATGATTACACCCGAACAATCTAAATTAACATTGGGCTTTATCCCGCTAACCGACTCAGCTCCTCTCATTGTTGCTAAAAATATGGGGTTCTTTGAGCAATGGGGCCTAGATGTTAAATTACAAAAACAAAATTCTTGGTCAACCTTAAGAGATAAGCTACATGCAGGTCTGTTAGACGCGGCTCAAATGTTAGCCCCCATGCCTTTGGCTAGCTCTTTAGGGTTGCGTTGTTCGCCTACAAAGGTTATTACCCCTTTAGTCCTTAGCTTAAATGGTAACGCAATAACGTTATCCGAAAAGTTACATCAAGAAGTATTAAAAGATAATGGACTATCCGAAGTAACCTTACCTTTAGCCGCCTATTTGTTACAAAAAGTTATCAGTGTTAGAAAGCAGCAAAATAGGCCTAAACTTAAGTTTGGTACGGTGTTTCCCTATAGCTGTCATTATTATCAGTTAAAAGACTGGCTTGCTTCTGCGAACATTACTGAGCTCGATGTAGATATTATGGTTGTACCTCCTGTCAATATGGTGGGGTTTTTAGAAAGTGGTGAAATAGATGGTTGTTGTGTTGGAGGTCCGTGGAACGCTAAAGCGGTAAGGGCGGGTATTGGACTAACGGCTTTAACATCATTTGATATCTGGCAGGATTCTCCAGAAAAAGTGTTAGGTCTGTTGGATAGTTGGCAAAAAAAGAAACCAAACACTGTTTTGGCATTAAGCGCTGCATTAAAGCAAGCTTGTAATTGGCTGGAAACAATCCCCAATAGGTTTGAGGCTGCACGACTTTTGAGTGCAGAACAGTATCTGGATGCTTCGACTGATGTTATTGCCCCGTCTTTAATTGGTAGTTGCTTGACTCATGTAAATCTACCTCCTAGGGCAATTCCATCCTACAATCAGTTCTCAAAAGCAAATAATGGCTCTATTAATGTGCCTGAATATATTCGTGGAGAATGGTTGCTAAGCCAAATGGAAAAAGCGGGACAATTGTCAGGAGTAAAGGTGCCAAATGACTTGGTTAAAAATGTGTTTAGGCCAGATATTTATCAACAAATGCGGCTGCATTTAGAGAGTGTCTCTTGAGCAATCCTATTCAATTTAGCTAAATATAAATCGCACTTATTAAGTGCTCATTGCACCAGGAAGTTTTACTGCTAATAACATTTTGTGTTTGTTATTTTTATAAGTTATTGATCTATATGTGCTTAGGTATGTGGCTTGAAAATTGCATTATTATTTTCAGGTCAGGTTCTAACACGGCGTTAGCAGCCTTAAAAATTAAAACCATGTTGCAGTAGATAATACTGACAGCAGGCAATGAAGCCCATTTAAATAGCATAGAAGTTATGTTGTTTTTATGGGCTTTTTTTTGTTTGTAATTTCATTAAAAGAGTAAAACTCATGAGCGGTGAAAAATTTAATATTCTGTCATTTACAGGGAAAATGAAAACTCTCCATCTGTCATGGATGGCATTTTTTATTACCTTTATGGTTTGGTTTAATATGGCTCCTTTAAAAGGAGCCATAGTTGACGGTGTTGGCTTAACGCTTAGTGAGTGGAAAACTTTACTGATTATCAACGTGGCTTTGACTATTCCTGCTCGGGTTATCATTGGGGCTTTAACAGACAAGTTTGGTCCTCGTATTATTTACTCAAGTCTATTGGCTATTTGCTCTATCCCTTGTTTTGCTTTTGCATTAGCTGACAGCTTTACACAGTTGGTTATTGCTCGATTTGCTTTAGGGTGTATTGGTGCTGGCTTTGTTGTTGGCATTAGAATGGTTAGTGAATGGTTTCCTCCGAAAGAGTTAGGTACTGCAGAAGGTGTATATGGTGGCTGGGGTAACTTTGGTTCAGCAGCTGCGGCATTTACTTTACCGACTCTTGCCTTGTTATTTGGTGGTGAAGATGGCTGGCGTTATGCTGTAGGACTAACTGGGTTAATGAGTTTATTGTTCAGTGTTGTTTATTTTAAAAACACCACAGATACGCCTAAAGGTTCAACGTACTTTCGACCTAAAAATCTAGGCGGCATGGAAGTCACCAGTGTGAAAGACTTCTACCTCTTGTTATTAATGAAAACCCCTATGTATTTGGCGCTAGCATTGCTTAATTGGAAATTATCTCCTCAAGGTGTTTCATTATTGAGTGAGAATGTTGCTTTGGTGCTATATGTGGCCTTAGCATCTTTATATCTTTATGATTCTTTTGCCACTTATAAGGTAAATAAAGATATTTTTGTGAATCCAGTTCCTGAGATTCATCAGTATCAATTTAAGCAAGTTGCAGTTTTAAATATTCTATATTTTGCTACTTTTGGCTCAGAGTTGGCAGTTGTGTCTATGTTACCAGCGTTTTTTGCTGAAACCTTTGAGTTAAGTATGGCTACTGCTGGATTATTAGCTGGTATGTATGCATTTATGAATTTGATGTCTCGTCCTGGTGGTGGGTGGTTGTCAGACAAGTTTGGCCGTAAAAAAACACTGTTAATTCTCACTGCGGGTTTAGCATTAGGTTATTGGAGCTTGAGCTTCATTGATGCTACTTGGCCTATCTGGTTGGCAGTGGTAGCCGTTATGGCGTGTTCTTTCTTTGTGCAATCTGGCGAAGGTGCGGTCTTTGCTGCTGTACCATTAATTAAACGCCGATTAACAGGGCAGATTGCGGGTATGACCGGAGCTTATGGTAATGTTGGCGCAGTGGTGTATCTTACTGTTTATTCGATAGTCGATACTTCAACTTTCTTTATGGTTATCGCAGCTACAGCTGTATTGGGATTTGTGACCTTGTTGTTTATGAAAGAGCCAAAAGGCTCTATGACTGAAGTACGTGAAGATGGTAGTGTGGAATTAATAGACGTTACCTAAATTTACTAGAGCATTAATGATTATCAAAAAGGATAGCAGTCATTTGTTATCCTTTTTTGCGTTTAACCTTTTGCAATAGGTCACAGATTTTCCATGGAAAAATTACAGTTAGGGTTTGGTGGCTTTTCTTGCAAAGGCGTTAAAGAAGAAAATCAGGATGCGTTTGCAGCTTATCTTCCTAAAGATCATTATGCTGACGTTAAGGGTGGTGTAGCTGCCCTTGCGGATGGTGTCAGTGTTTGTGCTAGAGGTCGAGAGGCCGCCATTACCTGTGTCACTAACTTTATTCAAGATTATTACCAAACACCACCCACATGGACGGTAAAACGAGCTGCGGGAAAAGTTCTTCACGGGTTAAACCGTTGGTGTCATGGCCAACATGATTATGAGCACGGTGGTCATAGCCAAATGATTACTACTTTTAGTGGCATGATCTTTAAGTCTACCTCTGGGTTTATCTTTCACGCAGGTGACAGTCGAATTACAAGGTTCCAAGGTGGTGAGTTAGAACAGCTTACAAAAGATCATGTATCACGTCAGGGGGGCAAAAACGTATTGACCAGAGCTATGGGTATTGAAGCTCATCTAGATGTTGATTTGACGAATGTAGAGTTACAACAAAAAGATCTATTTGTGTTTACTTCTGATGGTGTGCATGAATTTTTATCAAATAAAACAATTAAACAACTTTTGACCGCAGCTGGCTCTCTTGAAGAGCGTGCTAAGAATATCGTAGATGAAGCACTCAGATTGGGGAGTAATGACAACCTGACTTGTTTGTTAGTTGAGGTTCAAAACCTACCCTTGGCAGATTTAGATGAACACTCTAAGCAAATAAATCGCTTGGCTATACCACCTGCTTTAGAAGTGGGTATGAAGTTAGAAGGGTACCGAATAATACAAACTGTATTTAATGGTACCCGAAGCAGTTTGTATAAAGTCGTTAATGATGAAGATGGTAAAGTGTTTGGCTTAAAAACACCCTCTCAAAACTTTGCTGATGACCCGGTATTTTTAGCAGGTTTTTTACGGGAGGAATGGGTAGGTCAACATATAAAGAATTCAAATGTAATGGGGATATATAAACGCAAAGAAGATGCTCGATTTATGTATCACATTTGCGAATATATTGACGGTCAAACGTTGCGTCAATGGATGCTTGATAACCCTGAGCCAAGTTTAGAACAGGTCCGTAAAATCATCACTCAGCTTATAACTGCACTTAGAGTGCTACAGCGCAAAGATATGGTACACAGAGATGTAAAACCCGAAAATGTTATGATAACCCACCAAGGCGAAGTAAAATTAATCGACTTTGGAACTGTATTAGTAAAGGCCTTAGCCGAAACCAATTCATTACCCGTAGAAAAAGTAGTAGTAGGCGCAGTACATTATATTGCCCCAGAGTATCTGATTAAACATACTAGTTCGCATCAGAGTGATATGTTTTCTGTCGCGACAGTGATTTACGAAATGCTGACAGGAAGCTTACCCTTCAAAGCATTTAAATATCAAGATTATATCCCCGTATCTTACAGCGAATGGATGTATCAGCCTCTTAATAAGTATCGAACTGATTTGCCGCCATGGCTCGATTTAACCTTACGTAAAGCTTTACAGCCTAACCCAGAGTTACGTTATCAATCTTACTCTGAGTTTTTACAGGACTTGTCGCAGCCTAATAAAGGCATGTTGCGAGCAGTGGCAAAACGTCCTTTATTAGAGCGTGACCCTTTGTTGTTTTATAAAGCTCTGTGTGTCGGGCAGTTTGTGCTGATTTGTATGTTGTTGGCATTTCAGTAACTAATACAGCACTTGATGGGTGCACCAATGCACCTGTTTGGTAAAGATATCAAATGTTTCAAATTGTGAGTTTGTTGTAACCTATTGAAATTAATGGTTTTTAAAAGTTGGCATCATTGATGCTAATCCGTGTACATACGGTACTTAAATACTTAAAATATTAACCGTTATATAATTAGAAGCGTTCAGCGCTCTAAAAAATTTATTTGTAATCTTTATTGCGATGACGCAAAAAAGATTACATGGCAATGTAGCCCGCAAAGACTTTCCATGTCCTGGAGTCTTTGCGGGTTTTTTTTTGGAAAAAATTCGGAGTCGGTAATGGCAAGTCTTAAAGTTTTAAGTTCATTAAAATCAGCGGTTAAAGTACTTCGGGTTGGTGCAGTCTCTGCTGTGCTTACTGGGTCTTTAGTCAGTAATATAGCGTCAGCGGAAAAATTGGGCTGGCCTGAAAAAGAAGAATTAAAGTTTGGTTTTATTAAATTAACAGATATGGCACCCCTGGCCGTAGCTTATGAGAAAGGCTACTTTGAAGATGAAGGTTTGTACGTCACTATCGAAGCACAAGCTAATTGGAAAGTGCTATTAGACAGGGTTATTGACGGCCAATTAGATGGTGCTCATATGTTGGCTGGTCAACCTCTTGGTGCAACTATTGGTTATGGTACTAAAGCAGACATCATTACTGCTTTTAGTATGGACTTAAATGGTAATGCCATCACTGTTTCTAACGATATTTGGAAAGAGATGAAGAAGCATGTGCCACACGAAGGTGGTAAGCCGGTTCATCCTATTAAAGCCGACGCTTTAAAACCAGTAGTTGATGACTTTAAGAGCAAAGGTAAACCTTTCAACATGGGAATGGTGTTTCCTGTATCTACTCATAATTATGAACTACGTTATTGGTTAGCCGCGGGTGGAATACACCCTGGTTACTATGCGTCACTTGAAGGTGCCGTTAAAGGGATCAGTACTGATACCAAAGGGATTTTAGATGCTGACGCTTTGTTATCGGTTACACCGCCACCACAAATGCCGGCTACTATGGAAGCTGGAACAATATACGGATATTGCGTAGGTGAACCATGGAACCAGCAAGCAGTATTTAAGGGTATTGGTGTGCCAGTGGTAACCGATTACGAAATTTGGAAAGACAATCCTGAGAAAGTCTTTGGTGTCAGTAAAACTTGGGCTGAGAAATATCCTAACACTCATATTCGTGTGGTTAAGGCAATGATCAGAGCGGCCATGTGGTTAGATGAGAATAATAATGCTAACCGCCCTGAAGCTGTAAAAATATTGTCTAAAAGCCAGTATGTTGGTGCAGATTACGAAGTCATTGCAAACAGCATGACAGGTACTTTTGAATATGAAAAAGGCGATAAACGTTCTGTTCCTGATTTTAACGTATTCTTCCGTTATAACGCGACCTATCCTTTCTATAGTGATGCTATTTGGTACTTAACTCAGATGCGTAGATGGGGACAAATCTCTGAGCCTAAGTCTGATGAGTGGTTCAAAGATATTGCTAAGCAAGTTTATCGCCCTGATATTTATGCTCAAGCTGCTAAGTCTTTGATTGCTGAGGGTAAGGCAAAGGCTTCAGAATTTCCAGAGTTTGCTACAGAGTCTGGTTTCAAACCTGCTCAAAAACACTTTATTGACAACATAGTATACGACGGTACTCAACCTAATGCCTATTTAGAAAAATTTACTATCGGACTGAAAAGCGATAGCAAAATCTAAACGGTTTTTTATGTAGGCGAGAGGAGTCTCGCCTGCGAGGAGTGTTAAAAATGTTTAAACAACAAGCGGTTCCCATGATTTTTAGTCAAGTAAAACAAATCCGTATTCCTTCTATCAATGACATGTTGAGGGCTACAGCTTTACCTCTCATTGGTTTAGTTATTTTTCTTGGCTTGTGGAGTGTAATGGCTAAGAATATTGATACTTCTTTAGGGCAGTTTCCTGGGCCTGCAGCCGTATGGGAACAGGCTACGACCTTAATTGACGAACATAACGCACAAATGGATAAAGCTGATGTGTTTTACACCCGTCAAGAAGAGCGAAACGCAGCTAGGGTAGCGCAAGATCCAACATATGAGCCAAAAATTCGAGCTTTTACAGGTGCGCCTACATTCTTTGAGCAAATATGGACCAGTTTATATACGGTCTTAGTTGGGTTTGTCGTTGCGTCTTTGATTGCCATACCAATCGGAATTATTTGTGGCTTGAGTAAAAATGCTTATACCGCCATTAATCCGCTTATTCAGTTGTTTAAACCTGTATCCCCTTTGGCTTGGTTACCACTTGTTACTATGGTGGTCAGTGCTGTGTATGTCACGTCAGATCCTATGTTTTCAAAGTCATTTATCACCTCAGCTGTAACTGTATCTTTATGCTGTTTATGGCCAACCTTGATAAATACGGCTGTGGGTGTATCTAGCATAGAGTCAGATTTGATAAATGTGAGTAAAGTCTTACGTTTAAATGCTTTATCTCATGTTACCAAGATTGTACTTCCATCTTCTATACCGGCTATTTTTACCGGTCTTAGATTGTCCTTAGGGATAGGTTGGATGGTACTCATTGCTGCAGAAATGTTGGCTCAAAATCCCGGATTGGGAAAATTTGTTTGGGATGAATTCCAAAACGGAAGCTCAGAATCACTAGCTCGTATTATGGTTGCGGTTCTTACCATAGGTGTGATTGGTTTTATTTTAGACAGACTAATGTTGATGCTACAGAAACAAGTTAGTTGGGACAAAAGCGCTGTATTGCGTTAAATCCAGTCACTAAAAACGATTTTAAGGAAAGGTTATGAGTAATAAACATCATTTAGAACTAACTCAAGTAGGCATTGATTTTCCTACTCCTAAAGGGCCATTTACTGCTCTTCAAAATGTAAATTTACGTATTGATAAGGGCGAGTTTATTTCATTAATTGGACACTCAGGCTGTGGTAAATCTACGGTGTTGAATATAGTGGCTGGGCTTTATCAAGCGACTAATGGTGGTGTGATATTAGATAACCAAGAAGTGAATGAACCTGGCCCAGAGCGGGCTGTAGTATTTCAAAACCATTCATTATTACCTTGGTTAAGTGCCTATAAAAATGTGGAGCTTGCGGTAAAGCAGACTCCGAATGGCCGTTCTAAGAAAGAAATTAAAGAGTGGGTTGAACATAATTTAGAGCTGGTTCATATGAGTCATGCTGCGGATAAATTGCCTGCTGAGATTTCTGGGGGTATGAAGCAAAGGGTAGGGATCGCTAGAGCATTAGCAATGGAGCCCAAAGTCTTATTAATGGATGAACCATTTGGCGCATTGGATGCTTTGACTCGTGCTCACTTACAAGACTCGGTAATGGAAATCCATGCTGAGTTGGGCAATACCGTTATTATGATTACCCATGATGTAGATGAAGCTGTGTTGTTATCAGACCGGATAGTGATGATGACTAATGGGCCTGCTGCAACGATAGGTGAAATATTACCTATTGAGTTGGCTAGACCTAGAAATCGAATCGAACTTGCGGATAACCCTGAATACAATCATTACCGCCACGAAGTGCTGAAATTTTTGTATGAAAAACAGCGCAAAGTTGAGTCGGTTGATGAACACCGTAAAAAATTAGCTAAGCAGAATAAAGCGAGTTCCAATGGAGCCAGCGTAGCTTAAGTAAAGTCTATATTAATCAGTCATATAGATTTAAATATTGTTAAATAATTTATAAAAAATAGCGGTATTAGATCGCCGATTTTTATCGGCGTACTCTTTAACTGCGCCTAAAATTAGAGAGAAACCATGAAAACTTTAAATACTAAACCTCAAAAAACGGCCCTTAACATTGCTCTAGGGTTAGCATTATTAGGTACATCTAGTTTTGCTGCACAAGCAAATAGCATTACTGAAGCGTTAACGTCAGGTAAGGCTAGTGCAAATTTAAATCTACGTTATGAAAGTGTTGAACAAGATAACGAGTCAAAAGATGCCAGTGCACTGACTGTAAGAACACGTCTCGGTTACACTACGGGCAGCGTAAGCGGATTTTCTGCAACTGTTGAATTAGAAGATTCTCGCATTGTGTTAGGTCAGGGAGATTATACTGTAGGGCCAAGTGGATATAATCCCGGTGTTTATTCGGTCATTGCTGACCCAGAGCATACAGAGCTAGATCAAGGTTACGTTCAATATAAAAATGATGTGGTAACAGCAAAAGTTGGGCGTCAGGTGATAACAATGGACGGTCATCGTTTTATTGGTCACGTTGGTTGGAGGCAAGACAGACAAACTTTTGATGCAGCATCTTTCAAAGTTACACCAAATAAAGACTTAACATTGCAATACGCTTATATTACTCAGCGTAATCGTATTTTTGGTCAAGACGCGGACTTTGATGCTAAAGATCACCTTATTAATGCTTCTTACAAAACATCAGTGGGTACATTGACAGGGTATGGCTATTTACTTGAAGTAGATAACGATACTGACAATGCTCTAGATACGTTTGGTATTAGTTTTGCTGGTGCAACCAAGGCTGGAGATGCAAAAATTATTTATCGCGCTGAGTATGCAAGCCAAACAAGTGAATCTGCTACTGCTGAATATGACGCTTCATATTTAAATCTAGAAGCTGGTGCGGTTTTCTCTGGTATCACTGCAAAATTGGGTTATGAGATCTTAGGTTCTGATGATGGTGCTTATGGATTTTCTACGCCTCTGGCGACGCTTCATAAATTCAATGGATGGTCAGATCAGTTTTTGGCTACTCCAACTCAAGGCCTAGTGGATACTAATGTTTCACTCGCTGGTAAGGCATTCGGTGGAGGCTGGAAAATAGCTTACCACATGTTTGATGCTGATGATGCCGCTGATACTGGAATCGACGACTTAGGGTCTGAATTAAATGTGTCTTATGCTAAGGCATTTGGAAAACATTTTAACGCAGGCATTAAATATGCTGCTTATTCTGCTGGCGATGTTAGTGATACTTTTAAAAAGTACGACACCGATAAGTTGTGGGCATGGGTAGGCGTTAAGTTTTAGGGTTTGACCTAGAGTTATTCCTTTGAGCTACCTTTAAGGTCGGTATTTGAAGAGCCCCCCAATAATTGAATATACTAATTACTGGGGGGCTTTTTTATGTTTCACAAAAAACTTAAACAGAATTTAGCTACGGATACTTGCTTACTCATAACTATTAAGTTAATTATTAGCTGTCGAAGAAATTAATAGCAGTACTAATTAAGGTGGTAATCATGAGTCAACATCATAAAATTAATTATATTGAAATCCCTGTGAAAGCTCTGGCTTCTAGTAAAGCTTTTTTTAAAAAGGCTTTTGGTTGGGATTTTGTGGATTATGGTGACGATTATGCTGCAATAAGTGGTGCAGGCATTGACGGTGGCTTATATGTATCTGAAAACTGTGTGTCTGCAGATCACGGTAGTGTTTTAGTGGTCTTGTATAGTGATGATCTAATCAAGAGCGAGCAGGCGATTCTTTCTGCCGGCGGTAGTATCAAAACACCTATATTTAATTTCCCTGGAGGGCGGCGCTTTCATTTTCTTGACAGAAATAATAACGAATACGCTATGTGGAGCGATAAATAGCGATAGGGTGTAACCTTATCGCCATGGTTTTGAGTGTCTTTTATTCTGAAAAGCCCACATCTTCAATTAAATTTTTACCCTCAGCTGCTTGTCTAGCGAGTTGATCACAAGCTTCGTTGTCAGGGTGGCCAGAGTGGCCCTTAACCCAAAACCAACTCACTTTATGGCGATTAACTTGTTCATCAAGACGCTTCCACATATCTACATTTTTAACTGGTTTTTTAGCCGCGGTTCGCCAGCCATTTTTACGCCAGTTTTTTATCCACTGATTAATTCCATTTTTTACATATTGGCTATCAGTGGTTAGATTTACTGCACAAGGCTCACTTAATGTTGCCAGTGACTCTATAGTGGCTAATAATTCCATTCTGTTATTAGTGGTGTGTTTAAAGCCTTGGCTAAGCTCTTTGCGGTGTTTATCAAATTTTAACACGGCACCATAGCCGCCTGGCCCTGGGTTGCCTAAACACGAGCCGTCTGTATAAATGTCAACTTGTTTCATAAGTGCCTATTAGTTTAAGTAAATAGAAATTAGATAAATTTCGAGAATTAAAAATTTAGCCCAGTATAATAACTTAAAGTAAAACTAGCTACTCAAGCAAAAGAGAGTGAAATGCGTCAGATAGTATTAGATACAGAGACCACAGGAATAGATCCAAAGCAAGGGCATCGCATCATTGAAATTGGATGCGTAGAAATGATAAACCGTAAATTAACGGGTCGAACCTATCATGTATATGTCAACCCAGAACGCTTAGTGGAACAAGAGGCGATTGAAGTACATGGGATTACCAATGAATATTTAGCCGATAAACCTTTATTTAGTCATATTGCAAAAGACTTTATCGAGTTTATTAATGGGGCTGAATTGGTTATTCATAACGCCCCCTTTGATATTGGCTTTATGGATCATGAGTTTCGAAGGTTACTGGGTAACCATATTAAAGAAACGTCGCAAATTTGCACTGTCTTAGACACATTAGACTTAGCTAGGAAGATTCATCCTGGTCAAAAGAATAATCTTGATGCCCTTTGTAAACGTTATGGTATTGATAACTCTCACCGAGAGAAGCACGGAGCCTTACTCGATTCAGAAATTTTAGCCGATGTTTATCTAATGATGACTGGCGGACAAACTGATCTAAACCTAAGTGGTAAGTCAAGTGGAGACTCAGGTGTGCAAGTAGAAATGATTCGTCGCTTGCCCATAGATAGAAAACCGCTAAAGGTTGTAAAGGCAACGGCCGATGAATTAGAACAACATGAAAGCCGTTTAGACTTAGTTGTGAAAGAAGGTGGTGTCAGTTTGTGGCGCCAATAATCGCCGTTTTATTATGAGTTGAAAGTAAATGTCAAAAAGGCTTATATCTGCATATTTGTTATCTGTGGTTACATTACTAAGTGTATGTACTTATGCCGCGGATGAAATGATAGCGCCTGTTTCCCAATCTGACAGCTCAGTGTTACCCCAGACTAAAGAGCCGCCATTGACTCAATTAGGAAATGAATTTCACAATAATATTGAGTTACTGCAAAACCGCTTTAGAATTGATTATGAAGTGGAAGAGGTCACTATGATTTTCTTCCGAGAGTATGGCTCAGCGCCCGTCGTCCTTGTAAAACCGGATGGTTCAAAGATATTTCAATCAAGTGCTAATGGCGAAGATATTTTCTGGTTTGATACTGCTACCTACGACATGGTTAGTCTAAAAAAGCCGACTCCTGGTCCATGGCAAGCCGTTGGTCAAATTCAAGATGGTAGTCGTGTTATGGTTATAAGTGATTTAGCTTTACACGCAGATCCTTTACCTAACATAGTTTTTTCTGGTGAAATTCTAAAACAAACCGCTTATCTAACCAATAATGGTGTACCAATCGACTACGCTGCTTTTCGCGATGTAGTTGAGTTAACTATTACGTTAGCGAGTACCAATAACCCAGACTTTAATAACTTTGGGGCCAAAATCGAAACGGTAGCCACTTTTGAAGATGATGGTAGGGGCATGGATGAAGTTCCTTTAGATGGTGTATTTACGGGGCAATTCAATTTGGCCATTGCTGATGGAGAGTGGATCCCTATGTTTAAGGTGTCCACTCCCATGTATTCTAGAGAACAGGTGGACCCCCCAATAAAATTATTTGCAAATCCCATTAAAGTAGATGTGGAATTAGATGGAGGGGGAGACGGTTACCATAAGTTAAAGGTAGATGCTCTGCGAGAACATGTAGATATTTCAACTTTGCTTATTGATGGCAAAGTGCGTTTTCCAAATGGAGATATCCAAAATTTTTCTATTACCGATATGTCTGCGGATGTACGGGAATATTTAATCGTTAACTATGACTATGGGGTATATCGCGTCAAGCTTACAGCATACGGAAATACTGTAGACGGTAGAGAGTTTATTTTAGATGTTCCTGAGTATACATTTTTATCAGAAGAGCCTGAACCAGAAGTCACAGAAACATCTATGGCTGCAGGTAACCCCTACGATACCACAGGCAATAATCTTCAGGTGGATCAGCAGGTGCTTGAAGATGAAAAGATGTCCAAGGCCAGTTTGTACAGTTTAGTGATTGCTATTAACGGATTGTTGATTTTAGTTGGTGGTGCTTTAATTTATTGGTTTATATTGGGAAAAAGGCCTACGTTTTCTATTAGGAAGTTAGTCCAAAGAATAAAGCCAGAACCGAAACTTAATATTAAGGATGAGACTGAAACAGAAAAGCCCGCTGGATTTTTTGCGAAGTTATTTAAGCGCCAACCAAAAGTAGTAAAGCAGGCTGCTGATGAAATTAAAGAAAAACCTAAACAAGCAGACGAAGGTTTTAAAGATTTAAGCATTTAAATGCTTTTTATAAGTGTGTCTTCGCTGTAGATTTAGACAAATTGCTTAATCCTGCAGCAATCAACGATTTAAAGCGAATTTCATGCTAAAAACCTATTGACTAGTATGATGCGAACCCGTATTATCTGCGCCGCGGTTGAGGAGGGATATCCAATATTTCTTATCTAACCGTTTGATAATGTTGAAGATTGTGGAGTGGTAGTTCAGTTGGTTAGAATACCGGCCTGTCACGCCGGGGGTCGCGAGTTCGAGTCTCGTCCACTCCGCCAATTTCAATTTTGTCAATATTGCTTGTTTAGACTTATTTTACCTTAGTGTTATAGATTTGATTAAACAGTAATGTTTTGATTACGGCTGGAGTGGTAGTTCAGTTGGTTAGAATACCGGCCTGTCACGCCGGGGGTCGCGAGTTCGAGTCTCGTCCACTCCGCCAACATCAAAACAAATATGCAATTTATATGCGGAGTGGTAGTTCAGTTGGTTAGAATACCGGCCTGTCACGCCGGGGGTCGCGAGTTCGAGTCTCGTCCACTCCGCCAATAAATTTGCTAGTTTTAAATCATCTTATTTACTTCTTTTATTAAATTTAATTCATGGGTTATCTAACTAGGCGTTATTGTTACCTAGCTTGCAGATCAATGTTTTGATAAGCTTTACCTCCTAAATTTACTAGCTTTTACATATCCGCCAGAGAAGTCATCAAAATGCTTTTGTTGTTACTATATATTTTTATTGCATTGGGATTTTCGTTTATCTGCTCAGTTGCCGAGGCCGTTATTCTGAGTGTTTCTTCCGCCTATATCTCAGTTCTCGAAAAAGGTAATGGTGCAGCAGGGAGTTTGTTACGTTCACAAGTAACAGACATCAATCAGCCATTGGCAGCTATTTTAAGTTTGAATACTATAGCCCATACAATGGGGGCTGCAGGTGCAGGTGCTCAAGCTGCTGTTGTATTTGGAGATGCTTATTTAGGCGTTGCTTCTGCTGTTTTAACTTTGTTGATACTAGTATTTTCTGAAATTATTCCTAAAACCTTAGGTGCGACTTATTGGCGTCAGTTGGCACCGGCAACTGCTTACTTTCTAAAATATTTGATCCTTATTTTGTGGCCTTTAGTGAGGCTTGCAAATATGTTGACCTCTAGAATGCACGATGAGTCACCATTAAAAGGCTTGAGTAGGGATGAGCTATCGGCTATGGCTGCTTTGTCTCAGGAAGAAGGACAAATTGCGGCTACTGAAGCGACAGTAATGCAAAATCTGCTCAACCTCAAAAATATAAAAGTTCGGGAAGCGATGACCCATCGAACAGTGGTGTTTTCAATTCCTGAGCTTATGACGGTTGCAGAATTTATCGATAAGCATGGGGAAGTTACGTTTTCACGTATTCCTATTTATGAATTCAACGAGCCTGAAAATATTAATGGTTATGTTCTTAAATCAGACTTGTTGTTGGCCTTTTCTAAAGGGCATGGTGATAAATTAGTTAAAACTTACGCCCATGAAATGGTAACAATATTAAGTAGTATGCCATTAGCAAAAGGCTTTGAATTATTGCATTCTAAGCGTAGTAACATGCTGTTGTTAGTTGATGAATACGGAGGCCTTGAAGGCATACTAACCGTTGAGGACTTAGTAGAAAGCTTATTCGGCATTGATATTATTGATGAGAAAGATCAGGTCGTGAGTATGCGTAAGTTAGCTAAAATATTGTCTAAAAGACGAGAACGAAAACGATTGAGTAAGTTTAAGGGTCAAAAAGTTGATTAGGATTAGATTTTGATTATGGGTGAGTTACTGTCTTGCGTAGGCTTAAGTAAAGAATATAACGAAGCTGAAAATAGCGTAACCGTTTTAAGTAATCTCAATTTTTCAATTAACAAAGCGGAACAGGTGGCTATTGTAGGCAGTTCTGGCTCTGGTAAAAGTACCTTGCTACACCTTTTAGGTGCATTAGATAAGCCTACTCAAGGTCGTGTATTATTTGAAGGTAAAAATATATTCGAGTTTTCTCAGCGTCAGCAAGCGCAGTTTAGAAACCAGTCTTTGGGCTTTGTTTATCAATTCCATCATTTACTACCAGAGTTTAACGCCTTAGAAAACGTAGCCATGCCATTGATGATTGGTAAAGTCTCTATCAAAGAATCAAATCAAAGGGCCTCGGCTATGTTGGAGAAAGTTGGGTTAGCAAACAGAAGTCTTCACAAACCATCTGAATTGTCTGGTGGTGAGCGACAGCGGGTTGCAATAGCGCGAGCCCTAGTGACAGAGCCACAATTAATTTTGGCTGACGAACCTACGGGTAATCTAGATCAAAAAACCGGTGAAAGTATCTATCAATTATTAAGTGATTTACGTACACAAATGCAAACCAGCTTTGTGGTTGTCACCCATGACATCAAATTAGCTAGCCGTTTAGACCGCTCACTAAATTTGATTGAAGGTACGTTAACTGCAAATGATGTGAGTGGCATTTAGTGCACTTAATTTGGTTGTTAGCTTGGCGTTTTCGTTCTAATAAACGCCAAAATGGCTTCATTTCATTTATTTCAGCCTCATCGACTATTGGTATTGGTTTGGGCTGTTTTGTGTTGATTTTACTGTTATCAGTTATGAATGGCTTTGAAAAAGAGTTAAAAGAACAGCTTCTGTCTATAATCCCTCATGCTGAGTTTAAGTCGGTATATCGTCAAGGTATTAACGATTGGGAAGGTGAAATAACTCAATTGAAAGCTCATCCAAAAGTGACATTTGTTGAGCCTTATGTAAAAGCAACTGGTATGTTACAAAAGGGCAATAAAATGAAAACCGTGGAAATAACTGGGCTCGAACCTTCTTATGCCGCAAGTGGTTTTTTACCGGCTTTGGTCTCTACAAGTGAATGGCAAGATTTTAAAGATGACCCTTCTAGTGTTTTTTTAGGAAAAGGCTTACTTAAAACACTCAGTTTAAAAGTAGGGGATAAGGTTCAAATACTCTTACCTCAGTTAACAGACGATTTAAGTTTGAGTGCTCCTAAGTCATTAACTCTTAAGGTTGTGGGCAGCTTAGAACTTGGAGGGGAACTAAATAACTATACAGGTTTTATGCATATGTCTTTGGCAGCAGAGACCCAAAATATTACACAAGGAGCCCAAGGTATTCGCTTGAGGTTTGACGATCCTTTTGAAGCTCAGAACCTAACTCAAGAAATTGGGTATGGATTAAAACCTGAGGTATATATGTCTAATTGGACAATTAGCGATGGGAATTTATACCAAGATATTCAATTAGTAAGAGCGGTCGTATATATCGCTTTATCTTTGGTTATCGCTGTAGCGTGTTTTAATATTGTTTCCAGCTTGGTCATGGCAGTGAACGAAAAACAAAGTGAAATTGCTATGCTCAAAAGTATAGGAGCAGACAACAGTTTGATTATATTAGTGTTTATGATGCAAGGTACCTTCAATGGCATTATAGGGACCTTATGTGGAGTTGTATTAGGCGTTATGTTCTCTATATATTTGGCAGATATTTCACTATTTATTGAAGGTCTATTTGGTATCCAGTTTTTATCAGGGGATGTTTATTTTATCGATTTTTTGCCATCAAAATTAGAGTGGCATGATGTTTATTTGACTGCGTCTATAGCGATTGGATTGAGTATTTTGGCTACTATTTACCCTGCTATTAAGGCTTCTAGAATAAACCCTGCAAAAGTTTTAGGTCATTGATAACCCGAGAAATTAAATTATGTTTATTAAAAAAGGGCTGCAAAGTTAAACCTTGTAGCCCTTTTTTTATCACACCACTTTTTTAACTAGATTTTTTATTTATATCTTCCAAGTGGAGTTCTTCTTCTTTCAATCCTGCTTCTAAATCATTGTAGGTATGGGTATCAAGTTCGTTTTCACTTTTTCCTACAATACAGGCCACCATACAATCACCAGTTACATTAACTGCGGTTCTAGTCATATCCAGTAATCTGTCCACACCGATAATTAACGCAATCCCCTCTACCGGTAAATTAACCTGTTGTAACACCATAGCAAGCATAATCAGACCTACACCTGGCACGCCAGCGGTACCTACAGATGCTAATGTTGCCGTTAGGATCACCATCATATAATCACTTAAGCTTAAATCTACAGCGTAAACTTGAGCAATAAATACAGTAGCGACACCTTGCATAATTGCGGTGCCATCCATGTTAATGGTTGAACCTAATGGCACGGTAAAAGATGCAACAGATGATTTGACACCTAATTTTTTGGTCGCTGTTTCCATAGTAATAGGTAAGGTAGCACTACTACTGGATGTACTAAATGCAAACAATGCTGCATCTCGCATTTTTCTAAGTAAAATTAGAGGGTTTAATCCACTTAATAATTTTAAAATTATTGGGTAAGAAACAAACGCATGGACACCTAACACAAACATTACTAACGCAAAGTATTTAATTAGACTTTTTATCGTATCAAAATCAACAGTTGAAAATAACTTTGCCATTAGTGCGAACACGCCATATGGGGCTAAATTCATCAATATTGTGACTAACTTCATAATAACCACGCTTAGGTCATCAAACACCGCAGTTAGACGTTTCCCTGTTGCCCCTGTCATAGTCATCGCAATACCGAATAAAACAGCAAATACAATGATCTGCAACATGTTGCCTTGGGCCATTGCATTGATTGGATTGGTAGGCATCATGTTAATAATAACTTGGCCTAATGAAGGCGCTTCTTTGGCAACGTAGGTTGCATTTGTTTCCAGGTTTAGTCCATCTCCAGGTGCAACCAATAGAGCAAAGCCTACTGCTAAGCTGATGGCAATGGCTGTGGTGCCTATGTAAAGTAAAATAGATTTACCACCCAAACGACCTAGTTTGGAGGGATCAGATAAACTTGATGTACCGCAAACTAAAGATACAAATACCAGGGGGACAACAAGCATTTTTAAGCTGGCAATAAAAATTGAACCAATTACGTTAAATATACCGTCGACTAAAAGTGCATACGTAGAAACCTGTATCCCCAATACACTAAACGAAAAATCTCCGCTATCATCAAATAACCGATTTAGTAATGCTCCGATAACTATTCCGGCGATCATGCCGATAAAGATACGAGCGGTAAGACCCATTTTGGGATTTGCTGATTTTGGTGGTGATACATGATTAGATTTGGTCATGAAAATCCTAAGCTTTTGTTTTTGTTAGTTGACGCTGTGATTAAATGTTTGCGATAAACCTTAATACACGAGCCATTTAATTAGCTTTAGTAAAGTAATCAACTATAGATTACCAAGTTTGTTCGCTAAGCTGAATAGTTAAAGTACATCAGTAACAAACTCAAACCTTATAATTGGATAGGAAAGGTATATGATTTTACGTTTTAAAACTCTTTTTGGTGTATTGGCTCTGGTGAGTCTTTTTTCATGTGGGGGTGGGGGAAGCATTTCCAGAGATGATGATGACAGCACTACAGATACTGATACTGATGTCTCAGTGACAACGACAATAGAGTTAACATTAACAGATGCTAATGGAGATGTTTCATCGGACTTAGCAGAAGGTACACCATTAACTTTAACCGCACTTGTTTATGACTCTAACGGTGACCCAGTAACCGATAGTTTAATTACCTACTCGTTGCAACCCGAAGGGCTGGCAGAATTTGGAAACGATGCGGGTACGGCTTCTACCAACAGTAATGGTGTAGCTACAATAGAAATTTTAGTAGGCGCCAGTTCTGGAGCAGGACTGATAACTGCACAACTTGATTCTGGTGAAACAGAAACAACTACTTACAATTCAACCGGTACGACTCAAGTGAGTGAACAACCAGCATCATTAGACTTATATGCCAGTGCTATCCAACTCGCTTCAAGTGGTACAGATGAAATAGAATTAATTGCTTTAGTTAAAGATGCAAATAATGTGTTGCTTGAAGGTATAGATGTAACTTTTTCAGCAGATTCAGGTGCAAGTTTACAAATAACACAAGGTACAACTGAAGCAGATGGAACAGCAAGAGCAACTTTAACCACCCAAAATAACCAAGAAAACCGCACTATTGTTGTTTCAGCACAGTCCTCAGTGTTTTCTGAATCAATTGATATAGATGTTGTTGGTACAGAGGTGAATGTTGATGCCGCGTCATCTGCTATTATCGATGCACCCGTCACAGTAACCATTAGTTTGGTAGACTCAGATGGGAATGGCATTGAAAACGAACCTGTTACAGTTAGTACAATCAATGGGACGGTAAGTTCTACGTCCGTAACCACTAACACGAGTGGACAAGCCACTGTCCAATATTCTGGTAGTGTTTCAGGTACAGATACAGTCACTGCCACAGCACTTAATGCAGAAGGTAGCTTTGATATTGTTATCCAAGAGGATGACTTCTCTTTTACTGCGTTACCAGCTCGTGAGGTGACCCTAAATGAACAAGTTACTCTTACCCTTACGTGGCTTAAAGATAGTGAAGCTTTTGCAGGGGGCACTGTATCTTTTACGACCTCCCGAGGTAACATTATAGCGTCGGATTCAATTACGGATGCAAACGGCCAAGTCACCGTATCCCTAGGCTCAGATAATGCTGGTTTTGCTTCTTTATCAGCCACAGGTGTTGACGGTGATGGTAATCAAGTAAGTGCATCAACCGAAGTTGAATTTATTGCAGCCGAAGCCAATAGTATTATTGTTGATGCGTCTCCTGATTCAGTGGGTCCAGATGGTGAAACCAGTACTATCACTGCAGTAGTTCGAGATGAAGAAGGTAACCTAGTAAAAGGTAAAGTCATTAACTTTTTGGTAGACGATGTTAGCGGTGGCAATATTTCTGTGAATCAAGCAACTACTGATGGCAGCGGCATCGCAACCACAGTTTATACATCAAATGCGGTAAGCACCTTTGAAGCTGTGAAAGTTTACGCTACCGTTGATGGATCATCTCCAGAGGTGTCTGAATTTGTAAGTTTAACTGTTGGTAACCGTGCATTTGATATCTCTATTGGTACCGGTAGGTTGATTGAGATCCCTACTGATTCCTCATATTCAAAAGAGTTCTCAATTTTTGTAACGGACCCCAATTCAAATCCAGTTGAAAACGTAGACTTATCTTTTTCTGCCACTCCACAGTCTTTTTCTTCTGGGGGTGTTTACCGCAAAGGCTATTGGGAATTTGATGAAGATCAAGATGTTTGGTATTCAATTGTCACCGCTACCTGCGATAACGAGGACATAAATGGTAATGGCTTGTTAGATGAAGGAGAAGATGAGAATGGTGATGAACAGTTAACACCAGGTAATGTAGCTTCAATTCCAGCAACGGGTTTAACCGATGAAAATGGTCAAATGTTAATTGATGTGAGTTATGCTAAACAGTTTGGTGCATGGGTAGATATAACCATTGCCGTCAATGGCGAATCTGCCGGTAGTGAAGCATCAGAAACTCAAAACTTTAGTTTAACTGTTGCGTCTTCTGACCTAACAGATGAAACATCACCTCCCCCTAATAGCCCTTATGGAACCGGCGTTAATTGTAATGATGTTAATTAAATTAATCATTATGTAAAAAGTAAAGCTCGGTTAATCCGAGCTTTATTCTTAGAGATTTAAAAGTTTAATCCTGCTGAAACGGGTATACGGAACCTAGTTTTAATAATTGAGTCAGTTCATCTAAAGCCGTTCTGGACTCGATTAATAATTGTGGGTCGGCTAAATCTGCCACATTTAAAGTATCTCTATAGTGATTATCTACCCAAGTATTTAAACGTTCGAATTGAGCATCATTCATCAAAGTATGTTGATTTAGAGCTTGGTGCTCTTCTGCAGTCATGGCTACTCGTAAGCGCAAGCAAGCTGGTCCACCACCATTACGCATACTTTCTTTAACATCATAGTAATGAACATGTTTTATGGGGGTATGTTGTGCCGCTATATTTGATAAATACTTGTGAACCCTTGGATTTTCCTGGCAATTCGTGGGCGCAATAATGGCCATTTCACCATTAGCCAAAGTAATAATTTGGGTATTAAACAAGTAGCTTTTAATGGCATCCTCAACACTTACTTCAGTTGTTTTTACACATAGTAAGTGTAATTCGTTGTGACCAAATTTTCGTTTGATTTCGTCCATAGCTGAGGCAGAGTCTAGAAATGCTTGTTCATGATAAAAAAGCACATTTTGATTACCTACTGCAATGACATCATTATGAAATACACCTTGGTCAATTACGTCAGGGTTCTGTTGAATATAAACCACGTTTTTATCTGACAAACCATGTAACCTCGCCACAGCTTGACTTGCTTCTAGCGTTTGTCTTGCAGGGAATTTGCTTGGGGCAGGTTTGCTATGATCAAATGCGTGACGGCCATATACAAACAGCTCCACTCCAGCTTCTCCATACTCAGAGCATAAACGGGTATGGTTAGCAGCGCCTTCATCACCAAAATGCTCATTATCTGGTAAGTGAGTATGATGACTAAAATAATGACTATCGTTAAATGTCGCCTTTAATATGTTTCCTGTGACTTGGGGCTCTAGTGACCTGTGATATTTATTGGTTAAGTTTGCTGGTGTGAAGTGGACTTTTCCATCTTCGGTATCGGCACTAGGTGACACAGTAGCTGCATTGGCGGTCCACATACTTGAAGCTGAGCAACACGCTTGAAAAATAGCCGGAGCTTGTTTTGCAGCAGACGCTAAAACGTTTGCATCGCTGCCAGAGAAGCCCAAGCGACGTAGAGATGTTACATCAGGGCGCTCCTGAGGGGCGAGGACACCTTGAACCATGCCTAGGTCGGCTAGGGCCTTCATTTTACGTAACCCCTGCTTAGCGGCTTGTTTAGGGCTGCTAGAAGCGCTAGCATTACTTAAGGATGCGACGTTCCCAACAGATAAACCAGCATAATTGTGAGTCGGGCCGACTAGACCGTCAAAATTGGCTTCAAATTGCTTCATAAATATCTCTCATTAGGCAGGGTGCCTTAGTAATTAGGTGTAGTTTTTAGTTAACTTATTGGCTTTTGCGGGGCATTATACTGCTTTTGTTTGCCCTGCCAATCCGTGCGGTCAAAAAGTAAACAGTATTCTTGTGTTTGTAAAAGGCATAAATAAATAAGTATGAAGAAGAACTTGTTTTCTATTCATTTTGTCGATATATGTTAAAAAGCATTTTAAAGAGGCAGGGACTAGCTTTAGACCCTCTTATTATTAAAAACCTATAAAAATCAAAGGTTAAAATCAATTTATGGCAAAATCATTGGTCATTGTCGAATCACCGGCAAAGGCAAAAACAATTAATAAATATCTCGGCAAAAATTTTATTGTTAAATCTAGTGTCGGACACGTTAGGGATCTTCCTCATAAGGCTGTTGGGAAAGTTGCGCCTAAAAAACCAGCAAAAGAATTAAAACTATTATCAGAAAAGAAACGTGAAAATTACCTTAGAGATTACGAATACAAAAAACTTGTAGATCGCATGGGTATCGATCCAAAACACGACTGGAAAGCTCATTACGATGTACTAGAAGGTAAAGAGAAAGTTGTAAATGAATTAAAAAAATTAGCTAAGAACGCCGATACCGTTTATCTCGCAACGGATTTGGATAGAGAAGGAGAAGCCATAGCGTGGCACCTTCGTGAACTCATTGATGAGCCAGGGAAAGAGTTCCAACGGGTTGTGTTTAATGAGATCACTCAAAATGCTATCCAAGAAGCGTTTGCTGCCCCAGGTGAGTTGAACATTGAACGGGTGAATGCTCAGCAAGCTAGACGCTTCTTAGACCGTATCGTGGGTTTTATGGTGTCGCCTTTGTTATGGAAGAAGGTCGCTAGGGGTCTATCTGCTGGGCGAGTGCAGTCAGTTGCTGTGAGGCTTGTGGTTGAACGAGAAAGAGAAATTAAAGCATTTGTTCCTGAGGAGTTCTGGGATGTGCATGCTGATCTAAATACAGCCCAAAAAGCCAAGCTGAAAATGCAAGTCGTAAAAGAAAACGGCGCGGCATTTAAACCCACCAACAAAGAGCAAACGGATAAAGCGGTAAAGTTTTTAGAGCAAGCTGACTATCAAGTTGCAAGTCGCGAATCTAGGCCTACTCAAAGTAAGCCCTCTGCACCGTTTATTACCTCAACTTTACAACAAGCGGCTAGTACTAGGTTGGGTTTTGGCGTCAAGAAAACCATGATGATGGCACAGCGTTTGTATGAAGCTGGTCACATTACTTATATGCGAACAGATTCTACCAATTTAAGTAAAGACGCAGTTGATAGCTGTCGTGATTATATTACCGATAACTTTGGCAATAAGTATTTGCCTGAGAATCCACTTAAATATGGAAGTAAAGAAGGGGCGCAAGAGGCCCATGAAGCGATTCGCCCTTCTAATGTTCTGGTGAAGTCAGAATCTTTAGGCGATGTTGAGCGAGATGCACAGCGTTTATATGAACTAATTTGGCGTCAATTTGTAGCTTGTCAAATGACACCTGCAAAATACGATGCAAGTACCATACGTGTTAAGGCTGGAGAATTTGAATTGACAGCCAAAGGCCGTGTTTTAAAATTTGATGGTTGGACCAAAGTTCAGAATCCTCAGCGTAAAAAAGGCGATGAAGATCTATTATTGCCAGATGTTAAAGAAGGCGAAAATTTAACGCTTAACGGCTTAGATCCCAAACAACATTTTACTAAACCCGTAGCACGATTTAATGAAGCGTCGTTAGTAAAAGAACTAGAGAAACGAGGTATTGGTCGCCCATCTACCTATGCCAGTATTATTTCAACGATTCAGGACAGAGGTTACGCCAGAATTGAAAATAAACGTTTCTATGCAGAGAAAATGGGTGAAATTGTTAATGACAGGTTATTGGAGAATTTCGATGATCTTATTAGTTACGACTTTACCGCGAATATGGAGCAACAGCTTGATGAAATAGCTGACGGAAATGCTTCTTGGAAAGGCGTGTTAAACGAATTTTACGAAGACTTTGAGCAGAAACTTCATATAGCAGAGAAAGCACCTGAAGAAGGCGGAATGCGCTTAAATCAAGCTGTTCCCACCGATATAGAATGCCCTAAGTGTGGCCGTCCTATGAATGTACGTACCGCCAGTACAGGGGTGTTTTTAGGATGTTCAGGCTACAACCTGCCGCCGAAAGAGAGATGTACTGGCACCAGAAACCTTACTTCTGGTGATGAAGTCGTTAAGGTCGATGATGAAGAAGAGTTAGAAACTGAAGCATTGCGTTCTAAACGTCGTTGTAATTTATGTGGTACTGCTATGGATAGTTATTTAGTTGATGAAACTAGAAAACTGCATGTATGTGGTAACACACCAACCTGTGAAGGCGTTGAGGTTGAATCGGGCACCTTTAAAATTAAAGGATATGAAGGTCCAATTATAGAGTGCGATAAATGTCAATCTGACATGGAGCTAAAAAGTGGGCGCTTTGGTAAGTATTTTGGGTGTACTAACGAAGACTGTAAAAATACTCGTAAATTACTCAGAAATGGTGAAGCTGCGCCACCTAAAGAAGATCCAACAGATTTACCTGAATTACCTTGTGTTAAATCAGATGCTCACTTTGTATTGCGAGATGGTGCCTCGGGTATATTTTTGGCGGCCCATAACTTCCCTAAATCTAGAGAGACTCGTGCACCACAAGTGGCTGAGTTAGCACGATTTAGAGACAGAATATCACCTAAGTTTTATTATTTAGCGGATGCTCCAGATAAAGATCCAGATGGTAACCCTACTATTGTTCGATATAGTCGTAAGACGAAGCAACAATATGTGATGTCTGAAAATGAAGAAGGTAAAGCAACTGGCTGGTCTGCTTGGTGTACCGACGGAAAATGGCAAGTAGAAGATAAACGTAAGAAACCTAAAAAGTAAGCTTGGTTTTCTGCGATAAACAACATGGCAGTACCCTAGGGTGCTGCCATATTTTTATAACTTTGTTAATAATGGCAATTAGATATGGCCCTATCTCTTCAAGAACAATTACTCAAGGCTGGTTTAGCTGACAAGAAAAAAGCAAAACAGGTTCGACAACAAAAACACAAACAAGCTATTGCTAAAAAGAATAACAAACAAATAGTAGAAACTAACGAAGCAAAACTTTCCGCTGAAAAGTTAATTGAAGCCAAAAAAGCAAAAGACCGCGAGCTTAATCAAAAGGCCAAACAAGAGGCCGATAAAAAAGCTGTGGTTGCGCAAATAAAACAATTAATAGAGGTGAACAAACAACCTAAGTTTGCCGGTAAAAGTGGTGAAGACTTAGTGTGTAACTTTACTGATGGTACTTTGATAAAGCGCATGTATGTAAGTCAAGCCACGCACAAACAAATCACTCAAGGTAAGCTTGCCATAGTTAAGCTAAACGATGGTTATGAACTTGTGCCTATGCCCGTCGCTAATAAAATAGCAGAGCGAGATGAAAACGTAGTGGTATACCGAGCTGATATTATCAGTCAGCAAGACCAACAAGAAAGTGAAAATGATGATTGGTATGCGGATTATGAAATTCCAGATGATTTAAATTGGTAATTCAGCCTTCCAGTACCTTGTTTATGATGATGTTTGTATTACAGTGAAGTATCAAGAATGACCTAATTTAAGTGATTCTTTCAATGCTAAGGAAGCGATAGATGTTGATTAAACGGATTTTTATTATTTCATTAGTTTGTTGTGCTTTTTTGAGTACTTCTGTTTGCGCTAATAGTAAAGGCAGGATTGTGTTTTCTGCTCCCATTGAAAATAACAGTGCTAGGGTTATTTGTGAAGATAAATTAACCCGTGCTTTTAACCAAATAGGTTATAAATTTGAAGTGAGCTTAATGCCGGCTAAACGTGCCTTATTGATGTCGAACAATGGCACAACCAACGGAGAAGTTGCCCGGATAGGAGGGCTTGATAAAGACTATCCCAACTTGATTCAAGTTAACGAGTCTTGTTATAGCCACCTGGTGTATTTTTATGTTAAGTCAGGTAAAGAGTTCACTGTAGATGGGTGGGGAAGCATACCTGCTGATTACCTATTAGGTTATCGTAAAGGTATGAAATATATCGAATTTGCTTCTGAAAAATACCCATTTAAATTATATTCAATTGATAATTTAGACCAATCTTTGCAAATGTTAATGTTTGATAGAATTGACTTGCTAGTGGGGTCTACCAGTCTTTTTAAAGCCTTAAATAAACAAGCCGATATAAGCGGTGTTGTAAGGTTAGAGCCTGCCGTTGAGAAGCATATGTTTTATCCTTACATACATAAAAAGCATTCACACTTGCTCCCTGAATTAACTGTTAAGTTGGCTGAAGTTAATAGCCTATAAGTCAGTATTTAATATGACTGAGGTTTTCGCTTTAGATAACCTGATTACTTATCAGGTTATCTAACCTAAGATTTTACTATTTTTCTGCCTTTATTAGGCTGACAATTTTCCAATCTGGTTTAACTTTTACTTTCTGAAGTGATGTGTATATGTGCACGCGGCCCTTAGGTTCTACTGCACATAAAAGTACTAAACGACTGCCATATTCTTGTTCATAGTCTTCATAGGTAAACTCTTCTGAAATTTTAGTGGTTTTAATAACGCTACCCTTGGCAACATAACCTGCTAACTTACTGTAATTTACATCCTCTGAAAACAACACTAGCTTTTTAGCATAGGATTCTGAAAGTTGATGGCTGGCGAGTTTTTTTGATTCATCATTGCTTAAGCTGATTGCCGAGCCCTTACCAATTAAATGTTCAAAATGGTAGGTTATTAATGGGTTGAGCTGCTTGTAAGGGGATATGACTAATACCTTACCAAAGATAGATAAGTCTAAGGTTCTAGAGGCGTGGTCAGACATAGGATTGCCAAAATAGGTGGGAATGCCTTCCATGCGCGCATTGCTTATCGATTCCCAGTTTGTATCTGCTATGCTAACCCTAACATCGAGTTTTATTAATTCTTTAGCAAACATTCTAGCGAATAAGCCGCCTCCAAAGATTAGAAAACCATGTGGGGCAGGTGCCCTTTGTCCAAGCAGTTTCGCTACTCTCACTGAAGTCAAGCTTTGCACTACTACGGTTGCAATAATGACTAAAAAGACCATTGGCACTAACAAATCCACTTGGGCGTAATCTAAAGCTTCCAGTTTCAACGCAAATAGAGCCGATACCGCAGCTGCTACTATTCCCCTTGGGGCGATCCAACTTAATAGTGCTAACTCCCGCCATGTAAACTTGCTACCAATAGAAGAGATAAAAACAGAAATCGGCCTAGCGACAAACATTATGGCTAAGAGAACAATCACAGATCCCCAACCCAAGTTAAGTATGCTGCCAAGTTCAATCCTTGATGCAAGAAGAATAAACAAACCTGAAATTAATAGTACGCTCAGGGTTTCTTTAAACTCTAAAATACTTTCAACTTCAACCCGTTTCATATTGGCTAACCACATTCCCATAATCGTGACAGTTAACAAACCTGACTCATGTGCAATGAGATTAGAACCTTCAAATACCCCTAACATTAAGGTGAGTACGGCAGTATTCACTAGGTAGTGGGGGACTAGGTTATTTCGTAATACCAGCCCCATTAGGTAACCTGACAAAACTCCAAAGACGGTACCTACACCTATGGTTTTTGCAAAAGCAAAGAGGGTATGGGTCAAAGCATCTTGGGTGGATACTATGTATTCAAATACTAATACCGCTAACAAAGCACCAATAGGGTCGATAATAATGCCTTCCCATCTCAATATATTGGATATTTTGGAGCTGGGTCTAACTGTACGTAACATAGGAACTATCACTGTAGGGCCAGTTACTGTAACAATTGCGCCAAATAAGAACGCCATTTCCCAAGACATTCCAAGGGCATAATGCGCAACTGGGGCGGCGACTACCCAAGTAATTAACGCGCCTACTGTGCATAAATTTCGTACCATGGAGCCATGGCCACTTAAATCGTTAACTTTGAGGGTTAATGAACCTTCAAATAAAATAATTGCTACCGACAAAGAGACAATAGGAAATAACAAGTCACCCAGTAAAAGGTCGGCATTTAGTAGGCCCAATACCGGGCCCACAGTAATACCTACAATTAATAAAGGTAAAATGGCGGGTAATTTTATTTTATAGGCAAAAAATTGGCAGGCTATGGAAATAAGTCCCACTGCGACTAATGAAATGATAGGATCGCTCAAATTAAGTCCTCAATTAAAATAGTTAGGCGCTCAACTTGGGCGCCAGTTATAGTGATGTATGTTACAGAGTTCGTGGCAAACTAGTTTTTTTGATGGTTTTTAAAGAACTCCCAAATTAAATTAGTGGCATCTAATTGTTTTTCAGTGGTACCCAAACCGTATTCTAAAAATTTATCAGCTTGTGATGAACCAGGCCAAGTATGGCCAGCTATTGATGATTTGTAGAATAATATATCTGCACCATCATCGCAGCCTGAATATCGCTGCTCCAGTATAGTATCTGAATATTTTTGGATATTAGTCTCGGTGCATTGGTTGTTTTTTACCCATTTACTTAAAGCTTCATCAAAACCCATCTTCCAATAGACGGGGGAGTCGTGTTGTAGTTTGTAATGATTAATGGTGTCTTTTTCACCGTGAAAACTTATTATTGGCACACCATGACTAGGTTTGCAGGCATCTGGAAACCTTAACCCAGCAACGGGTGCTATAGCAGCTATTGTGTCAGGAATTGCACATGCTAGTCTGCTAGACATTCTTGCTCCACCTGAGAAGCCTGTCGCATAGATTTTATTCCCATCAATGTTGAAGGTTCGATTCAAGTGCTTGATTAAATGCGATACGAATATTACGTCATCAGGTCCCGGCTCATAGTCTACGTTCCACGTAATTGGCTCTCCGTCATTACGAGTAAATAATGCCAAGGGAGATACCACTATAAATTGCTTCTGTTGACCTAATTTCTCGAACCTTGTTAAGACTTCTTGGTTAAAGGGGTCACTATTGGTGCCATGAAAATTAAGTACCAATGGGTAAGATGTTTGCGGATTATATTTTACAGGTATAAAAAGTCTGTAATAGCGTTTGTCAGCCTCAACCATAAGACTATGCAATGGTGCTTGGGCCGATTTTGAAAGCGCACAAAAAAGGCTAACAACAATAAAAAGCGAACTAGATATTAGTTATTTCCACTGATTTCTAAATCCATGTAATCCTTAGCAAATTAGATTATGTAGAATGCAGTGTCATTTTACTAGGTGATAGTAAACTGTACTAAATCTTTAACAGCTAAATGTTAACTGGCACTTTTTAAAACTTCCTAGGAGAGGCACCTTAAGGGTATGCTTATGGTGCCTGTAACTCACTAATTAGGTGGTTTAGCCACCTCAAACCTAAATGAGCTTACAATATACAGATACTATTTAACTGACTTCAATTCAGAAATTTCTTGGTTTAGTTGATATTTTTTGTCGGTTACTATGGCTTCTAGTACTTCTAATCTAGTTTTAACCGCCTTTAATTCATTTTTTAAATTTTCTTTTTCAGAATCATTCAAGCTCGCACTTAATTTAGCCATGTCTTTTTTATGGGTGCTCCAAGTCCCGTAAATAACTATGGGTAACACAAAAGCGAATAAAATAATTAATACAAAAATCATCCCAATATCCATACAAAATTCCTAACGTTTATAAATTATCTTACAAATACTCTGCATAGTGTGCGTCATATTTTAAATGTGCAATATAAACAAGTGGTTAGATTGTTTTTAAGGTTTTTTGCAGATAATAAATCTGTCAAACTCACTAATGTTTAGTCAAAGTAACTATAAATTTATCTGGCAGTCCACCCCCCATCAATGACTAATGCTTGAGCCGTGATGTTTTTAGCAGCTCCTGTTAATAAAAAAGCAGTTAATGCGCCGAGTTCCTCTATATCAATAAATGACTTTTTAGGCATTGGCGCTAACATAATTTTATCAACCACTTCTTGCTGACTTATGCCATTTTCAATCGCTTGGGCTGCTATCTGGTTTTCAACTAAAGGGGTTTTCACATATGCAGGGCATAGTGTATTCACTGTTACATCACAATCACCAGTTTCTAAGGCTAAGGTTTTAGAAAAGCCTAACAAGCCATGTTTTGCTGCAACATAAGCGGATTTAAAGGGGGAGGCGATAACAGAATGTACCGAGCCTATATTAATAATACGGCCATAGTTTTGTTGTCGCATTGCGGGTAATAACGCTTGGCTCAATAATGCTGGTGCAACTAACATTATATCTATCAACTGCTGCCACTTTTGTGGTGGAAAGTCTTCCAGTTTACTAACGTGTTGAATTCCAGCATTGTTAATCAATACATCTATTGTGATTGGCCCTAAGGTTTGGGGTAAAGAAGCAACGCTTATTGCATTAGTGACATCCAACTGAAGGGCAGTAGCTTTGATATTTTTTTTATGCAGTTTGAGTGAAGCTAATTCTGCCGCAGCTAAATTAATATCTGCAATAACAATATGATGACCTAAACGGCCTAAATGCTCCGCTATGCCAAAACCTATACCACTGGCTCCACCTGTTATGAGAATATTTCTGCTTTCCATGGCTATTCTCCTATCTTAATTTTAGAGGAAAATGACGTCACTATATTTTTAATAGCCATAACTTGTTGTCCTTTTTTTGTTGCGTATTTATCGTCAGTGTAGCCCCACCAATCCCAGCACCCTTGTGGATTTAAGGGCATAAATATTGAGTTCTTTGTTTGGGGGTATATGACAATTAGGTGATTGTTATCTGCCCAATTATTGATGCCGTTTTGGGTTATATATTGCGTACCTATGGTTTCTAGGTTTTGCTGGCAGCCATGAAAGTGAACATGAATATTGCACATTTCACCTTGTTGGCAAGTCTTCGGAATATAAGCAAAACCGTCTTTAGCCAATGACTGGGCAGAATCGCCTCCTAAACTATGCTGGTCGAATTGTTGTAGTTTGCCTGTTGTTTCAGTGACTCTCGGTGCTAATGAGCCGTATAAATAGCTCAACATTTCACCAGCTGCATCGTAGTTGCAGTTACCAATAAATGGAGGCTCAGAAACATCACATTTTGTGCCGTTTGCTAGTGTAGGAAAGTGATGCCCAAAAGGCTGGTCTGTAATAAATTTGAGGTGTGCTTCATTTAACCAGTTTTGATATTGAGTAAATAAAGCTTGGTTTACCTCAGGGGCAATGGTTTTATCTTTGATACCTCTTAATAACCACACCTTGCTATTTGCTATATTTTCAAGAGGATCAATATCGCCACTTTGAGCATAGTTATTGGCTTGGTGAAAAAGGTGTTTGTTAGTGGTTTCTGTACTTTTATTAACACATTTTTCAAGGGCTTCTTTAATACTATTGTTGGCACAATAATAGGGGCCAGCGGCGATAATTCCTACTTTATCAACCCACTTAGAATGGGCTATATGAAATTGATTCGCCATGTATCCACCGCTAGATAAACCAGACACTGCAATTTTCTGCGTGTCCAAGTTTAACTGTGCTGCATCTAGGTTTGTGATGACAGAAACTAAACTGCCAAGTATTAATAAGCTTGTTTTTATCATAGTTAATCTCTAGTTAGGTGCCACTATTGCTCTATAAAGTTTTTTATTTTTAGGGCTTTTTCTGTAATAGCTGATACCCCATTTAAATGTCCTAAATTACCTGTCAATGTTTCAAGTTCACTTGTCTTACCTAGCTCTTTTAGGCTTTGGTGTGCTTCTACACTAAGGTAAGGCATGAGCAATAAGTCATTCGCTGAAGGTAAAAATAATGTCTTAGCTTTAATTTCTGAGAGTGATTTATTCAAATTATTTTTGTGCCCAGCTATAAATAATTGAGAAGCTCTCGCAAGATAGAGTAGGTGGTTGGCGTCAAAGGTTTTCGCTCTTGTGGTGGCCCGGGTTCTTAACCATTGTACGATTCTATGAGAGTCTAATATCGAAGCCAATGATTTGGCCTCTAGGGGCCGATGGTTTACTGATGATGAACCGCCCACTTCATTAATAAACTCTGGTGTCAGTGCATCTTGAGTAATAAACATCAGCGCGGCTATTAAGCCTTCTGTTGGCGGGGTTTGGTCGTAGTAGTCACCATTATTCCAAGCTGGGTCGAGCTTTATTGGGATAGTCCATCGCTCTATAAGTGCTGTCGTCCAAGCATCAGTTTGTGCATTACCAATTACAGATATCATCCTTGGGACCCATTTAGGGTAAGTTGCTGCCCAGTCTATAGCCTGCATAGAGCCCATAGATGCACCTATTACAGTATGTAATTTTTCAATCCCTAAACTTTCAAGCACTAATTTTTGTATATTCACAAAGTCTCTGATGGTTACAACCGGAAAAGTAAGGCCGTAGGGTTTGTCAGTGTCAGGGTTCAGGGTCGCGGGACCTGTGGTAATTACATGTTCATTGTAAACACCTAAATTAGCTAAACTATCCACACTAATAACAAAATATTTATTGGTATCAATTGCCTTGTTTGGCCCAATTAGGTTATCCCAATAACCCGCTTGGGGATCGTCTTCTGAGTATTTTCCTGCTGCGTGAGAATTCGCTGAAAAGTAATGGGTTATTAATATAGCGTTATCTTTATTAGCATTTAACTTTCCATAACTCTCCCAACCAACTGCTACTTTTTTAATTTCTTGTTGGTTAAACGTTTTGAAATTTTCGGTCTCAAAACGTTGTTTAATTACAAGTGGCGTAGTCTCGGCAATAGCAATAAAGCTAGTAAGGTAGATAAATAATGAAAGCTTGATAACGAAAAATATGAATTGCATAAAAATTATGTTCCTAAAAAAGTTAAACAAAACTGAAAATGGCAATCGCAAGGGCGACGCCGCATAAAGGAACAACAACGGTTAGCGCCCCCAATGGCCAATACGCCCTTTGGTGTGTTTCGTGGCAAATTGCCCTTATGGTTGTAACAACATAACCATTATGAGGCAATGAATCTAATGCTCCTGACGAAATGGCTACAATACGATGTAATTCTTCGGGGTCGACACCTTGGTCAACATAGTGAGGAGCTATGAGAGGTAGAGCAATGACTTGTCCGCCGGATGCAGAGCCTGTTAATCCAGCGATAACACTTATGGCTATAGCCGCTCCTATTAATTCGTTACCGGGAATATGGGTCATAACCTCCACTGCAGATTGAAATGCTGTGGTTGATTTCGCTATGCTGCCAAAGCCCACGACTGCTGCGGTATTCCCTATAGCGATAAGTGCACCAGTGGTGCCTGCCGTTATGGCATGTTGTACATTATTAAAATAGTTGCGATTGACTAGCATAAGGCATAACACACCGCCACCTAAGGCCACAATCAATGCCATTTGCTGCAAGTGTGTATGTAGAATAAATGATAAAACTAATACCACCAGTAACGGTAATATACCTGTAAATGGGTGTGGGTAATCTCGCGTCTTAGTTATAGGATCATGGTCTCGTACTTCAAAACATTCGCCATTGGCTACCGCTTTGTTAAGCATGCGCCGTATCCACCAAAAACCGAAGCTAGCCATAAATATAGCTACCACTAAGCTCACTTCCCAGCCAGCAAAAGGTGAGGTGCCTAGGTATTTAATAGGGATCCAATTTTGAATTTCAGGTGAGCCAGCAGATGTCATAGTAAATGTGACTGAACCAAAAGCCAAAGTTGCCGGTATGAATCGCCTAGGCAAATTAGCATCTTTAAATAAACTAACAGCCATAGGGTATACAGAGAAAGCCACCACAAAAACACTCACTCCACCGTAGGTTAAAACCGCGCAAGCTATTACAACTGCTAATACGGCTTGTTTTCGCCCTAACTTATTAATGATCCATTGAGATAAAGCATCAGCTGCACCGGTATCTTCCATAAATTTCCCGAAGAGTGAACCGAGTAAGAACATGAAGAACCAAGCAGCGATAAAAGCAGAAAATCCCTGCATGTAGGTTTCAATAAAATTATGTTCACCTATGAAGACAGGTAAACCGCTGGTTATCGTAACCAACAAAGCACAAAGTGGCGCCGCTATAAATAAATTCATTCCACGAATAGTTAGAACTATAAGTAGTAATAATCCACCTATTAGGCCAATTAAACTAAGCATATGTTATGTTTCCTTAAAATTGAGTCTGAGACCGCAGACCAACAGAAAGGATGAGTTGAAGTGTGTGTCAAAGGGTGAGAAAAGCCCATAGTACTATGGTACTAAGGACGAATTGATTGTTCTGGATTAAGGTAATTAAGACCGCAGCATACAGAGCAATATAAAACTGATATCCGAGGACACAATGAAAATTATAAATAACACATCCCGTATTACAGACACTAAACAGCTATTCAATCAATCACTTTGCGCTATGGCCGTAGGCGCCATAATTAGTACAAATGTCTATGCTCAACAGGACAATGTTGGTCTAGAGCGTATTGAGGTAACGGCTCGAAAAACGACAGAAAGTCTACAAGAAGTACCAATTGCAGTGACATCGATTGGCGAAATGGAATTGAATGCTTTAGGGATTGCGGTGATCACCGAAATTCAACAATTTTCACCAAATACAACTCTACAAAATAGTCGAGGCACCAACTCTACCTTAACGGCTTTCATTCGTGGTGTGGGGCAGCAAGACCCGCTATGGGGATATGAACCAGGAGTGGGTATCTATGTGGATGATGTATACGTTGCTCGTCCTCAAGGAGCCGTATTAGATTTACTTGATGTAGAACGAATTGAAGTCCTAAGAGGGCCGCAAGGTTCACTTTATGGCAAAAATACAATTGGCGGAGCCATAAAATACGTCACTAAAGAAATGTCAGGTGACACCGCTTTTAATATGTCGGGGACTATTGGGAGTTACGCTCAACGTGATATTAAGGTTACCGGTCAAATACCTGTTATTGAAGATAAGTTATATGTAGGCCTTGGCTATGCCAATCTAAATCGAGATGGCTTTGGTCAGTATTTGGAGTCAGACTTACCCAATCAAGACTTAGAAAATTACAATAAAGACCTGTGGGCTGCTAGGTTCAATGTTGAGTTTCATGCTACTGATGATTTATTTTTCAGAGTACGGTGGGATAAAACAGAGGACACATCTAATTCTAAAGGGGGGTATCGTTTATTACCCAGCCGTTTAACTGACGCCCCTGTTCCTAATAGTGTGTTCGATTCTTACACCAGCTTACCAACATTTAATAGTGTTGAGCTAGACGGCTATAGTTGGTTAGCCCAATATGATGTATTAGAAGCACTACAAGTAAAATATATAGGCTCCCACAGAGAGAGCTATTCGGCTACAAACATAGATTTTGATAGTACTGCTTTAGATATCTTTGATGTTCCGGCTGAATATGACGATAGTAATGATACACATGAGGTTAACCTGAGTTATGGCGTAGATGGTTTGTCTTTCGTCGCGGGGGTGTACTTTTATGATGGAGAGTCATGCGGCAATTTTGATGCTATTTTAGGATTTTTAGGTAGGGCTGCATTTGCCACACCAGGTCTTACTAGAGAAGTTTCTGGGTGTAATAATAGTGAAAGCCAAGCAGTGTATGGGCAAAGTAGTTTCGATGTGTCAGATAAACTGTCTATGTCAGTTGGCCTTCGTTATACCAAAGAAGAAAAGTCAGCTACTGTAAATAATGGCCTTATTTTTGATAATGTTTACCCTTATTCTGACTGGATCCCGGGATATGTAAGACCAGAGGGTGACATAGTGCCACAAGTTTTAGGGACAGATAGTAACAATGATGGCGTGTTAGATGCCCCTGCAAAAGACGACTGGTCAAGGTTAACCCCTAGTTTCAGTGTTGAATACCAATATGCTAAAAACATTATGTTTTACGCCAGTTATGCTCAGGGTTTTAAATCAGGAACATTCAATCCTAGGGCGACCATAAATGAGCCGTCAGTGGACCCTGAAGTGGTTGATTCATTTGAAGTTGGGATGAAAAGTGACTGGAATGACAACCTAAGGGCTAATGTCACTTTGTTTGCGTTAGACCACAAAGACCGTCAATATATTTCTGTGCTGCCCGTCAGTTCTCCTGAAGACTTACAGCAGATATTGGGGAATGTGGGTAGTTCAACAGGTCAAGGGGTAGAAGCTGAGTTTACCTATGCAGCGACTGACGACCTAACTTTTGATATTGCTCTAGGTTATATTGATGCTGAATTTAGTGAAGTGATACAAGAAACGGTAGATGGACCTGTCGATATTTCTGACGCATTTGCCATTGCTAACACACCAGAGTACACCGCAAATTTCGCCGCAAATTATGTATGGTCTTCTGATATTGGCGATCTAGTATTCAGTGCTAATTACTATTACCGAGATGATTACACCATTACTGAAACCGCAAATAGCTTAATTACACAAGATGGGTACGGTCTACTGAACATGAGTGTATCTTGGACCAGTGTTGAAGGTGATTGGTATGGAGGTATACACGCTAAAAACCTCACGGATGAAGAATATGTTGTAGGTGGCTATCAATTTGTGACTGAAAATTCCGACGACCCTACAGGTTATACCGCAGGTACCGGCGGAGATAACACCTTGATTGGTTATTATGGCGATCCATTAACAATCAGCTTAACGGTAGGATATAGGTTTTAATTCAAGTATTTTATATATAGGCAGCTTCGGCTGCCTTTTTTATTGCTTTTAAACCACTATCTATTTTACTCTTCAGGCTTTAGTGCCAGTGCTTTTTAAGGACTTACTCATGCTAGCCCGAGCGATTGTTGCAGATGACCACCCGATATTTCGAAGTGCACTAAAGCATGCCATATTTGAAAGCTTGGGTGATAATATCCTAGAAGCATCTAATTTTGCTGAAACCGAAGCTTTACTCTCGGTACATGCAGAAATTGAGTTGGTTTTTTTAGATCTTAATATGCCAGGCAATATGGGGTTAACTGGCTTAACTACCTTGCGTAATAACTATCCCGATGTTTTGGTCATTATTGTATCTGCTGATGAGCGCTCAGAAATTATCAAAAAGGCTATTGATTTCGGCTCCAGTGGTTATATCCCAAAGTCCACGCCTTTACCTCTCATTACGTCTGCGGTGACACAAATTTTAGATGGTCAAATTTGGGTGCCGGAAGATATGATGAATGATGTTCAAGAGCATGATAATTCTGAATTTAAAGGCTTTGCCAATCGCTTAGCACTGCTCACTCCCCATCAATTTCGAGTATTGCAAATGATGGCTGACGGCTTACTAAATAAGCAAATCGCCTATGAGTTGCAAGTCAGTGAATCCACTATAAAACAACATGTCTCTGCTGTTCTTAATAAACTCAACTTTAACAACCGAACCCAAGCCGGAGTCATGTTTAAAAGTGTCATGAATACAACAGAAGGATAATGTATTTGAGTTTTTTGAGGGGGCTATTTAAAGTTTACGACCTTAAACTGAGCATAATTATCTAGAACGTGCATAGTTGTGATTGAGTTCAAAGTCACTAACATATGGTTATCATCAACTTTCATTTTTATACACTCATCTGACTGCTCATTCCGGCTGGTATCCACAGCGGTACCGAGCACGCTTGCCCCGGACTTTAACGTTAGCCTTATTGTGTAGCCATACATGCAAGCTACTTCTATGTAGTCATAATACTCACAAGATATCATTAATATTATCTCTAGTTAGAATGCCCAAGATACGACTATATGAGTCAATTCAAGATAAGTGTAGATATAAGTCAAGGTTACCTTATTTTTTATTACGCCTTTAGAATAATTGCCTTAATCTAATGGGATATTCATTAATTTAACTTTTGTAAATGCACATAAAAAAGATTTCTGTATTTATGTGGCCCGCAGATTAACCTTTTTGACATAATACAATTATAAAGTTTGCCAACTGTAGAGTTGGTTTCAATAGTTTAAATTTTTTATTAGGAGAGTTTCATGTCACCACACTCAGTTATTGGTGAGTTAGTTTCCATTTTAACGACTGATAATGTCGCAGTTGGTGAGCGTAGTACCGAATATTATCGGAAGGGTTGGCGGTCAGGGGAAGGCTCAGCACTTGCAGTGGTTTTCCCGCAAACCTTAGTTGAATTTTGGAAGGTGTTACAAGCTTGCATTAAAGCTGATTGTATTATTGTTATGCAAGCGGCTAAAACTGGCCTAACCGAGGGCTCGACCCCAAGTGGTCATGATTATGATCGTGAGGTGGTTGTAATTAATACTTTGGCCATGGACAAACTGATAATGCTTGGCGCAGGTGAGCAGGTTATTGGTCTGCCTGGCACGACTTTACATACTCTTGAAAAAACACTTAAACCATTGAATAGAGCGCCTCATTCTGTGATTGGTTCATCATCATTAGGAGCCACTGTAGTGGGCGGTGTTGCTAATAACTCTGGTGGTGCCCTAGTCAAAAGAGGCCCAGCTTATACAGAGTTGTCAATATTTGCATGGGTAAACGCTAAAGGTGAATTACATTTGGTTAATCACCTTGGTATTGACTTAGGTCAAGAGCCAGAAGAGATTCTGGCGAACCTAGAGTCAGGAAATTTTGATGATAGTAACTTTAGCACCGAGAAAAAAGCCTCAGCAACAGATTATGTTGATCTTATCCGCGATGTAAATGCAGATACGCCTAGTCGTTTTAACGCTGATCCTAAAAGGCTTTTTGAGTCCAGTGGTTGTGCTGGAAAAGTTGCAGTATTTGCTGTGAGATTAGATACATTTAGTGTGGCTAAAAAAGAACAAACTTTTTATATTGGCACAAACGACCCGCATACACTTAGCACCATACGTAAAGATATGTTATCAAACTTCAAAAATTTACCTGAGGTGGGCGAATACCTGCACAGAGATTGTTTCGATATCGCCAACCAATACGGTAAAGATACTTTTTTGAGCATATTACACTTAGGAACTGACGCGTTACCTAAAATGTTCGCTATAAAAGGCCGCATTGATGCCGCACTTAACAAGGTGCCATTTTTACCAAAGTTCCTAACAGACAGAGTCATGCAGGGTGTGAGTTACTTGTTTCCAGCTCACCTGCCGAAAAGGATGCTAGATTATAATGATAAATACGAGCATCACCTCTTACTGAAGATGAGTGATGCAGGTATTGCTGAAGCAAAACAGTACTTGAGTGATTTTTTTACTAACAACCCAGAAGCAGGTGACTATTTTGCATGTGATGAAGATGAGTCTTCAAGAGCATTTTTACATCGTTTTGCCGCAGCAGGGGCGGCTATTCGTTATCAAACTTTAAAATCTAAAAGCGTCGGCGATATTTTGGCTTTAGATATTGCGCTTCGCCGCAACGATATGGAGTGGGTGGAAGAGTTTCCTGAGAGTATTTCACAACATATTGACAAGCGTCTTTATTACGGCCACTTTTTTTGCCATGTATTTCACCAAGACTATGTACTTAAAAAGGGTACAGATGCCAAACAGGTGAAAAAACAAATGCTAGCTTTACTTGATTCAAGAGGTGCTAAATATCCAGCAGAACATAACGTTGGCCACCTGTACGAGGCAGAGAGTGATTTACAGAAGTTTTATAGAAAACTAGACCCTACCAATACCTTTAATCCGGGGATCGGTAAGATGGAAAAAACAAAACGTAATTGTGCCTGCTGTGTTTAACCCTTAATTGAGTTTTGTTGATTTTGTCTTCGCTCATAATCACGTCAGATACCCGTTTGTATGATAAATCTTTTTAATGCTGCGGGTTTTATAGGTTTAGGTAAATAATGTAGCTGTCCCTCAACCGCTAGGTTTCGGACAGCTTCAGTGCGATCTGCGCTGCTGAGCACCGCTGGTATCCTTTGTTGCCATTTTTTTCTAATTAACTCTGCTGCTTGAATACCCGTCTCGTTGTTGTTTAAGTGGTAATCTAAAAATAATAGGTTAGGGCAGGTTGGGCAGTATTTTAATGCTTCTGATGCACTGTTGAATGGATATACTGAAGCGCCCCAGCTTAAAAATAGATGGCGAATGGCCTCAATGGTATCTGAGTCATTTTCAATAATGACCACCACTTTACCACGCATTAATTCTGATGAATTTGATTGCGTGATATTAGGTATAGGTTTAATGGTCTGGGTCGCTGTTGTTCTAGGTAGCGTGATGTGAAAACAACTTCCTTGCCCCAATTTTGATTCTACTGCTACTGAATAATGAAGTAATGCACTAAACCTTTCTACTATGGTTAGCCCTAAGCCTAATCCCTGATTGTTATTCTGCTTGTCTAGCTGGTTAAATTCTTCAAAAATAGCACCTTGCTGGTTTTCAGCTATTCCTTTACCCGTATCGTACACTCTAATATTCAGGTTTTGATTGAGGCGTTTAGCTACGACTAAGATTTTTCCTGAGTCTGTATATCGAACGGCATTAGAGATAAGGTTTTGTAAAATACGTCTAAGTAATTTTTTATCCGACGTCACCACACAACTACAGGCTACATATTTTATAATTAACCCTTTGTGAGTCGCTAAAACCGAGAACTCTTGTATTAAGGGGGTGAGTACCTCACTGAGTGGAAATTTTTGTAGTTTAGGTACGAGTACTCCCGAGTCTAACCGTGTCATATCTAATAAGGTTGATAGTAACTCCTCAGCATTGCTTAAAGATTGAACCAAGCTTTGGCTCATTTCTTTTAGATCTTGGTTAGGGGCTTTTTCTTTGATCAAAGACGCAAATAAACTGGCTGCATTAAAGGGTTGCATTAAATCATGTCCAGCAGCAGCTAAAAATTTACTTTTACTTTCGTTAGCTTGTTCGGCCTCTTGTCTGGCTTCTTCTAGAGCAATATTGGCTGTTTCTAGTTCAGTGGTGCGCTGGGCGACTCTAGATTCTAAATGTTGTTTTGATTGTTGTAATTGTTGCTGAATACTAATGTAGTCGGTAATGTCGCTATAAGTGGTGACAAACCCACCGCCGGGAAGAGGGCTGCCGTTAACCTCAATCGTTTTACCGTTTTTTTGCTCTCTGACATATTTATACAGGCTTCCGTCTCGCATAAATTGCATGCGTTTACTAATTTCTGCATCGATTTGTTGTTTGTTGCCAAATAAGCCTCTTTGAGCATTAAAGATTAACAAGTTCTCAATGGATATACCTACAGTGACTAACCCCGGAGGATAATTAAACATTTGGATATAACGTTGGTTCCATGCCAAAAGGTTTAAGTTTACGTCTACTACACAAATCCCTTGCTGAATATGCTCTACCGAAGATTGTAATACTTCATGATTAAAGTGAAATGTTTGGCTGGCCTCTTCAACCAATTCAACTAACTCGGCAAGGGCGACATCCTTTTTTTCAGCGATAGCAGACAGAAGAATTCTGGCACTAACATTACCCACTTGATTGGCTATTTCATTTTCAAAATTGGCGAGTAATTTTGGACTGGCATAGGCAGATGTTTGTTCTGAAGGTAAATTCTTCAATAAATATTGGTGTCTGTCTTTGTCTAATACTTTCTCTGTGATCGCTAGTAATTTAGAAATTTTCGTGGCGTTGTGTTGAGTTGAAAAGCTCTGCTTTGCTAAAGTTTTGGTTGGGTGCTTTTTAGTGCTAGGAAAAATTAAACTAAAGGCGACAAAGCAACTTAAGTTAATTAATAAACTTTTTACAAAACCAAAGGCAAGTTGAAAGTCGCTAGGAGGGGTATCAAAATAGTAACTTGCAGTGATACTAGGCCATAGTAACCAGTAAGCCCAACATAATGAGCCCGCCATTAAAGCAATCATAGCGGCGTTTTTGTTACGTTCGCGCCAATATAACCCACCAATAATAATAGGAAATGTTTGCGATAATAAGGCGATGGCAATTATGCCACTTTTTACTAAGGGGGCTGTTTTACTGATGTCGAGGTGATATAGATAGGCTATTCCCATGACTAACACCACGGTAATACGACGAGTAAATAACATGGCTTTAGGAGTCAGGTTATGTTGGTGCAATCTCTGTAATTGAATTTTTAGTCTAAGTGGCGTGACTAAATTATTCGAAATCATAATACCCATAGCTAAGGTCGCAATAATGACCATGCTGGTAGCAGCTGACAGTCCACCAATAAATGCAATTAAGGCAAGGCTTGGATTTTGGTCATATAAGGGCAGGGCTAACGCATAAGTATCGGTACTTACAGATGTCGTATCAAATATAATATGACCGGCAACACCTATAGGTAAAACAAAAATAGTCATTAAACACAGATATAGAGGAAAAAACCAACGTGCTGTTCTGAGTTCTTCAGTGCCATTATTTTCAACAAAATTGATATGAAACTGCCTAGGTAGGCAAAACATTGAGCATACCCCAAGTAACATATGGCTTAAGTATACCCATATGGCCGAGTCCGCCTGTATGATACTTTGACTTTTGGGGTGCAACTGAGCTTGTCCAAATAAGTCTAATACTCCATCAAACATGACGTAGCATATGTACCCGCCGATAATGCATAGTGCGCCTAATTTGACAATTGACTCAAAAGCGATGGTAACCATTAAACCAGGGTGTTTATCGCTAGCGCTTAAGGATTTTAGGCCAAAAAGAATAGTAAATATTGCCATAAAGATGGCGACATATGCACCTATGTTGGTACTCCAAGTCACATCATTACCTACTAGTAATGAAACGCTTTGACTAACTGAGTCTAGTTGCAGTGCAATATATGGAATAACGCCCACTAAACATAACAAGGTGACAATTGCGGCTAATAAATAAGACTTCTCGAATCGTAAGCTAATAAAGTCAGCAAGAGAATTAACTTGGTGTTGATGGCACAAAGAGCTTATTTTACGTAAGACTGGATACCCAAATAAAAAGACACAAATTGCCCCCAAATAAGTAGGTATAAACGCCCAACCATATTGAGTAGCTTGTGTGGTTGTTCCAAAAAAAGCCCAAGAAGTGCAGTGAACGCCCAATGCTAGACTATAAATAAAAGGGTGCTGTTGTTGGCCTTTGTAGCGTTTTTCAGCCCAAAACGCTAAACCGAACAATACGAGTAAGTAACATATTACTACTGTAGAAACTGTCCAAACGTTAATCATTGTTTATTTAAATAGGGCTCTTGAAACTAACTAAGTTTCTGTACTGTACCTTTAGCTTCAATAATATAAAAGCGTGCTTTAATCGCCCTATAGTCTCGATATTTAATTTAAATCAAAAAAACATCAATTACCTGCCTTGAAGCTTAAAAATATAACCCCATTAAAAGTGGCAGTTATAACTTTGCTTAAAGAAAACAGTAAACGGAGCTAAGCATGTCAAATGAACAAACACCTCAACAAGGTGAAGAATTAGAAGCAGGTGTAGAAGCTGAGCAACACGCAGCAGAACAAATATCTGAAGAAGTAGTTGAGTTAACCGAAGACCAACAACGTATTGTTGAATTGGAAGCGGCCGTTGCTGCAGCAGAAGCGAAAGTAGCGGATCAAAAAGATTCAGTAATTCGCGCTATGGCAGAGTCTGACAATGCCCGTAAACGTGCTCAAGGCGAAATAGACAAAGCTCGTAAATTTGCATTAGAAAAATTTGCCGGTGAGTTATTACCTGTTGCTGATAATTTAGAGCGTGCTTTACAAGTTGCTAATCCAGAAGACGAAGCAATCAAGCCGGTTGTTGATGGCGTTGAATTAACACTTAAGTCTTTTGTAAGCACTATTGAAAAATTTGGAATGACAGTGATTGACCCTCAAGGTCAGCCTTTTAATCCAGAGCAGCATCAAGCTATGTCGATGCAAGAAAACGCAGAACTGCCACCAAATACAGTCATGGCAGTGATGCAAAAAGGTTACGAATTAAATGGCCGTTTGTTAAGACCAGCCATGGTTATGGTAACCCGCGCACCTGAAGGTGGTGTAGATACACAAGCATAATTGGTCTGCAATTTGGGGACTTAACCCCAATAGAGACGAATTGGCGAAAATAATTACGATTTTGTGAAGGTTTTTTTAATTAAGATGTTGAAAAGCACAAGAATAACCCCACAAAGTGTACAAGCTTTTATGAACAATTTTTTGGAGAAAAACTAATGGGTAGAATCATTGGAATAGATTTGGGTACTACCAACTCATGTGTGGCAGTACTAGATGGCGATAAAGCAAAAGTTATTGAAAATGCAGAAGGGGATCGTACTACCCCCTCAATTATTGCATACAGTCAAGACGGCGAAACTTTAGTTGGTCAGCCAGCTAAACGTCAGGCTGTAACTAACCCACAAAACACTTTATTCGCTATTAAGCGTTTAATCGGTCGTCGCTTTGAAGATAAAGAAGTTCAACGTGATATCGACATTATGCCTTTTAACATTGTTAAAGCTGATAACGGCGATGCATGGGTTGAAGCGAAAGGCGAGAAAATGGCACCGCCGCAGATTTCTGCAGAAGTGTTGAAAAAAATGAAGAAAACCGCTGAAGATTATCTAGGTGAAACAGTAGACGCTGCCGTTATTACTGTTCCTGCATACTTCAACGATTCTCAACGTCAAGCTACTAAAGATGCAGGTCGTATCGCTGGTCTTGAAGTTAAGCGTATTATCAACGAGCCAACTGCCGCTGCACTTGCATACGGTATGGACAAGAAGAAAGGCGACAGCGTTGTTGCAGTATATGACTTAGGTGGTGGTACATTTGATATCTCTATCATCGAAATCGACGAAGCAGATGGCGAGCACACCTTTGAAGTACTAGCGACTAACGGTGACACTCACTTAGGTGGTGAAGATTTTGATAACCAAGTTATTAATTACTTAGTAGATGAGTTCAAGAAAGACTCAGGTATGGATTTACGTAAAGATCCATTAGCTATGCAACGTTTAAAAGAAGCGGGTGAAAAAGCTAAGATTGAATTGTCTTCTGCACAACAAACAGAAGTTAACTTACCTTACATCACAGCTGATGCATCTGGTCCTAAGCACCTTACTATCAAGCTTACTCGTGCAAAATTAGAGTCACTTGTTGAAGCTATGGTTAAAGCTACCCTAGAGCCACTTAAGCAAGCATTATCTGATGCAGACCTTTCTGTAGGTGATATCAACGATATTATCTTGGTTGGTGGTCAAACACGTATGCCACTAGTACAAAAATATGTGACTGAATTCTTCGGAAAAGAGCCACGTAAAGATGTAAACCCTGATGAAGCGGTTGCCGTAGGTGCTGCAATTCAAGGTGGTGTATTGTCTGGCGATGTTAAAGACGTATTGTTACTTGACGTAACGCCACTTTCACTAGGTATCGAAACTATGGGCGGCGTAATGACTGCGCTAATCGAGAAGAACACAACTGTACCTACTAAAAAGTCACAGACTTTCTCTACAGCTGAAGATAACCAGTCTGCGGTAACGATTCATGTACTTCAAGGTGAGCGTAAGCAAGCCCAAGGTAACAAATCTCTAGGTCAATTTAATTTAGAAGGTATTCGCCCAGCACAACGTGGCGCACCGCAAATTGAAGTGACTTTTGATATCGATGCTGATGGTATTTTACATGTATCTGCTAAAGACAAGGATACAGGTAAAGAGCAGAAGATTACGATCCAAGCTTCTTCAGGTTTAAGTGAAGAAGAAGTTGAACAAATGGTTCAAGATGCAGAAGCAAATAAAGACGCTGATGCTAAATTCGAAGAACTAGTTCAGGCTCGCAACCAAGCTGACGGTATGATCCACGGTACACGTAAGCAAGTTGAAGAAGCAGGCGATGCGTTAAGTGAAGAAGATAAAGTTCAAATCGAAGCTGCGGTTGTAGCCCTTGAAGAAGCAGTGAAAGAAGGCGACAAAGAAGCCATCGACGCTAAAACTCAAGAGCTTATCCAAGCATCAGCTAAATTGATGGAAGTTGCTCAAGCTAAAGCGGCTGCTGAAGGTGCTGAAGCTGGCCCAGAAGCAACAGATGCGGGCGCAGCTCCACAAGATGAAGATGTAGTTGACGCTGAGTTTGAAGAAGTAAAAGAAGACGACAAAAAATAATTGTTGTTAGACATACTGACTGCCGAGTTTTCTCGGCAGTACAACTCGGCGCAGCAAGTCACATTGTTTGCGCCTTGTTTGTTTTAAGAATTATCAAAAATAGTAGTCATACAAGTTAGCAATTTAGCTAGTTTGTGAACATACATAGACCGCAGGATACCGAATCGAGATGTCGAAGCGAGATTATTATGAAGTGTTAGGCGTGGACAAAAGTGCCACCGAACGCGAAATAAAAAAGGCGTACAAACGTCTAGCCATGAAATATCACCCTGATAGAACGCAGGGCGATAAAGCTATGGAAGAAAAATTTAAAGAAGTGCAAGAAGCACACGAAATGCTTACCGATTCGCAAAAACGTGCGGCCTACGATCAATACGGTCACGCTGGTGTCGATCCAAATCGCGGCGGTGGCGGTGGTCAAGGTGGCGACTTTGGTGATATTTTTGGTGACGTTTTCGGTGATATCTTTGGCGGTGGCAGGGGAGGCGGTGGACGTCAATCTCGTGCTCGTCAAGGGTCAGACTTACGCTATAACCTAGAACTTTCTCTTGAAGAAGCGGTTAAAGGTAAAAGCGTAGAAATTCGCGTTCCTACATTAGTCGGATGTGAAGTGTGTGATGGCTCTGGTGCTAAAAAAGGGTCTAAGCCAACGACTTGCCCAACCTGTCATGGCCAAGGCCAAGTACAAATGCGTCAAGGCTTTTTTGCTGTTCAGCAGACTTGCCCAACGTGCTCTGGTAAAGGACAGATTATCTCCGATCCATGTAAAGCATGTCATGGTGAAGGTCGAGTTCAAAAAACCAAAACCTTATCGGTTAAAGTACCAGCTGGTGTCGACACTGGCGACAGAATTCGCCTAACAGGTGAAGGTGAAGCCGGAGAAACCGGTGCACCACCAGGTGACTTGTATGTACAAGTTCATGTACGTGACCACAAAATATTCACCCGTGAAGGTAATAACCTATATTGTGAAGTACCTCTAAGTTTCACCCGTGCTGCACTTGGTGGAGAAATTGAAGTACCAACACTTGAAGGCAAGGTTAAACTTAAAGTCACCGCTGAAACTCAAACTGGAAAAATGTTCCGTTTACGTGGTAAAGGCGTTAAATCTGTTCGTAGTGGCAGTGTAGGTGACTTAATTTGTAAAGTGGTAATCGAAACTCCGGTTAACTTAAGCTCTCGTCAAAAAGAACTGCTTAACGAATTAGAAGAATCTATGGGTACTGGCAAGGATGTCGCTAAGAACCGCCCTAAAGAAAGTGGTTTCTTTGATGGTGTTAAAAAGTTTTTTGATGATTTGACCCATTAAGTACTGAAAAGCAATAATTTAAAAGCCGCTCTTGTAAGCGGCTTTTTTGTGTCCGTTATTTATGTTTAAACCTAATATTAGGTTTGTGCCCATTGCCTTAAAAGGTTGTGGTAAACACCGGTCAACTGAACAATTTCAGGGCTGTCATGAATACTCTGCCTTAAACCTTGAATGGCTGTATCCATATCAAATAAAATTCTACGTTTTTCATCACTGGCGATCATACTTTGCAGCCAAAAAAATGAAGCTAACCGCCTACCTTTAGTCACAGGGGTAACATGATGCAAACTAGTGGATGGATATAACACCATATCACCTGCTGCAAATTTCACACTTTGTGAGCCATAGGTGTCTTCTATCACCAATTCGCCCCCTTCATATTCATCGGGCTCAGAGATAAACAAGGTCATTGATATATCGGTACGCACTTTAACAGGGGTACCCGGCACTTGGCGGATGGCATTATCAACATGGGTACCAAAAGACTGACCTCCTTGATAGCAATTAAACAAAGGCGGGAATATCTTATTAGGCAAGGCCGCCGACATAAACACATTACTTTTAGACAATGCCAGTAAAATCATATCACCTAGCTGACGGGCAGCTTCAGAGTCTTCTGGCAGTTGTAAATTATTTTTTGCTTGGGAGCTTTGGTATCCAGCTGTGACATTACCGTCGGTCCAATCGGCATCAAGCATGATCCCTTTGGCTTGCCGCACTTGCTCTTGGCTTAATACATTTGCAACTTTTATTAACAAGGCTTTATCCCCATGAAATACAACAAAGACAAAACCGGATAAGTACCCGGTTTGTTTTAAATAATTTGAAACTTACAGCTTAAGAATACATCCCTGTATTCATGTCTCTGCATACGTACAATTAGCTTGCTGTTACCAGCTTACTAAAACGAATAAGTCGCTGTTACGCTAATGTAACGACCTTCACCCGGTAAGAAGTGACCACCACCGAGTTGATCAATGTAATCTTCATCGGTTAGGTTACTACCATTTAACTGAGCACTTAGTTTTTCAGTAACTTGGTATGACACCATCATATCAAAAATTAAGTAATCATCAGCCAGTTCACGGCCTGTTAGACTAGAGCTATTATAACGGTCACCTATATACTGAGCACCTAAGCCAAATGATACATCATCAGAAAGTTCATAACTTCCCCACAAACTGAACGAGTGCTCTGGTGTTCTCGGTAATTCAAGGCCAATTTGTGTCTCATCATCACCTTCAGCATTCAAGACCTCACTCTTTTGAAAGGTATAGGCTGCTGATATTTGTAACTCTTTACTCAACTGTCCGGTCAAACCCAGCTCTAACCCGTCTACACGTTGCTCACCATTTAACGAATCAGCTCGAGTATCATCGCCATCAACCCCATCAAATGGGTCATCGGTTAATGCATTGGTTTTCTCATTGCGGAAAAGAGCCGCACTCGCTAACACTTTGCCTTCAAGCAGCTCCCACTTAGTCCCAATTTCGTAGCTGACATTTTTTTCTGGTTCCAAATCACCGGCATTTCCTCGGGTAGATATGGTTAAGTCTTCTGCTGCGGGAGTGAATGAAGTACCAGCACCAAAGTAAATAGAGCCGTTGGCAGCAGGTTTATACACTGCACCTGCATTCCATGTTAACTCTTTCACTTCGTTTACAAATTTTACAGTAGGATCATCGCCATCTAGGTCATAGAAATATTCAGTTTCAAAGATGTCATAACGTAACCCTGCTGTTACTTCCCACTGCGAATTTAAGGTCACCGTATCAAAAACATAAATAGCGGTGGTATCACCCGTTGCCTCTTGGCTTTTGCCAGTACGGGCATATTCTCCTGTATATTCAACAAACGAATCTGGATTGTATAGATCAACTAGTTCGGGGGTATCATTCAAGTTATCAGCAACAACCGCGGTATAATTCCAACGTTCGAATTTTTCTTTTGCAAATTCGGCACCTGCAACCAAATCATGAGTGGTGTCTCCAACCTGATAACTACCAATTACGTCAAACTGAAATACATTCAGTGAATCTTGTGTATCACGAGTTTTTTCATCACTTAAACGCACATCTGTAGTGGTAGAGTTATCAATAAAGCGAGGAGCGGTTACTATATTTAGTCGCTTGATTGATCCTGTTCGAGCTAACGCTCTAAGAGTAGTATTAGGGCTCAGGTCATATTCATATTTTGCGGTAAGGGATCTAGCCGTGATGTCTTCAAAATCACGATAAACATTACCGTAGAAATTATCAAAATCTACAGGTGGCGCAGAACCAACATAGTCTACCAACTCAGCCACTGGCGTAGAGCCATTTGACACCCATGGAATACCATAATCAGGTAAGTTATCTTGTTTTTGATATTCTCCATTCACAGTTAATCGAGACTTTGTATTAATACCCGTTGCTAAAGAAGCAGCAATAGCATTTTTAGAGTTAAATACCTGATCACGTCCCGGTACGTCACCATCATCTGTTAATACATTAACCCTTAGTGCAGTGGTATCACCTAATGCAAGATTGGCATCAACTTGACCACGGTAATCTCCTTCACTACCTAAGCGTAGGCTCACATCAGTAAAGTCTTCTAACTTAGCGGTTTTGCTTTGTAAGTTGATTGTACCGCCAGCAGAACCTCGGCCAGCAACAGCAGAACTTGGCCCTTTTGCAACTTCTACAGATTCCACATTGTATGTATCACGAGAGTAACCCGCGATATCACGTACACCATCAATTAAAATGCTGTTACTAGCACTAAAACCGCGAATAGACATGCTGTCGCCGGGAGGTGCACCGCCTTCACCAGCCGCTAATGAAATGCCTGGAACGTTGCGAAGGGCATCTTTTAAACTATCAACATTACGGTCTTGCATAACAGATTGCGACACTACCGTTATTGTTTTAGCCGTATCAAGTAACGGTTGCGTATATTTAACTGAAGCAGAGTTATCAACTTTATAGCTATTTTCTGTTTGCACCGTCGCTTTTGCAGTAGGTAATTGCTGGGTTTCTTGCGCAATAGCAGTACCTAGAGGGAAAGCCGCTGCGATAGCTAGGGTAATTGCACTACGCTTTACGCCAATATTCGCAGGCATGCCAGTTAGGTTTCTCATTTAGAAATTCTCCATTTGTTATGTGTTAATTGCATTTCTCGGGGCGCAGACTAACACTTAATAATCTAAATGCAAGTAATTATCATTTGCAATTACATTGGTTGTGTGGATAATGGCGGATTATCAAAATGGGGTAATTAAGACCAGGCTACAAAGCTCATGGTTTGTGACTAGTAAGAGAGATAAAAGTTGAAATATGTGACAAGGTTAATCTGTATAACATTAGATAGAATACTCCAAAACATCAGAGCTGGTAGTGTTGTTATTCTAACAATATCTAATAGTATCAATGCTTTATCGATATTTACTGTAGTGTTCTTTAGTTTTCTAGGTAGCACAGTCAATATGCCTTCAGCACTCGCTACAGACCTAACTCAAATTGATAGGCTAACGAGTCAGTGGTTAGATACTCAGCGACAAACCAGTCATCTATTGGCGGATTGGCAGGCCAGTAAGCCCATTCTACATCAAAGGCTGACCTTACTCAGCGCTGAAAAAAAGCAGCTAGAAGACGTTCTTAAGTACAGTAAAGACAGTCAAGAAGATGTCACTAAGCGTCGTACTGAATTATTAGAACAACAATCAAATCTCGAGCAACAACAAGCCGCTTTATCTAATAAATTGGCTTTACTGCTTAATCAAGTAGAGCACCTTAGTGAATTATTGCCGCCGCCGTTAAAGAATGTTTGGTTACAACAACAAGACGACTCTTCTGACGATAACCAAACCTCTATAAGTTTGCAGGCTGTTTTGGCTAAGTTGAATAGTCTTATGGATTTCCAAAACCGTATTTCTGTTCACGAAGGCCCAATCTCTGTATCTACAACTGATGACGTTATGGTTAAGCAACTTTATCTAGGGGTCAGTGCTGCATGGTTTGTTAGCGCCGATGGAGAGCTTAAAGGGCAAGGGCAGGTTCAAGATAATCAATGGGTTTGGACTGAAGGTGAATCTATACGCGCTACTGAAATCAAAAAAGCGATAGATATATTCGAGAAACGTAAACAGGCCAATTTTGTAGAGCTACCAGTCAACTTAGTAGCCTCAAAAGTAACAGTAGGCGGTTTACAATGATTAGCATAGTAAATGTACGAACGATTACAAAGGTCAGTGTATTTGCCTTGGCGTTATCTTTGGTAATCAATGTTTCTGTAAATGCTCAGGAGCAACTAGCGGAGAGTTTATTAAACAAAATAAGTACTGCCCAAAAAGAATTAACAAAGGCAGAACAAAACATTGCTAAGCAGCGCCAAGCATTGTCAAGTCAGCTATCTAAATTAGAAACTGAGGTATTGGCTTTACGTGAAAAAACCGCTGCCGTAAGACGTTTGTCAGACGAAAAAACCTTAAGTTTGTCGCAACTTGAAGAGCGTTTAAATAGTTGGAACCAACAACAAGCTTATCAGCAAGGATTATTGCGCCGCTTTTTACAGCAACAAGGTGATAGTACCGACCAATCAATTATCGACCGAAGCTCTTTAGCAGATAAGCTCGATAAAGTCTTAATCAGTAGTCAGCAATTCGAGCAATACTTTGCACCTAGCTGGCAACAATCAAAAGTAATTTTACCCAGTGGGGATATTACTGAGTTAGCAACTTTATCGATGGGACCTATCTCATGGTATTGGAACGAAACTAGTGGTTATGCAGGCCTTGCTAGTGCCCATGCTGGTCAAGCTGGTTTGTTAAAAAGTAACGTGCAGTTTAAAGGCGCTGCTAACAGCACAATTGGTGATTTACATAAGCAGGCCGCAGGTTCAATTGTATTTGACCCAACTATGAATCGCGCTATGGCACGGCAACAACATTCCGAAAGCTTTTTTGAGCATGTCCTAAAAGGTGGTAAATGGGCTATTCCTATTGTGTTTTTTGCAGTATTTGCATTAATCATTGCCCTAGTTAAAGTTGTACAACTAGGCCGTTTATCTAAGGTAATTCGCTTTACCCCATCAATTTTGAGCAATGCTTTAGCTAAAAATCAAGACACTGCGCAATCTCAAATCATAGGTAAAGTAAAGGGTATGCAAAAACGCTTATTAGATATTGCGGTAACAGCCAAATCTGCAAATGAGCGTGACGATCAACTCTTTATGCAGTTACAAGATGACAAAACCCGTTTAGAACGTTGGATTGGCGCTATCGGTATGACCGCTGCGGTGTCTCCTTTATTAGGTTTGCTTGGAACGGTTAGCGGTATGATAGAAACCTTTAAAATGATGACCTTGTTTGGGTCAGGAGATCCTGAGGTCGTATCTGGCGGTATTGCACAAGCGTTAGTCACTACCGAGCTTGGTTTAGTGGTAGCCATTCCTGCACTGATATTAAATGCGGTGTTGTCTCGCAAAGCTAAGTCTTACTACAACGATTTAGAAAGCTTCGCTATTTTAATCAGTAAATCTGATGAGCAGGTTAATACTAGCAATACAGCAAACCTGATTAATGAGTCTACAGCCACAACTCAAGCTAAAGAAAAAACTACTATACCAAAGCCTAGTATTGCTCAAGCATCACTACAAGAGTCGAGTGCTACATAATGCTTGAGCCAATATATGGTAACTGGGTTTGTTGGGGCATTCTGGGTTTAGCGCTGATTTGTTATTACCAAATATCTATGAGTTACATTCTATCTTTTAGCGCCTTTAATCGCGGCGTTATTGATGCTGAAAACATTCAAATTCAACAAAAATCTACTGGTGTTTTGATTGGCGCACTGCCATTACTCGGGTTGTTAGGCACTATTATTGGGCTACTTGATTGCTTTATTGGTATCGCCAGTCAAGGTGCCAGTAGCGAATTAGTGAGTGCAGGTATAGCTGATGCACTTCTTACTACCCAACTAGGGTTAGTTTGTGCCATTCCAGCATGGTTACTGCACTCTTATGTGCGTTCAGTACATGCTGCATTAGTACCGAACGAAATATCGAGATAACAACAATGCCAACTAGATTACAAAGACGCTTGGAGCAACAACCAGAACAAGGTATAGACATGTCGCCGCTATTAGACGTGGTGTTTATTTTGCTCATATTTTTTATTGTCACTACAGTATTTGTTAAAGAAACAGGTGTTGAGGTAGACAAGCCTCAAGCTATTTCTATTCAGAAGATGGAACAAACTGCAATTTTATTGGCTATCACAGATAACGGTGAGGTGTTCTATGACGGCAGTAATGTTGGAGTGGCCGGGGTACGTGGCATAGTTGAACAGCTGCAGCGCCGCGAGCCAAGGCCTGTGGTTATTCAAGCTGATAAAACTGTACCTACAGAATTACTGTTAGAGGTGATCGATGGCGCTAAGCTTGCTGGCGCAAAAACTGTAAATTTGGCAGCACTGAAAGGATGACTTTAGACGCGCAAAAAAATGGAAATACAGATGGCAATATTAGCAAGGCTACTGGCTTATTTGTACTTCAGAAATTTCGATTTTTTTCAAAAGCCCAAGCTATAGCGAGTATCGCCAGTATCATCATTTTGGTACTGGCGTTATTAACGCTATGGGTAGGTCATGGGTTAAGCCAAATACCACAAGACACCGTTATGGTTAGAGAAATAACGATAGCGACACCGCCTCCGCCGCCACCTCCACCTGTGGTACAGCAACAGGCTGTCGTTGCACCCGTTACTGTGCAGGTTGAAGGAGCGGGTGCCAGTATTCAAATGGTTAAAGTTGTACAAAATATCACTATTGATAAGCCCGATATGCCTGATTTCACGCCTCAAGAGAACCAGTGGCAATCGTTAGAGGTTGATTGGGATGCGTTTGACTTAAGTGATTTAGATGGATTACCAACGCTACTCACTATCCTAAAAGTGACATTACCAAAAAGCCTCACTAGAAAGGGCATTAAAAAAGTAAAAGTTGCATTTGAGTTAGTCATTGACGAACAAGGTAAAGCAACATTAGTCAAAATCGTTACCAACCCCTATCCACAGCTAGAAAGTGAAATTAAAAATCTAGTGCGTCGCATTAGATTCACTCCACCACAAAAAGACGGACAGCCAGCTAGGGCAAAATTTATATTGCCTGTAGATATTGGCTCATGAGAAATTTACCAATGTATAAGACTTATAATTTGATGATAAAAAACCTAACTGTATGCGCAGTGCTATGGACGAGTCTATCCTCATCTGTATTTGCCACCACAGATGACACCGCTGATATTACCGTAAACCTTGCCGCCCCAAAGTGGGAGTTTCTGTTAAAAAATATAGCCTCAGGTGAAACTCAGGCACAATTAGATTCGTCTGAAAGTAGCTTTGCTAAAGAGCTCCAACCTTTATTAGCCACGCAAGACCATAAGGCAATTGAGCAAGCCTTTAGCGAAAGAGATATTGAACAAGACAGTGCGGCTTTAAGACAGCTGCGGGGCCAAGTCTTAATTAGTTTAAAGCAATACTCTGAAGCTGAAGTTGCCCTTAAATCAGCCTTGCAATTAATGCCAGACTTAGCCTTAGCACACCGTAGTTTAAGCATGGTGTATATGGTGAATAAAGATTACCTAAAAGCTCGTACACACCTAAAGAAAAGCATTGAACTTGGTGTGGCAGACGCCCAAGTCTATGGTCAATTAGCCTTTGTTAATTTGCAATTAAAACAAGGTGCTAGTGCCATAGCAGGTTATCAATATGCATTATTTTTAGAACCAGACAACTTGCAGTGGAAACAAGGTTTACTGTACGCATTGATTAACGCACAGGCTTTTAGCCAAGCTCAAGCCTTACTTGAAGGCATGCTAATGTCTAGCCCTGATAATGCTGAATTATGGTTACAAAGAGGCCAACTAGCCTTGAAGCAGGGCCAATCATTACAAGCACTTAGCAGTTTAGAAAGTGCGCTATTGTTAAATGACGATGCTAATATTACTCACGACCTAAACAACATAGTTACCCTAGCTCAATTACATATTCAAAGTGGTAGTGCACAGCGGGCCGTTGAATTACTAGATAATAACCTGTCGCTATTTTTATCTAAAAAGTCGAACCAAAAGGATAACAACACCCACTTTGAGGTAGAGCCCATTGATCAAATCTGTCAATGGTTGGTTTTCAACCAGCGCTGGCAACCACTAGAACAACTGCTTACAGCGCTAGCGCCTTACCGTAAGCACACATCGAGCTATTTTTTATCCCGCTTTGATGTCTATCGCAGCAAATTAGCCTTACTTAAAGGCGACTCAATGAAAGCTGAAAAAAGCCTAATGAGTAGCGTTAACGCCGACCCAACTAATGGCGAAGCCTTATTAACACTCGCAAAATTAATGCATAGCAAAAAGCGGTCAGCGCAAGCTGTTCAATATTACGCACGTGCCCAAGGGTTAGCTGCATTTAAAGAGCGTGCACTGCTAGGCCAAGCCCAATTAGAAATTGATCGTCAAAAATACTCTGACGCTTTGAGGTTATTAAGAAAAGTCATTCAACTAAACCCCGCTAGACAAGACGTTTTAGCGAATATTCAGTCTTTAAATAACCTAGTTAGAAATGAAAGCTAGGGTAATCGAATAATGAGTAGGGTGTAGTGATGGTGATTTCGATGGGATCAATAAGACAGTGGCATTGGATTAGTGCGTCCTTGTGTATGGCGGGTATGTTTTTGTTTTCTATAACGGGCATTACTTTGAATCATGCTGCTGATATTGCTAGTACGCCTCAGCGTATAAGTATTGAAGGCGAAGTACCTAATACTTTGCTGCAAAAATGGGTTAGTAAAGAAACATCCACAAGTCATCTGCCGTCGGCACTTAATCAATGGCTTAAGCAGGTCCACGATATTGAAATCTATAAACGTGCAGTCGGCGAATGGGAAGACGGTGAATTTTACCTGCCACTTGCCAGGCCTGGCGGTGACGCATGGTTAGCTATTGATACTGAGAGTGGTGAATTTATATATGAAGATACTGACAGAGGTTGGATCGCATTTTTTAATGATTTGCACAAAGGTCGAGATACTGGCTCAGCCTGGGCATGGTTTATTGATGTGTTTGCCGGTGGCTGCGTAATTTTTAGTATTACGGGGTTAGTTTTATTGTGGCGTCAGACGTCTAGTCGCCAATCTACTGGGCCATTAGCGGTGTTAGGTGTGCTAATTCCCTTGGTCTTGATTTTATTATTTGTACATTAACAAGCGTATTAAAGAGAGAGATATATGCAAAAGCAGAAAAAGCTAATTATGTTAAGTGTTTTGGCTGGAGCCATAGTAACTGCATCTGCAGTCAGTCAAGCATACGCCAAAGCTGATACCTTGGCATTGACTGTAGAAATCCCACAGCTAGATACAGCCGAATACCATAAACCTTATGTAGCAGTTTGGCTTGAAGACTCAACCCGGCAATCCACACCAATAGCCGTTTGGTATCAAATTAATAAAAAGAATAACGAAGGCTTAGAGTGGCTTAAAGACTTACGCCAATGGTGGAGACGAGGTGGCCGAAGCCTTGACTTACCCTATGATGGTTTAACTTCGGCAACTAAGGGGCCTGGCAGTCATGAGGTGACCATAGACCTATCAAAAGGAGACTTTAAGGGGTTAGCACCTGGCGATTACAAATTACGAATTGAAGCTGTACGCGAAGTTGGTGGTCGCGAGAACGTAGTTATTCCAATTACTTTGCCACTTGAGACGTCTTTATTACCTATCGCAGAAACCGGTAAAACCGAATTAGGTAGCATTCGCTTAAGTGTTCAATAACACAACTTTATTACTCATCTAACACTGCTATTTTTTTGGCAGTCATACATTCTTTTGGGAGAAACAATATGAAATCTAAATTACTACTTAAACTCATTGCTGCAGGTGTAATAGCCAGTTCTGTCACTATGCAAGCCCAAGCTCACAAAGCTTGGATTCTACCAAGCTCAACCGTACTTTCGGGAGATGCTCCTTACGTGACATTTGACGCGGCTGTTTCAAATAGCATTTTCTCAATTGATCATGCTGCGTTGAATATTCAAGGTGTGACTGTGGTTGATCCAAAAGGAAGCCCTGTTGAGTTAGAAAATACGTCAAAAGGTAAATACCGTAGTACCTTTGATATTCAACTAAATGAACAAGGTACTTATAAAGTCGCTACTGCCAGCGGTGGTTTACGCGCAAGGTGGGAAGATGAAGATGGCAAACGTCAAAGATGGCCTAGACGTGGACAAAACACTACGGATGCTGATTTTGCTAAAGCAGTACCAAAAACAGCTAAAAAATTACAAGTAAGCCAAAGTTCTCGCCGTGTTGAAACCTTTGTAACTCTTGGTGCACCTACTGATTCAGTTTTTGAACCAACTAACCAAGGTTTAGAAATGGTACCTGTGACTCACCCCAACGATTTGTTTTCTGGTGAAGAAGCAACCTTTACATTACTGATTGACGGCAAACCTGCTAAAGGTGCTAGCGTTGAAATCATTCAAGGTGGTTCGCGCTACCGTGACCAGCAAAATGAAATTAAGGTAACGGCAAACGACAAAGGCGAATTTTCGGTTACTTGGCCACAAGCTGGTCGCTACTTTGTAGAAGCATCTTACGAAGACGAGCAAGCTAAGGCTCCAGCGACAAAGCGCACCGGGACCTATGTTGCTGTTTTCGAAGTATTACCAATGTAATGAATGTTGCTAAAAATGTGTCAAAGGGTAGGTGAATAGCCGGTGAGTGAACTGAACCGAATTAGTTTAGCAGTGCTTTTAGTAAGCGCATGGTGTGTGTGGTGTCTTTGGTTGTTGGTGCGTCAAAGACAAAACAACCCCAGTGTTGATCCGCTAGCTCGAATTTTAGTGGCTTATGCTAGCCAAAGTGGCACCGCGGCTACTTTGGCAACTAAAAAAGCGGAAGAGCTAGAGTTATTAGGTAAGGTTAATTTACTGCCGTTAGATAGTGTTTGCCGAAAAACGTTAGGTAATACCCAAGAAGCACATTTTATAGTTAGTACCTATGGCCAAGGCGAGCCACCAGACAATGGCCATAGGTTCTACACTGAGCTATCCAAGAAGGATGCATTTTTTGATCTTTCCCATTTGCGGTATTCGGTAACTGCTTTAGGAGATAGTAGCTACGAGCATTTTTGTGCTTTTGGTCATAACCTCAATAAACGATTGGCTACTTTGGGGGCACAATCAGAAGCCGCTGTTACAGAAATAGATAGCCAACAGGATGGTAGCTTTAGCTCCCAAGTGGCATCGGTGGCGGCAGTCACTAATTGGAAACTAACTCATAGAGAATGCTTAAATCCTAATAGTGCCAATGCACCCCTTTATTTACTGACGTTTTCAACAGAGGCCACTAAATCAGTAGATATGCCAAAGTGGCGTGCAGGTGACGTAATTTCAATTCAACCTAAACATAACCCAAAAAACATACAAGATTGGCTGCAAGCTAACAAGTTAGATGGTGAGCGGGCTATTGCTAAAGGTGGCCTAACTGTCACCCTCAAAGAATATTTAACTGAGTATGCTTTGCCAGAACATTTGCAGGTCTCTGCTAGTGAACCACTAAATTGGCTAGATTCACTTAAGCTATTGCCAAAACGAGAGTATTCGGTGGCATCGGCCCACCATGAAAACCATCTTAAGTTAATTGTAAGGTTACAAAAACAGCTTAATGGTCAAGCAGGTATTGGTTCTGGATGGTTAACTCAGTTTAGTGAGTTGAACGATATCACCCAAGGGCATATTCGTAGTAATAAACGGTGTCATATCACTGACGTTAATCACCCATTGCTTTTAATAGCCTCCGGAAGTGGCCTAGCTGGCTTACGAGCGCAACTTGCAGAGCGAGCCATAAACCCGAAAGCCGGTAAAGTGTGCATGTTTTATGGAGAACGAAGCCCGCATCATGATCAAATGCTTAAAGACGAATTGCTACAGTGGCAACAACAAGGTGTAGTCACTGATTTATTTTTTGCCTATTCAAAGCACCCAGAAAGCCCAACGTATGTGCAAGACGTAGTGGCGCATCATGCAGATAAAATACAAGCAATTGTTCATCAAGGAGCAGATATATATGTTTGTGGTAGCAAAGCAGGAATGGGTGACGGCGTGCATCAGGTATTGAGTAAACACCTAGGCCAAGAAAATGTATCAGCTTTGCTAAGCTCTGGTCGTTATCGTAGAGATTTATATTGAGGGCAGCTGATCCTTAACAAATAAATATTGACTGGTTTGTTCACTGCATACAACCAGCTCATTTCGGCCCTGTTTTAATTGTCTTGATTATGCTGCGCTTAATGTCGTGTAAATCATTTCACTAAGATCTGAAAATACCTATAGATATCTGCGAACTAGTTCACCGTTTGCAAAGCACTAATTTACAACTATTTCTTTATTACTTAGTGATAAATATCGTTAAACACCAAAAATACAGTTTAAAAAACTTGTTATTTAGGTGTTTTTAGAGTCATATAAAATAATTCGTGTCTAAAATACCGCCAATATACCTTGACTTTATTTAACGAACCCAGAGTGACAGCTCATGCAAAACATCACAGAGAACTACCCTAGTTTACAGAACTTTAGGCAAGCAGTACGTCAACATATTGTGACAGAAGAAGAGCAAAGTGTAGAAAACTTGCTGCAACAAAATCCACTCAGTGTAGACGCCCAAAGTCGAGTAGAAGAGAGTGCCTTAAAGTTTGTTGAAGAATGCCGTGCTAACCCAGATAAACAAGGTTTGTTTGATGTGTTTTTGCAAGAATATAGCTTGTCTAGCCAAGAGGGCGTAGTGCTGATGTGCCTTGCAGAAGCATTGCTGCGGGTGCCAGATAGCTTTACAGTAGATAAATTAATTGCAGAAAAAATACACATGGGTGAGTGGGACACGCACATTGGGCACTCTTCGGAGTTTTTAGTGAATGCAGCCAGTACAGGTTTGGCCCTCACACGCAAAATCCTCAATCGAAGTAATGATAAGCCCGGTGAATCTAGTAACTGGCTTCGTAAATTTATGGCTCGTGTTGGCGAGCCAGTGGTGCGCCGTGCAACACTAGAAGCGATGAAGTTTATGGGGCAGCAATATGTCTTAGGTAGAGATATAGATGAAGCCGCGAAAAGAGGCCGCAAAGGTAACCCCAAAGGCACACGCTTTTCTTTTGATATGTTAGGTGAAGGGGCGCGAACCTACGAAGACGGTGAAAAATATTTTCAGTCATACTTACATGCCATTGAGAGCATTGGTAAAAAGAATAAAGAATCAGATATTTATGCAGCTGACGGCATATCCGTAAAATTAAGTGCATTACACCCTAGGTACGAATTTAGTCATCAGGAGTTAGTACTCGAAGAATTATTACCTAGTGTTTTGCAGCTTGCCATACGGGCTAAAGAATTAGGCATAGGCTTGACTATAGATGCTGAAGAAGCTGCTCGATTAGACATTGAATTAGATATCTTTCAAGCTTTAGCGTTTGCCCCAGAATTACAAGGCTGGGATGGTTTAGGTTTTGTGCTACAAGCCTATCAAAAACGTGCCCTTTATGTGGTAGATTGGTTGGTTGAACTTGCAAAGTTATCAAACAGAAAACTAATGGTAAGACTGGTTAAAGGGGCGTATTGGGACGCAGAAATTAAACATGCCCAAGAAATGGGCTTTGATGAATTCCCAGTGTTTACCCGTAAAGTTAATACCGATTTGAGTTACCAAGTCTGTGCTGGAAAGTTATTAGCCAATAAAGAAAACATCTACCCGCAATTTGCGACACACAATGCTTATACCATGACCTTGATTATGCAGTTGGCTGGCACTAAGGGCATGGGGACCTTTGAGTTTCAACGTTTACATGGCATGGGTGAGCTACTTTATGCTCAAGTAAGTAAGTCAACGGGCATTGAGTTACCGCTGCGAGTGTATGCCCCTGTTGGAGTGCATAAAGACTTACTGCCTTATTTGGTAAGGCGATTATTAGAAAATGGTGCAAACGGCTCGTTTGTTAATCAATTCTTAGACGGTAAAGTACCTGCTAAAAACCTAGTACAGGGTGTTGAAGAAGTTATTGAGAATATGCCTGGCAATCGAAACACTCAAATTCCTGTTTCTAAAGATTTGTTTGTTGACCATGGTGAGCAAAGAGACAACTCGACAGGTCTTGATTTGGATGACCCATTGGTTTTCTCTGATTTACAAGATCATGTAAATAATGCTTTAAAGCAAAATTGGTCTGCCGGCCCCATAGTTAATGGTATAAAACGAATTGAGCCTAGCTACAGCATTTTTTCTCCCGCAGATGCCAATCTAAAAGTAGGGCAGTGCACTGATGCGACTCCCGATGATATTAGCAATGCTTTACAAAGTGCCGCTGCAGCGCAAATCGAATGGGGGGCTCAAAATGTTGAACAAAGAGCTGATACCTTAGAAAAAACAGCAGATTTACTTGAACAATATACCCACACTCTCACAACGCTAATAAGCTACGAAGCTGGCAGAACTTTAGGTGATGGTATATCTGAGGTACGCGAAGCCGTAGACTTTTGCCGTTACTACGCCTTGCAAGCAAGATTACTACACGCCGAACATGGTAGAAATCATGGTTTAACTCAAGGTAAAGGTGTATTCGTGTGCATTAGCCCTTGGAACTTCCCGCTGGCGATATTTGTGGGCCAAGTGGTGGCCGCGTTAGTAACAGGTAATAGTGTAATTGCCAAGCCTGCAGAACAAACTCCCTTAGTGGCAACGTATGCAGTAGAGTTAATGCACCAAGCGGGTATTCCAGTAGAGGCATTGCAGTTATTGACAGGCACAGGAGCTGATATTGGTCCTAAATTATTAGCAAGTCCCCTTGTCTCTGGTGTGGCGTTTACCGGCTCAACAGAAACCGCAAAACGTATTCAAAATGATTTAGTACAACGAGGGACTAGCATGCCACCGTTTATCGCTGAAACTGGTGGTCAAAACGTCATGATAGTTGACTCGACGGCACTACCTGAACAAGTGGTAGATAGCGTTATACAATCGGCATTTTTGAGCGCAGGGCAGCGCTGCTCGGCATTACGGGTTTTGTACCTACAAGAAGATATTGCAGATAATATGTTAAGTATGCTGCAAGGGGCTATCGATACCTTGAAAGTGGGTTACCCATGGCAATTAAATAGTGACTTAGGCCCTGTTATCGACGGCAAAGCCCAGCAAATCCTGCAAGCCCATAGTGCTAAAATGCGAAAAGAAGCAACCTTAGTTACTAAAGGGTCGTTAACAGCTGAGTGTGAAAATGGTGCGTTTATCGAGCCACAAGTGTATGAAATTCAACATATTAATCAGCTTGAGCGAGAAGTCTTTGGTCCTATATTGCATGTCATTCGTTATAAAGCTGCCGATATTAAGCAAGTGATCCAAGACGTAAATAATACCGGGTACGGTTTAACACTTGGTGTGCATAGCCGTATTAAACAATTCGCTGATGAAGTATTCGAGCAAACTAAGGTGGGTAACACCTACATTAACCGTAATATTGTAGGGGCTGTGGTAGGCGTAAACCCATTTGGTGGCCATGGTTTATCAGGCACTGGGTTTAAAGCAGGCGGGCCTCATTACTTATTGCGCTTTACCGATTTATGGCAAAGTGTAGATATTGGAGACAACTCAATAGCAGAAGCGCAAACCTCACAACCAGTCTCTCAAGATTGTCTGCAGTTTTTAAATAATATCACCGGCATACAGCACACTTGGGACCAAACCCCCGTGGCTACGAGATGTGATGCACTAACAAAAGTCATAAGTGCGTTAGAAGGTAATCAGCAGCTTGATAAAGCCCGCGTTGCGCTGAGTCAAAATAGACTCACCCAAGCCAATACCTTGTTTAAAGACGTAACAGAATTACCCGGCCCAACTGGCGAAACCAATGAGCTTAGCTTACATGCCAGAGGTGTCGCTTTGTTAATCGCTGATACAGAGTCATTAACGAATGGGCACTCAATACTGCAGTTTATCAGTGCATTAGTTTCTGGTAATGGTGTGGTTGTTATAGGTCGAGATCAACCTAGCCACGACCTTATATCAAGCATCGCGAGTATCTTTCAAGGTCATATTCCTGCTGGGTTAGTGCATGTAGCAGGCGAGTTTGAGGATATGGGCAAGTGGTTGCTCCATAACCAAATTGCTTTAATCGCTTGCCATGATACCAACGGCCTTTGGCCAGTGTTAACTAAAAGAGACGGGGCAATCGTACCTGTGATCAATCATGTTCAAAGTCAATTTGCGTTATCGCCTTACGCCATTGAAAAAACCAAAACCAATAACATTGTGGCGACAGGTGGTAACGCCATGTTATTGAATTTAAAAGAAAGCTAATATGAAAAAATACTCAACCGAGCTTGACCGTATAGATCACAAAATTCTTGATATGCTGCAAAGTAATTGCCGCATATCAAATGTGGAGCTTGCTAATCAAGTCAATCTAAGTCCAACTCCCTGTTTAGAAAGGGTTAAACGCTTAGAGAAAAATGGCTACATAGACAAATATGTGGCCCATCTCAATGCTAAAAAATTAAATGCTAAACTAACAGCCTACATGCAGGTGTCGGTAGAAAACTCCAGCACCCAAGCACTGAACCAGTTTAATCAACAGGTTAGAAAGTTAGACGAAGTAATAGAATGTTCATTAGTGGCAGGGGGCTTTGATTATTTGCTTAAAATACGGGTGCAAGATATGGAAACCTATAGAAAGTTCTTGGGTGAAAAATTTGCAGATATCAAAGGGGTAACCCAAACATTCACCTATGTGGTGATGGAAGAAATAAAATCTACCCATATAGTGCCAGTTGACACTAAGTAGTTTACTAAAAGCTTATGGGATAGAGATTAAAGCCTAGATAAAGGGCTAACTACAGAGTTGCCGCCACGTTGTAGAATGTGCGTATATATTTGAGTGGTACGCAAGTCGGCATGGCCTAATTGGTCTTGTACTGTGCGAATATCCGCACCAGATTGTAATAGGTGAGTGGCAAAGCTGTGGCGTAGAGTGTGAGGTGTAACGGTTTTTGGAATGCTGGCTTTTTTGGCGGCATTTCGTACTGCTTTTTGTACCGCAGATGCATCAATATGGTGGCGCCTTAATGACTGGTCTTCAGGATCTGTTGATAATCGACTAGAAGCAAACAGATATTGCCATTGTATCGAACGATTGGCCTGCTTGAATTTATGCCTTAAACGATGAGGTAAATAGACGCCACTGTATTCAGGATTAAGCAGATCCGCTTCCAAATATTGTTTTACTACAGTGATTTGTTGTTGCAGAGGAGGTATAAGCTCTTCTGCTAACGTAACTACTCTATGTTTACCGCCTTTGCCATTCCAAACTCGAATAGATTTGAAGTCAAAGTCTATATCTTGGACTCTCAATCTAATACATTCCATTAAGCGCAAACCACTAGCATATAAAATGGATACTGCTAGCTTTTGTTGAGCGTTTACAACCACTAATAAGTTCCGCATTTCATCAGTAGTTAGTACGATTGGAAGTTTTTGTTGTCGAGTACTTTTAACAAAATTTAACTTAAAGCTTAAAGGCTGATGAATGATATCCCGATACAGAAATACCAAGGCATTTAGTGCTGATTTTTGTGTTGCTGCAGCCACATCTAACTCTAATACTAAATGTGAAAGGAAAGCTTCTACCTCTCTATCATGCATTAAATTTGGGTGTTTTTTCTGGTGAAAATGTATATAGCTACTGATCCACTTGAGATAAGCTTTAATCGAGCGTTTAGAATAACGTAATTTATACATTTCATCTTTTATCATATTCAAGAACATTGATTTAGGCACAAAGTATCCTTACTAAATTGCATGTTTATTTATACAGTTATAGTTAATAATCCGCATAACAGCAAGATCTAGGAAATATTCCGTATTTCTCCATGTGCTAGATCCATAGAGGGCAATAAAGTTAGCCTGTACAAAGGGTTAGAGGTTATGGTAGAAATGGGATATGTAGAAAGGCGGAAAAATTCCGTGTTTAAACACGGAATTTTTCCGCCTATTAATATTGTTAGCTTTCATCGGAGGAATCTTTGAAAAATTTATATATTATTTTACTTTTTGTCTTATCCCTAAACGTTTACGCGGAACAAAGTGAAACACTGGATCAACTTGTAAAGCCAGTGTTTGAGTTAATTGAAAAAGGAAAGTACAAAAACATAGCTTCCAATGCTTTGTCAAAAGGAGCTGCCATCAAATATATTAGTCCGGCAGATCTTGAGCAAGTCGATGGTGAGTTCGAGAATTATTTTAAGGTTTTTGGAAATTACTATTCGTATAAATTAATTCATGAACAAGGCTTAAAAGGAGACTACTGGGCTAGATGGTACTTATTAAAATTTGAAAGACAGCCAGTAGTTTTATACTTTGAATTCTATAAACCAAATGACAAGTGGAATGTAAATGCCTTGGAAATTAAAACTGATATTGATGACAAGATTGAAGAAGCTGGTGACTACAAAATCAGTGTAATTGGCTTAGAAGATGAAAGCTAACAAACAAATTATGGCAGGGACGCGCAAACAGCGCGCGCCCCATATTTGAAGCGTTATGTTTAAAAAGAGTTTATGACTATATTTTTCAGCGATTGCACACAGTTGATTGATGAAATTGTATTTTTAGTTTCCGTAATTGCGACTCTAATGACAATCGTAAGTGGATTTATTGTATTCACGAATGAAATTGAACCTGAGAAAGGTAAATGGTTTTGGTTTGAATTATTTGGCCCTTTTCACATTCTGCTTAGTTCAAAGTATTTGAATAATACAGGGGTAAAGTGGCGACCAGTCTTTATTACTAGCATTGTTGTGGTAATAGCATGTATTTTGTCTTTCAATTTTTTCAATTTATGCAGCATTTAAACATAACAAAAACATCAACTGGAAAACTACTCGCTGTAAAGCGCTCGTATTTTCCAGTTATATTAAGTGTTAGCGGGAAAATATATGAGTAGGGAAGCAAATAAGGTTTATGAAGCAATTAGTAAAGAAAACATGAAGTATTGGATTTCTGCTGTTGTTGCACCGATATTGGGGTTATTTATACTTGCGCTAACACAGGCCAGTCTGTGGGGAACTATCGGATTTTGTTTTTATTTGTTAGTCCTAGTTCAATCTATTAAGGGAATTCGTCGCAACAAGAAATTAAAAGTTAAGTTATTGTCAGCCCCAAATTCGGTTAAGCTTCATGAAGTTCTTGAGGGGCCAGTAATCTTAGGGATACCGGGTTTACATTGGTTTGCCAGCATTTCTCGCTAACACATATGAGCCTCTGGTTGGTCAATAGGTACTAGTCATCTTTTGATCATTTTTTCAGGATCAATCTAAACCTCTGAGCTAAGCCGTTTACTTCATCTGTCTTTGTGGCTATTAGGTAATCGCCTACAGCAAACACAT
>NZ_JBDVBQ010000028.1:0-2734 GCF_039942875.1 Paraglaciecola sp.
TACAGTCAAAGCATCAGTGACCTGATAGTTAGATGCGATTCTGATGGTTGTATATTCTGGTAACGTAAAGGTTGGGCTACCAAATTCACCACTTCTTTCACCTACATAAACTAAGCCCGCGATTAAATCCAAATCTTTACCCGTTAACTCGGTTTGTTGAACTAACTGTAAGCTCAATTGATTCTCTGCGATATTCAGAAGGTCTGATCCGGCAGGAACATAGGCGTATGAAATATAATCGGTATTGAAGGTGACTATATTAGAACATAACAAGGTAAAGAAACTAAGTTGTGCCTGACATGTGACCCATTAAGTAATTTTTACTGGATTAATAATAGCTTGCAATAACAAAACTTACATTTTAAAATCTATGTTTAATTCAGAGTGAAAGATATAAAATGATACCCCATATGAATAAATTATCGCTTCTACTATGCATTACTCTTATTTCCGTCTTCTCAGTAGAATGTTTGGCGACTTCAACAGAGCGAGAAAACCAAGTTCCTCAAGATGCGCAAGCAGCTATGGTAGATAAATCTATTTCACCTATGATAACCAAGTTTATGGCAAAGGATGATATTCCTGGCGTAGCAGTGGTGGTGGTGAAGGATGGTAAGATATTGTTTAAGCGCGGTTATGGTTTTGCTGATGTGGCCGCACAAACACCAGTTAATCCCGACACGAGTCTCTTTCATATCGGTTCAGTCACGAAGCTATTTACTGCAACGGCTGCAATGCAACTTTATGAACAAGGAAAATTGGATCTCCATGTTAGCGTAAATGAATACCTGACCAATATGAAAGTGGAAGAGCCGTTTGAACGCCCTATTACAATGGCCGACCTTCTCACTCATCGCGGAGGTTTGGGGTACAAACTTCTTGGTACTGTCACACCTTTTGGGCAGGTATCATCACCGCTTGGTGAGCATCTTCCTGCAGTGTTACCTGGAGCCGCTCGTACGCCTGGATTTGTTAGTATCTACTCGGATTATGGTATAGCGCTAGTAGGCCGAGTAATTGAAGAAATATCTGGAGAAAGTTACCAAGACTATGTTGCAAATCATATTTTCAAGCCTCTTGAAATGAAAAATTCCGGAACAATTCTAACACCAGAAAAATCTCTTAAAATGGCAATGCCCGGTGCATCGATAGAAGGTACGTTCCCACCAGAAGAGTTTAATTACAGTAACTTCGCGCCAGCTACCGAGGTTCATGCTAGCGTAACAGATATGGCAAAGTTTATGCTTATGCAGCTGGGCCATGAAGGTGCAAGTTCCGCTCAGATCCTAATGCCTAAAACTAGACAACTTATGCAGTCACGTCAATACAGTCCGCACCCTTCTGCTTTTGGTTGGGGGTATGGATTCAGGGAAGATAAAATAAACGGACATCTTACTGTCGGTCATGACGGCTCTTGGTTCAATCATTTAGGAAAACTGACATTAGTGCCCGAACAAGACTTAGGTATTTACGTTGTGATGAACAGACGAAGTAAAGCGATCATGCATAATACTACCCAAGCCGTCATTGATATATTTTTGCCGCAAGTTGAAAACCTATTGCCGACTGGAAATGAACAGCCAACATCAACACCATTGACACAATTTTCTGGCACATATTTACGCGGTCAGTTTGATGCAACTGGAACAGAGAAGCTAAAATTGCTTGCTGAGCAACATAAAATATTTGATGTGACTGTCGATGGAAATGCCCTTATTATCAGAGGAGAACGTTACTATGAGATGGAGCCTAACTTATTTCTAAGCGAAGACGGCCACACCAACGTTGTATTTGTGCGTGACCCATATAATAACGACCTCTATATTACATTTAATGGAAGCTCGGGACATGTTCGTGTCAGCTGGTTCCAAAAGTTATCGTCTCAGCTAATAGTCTCACTGTTAGCATTAGTTGGCATGGTGCTAGCTGCCTTCATCCAGATGAGGAAAGGAACCAATCCACGTTCGCTGAAAATTACCAATCTCGGATTTCTAACTACCAGTGTTGTTTTTATCCCCGCCGTTTTTGCCATCATGTTGCAGGGGCAGGCAATTGGGCTTCACATTGCCACACCATTATGGGTTGACGCAGTGCTTAACATTCCATGGCTATTAGCTGCTTGGCTATTACTAAGCATCATACTCGCGTTCAAAAACCGCACCCAAACAAATCTTATCGTGCAACTATGGTTTACTGTTAGCGCCATAATGTATCTCGCTGTTATGGCAAACTGGAATTTGCTGTAGTGAAGATTACTCAAATAAGAGTGCAATAACGCTGCGATACCAAACCATGTAACAGAACCGCTTTCAAAGGGGTCAGTGCAAAATAAATAGGGAGCTTTCAGAAGGGCGAAGGCTTAAGGGAATAGGCTAAACGGCCTAATGTAAGTCAGCCCTTGTACATTAGGGACTTAAGCGATTGGTATCAACTATAAAAAAAGCATGATTTGAGTCTCAGGCTAATGAAGACAAACGCCAAGGGTTTACTGAGTGTGTCTCTGAATATAAAAGGCAGGGCAAAGAAATTATATACTTGACGAAAGTTGCTTTGCCAAGTGTATACCCTGCCGGCGAGGTGGAATGGGGTTAAACCCTGAGGGATCCCCACGAATATTCAACCATTAAAATTGTCTGCAATCATAGTTCTGAGATTTAATTCTGCCATTTCATATTGCTCGCAAAGCAATATGAAATGCTTATCTACGAAGCCCCGCAAGCCTAAATAATGAAAC
>NZ_JBDVBQ010000029.1:0-27821 GCF_039942875.1 Paraglaciecola sp.
ATCACCAAGTACCATGAATGTTCCAAATTATTTTATAACAATGACTTACCAACTTATTTCGTGGGGATACCTCAGGGTTAGTCCCCCCCGCAGTTCGATAAAATGTCTGGAATATTTTATTCACTACATCCATGTAGTTCACCCACTTCGTGGGCTAGCTAAAGCTATTCTAATTTGTTCCAACAAATTTTGGTACACCACCTCTGGCGCCCGAAGGGGCAGGCACATGGGGGGCAGAGCGAATATCTCGCGGTCACCTCTTTCAATTGTTTTTTCTCATCGGTTTATGTCTAGAGTTTTTCTTTAAATTTTCTATTGTCGTAATAAACAAATCATTCCTTTTTTATAGCTAAATACTCACTAATTCTTCGTTAATATTCTATAAAATTTACTTAGAGTAAATTAGTGCCAAATATATTGATTTTTAAGTATAAATAGTGAATTTAATCCTACTTCAATCGCATAGTTTTTATTATAATAATTGGCAATTTTTAGGGCTTAAAAAAACATTAAAATGAATCAATTTTTTCGGCCAGTAGTTTTATATTCTAGGAGCATTAAATGAAGGTTATATGTGTAGGCGAAATGTTGATTGATTTTGTTTGTACTGATACCAATATGGGATTAGTAAACGGTGTTAATTACGTAAAAAAATCGGGTGGAGCACCTGCGAATGTAGCTGCCAGTATTGGTAAGTTAGGCGGAGAAGCATTACTTGTGGCATCCGTTGGTAGTGATCCATATGGAGAGTTTTTGGTTCAAGAGGTCCAAAAATATCACGTTAATACTGATTATGTTAATACCCTTCCAATGTCTACTACCTTTGCTTTTGTATCTTTAGCTGATAATGGTGAGCGAGAGTTTGCTTTTAATCGCGGAGCAGACGAGCAACTTGAACTGACTGCAACTGAAGTAAGTGAATTAACAGATAATTCAATTTTACATTTAGGCTCGGCAACCGCATTACTCGGTGGCAGCTTGAGTGAAAGCTATTTAGCACTAGCAAAGGCAGCTAAAAATAAAGGCAATACTATTTGTTTTGACCCCAACTACAGAATTGATTTGTGGCGTGGTAGAGATCAAGAGTTCAAAGATGCCTGCAATACTTATTTTAAAATGGCCGACATGGTTAAAGTCAGTGACGAAGAGCTAACCTTGCTATCTGGCCAAGAAGATATGAAGGCTGGCTGTCAGTTTTTCCATGACCTAGGCGTAAAAATGGTATTGGTTACGCTAGGCCCAGAAGGATGTTTGGTTTCACTAAATGGTCAACAAACTATAGTGCCTGCCTATGAAATTAATGCGGTTGATACCACAGGTGCCGGTGATTCATTCATTGGTGCTTTGTTATTTAAAATGGCTCAAGCTGCACCCGGCGATAAATTTTATGAAGATGACATCGAAGAATTTGTGGCTTTCGCCGGAAAAGTCAGTGGTTTGGTATGTTCAAGCATAGGTGCTATGTCTGCTTTACCCACCTTAAGTGAAGTTGAATCTATGGATTTCACCATCAAACAATAGATATGGAAAAGGGACCCTAGCGTCCCTTTTTTACTTGCAATAACATCAACTCATATCGGCTTAATCAATACTTAATAAACGCTCAGCTGTGTATTCATTCGTTATTAGGCCATTGATCATTTTCGACCTAAGCGCCCCTAAAATAGCAAACACTTTTTCTTCACCTGCAGCAATTGCGTATACAGGGTTATCAGAGCCTACTTTTAATGGTGTACTGGCTACTCGCTGATTAACGGCGCAGTCGATTAACTGGCCATTTCTGTCAAATACCCAACTGATCATTTCACCCACAGCGCCCTTGGAGTCTAATTCATCTAACTCTTCGCTAGTGATAAAGCCATCTAAGTGCAGCGGAGAATGAGCTCCTAGATCACCAACGCCCACAAAGGTTACGTCGGCGTTCTCAGCTAATTTTAGGTTATTCGCTACATAAAATTGGGCGTGTAATTGTTCTTTTTCAGCTTGGCTACGGGGTAATACAGGTAAAGGCATAGGGTAATGTTTAGCATTAACATGTTCTGCCATGCGAACGACAACATCATAAGGAGAGGCTGAACCATCTGAAGCCATATTACCAAGCAAGGCAACAATTTTGTGTTGATCGCAATCCAAAGAAGAAAGCTCATCTACGCAGGCTCGTAATACTCGGCCGGTACCCATAGCTAAAACCTTGGGTTGAGTGGATTTTAAATGCCTTTCAATTTCGCTGGCTCCCGCTTGGGCTAAACCTAAGGTTGAAGAAGGATCGGCAGCATCACTGGGTACCACTTCACATGACTGCAAACCAAAGCGACTTTTTATTTTTACTGCTAAATCCATACACTTAGCTACAGGGTGGTCGAGTCGCACTTTTATCAGCCCTTCACTCACAGACAAGGCAACCATACGCTGTGCAGATTGTCGTGAAATATTAAGCTTTTTAGCGATTTCATCTTGGGTTTTTCCGGCCACATAATAAAGCCAGCCAGCTCGTGCTGCATCGTCTAACTTTCTGGTTTCCGTAGTTGATAGCTTAGCCACTATTACTCCTTAATTAATCTTTTGAAATTAGCGATGGTGCTAATTCAAATAATTGTTTCCATTCATGTATTGTAACTGCATCGTCCTTAACGTTACTAACTTCTGTTCTTAGATTTTTTAAATGACTTGCCCCTGCATATTTAATAACCGGCATATTGGCTGCTTTCGCGGCTGTTATACCAGCAGTAGAATCTTCTATCACTAAGCAGTGTTCAGGGGGGACTCCCATTTTTTTGGCTGCATGTAAAAATATATCTGGCGCAGGCTTGCCTCTTTTGACTTCTGAGCTGGTAAACACACAATTTGTAAAATAGTCAGTGAGTTCAGTAACACTTAAAGCGTGCTTAACTCTTTCTGGGCTGCTACTTGTGGCCACACAAATCGGTAACTTAAGTTGCGACAATAGCACTTTTAACTCTGGAGTAGGGACTAGCTCTTTACTAAAGGTTTGCATAAGTGATTGATGATAATCATCTTTGAATTGTTTTGGTAAAACAACCCCATAATCTTCTAGTATTTTAGCACTTACATGCTCATAACTATGTCCTAAAAAGTGCCTGTCAAAATAGTCGCCAGAGGCCTTAGCGCCTAATTCATTGAGCATTTTTAATAAAACTCTTTTACTAAGAATTTCGCTGTCTATCAGAACCCCATCACAATCAAAAATTATTAGTTTGATATGCTTAAGTGTCAAAGACTTGCCAAAATTCGTCATACTACCACCGCCTGAGTTATTTCCAATTGCACACCTAATCCATATATTGCGTTATGGTCTTGGCAGTACCTTGGGTCCAAAGCATGGTTAGCCAAGTTCCAAAGTGCTTTGCAAAAATTTTGTTATCACACAGTGTTCCAAATATGTCGTGCATTTGCAAAAAAGCATTTGCATCATGTTTCGCTAGTAGCGCTTGCTTTATTAATCTTGCGGCTTGCTGATCGTCTAACGCTATTTCACTTTCAGGTTCGGCTGCCGCAGCACACAGGCGGCACCATAGCGCAACAACTAAAGCTAAGCCTTTGCAGTCTTGCTGCATCTTAAGGTTGGCGGCAATTATGGGTAAAATAAATTTAGGTAAGCGGTTGGATGCATCCTGGCAAAGCCGAGGCACAGTATCACGAACTTCGGGGTTACTAAAACGAGTTTCAATTAAACTAAAGTACTCTTGAAAATCTACTCCGGGTACTGGCGCTAAGGTGGGGATAATTTCTTCAAGCACTAATTTCTGCAAATATTTGCTGATAAGGGGAGTGGCCATAACTTCATGCACTAACTCTATGCCTAAAAGGGCTGCGGGGTAGGCTATTGCCGCATGACCACCATTTAAAATTCTTAGTTTCATTAGCTCATAGGGGGCGACATCAGGCACAAACTCAACTCCGACTTTTTCTAAGGGAGGGCGACCATTGGTAAACTTATCTTCTAGCACCCACTGTCTAAAAGGTTCACAAAATACTGGAGCTTGGTCTTCAATACCAAATAAGCTTGTAAGCCTTTCACGTTCTACCTTTGACGTAGCAGGTGTGATGCAATCAACCATAGAATTGGGAAAGGTTACGTGAGTTTCAATCCACTGTGCCAATTCTTTATCTATGGCAGCGGCCATTGTTAATACTGCACGTTTAGCCACATTGCCATTGTGAGGGATATTGTCACAAGACATAATGGTAAAGGCTTTGATATCTTGCTCGCGGCGGCGTTTTAGAGCGGTTATTAGGATGCCGAATACCGTAGTCGCTTGGTCGATATTTTTAATATCAGCCTGAATTTCAGGGTGATTTAAATTAAAGCCCCCCGTCTTATCATCCATATAGTAACCACCTTCAGTGATGGTTAATGACACAATTCTAATAGTTTCTTGGGTGAGGGCCGCGATTAGACTCGTTTCATCATTTTCAATGAAATCTATCATCGAGCCACATATTTCACCGGTTAAACCTTTTGCATCTAATTCCACGACTGTGGTTAGCCAGTCTTGTGGTTTTAGCTTGTCGCGCATAATTACATCATAAGACTTAGTGCCCGCTCCCCTGATGGCCCAATCTAATGCGTCGCCAGTATTAAATAGCTTATGAAGATACATGGCTTGATGGGCACGATGAAAATTGCCCACTCCAATATGAATGATCCCCGCAGATAATTGGCTGCTATCGTACTTAGGTTTATTTACCTGGTTAGGCAAGTTATCTAAGGTCTGGCTATTTAATTTCACTGGCATTAGGTATATCTCGCATCTAGGGCACTTAACACCAGACTAAAAAATGGTGTTAAGTGCGCCGATTAATAATTGAATATTTTAATTGGCTAATTGGGGTAGGGTGATACCATCTTTATCAAAACGTAGGATCTTGTTTTTAGCGGCGCTCAAGAAAACCTTATCACCGTATGTAAAGGGGCAATCGCCATTACTTTTTACAGTTAAGGTGCCAACTTTTTCTACATGAACATGCAAGAAAGTTTCTGAGCCCAAATGTTCAACCACACCTACATTACCTGCCCACATGCCTTCATCAATAGATATCTTAAGGTGTTCAGGGCGCACGCCAATAGAGTCAGCAGTGTCGTCAGAATCAGTTACGTCGATAAAATTCATTTTAGGAGAGCCGATAAATCCAGCAACAAAACGGTTTACAGGGTTTTGATAAAGCTCTAATGGTGTACCAACTTGCTCAATTACGCCGCCATTGAAAACCGCGATACGGTCAGCCATTGTCATAGCTTCAACCTGATCGTGTGTAACGTAAATCATGGTAGTCGCTAGGCTTTTGTGCAGCTCAGAAATTTCTAAGCGCATGTTGACCCTAAGTGATGCATCTAGGTTTGATAACGGTTCATCAAACAAGAATGCTGAAGGCTGGCGCACAATAGCACGGCCAATGGCTACACGCTGTCGCTGACCACCAGATAACTGCCCTGGTTTACGGTCTAAATAATCGCCTAGGTTCAGTATTTTAGCTGCCGAAGCTATCTTCTGTTCGATAACTGCTGGTGCCACTTTGGCGCGCTTTAGGGGGAACGCAATATTATTACGAACCGTCATGTGCGGGTATAGTGCGTAAGACTGAAACACCATGGCTAAGCCTCTTTTGGCGGGCGGAGTGTCAGTGGCATCTTGTCCGTCAATTTCAATATTGCCACTTGTGGTGTCTTCTAACCCCGCAATCATTCGCAATAAGGTGGATTTACCACAACCTGACGGCCCTACAAAAACGATAAACTCCCCGTCTTTAATCTCTAAATCTAATGGTTTGATAACGTTCACGTCACCAAAGCTTTTAGTTACTTGTTTTAATGTAATACTGCCCATTTTCAAATCTCCTACTTAACTGCGCCGAAGCTTAAACCACGCACTAATTGTTTTTGACTAAACCAACCCAAAATTAAAATGGGAACTATTGCCATAGCTGATGCCGCTGATAGCTTGGCGTAAAATAGCCCCTCTGGGCTTGAGTAACTGGCAATAAATGCCGTGAGTGGTGCTGCGTTAGCAGCCGTTAAAATTAAGGTCCAAAATGCTTCGTTCCATGCCAAAATTACGTTTAGCAATAGGGTTGACGCAATGCCAGGTAAGGCAATGGGTAACAACACATGAAACACTTCTTCAACTATCGTGGCGCCGTCCATACGTGACGCTTCAAGAATTTCACTAGGAATTTCTCTGAAGTAGGTGTAAAGCATCCACACCATGATAGGTAAGTTGATTAAGGTCATCACAATCACTAAGCCAAGCTTGGTGTCTAACAATCCAAAATCACGAAACAACAAATAGATAGGGATCAACACACCAACGGGAGGCAGCATTTTTGTCGATAACATCCACATTAAGAGGTTTTTAGTACGTTTAGTTTGCACAAACGCCATTGACCAAGCAGCAGGAATAGCGATAAGTAATCCCAACAAACTTGAGCCAATAGAGATCACAACCGAATTCCAAAAATGCGTGAAATATGGTGAGCGTTCTAATACGTCTCTGTAGTTTTCTAAGGTCCAATCAAACATAAATAAGCTAGGGCTAGCGGATATTGCTTCGGCTTCTGTTTTAAAGCTGGTGAGCAAAGTCCACAAAATAGGGAAGAAGATCAAGCCACTTATAGTCCAAGCTAAAACGGTATAAATTAATTTTGATTTATGACTACTGGTAATTGCCATGATTTAGCCCTCCAAGTTTTTGCCGATAAGGCGCATTAAGAAAATGGCAACAATGTTTGCAATGATCACCGCTACTATGCCTCCAGCAGACCCACCACCTACATCAAACTGCAGTAATGATTGGGTATAAATTAAATACGTTATATTGGTAGACGCATAACCTGGCCCACCACTTGTGGTGACTAGGATTTCAGCGAAGATAGAAAGTAAGAATATGGTTTCGATTAAGATAACCGCAGTGACCGCCCGTGAAAGGTGAGGCAACACTATGTAGAAAAACTTGCTAAAAGGGCCTGCGCCATCTAAATCCGCTGCTTCTAATTGCTCACGGTCAAGAGACTGAATAGCCGTTAATAAAATCAAGGCTGCAAAAGGTAGCCACTGCCAAGACACAATAATGATGATGGACAACAAAGGTACTTGTGCAAAAAAATCAATAGGGTTCATACCCAACCAAGATGAAAAGTGTGCAAACAAACCATTAACCGGATTCATCAGCATATTTTTCCAGACTAGGGCAGACACAGTCGGCATAACAAAAAATGGGGCTAACACCATAATACGTACGTAATTGCGGCCCCAAATCGCTTGGTCGAGTAAAATAGCTAAACCAATACCGCCACAGATGGTGATGATTAACACGCCACCCACTAGTAATAATGTGTTGAAGAAAGACTCAGTGAAGGCTGGATCTGTAATAAAGAATTCGTAGTTTAGAAAACCAATGAACTCATGTTCACCCGGTATGAGTAGATTGTAATCTAGAAAAGAAAAATACAATGTCATACACAGCGGTACAATCATCCACCCCAATAATAATAATACTGAGGGCATCAACATAAACTTTGCCAATGTCCGGGATTGGGTAGTCGCCATAATTAAGACCTTTTTAAAAATATAAATAATGGGTAAGTGACTAAGGGGGATGACCTTTAGAACTTACCCGTCAAATAAGCCAGCTACTACTTAGGGTAGCGAGCTTTGCGCATGGCGCGCTCAGTTAAACGTTGCGAACTAGCTAAGGCTTGCTTAACCGTCATTCTGCCGGTAAGTGCTGCGCTAAACTGTTGTCCTACAGCGGTTCCAATGCCTTGGAATTCTGGGATAGCAACAAATTGCACACCCACATAAGGCACAGGCTCTACCGTTGGGTTAACAGGATCGGCTGATTGAATTGAATCTAATGTGATTTGTGCAAAAGGTGCGGCTTTTAGGTACTCTGGGTTTTCATACAAAGACGTACGAGTACCTGGAGGCACTTTTGCCCAGCCTTTTTTAGAGGCAACTAAAGCGGTATATTCTTTTGATGTCGCCCAGCTAACAAACTTCATAGCGGCATCAGATTTTTTACTACTTGCTGGAATCGCTAAGTTCCAAGCCCATAACCAATTACCACGTTTTCCTAAGCCGTTATCTGGAGCAAGGGCAAAGCCTACTTTGTCAGCTACTTCAGAATCTGTTTTGTTGGTCACAAACGCGCCTGCAACGGTAGCGTCAATCCACATGCCGCATTTACCTGTTTGAAACAAGGCTAGGTTTTCATTGAAGCCATTGGCCGAGGCACCCGGAGGGCCAGATTCTTCCATGACGTCAACATAGTACTGCAAGGTATCTTGCCATTGCTGAGTATTAAATTGAGGTTTCCAGTTTTCATCAAACCAGCGAGCACCAAATGAGTTAGACATAGATGTGATCAAAGCTATGTTTTCACCCCAGCCAGCTTTACCTCGTAAACAGATACCGTAAACACCGGCGTCTTTATCGGTCATGGCTTTAGCTGCTTCACGGATAAAGGTCCAAGTTGGCGCTTTAGGCATTTCTAAGCCGGCTTTTTCCATTAGATCAGTACGGTACATCACCATAGAGCTTTCACCGTAAAATGGTGCCGCTACTAATTTGTCTTTGATTGAAAGACCGCTTCTAATGGCAGGTAAAAGGTCGTCTTGGTCATAGTCAGCATCTAGGTTATCTAAAGGCTTTAACCAACCTTGCTTACCCCAAATTGGAACTTCATATGTACCAATCGTCATTACATCGTACTGGCCACCTTTAGTGGCAACGTCCGTTGTCACTCGTTGGCGTAAAATGTTTTCTTCTAAGGTGACCCATTTAAGGTCAATGTCAGGATTTTTAGCTTCAAAGTCAGAGCTTAATTCCTTCATGGTAATCATGTCACCATTGTTCACTGTGGCGATGGTAATGGTTTCTGCGGTAACGGCTGCACTCATGGTCAAAGCGCCGCAGGCTAGCATGGTTAATTTATTTAACATCGGGTAATCCCCTTATATTCAAAATTAAAGTCTCACCTAACTAGGCTAAATGAGACGGTCTTGTCTTTTTAATGTGTTGTAATCAACAAATATTAGTTAAAAATTAGAACTTCACCGAGATCTCAGACGTAATGCCATCAAATCCTGCACCAATTTGGCCACCAGAATTAATGCCTTCGTCTTGGTCAACATATTCAACTTTCAACAATGTTTTATCATTAAACCAGTAACCCGCAGCTACTTGTAAACGTTTAACCTTGTTGTCTGTTTGTTCGATAAGTTCAGAGGTGTTTTTGGCGTCGGCATAACGTGCAGCCACATAGAATTTGTCTGGAATGATGTAGTGCTGCGCTTCAACTACGTAATATTCAACAGAAGATTCGCCTTTAATAACATTAACTGAATCAAAGGTCGTGCCGTCTGCATCTGCGACACCATCCGTCCCAAAGTAGGTTATTCCGGCTAGCGCATTACCATCGGTGTCAGCAAAGGTGTAATCATCAGATGACTTACCAAGCATTAATATCACATTGGTATTAGGGCTAAATTGATAGGCTAAATCCAATTCAACAATTGATTGGTTAAGGCCAGGCATAGCGCCCACATGGGTATCACGTTCACTTGAAGCAGATGCCGAGAAGTTATAGTTTTCACCATCTCCGAAGCGATAGTTAGTCGTGGTTAAACCGTCTAGACTAGCGATGCCGTTTTCGAAGCGTAGTTGATCACCTTGGTTCGCTTGAAAAAAACTTAAACCGGCTTTAAATCCATTGGTAAATTCTACTGCACCCTGGAGGCGATAGTTATAACCTCTGTCTTCTTGGAAAGCTTCACCAAAGCTTGATGTGGTCATATGGCCTGCCAATGTATAGCTGCGTATAGGACCATCTTCATATGATTTTTTATAGCTTAATTGTGCGCCGTTTTCTGCTGTGGCGTAATCAGTAATACCGTTACCAATAAGTGCATTTCCTTGGTTGTCAGCGCCATCTTGAAAACCTTTAAACTGGAAAGGAGATGCACCAATGTTACCTAAACGAAGAGTTAAGTTTGAATCATCGCTGGCATGGCCAGAAAGACCAAGTAACTCAAACTCTATTCCTGCGAAGTCTTGGTGAAATGAAAAGTCTCTGTCGCCGTTGTTACCAAAGTCATTAGGCTCTTCGGCAATATCTACATCGGCAGTGATGTAGTCGGTAATATGAAATTTGAACATCAGGTTAACTCTTAGGCGACCAAAACCGTCTGACTGCTCTTCGTCAACTGGGCGAAATGCACCTTCTTTAGCCTGAATGGCTTGGTAGTTTTGTAATGCTAAAAAATTAACTTCTGCTAAACCATCTAAAAATTCTTTAGCGAATGCCTCTGAACTATGTATTTGTGCTCCTGTACTCACAGCCAAGATCGCAGCTGGCAGGCCTAGCTTTTTTTTCATTTTATTTAACATGTTAGTGTCCTGTGTCTTATTCATTTTTTAAATAAAAACTGGCAAATTTTTTAATGGTTTTACTTCAAGTATTGCCAATTTAACGGGTGAGCAATTAATCTTTCATTTAAACTAAAATACCTAAGAGTGCATATGCTCAGCTGTTGGGCATATTCTCAGAATGCTTTGTTAAGTTCAACCTTTTTCGTTACAAATAATTTACATTTTTAATTAATTTTTATAATTAATATAAAAAACAAAGAGTTATTTATATTAATTATGTTAACGAAATAAGTGTTTATTCTTGAGGATGAGAGAATTTAAATTTTTTGTGAGTAAATAATATTACTATGAGTGGAGTAATGACTAAGCCACAAGAAAGCTATTCATTACGCGAATAGAAAACTCCCACAAATAGGTTCTTAAAAAAAACACGTTTCCATAGAGGAATTGGGTGGGAAGTTTACAGGGGGCTAAAATCCTTTGTTTTTTAGAATGTTGCTTAATTGTTATTTATGACAGTTAGTGTGAGGAGGCTTGAAAGTGAGTTTGTAAAGCTTATGAAAACAGGGAAGGGATGCGGGGTTACACAAAGCGTGTCCATCAAATAGTTAAGATTAATTATCGGTAAAACATCTTGTTGTACCGATAAATTAGTCGGATATTAATCGTGAGAAACCTTGGCATAAGTGCCAGAGTGGAACACTAAGGGGTTATTGCAATCAGCGGTTTCGTAATCTAGTACTCTGCCTACTAGAATAACGTGATCACCACCATCATATTCATGTTGGCAAACACATTGAAACCTAGCACTGAACTCAGGTAATAAAGGCACGTCAGCTATGCCATAAGACACATCTATTCCTACAAACTTATCATCACTTTTTGTGGCAAAGGTGTTAGACAAATCTTGTTGATGCTCACTTAATACATGCACTGCAAAGTGATGCCCTTCACCAAATGATGGTAAAGAGCGCGCGCTTTTATCTATGCTCCACAAAACCAAAGGTGGGTTTAAAGACACAGTATTAAAACTACTGGCAGTCATTCCAATTAATTCGCCCATTTCATTCTTTGTGGTAATTATTGTTACACCTGTAGGAAACTTACCCAAAGCATTTCGGAAATCACGGGGATCGAACTCGGGTTGGGTCATGGGTACTCTCCTAATTATTGACGTTACTTATGTCCCAAAATATTCTGAAAATTACATTGAAACGATAAGGTAGCAAGCTTAAAGCTTCTTAGGCGTTTTTAAAATAGTAATTGTGAGGATATTAGATACAAAAATTATTAAGAAACATAATCACTTAGCTATGAAAATACATACGTTTTAATTCTAACTTGTTCTGAATGAGCTTAATCTAGATCTGTTTTTTTAGATTTATGTTTTGGGTTTTAACCTTGAATGATTTATCCTAAATACACTCGAATAAAATGGCTAGATACCATCATGTTCTCTTCTACAACTAAGAAACTCTCTACAATTTCAGCTCCACACCTTGCTCACATTCCAAGCAAGTGTCGATGTGGGGGACAGCCCACTAAACCAGTGAAAGTTGCAGAAGTCTCTGATAGGTGGATGATAAAATGTAGAGTTGATGCTTGTTATGCGTATAATATCGGACAAGGACTGAATGACACGATTGCTGGTTGGAACCACTTAAGTACTCACTTTTATCGTTAACAGGTAATTGTATTTTAATACATAATAATAATAAGTATGGAGTTGTTCCTTGATTAAACTGCTATTAGTTGATGACCACGAGTTAGTGCGCACCGGCATCAGACGTATATTAGAAGATGTAAAAGATTTCGATGTCGTAGGTGAAGCCACTAACGGTGAAGACGCCGTAAAATTCTGCCGTCATAGTGCACCAGATTTAGTCTTAATGGACATGAGCATGCCCGGAATAGGTGGTCTTGAAGCCACCAAACAAATTCTTCGCTTTTCAGAAAACACCCGAGTTATTGTGTTGTCCGTTCATAAAGAAAATCCTATTCCTGGAAAAGTCATGCAAATTGGGGCGTTTGGTTATCTAACCAAAGATTCTGAGCCCGATGAAATGATCAAAGCAATATATAAAGTATCGGCAGGGCAAAAGTATGTGTCCCCAGACATTGCACAACAAATAGCCCTTGGACAGCTTAACCTAAATGACGATAATCCCTTCGAGCAACTTTCTGAGCGTGAACTAGAAATTGCCATGATGCTGACAAAAGGCGACAAAGTGCCCGATATTGCGGTTTATTTGAATATCAGTGCAAAAACCGTGAATACCTATCGATATCGTATGTTTGACAAGTTAAGTGTCAGTACAGATGTAGAACTCACTCATTTAGCCTTGCGCCATAAGTTAATAGCATCACAACACCTCTAGTTTTAAGCTACCATGAGTGAAAACCAAACCTTTGACTATCAAGGCTTTCTTAAAATTCTGACTAATCAGCCGGGCGTGTACCGAATGTATAATCAGAAAGAAGAAGTCATCTATGTTGGTAAAGCTAAAAACCTTAAAAAACGGGTATCCAGCTATTTTCGTAAAAATGTAGACAGCATTAAAACCCGTTCTCTGGTGAAGCAAATTTGTGAAATGGACGTCACAGTTGTTCATAGTGAAGCTGAAGCCTTTATTCTTGAAAACAATTACATAAAAAAATACAAGCCAAGATACAACGTACTCTTACGTGACGATAAGTCTTATCCTTTTATCTTTTTGTCTGATCATACTCACCCAAGACTCAGTAACCACCGTGGCCCTAAAAAGTTAAAAGGTGAATACTTTGGGCCGTACCCCAGTGCATGGGCTGTCCGAGAAAGTTTGCGTACCATGCAGCGTTTATTTCCCATTCGCCAATGTGAAGACAGCTACTACCGCGCTCGGACCCGTCCTTGTTTACAGTACCAATTACAACGTTGCGCAGGCCCTTGTGTTGAAGGACTCGTGTCTGACGAAGATTATGCTCAACAAGTACAACTGGCCCGTTTGTTTTTAAAAGGTAAAAACAAACAAGTTATAGAGTCTTTGGTGCAACAAATGGAAAAAGCCAGTAGCGAACTTAGGTTTGAAGTAGCGGCCCGTTACCGTGACCAAATTGGCGCGTTAACCAAAGTACAAGAACAACAAGGGGTAAGTGGCGACCAACAAGAAATGGACGTATTTGGGTTTGCCTATCGCAATGGTATTGCCAGTATTCAAGGCATGTTTATTCGCGATAATAAACTACTTGGCAGCAAAAGTTTTTACCCAAAGGTGCCGGCAGACTCAACGGCCGAAGAAGTATTTGAGTCTTTTGTTTTACAATTTTATTTAGCTGGTAACAAAGTGATACCTCAGCAAATTGTGACCCCCATTGAACTGAACGAACAAGCTGCTATAGAAAGTGTATTAAGTACAGAAGCCGGCCGAAAAATACAATTTTATAAAGGGGTACGAGACGAAAAACGCCGTTACCTAGACTTGGCTAATACCAATGCTGAAAACGCGCTAATATCGAAACAGAGTCATCAAAAATCTGTATTTGCCCGTTATGTTGAACTAGAGAAAATCCTTGAGTTTGAACAACCTATTCAAAGAATGGAATGTTTTGATATCAGTCACACATCAGGTCAACAAACTGTGGCATCTTGTGTGGTGTTCAATAGGGAAGGGCCCTATAAAACGGACTACCGAAAATTTAATATTGAAGGTATAACCCCAGGCGATGATTACGCTGCTATGGCCCAAGCGTTAGCAAGGCGCTATCGTGATGTAAAAGACCCTAACAAAATCCCCGACATTTTATTTATAGACGGCGGTAAAGGCCAACTAGCTCAAGCTGAGTCATTTTTTGAAACCTGGACCCAAGAAAAAAAGCCAATGTTAATTGGTGTTGCCAAAGGCAGTAGCCGCAAAGCTGGGCTAGAAACGCTCATACTAGCAGGAAGTCATGCCACCATCCCCATGCCAGGTGACAGCATCGCCTTGCATTTAATTCAACATATTCGCGACGAATCACACCGATTTGCCATTACTGGGCACAGGGCAAGACGTCAAAAAGACAAAACCACCTCTAAATTGCAATCTATCCCAGGAGTAGGGGCTAAAAGGCGTCAAAGCCTATTAAAGTACATGGGCGGCCTACATGGTGTATTACAAGCCAGCAAAGATGAAATATCTAAAGTACCCGGTATCAGTGCAGACCTAGCCGATATTATTTATGACCATATTCATAATTGAGCTTTGAAATATTGCCCGCATATGGGTTAATAGAGCTTTCTTTAATCTAATAACTATAAACATAGGAAATACAGAGACGTTTCATGTGGACTATTCCTAATATCATCACCATTATCAGAGTATTGCTAATACCTGTTTTTGTTATCGTGTACTTTCTAGATTGGAAGTGGGCTCATCAAGCAGGGGCATTTATATTCTGGTTTGCAGCCATCACAGACTGGTTTGACGGATACCTAGCCCGTAAACTAAACCAAACCACTGCCTTTGGCGCGTTTTTAGACCCAGTTGCAGATAAACTCATAGTCGCCGTCGCTTTACTACTTATTACTCATAGTTACGCCAATGTATGGATAACCATTCCTGCGGTGCTGTTAATGTCTAGAGAAATCTATATATCTGCATTGCGTGAATGGATGGGACAAAAAGGTAAACGAGACCTAGTAAAAGTATCTTTTACAGGCAAAGCCAAAACCATGGCACAAATGTTAGCCTTAATTGGTTTACTCTCAGAAATGGAATATTTTATGGGAATTCAAATTTATTGGGTTTCCCTCGGATATATTTTGTTATATTTTTCAGCAGTGTTGTCTTTTTGGTCAATGCTGGTGTACACCAAAGCAGCATGGGAAGATCAAAAAAACTCATGAATATAGGGCTGATTTATAGGCTTTTGTGCAAAATTAGCGCGTTCAAGTCAAAAATTAGCCAGTCAGTTCAAAAAGTTACTTTTTGTTGTTGACTCCCTTGTCTTTGAATGTAGAATGCAGCCTCAGTTTTAGGGAGCCAAACGATTTAACAATCAGGCAACTGAAAAACTCAATGAAATGTAAAGTAAATTATGCGGGAATAGCTCAGTGGTAGAGCACAACCTTGCCAAGGTTGGGGTCGCGAGTTCGAATCTCGTTTCCCGCTCCAATTTCTTTCATTTTTAAGGTTTTACTTAAAGTACAGGTTTTATTTTAAGATAAGATTCGGCGGAATGGCAGAATGGCTATGCAGCGGATTGCAAATCCGTGGATCTCGGTTCGACTCCGGGTTCCGCCTCCATAAACGCTTAAGCAATACCAGCTTACTTTTTCGAGTAAGTACCCCCGATGCCCGGGTGGTGAAATTGGTAGACACAAGGGATTTAAAATCCCTCGTTCGTAAGGACGTGCCGGTTCAAGTCCGGCCCCGGGCACCATTTTGTACTTTCTAGTTAACAATCGTTTAAAACATTCAATATGTATTTGTAGATATCTATCTACATAGTTAGTAATACCAGCTTGCTTTTTTTAGTGAGTACCCCCGATGCCCGGGTGGTGAAATTGGTAGACACAAGGGATTTAAAATCCCTCGTTCGTAAGAACGTGCCGGTTCAAGTCCGGCCCCGGGCACCATTTCTTAAGTTTTAAATTCTCAAAAAATATCCAGTTAATCAGAATCCACGTTAGGCATCATCATGTAGGTCGGCATTCATGCCGTCAAAACTCCCAAATTAAAAATGTTTGACTATATTTGATGGGCTAAACCCCAACCTACAAGGAAGATATTTATGTCATGGAGTGATTTAAGAAAAGGTCGTTATTCTCTTGCCGAATGTGAATACTTTATTACTTTTAATACTCTAGATCGACAACCGTTTTTTAAAGACTTCGATCTAGCCTGCTTGTTTAGCCAACAAATCAGCGTTAATGAAACAAAGCACCATTGTACCTGGTTAACCTGGGTACTTATGCCAGATCATTTTCACGGCTTGGTACGCTTAGGTTTAAAAGATTCGAACTTGTCAAAATTGGTAGGTGCATTGAAAGGCGCTAGTAGCTTTAAGATTAATAAACATAGAGGGTGCAGTGGCAATGTTTTGCAGCCTTCGTTTTATGATCGAGCATTACGTGCAGAGGATGATAGAAAAAACATGGCCAGATACATTGTAGCTAACCCGTTAAGAAAGGGATTAGTAAGGCACATTAAGTATTATCCATTTTGGAATTCAGTATATTTGTAGGTTGGTATATCAGAGCGAAATTTCATGTAGGTCGCCCTTTAGGGCGTCATAACTATGTAGGCCATTATAATGTAGGTCGGCATTTATGCCGTCAAAACTCCAAACCTAAAATGTTTGTCTATATTTGATGGGCTAAAGCCCAACCTACAGGGGGGGAAGGTATGTAGGCCGGTCTGATCTCATGTAGGTCGCCCTTTAGGGCGTCACACCGACGTTAGGCATTATCATGTAGGTCGGCATTTATGCCGTCAAATGCATTTGGCGCGACTCTACGACTCAGGAGTAGGAGGGAATGATGCTAGAATTTTAGCGACTAGCTCATCAATCTTTGTTTGTAGCTCTATGCTGTTACCCGAGTCTATTTCAATCTCGTCTATGCCACTCCAGATAATCCTGTCACCTTGTTGTATATCTATTCTCAGGCTTTGATAAATTGTTTCTTGTTTACCCAATGGTAGGCTTACAATACTGCCTAACGAAATGCCACCAGAGCGGCCTCCAAAACCAGTCCCTAGTCCAATAGAGAAGCTACTATTACTTGGCTCTGTAGAGGTCACTGCAAAATAACTCACAGCTATATCGCTTTGCGATGCCTCAGTCTTGTTTAGCCCTTTCGCGGTTAGGTTTTGCTCTATGCTATTACTCAGTAAAGTTGAGCGTAATTGGTCTGGGGAGTCTACGGGCAGGTCTAGAGAAAAACTTTGTATGTCCGAGAAACTAACAGTCTTATCGTAATCAATTTGGCTAGAGGTACTACAACCTAAAAATAATACGGTTACAATTAAAAATAAAAATGTGCGTTTCATCAAAGTTGAGTCCTGAGTAAATTAAAAATTTAATACAATGTGTACGCTGCAGTTGCAAATAAAGAGCACTAAACCCTTTATTAAGTTCACTATTGTTCTTAAGCCTACCTACAAACTTATGCTAACACTAATGGGTTTAACTATATGGTTTACAGGTAATTGTTTAGCATCACATTAAACAACCTGTAACTAATGTCGTAAATTTAATCTGTAGGCAGCTTTAAATAGATTTTGTTTCGATTAAGGTAAGCAAGCTTACTGAGTGGCAAGTTTGAAGTAACTGTGATCATTAAGGGCTTTGCTTATCATCATGGCACCTTCAAGCAAGCTCACTGTGGTGATGGCGGCTTGTTCTGGGTCTGATTCGCCATTAGCGATGTGCGCTGCTGTCAACCAAGCCAGGTTTTTACTAAAAAAGCGTTTAACTTCTGTTTGTACTTTTTCGGGTAAGCTTTCGTTTTGAGCGCCTAATAGGCCACATAAACACATTTTATTGTCATTCAATAAGGCGTGTTTGAAAATCTGCGTATAGGTATCAATTGGGTTTTTATCTTGTGCTTTAATTTGGTCCACATCACCTAATGCCGCCATAAATGCGTCTGTATATTGATGAGCTAATTCGGCACCTAAATCTGCTTTAGTAGGAAAATGGTAGTGCACACTGGCACTTTTAATACCTACTTCGTTTGCTAATTCTCTAAAGCTAAAGTTGCTGTATCCACCAGCTCGTACTTTATCTTCTGCAATTTTTAACAGTTCTTCCTTTTTGCTCATGATTACCCCTTACATCTGTGAAAGTAATTATCTATTAGCGAATAACGCAATACAAGGGCTTTCATTTTTAGTTTCGGTCTAACAACTAAGCCCTATTTGGGTCTGAAACTCCCCATAACTGCATCAAGTAAAACCACATTATTTTTACCTATAATCACACTGACTCGCACTAGAAAGCTTGACCGTTTAGCTCACTTTTAGTCATCAAAAAAAGCGTAAGTTCTGGTTTCTATACTCTGGCGCGGCGAACCATGCTCGTTTTGACCTGATAACGGAAAAGCCGTATGCATAGCAAAACCCGCTTTAGATTTATCTGTATCAAACCCTTTGATTAGCATGGCTTCGCTTGAGTCCATGTGTGAGTAAAAATACCATTTTTGGTTAGGGTTTTGTTTCACAGCAAAAATCTCACCTCGATGCTTTTCACCTGTATTCATGTCGTTAAAGGCAATATGAGCGGTGACAAGGTCGCTTTCATCTAGCGATTGGTAGTCCATAAATGCCAATGGATCTTTTTGAACCACTCCCGCGATAGAGCGCCATACGTTAATTTGCACCATTCTTTTACCTGCATACTTGCTCATGACATCAGCATCTAGTTCTGACTCAGCTCGAATAAACCCGGTTTCATAGGTGTAATCATTATGAATATGATATGCGGGGTGGCGGTTAGAGCCTTCAATACCCCGGCGTACAGTATGATCAAATGCCACGACATGGCTGGCGCCAAGTTGCTTTTTAACTAAGCCCTCTACTTCTGCATAATACGAGGCTTTTACTGCTGCTGAGTCTAAATAATCTACCTTGTTCGGTGTAAAGCTTGCTAACTCAAAGCCTTGTTTGTCTAAACTGAATGACACTTCAGGCACTGACCTAGCATCAATAATTTCGGCACCTTCAAAGCCGTAATTATCACTATATTCTTGTAGCTCGTTAAATCCCGAATAATTGATAACAGGCGTACTCGTCGATTCTTTTTTAATGAAGTGAAGGGTTGTTTTTTCTGTCTTGTATTGCATGACGACCTCTTATTTATTTTTACACTTATTTTATCTATCTACTGGTAGGTATCTTATTGTGCTGTGTAGACCACTGTCAATTATTTTTTGTTTAAAAAATACTCGTTAAATTTATGCTGATGATTTTATAAATTTAAAGATTATATAAATCAATGCCTTATGATTTATTTCAAGTTGGGTTATAAAAATTAAATTGACTACCTCCTGGTAGGTAGGTATCGTTTGCTGCGTTCAAAACATAATGTGTTTGCAAGGTGATAAACGAATTACTTGCAAATATGCAGTAACAATCAAACTTAAAATAAGAGGGTTTCAACATGATCGGATACACTACAATTGGTTCAAAAAACCTAGACAAAGCAGTGGCATTTTACGATGGGCTATTAGCGTTAGTTGATGGAAAAAGAGTAATGGAAATGGACCGTATTAAGTTTTATGGGACAGAAGCGGGCGGAGCCATGTTGGCTGTGTGTACGCCTTACGACAACAACCCACAAACAGCGGGTAATGGTCAACAAGTTGCTATTCCAGGTGGCTCTATTGAAGGTGCTCAAGCACTTTATAATAAGGCGATTGAATTAGGCGCAACAGATGCCGGAGAGCCAGGGCAGCGTTTCGATTTCTTTTATGGTGGCTACGTTTATGATCTAGATGGAAACAAACTATGCTTTTTTCATATGACCTAATGTTATTAAGTCATACTGGTCAGGTCGGCTACATGCCGGCCTTCTTTGGTTATGACTTTTATTTTCAATCATAGTTAGCAACATAACTTGGTTTCACATTATTAATGGCACAGTAGCCCTTAGCTTGATACACATTGATAATACATAGCAGGATAAATTAAGAGGTAAATGATGAAAATAGCAGCAGATTTTAAACAAAGAGCATTAGTGCATTCTGAATCTTTACCTTGGCTGACATCACCTATGCAAGGTGTAGAAAGGCGCATGCTAGAGCGAGTTGGCAACGAAGTGGCCCGCGCCACAAGTATTGTAAAATATGCCCCTAAAAGTAGCTTTTCACCCCATGTACACACAGGCGGCGAAGAATTCATTGTACTAGAAGGCGTATTTCAAGATGAGCATGGCGATTTTCCTGCAGGCACTTATGTACGTAACCCGCCGCAATCTAGCCATCAACCCGGCTCAGATGAAGGCTGTATTATATTTGTAAAACTGTGGCAGTTTCAGCCTAACGACAGAACCCATATTAATATTCAGATGGATAACGCCGCGCCTCAAGCGGATGAAAACATGCCCGGTGTAGCGGTAGCATCGCTATTTAAAGACGACTACGAAGAAGTCAGTGTGTTACACCTTGATCCCAACACTGTGTATCAACAAAGTGTTGCAAATGGTGCTGAGTTATTTGTACTACAAGGAAGTGTACTAGAAAACACAGACCGGCTTAAAAAGCACAGCTGGTTGCGCTTACCAATAGGCTCAACTATCAAGGCACAAGCGGGCTCAGAAGGGGCAAAAATCTGGATGAAAACAGGGCACCTGTCAGATGTAAATAATCAAATCGACAGGCTGCATAGTGCTTAACCTATTATGATTAAAATTAATCAAAGCCAACCCAGCTTAAAACCCAAAGGCTCGTAACCTGCAATACATAAGTTGCTTTATACAAACAAAACCGCCGCTAATATTGAGCGGCGGTTTTGTGTTTCTAAAGGGCAATTAACAAGGTTTTTGCTTATTTTAATTCAATAGGTGAGCGACTAGCTTATTGAATTTCTAGTAGCTCTACTTCAAAAATCAATAAAGAGCCTGCGGTGATTTTGCCTGTAGACTTATCGCCATAGCCCAAGTTTGCAGGGATAAAAAACTTAAACTTATCGCCCACAACCATTAATTGCACACCCTCAGTCCAGCCAGCAATCACTTGATTTAAACCAAAACTGATAGGTGAATCACGCTCTACCGAACTATCGAATACTGTGCCATCTAACAAAGTGCCGTGGTAATGCACTTTAACTTTAGAACGGGCAGTGGGGTTAATCTTGCCATCCCCTTTATTTAGCACTTCATACTGCAAGCCAGAAGGTGTTTCTTGCACCCCAACAACGGTTTTGTTAATGCCTAAAAACTCTTTCGCCGCCGCTTTGTTTTCAATGGCTAATTTTTTATTAGCAGCGGTTCGGTTGAAGTAAAGTACCGCAACGGCAATTACGATAATGATTAAGATAAATTTCATGAAAATTCCTATTAAAAATACAGTGACTAACTAAGCTCTTAAGCATAAGAGTTAACACACATGGTTTGAGCGCTAAACAGGTTGAGTTAGATAGGGTTTATTTGACCATAATACACTATTTACCTGTGATGCTTAAGGTAGCCTAGACGTGAGCTTGATTTTTTCTTTGAGGGCTTCGGTAAGCACTATTCCGGAGTGTTCTTAGTATATTATTGGTTAACACTCTGTAGATCTTGACCTAATGGTTAATATCAGTGTCTTTTGCAGTAAGTGTAATATTAGGGATTATTTTTCCATATTGCCAATCGTATATGATAGGTTCTAATATAACTCATTTAGCTCTAAAGGGACTTTAATGGCTCAGTTATTTAACCTTATTTTTAGTGATGAACCTCAAGATGAATTTATAAAATTCACTGATCAACTACTTAAAATTTTTCAATCTTGTAGGATCAACTTTCTGATCGGTGCAGGGGCTTCACAGCCAGCAATAAATGTAGCAGGAAATATTGAAAAAGAAGTTTCTGATTTATATAAAGCTGATAATGACAATGAAGCTACTAATAAGTTATATAGCTTTCTACAAGAGATCTCAGTAGTAAATAGTAAATTAAGCGAAACAACTCTTAATGGTGATGTTGCTATTACTCACGATGCTTACAAAGAATTTATTAAGCATATTGAAACCATTCTTACAGAACGAAAAACTAAAATATTACCAAGGCAAGTAAATATCATTTCAACAAATTATGATCTATTTGTTGAACGAGTTGTTGGAGAGTCAGCAGTTTTAAATTTAAATGATGGTTTTAAGCGTACAGCAAATTATAGTGGTAAATTCAAATTTTCAGCGAGTAGCTTTTTTACATCTCAATACAGTAATGGCAACTTGTATAATTATAAAGTTGAACTGCCATCAATAAACTTACTAAAATTACATGGTTCTTTATCTTGGTCTATAGATGAAAGCATTAATGAAATAATTTATAATCGACCAATTTTTTCTATGCTTCCAGATATTGAAAATAAAGAAGTATTTCTTGATAACATAGCACTTGTTTTACCTCGAAAACATAAATTTGAACAAACTGTTTTACAGCTTATTTATTATGACCTGTTAAGGCTCTTTGCTAATGAACTTGACCGTGAAAATGTATTACTCATGAGTTTTGGTTTCTCTTTTGCTGACGAACATATTTACGAAATAGTAAAAAGATCATTAAAAAACCCAACATTAAAGCTAATAATTTTTGCTTATAATAATGTTGCAAGACAAAAATATAGTAAATTGTTTGCTGATTATAATAACGTAACGATCGTTTATTCAGGCGATGATAGTAAACCAGTAAATTTTAATGCACTTAATAGACTACTTGCTTCTGTTTTACCAAGTTATAAGGAGTTATAACAATGGATAATGTTGCATTAGCATCGGAAGCTATTTTACGTATTGGTGAAGTAATTGAAGTCCAAGGACGAAAAGTATTCATTCTTGTTGATAAAGAAAAAAATCTTTCAGAATTATTGTTTTATGGTGATGTATTAAAAAATATCTCCGTAGATAGTTATGTTGAAATTAGAAAGGGATTTTTAAGTTTAATTGGTAAAGTTGAAGGTGAAAAAATTGTTGAAGATAAAGAAGAATTCAACGATGTAGGCTATGAGAAAAGAGATACAAGTAAAAGAGTTTTATCCATATCATTAGCAGGTTACTTAAATTTAAATGGTCGTTTTGTAGGTGGCGTAGTTGAAATGCCTCTTATTGGCAATGAAGCATTTATTCTTACTAAATCAAAAATACATGCTATTCATAGCTTAACTGATAAAAATCAAGGTTCAGTAACGTTTGCTAAAACAGATACAGATAGTTTTGATGTTTCTTTCCCAATTAAAGGTCTGTTTAATAGCCATTTAGCGGTATTTGGCAACACAGGAAGTGGTAAATCGAATACTGTGGCTGCAATGTATCAGCAACTTGTTAGATACTTAGAAGTGCGAAATAAAGACGTTTTTCAAAGTAATTCTAGGTTTGTGCTATTTGATTTTAATGGGGAGTATATTGCTGATAACTGCATAACGAATAATAAAAAAGTTTTTAATTTATCCACACAAAAACCACATGGTGGTAATAAAATTCCAATTTCACAAAATACCTTAATGGATTTACCTTCATTATGTGTTTTAGCTGATGCCACTGAAAAAACTCAAAAACCATTTATTAAAAGAACGCTGGATTTACGGAGCAGAGTAAAAGCTTCTGATAATTCATTAAATTATTTAAAAAATTTATTAAAAAGAGCAATATCTGACACATTAAAAATGACGGATAAAACCAAAGTATTTTTAATTATTGATTATTTAAGGCAAGTTCTACCTGAAACATCCCATGCTGATGGTAGTTTAATCGATGTTATTTCGGATTTAGAATGGTTTAATTATAGTAATGAATTTAGAACTAAAGCTCCCAATCACTTTTATTTACAGCAAACACCACAGGAAATTAATAATACCATTTTATATAAGAGGGCAAATCAAATTGAATTTAAAACAGACACCATATCTGATTTTATAGATTTTGCTTACCTTCAATTAGCGTTTGATCTTATTTCTAATCGTGCAATGAACGAGCATATTTCGCCTGTTATTAATAAGTTAAAAAGTAAGCAAAAAGATATTGATAAAATTTTTGATACAACAGAAGAAAAACATATTTGGGATCATAATTTTATTATCATTAATTTGAATGAAGTTAATATTGAAATGAAAAAAACCATTCCTTTATTGCTTTCAAAGTTTTTATATTCTGATCATAAAGTACATAAAAATAAAAAATCATTAACTTTTATTATTGACGAAGCTCATAACATTTTATCGAGAGAATCATCGAGAGAATCTGAAAGCTGGAAAGATTACCGACTTGAAACATTTGAAGAAGTTATAAAAGAAGGGCGTAAATTTGGTGTGTTTGTTACTATTTCCAGTCAAAGACCATCGGATATATCACCAACAATAACGTCTCAAGCACATAATTATTTTATTCACCGTTTAGTAAATCAAAAAGACTTAATTACAATATCCAATGCAGTATCATATATAGATAAAGTTACTGAAGAATCAATACCAATATTGCCGACTGGAACATGTATTTTTAGTGGTGTGGCAAGTCCTATGCCTTTAAAGTTGAAAGTGAACGCTTTGCCAGAATCAGCACAACCACAAAGTACAACGCTAGATTTTCTTGAAATCATTCCTGAATCTGATGTAATGTGAGCTCTCTCTACAAGTATGAATACAAAGCCCTCATCGTAACAGTGCAATACAGCAATCTTACTTACCCCCCAAAGTAATCTGCCATACAACGGTTAATTTAAGCGACTTATCCCGTCTTTGAGTTTTCTATGGGTTTAGGAGTTGCATGCTTATCGGTATCTTCATATTCTGCTAAAAAAACAAATGGGGAATGCTTATGTGCGATGACTTTACAGAAAATGATAACAGTGAATTTGCAAAGAACGGCGGTGAATTAAGTCGCCGTAATTTTGGCAAGCTAAGTGCGGCGGCCATCTTTTCTTTGGCGTTTTCAGGCTTGGCAAAAGCCTCTGGTGCCTTTGAGGGCGACTTGGTTGAATCTGAGGTAAATGTACAAATGCCAGACGGCGTGTCTGACAGCTTTTTTGTTCATCCTGCTAAAGGCACACATCCTGGTATTTTAATGTGGCCCGACATTCGTGGGCTAAGACCTGCATTTAAAGCTATGGCAAAACGTTTGGCTGCTGAAGGTTACGCTGTGTTAGTGGTTAACCCTTTTTATCGTGATGCAAAAGCGCCGGTTGTCGACCCAAGTGCCAGTTTTAGCGATCCTAAAATACGCGAAGTGCTTATTCCTATGTACAAAAAGCTCGACCATAAAAATAGTATGTCTGATGCACAGGCTTACATTCGTTTTATTGATGCCCAAGCAAGTGTTGATACCAAACGTAAAATTGGTACCGCTGGGTATTGTATGGGCGGGCCTTTGATTATGCGTACTGCAGGCGCGGTACCCGAGAGAGTAGGGGCGGCGGCTTCATTCCACGGTGGTGGTTTAGTTACCGATAAACCAGATAGCCCACATTTGTTGATACCTACCTCTAACGCTCAGGTGTTACACGCTATTGCGGCAAATGATGATGAGCGTTCGCCTACAGTAAAAGGTGACCTAATTGAGGCATACAAAGCGGTTGGTACACCAGCTGAAGTAGAAGTATATCAAGGCACATTGCACGGCTGGTGTCCGCCAGACTCGCCAGTCTATAACGAAGCTCAGGCTGAAAAAGCATGGGCCCGATTATTGAATCTATATAAAACAGCTTTGGTGTAAGTCACCTAATAGGTGTTAGCGGCCTTAACTGCTAACACCTTGTTCATCAGATAGCGTAACGTGTTTATGCACTTGCACTTACGCTGCACGCTGCTACATAACACATCCTCAATAGGCTCTTTTACCATATCAACCAAAGACTAAACCGCTAGCTTTACCAAGCAGTTGAGCATTTAATGCGCTGCGCAGTGAGTTACTTTAATTAGGTGCTGTATTTAGCAAAGAATACCGTATGATTGCGCAATAACGAGTGCATTCATTTTTTAAGGTAAGTGGCGTGAAAATTAACACTAAAATATATAAGGCTGTGTATAGCCTGTCAGAAAAGCTAATGGCGGCGGCCGATAGAGAAAATCAAAAGGAGTTTGATAGGTATTTTGCAGAACTTAAAGCTATTTGTGTAGAGAACGAGAACACGCCTAAAGATCACCCCGAGCAGTGGGAAACATTGGCTGATTTTACCGAAGACTTGGCCGAGGCTGTAATTGGGTATCAAAAAGCGCTCTCAAAAGCCGAGGCGATTAATTCGAAAGATCATATGTCGTCTATCGGGTATTCAATGGCTAGGTTACAGGTTGAATTGGGTGATAACAACGGGGCCGTTAAAAGCCTAGAAGCGGCAAAAATTAGTGCTAATAAAATTCAAGATAACGAGCTTAAAGCAGAAATACAGCAACTGCTTGATTCATTGCGTTAGGCTTGTCTTAATGGCTAAAGCAAAGCTAATTTTAAGCACAACATTTAACTCTTCCTCTTACATCTCATAGGGTACGCATAGGCATTATGGCCAGAGAAATATTATCGTTAAACTTGAAAAGAAAAAAAGTCAGCAAGCCTGCTGATAGCCAAGTTAACAAACATGACGTTAACCCATCGCCCACCAAGCAACCCGTTGAAGACCCTCAATCTCGTTTTTTAAAGGGCACAGCGGTTAATCCTTATGAGTGTATTCAACTATCGTTAAGCTCTAACGAACCCACTATGCGGGCGATGGATATGTTTACGCCTATTGGCAAGGGCCAACGTGGCTTGATTGTAGCGCCGCCAGGGTGTGGAAAAACCACTATGCTAAAACACATTTGTCAGGCAGTAGGGGCGGGGCACCCAGAGATAAAACTCTATGCGTTACTGATTGATGAACGCCCAGAAGAAGTTACGGATTTTACCCGTAGCGTGCCTGCAACGGTACATGCCTCATCTACCGATGAAAGTTATGCTCACCACGTCCAAGTGGCGAATAACTTACTGAATATCGCCCGCAAAGAAGCTGGCGAAGGGCATGATGTGATGATTGTGATTGACTCATTAACCAGACTTACGCGGGTGCACAATGCTAAACAAAAAAGCAGTGGTCGCACTATGTCGGGTGGCCTAGATGCAAAAGCAATGGAGATGCCTCGCAAGTTATTTGGCTCAGCCAGAAAAGTAGAAGACAGCGGCTCGCTCACCATTTTAGCCACAGTACTTGCTGATACCGGCAGTCGTATGGACCAAGTGATATTTGAGGAGTTTAAAGGCACAGGTAATATGGAAGTGGTATTGTCGCGAGAGGCGGCCAGCCAACGGGTATTCCCAGCGCTTGATATATCAAAAAGCAGTACACGCCGAGAAGAGCTGCTACTAGCCCCTAAAACCCTGCCTAACATTAGAGCACTACGCAGGGGATTAACTGGTCTTAAACCCGTTGATGGTGCTAAAAAACTAGTTGAATTACTTAATAACTACCCAACCAATGCAGAGCTGCTTCATCGTTAACCTAAAAAGCGCTTTGGTGCGGAGGGTGTTTTAGATTGACAGTGCACTTTTGTAAGTGCATTGTCAAAGTCATTTGTTATTGTTCCTTAATGGTGCCAATTCTTTTATTTGCGTAGTCCAAAACAAGAATATATTTGTCTTCTAGAATGGCATTGCCCATTAAACCTGCGAGTCCTGCTTTCGAAAAATCTAGTTGCGGATCTTCTGAGTAGTAGATATTGCCATCGACACAAATGGTGCCAAGGCAAATAGGTGACAGTGATTTGGCACCATACAAGACTATTTTACGGCCCCAAGCGGGGACTTCCATTACA
>NZ_JBDVBQ010000030.1:0-29135 GCF_039942875.1 Paraglaciecola sp.
GTGTTTGCTGTAGGCGATTACCTAATAGCCACAAAGACAGATGAAGTAAACGGCTTAGCTCAGAGGTTTGGATTGATCCTGAAAAAATGATCAAAAGATGACTAGTACCTATTGACCAACCAGAGGCTCATATGTGTTATGAGTAACTTAGGTTAACTCAAAACACTACACTATTAGTAAACACCTCATTTGTAAATGAAGTTTAACTTGAGCTACTAAATACACCTTTACGAACTCATGGATTTGCCACAAAAGTCTCTTTAAAAGGCAAAGCCTATTAGTGACCTTTGATAAACCCGACCTAGCTCAACTCGTATGAAACGTTTGCAAAACTTACTTGTTACAACTGCCCTTTTTACAAATTAATACAAACAAAAAGCAGTATACTCATAACAATATTAATATCCGGAAAAATTCCGTGTTTAAACACGGAATCTTTCCGCCTTTCTACGTACACCTGTTCTACCACAGCCTCTAACATATTGTACAGGTTAACTTTATTGCATTTGACCGATGTAGCACATGGGCAAATACGGAATTTTTCCTAGATCATGCTGTTATGCGGAATTTCAATCAAAACTGGATAAATCAGCAGTACTAATAGCATTCAAAAATGCCGCTGCCGTTCTTTTGATTTAACTGTTGATAATCACCGCTAGATAAGTTGATGGGCTAAAGCCCAACCTACAGTTGCTTAATAACCTTTTCTCTGTGTGCGAAGCACAGGCTTTTGATTTACCCGCGACTAGAACTTACATCGACATCCATAATAACTTACTGCCTAGCAAACTAAAATTCTCAATCGGCGCAACCGATGCTCTTGATTTTCCGCGACTACAAATTTTCCATAAAATGACTGGCTTGTTGAGTGTTCGAGCATGGACGCTCGGACAAGGCAATCTTTTATAGCTGGGAGCGGCTTATTGCCGTCTCAACATCAAAGCCAATCATTTTATGGATTAGGAATTTGACGGAGCGCGGCCTCTTTCTGGTTACTCTTTCTTGGCTGTTGTAGAAAGAGTCACTAGCTCTCACGGATGTGAGTTAAAACCTGCATGGATGCAGGTGAGCGAAGCGAATGCTTTATGAACGAAGTGAATAACCTCAGTGTACGAAGTACATACCCCGTCGCGCAGCGATGCCCTGTGCGAAGCACATAAATAAACAAAGAGAATAATCTTAGTGCGCACAGCGCATGCGCTATTCGATACGTAACGTAAAAACAAAAAAGCCAGCGCCCTATAAAGAACACTGGCTCAACTAACTGCTTATGCTTTTATTGTATCTTGTTTTTCTTATCTCTTATTCCTAAAACCTAGCTCTAAAGCTAGGTTTAAATGTTCGACTACAAAACTTTGTTCTCAAAAGAGGCTTCTTCGTACCAGTCTTCCATGTTGTCGTACATTTCACCTTTTAAGATGAAGTATGGCGATTTGTGGTAAATCTTAATGTCGTGAAAGGGGTCGGTGATGATTTTGCTCGCCCATACCAAACCAGACTGCACGCCCATTAATTTAAATAAATGGATGGTTCTAAATGCGATAGCGCCTAAACCTACGACTAACCAGATAATGGCCATGTTATCGACAAAGCTAAAAAAGTCAGCGGCCGGTGTGAATATGCCAAAAAAGGTGGGGTTAAAAAATAGCACAATTGGCACTAGCGCCCAAATCGATAGCAACACCACCTTACGCTGTAAGTTGTAACCCACTTTTACACTTTCTTTGTATTCGTGAGTGGCTTTATTTACTTTGTCGTAATCTAGTGGCTCAAAGAAAAAATGCCCCGTTTGGCGTAATGTCATAGCTAGCAACCACCCCACTAATGCGGCAATAGCAGGATAGAAAAATACCAATACATAGCTTGCCAAAAAACACATGGCACTTAACAAATGTAAGAATTGGTTGATTCTGTTGTGATGATAATAGCGGTGGTCATCCCAGCGCTGTTGTTGTAATTCTTGTAAGAAAGTCATGTAGTTACCTTTGATTTATTATTAAAAGTGGTGGGTGTGGCCGCTCATCAGAGGTTGACCCATTTTGATATACCTGCCTTCTTTGATCTCTTCGCAGAATTCATAGTTAGCAGTGGCGAATAAAATAATGGTTGAGCCATGTTGAAAATATCCCATCTCATCGCCCTTAGAAAATGACGCATCACATGGCAACACATTTGGCCCTTTGTATTTAAGACTTAGGGTGTCTGTTAAGAATTTGAATTTCATACTGGCAACCAGAATGGCTGCCACTGGCACTAAGGTAATACTGCTTTGAGTATTGTGGGTATGTAGCTCTATCACTGCCCTTTCGTTTTTGCAGAATAGCTTTTCAACCCGCTTTAGGGCCACTGGATTGACGTTCCAAGTATCGCCAGATATATACGAGACTTTCTTCACATCGCAAGCTATTGGCGCATGAAACCTGTGATACATGCTCGACTTTAACCTCAAAGTGACAAACTTACCGTTTTGGTATTTTTCTTGTAGATACACATCAGGGATAAGCTCACTAATATCATAGGGAAACCCTTTTGCTTGAAACACCCTAGAGCCTCTAATTTCACCATGGGCGCCCACTATGGCATCGCAAGGGCTAGTAACAATATCTGCGCTTTCGGTAATGGGTCGCAGCCCATCTTTTAACTCACGGGTAAAGCACTCACCTAAGCTGCTAAAATGCTGTTTTTTAGCATCTTGTAAGCGTAAATCTTCGGCAAATAATGACCACACCCAAATAGAGACTCTAGCCAATAGCGGGCTTTGAATTTGACTAAACCAGCCAATGAAAAAGGTTAACCACCGACGTGGAATACGATTAGTCAGTAAAAAATTGATTTGCTCTTTTTTGGTTAGGGTTTGAACCGCACTTTTTTGAACCCCACTGTTTATGCTTGAACTCATGCTTAAGCAACCGTTCTTTGATTGTTGTACATAAGCGGTAACTCTAGCCCCATGTCACTTAAAAACTGCTGCATGATAGGCTCAGCTTGGTATTGGTCGGCTCGAAGTACCGCTTGCTGGGCCATGCTGTGTTGCAGAGATTTATCTGCAAAAAAAGTCTCGATGCTCTCGGCCATTTCAGCTGTTGAATCGACTAAGAAACCACTTTTATGGTGCTCGATAATATCTTTTGGCCCTTTACAGTTGTAGGCAAGGGTTGGCATGCCATGCACAAAAGACTCAAGAATAACGTTACCAAAGGTGTCGAACCGAGACGGAAATACGAACAAGTCTAAGCTCAAATACAAAGAAGCTAATTCTTTCTTACTTTGCCAGCCCAGATAAATAGCCTCTGGCATAGCGGCTTGCAACTCTTCTAAGGCTGGGCCTGAACCTGCAATCACTATCTTTAAATCTGGGATGGTTTGCTGTGCTTTTTCGACAATTTCGGGTAAGTCTAAAATACCTTTTTCTTTGCTGATGCGACACGCAATAAACAGCACCGGAGTATCGTCAGTTGCATTTGGGATAATGCTAGATTTGCTGATCCTCAAGGCTCCTAAATCTTTTGGTTGCGTATGGTGAGCGGTTAGTAATACCTTGTCTTCTGGTAACTGCATTTCGTGACCAATTAACCATTCTTTGTGCTCACTATTTAATACAAATACACCGTCGTATCTATTGTATAAGGCCCGCATTAAGCGGCGAATACGGTCACGACCATATTGATTTAGGTCTGTGGTATGTTTAATAAAATCAATCCAGTCGGTATGCATAAAGAAGTAACTTGGCACATTAAACATCTGCTGAATAAACATAGACACCAAGGCCATTGGCCCTTCGGTTGAGCACACAATGCGGTCGTAACCACCTTCGTAGAAAATCTTGGCAATTTCCATTAAGTCAGGAATGCGGATCGTCTGCTCACCGTATTTTTGCAGTTCAAATTCAGCGACAGGTTTAACTACATGCAGGTGGCTTGCAGCTTGGGCACTGCTGTGGCAAATCAAAAAATCTACAGGTAAATCTGCTCTTTGTATTTCTTTTAATTTGCCCGACAGTGAATTAGACACACCGTTTTTATCTAGCAAAGTATCGGTAAGGTACAAGGCTCGATTAGCATGTTTGTTTTTACCAATTTGCCCAGCAAAACGGTTTAACAAAGTGCGGTTTTGGTACAACACCCGAGTAGAGGCCAAAGTTGCCCCCGCTAAAATCAAGCTGATCAAAATAGGAAATGACAGACTATCGAGCATTTTCTCAACCCGTACATTACTCATGTTGTCTTGGCGTTTACCATCGCCAAAAAACAATGCGGTGAGCTGGCTGGGTATTTCAAATTTTTGGGTCATCTCTTCCATCGAGAAGCTGTCTATTTGTAGGCCTTTATTACCTTGTAGCTCTTTTTCAACACGGCTCGCTATCAGCTTATTTAGGTTAGTAAATAAGTCGGCAATGGCGTGGCTAACGGTTTCTGTAAAAGCCTCTGGCCCTAGCTTTTTGCTGTCTGCAATTTTTTCTAATTGCTTAATACAAAATTGATAATCTTTAGAGACTTGCCACTTGAGCAACTTGCTTGGCTTTTTGCCCTGTAATGCCTCGTGTACAAAAGAGAAAAACTTCATTGTTTTCTTATGTTTCTGCATCTCAAGTAATAAGTTACTCACGGCAAAACAACCGATTTTGTCCCAGGTTGAACCTCTGTGTAACATGATACGAAACAGGCCTGGGTCTTTGATTTTGGTAGCCACCTGAGCGAAGTAATCAAGCAGGGCTATGTTTAACTTTTGGTTTTCACCCACTTGGCCAAATGGCGCTACATCACCTTTTTTAAGGGCCTCTAGCGCCAACTCAGATGCAGGTTGTGTTTTTAGACGTTGTTGCAGGTTTTCAACATACAACATAGAGCCGCATTGCCCTGCAAAAATACCGGTGTGATCATCAGAGCCCCCCGTCAATACTTTGGGCTGGTATGGGTCTACGGCAAAATCAGCTGGGTTAAGATTATGCTTTTTAGCATAAGAGAGAATTTTTGCTGGAGTAAGGCTTTCAACCCAATTTAGGGTTAACACACTTTGCCATAGGTCACGTTGTCCGTTTAGCACTTCAAATCGTGAAAACATTACCGCGAGCTTTTCAAATAAATCTAAATCTATCTTTTCGTTACGGGTATAAAAATATAAAGGGTGCGGCATGATCACCGGAATATCATTAGCCGCTACGTAGCGTAAAAAGTCATAAATATCTTGACGTTTTTTATTGAGAACCACCTCTTGTTCTTGGCTAAAACCATAAGTTAAAACATGAATAAACAAATCATACTCTGGGAAAAAACAGGTGAACTCAGCCCCCACCAACACATCAAGCCCTTTAGCTTTTAAATCCCAGCATGAACGGGCGTTGTTGTGATTGGTTACTGTGACTACATCGCTGCCATTTTTCTTTAACAGATTGACTAACTTTTTGGTTTTGAGCCAGGTTTCTGGCAAACGTAAAATACGGCCCCACAGCTCATCGGGTATATCGCTATTGTGATCATGACAATGAAAATCAATTTTTAAGCAGTCTTCGGGGTTAAAGCGACGGCTCTGTTTGTCTAAAAACTCGTTATATTCGTTTTTTAATGATGCACGAAAGTCATTTTGCTGCATTTGATTTGTTACGTTCAACATACTTAACCCACCTTGTCGCTGTTACTACTGATTGAGGGGGCAGAACTCATTTCATTGAATGCACCACTCGGCTCACTGGTATTGAGGTTTTGATCAATTAAAGGCGAGGCTAAAAACCGCCCCATCGCTGGGAATTTAGCCCGCAACATATCGTTTAAAAATTGCTTTTTAATAGTTTGATTGCTGAGCACAGGTGAGCTCCACCACCAGCCATCAGCTTGCATTTGTGTAGCCCCTGCAACAAAGCGCTTAATGACTTGCTGAAACTCTTGGTCGGTATAACTTAAGTTCATGATAAAGCGGCCTGTGCCCGTCCAGCTTAACTCTAACCCTGCGTCTCTTAGATAAAATTGCAGCATCCAGTTGTAACGACTCGGTTGGGTATACATCACAGATAAAATAGAGTGCATATTGGTGATCTGAATTGGCAATTTTGCATTTAACAATGCTTGGTTAAACTGGGCGGTTCGGCTGTTCCACACTTGCTCAGCTGTGGCATAAATCTCTTGTATCTGTGGCTGTTGCACTCGAGTCAGAAACTCGTTCATAGCGGCTATTACGTACGGGTGGGAGTTAAAGGTACCTCTAGCAAAAGACACATCCACCGGCTTGTCATCTTTAAAGCGTTTCATTAATTGGTGAGTGCCTGTAACTACTCCAACAGGAAAACCGCCACCTAGGGTTTTGCCATAGGTAACCATATCGGCTTGAATACCAAAGAAACCTTGGGCACCGCGATGGCTTAACCTAAAGCCAGTAAATACTTCATCAAAAATCAGCACTATGTTTCTTTTAGTGCATATGTCTCTTATTTTTCCGAGCCACTGTGAGTAGGTTTCTTTATCAAAATGGGTTTGCCTATCGCTTGCCACTAAAGATACATCAGACGCCGAATCAGCATTGGGATGAAACGCCTGCAAAGGATTAATTAGCACGCAGGCTATGTCTTTACGGGTATTGAGTATGTGCAGGGTTTGCTCGCTTAAGTCTGCGAGTGTGTATACATCGTGAGTTTTACGATTATTACCGATTCCCGGTTGAACTCCGTCCCACCAGCCGTGATAAGCGCCGCAAAAACGCACTAAATGGGTTCTACCTGTGTGATAACGGGCTAGCCTTACGGCTTGCATTACGGCTTCGGTGCCAGACATATGAAACGAGACTTCGTCTAACCCAGACACCTGTTTAATTAGCTCAACGTTTTCGGTTATTAAGGGGTGATAAGCCCCAAGTACAGGCCCTAGTGCTTTGGCTTTTTCTGAACCAACATCCATACACGCTTTGTAAAAATCGTAACCAAATACATTCACGCCATAAGAGCCAGACAAGTCGTAACGCCAATTACCGTCTAGGTCTTTAACTTGTGAACCTTTGGTTTGGTCGGCGATAGAGCCTAGGGTGAACTCTTTAGTGAGCTGACCTCGATAAGGAAAGGGGATACGGTAATGGCTGGTAAATCTTACGTCAGAGACACTTTCTTCAAGGGGTTCGTAATGGGCAATGGTTTTGCTGCACTTGGCTCGTATGTTTTGTTGTAACTGCTGTAACCCTGCACGGCGTTTATCTGCAATATCTTTTGGTGCACCATCTGAACAAAAATAAACTGCATCAGAGTAACTAAAAAAGGGAATGTTGGCAGCAATGCGCCTAGACCATTTACTATGACCACGTAACGAAGGGTGTTTGGCTTTAGGTAATTGCAGTCGAATAATTACCTTGTAAACAAGGTAGATGCCAATAAAAGCTACGATAAAAAAATAAAGGTTAGTCTGCTGCATATGACACTGTTATTTGTCAGGTTTTGCATAAACTAGCACGGCATTTTGATAAATTTATTTCACTTTTGAGACTCTTTTATTACAGCTGACAATGCCCTGTGTCAGGGCATTGTTTCAGCTTGAAGTAATAGGATCACTCTGTAATGGCAGATTCAGGCTTGTAGGTTGCCTGATACTTTTTAGTTTCGCTTCTGGCTTTTAACGCGAGCAAACAAGGAGTTAACACTAAGGTAAGTACTGTGGCAAAGGCTAAACCACCAGCAACCGCAGTCGCCAGTTGCGACCACCATTCGGTTGATGGGCCACCTATGTCTACATTACGACCTATAAAGTCGATATTGATTTGGGCCACCATAGGCAACAAGCCTAAAATAGTGGTAACAGTTGTCATTAATACTGGGCGTAATCTTTGTGCCCCAGTGCGCAGTATCGCCTCCATGTAGGGCAAGCCCTCTTTACGCAATATGTTGTAGGTGTCAATCAGCACAATGTTGTTGTTTACCACTATACCGGCCAACGAAATCACCCCAATACCCGACATAACTATGCCAAAGGGTTGCTGAAATATGAGTAATCCTAAAAACACCCCTACCGTAGAAAACAGCACCGCACTTAAAATCAAAAAAGCTTGATAGAAGCTATTAAATTGGGTGACTAAAATAATAGCCATCACAAATAGAGCCACTAAGAATGCATTAGATAAAAAGGCAGTCGATTCGTCTTGCTCTTCGTTTTGCCCTTTCACCATCAAGGTCACCCTTGGGTCTAAATTTAGCTCTGGCAGTTGCGCTTGTAATTTAGGTAACTCGATACTGAGCAATTCGCCGGGTGCCATATTGGCTTCAACCATAAGCACCCTTTGACTATCTATATGTCGGATTAAATCTGTTTTAGGTTGGGGGGTGCGCTCTACAAAGTTAGAAATAGGTACCATGCCATTGGCGGTTTTCATTCTTAACTCATCTAATTTTCCGATAAATCTTGAATCCACTGGGTAACGCACCAAAATATCCAACTCATCGTCGACATCATCGGGGCGATACTCCCCTATTTTTAAGCCGTTCGTCACAAGTTGTACTGTGCTTCCCACCAAGGTGGCGTCTGCTCCAAACCTTGCTGCATCGCTTCTGTTGACTTTAAGCTGCCATTCTATTCCCGGTTTTGGCGCAGTATCGCTTACCGCAGTAAACTTATCGTTTGCATCTAATGCTGCTCTGACTTTTAAGGCTGCTTCGTCTAACAGTTCAGGAAACCTTGATGACAGCTGAATTTGCAAATCTTTACCCGACTGGGGACCGTTTTGATCAAGTGAGATTTCTATGTCCATGCCCGCTAAATCTGCCACTCTTTGCTGAACTTTTTTGAGCACTTCGTCTGAATGCTCCCGTAAATGCCAATCAACTAAATTAAGGCGTAAGTAACCTACTCTATCGCTACCGCCACTGCGCACATACAAGGTTTCTATCTCTTCCATATCAAGCAGTCTGTCTTCAACCTTTTTGACAACTTGGTCTTTCTCATAGATAGACATATCGCCAGCACTACGCACCGTAATATTAATGCCTTTTACATCAACATTAGGGAAAAACTGTGTACCTAAACCAGACATGTTATAGGCGCTAAAAGAAAAAATAGCCGCCACTATTGCCAGCAAAAGCATTTTCCATGGGTGGCGAATAGCCGTATCTAGTACACGAATATATTTACCTGTAAAACCCTGTAAATTACGAATGTCACCATTTTCAGCTTCATGTATTTGTTGTTTATCAAAATCAGAAATATAACGAGGCTTTCCAAATACCCCACCAAGCACAGGTACAAAAATTAACGCCATCAGCAAGGAGGCAGACAACACCGCTATAAGGGTAAAAGGTAAATACTTCATAAACTCACCCATCATACCCGGCCAAAACATCAGGGGGGCAAATGCAGCAAGTGTTGTGGCGGTTGATGCAATAATTGGCCAAGCCATACGCTGTGCAGCGCGGCTATAGGCAGCTCTTTTATCTAAGCCTTCACTCATGCAGCGGTCGGCATATTCAGTGACAACTATCGCCCCATCAACCAACATACCCACAGCCATAATCAGTGAGAACAACACCACCATATTTAAGGTGTAACCAAACAAAGAGATGATTAATATTCCTGTCAAAAAAGCCCCAGGAATGGATACCCCTACCAAGAATGCAGTACGCAAACCTAGTATTGCCACTATCACCACAGCCACTAAAATAACGGCACTTGAGACATTATTTTGTAAATCACTGAGCATAGTGTTTACTTCAATACTTTGGTCGCCTGTGTAACTAACTATAATGCTCGCAGGCCAAATTGCAGAGGCTTGCGCCGCAGACACCAGCTGTTTGATGTTTGCCACTGTCTCTATCATATTTTCGCCAGGGCGTTTTTTTACCTCTAACGACACCGAAGATTCACCGTTTAATCGGGCAAAGCTACTTGGGTCTTTGTAAGAACGCCTTACCTGAGCCACATCTTGAAAGGTGATCACGCTGTCACCTTGCACTTTTACAGGCTGTTCCATGACATCTTTTACTGATTCGAACACCGAAGGCACTTTAACCGCAAAACTGCCTTTGCCGTTGTCCATAGTCCCCGCAGGAACCAGCTTGTTATTGCGTGACAATAAATTAAGAATATCGGTTTGATCTAGCCCATAAGACTCCATTAAGAGTGGGTCGACTACGATCTCAACGATATCTTCTCGGTCACCACCTATATCAACTTCAAGTACTTCGCTTAGGCCCTCTAGGCGATTTTTTAACTCTCGCCCAACCGTCACTAACGCGCGCTCTGACACAGGGCCCGACAAAACCACGGTAAGCGCGGCTTTTTGCCCTGCTATAGTCACTTCATGAATAGTAGGCTCTTCTGTTTCAGAGGGGAGCTTAGCTTTAGCAACAGTGACTTTGTCGCGCACATCAGCCAAAGCCGCAGCAGAATCTAAGCCGGCTATAAACTCTAGGGTAATGCTTGCAAACCCTTCGCCAGAGGTGGCGCTCATTTTTTTTAGGCCATCAAGAGAACGCAGCTCACGCTCCATAGGCTTAACCAACATGCGTTCAGAATCTTCTGGCGATATACCATCATGGACAATGGACACATAGATGATAGGAATTGGTACATCTGGCTCGGCTTCTTTAGGAATATTTACGTAAGTCACCACCCCAGACACCAATAGCAACACAAATATCATCAATACAGTGCGGCTGTGACTTAAAGCTCCGGTAATAATGCTGTTCATTGGGTAGCCTTTGAAGATAATGTTTGAGACTCTTTGTAGGCTTTGTCAGCATAAACCACTTCAACTTTATCGCCATCACGTACAAAGCCATGACCTAAAGTAATCACATCTGCAGTTTCACCTAACCCCGATAACCACACGCCTTCACTATCACTTTTTACAATATCGATAGGCACAAATTTAACATGTTGATCAACAACAACTTTAACCCCTAAATTACCATCGTCATCTAGTGCCATTACCGCAGGAGTTATATTAACTGCCCATGTTCTTTGTAATGGCAAAACTAACTCGGTACTCATACCGGCTACTTGTGTAAAATCAGGATTAGGCACAGCCACTTCAACTTTAAAGGTGTTGGTTCCAGCTTCAGAAACGCTTGAAATATAGCGAATCTGCCCTTGTAGAAAATCTCCAGACACCATTCTGCCAGATGCAGGCTGCCCCTTAGTTAAGCTTTTAATATTGGCTTCGGTTACTTGAGCATTGATGACTAACGGATTTAAGTCCACCAGCTCAGCAATTTTATCGCCATCTTTTAAAAGATCACCCACTTCAACAAAACGCTGATTTAAAATGCCATCGAAAGGCGCGGTAATTTCTGCTCTGGACAATGCCAACTCATAAGCTCGTACGTCTGCTTTTGCCATTTCAAGATTAGCTGTGGCTTGTGCTAACGCGGTTTGTGACTGATAACCTTTTTCTTTTAAAGATTGCGCACCTTTAAGCTCTACTTCTCTTTGCTCTAAGGTTGCCTTTACAGCAGCTAATCGACTGGCGGCATCGCTACTTTCAAGGCTAACCAATTTTTGCCCTTTACTAACACGCTCGCCTTCTTGAACATGAATGACTTCGACTAAGCCTTTTACTTCTGAACGTAAACTCGCTATTCGATTAGGCTCAGTGCGGCCATATAAAGCAATTTCACGGGTCACTTCAGACGCCTGCATCCGCTCTACCGTCACTTTTACCAAAGCAGCATCCGCATGGGTTTTAGCGGGAGGTTTTTTGTCTTCGGCAGTCAACATACCTGAGCCAACCCAAATACATAACAACAAAAATATAATCAACGCAATCCAAGCGGGTTGTTGTCTTAACTTATTAAACGTAGAGGGCATTAGAAATCCTTATAAAATTAACCGCGGTATATTAACTAATTTATAAAAAAGAAAGCAGTGATTTTGCAAAAGTAAATGTTACTAAATACTTACTAGCGTAACAGGAAGTAAATCAATCACGATTCTCAGCAAATCTGCTTTGAGGTATTACGAGTAAAGTCCATGAATTTGATCAGAGTTTAGAAAATTTAAGTCATGAGTGTTTTTAACCTATCAAGGGAGTCATTTCAAAATTATTAAATATTGTTAAAAGACAGTGAATTTATGATGAATTAACAGACCCATAAGCCCGCTTATTTATGGTATACATTAATATGCAAATAACCTTGGAGTGAATCATGACAGATCCTACAGTAACGTTTTTCGATGCGTGGCAATGTACTGAGCCAGAGCAACGACTCGAGAAAATAGACCAATCGGTTACAGATAAAATCAAATACGATGACCCACGTACACCACAAACAATAAATGGGAAAACCGCTTTAAATGAATATGTTGGGATGTTCAGCGCGAATGCCCCTGGCTGGTCTGCCAAAGTAGTTGGCTGCGACACCATAGCAGGTATGACAAGAGCCACTGTTGCATTTGGAGGCAAAGGCCCAGATGGCAAAGACATGATTCAGCACGGCCAATACTTTATTGAAACAGAAGACGAGCTAATATCACGTATGGTTGGCTTTGCAGGAACAGGCCTAAACTTAGAAAAGTAGTCTTTTAAAGGCTACTTTTAGTTTATTCAAATAGGTTTAATCGGCTGCAGACACATGTTGATCAACCATAATTTGGTTACCATCAGGATCTTCAATAATAAAATATGCTGGCCCTGTGGTTGATTCGTCTGCCTCAGTTAGCGGTGCAATACCACTTGCTTTTAAGGTACTTTGAAGTTCACGGACATCAGTGAAATTAGCAAGCTTATTGCCTTTATTATCCCAGCCAGGGTTAAAGGTTAATATGTTATCTTCAAACATGCCCTGAAATAAACCTATGATTGTCTGTTCGTTTTGAAGCACTAACCAATTTTGCGACTGGTCACCCCCTCGTACCGTAAAACCTAGCTTTTCATAAAAGACCCTAGATTTTTCAATATCCTTAACAGTGAGACTGACAGAAAAATTACCTAATTTCATAGCTGATTCACCTATATGAGTTGATGTTGAGGAAACTGATGCTGCCACACAACCAGTTAAGAAACTTACAAATAATAAAAAGACTAGCCTAGACAAAAAATATTGTCATTTTAATTATGGCTGTCTGTAGAAGTTGTCCCCCCTGCGGATGTTCGAATTCATTCCCGATGAATTTGTGGTTACGCCTTTTGTCGTTTGAGCATTAATTTATTGGATAAATTTAGAACGTACTTTAGTGTGCAACAGAAAAAGCGCCGTTAATTTAAGTGATAATGCTCATCGCTAGATGGGCTGACGGGCTAAAGCCCGACCTACAGGTTCTGTATATTCTTATCTTGTGGGCAAAGCACATTTAAAAGTATTGCCCATAATCTCGTTTACAGCTTGCTTAACATCCCCATAGCAACAATGCTCACAACTCCCAAACCCTAGCACTTGCCTAACCTTTAATCGCGTAAACAGCGGCATGGTCATGGCGGTTAAAAATCGACAATAAATAGACTCAGTTAGTTCTATATCAGTTTTACCCACAAGATGGGTTTTAAGGGCTGCCATAGCTTCTGCAACTTGGGTTTTATCTGGTGTGGTAATGGGTGATGAATATTCAAGCTTAGCGACTCTCCCTAAACATACACTGCAATGACCGCAGTGCTCGGGGGCCTGTTTATCATCAAAATAAGCCGATAAATTAAAGTTTAAGCATTTATCTAATTCAAAAAACCGTACTAATGTGGCGATACGTTTAACTTCTTTAAGTTCGTTTTCGGCAAAGTACTGGGCCAAGTTTTGCGCTAAGTCAGGGGCCAATAATGCTTCTTGATTGACTTCGTACACATCGGTAATTAACCGTGAAGCTAATTCGATATGATTATGTTCATGCAAATATTCTAAAGCCGTGACTACCCTGCTGCGGTCTGCGCCATAGGCTTGGTAAATGTTATCAAAATTCACCACACCCCAGACCTTTTTCATATCGGTATGGGTGAATACGGCATTTAAAAAGTCACCCCGCTCTTTGGAAAATTGACTTAAAATACTGCCCTTGTCTGTGATGAATTTATATTTAAACTCGGCAAAATAAGCATATAGCGGGCGAACAAACTTAGCTAACTCTAATTGCACAAGTAAGGTTTTTAGGGGTAATTGCCGAATATTACTCAAAGTAGACAAACTGTTTATTTGAGTTTCCCACTGAAATTTATCGGCAGCAGAGACGTCTTTACCTTGGGCAGCAATGTCGTCTACCACCCGTTGAATGGCAGACAAATCTGGCGTATCACCGTACACAAAGTTTTCGATTGTTACTAAGCCGTCTAAATTAGCCAATACAGTACAATTAGCAGCTTGCCCGTCTCGGCCACCGCGACCTATTTCTTGGCTGTAGTTTTCAATAGATTTAGGTAAATCGTAGTGCACTACAAAACGTATGTCTGATTTGTCTATCCCCATACCAAAGGCAATGGTAGCCACCACAACTTGCAACTTGTTTTGCATAAAATCTTGCTGAATAGATTGCCTAATATCGCTGTCTAAACCGGCGTGGTAGGCTTTTGCTACGCAGCCATTTTGCTTTAAAAAGCCAGCCACTTGCTCTGCCGTTTGCTGCAATGTTACGTAGACAATTCCTGCGCCTTGTTGCTGCGACACTTGTTGTAATAACGCCTGATTTTTATGGGCTTCAAGCACGGGTATCACATTAAGATTAAGATTAGCCCGATAAAACCCTGTTTGAATAATATCATTAGGGGCAATGGCAAACCTGTTCGCCATATCGTGTTTGACTTTTTTAGTAGCGGTTGCTGTGAGTAATAACACTAAAGGTATGTTTAACTCTTGCTGATAACTGGGTAATTTTAAGTAGTCAGGACGAAAGTTATGGCCCCATTCAGAAATACAGTGGGCTTCGTCAATTACTAACATAGATACTTGAATAGACTCTATAAATTGCCTAAAGCGTTCGTTTTTGAAACGCTCTACCGACACCATTAATATTTTGCATTGACCAGAGCGTACATCGTGCATCACTTGCTTGTTTTGCTCTGCGGTTAAGGTTGAGTCGATACTGGCCGCTGCGATACCTTTGCTGTGTAAAAATTCGAGTTGATCTTTCATTAACGCTAGTAGCGGCGACACCACCAAGGTTAAGTGGGGTAACTGGGTGGCCACAAACTGATAACACAAAGACTTGCCCGACCCAGTAGGAAAAATAGCTAAGGTAGAACGTTGATTTAATAGGCCCTGTACCACTTCTTGTTGACCGGTACGAAAGGATGAAAAACCAAATTGGCTTTGTAATAACTCGGTGTAGTTTAAATTGGGTGTCATTTGCTTGTACCTTCCTTGTTTAGGTTAACTATCCACAACGCAATCAAGGCTAGGTTTGTGAGTAACATTTACGATTTCTCTAACTGATAAATAGCATCGGTAAATGAATCCATTCTTTCTACTAATACTGCCTGAGCATCGTATAGTCCTTGATTATAGTAAAGGCTACCCATTTCTTTAGAAATAAAGTCAATTAAGAAATCAGCATCAAATTGCCCAAGCTCTATATCTAATTCGGTTGACATATACCTCTGTAACTTAGCGATAATTTGTTGTTTTTGTTGAGGTGAAAATTCAATTTTTGACACTGATATTCTCCGAATATATTGAAATAAAAAACAAGTGAGCACTAACTATTATGCAAGCCTTACTTAATCAAGCAGGCTCGCACGGAAGTTAATCATGCTTTGCGGCAACTGTGGGTTTGTTAACGTAAAAAGTGTTCTATCTTTTACATTGAATGTTTCGAGCAGATTATCATGATACTGATTAAAAATTGCCGAGAACCCATCCGTTTTCTGTAAAACATCTAAGCCCTGTTGTATGCGCTTGGCTAACGCTGGCCGTTCTGGGTTGACATAAAACACCAGCGGAAATGGATAATACAGCATTAAAGAGGGTTCTATACTTAAGCCTTCAAGTGGCTCAGCAAATTGTTGATATATGCTTTCGATTTCGTTTACGCCTAAGGCTACGTAATCGCATTCTTTATTTTTAAGACGCATGAACAAATCTTCCAATGCCCCCCGCTCAACGACTGTATAATTGTTGTGCCTAAACAGCGCTACATCGGCCCAGGTATTAGGTATACCAATGCGCTGCTGCTGTAACTGTTCTGGAGTCGTAAAGCTAGCAAACTGCGATAATGAAGCGTCTCTAACTATCAAAAGTCTAAACCCCAACAAACCTTTTGTGAGTGGGCTGGGGATCACTAGCTTGTTGATGCCATCAAATTTACTGTTTCCTGCGACGGTAACCAAGATATCTGCGCCAGTCTCAAAAATACGACCTTCGTCATCGGCATCGGGGTAGTCGGTATTGTCGATGCAAACCTGTGCTGCTGTGTGCTCGTTATCGGTGACAGACAAGCAAGCCTTTAACAAGGCCACTTCATAGTTTTGTCTGGCAACCGATTTGTTGCCATTCCAAAAGTGTATGTTACCCATCCGTTTAATCCTCTTTATAATCCACATGGCCGAATTACGGCTCTTTTCAGTACTTATTTGTTAACAGCTGCCATACAATTTAAAACATATTTTTAACGTTAAGGCTTTCTATGCAATTTACGACTTTTCTATTACCCAGTTTATCAAGATTACTAGTAGTAGTGACCCCGTTATTATTACTGGTTGCGTGTGCAGAGTCCAAGCACACAAACACACCTTCTGTGGTTTCAATCACTAAAAGTGATGGTAAATACTCACTATCTGTAAATGATGCACCATATGATGTGAGAGGGGTAGGCCTAGGATTTAAAAACATACAAAAAGTAGAGGCTTTTAAAGCCGCTGGCGGTAACACATTTAGAACGTGGGGAATGGAGCACATTGATGAAGAGTTGGCGATTGCAGCGCAGCTAGATTTGATGATTGCTGTTGGTATCAGCACTGGCAAAGAGTTGTTGGGATTTGATTACAATGACGAAGCAGCTGTCGCCAAACAATTTAAAGAAGTGACCGCTGCCATAGAGAAATATAAACACCACCCCAATGTTTTAATGTGGGTTATCAACAATGAGCCCAATTTGTTATTTGATGACCAAGGTAAACTAAAAGACGTTAATCCAAAAGTTTACGCTGCCATGGGCGACATCATTGACTATATCCACAAAAACGACCCTAATCACCCAGCAACCTTTAGTTTAGCTGGTGCGAACCCCAAGCACATAAAACAAGTTGTTAAGTACGCACCCAATATCGATATTATTGCCGTACAAACCTATGGTGACTTAATCACATTACCTAAGAGCATTGCACAAAGTGGTGTGGATAAACCTTACATGGTGACTGAGTTTGGTCCGATGGGGCACTGGGAGTTACCCACTACAGCATGGGGCCGCGAAATCGAAGAGCCAAGTGCCGTGAAAGCAGCAGGCATGGCTAAGCGTATGCAAGAGGTTATTTTAGATGACCAAACGGGCAAAATAATTGGGTCATTCGCATTTTTCTGGGGGCAAAAACAAGAGCGTACTCCTACTTGGTACGGTATGTTTAATGAAACTGGTGAGCATACTGCCCGTATTGATGAGCTTACCAAAATGTGGACCGGGCAATACCCTGCTAATCGCGCCCCATTATCGAAAGCCATGACTATTAATGACACGCCAGCGGTTAATAATGTGTACTTAGAACCCGGTCAAACCGCTACCGTGAAAGTACTGGTATCAGACCCTGACAGCGATCCCCTAACCCATGAATGGGTGTTAATGGAAGAAGTACAAGCCCGTAGCCAAGGTGGTCACTTTGAAGCCAAACCAGCTGAACTTGTTTTAGAGATAGTAAAGACAGACGTATACGCAGACTCTGTTGAAATGATATTTAAGGCACCACAACAAGCGGGCGAGTATAGGCTATTTAACTACGCATACGACGGAAATAACAACGTAGGTAATGCAAATATTCCATTTATGGTAAAGAATTAAAAACAACTAGAGACTAGCGCATCACTTTGCTCTAGTCTGCATGTTTTAGAACACGATATTTTGGAATGACTATGTCTAATCCCCCAAGTGAATTTACTAACTTTACCCCAGAACAACGCCTAACTTACTTAGTTAAAGAATGTGTTGCATCCAACCAAGTGTGGATACTGACAGATGAAGACGGCTGCGTCATGTTAAACACTGAAGACGAAGACTGCGCACCTGTATGGCCTAGCGAAGCTACGGCAAAAGCATGGGCCACCGGAGACTGGGAAGCGTGTCAACCTCACGCTATAGACTTAAAAACCTGGCATAGTCGCTGGAGCCAAGGGTTAGAAGACGACGATGTGGCTATTGTGGTGTTTCCAGATGAAAAGGATGAGGGGCTAGTCATGTCAGCTTATGAGTTTGATTTAGAACTAAAAAACCAAGCTAGAAAATGAACACACGCCATACCGTCATCTGGCTACCCCCTTATAAGGGTGACGGTATAGCTTTTAAAGCTTGATGATTGCAACAAATCTCACATTCAATTTTTGTTACAAATATTATTGTTGTTCAAAGGTTTCAAATTGATTAGGTAAAAAGTCCACTAATCGCCCAGACAATCCCACATAAATTTTCATCGACTCTCCAAAAGATTGAAAGATTTTAGGTAGCATATCTTCAAGAGAATCATTACCCCGCTGCTTAGCTTGAGCAACTGCCAAAGGCATATCTGCAAAAGTGGTAAACATATACAAACAATGACTCAAGTCTTTTTGTAGCTTCTGCATTTCTTCTTTTTTAGTCACTTGCATTTTATCCCATGCATGCTGCCACACCGCTTCAAGCTGGCTATGGCCTAACAACATTCCTTGGCACCACAGTGCTAAACTTTTTTGTTCTGAACTACGCCTAACCCCAATACCTGCGGGCAATTGAATAATTTCATCACTCATATCTTTTAATTGATTTTGTAGTAACGCCATCAATAAATCGGTTAATTCATCCGCCTGCTGTGTACTGCTCAGTTGATTACTTTTTTTGATAACCCAAGGTAACCAAATTTCTGGCATGGGGATCTCTGGTGCCGCAGCGGCAGCGAACACGCTCCCTTGAATAAACTCAAAGGGGTGAACCACATCACTCAACTCTGGCGATGCACATAGCGCCCTGAGCTTGGTTTCTACACCTGATTCATTTTTGAACATACACAGTTATTTCTCAAATAGTCATACCCACAATAGACCAGAAGCATGCCGTGAGTGCAACGGTAAATCTACGACTGTGCACCTTAAAAACTCCTTGCATCAAAAATTTCAAGTTATAGTATAACATCACCTAAACAACGAGATTGGTTGCCCATGTCGCACAAACTATCCACTACTTGCACTTTTGTTATGGCCGCCCTGCTCGGAAATACAGCAATAGCTGCAGATAAAGTCATTCAAAAAGACGAAAATGATATCGAAACTCTAATAATTACAGCTAGCCCTTTAGAACGCTCAGTTCTTCAGTCGACTACCCCTGTTACCATTTTGAGTGGCGATGAATTAGAAAAAAACCAAGCCGCCACCTTAGGCGAAACCCTAAAATCAGTGCCGGGTGTAAACAGCACTTACTTTGGACCAGTGTCTAGTAGCCCTATAATTCGAGGCTTAGATGGCCCTAGGGTTAAAGTTGTTCAAAATGGAATGGATAGCTCAGATGCCTCACGAGTAGGCCCAGATCACGTCACAACGAATGAAGCGAGTACGGCCACACAAATCGAAGTGCTCCGCGGTCCATCTACATTATTATTTGGTAGTGGGGCAATTGGTGGTGTCGTTAACGTTGTTGACAATCGCCTACCTAAAACTCGTCAAGATGAAACATCTGGACGTGTAAGTGCATTATACGACTCAGTTTCAAATGAGCGCACAGCCTCTACGGATATCAACGGTGGTTCAGGAAACTTTGCTTGGCATATAGATGCGTTTAAGCGCAAGACCGATGATTATGATGTTCCTGAGTTTGCCCTTGAAGATGGTGACATAGTCGACACCATTGATAACTCAGATATCGATTCAGAAGGTTACACCTTTGGTGCTGGCTGGATTGGTGACGACGTTACTGTGTCATTGGCCTATGGCAGATTAGAAACTGATTATGGTATTCCTGGACACTCTCATGACGATCACGAACATGAGGATGAAGAAGACGAAGACCATGATGACGATGATCATGACGAAGATGAAGATCACGATGAAGAAGAACATGAGGAAGAGGAAGAAGTCTTTGCTCGTATGAAACAAGACCGTTTCCAATCTGTAGTTGATTGGAAAAACCTTTCTGGATTCTTCAACGAACTTCATTGGCACAATACCTACACAGATTACCAACATAGTGAAATCGAAGAAGGTGAAGTAGGGACAACCTTTAAAAATGACACCTTTGAGTCACGACTTTGGGCTAAACATAAAGTGACAAGTGGTTGGGAAGGCGTTGTGGGTCTTCACTATACTGATTCTGAGTTTTCAGCAGAGGGCGAAGAAGCTTTTACTCCTTCAACCGATTCAACTCATACTGCTTTGTTTATTCTTGAAGAAAAAACAGTCGGTGATTTTTTATGGCAGCTAGGTGGTAGGGTTGAAAGAGTTTCTCATAAACCTGATAACGACTTTTTCATCACAAGTGATGTAGATGCCAATTTTAAAGAGCTAACCTATACCGCTAGCAGTGCATCAGCAGGGTTTGTTTACAGTGTAAGTGACAATCAGTCTCTTGCTGTGAACTATGCATTTTCTGAACGCGCTCCTTCATCGGCTGAGATATTCTCAAACGGCTTACATATCAGTACCTCTACCTTTGAAGTGGGCGCTGGCTATGATTTGGTTATTGACGATAGCGATCCTGATGATGTTGAGTTTACTGTTGTGCAATCTAGTGAAGCGGTTGATAAAGAAATCTCTAACAACCTAGATATTACCTACAGAGTTCAAGGTGACAACTTACAAGCCAACTTCAGTGTGTTCTATAACCAAGTGGATAACTACTTGTTTCAACAAAACACTGGATTGGAATTCCACGATCATGAAGAAGAAGACCATGATGAAGAAGAGCACGATGAGGAAGAAGGCACAGCGGTTTATGCGTTCAATCAACAAGATGCAGTAATTTACGGATTTGAAGCAGATGTTGATTGGCACTTTAGTGAAAACTTACGTTTAAGTGGTTTCACAGACTTCACCCGTGCCAAATTAACCGATAGTGATGACGGTAACGATAACTTACCTAGGATCCCGCCGATGAGAGTGGGTGCCGAATTACATTGGGAACAAGATAATTGGCATGCAGAGTTTGGCGCGACTCATTATGCTAAACAAGATAAAATCGCCGACTTTGAAACGGAAACAGATGGCTACACCATAGTTTCTGCCTCGTTTAATTATTACTTACCTTTGGGTGACAATGATTTAACGCTTTACGTTAAAGGTAATAATTTAACTGATGAGTTGGGTAAGGTTCACAGTTCATTTATTAAAGATGTCGCCCCTTTACCAGGTCGTTCATTTGTTGTGGGTGCTAAATACAACTTTTAGTGTGCCCGATTAGAGCTTAAACAAAAAAGGCTTAACCTTAGGGTTAAGCCTTTTTTATATCTATGTAAACCTTAACGAGTTAACAGTTCAATAGCTTTTTCTAGTTGCTCTCGAGGGCAACCAAAGTTAATGCGCACAAAATTCTTATCACCAAAATCAATACCCGGTGACGGGCCAATACCTTTATCTTCAAAGTACTTTTGAGGGTTATCTACTCCTAGTCCACTAGCATCTATCCAAGCTAAAAACGTAGCTTGAGGAGTGAGTAATTTAAGTCCATCTATTTTGGCAATTTCAGCGGCTAGATAATCTCTGTTACCACGTAAATACGTGAGTAAGTCTTGTCGCCAATCTTCACATTCTGTAAAGGCAGCCTGAGTCGCGCTAAGGCCCATCACATTGACCCAAGGCACTAACCCCTGTGCAGCTTGATTAAAGCTTTTTCGTGTTTTGGCATCTTCAATAATAGCAAATGACGTCCCTAGCCCCGCAACATTAAAGGTTTTACTGGCGGCCATTAAGGTAATCGCTTTGCCTTTAAAGGCTTCTAGCTTTCCTGCTGGGATATGCTTGGCATGTTCATCTAGAATAATATCGCAATGAATTTCATCAGAACAAAGCATGACATTGTTTTGAACACAAATGTCACTAATACGTTGTAACTCTGCTGCTGATAGAACCGTACCAACCGGATTCATGGGGTTGCACACGATAAACAGTTTACATTTAGGATCAGCAGCTTGTTTTTCAAGGTCTTCAAAATCAATAGTCCAGCGGTCATCTATGGCAACGGTACCAATGTCGACTCTTTCTAAGCCATGAAGCTTAGGGGCGGCTATTAATGGCGGATAATTGGGGGTTTGTACCATAACCTTGTCACCAGGCTCACAAAAAGCCTTACAGACAACATTAAAAGCAGGTACAACGCCTGGAGTCCAAACAATCCAGTCAGCAGAAATATTCCAATCATACTGCTGAGCCATCCACTTAACGACAGCCTCGTTTGCAGGAGCATGATGGGCAGGTAGGGTGTACCCCATCAAACCGTGCTCTGTGCGCTCTTTTAATGTGTTAAGAATAGCTGGGGCGCATCTGAATTCAGTGTCTGCGATCCACATAGGTAATATATCTCGGCCTTTGTACTTTTCCCACTTGTAGGCGTAACTAGGAGATCTATCAATAATTTTATCAAATTGGTGCATGGATATGTTCACTTAAAATGTTAATAATTTCGCTGATACAGGTTTCTAAACACTCGCTATTTAAGCTTCTGCATCGCGGATTAGGCGTTCAACTTTTGTAATAAAGTCATAGCTGTGGAAGGGTTTGGCAACAAAGTCTGATGCACCTAGTCGCATAGAGTCAACCACTAAATCTTTGGTGGCATTTGCAGTTAACATTAGAAAGGGGCACTGGGGACTCTTTTCTCGTAATCCAGACAAAATATCTAAACCACTGACTTCGGGCATTAACCAATCACATATAACTAGCGATATATTATCTATGTTGTCACTGTTAATGAAAGACAATGCTTCTCTACTATTCGAATAACTAATAATTTTACCTGATATCAGCTCTTCTAAAATAACGTTAATTAATTCTAACGTGACAGTGTCGTCATCTATGATTAATACGTTGCAGTCGTACACACATTCATCCTTTATTTACCTGTCTATGAAGTTTGATACATAATCTCTGTAAATAATAGGTCAATTTAACTTTGGTAAATAAAAAGCCCAGGATGACCTGGGCTTTTTACGTAAATATTTAACCTAACTTATTAGACGCAACATGATAGCGAGGGTCTTCATTTAAGTTCATCTCTACATATTTCTGAGCTTTGGTCATCAACTGACGGCACTCTGGGCTGATATGTCTAATGTGAAGCTTTTTACCTACCTCCTGATACTTACCAGCTAAGCTATCAATGGCATCTACTCCCGAAGAATCCCACACTCGTGATTCTTTGAAATCAATCACCACATCTTGAGGGTCATTTTGAGGGTCGAACAACTCTTTAAAATGTAAAACAGAACCAAAAAATAGTGGCCCGTCTAGTTCGTAAACCTTCCAACCATCTTCATCATTATGGGTACGAGCATTAATATGAGTCGCGTGTTTCCAAGCAAACACTAAGGCTGACACAATTACACCTACAATGACCGCTATGGCTAAATCAGCAATAACAGTTACCGCCGTCACTAGAAACAGTACAAAAGCATCTTCTTTGTTAACACCCCGGATAATTTTAAATGAAGCCCACTCAAATGTTCCTATCACTACGATAAACATCACGCCAACTAAGGCCGCTAATGGGATCATTTCAATCAATGGGGCTGCAAATAAGATAAAGCCAAGTAATACAAGAGCTGCAGTAATACCTGATAGGCGACCACGACCACCTGAGTTAATGTTAATCATGCTTTGGCCAATCATGGCACAACCGCCCATTCCTCCAAAAAATCCATTTACTGTATTGGCTAAGCCTTGGCCCATACATTCTCTGTTACCTTGACCACGGGTATCTGTCATTTCGTCAATCAAAGATAGTGTCAGCAAAGATTCAATTAAGCCGATTAGGGCAATGATCACCGCTGTTGGCAAAATGATATATAAGGTTTCAAAGGTGAATGGCACCATAGGAATAGCAAAACTCGGTAATTCGCCGGCTAATGTTGCTGCAGCTTTTTGGTCTTCTGGCAACATGTCACGCACAAAGTCGATTACGGTTCTGGCTTCTAAATCTAACACTTGTACTAATACCGTCACGCCCACAATGGCCACAAGAGAAGCGGGTACCGCAGTGGTTAATTTTGGCAAAAAGAAAATAATTGCCATCGTTAATAAAACCAAACCAAGCATGATGTATAGCATCTCGCCTTGCATCCATACTAGGTTGCCAAGCGAGTCGAAAATTTTAAATTGCCCTAACTGAGCAAGGAAGATAACAATGGCGAGTCCGTTTACAAACCCTAACATTACTGGGTAAGGAACTAAGCGGATAAACTTCCCTAACTTAAAGATACCAGCAACTATTTGTAATAAGCCTGCCAGCAAAACAGCGGCAAACAAATATTGAATACCATGTTGTGCCACTAATGCCACCATAACAACGGCCGTAGCACCTGTGGCACCGGAAATCATACCCGGCCTACCGCCAGCGATAGAGGTAATTAACCCCATCATAAACGCCGCATATAAACCTACCATGGGCTCAACACCAGCGACAAAAGCAAAGGCAACCGCCTCTGGTACCAACGCTAAGGCAACTGTGATCCCTGACAATACGTCATTTTTCACAGTACCGTCTTTACTGGTAATCAAATTAAACATCTTACTTTCCGTTATCAGGGTTATAAAATTAAAGACGCGCAGATTACCAGAATTTATAAAAAAGTTCTTTTAACAGATTGTTAAATAACAAATAAAAAGCATAAAAAAAGGCCGGATAACCGACCTTTTTTAAACCAATTTTAAATGATTAGCACTATGCAACTATATCTAACAACTCAACATCGAAAACTAAAGTACTGTGTGGACCGATTGCTCCACCGGCACCCTGCTCGCCATAGGCTAGCTCAGCAGGTACATGTAATTTCAATTTAGTACCCACTTTCATGAACTGAAGTGCTTCAGTCCAACCTTTAATCACACCATTTACTGGGAATTCAGCAGGCTGACCACGGTCGTAAGAGCTATCGAAAACCGTACCGTCTAAAAGTGTACCGTGATAATGAGTTCGTACTGTTGAAGTTAATGCAGGTACATCGCCTTCGCCTTGAGTGATCACTTCGTATTGAAGGCCACTGTCTGTCACAGTCACTTCGTCACGTTTAGCGTTTTCAGCTAGGTATGCTTCACCTTCAGCAATGACTCCAGCAAATTGCTCTGCTTTAGCAGCTTGCATACGCTCATGAATTTCATTAAAAGCAACACGTAAAGTGTCATTATCAACTTGCGCGGCTTTTTTCTCAAAAGCATCGGCTAAACCAGCTTGAACAGCTGAGATATCTAAACCTTCAAAAGGATTTGCAGCTAACTGCTCGCCCATTTGTAAACCAATTCCGTAACTCGCCTGTGTTTCTACTGTAGAAAATTTATCTGACACTTTAACTCCTATCTCGCCCCCCTCAGTCATCTTGAATTGAGAGAATGGCACTTAACTTTAAAAAAGGGGAGTATATCGGTAAACGTCACTAAAAAGTATATTTTAGAGCGTAATTGCTTAGACAAATAGTTTACATATCAGTATCGTATAATTTGGTTTTTAATCAGTAAAGGAGACGAGTGTGTCACAAGTTTTAGATTCTCAATTAACAGGAACAGTCCGAAACCTAGGGGCTGTGTTGGGCGACACTATTCGTGAACAGCTTGGCGAGCATTGGTTAGACAGAATTGAAGCAGTGCGAAAAGATGGGCGAAAAGCTCACCAAGGCGACGAAGACGCAGCTAAACGAGTAAAACAACTTTTTACTGAATTAAAAAATGATGAACTTCTCACTGTTGGTCGAGCCTTCTCACAATTCCTCAATCTAGCGAATATTGCAGAACAAGAATTTAACAGCAACAACGACTCAAACGACCCCATTGATACTCTATTTAATCATTTAGATGAAGCGGGTATCCAAGCAGACACATTTGAAAAAGCACTTGATCATTTAAATATTGAATTAGTTTTGACTGCTCACCCCACTGAAGTGACACGTAGAACACTGATTCACAAACATAGCGAACTTGCTAAGTGCTTGAGTAAAGTCCATCAAAGTGAAATCACTGATACCCACAGAGATAAAATAGAAACGCGCATAGCTGAATTAATTAGCCAAGCTTGGCATACTGAAGAAATTCGTACTATTCGCCCTACTCCCGTTGATGAAGCTCGTTGGGGGTTTTCGGTAATAGAAAATTCATTATGGGAAGCCGTTCCAGACTTTATTCGAGAATTAGATAAACGCTTTGTTGATAAATTTGATTTGTCCATTCCCTTAGACGTGGCCCCTGTAAAGTTTGGGTCATGGATGGGTGGTGACAGAGACGGCAACCCTTTTGTTACTTCTAAAGTAACAGAGCAAGTGCTACTTTTAGCCCGCAAGCGCGCTGCAAAACTCTTTGCTAAAGATATAGACTTTTTACAAGTTGAATTATCAATGAGCGACTGTGATGACGCCCTTAGATCTCGAGTAGGTGATGAACTTGAACCTTATCGTGCATTACTAAGACCTCTGCTAGACAAGCTTCTGAACACCCATGAGGGCATTACTGAAAAGCTTAAAGGTAACAACGTAGATACCAGTGATTGGATTAGTGATAAAGAAGAGTTACTTGCTCCTTTAATGGCTTGTTATCAATCTCTACAAGCTTGTGGCATGACAGTTATTGCCCAAGGGCATTTGCAAGACACTATCCGTAGAGTGCATTGTTTTGGCGTGCATTTACTTAAACTAGATGTTCGTCAAGACTCAGAAAGACACTCAGATGTATTTTCTGAACTTACTCGTTATTTAGGTTTGGGTGACTATGGCCAGTGGAGTGAAGAAGACAAGCAAGCTTTCTTACTTAAGGAGTTAGGCTCTAAACGCCCACTATTCCCATCAACATGGCAACCTAGCGAAGATGTGCAAGAGGTTATAGACACTTGTAAAGTCATTTCCCAGAATGGCAAAGATGGTTTTGGCATTTATATTATTTCTATGGCTAGCCTTCCTTCTGATGTGCTTAGCGTAAATTTGTTACTCAAAGAGTTAGGTGTAACTTGGGCAATGCCGGTCGCTCCTTTATTTGAAACCCTAGACGATCTAAATGCTGCAGCTAGCGTAACGAAAAAACTGTTCTCTATTGATTGGTATCGTGGATACATTCAGGGTAAGCAACACATTATGATTGGGTATTCTGATTCTGCTAAAGATGCCGGTGCAATGGCTGCTGGTTGGGCCCAATATGAATCACAAGAAGCACTTGTTGCCTTAGCTGAAGAAAATGATATCGAGCTAACCTTGTTCCACGGCCGTGGAGGCACCATTGGTCGAGGCGGATTACCCGCACATGCCGCAATACTTTCACAACCCCCAGGTTCACTGACAGGCGGCTTTAGAGTTACTGAGCAGGGCGAAACAATTCGTTATAAATTTGGTATGCCTATTTTAGCGCAGCGTAGCTTAGCCCTATACGCTAGCGCAATACTGGAAGCGCTAATTCTTCCACCTCCAGCGCCAGAACAAGAATGGCGAGAAGCCATTACAAAAATGGCCGCTGATGGCCGTGACAACTACCGTCAAATAGTCAGACACGATGAAAATTTTGTACCTTACTTCCGCGTTGCGACACCTGAGCAAGAACTAGGTAAATTACCCTTAGGAAGTCGCCCAGCCAAACGTAAGCCAACAGGAGGTATTGAAAGTCTCCGTGCCATCCCGTGGATATTTGCATGGGCACAAACCCGTATGGTTTTACCCTCTTGGTTAGGAACCATGAAAGCAGTGCAAACTTCATTAGACGCAGGTAAAGGAGATACCATAAAAGACATGCTAGATAACTGGCCGTTTTTCTACTCAAGATTATCTATGTTAGATATGGTATTTGCCAAAGCTGCCCCAAATATCAGCAAAGAGTATGATGATAATTTAGTCCCAGAAAAACTTAGACACTTTGGAGACGCATTACGCTCTGAGTTACAACTCAGCATAGATTTATTGCTAGAGTTGCTAGATCAGAAAGCAGTAATGGAAAGCGATCCAAAAGGAACAGTTTCTATGAATATTCGGGCTGGCTACCTTCAGCCGTTACATTACCTTCAGATTGAATTGTTGAAGCGTATTAGGTTACTAAGTGATGACGAGCACGACGCTACGTTAGAGCGTGCCATGATGGTGACTATTGCAGGTATTGCAGTAGGTATGAGAAACACTGGGTAAATCTAATAAACTCTTATTGCCAAGGACGGCATAAAGAGCTGCAATTAGTAAAAGTAAGATTTACAGGTTATCCCACCCCCAATCAAAATCTGGTAAACACGCTCCTTTTTGTAACATGCAATAGTCTGGTTTACTCATGGCAGTGGCCACCGTTCGAAATTGCGCTTTAAGTTTTATCGCTTTGACATTTAACAGGTCAAACCTAATATCTGCCTGTTCAGAAAAGTCTATATCTCTAATATCGTTTAATTTAGACGTGGCATCATAATATTCAATGGCATAAGTAATTAACTTATTTTGAACGAACAACATCTTCTTACTTACTAAATGCGTACATATTCCTTGATTAATAATTATCTCACTAAAACCCTGCTCAGTATGAGTATCAGCTTCATAAGCTAATAGCTTACAACTCTTTAGGTATTGTTTTAATAGGGCTAAGTAATGTAGTGAAATTTCAGGCTTAACTTGGGCCAGAAGCAACCCAAGCTCATCTGCCAACTCTTCAACGAGCATTTCAAGAGTAACTAACTGACGTTGTAAACTAGGCAATGGTTACCCCATAAAGTAAGGTTGAGTATGGTATTAATAATATCTAATATTTAGTAATTGAAAACAATTACCTATTAACAATCACATTGTTGTTATTAAATCTAAGGCAATAAAAAAGGCCACCTAAGTGACCTTTTTTCAATCAATAACTAAATATTAGTCAAGGATTTTAGCAACAACACCCGCACCTACAGTACGGCCACCTTCACGGATTGCGAAGCGTAAACCTTCGTCCATCGCGATTG
>NZ_JBDVBQ010000031.1:0-4539 GCF_039942875.1 Paraglaciecola sp.
CTTAGTTGAGTTCTTCCAAGAACGTGGCGCTACTAGCGTTATCAACTACATCTCTGAAAAAGTCTCTAAATAAGCTCAAATAAACCAATCCTAAAAAAGCAAACAGATAACACTGTTTGCTTTTTTTGTGCCTGAAATTCAGCTTCATTAGCTCTAATACGCCCCTATAAAAATAGCTTTCACATTCATGTTATTTAAGGCGTTCATGAAGCATGACTGATTTATCTCACTTAAAAATACACATTATTTTGAACTTATGCTGACGTTGCACGTCTGACTTTATAGTTTTTATGTGTGTTCTCATTTTTAAGCCTGATTTGTTATCAGGCTTTTTTTTGCCTGTTTTTCATCGACAATACCGATGCTCTTGATTTACCCTCAACCTTACTTTTAGTTATTCAACATTTTATTCACCGGAGAAGGTTGTGGCGTCTAAAGCTAACTACTCGCAAGGGCTATTACTATTTAGGCTAAAGAATGGTCGCCAGTTTGCTTTGGGTACATTGAAAATCCAAGAGCTTGTACCGTATAAACCCGTAACAGCTATGATTAATTCAGAACCCGGTGTTAAAGGTATATTAACCATTCGAGATCAAACTATCGCGATTATCGATATGGCTGAAGTATTAGGGCTTGGCCCAGTTGAAGAGAGCAACCTCAGTAAGTCTTTTATTGTGGTGACAGATTGCCAACGAAAAGTAGTTGGCTTTATCGTTAGCCAAATTGAAAAAATTGTTGAAACCAATTGGCAAGAAATCAAACAACCTGATAAAAAACTTGGTACCGGGATTTTTGTAACTGGGACTGTAGAAGTTGGTAATGACGTTATCTAACTAATGGATGTTGAGTTACTACTAAATAAAATTTTCCCTCCAGACCCCAAAGCTGCTCTAGCCGTGGTTACCGATGTTCGGCGTGAACAACTTAAGCCAATGAATATATTGGTTGTTGATGATTCATTGACCGCTAGGCGACAACTTACCGACGTTTTAGAACTACTGAATGTGCCATGTCATGTAACAGATGATGGTAAAAAGGCCTTGGTATATATGCATGAACAAGCCTCTAATGGACACCCGGTTAATTTATTAGTATCCGATATAGAGATGCCAGGTTTAGACGGTTATGAACTAACCTTTGAGGTACGCAACTCCCCAGCACTGGCTGATGCATATATCATTCTTCACACTTCGTTATCGAGTGCTATTAGCGTTAGCCAAGCCGAACAAGTAGGGGCAAATGCAGCATTAACCAAATTCGATGCCAAAGAGTTAGTACTCGCTATGTTACGCGGTGTTGAGTTTATTAATAATCAGCCTAAAAACTAGAAGGAGTAGCGTGGTCAAGTTCGTTAAAGCTACTTGATACTAGGGGCTGTATTACATTTATTAAAAAGAATGCGTAGCACTTTGAACTTATGTCGATATTCCCCGTCTATTTATATAGTTTTTATGTGTGTTCTCATTTTTAAGCCTGATTTGTTATCAGGCTTTTTTTTGCCTGTTACCTTCTTAGCATTTTATCTTTTGTCAAAGCCACATTTTAGATATTCCACAGAAAAGCTTACTTAACGAGCTTACGACTAACTAAAGTGGATGGTTATGCGTTTCACTGCAGTTGATAAAACACGTACACAGAAACAAAGCCTATAATTGCGAGCGCAATAGGGGCTATGAGTATGTAAAAACAGTTTTTTATTAGCACTCTATTTTCTGAAACGGCCAAGTCTATACTGTCGTTTACCTTGTAAAAAGGTGTAAGGATACTGGTATCACAAACGTATTCATTTGAACCTGAATATGGGTTCTCAAAACGTAGCTTCAGTACTTTTATTGCGATAGACTTTTTCAATGACAAAAGCCTTGACGGTTTGTGAGCCATTAATAAATCTCCCCCTAGCAATCAATAACAATAATGCACAGCTCAAAAAGAACACACCAACAATTAAGCAGTAGTATTTCATAATGTAAATAAGGTATAACCGTCCAGTTGCAGGGCTGATAATTATTAGTTACCTTTTTTCCATAGATTTTGCAACTTCACAGCCCTCTGGGCTGACTTTATACGGTTATCAACACTTTCCAAAAACCCCCAATAAGTTCTCAGCGAACAGAGAATTGCTTGGGTTACTTAATGCCATTAGCTATTATTGGGTTATGTAAAGCTTTTAAGTGAAGATATTTGGGTGGGAAGTAGCAGGCTATTGAATTGTATCGTTAAAATTAATTTTAACGATACTTCTTATCCAGAACTCAGGTTACCTAGATAACCTTCACGTAAGAGCATCAGTAAACTTGGTGGTCACAAATGTGTTACGCCCCTGCTCTTTTGCTGCATACAAGGCCATATCTGCTTGTTGATATAAACGCATTGCATCAATATTATCGCTTTTTGATACAGTACAAGACCCCATGCTTACTGTTAAATATGGCTTAACGGGTGATGCTTGATGGGGGATATTAAGTGCCGTTATTGAGGCCTGTATTCTTTGCATTATACCAATAGCTGCTTCTGCATCTGTATTGGGTAAGATGCAAAAGAACTCTTCACCGCCCATTCTCGCAACTATATCGTTAACACGTAATAGGTTTTGATTGATGCCATTGGCCACAGAAATTAAACAATCGTCTCCCGCTAGGTGACCATACTCATCGTTGAAAAGCTTAAAATAATCAATATCAATGGCAATAAGGGTTAAAGGTGTTCCTTCTGAATTGGCTATAGCTAGCGCTGATTTTATTGACTCATCATACTTACGACGATTGGCGATTTTTGTCAGCGGATCAATTTTAGTAAGGTTATCTAATTGCTGGTTCAATTTGGCAATCATTTGGTTTTTGCTTTCTTTTTCAGTATTTATGGTACCTATGAGAAGTGCAGTACTACAAGCAGTAAAAATATATATTTGCATATAGAAAATGGCATAGCTCAAATCATTAAACATGAACATGAAAGGGCCAAGTTTTGCTGTGCTATAAAACCCACAAGCTAAAAATACAACGGTTATCCATACAGAAGTTATATAATGGTTAAAGCGCAATGCAACCCACATAGCCACGGGGAACAATAAGAATATTAAACTGACAGTAAACTTATTGTAATGCTGCCTCCCAAAAACCTCGACTAAGATTAATAAGGTAGCGGTACACAGTACTGCAAGTTCTAGTAGCTTTGACTGACTAATGCGTAAAGACAATGTTCTGTGCTTAACAGAATTTACTATATGAAAGGCAGTCAGTGTTGATGCAAAGATACTCACGGCATTGCCCACAAACCATACAAGACCATTGCTTAACACAGGAGGGAAATCTGCAATTAACCAGAGTGCAGTTGTGCCTATAGTTACATTCAGTAATGCATTCATCATGCATAGTACGATTAAAAAGAATATATTTTGTCGCAAATCAATAAAGCAAATGGGTTCTTTGCATAACTGCTTAAATATAGCCGCCGATAAAATGACGCTGGATACATTGGCTGTTAGAAAAGCTATTTGAACAATTTCAAAACTACCAAAATAAGTGTAAATCCCAATGATGTAGGCTGAGATCATACCTAACGTTAAGTGGAGCCAGCGTTTTGTTGAGCAGACTAAAAATAATGCGATTGCTATGCCATTTCCAAGCCATAAGATGGCAATATTACCCACCATAAAAAACGTTAGGCTCAAATATATCATGGCTATATAGCTCACAATCATCACTGCAAATACAATTAAATTCATTAAAGAGAACAAAGACTTAAAGCGAACGATTATTTCCATTAATTAGCTCTATAAAGATGATAAGTAAAATATGAGTTTTGCGTTTTAGAAAAAAGGCGATAGTAACCTTGCAAAAGTAGTAGGTCTTTTTGATCCTTAAAGATAAAACCATACTAAAGGTAATTTCACCTTGCGTCACCCCATGCACTGTCACTTAAACCGCAATAATTTTATTTTCCTTATTGATTTTGATTGGTTTTTATTTCAATACTATTAATCAACTTACAAATATAACCATGCTAAGTTATTGCCCTAACAACAAGTTATAAATTAAAAATTTTGAACTTATATAAATATACCCAGTCTATTTATATAGTTTTTATGTGTGTTCTCATTTTTAAGCCTGATTTGTTATCAGGCTTTTTTTTGCTTGTTTTTTCTCATTTTTATGGCGCAGCCAAGCTTTAGATTTACTTACGACAGATACTTAACCTTAAAGCCCTGTCGTTTCGGGTAGCCCGATAGATGGGTGAATAATAAAATCCTAGTCATTTTAGTTGGTACTGATTACTTCTAGATAAGTTTATAGCCTGAAGCCCAACCTACAAATTCGTTATATTGATTGCTCTTGATTTTCAGCGACTGCATGGATGCAATAAGCGAAGTGCATGTATTTATAGATAGATGGATAAGCTGCTCTCAAAAATGTCTATTTCTGTAAGTAACAAACAAAATTAGATTAAAATTCATCCTAAAACACTCTAAATCACACCAAAAATAGAAAAACAAACAAAATACTGAAAGTAAATTACATTATTGTGAAATCAATTTAATAT
>NZ_JBDVBQ010000032.1:0-77810 GCF_039942875.1 Paraglaciecola sp.
CAGAAGCCCCTAATGCGCAATTCGACTTACTAAATTTAAAACGTAAAGCTGATGCCGGAGCCACCGAGGCTATCAGCCAGTTCTTTTTTGACGCAGAAGTATTTTTACGTTTTCGTGACCGAGCCGCAGCAGCAGGCATTGATTTAGATATAGTGCCAGGCATTTTGCCCGTCACTAACTATCAAACCTTACAACGTTTTGCTGGTTTTACGAATGTCCATGTTCCCCAGTGGTTACACAAAATGTATGGTGGCTTAGATAAAGATGATCAAACTACTCGTAACCTAATGGGCGCAAGTATAGCCATGGATATGGTGAAGGTATTAGCTAAAGAAGGTATTCGAAATTTCCATTTCTATACCTTAAATCGTAGTGAACTGAGTTATGCCATTTGCCATATGTTGGGCGTTAGAGCAGACTAACAGTTAATTCATGTAACGATTAGCCTAATCATGCCTAGTACTTTTATTTCAAATACAAATATTATTGCCTTATTCAATCAGTGTAAGGCATTTTTATCTCTATTTATTAACCATGTTAAACAAGACAATATTACCGTGTCAGCGGGGCACTTGGCTTATGTGTCTTTATTGTCTTTGGTGCCCTTTATTATGGTGTTTTTTACTATTTTATCTGCTTTCCCAGCTTTTGCAGAAACAAGAGGCGAGATAGAAGAACTGATTTTCGAAAGCTTTATTCCCTCAGCTGGAAGCCAAGTTAGCACTTACATGACAGAATTCATCAATAATGCTTCTGGTATGGGTGCCATCGGGATTTTATCTTTAATGGTAGTAGCTTTAATGTTGATCTCTAATATAGATAAAACCCTAAATCGCATCTGGCAGTCAAAAAGTGAGAGACCTATAGTATTCACACTAGCCATATACTGGATGGTACTTACCCTAGGTCCACTGCTGATGGGAGCGAGTGTTGCCGTGAGCTCGTATTTAGTGGGTTTAGCTAATTATGCAGAAGAATATACCTTTGGGTTCACAACCTTCTTATTAAAATTTGTACCGTTTTTGATGTCTATTAGTGCTTTTTTTATTTTGTATATGTTGGTACCAAACAAAAAAATTGAAGCTAAACACGCTTTAGCCGGAGCGTTTGTGGCAGCTAGTTTATTTGAACTAAGTAAAAAGGGCTTTGCGTTCTATATCACGAGTTTTCCGTCATATCAGGTGATTTATGGCGCATTAGCTGTGATCCCAATTCTATTTTTATGGGTGTATCTATCTTGGATAGTAATTTTAGTCGGGGCTGAATTTACAAGGGTATTAGAATTATTTTTAGGAGAAGAGTCTGAGGATAAATTCTCTGAAGATGTTGAGGAAACTTCTGTTTCCCCAACATAGAATAACGCTACTCTCCCTGAATACTTGAGATAAATTTATTAGACTCAGAAATGGCAGTGTTCATTTCTGATACTAATTGATTAATCTCTTTTTTTATCCCACTAAACTCACCTTGCAAAGCACCTATCGCGCTGGCGTTTAAGTTATGTTTTAGATACAAAACATTGTCTTTCAATGCAGACAAAACAGGAGCCATTTTGCTTTCAGCTTTACGCATTGCACTCACTAAAGACTTATAGTTACGCTGAGTTTCTTTAAGCTTCATTTGGCTGTCACGCTTAAGCGTAGTATTAGTATATGCCTCTAGCTCTTCCTGCCACTCATCGAATAATGCTTCTGCAACACTTTCAACTTTATCTATACGGCTAGTAACCGCTTCTGCAGAGTCTTCACTGGCTTCATATTGATCTTTTAACTGTTCATAAACACTCTGAAATTCACCACCGTCGAAGTTAATTAACTGGCTAAATTCATCTAATGCAGAGCTAAACTGTTGCTGAGCGTCTTCTTGAGACTCTTTAGCATCTTCAACACGATCAACAAGAATATCTCGCTTCTCTACCCCCACAGTTTCCCAAGCCGAATAATAAGCTTTTTGCGCAGTTTGACATGCAGCCAAGGTCAATATTATTGGAACTATAAGTAACTTTTTCATAATCACCCTTTATATTTCGCAGCGTCTATAATTGCCCAAACATGGAAGATAAACCCAAACACTGCCATAAAAAACAAAATACCGGTTGCTGCTAGCGCATAATTAACCGATACCAATAAGAAAAAAACGATGGCTGCTAATATTCTACCTTGCACCAATTGCCCTAAGCCTGCGATAAACACATTGCAAATTGCTGCGATAACATTACCACCCGAACCTTGTCCCGCCATTTTAAAACTCCTATAAAAATAATAACGATCTTATCAATTAAGTAGTAAATTAAAGCAAAGCTAGGCAATTAACAAATGAGATATGTAAGACAATGCAACTTTTTCCAGCAATTTCCCCCTACAAAACTGAAATGTTTGACGTATCTGATGGACACCAGCTATACCTAGAACAAACAGGAAATCCCGATGGCATCCCTATTTTGTATCTACACGGTGGCCCAGGTGCCGGTATATCTGCGGGTTATCGGCAGTTTTTTGATCCTGATCATTACAGAATCATAGGGTTTGACCAAAGAGGGTGCGGTAAATCTCTGCCATTTGGCAGTTTAGAGCACAATACAAGTCAACGATTAGTACAGGATGTTCTAGCAATTCAGAGCCACTTAAAGATAGGTAAGTGGGTGCTATTTGGCGGTTCTTGGGGGTCAACATTAGCTTTACTAGTGGCGATAGAGCGACCTGAAAGTATTATTGGTTTGATATTAAGAGGGATTTTTCTAGCGCGAGAAGAAGACTACAGCTGGTACTTAGATCAAAAAGGCGGAGCAGCACAATTATTCCCAGAATATTACGACGAATTTTTAAAGCCTGTTAAATCACAGCTAACCAGCCAATCTATTGCTGATGCTTATTATGATATTTTCACCAACGAAAACGAAGTACGAAAGATGGCTGCTATCAAAGCTTGGTTTTTGTGGGAAGCTCGCATAAGCAGATTACATATCCAAATTAACGAAGAGCAGTTAATACCCGACGTTCATAGGGCAATTAGCTTAGCCTTGTTAGAGTGCCATTACATAAAACATCAATGCTTCATTCCTGAAAATCACATATTAAATAATACAGCTAAAATTAAAGACCTACCTATAAACATCATACATGGTCGCTACGATACAGTGTGCAAAGTAGAGTCCGCTTACTCACTACATCAGACATTAGATAACAGTAAACTTTCAATTATTCCTGAAGCAGGTCATAGCGCAAGCGAGAAAAACACCACAAAAGCGTTATGTCGAGCAACCAGAGATATGCTCAAGTTTTATAAGGAGCAATCATGATTGCTTTAATTCAAAGAGTTAAACATGCCAAAGTTGAAGTAGATAGCAACGTTGTAGGAGAAATAGGTACTGGTAGCTTAGTGTTACTAGGCGTTGAAAAAGACGATGACCAAAATAAAGCAGACAAACTTCTTAATAAAGTTATGAATTATCGAATGTTTTCAGATGAAAACGGAAAAATGAACCTAAATATTCAACAAGTAAAAGGCGAGTTACTAGTTGTCTCTCAATTTACCTTAGTCGCAGACACCAAAAACGGCAATCGGCCCAGCTTTTCAAAGGGTGCAACGCCAGAAAGAGGCCTAGAGCTTTACAATTATTTTGTAAATAAATGCAAACAAAGTGATATCAAATGTGAAACCGGTAAGTTTGGAGCGGATATGCAGGTTTCGCTAGTAAACGATGGCCCTGTAACATTTCAGTTACAAGTATAGTTTGCCGCCTGCTAGCTTTTGCGCTTTAATGGTCTACTGGTTTAGAGAATGCATCTTGACTGGCATTTAGTATCAGGTACCTAAATTTAGGTATTCAAACCCGGAAACCTTAAATGTATAAAATTGAAGACCCCACAAGCGAACAGGACTACCAAGAGTACTTTGCTTTCCGTTGGAAAATGTTACGTGCCCCTTGGAATTTCCCAAAAGGCTCAGAAAAAGACGAATACGAGCAAGTTAGTGAGCACAGACTCATTCGCAATAGTCAGGGAGAGGTTATTGCTATTGGCCGTATGCATATGAATACGGCAGAAGAGGCTCAAGTAAGACATGTGGCAGTTGACAAAGCCTATCAAGGTAAAGGCTTAGCAACTATGTTGGTATCTGCTTTAGAGTCCGTAGCTAGGGCCGAAGGCGCGGTTAGAATAGTCACAAATAGCACTGAGCTATCTATTCCTTTTTTTCAAAGCGTTGGCTTTGAGATAGAAAGCGAAACCCCAAAAGAATTAGGAGAGCAGCAGCGGCAACAGATGGTCAAGCGCCTGATTGATCCAAATATACTCACCTTACACCCTAAGTGGTGTAAATTACTTCAAGAGACTTGGCACGACACTATTCCTATTAGTGAACAGATGGGGATTAAGTTACACCAATACACGGGCCGTACTTTAGAAAGCCGAGCATCGCTAAATAAAAATATCAATCTACACGGTACTATGTTCGCTGGCAGCATTTTTTCTTTAGCCACCCTAACAGGCTGGGGTATGATTTTTTTACAACTAAAAGAAAAAGCTTTAGAAGGTGAAATCGTATTAGGTGATGGCAATATTCATTATCATAAACCCATCACTATGCAGCCTAGAGCCATATGCAATATTGAATCTTTGTCTGGAAGGTTTGAAACCTTACTTAAAAACAAGAAATGCCATATACAATTAAGTGTAGCAATATTAGACGGAGACAATGCGGTGGCAGAATTTACCGGTGACTTTTGGGTCTTACCTGTAGCGACTAAACCTGTTACTTCTGAATAAGCAATATTAAAAAAAACGTAAAAAAAAAGCCCTAATCAATTAGAGCTTTTTTCTATGTTTGAATACTTGGCTTAGGCTGCCATAGCATTTTGTAACTTTTTCATTGCGTTCTTTTCTATTTGACGAACACGTTCCGCAGATACTTGGTATTTATCAGCTAAATCTTGCAAGGTGGTTTTGTCATCAGATAACCAGCGAGTTTGAATGATATGCTGACTACGCCCATCCAAGGTTTTAATCGCTGCATATAATCTACCAGAAGCATTAGAATCCCAATCCGCATTAATAACGTCGGTTTCTACATCGGCAGACTTATCTTCTAAAAACTGAACCGGAGCAAAACTTCCGCTTTCGTCATCATCAGCTGACAAGTCAAATGCTTGGTCTTGGCTGCTCATGCGCGCTTCCATTTGGAGTACTTCTTTAGTACTCACACCTAACTCTTCAGCTACCTTTTGTACTTCAGCATGAGTAAACCAACCTAAACGTTTTTTGTTCTTACGTAGATTGAAGAAAAGTTTACGCTGTGCTTTTGTAGTGGCAACTTTAACGATACGCCAGTTACGTAACACAAATTCGTGTATTTCAGCTTTAATCCAATGCACAGCAAAAGATACCAACCTAACACCTACAGTAGGATCAAAACGTTTTACCGCTTTCATTAAGCCGATGTTACCTTCTTGAATCAAATCTGCCTGTGGCAACCCATATCCGGAATAAGATTTAGCTATGTGCACCACAAATCGTAGATGAGACATAATAAGCTTTCTAGCAGCTTGCAAGTCGCCATCCTCTTGTAAACGCTCAGCAAGACTACGTTCATCCTCGGCCGATAGCATATTAATACCACTTACCGCTTGAACGTAAGTTTCAATACTACCTGTTTGAGGGACAGTTAATGTCAATGCCCGTAAATCTGTACTCATAGTGACCTCCAATTGCACAATAGCTCGCGATTTTATCAAAAAAAAAAGCCCCCTGCGACTGAAATCATAGTCAATTACATCATTAACTTCAGGGCTCGCGTAAATAGACCGTTAAATTCGTAAAAAATTCCAATGACAGAGAAATTCTAAAGTAACTTCCCAGTCGACAAAACACTATATCGACCCACTAAAAACTAAAATTAGCTAAACTTAACCCAGTTAGACTAACAATTTAACTTACGTAACACAGAATAATTGAGATCAAATATACTCTCGATAAGACCAATGGCTACTGTATTAATTAATTTTTTACTTGTAAAATGATTGCGATCAATCTTTTACTAAAGAAGCATCGAATATGCTTCATATAGAAAATAAAAACAAATAGGAACGACATGTTTGCCTTTGTAGCTCGACAACCAATACTTGATAAAGAAAAAAGTGTTTTCGCCTATGAGCTTTTATTCAGGGATGGTAAGAATAATTACTACCCCCATTTAGAAAGAGATGAATCAACCAACAAGCTTATAGCCAAAAGATACCAAACCCTTGATTTAGATGACATTTCTTGTAATAAAAAATCCTTTATCAATTTCCAATCCGAAACCCTATTAAATGGTCTACCCAAATCGCTAGATCCCGAAAATGTCGTGGTAGAACTCGCAGCCAATAGCCATAAACCTGATAGTTTGATAGAGCTATGCAAGCACGTTAAAAATTTAGGCTATAAGATCGCTTTAGATGGTTATCAGTTGGACAGTAAGTCCCAGGATCATCTAAAGTTTGTTGATATGGTCAAGATAAATACCCATCAAGGTGATTACGATAAATTAGCTAACAATGTGCATCAACTCATAGACAAGAATGTACAACTCATTGCTGACAAAGTAGAAACCCAAGAAAGCTTCAATATTTATAAAGATATCGGATTTGACTATTTTCAAGGCTACTTTTTTTCCCGTCCAGAATCCGTATCTCAAGGACACCTTCCAACTTCAAAACTTACCTTAGTAGAGTTAATGGGGGCAAGTTCTAGCGAGTCATTCGACATAGAAAGTATTAATAGCGTAGTAGAGCACGATGTAGGTCTGTCTTATATGCTACTCAGATTTATCAATAACCCAATGATAAATAAGCGTTATAAAATCACTTCGTTACGCCACGCCTTAAATTATATGGGCGAAGTAGAGATCAAGAAATTCATCGCGTTATTGGCCTTAACCAACCTATCTGACGACAAACCTATTGAGCTTATCCACTTATCTTTAGTTCGCGCTAAATTTTGTGATTTAGTGGGAATTGAAAAAAATATTGGTAACAACCCGCCTACTGCTTTTTTAGTAGGCTTATTTTCACTTATAGATGCACTGCTAGATCAAGATATGAAGTCATTGCTCGACAAGTTACCTCTAATAGATGAAGTCAAAGATGCTCTATGTGGCAGTCAAAATGATCTATCGCTTTATTTATTGTTAGTGAAAGCATTCGAAAGTGGAAACTGGTTAAAAGTCATTCGTATTTCAAAAATTCTCGAAATTGATCAAAAGTTATTACACAGTCTATTTAACGAAGCTATTTTGTGGGGCAATGGTGTGCGCAACTCAATTTCACCTCACTTCCCTGAGTCAAAACCTTAACTTTTACTTATCAGCTATTGGTTTAAGTACTACAAAGCAGTAATCGCCCATGAATAAAATGATTAAAGAACATATTGTTGTGGCTCAAAATGCTTCCGGCCGCAATATGAACGTCCCTTTATATCGTTTTATTGGCGAACAGCCCGGCCCCAAGGTTTATATTCAAAGTTCAATACATGGCGCTGAAGTTCAGGGCAATGTGGTTATTTATCAACTGATTCAATTCCTCAAACACATACCGTTAAATGGTGAAATAGTATTGGTCCCAAATTGTAATCCAGTGGGTACCAATATTAAGGCTGGGGAGTATACCTTAGGCCGCTTTGATCCCGTAAATGGCACTAACTGGAACCGAGGATACTTCTACGACCAAGCGTTAATACAGGAGTTTGCAGCGAGTATTGATGACAAGGAATCAGTCCAATCTATTAAAGAACGGTTTCGCTCCCAAATAAAGCAACAATTACAAAATAAACTCAATGAAACATGGGGAATTGGTTTAGCGCAGCGACTTAACCTGAAGCTACAGCAACTCGCCTTTGACGCCGACTACGTATTAGATTTACATAATGGGCCTGTGGCCACTCGCCATATTTATGTGCCTGAATATGCCAAAGAGTCTGCAAAACTATTTAATATCCCACACGTCATTTTAATCCCTCAGGTCTTTTCTGGAGCATTAGACGAAGCTACATTTTGTCCCTGGTGGTTATTATCCGATTTAGTCAGTGCTAAACGGCAACAAGCAATTTACTTTGAAGTCGAAGCGTTTACCTTAGAAATGGGGAGCCAAGAGGTGGTTAATTTTACTGAAGGGAAATACGACGCCAAAAGTATTCTGGCTTTCTTAACCGCTAAAAATTGCTTACCTGCTAATACCAGCAACCCTGAAACTATTGTTCGCAAAGCCGTATATTTAAAAGACTATAAAATACTCTATACGCAGGCTGGGGGAATAGTAGAGTATATGGCACAACCAGGAGAAGTGATAACAAAAGGCCAAGTGTTGGCTAAGGTTTTAAACGTTGATAATTTAGACAACGACCAAGCAACACATGATATTTTGGCCCCTTGCGATTTAATTCCTATTTTACACTTTCCTTCGGCTTCAGTATTGAGCGGAACACAACTTTATAAATGCTTTACTGAATACTTTGAATTATAACCGTCAGTTTTAATATCAAAACCCCATCACCTTACCAAACAAAAAACTAACTACCAAAAACAATCTCTAGTAGGTCATAGACAGCATAATACGCTTGTTATTGTCTAACTGAGTCATAGCTTGGTTAGCTAATGCCATAAACTTTGACTTTTCTGTTGAAGCAATAGGTTCGGCTTTTGGCAAGCTCACTGTACGGGGATTTCTATGTACCCCAGCAACCAAAAATTCATAATGTAAATGCGGAGCTTGTGACATGCCCGTTGATCCAACTAAACCAATGACTTGTCCTTGTTTTACTCGCTGCCCTTTTTTCACCTTTCGCTTTGAAAAGTGCAGATATTTAGTGACGATTCCGTTTGGATGTTGAATAAAAACATAATTCCCATTGTACTTGTTATAGGCTGAATGCGTAACCTTCCCATCACCCGAGGCCACAACTGGGGTGCCAGTACTTGCTCTATAATCGGTACCATTGTGAGGTCTCACACGTTTTTGGATAGGGTGAAAACGTTTTGGATTAAAATTAGAACTGATATACCTGAAGTTCACCGGAGCCCGTAAAAAGCTCTTACGCATGCTGCGCCCTTCCGCTGTGTAATAATTTCCATCGGTATATCTCACTGCGGTATAGGAGTCACCTTGATTTACAAATTGAGCCGCAACAATATTGCCATTCTCAATAAACTCACCATCTATGTAATGCTCTTCAAAGGTCACATAGAATTGGTCGCCCGCTCTGATACCTAAAGCAAAATCTATGTCCCAGCCAAAAATACCAGCCAAGCTCATAATCTGATTGTCACTTAAATTCGCTTCACGGCCAGCATTCCAAAAACTACTAACAATCTCACCTTGAGCATAATTTAATCTTGTATCGACTTTTTTACTTTGCACCTTACTCACAAAGTTATCACTTGCGTCATGTTCTATAACTAGCGTGTCAGTAGTTGAGTATGGATATTTTAATGAAATTAGTTTTCCAGATTTATCAATTTCTAAATCTAGAGTTTGCCCTGGTTTCATTCTTAAAAGTTTACTTGCATCATTTCCAGCTTTACTAACGTGATAGGTATCTTGGGGCGTTAACCCAGCCCTCTTAAAGATAATGGCAAGATTGTCACCTTTTTTAACCGTAAAAGAGCGAACTTCGTTTAATTCTTCAAGTCCTGAGAATTCATTGATGGGCAAATTATCAAAATTAACGGCTAGATCGTAACGTTTACCGACCTCTAGGGTGGATGCAGTATTTTTATATGCACTCACCGGATCTGATGGAAACAGAAACAAAAGACACAAAAAGGCAGCAACGGAAGAGATCATCCATTTATGGGGTTTTGGTATATTTTTAAAGGACTTAGTGATCACAGAGACAAGATTTCAGTTTAAGCTTAACCACAGAATATATGGATTACATTGGATTTTCCAGCGCTAGTCTCGATTTTACTCAATTGTAGAATATCTCTAAAACGAAGATGTTATTTGCAATAATACCTATTGCCCTTTCATTGCTAAGGCTTGGCAAGTAAAATACCGGGTATTAGATAAACACCCGATTACTTTACAAGGTTACAAAAATGTCAGATTGGCAGAATGCGATGGTTGAAATCCAGCGCGGTGCAGAAGAAATATTATTAGAAGACGAACTCAGTGCCAAATTAAAAGAAGGCAAGCCTTTAAAAATTAAAGCAGGGTTTGATCCTACAGCACCTGATTTACATTTAGGTCATACGGTTTTAATCAACAAACTACGTACCTTTCAGCAGCTAGGGCACGAGGTGATATTTTTGATTGGTGATTTCACTGGCATGATTGGTGACCCAACTGGCAAAAACGTCACCCGTAAGCCACTTACCAAAGAAGACGTTTTAGCCAACGCAGAAACCTATAAAGAACAAGTTTTCAAAATTCTAGACCCAGCAAAAACTACTATTCGCTTTAACTCAGAATGGATGGAGCAATTAGGTGCAGCAGGCATGATTAAGCTAGCTGCAAACCAAACGGTTGCTCGAATGCTTGAGCGAGATGACTTTAAAAAGCGTTATGCTGGGGGCCAACCTATTGCCATACATGAATTTTTATACCCATTAGTACAAGGTTGGGATTCTGTCGCTTTACAATCAGACGTTGAGTTAGGCGGTACCGATCAAAGGTTTAACCTATTGATGGGACGCGAATTACAAAAGTCAGAAGGCCAAAGACCACAAACTGTATTGATGATGCCTCTCTTAGAAGGCTTAGATGGCGTTCAGAAAATGTCTAAGTCCTTAGGAAATTATATTGGTATTACGGATGCACCTAGCGAGATGTTTGGAAAAATCATGTCAATTTCAGACGTGTTAATGTGGCGCTACTACGATTTGCTTAGCTTCAAACCTAAACCAGAAATTGATGCTCTAAAACAACAAGTCGCTGACGGTACCAATCCAAGAGATATTAAAATTGACTTGGCTAAAGAGATTATAGCCCGCTTTCATAGCGATGAAGCGGCAACAGCTGCCCATAATGAATTTATTCAGCGCTTTCAAAAGAATGCTATTCCAGATGAAATGCCAGAATTTGAATTTGAACTAGGTTCAGAAGGTCTAGCGATTGCAAATACCCTCAAAGATGCCAAATTAGTAAGCTCTACCTCTGACGCCATGCGTATGATTAAGCAAGGCGCAGTTAAAATGGACGGTGAAAAGGTAGCAGACACTAAACATAGATTTATAGCCGCAGCTCAAGTTGTACTTCAAGTTGGCAAACGTAAATTTGCTCGCATCACTTTTATTTAATAGTCGATAGCCTAAATTCACCCTAGCTACATATTGTCGCTAGGGGGTCTTGCTAAAGTAATTGAACTTAATCACCCTTTTGCGACTCTATTATTGGCTCAATGGCTTCATATTATACTTCAAGGAAATAAAACACCTACCGTGTTGAAGAAAAACCGCTTTTTAATCTTCTCTCTATTGGCCCATGTGATATTAATTTTTATTATCGCACGATCAGCGATGTTTTCTTCTCCTCCACCAATAAGCATTACAGAAGTTCAACCTATACAAGCCAGAATAGTATTTGATATTGCGCCTGTCGCCATAGTTGAAGAGCCCCCCATTGATGAGCCGTTACCGGTATCAGCAGAAAAGCCATCAGTTAACGCAGACTCTCAACTAAAAGTTAACGCCAGAGATGTAGAAAAAATTGTAGAAGCAGAAGTACCGCCTCCTTCTGCTCCTGAGCCTGAACCGGTAATTGAAACACCCCAAGCAGAAGTCGAGCCTGCAACTAAGCCTGAAAAAAGCGAAACAACTAATGTGCCAGCAGCAGAGTCTGCCCCAGTAAAAAATGATTCAACTAAAGCCACAATTAGTAAACCTGTTACTAGTATGGCAAGAAGGCACCTAGGAAGTTTTCAGCAGCAACAACATCAGCGAATGGCAGAGCAAGCCTCTCGAAATTATCAAGAATCTAAAAACTCTCCCTTCATTAATACTGAAGAGAAAGATCCATTTATGACAGAAGATGAAAAGCTTCAAGAAAGCCTGAAAGTCAGAGCTGATTGCGGTGGCGCAACCAAAGGCACTGCTGCTTTGTTACTTGGTGCTTTAGGCGGAAATATAGAATGTACTAGCCCCCCTTCGATAGATGGTTACATTCAAAAACGAATCAACAAAAATCAGGACTTCCCTAGGCAGTCTGACACTCAAAAAAGTCAATCCGCCTTAACTAAATCTATCGTAGTGCAAGACAATTAAGATACGTTATGGATCAGCTCTAGAGGCTGTTGTCACCGAACTTGATGCACCTAAATCGACATCAAACTTAACTAAATTGTAAGTTATTTTCCGAAGAGTTTTTCCCAAAAGGTTTTAGGCTTTTCGGGTACTCTTGATTCACCTGTACACTTTTTAGGGATAGCTGGTAATGCCTCTGTAATGGCTGGCACACTAAAGGTATCAGTACACCCTGCTCGACTTAAGTTTCCAGTTTCTTTATCAAAATGTGCAATACCTAACCCTTTAGGGAAACGCCTCACTAAAGATTTAGGTTCTTGTTGCTTTTGATAAGCAATAAACAATTGCATAGCACCACTTGAGCCACTCAGGTTAACCGGTTCATTGTTGTCTTTTCCAATCCAGCTGGTAACCAAAATATTTTTATCGAAACCACTAAACCAACTATCACGATAATCATCTGTAGTACCGGTTTTACCTGCCATATTAACATTAGGGAAGTTAGCTCGAATTGACTTTGCTGTGCCCTCTAAGGTCACTTTATGTAATGCATAATTTAGTAAGTAGGTGGCCTTTTCATCTACCCTTTGCTCCGGTGTGATGTCGAAACTCCAAAGCAAATCGTTATTAGGAGACATAATTGAGGTAATCGAATGTAATGGTATGTACTGCCCATTATTAGCCATGGTCTGGTACATTTGGTTAACTTGCAATGGAGAAAAGTTAACCGCTCCCAACGTTAACGCTGGGTATAAACCTACCTCTTCCTCTACCCCTAAACGCCATATAGTGTCAGCAATACTACCTAATCCTAGTTCCATCCCTAAAATCACTGTAGGTACATTTAAGGAACGACTTAACGCTGTGACTAAAGGGACTTGTCCTCGGAACTTTTTATCGTAATTTTGTGGCTCCCACATTTTGCCATGGGTACTTTTCAACTTTATGGGCTCGTCAGCTAAATGGGTCGCTAAATTATAAGTTTCGGGTAGCTCCAAAGCCGTTAAATAAATCACTGGTTTAATCAAAGAACCTATCGCTCGCTTGGCATCTAAGGCTCGATTAAAACCCGCATAATCGGTATTTCGGCCTCCAACAATCGAGCGTATTTCACCGGTATCAATATCTGACACCACCATAGCAGCTTCAAAATCACGTTTACCTATGCGTTTTTCTTGAATGGCAACACCTTTAGAAACAGCCAATTCTGCTTTAAATTGGGCATTTGAGTCTAATGTTGTAAATACTTTCAAGCCAGATTGGCGAATATCTGGGTTATCTAATACCTGTCTAAGTTCTCTACGCACTTGATCCATAAATGCAGGGTGTTTATCTTTCTTTAGACTTGCTCCGGACGCCAAATTGATGGGTAAATCTAATGCTGTTTGATATTCATTTGGAGACAAGAGGTTGTCGTCTAACATCAATCTCAATACAACATTTCGTCTTTCTGCAACCCGCTCAGGGTATTTACGGGGATTGTAATAGGACGGCCCTTTGATGATTCCCACCAGAGTTGCCACTTCATCAACACTTAATTCATTTAATGGGCGGTCGTAGTAAAAGTAACTTGCTAGTCCAAACCCATACACTCCAGTATCACCGTTTTGCCCTAAAAACACCTCATTTAAATACGCTTCAAGGATCACTTCCTTGCTATAACGAGCATCGATAATAACCGCCATCAACGCTTCTTTGATCTTGCGGGTAATAGTTTGCTCGCGGGTCAAAAACAAATTTTTAACCAGTTGTTGGGTAAGGGTGCTGCCCCCTTGTACCGTCCGACCAGCGGAAATATTAGCCAATAAAGCCCGCATGATTGATAAAGGTGCAACCCCAAAATGTTTATAGAAGTCTTTATCCTCAACGGCCACTAACGCCTGAGTGAGAATAGGCGGAACATTATCTATTTGCACTAACATGCGATCTTCACGACCACTACTCACCAATCGAGTAACTAACCAAGGCTCTAAATAAAAGTCGCTGATTGCACGACGACTATCTAGATTTTGAATTTTACTGATACGCTCGTTATTGAGTGTAACTTCGATATTACGTAAAAATTCAGTGCCATGGGGGAAATCAAACATACGCCTTTGAATACGAATTTTTTGTCCTAAAATCTGATACTCACCAGAGCTATCCGCCCTTGTCACTCTGCGATAACCAAGTAATTTTAATTCTTCTTCAATCTCTTTAATGCTAATTTCTTGCTTTAGTGCTAGGTGCATAGGACGAGCGTATATTTGCGCGGGGACCTGCCATTTATTACCCGCAAATGTATGCCTAATTTGCGCGTCTAAATACACCCCATAAGTACCAATAATCAGCACAAAGATCAGTACCAATTTACCCCAATGACGAAAAAACCACCTAAATGGATTGAGTTTTCGCCATAGAGAAACGGCCGGTTTTCTGGGTTTATTCGCTTTTTTAGGCTTTGCTCGAGAGGTTTTAGTCATTTGCTACGAAAGGGGTCTTGTATAAGTTAAAACATATTTTGATGGTTAGCTTATCCAAATTAATAAAAAATTGCTGCTTTAATTCACCGTATAAGTGACAAATTAACATAGCCTGCTATTAACTTTAATAGTAAATAACAGGCTCATATCCACAGGGTAATTAATCGATCAATTGCACATTTTTAAAGTAACTATTGCCATCTGGGTTATTGACGTCATGGTCCATCATAAAGAAAAGGTTACTAAAGTTACCGCGATAGAAAGCGCCAACTGGGATTTCGAAATGCTGATATTCACCATCTCCTGTATAGGTGTAATTGGTATAACCATAATCTTGCGTACCAAATAAAGTAAACACTCTATTTTCAGTAAGCTTTAGATTATTATCAAAACCAAAGCCGTGTAGCTCTCCTTGGGAGGTACTTTTAAAATCAAAGACCAACACAGAATCTGAAGTTAAAAGGATATCTAGATCTATTCTTTTCCACGTATTTCCTTCGAGCTTAAGTGTTGCTCCTCCATCTTCTATAGAAACAATACCTTCTACATCTTGGCTTCCACCGTAACTTAAGACTTCATAGTCGTTAAAATTAAGAACTGATTCATCAGTGGCGGCTATAACTGTCACCACAAAACTTTGAGTATCCATACCTGCAGAGTTAGATGCTCCAACTTCTATAACTTGCTGGCCTTCTTGCGTTTCATCTGGTGTCCACGCTATCAAGCCTTCTTGACTGATAGTCATACCGGTTGGCCCATTTAACAATTCGTAAGAAATAATCGCGGTCCCATCGGCACTCAAGCTGTTGTCTTCATCATAGGCGTAAGCTGTATTGACGGTTGCGCTAAGATTTGGGCTGGAGGTAATGCTAGGAGCGACAATAACGGGGATTTCCCCAGCTTCATATACTTGAATATTACTAAAATAACTATTGCCAGTGGGGCTACCTACGTCATGATCCATAGCAAAAAAGAGGTTAGTCATTGAGCCTGTATAGTAATCGCCAACGGGTATCACAAAGTGCTCAAAATCCCCACTACCACTGTATTGGTATGCACCATTACCGTATGCTTGGCTCCCATACACTCTGAAAATTTTGTTTTCATTTAAGCTGATATTATTGTCGAACCCAATTCCATGTACTTCACCTTCTTGGGTACTTTTAAAATCTAACTCTAAAATTGTGTCTTGCGTGACAATATAAGGCATATCAATTTTTTGCCATTTATTACCTTGCATAGTCAAAGTTGCTCCACCGTCTGTTACCGAAACAGTTCCGGTTATATCTTGGTTTCCTCCATATGCAGCTAAAGAAAAATCATTGAAATTGATTACCGAAGTATCAGCCGGAGCGACAACTTCTATATCAAAACTTTGCGAATCCGTACCATATGAGTTAACAGCGGTAATTTGCACTGAGTGCATCCCTTCCTGATTACTTTGGGGAGTCCAACTGACTAAGCCAGTAGGATCCACAGTCATACCTACTGGCCCAAAATCTAACAGATAAGTAATGGACTCAGTTCCATCAGACTCTATTTGGCTATCGTTATCATATTTATAGGCAATATTGGTTGTAGCATGGGGGTTTGCAGTAGAGATAATGGTGGGAGGTGTATCTGCAACAGGAGTAATATCAACAATGCAACTAGCACCATCAACAATGGGCTGAATGATGCTTAAACTGCAGTCTGAAAATTGATCGTTACCGTTAATAGTGGGATTCATTAAATAAGTGCCCGCTGCAGCAGCACAAGCAGAACCGCTTTCATTATCATGGGGCGCACTAAAATTGTGGCCAAACTCATGGGCTGCAACCAAAGAAGCAATACTGCTCATACTCCCAGCTTGAGTCACCCCAACACCATAACTACCGCAAACTCCACCTACATAAGCAATACCAACTGTACTACCCTCAAGATCTTTTCCGGTAAACAAATGTGTTAGCCCTTGATTACCAATATCACTGGCCACGTATGACCTAAAAGCCCCAATTAAGGTACTAGCATTATTGGAGGTCAAGGTTCCATTAGCCGACAACATAATAATATCAGCCACAGCCATGCTTAACCCTAACTGATCACTAAAAATGCCATCAACCACATTCATTTGCGCAATGATATTACCTTCAACATCTGAACCACTACTCGCTACATATTCCGTATCTGCAACTATTGTTATTGCTATTTCTCGGCTGGCTAAGGTAGCACTCGCAAGTTCTGCCTCATCAACAGCACTCATTATTTCAGAGTAATCAAATGCGCTGCTATTTTTCCTTAAATCCATATCGCAATGCCCAATGTTGCTCACAGAAGAAGCCGTAAAAGCGACTGAGCCATGACTAGCAAGGGCCGTACTATTTGTTATTTCACTCGCTTTAACAGCATCATCAATTAAAAATAGTTCATTACCATCATAAAATGCGCCAATATAGTTACCAGCAACTTTAGTTAACCTCACCCATGAGCCATTGACACCTTCAATACTGCCTGAGTAGGGCACCACCTCAGTGGCATGTTTACGATATTTAGCCTGTTGATTTAAAGATGTATTTTCAGTTAATAAAAAGGTGAAACTCTGGCCATATACATTAATCGATAATGCAAACTGCTCCCCGTCCCGAGCAACAGATTCACCAAACTCAACCATTTGCATATCAGCTATGGAGATACTATCGTCGTTAAATATTGAAGCATCAACACTAAAACTTAACAGTGAAGTAGAAACGAACACAGCAAGTAAGTAATGAAGGCGGTGATTTATACTATGGTAAAATTTCATAAAAACATGCATTAAACTGAGCCTCTTAATTTATGCATAAAATCTTGTATCGAGACACTTTTAAGCTTCGAATTAGACCAAACGCACTTAATTTAAATTATTCATTTTCTTTTTTGTTCGAGTAGTCGCTTGGGAATTAGCTGGGTCATCTGGCCAAAAATGTTTTTGGTATCTACCCTTCATTTCTTTCTGTACTTCTCTGTAGCTCCCTTGCCAAAAACCTGCCAAGTCTTGAGTTGTTTGCACTGGGCGGCCTGCGGGCGATAGCAGCTCTAAGTGTAGAGGGATTTTTCCATTTCCAATTCTCGGAGTGTCTGCCAAACCATACACTTCCTGCATGCGCACCGACATTTTTACTTGACCATTAGTCAAATAATTGAGTTGAATATGACTCCCACTTGGCACTTTGTATCTTTCAGGCATGAGTTGTTTAAGGGTATTTAAAGTTGTCCAATCCATTATAGATGATAACATTTCATTAAACTTTTGTTTACTAAGTTGCTGCCAGGTATACACCTCTGAAATGTAAGGTAACAACCAAGATTGAAGAGATTCAGTTAGCCCTTCTTCAGTAAAGTCTGGCCAATGGACATTTGGCATAGCCTTTTTAGCTAGCTTTACTCTCTGTATCAATTGCAGGGTATTATCTTCAAATGGCAAGCTCATCACCCCTTTTGATAGAATAACCTCTTTCCAAATGGCTGATATCTCTTCGGCGGAAGGCTTTGGCAGGTTTTGCTTAGTAATAATGATGGCACCTAAAGTCTGTATCTTTTCAGCCACAATAGCACTTCGGCTTTCATTCCAAGTTACTTTTTCGGTCCACTTTATTAGCTCAGCATGGTGTTGTTTGACTTGCTCAAAGGAAATGCCTTCAGCTAGAGAGATTTTTGCATCACCTGTGGCTTTATCGGTACTAAACATGCTGCCCAATACTATCCATTTATGGCTGCTTAAAATGTCATCTTCCCTTAGCTGTACACCAGCGCCATTGGCTAACAAATAACGTTTTTCAGCGGTCTGAAAACCGATCCATTGAGGAAAAGCCAGACTTAGTAATATGCCAATGTCATGAATCGGCCAAGCATCATCAATTGGACACGCTACCCGCTTATGCCAATATTTAATAGTTTGCCATAATGCATGGGAGCGGTGGCTTTGGATAAATTCAATACGCTGACTAACTTGAGCACTGGTCTCACCTCTGAGCGGGTCTTTACTCTCTAAAAGAGCAGCCAAAATACAGGCTAAACTATGATGAGATGCACTAATATCAGCACTTCTGAGTAGCATGTTAGCCACACCAGGATGGCAGCCTAATTTGTGTATGTCTTTGCCTAGGCCTGTCACCCGCAACTTAGCATCAAGGGCACCTAACTGTTGTAATATGTCGATGCCCTGTTTTATTTGGGCATCACTTGGCTGGTCGATTAATCCTAATTCTCGAATCGTGCTACCCCAAATTGCACTTTCTAAAATGAACTGACTCATGTCAGTTGTCAAAATATCTGGTGTAGATTGTTTGGGTAATCTATCGTGAAACTCTCTACTCCATAATCGATAACAAGTACCAGCAGTTAAGCGGCCTGCCCTCCCAGCCCTTTGTGTGGCCGAGGCCTGTGAGATGTTTTGGTCTTGTAGGTGGGTAATGCCACGACTAAGCTGGAATACAGCCTTTTTCTCAACACCGCTATCAACCACCACCTGAATACCCTCTATGGTCAAACTGGTTTCAGCAATATTAGTGGCGAGTATAATTTTACGTTTATTATCGGGGTGGGGCTGCAGGGCCTTTTGCTGTTCTTGTTTAGGCAACTCAGAGTATAAGGTTAATACCTCTATTTCAGCGTCAAAATGCTCCCTTAGTTTTGCAGCCGCTTTATTGATGTCCGCCACGCTAGGCAAAAAGACCAAGCAATCAAACTCGTGCTTAGGAACAACATCGATTACCAAGCGACTTATTTTTTCAAACAAAGGCAGCTTATTGTGATCGGCTCGATAGATAAGATCTACAGGATAGCTTTTCCCTTGAGACTCAAGCAACTTGGCCTCTGGTAGCAATTGACTTAAGGCCGTCACATCAAGGGTAGCCGACATCACTAAGAGTCGTAAATCATCTCTCAATGCTTGCTGTACCTCGATACATAGGGCCAACGAAAAATCAGCGTGAACACTACGCTCATGAAACTCATCAAATATAACCAAACCAATATCTGGCAACTCTGGCTGGCTTTGTAACAAGCGGGTTAAAATACCTTCAGTGACAATTTCAAGTCGAGTGTTCGAAGATACCTTCACATCTCCGCGGATCCGATACCCCACTGTTTTTCCAACCGCCTCACCCAATTGGCTAGACAGATAAGCTGCGATGCTTCTAACAGCAATACGCCTAGGTTGCAGCAAAATAATTTTCTTATCTTTAAATTGCTCAAGCTTAAGTAAAGACAAAGGTAAGCAGGTGGACTTTCCTGCTCCAGGGGGAGCCACCACTATGGCATCACCTGTTTTAAGTTGTTGATGTAAGGAAGGTAAAATATGTTCAACAGGTAACAAGTGACATCTCTTTGATAAATAAATGAAAGGCTAAGAGCTAGGGTTAGGATGGATGATATCAAACATAACTGAAACCTGAGTCCGAATTTATTCTCATATAGCTGTTTTTGTTCTTTACCCCCTTAGTGATAGCAGGCGACAATAGTAAGTTAAGAAAGCCGAGGTTTTTAAGAGTTATGCAACAAACATTTAGATTAGTCATTGATTGCCCAGATCAGGTGGGATTAGTGGCAGCAGTAAGTCAATTTTTAGCACTGCAAAACGCAACTATAGTTGAAGCGAATCATCACACCGACCAACAAACAAGTCGGTTTTTCATGCGACACGAGATCAAAGCAGACTCCATTAATATGAGTATAGATAGTGTCAAGCAAGCATTTGCACCTATCGCCGAAAAATTTAGCATGAATTGGAAAATAGTCGATTCACATAAAAAACAGAAAGTGGTGCTGTTAGCCAGCCATGAATCACATTGCTTGATGGATATTTTACATCGCTGGCATAGTGGTGAGTTACAATGTGATATTCCTTGTATTATTGCTAACCACCCGCAAATGAAACAGTTTGCTGATTGGCACAATATCCCTTTTCATTGGGTAGACTTCAAAAACCAATCTAAAGAAGCAGCCTTTGCAGAAGTAGAAAATTTGATTGATGCATATAAAGCTGACTTAACTGTACTTGCCCGCTTCATGCAAATCATTCCAGATCACTTATGTCAAAAATTAGCAGGTAAAGCAATTAACATTCACCACAGCTTTTTGCCTTCTTTTGCTGGAGCAAAGCCTTATCAACAAGCCTATAACCGTGGGGTAAAGCTCATTGGGGCAACGTGTCACTATGTAACAAGTGACTTAGATGAAGGTCCAATTATCGAACAAGAAGTCATGCGTATTAGTCATAACGATACAGCAGCAGATATGGTGCGCAAAGGCAAGAACTGTGAAAAAACAGCCTTAGCCAATGGTGTACGTTACCACTTGGAAGACAGAGTCATTATTCACGATAACAAAACCGTGGTGTTCGCTTAATTTATGGCTATCTATCTTGTGCGACATGGTGAAACTGACGGTAACCGTAATAGAATTTTACAAACCCCAGACACACCACTTTCCACTTTAGGGCAGCAACAGGCACAAGAGTTTGCCATAGCTTATAAAGACACGCCAATAGACGCTATTTTATGTAGTGACTACTTACGTACTAAACAAACCATTGAGCCTTTACTCAAGCTGCAGTCTCACAAAGTCAGCTACGAACCACTGCTGCAAGAACGAAGTTTTGGTGACATTCGCGGTAAAGCCTATGACGACGTTGAAGATGATTTTTTCGCTGAAGATTACGTACCTCCAAACGGTGAAACCAAACAACAATTTGTTGAACGCGTAGCAAAAGCTTGGGAGTGTATAGTTAAATTCTCTAAAGAATACTCTGGAGACATATTAGTCATGACTCATGGTTTGGTGCTACGAGAAATAGTAAATACTCACTTAGAGAAGGATCCAGCTTTACAATATTTATCTGACTATCATAATACCTGTGTGACTAAGATAGAGATGGGAAAAGCTTTAACCGTGCTGAGTCTGTGTGATATTAGTCATTTATCTACTCAAACCACGGCTAGCGGCGCGGTATAACAGTTTCACGCCAAGCTTAGAAATATCCTTTATATTGCAATTCTAGCTTGCTGTTAGTGACTTTTTTGTCGAATATTGAACTAAAGGTTTGGCTTACATCCCATGTTTGACTGGCAATGGCTACTTCCCAATAATGGCTGCTATGCATGCCATTCATTCTTGCATTAAGTAACCATTCTGAGTTTTTAGGCAAATCTAGCTGTACACCCTGAGCGCTCTTAAATTCAGTAGAAGTTTGTAGGGTCACCCCTGCCCCTATACTAAGATCATGGTTAACTTGATACCTTGGAATGATAGAAAGCTCTTTAAAAGAGACTCTCTGATTGAATACCCCCCAAGAATGTCGACCTTTGGCATAACCTAAGCTCATTTCCAGAGATGCACTTTTAGTGAGTGCTTGGTTGAACGATGCAGAATATGTAACTTGATTACACCCCGCAAATTTTATAGCTGACTTATCGACTCCAAGTTCTATGTTTTCTGAATTAAAACCAGATAGCCACTCAATTGTAGGTTCAAGCATTTCAATATTTGCAAAACACAATTTAGGTGTTAGCACAAAGATACAAAACAATACTGTTTTCATGGTAGCGCCCAAATTATTGTTCAACTTTCATGCACTTTACGTTAGCTAAAATAAATTACAGTATGTTTTGCGTATCTTAAGTACAGATAATCACACCTAAAATCGCTCAGCTACATTTTACTGAGATCGATTAACTAGTAGTTTGGCGTGAGTTTACTTAAACTGAAATCGCAAAAAAGCGTCACCTTTTCTATTATTTATACAATAACGGTGGTGCAATTATAATTTTAAAAACGGCAGAAAATAATGAATAAACCTCTAACTAAATTAGCATGTGCTGCAGTATTAATTGCTCTCAGTGCCTGTAGTGAAAAGACCACAGTAAAAGTAGCGCCCCCCAAAGACGACAATCCGTTACTTGCAGAATTCTCAGGCCCTTATGGTGGTGTACCGGCTTTTGACAAAATGGATTTATCTTATCTTAAGCCTGCACTTGAACAAGGCATGGCACTGAACCTTACAGAGATAGACGCCATCGTTAATAATCCAGCACCCGCAACCTTTGCAAACACCATAGTTCCTTTAGAAAAGGCAGGTTCAGAGTTAAGCCGAGTATTTAGGTATTGGGGGATTTGGAGCTCAAATTTAAACAGTCCGGAGTTTCGTAAAATCCAAAAAGAGATGGTTCCTGTATTGTCAGCATTCAGATCTAAGATTACTGGTAATGAGGCATTGTTTGCCCGAGTAAAAGCGGTATTTGAAAGTGACGAATTAAACGCACTCACCGCAGAAGAACAAAGAGTTACTTTACTAACTTATAGTAGTTTTGCCAGAAATGGAGCGACATTAAAAGGTGAAGCCAAGTTACGTTACGCTGCTATAAATCAAGAATTAGCAGGGTTACAAACACAATTTGCAAACAACGTATTAGCTGATGAAGAGAAATATGTTTTATATTTAACAAAAGGCCAGCTATCAGGTTTATCAGAATCACTAATCTCTGCAGCCGCAAGTGCCGCCACAAACCGTGGTAAAGAAGGTCAATATGCTATTACCAATTCTCGTTCATCTATGGATCCATTTTTAACCTATTCAGACGAAAGGGAATTAAGAGAGAAAGTTTGGCGCACCTATTACAGCCGCGGCAATAATGGCGATGAGTTTGATAACAATGAACTCATCAAAAAAATTCTCACCCTTAGAGACGAGCGTGTCGCTCTACTTGGTTATGATAATTATTCACAGTGGCGCTTAGAAGATCGCATGGCTAAAAACCCTGAGAATGCTATGGCATTAATGCAAAAGGTTTGGCCTGCAGCCATCGCCCGAGTTGATGAAGAAGTAGCAGACATGCAAGCGATTGCAGATGCAGAAGGTGCAAATATCAAAATCGCGCCTTGGGATTATCGCTATTACGCTGAAAAAGTACGTAAAGCCAAATACGCCTTAGATTCAGATGAAGTTAAACAATACTTACAATTAGATAAACTCCGTGAAGCTATGTTTTATGTAGCCGGAAGACTATTTAACTTTGAATTTACTGCCGTTCCTGAAGGCTCAGTGCCGGTATTTCACCCAGATGTAAAAGTGTGGGAAGTCAAAGACAAAACAACAGGTGACCATATTGGTTTATGGTATTTAGACCCATTTGGTAGACCAGGTAAGCGGTCTGGCGCCTGGGCCACCACTTACAGAAGTCATACTACTTTTGATGGTAAGAAAACAGTATTGTCATCAAATAATTCTAACTTTGTAAAAGGCTCAGAGGGTGAACCAACACTTATCTCTTGGGATGATGCAGAAACCTACTTCCATGAATTTGGGCATGCCTTACACTTTTTGTCAGCAACGGTTGCCTACCCCACTTCGCACTCTGGTGTCCGCGACTACACTGAATTTCAATCTCAGTTGTTAGAGCGTTGGTTAACCACAGATGAGGTTATCAATAACTACTTAGTGCACTATAAAACAGGTGAACCAATCCCTGCAGAGCTAGTTGCAAAAATCAAAAAAGCCGCCACCTTTAACGAAGGCTTTAAAACCACCGAATACATGGCGTCAGCTATCATGGACTTGCTATACCACACAACAGATCCTGCGACGATTGAACCTCAAGCATTTGAAAAAGAGCAACTTAATAAATTAGGAATGCCAGAAGAAGTGGTAATGCGTCACCGTAGTACACAATTCGGCCATGTTTTTTCTAGCGAGGGTTATTCATCTGGTTACTACGGTTATATGTGGGCAGAAGTTTTAACTTCTGATGCAGCAGAAGCCTTTGCAGAAGCTCCAGGCGGATTTTACGATAAAGAAGTCAGCGACAAGTTAGTAAAATACTTATTCTCTATCCGCAACGCCATGGCACCAGAAGAAGCTTATCGTTTGTTTAGAGGCAGAGATGCTAAAGTTGAGGCTTTGATGCGTGACCGCGGTTTTCCGGTAACCAAATAATCGAGTCAGAATTGAGATTCTAAATAACGTAAAAATGGCGAACTCTGTAATTACAGGTTCGCCATTTATTTTTCATACAACTTATTCACCCTATTTACACCTCACACTACCTGTACCAATATAGCTAACTGTTAAAGGTACAATACTGATGCAAATTATTTTTATTTCAGTGTAGGATATCTATCTAAACGCATTGAAGAGTATTAGATTTGATTAGAAAGCACCTTGGGTTTGCCTTGAACCTTGCTGCACTTGGGTTGTTTTTTCCTGGGGTATTGTTAACTATGTTTTCATTCAATATGGAAATGATGGTTAATCTTGGAGCCTCAGACCTGACTTCATCATTAATTGATAAAGACCTATCAATTGCAACCAGCATACAAGAACTTTGGGAAGACGACAGAGTCTTGGTAGCTTCATTGATCTTTGCGTTCTCAGTCTGCATTCCGCTTCTAAAAACATTACTTGTTAGCATATCTTACTTTGTAAAACATGCTGAGCTAGAAAAAAAGTTATTAGGGTTGGTTGCCAGTATTGGTAAATGGTCAATGGCAGATGTTTTTGTGGTTGCAATTTTTCTAGCGGTTATGTCTACCAATCATGCAGACACCTCAACAAATGAACAATTCACAGTATTTGGTTTTAGAATCGCACTAGACATCAGTAGCCAAACATTGTCAGCGATTGGAGACGGCTTTTACTATTTTACTGGATACTGCTTATTGTCATTATTAGCAACCCAGTTAAGTTTATCTGCTAGCAAGCAGGCTACCAAAAAGTTACAAAAAATGGATATGACGAACATAACTAACTAGCCAAAAAATAATCAATGAGAGGTTTGTACGTGATTAATAAACTTGAAAGTTTGCGACTTTTTTTTATTGCAATTACCACCAGTGTTGTCCTTTTATCTTGCGGGGGGAGTAACTCAACTGCAACTTCAGATACAAACGAGCCAACTTGGGTAGCCGGTGAGTTTCTAGATGACTCTGAATATAAAGACCTATGTGAATCACCAAGAACAGGCCCAGACAGTAATGGTGATACTTTCGATGATGTATTAGGTACAAGCATGCATGAAAGAATGTGGTTACGGTCTTGGACGAATCAAACCTATCTTTGGTATGACGAAGTGGATGACAATGACCCATCATTATTCACACTAGATGCATTTTTCACTCAATTAAGAACCGAACAGTTAACTGCTTCCGGTTCGTTTAAAGATAACTTCCACTTCTCTCAATCAACAGAAGAATACAATTTAAGAACCCAAAGTGGCGTGTCATCAGGATATGGTATTAGCTGGGAATTTGTAGCGACAAGTAGCCCTCGCAGACTCATTGTACGATATACAGAGCCTAACTCACCTGCAGCATTAGCAGGGGTTGTTAGAGGTGACGAACTAGAAATGATCGACAATATAGACTTTATAAACGCAAGCACAGAAGCGGAAGTAGACGATATAAATGCGGCTTTATTCCCATCAGATGCTGGTGAAACTTACAATTTTGTTTTTACTACTTTAAATGGTGAATCCTATAGCGTTGACATAAGCTCAGCTAATGTTGAATTACAGCCGGTGCAAAATGTAAAGGTAATTGATTCACCAATGGGAAATATCGGTTATCTGCAGTTCAACTCCTTTATCAGTTCAGGACAGCAAGGCCTAATCGATGGTTTTCAGGAGTTTGTAGACAACAATGTTAATGAGCTAGTACTTGACATGCGCTATAACGGTGGTGGCTTATTGGCAATGGCTTCACAACTAGCCTACATGGTCGCGGGTGCGTCGCAAACCAATAACCAAATATTTGAAACCACCCAGTTCAATAATAAATCAGGTACCACCAACCCTGTTACAGGTGACACAGTTCAAGCCACCCCTTTTTATACCCGAGAAATTGACTGGGATACCTATCAGTTTACGAGTGAGACCTTGCCATCACTAGATTTAACTCGGATATTTGTATTAGCAACGGGGAGCACATGTTCAGCAAGTGAGGCTGTTATTAATGGACTTAGGGGCATTGATGTAGAGGTGGTATTAATTGGTGATACAACCTGTGGCAAACCCTATGGCTTTTATCCACAAGACAACTGCAGTACCACTTACTTCACTATTCAATTTCAAGGAGTTAATGCTAAAGAGTTTGGAGAATATTCTGATGGCTTCAAGCCCACTGCAACACCAACTTTCGACGATGAGCTTCCTGGCTGTAACGTATCAGATGACTTTAGCAAGCTTTTAGGAGATGAGTCTGAAAGCCTATTAGCTGCGGCTTTAAATTACTCAGAAACGAGCGAATGTCCAGTATCAACTCAGCTTGCCACTAGCCGATTGAGAGCGATTGAAAATACCGGTATTGCGATTAAGTCGTCGAATGCTGTTATTGACTCTATTATATTTGAAAACAAACTGATAGCCGAGCCTATTCAAGAGCCCGATACTGGCATTTAATAACATGAAGCCAAATACGTTGATAATAGTAGCAAGCGTTATAGCTTGGATGTTAATGGGCTGTGTGACCAAAGACACAGGCCTATTATCAGAAGCGCTATTAGAGCAACCAAGTAGGGAGTCCCGTCAAGCAATGGAAGTTGTAATTGGAGAAATGTTAAAAGGCCGCCCTATCAAATTAGCAGATACAGTATTCAGTAAAAAGAGTCGCTTAACAGTAGAACGCCGACAATCAGCTCCAAACTCTAATAATGTACTAAATGGCCGTGAAATACCTGCAATAGATTCCTTTACTTTATTTCTCAACAATGGCCAATGTATGATTAGACACAATCAAACTGGCCAAACCCGTTTTGTAGAAAATGTAAAATGTATCACAAACCCATAATGTCAAGTCAGCTGGACTGATTAGAAATAGTACAATCTCCCAGCTTACTTTTTATTCATATACATACTTAAAAACGTCACGTAAAATCTAACTACTTTTATTTTTACAGTGTTTTTAATGTCCAAATCTACCTCTTTTGATATTGCATTTCAGGCCAACGTATCTCAATCTACTGTGTCTCGAGCATTGCGAAACAGTCCATTAGTAAATGAAAAAACACGCCTAAAAGTTCAAAAGATAGCACAAGAACTAAATTACAAAGTAGATAAGAACGCCAGTAATCTGCGGACTCAACATACAGATACAATTGCTCTATTGTTATTTGAAGATCCAACCGATGATGACTCTGCAATCAATCCATTCTTTCTATCTATGTTGGGGAGTATTACAAGAGCCTCAGCTCGTAAAGGGTATGACTTACTTATTTCATTTCAACAATTGAGTGACGATTGGCATGCTGACTTTGAAGATAGTCGTAAAGCAGATGGTCTAATACTTTTAGGTTATGGTGACTTTGTCGATTATCAGGAAAAGCTCAGTAAATTAAATGAATACAATACTCATTTTATTTGTTGGGGAGCTGAAACAGATGGCGAACATATGGTTTCAGTGGGTTGTGATAATTTTCATGGTGGCTATGAAGTCACAGAACATATAATCAAACTCGGGCGTAAAAACTTTGCCTTTCTGGGGGACGCATCTAATCATTACCCTGAGTTTTTAGCTCGATACAAAGGACATTGCCAAGCACTGTTAGACCATAGATTATCGATAATTAACGGGTTACAAGTAGATGCGATATCCGTTGAAGACTCGGGATATGAGGCTGCTAATCAACTAATTGATAAAGGTATACCCTTTGACGCAATTTTTTGCGCCAGCGATTTAATAGCCATAGGTGCCATGCGAGCCCTTAAAAAGCGAGGCTTTAGAATACCAGAAGATATTGCAATTGCCGGATTCGACGATATCGCAACTGCAAATTTTGTGGTGCCTCCCCTCACAACCGCTAAACAAGATACTAAGCTTGCCGGAGAAATCTTAGTTGATAATATTGTTGCCTTAATTAACGGAGAACAACCGAATAGTATTTTAATTCCAACCTCTCTTATAGTGCGTAAATCCTGCGGCTACTCTTAACATAATTAACCTTAATTATTAGTCTTCACCCTGAGGACTAACACTGCCGCTAGCAACATACTCGCTCCACCTACAACCAATGAATAAATAGGTTGGCCGTCGAACACTTTACTTATCAAAATGCCTAAAATACTAGCGGCTAGAATTTGTGGCAACACAATGAAAAAATTAAAAATCCCCATGTAAAGACCCATTTTATTAACGGGTAATGCATTGGATAAAATGGCATAAGGTATTGATAAAATAGAGGCCCATGCAAATCCCACGGCAATCATAGAAGCGATAAGCCAAACAGGGTTATCAATTAAAATGAGTGATATAAATCCACATCCCCCTAGTAGTAAATTAATCATATGCGCAATACGTAAATTAGAATACCTAACGACGACAGGGATACAAATTGCAGCAAAAACGGCCGTTAGATTATAAGTTGAAAACAACACCCCCACCCAGTCCGCTCCTTGATTAAATGCCAAAGAACTCGTATCTGTCGCATTATAATGGTGGCTGGTAATCGCCGCGGTCGTGTAAGTCCACATTGCAAAAAAAGGAAACCAAGAAAAAAATTGCACAGCAGCTAGTTGTCTCATCACAGCAGGCATCGAATACAGGTCAGCCATGATCTGCGAAAAGCCATTTTTAGTTTTGCTTTGACTAGATAATCCACCAGCGATTAATTGGCAGACTCCAAAAACCACCATACCCAGAGTCAATATGGCTAAACTCTTATCCAATTGCTCTATATAGTGGTACAACAAATAACTTAATATTAAGCCAAACCCCAACCAGAATAACCCAGCTTGATAATATCGCTTGGCTGTTCTTATTTGCCTAGGCTCTAGCTCTTTAGAATGATGTAACGCTTCAAATTTTTCAAACTCTGATAGTTCCTTGGGTGAGTACTCTTTAGTGGTATATACAGTCCACAATACTGCCGCTAAAAATACTAAACCACCAGCGTAGAACGCAAACTTCACAGAGTCGGGTAATTCCCCAGCGGCAGCGGTATTATCAATTTTTAACCAGTTACTCATCATCCAAGGCAATGAAGATGCCACTACCGAGCCAACGCCGATAAAGAAGCTTTGCATAGCATACCCAGAAGCTCGTTGCTTTTTAGGCAACATATCACCGACAAAGGCTCTAAAAGGCTCCATGGATACATTGATAGAGGCATCCATTATCCATAACATACCAGCCGCCATCCAAAGAGTTGGAGAGTTTGGCATAATAAAAAGAGATAAACTGGCAACAATCGCGCCCCATAAAAAATATGGCCGTCTGCGACCTAATCTTCCCCAAGTTTTATCACTCATATAACCTATGATTGGCTGGACAATTAACCCAGTAATAGGGGCCGCTACCCACAATATGGCCATATTGCCGTAATCGGCACCTAAGGTTTGAAAAATACGACTGACATTGGCATTTTGTAACGCAAAGCCAAACTGAATCCCCATAAAACCAAAGCACATATTCCATATTTGCCAGAAATTTAACTCGGGTTTAACTTGTGCTTGTATGCTAGCTGTATGCATAATTTCAGAACCTTATTTTAGTTTATCTTGATACAACAAGCTGTCTTAAAGTGCTTTGAATCGAATAGCAAAACCACCACTACTAGCCATAGGTATTTTTAAGGTATCTGAGGCTTGAACGTGCTTTTTTTCAATGAGGATGTCATAGGGATTATTAATCCAATTGGCTGAATCTCCGTCACGATAAATCTGCGCTTCATAGGTTTTATTCTTGTCTAGAAAATCTAAAGCAAGGCTCAACTTCCTAGGGTCTTCATTGGTCAATGCACCAACAAACCAATCTTCACCACCTCGTTCTTGTCTTGCAAAAGCCACGTATTCACCTACTTCACCTGCGATGGCTTTACTTTCGTGCCAGTCAACGGGTACATCTTGAATAAACTGAAATGCTTCTAAATTTTTCTCATAGTTTCTCGGTAAATCTGACGCCATTTGAATGGGGCTATAAATCACCACATACATAGCAAGTTGTTTTGCCAAGGTTGTTTGTGGCCGGTCGGTATCTGCGCCTAAGCCCTTAAACCCCATATCGAAGGTACCAGGGGTAAAATCCATGGGCCCAGATAACATCCGAGTGAAAGCAAGAATAGGTAAATGTTCAGGTGGGTTAGGCGGAGAGCCCCAAGCATTATATTCTTGACCTCGAGCGCCTTCTCTAGATATCCAGTTAGGATAGGTACGACGTAAGCCTGTATCTTTAATTGGCTCATGGGTATTGATACTTATTTGATATTTTGCAGCTTGTTTAACATTGTGTAGATACTCATTCACCATAAACTGACCATCATGCCATTCTTTACGAACAATACCCTGATCGTCTATCCGCTTAATATTACCGCCATCTGCAACGTAACCGGTTTTTACTTGGCGTACTCCATGTTTTTGATACAGTGCAAATGCATCATCCATTTGATTACGATAGTTAGTCACATTACCAGAGGTTTCATGATGACCAATTAAACGCACGCCCTTTGCCAAACCATGCTGCGTAATTTCTTTGATATCAAAGTCATCATAGGCTTGAGTAAAATTGAAAACATCTCCATTGTTATACCAGTCGCCGTCCCAGCCAATATTCCACCCTTCTACTAAAACTCCATCAAAGCCATATTCAGCTGCAAAGTCCATGTATCGCTTAGTTTCTGCCGTGGTCGCCCCATGTTTTTCACCGCTACCCCAAGTATTTTCGGCAATATGCATGCCCCACCAAATACCCACATATTTTCCCGGTTCAATCCATGATGTATCTGCAAATGTAGTAGGCTCATTGAGGTTTAAAATTAAATCAGAGTTAAGCAGCCCAATTGCATCTTCACTTACCTGAATGGTGCGCCAAGGCGTAGTAAAATCTGCAGTCTTCTTAACTAAAACCCCATCAGACCATGGTGTTAAATCAGCTTTTAGTACCCCACCTCGCATTTGTTGTAATGTCATACTGGCGTAATCGACCAGTGCCGCTTCATGAATACTCACATGGGCACCATTCCCAAGTTTAAAGGTGAAAGGGGTGTGTACGCGATCCACTGAACTCAAGGCACTGGTTTGATAAATGTATTCATAACGGTTCCAACCCCTTGATGGGATCCACCAAGCTGTAGAATCTTTTGTATCCGCTATGGCAAACTCAGTTAACTCATTGGTGATATCGATGTGACTATCTAACCCTGGCTGTTTAGGTACTTCATACCTAAAGCCTACTCCATCATTGAATACTCGAAATCGTACAGCAAACAAACGTTTAGCATCCTGATTAGCAACAAATGTCACCAGTATCTCGTTATGATGATCCACTACTTGTTTTCGCTCCCCCCAAGGCTGCTGCCAAGTACTATGGTGTGCTACCTGTTTTACAGCTTGAATAGAAAACCCTTCTCCTAACTCAGAAACTTGCTTAAACCTCAGGCCCAATTTGGAGTCAGTCAATATTGGTAGCTGATTCAAAGTGATACTGTAACTAGGTGAGTGCGTATCAGCTATTGTGACTTCAATTTTTCCATCAGGTGATGAACCAGTGATAGATTTTGCAAATACCGGAGCATAAATAACACTGGCGATAAACATCAGAAATATTTTATTCATTTTGGTTTCCTTGTACTAAAAGTGGTTGGCAGAGCTAATATCTACTCATAAACTCTAAAGCCACCTTGATAATTTTTATTATTTTAAAATAGAAAATTAATATTTAATTTCAGCTAGTTACGTTCAAGATAAGTATACTTTTTGAGTTAAGTTTAATTTCAGAATTCAGTGAGTAGTGTTTAGATGTGATGACATCTTTGGCTTGGCTATTAGCTGGAATTAGCTCGGAATAATTAGTTGGATTAAGAATAACCTCCTGATTGTTTTTATTTATCACAACCATAACTGTCTGCTGTTCTAAGCTTCTAAAGTAAACGTACACCCCCTTGTTAGGAGCAAAGTGGGTCAATTTACCTCTATGGATGGCAGTGGCACTTTTACGCCAATTTAGTAACTTTTTAATATAATTTTGTGCTTCGACTTGCTGCTTGGATAGGCCTTTTTGGGTAATAGCACTGCTAAGATCTGAATGCCAACCACCAGGAAAATCAGAACGAATCACACCATGGTCTTCTGTACCTGTGTTACCCATTAAGACTTCAGTACCATAATACACTTGGGGTATACCACGTGTAGTAAACAAAAAGCCCAGGGCAATTTTGAATAAATCTAGATCATTATTAAGCTGAGTATAAATACGACTCATGTCGTGGTTGTCAGCAAATACCACCAAACTATAAGGGTCAGGATATTGGAAGTCATTGGCTAAAGACTGGTAAATGCTATTTAAACCTGTATTCCAACTGTCACTATCTTTTAAGCCATTTACTAAGGCATCTTGTGTGGGGAAATCCATTAACGTTGGCAAGTAGGATACGTAACCATCATGGGTATTTTTACCCCGCTGCCAATAAGAAACTAAAGCAGGATTAGAGGTCCACTCTTCACCAACAATATTGATATTAGGAAATTCTTCAGTCACTCTTTTGGTCCACAGGGACAAAAAATCTCTATCTGGATATGAATATGTATCTACTCTTAACCCAGATAAATTGGCAAATTCTATCCACCACAGAGTATTTTGAATTAAATAGTTTGCTAGCACTGGATGACGTTGATTTAAATCCGGCATAGTGGCAACAAACCAACCATCAGAAAACAACCTTTTATCTTTTTCGGTAGCATGAGGATCATGCAAACTTTGTCTTTTGTGATGGGTTCCAGTAAAAGCTTGCCCTTGAAAATTCAACCAATCTTTTGCTGGTAGATCCTCTAACCACCAATGCTTGTCACCTATGTGATTTAGCACCACATCTTTTAGCAGTCCTATACCTAAAGCTTGAGCTTGGTGAGACAACTCTTTAAATAATTGATTACTACCAAACCTTCCATCTATTTGGTAAAAATCAGTGGCAGAATAACCATGATAAGAATAAGCGGGTTGATTATTTTCAATAAGTGGTTGAGACCAAATTTGGGTAAACCCCATATCCCGTATATATTCTAAATTATCAATAATTCCTTGAATATCTCCACCATGACGACCACCAATATTGGCGCGATTCACACCCTCACTGAGCATTGCAAGTTGATCATTGTTGGGATCACCATTTGCAAAACGATCTGGTGTAATTAAATAAATGACATCTTGGGGACCATAGGATGTTTTCGCTGCTGAATCCTTATTACGCTCACTAAACTTATAAGGATAACGAATTTTAGTTTTTCCATTTTTTACAAAATTAATTGCATAGATCCCAGCTTGCAAAGACTCACTTAATTGTAAATCTATCACTAAATAATTGGGGTTATCTAAGGTATTAACCTGAACAACTGCTATATCCGAATGCTCAACGATGACACTTAGATCACTGATGTTTTTGCCGTGTACCATTAACTGTAGTTTTTTACCCTTCATACCCGACCACCATGACATGGGTTCTAAGTGGTCAATTTGGTAATTATTCCCCAATGCATTGGTAGTAACTAAAATAAAGAAAACGGCACATATACGCTGTATTTTAAGCTGCCATAGGTTTGATTGTTTCATTGTACTTGCCTTTCAGAGGGTTCGATAAATACTGCTGTGGTTAGGGGAGCGACTGTGAATATTCCGCTATTTGCATAACTTTGCTTAGCCGAAAAATTGGCTGAACTAGCTAGAACTGGGTGTAATGTATATTGGTTAAATTCCGGTAATTGAAATGTCTTCGGATGTTCACTGGTATTAAATAGAACAAGTTGGCCAGGGTGTTTAGTATCCCCTGCAATACTCATCACAATTAAACCCAATTGCTGGTTTGAACCAGTATTATGAAATTTTACCTTTTCGATTACATCTGCTTCATTTGTTAAACGATACAAAGCAGAGGTCATGCGTATTTCTAGTAAATCCAAAAAGCCTTGAACACTAAAACGAATATTTTCAGGACTCACTATATCTCTGCCTTGATTCCCCTTAAGCAAAGTTTTAATTAGCGGCCAGTTTATTTGATCTTTTTCTTTAGGGGGGAGACCGATATTATAGTTATTACTCTTGAGGCTAAAGTCGACTTTGTTAAACCAATCACCATAATCATAAGAATCACGCAAAAATCCCTTAGACCTAAGCATTTCTGATCCCATATGAATGAATGGAATACCTTGAGCCAACAAAACGAATGATAAGTTTTGTACCTGCATCAAAGTACGTTGCTGTGGGGATAAGTGATAAGCAACGCGATATTGATTGTTATCCCATAATGTTTGGTTGTCATGTTTTGACACATAATTGATGGTGTCAGCTGGGTCCAAAGCGTAACCTGTAGGCTGTTCGCCATATGGAATTTCTTGACCTAATTTAAGCTTCCCACTGTGTATCATCAGGGGAAAATTAGCTAAATTACCTGCTAAGCCAATTCTGATTTGGTCCATTTTTAAGTAATAAGCATCCAAACCTTCATTTTGTAACTCGTTGGGGATCACGCCTAAGCCATTGCCAATTCCTTGGTTTTTTCTAAGGTAAGTTGCTGAATCGGTAACACTCCCTCCGCGCACTGCGTCTCTAAGCCTGTCAGTAAAAGTACCGATTTCAGTACCCGCCATATTCAGTTGACTAGCTTGAACAAAACGTTTGTTATTAGCGACTTCTCCAAAATTCCAACCTTCACCATAAAAGTAAGTATCAGGGTCCACTTCACGCACCGCTTTTCGAGCCTTTAACATCGCCTCTTTAGGTTGGTGCGCCATTAAATCAAATCTAAAGCCATCGATTTTATAGTCTCTCGCCCACACCACCAAAGAGTCGATCATTAACTTTTCCATCATGACTCTTTCTGTCGCAGTATTGTCGCAACAGCTAGATTGAGTAATAAGGCCAGTATTGGGGTCGAGTCGGTGATAGTAGCCAGGGACAATTTTATCGAGTACAGATTTAGGGCCTAATCCAGCCTGATGGCTATGGTTGTAAACTACGTCCATAATCACTCTAAAGCCCATGTTATGTAGTTGCTGTACCATAGCTCTAAACTCTACGATTCTAGACTCGCCTTCTGGCTGCAGGGCGTAACTACCTTCAGGTACAGTAAAATGAAACGGATCATATCCCCAATTATAGTTATCAAAAGGGCGCAGGGCTGAAATTAGGATTTCTCGGCTAGAATCCTCTGCCGATAGCTGTTCGAGATACCCTCGAATTGACATCTTTTTAGAAGCTGAAGTCGTACAAAAAGGTAAGTGCTTGGCAATTTTGCAAGCTTTTTCAATAGGGTCATCAATATCAATCACCTGATCTGTATTCTCTCCCACACTCCCTATATCAAAGGTTGGTAATAAATGAATACTATTTACGCCAGCCTTTGCTAGGCCTTGGAGATATATAAAGCCATCACTCTTTTTGTCTGTAAATGCAGCGTATTTTCCTCGGTATAGGGGGTCCGATAATGACAGATCATGAGCGCTAAAATCCCGTATATGAGTTTCATAAAATATATTATCTTCAGGAGCCAACAGCGGCACATCCTTTTGATCAATCCATCCTGAGGGAAGAGTATTTGGGTGCTGTAAGTCTATGACCTGAGAATACTCACTATCCATAGAGAGACTTAGAGAATAAGGGTCAGTAGTTTGTATTGTTTCAACTTGACCACTAACGGAGTGATAAACCGTAACTTGGTAACGGTAATAAGTACTGGATAAGTCTTCTGGAACAGTAACCTGCCAGACACCAGAGCTACTATCTTCAAGCATAGGTATCTTATGAGTTTTTGCTGGCTGTTTATCCCGTTCAAACAAAAGTAAGCTAACATTCTGTGCAGTTGGAGCCCAAAGTTTAAATTGAGTGCTACTGTCTAATAATGTTGCTCCAAGATCATTAACCTCATCCGCGTCTTGGTCTTTTGAAGTATAAACCTCATCGATAATATGTCCTATCTGTACAAATGTACCTAGCGTTTTGCCCTTTGCTGCATCCCGCTCAACCACTACAAGAGGTTGTTTTAATAAAGCTTTAATTTGCTGCACAGGTATTTCAAAACTGTAGGCATTGAAGTGAGCTAAATGTGGATATTGCCCTTGCAACATTTTTGGCATGTCACGTTTGAACAAAGGGAAACTTTTGTTATGTTGATTTTTTGTGGTTAATAACAGTGAACCCGCGGTGTATTTATTGTTAATCACTATTACATCTGATGTGAGCCAATGAGCTTCGTAACCTTGTATGGAGTATTCATTCAGAGTTGCACCATCTTTGGCTGTATTTTCAAGCTGGGATTGAGCATGGATCTGACACGCTATTAATCCTAAAACTAAAATTACAAATAAATTTTTCACCAAGATACTTCTCTTATTTTGCAAAAACTAAGGTGCAACTAATGTACGCGTTGTGATGCTTAATAAAAAGAAAACAGCGTGTATTGCATACGTATTCAGAACCCCACCAAAAACACAAACCATTAACTTAAATGCTACATTTACATTACTAAAATATAATAAAAACACCCGTGGCAGCTGTGTAAACAGACCTATTTAGCCTTACAAAATTAACTTTTAAAAACTTAAAAACTCAATTATATCAAGATTCAAAAATCATTGAATACGTATGCATAACATATTTTTATTAGCCTAACTGCTCTATATTGATGCCCATCCACACTGGGTGTGGCACTAATGGCGGTTATAAAAGATGATACGGCTATTATTTAATATAGAAACTCAAAGCCAATAACAAAAACAAGTGGTACCGGCTCAACGGAGAAGCACGATGTTACATTTCAAACAAAATAAATTAACAAATGCATTGATTTCAGCAGGCATAATTACGATGAGCACATCGTTTTTAGCTTATTCCCAAGAAGAAGTAGACCAAGGTGACGAAGATGTTGAAGTCATTCAGGTCAAGGGGTTTCGTGGCAGCATAATAGAATCAATTAGTACAAAACGTTTTGCAGCAGAAGTTGTTGAGTCGATTTCAGCAGAAGATATAGGCAAATTACCTGACTCTTCAATCGCAGAGTCCATTGCTCGCCTTCCTGGCCTAGCTGCACAACGCTTAGACGGAAGAGCAAGCCGAGTCAGTATTCGTGGTTTTGGAGAGGACGAAAGTGGCACTACTTTTAATGGCCGAGAACAAGTTTCAATTGGTGACAATCGTGGTGTTGAATTTGATTTGTACCCATCAGAAATAATGAGCGGTGTTACTGTTTATAAGACCCCAAGTGCAAGAATAGAAGCAGAAGGGATCGCGGGTGTCATAGATATGCAAACTGTTGATCCCCTTAGTAAAGATGAGCGTGTCCTGCAGTTCAATGGACAATATGAAAAAACAAGTTTTGAAAAGCTCAACCCCGATGGCAACGATGACGGTTTTCGAGGAACTTTTTCTTATATAGATCAATTCGCAGATCACACCTTAGGGGTAGCGTTTGCCTATTCAACAATGAGCTCACCGAATCAAGAAAAACGTTGGAATGCTTGGGGATACCCCACATTTGAGTATGAAGACGGTTCACAAGGCTCCATTTTAGGAGGTGCTAAACCTTACGTACGCTCTTCAACACTAGAAAGAGACTCAGCACTCCTAGTGATAGAAGCAGAGCCAAATGAACAACTTCATATGACTTTTGATGCTTTATATGTTGATTTTTCTGATGAAAAAATTCTGCGTGGCATTGAAATACCCTTTGCATGGGGTCAAGGAAGCATCTCAGCTGATAGTGCGGTTATTGATTCTGAGTCCGGCTTTGTCACAAGTGCCGTGACTACAGGCCAGAGAGTGGTTGTACGTAATGACTATGAAACGCGTGACGCCAAACTCAACTCAATAGGATTTAATACCGAATACTTTGCCTCAGACACCTTAACCATAGAGTTTGACGCCAGTTATTCAAAAGTTGAACGGGATATTTGGAGTATAGAAAGTTATTCAGGTACTGGTCGTGGTGATGCTAGAGGTGAAGCTGATACCTTAGGATACACCTTTGACGGTGGAAATACGGGAGCACACTTCACCCATGAGTTGGATTATTCGGACTATAACTTAATCCAATTAGGCGGCCCTCTTTCTTGGGGCTGGAGCTCCGCACTTAATGATCAGTATGGGGTAACAGGTACCGAGTACGAAAACCAACTACAAGATGGTTTTATTAATGCGCCTAATATAGATGATGAATTAATGGCTCTTAAGCTTGCTGCTTCAATGGAAGTCGATAACGATTTTATCTCTTCTGTTGATTTTGGTATGTCTTACCGTGACCGTGAAAAAACCAAAACATCAGAAGGCTATTTTATGACACTGTCTTCTTTTTCTTATCCTGATAATCCAGGCACCATGATAGTACCGGAGCAATATAGATTAGGCAGTGCCAGTTTAGACTTTATCGGCATGGGTGACATGCTAGCCTATGATACTAATGCATTGATAAAGGACGGTTATTACAACCTTTTGGCAGAAAGTTTAACCAATTCAAGCCATGCCACTAAGTCTTGGACTGTTCAAGAACAAGTCACCTCAGCTTTTGTGCAAGGAAATATTGATGCTCAATTAGGTGATATACCTATTTCAGGTAATATCGGCCTAAGATATGTGCAGTCAGACCAATCTTCACAAGGTAATGCCTTTAACACAATAGATGGTTTGGTGGTCACAGAACCCACAGACATTAGCCATGATTATACCCACTTGCTACCCAGCCTGAACCTTTCGTTTAGAATTGATGATGAACAAAGTGTTAGGTTTGGTGCAGCCAAAACCATTTCTCGTGCGCGTTTAGATGAAATGAATGCTTCCATTAATGCCTCTTACAGTCAAATTGTCGATGAAAACGGCAACAATTGGAGCGTCAGTGGAGGTAACCCAAACCTTGAACCTAAAGAAGCTATTGGCATCGATTTATCATACGAAAATTACTTCAATCAAGAAGGCTATTTTGCAGTTGCTTTGTTTTACAAAGATTTAAACAAATGGATCTTTGACGGTAACTTTGAAGTAGACATGACAGGTGTGGCTGACCCAGCAACAGGCGAAATTCCAGATTCACCAATAGCAACGGGATCAGGTAAAACAAATGGCGGTGAAGGTACTTTATGGGGCTATGAATTTTCTCTATCTCTGCCATTAAACATAATGCATGAGAATCTAGATGGCTTTGGTGTTATCGCTAGTTACACTGGTGTTGAGTCAGATATTCAAGACCAAAATGGTAATGACTACGAGTTACCAGGCCTGTCTGACAGTATTACCAGCGTCACCTTCTACTATGAAAAAAATGGTTTCCAAGCTAGAACCAGCATGCGTAAACGGGGTGATTTTAAAGGCGATGTATATGGATTAGGGTTCACTACCGACCAAGTTGACATAGTGGGCGAAACTATCTGGGATGCTCAAATTGGGTTTGATTTTGAGCAAGCCGGAATAGAAAGCTTAGCTGGCCTATCTATTTTTCTACAGGCACAAAACCTCAACAAAGAACCTTTCACGTCATTGCAAGGAGACAACCCATTGCAAGTTCGTGATTACCAAGACTACGGAAGCACGTACCTCTTAGGGTTCAGCTATAAACTGTAAGTCATTTATTTACACGACTAACTCATGCCCTTGTGGGGATATCACCCCAAGGGCAAAGGTTTTTTCTGATTTGAATAGCCATATTGAGGAAACAACTAATGGAAAAAATGGTTGATAACAATTTGATTCAAAATGTGGTGATTGTAGGTGGCGGTACGGCGGGATGGATTACCGCGGCTTTGATGGCGAAAGTTTTAAACAAAACTGTCAATATCACACTTATAGAGTCAGATGAAATTGCATCAGTTGGAGTAGGTGAAGCAAGTATACCGCCAATTATGCATCTTAATAATGCATTAGGTATTGACGAAAGTGCTTTTCTAAAAGCCACAAAAGGAACATTTAAACTTGGCATCGAGTTTGAAAACTGGCAATACCAAGGCAGTAAATATATGCATGCCTTCGGTGGTATGGGGAAAGACTTTCCATTCTGTGATTTCTATAACTTCTGGCTAAAAAGCAAACAACTGGGGATTCACTCAGAATTCGGTGATTACTCACTTAACTACCAATGTGCTAAACAGCACAAATTTTCTAAGCTCAAAAATATTCAAGGAACCAATTTAAAAGGCATTGAATACGCCTACCACTTCGATGCGGTTTTGTACGCAAACTTTCTTAGAGAGTCTAGCGTAAAACACGGGGTTAAAAGGATTGAAGGCATTGTAAAAAAAGTAAACCTGAATCCTAAAAATGGATTTATTTCCTCTGTGCATATGGAAAGTGGCGAAACAATTTCTGCGGATTTATTTATAGATTGTAGCGGTCAGCGAGCCTTACTAATTGAAGATGCTCTGCACACAGGCTTTGATGATTGGTCACATTGGTTACCTTGTGACAGTGCGATAGCGGTTGCAAGTGAAGCCATGAAATCCATACCACCTTATACCCGCTCTATTGCTCATCAAGCTGGTTGGCAATGGCGTATACCGCTACAACATCGAATGGGTAATGGCATTGTTTACTCTAATCACTATATGAGTGATGAGCATGCTGAAGATGCACTGCTATCAAGTTTAGATTCCAAAATAATTTCAGAGCCCAAAAAGATCCAATTTCGTACTGGCAGAAGCCGTAAACAGTGGAATAAAAACGTGGTAGCTATCGGCCTATCTAGTGGTTTTTTTGAACCCCTTGAATCAACAAACATTCACTTAATTCAAACTGCCGCCATACGTTTACTCAAGCTATTCCCTCATTTAGGTATAACTAAACACAATATTGATGAGTTTAACCGTCAAGCCTTAATGGAATCAGAGCATATTCGTGATTTTATTATTTTACATTACAAACAAAATCAACGGGACGAAAGTGACTTCTGGCGAGATTGCAGCTTGATGGATATTCCTGATTCCTTAACTCGCAAGTTAGAGTTATTTGAAAACAGTGGCCGAGTTTTCAGAGAACAAGACGAATTATTTACCGAAGTAGCATGGCAACAAGTGATGATAGGACAAGGATTAATGCCTAAGGATTATCACCCACTAGTCAACCAAATAGATGCCAAACAACTAACTGACTTAATGCAAAGCTTATCAACTTTAATACAAAGAACAGCAGGAAAGATGAGCACACACAACGACTATTTATCGCTTTTGTAATGCTTAAATTAATAAAAGCAGGTGTCTACTCACCTATAAATATTAACTTTTGCTGAATTAACCCTTTTAAATGTGAACTAGTAAATTATGACTAATGAACCTTGGTGGCGCGGTGCCGTCATCTATCAAATATATCCTCGCAGTTTTATGGATGCCAACAATGATGGTATTGGTGATCTGAAAGGTATTATAAACAAGCTCCCCTATATAAAGAGCTTAGGGGTGGACGCTGTTTGGATCTCTCCATTTTTTAAGTCTCCAATGAAAGATTTTGGCTATGACATCAGTGATTACAGACAAATTGATCCTATGTTTGGTGACATGCAAGACTTTGACGACCTAATAGCTAAAGCCAAAACCATCGACCTTAAAATTATTATTGATCAAGTGTTAAGCCATACGTCAGATCAACATCCTTGGTTCATACAAAGTCGAGAAGACCAAACCAATGACAAATCTGACTGGTATGTGTGGGCAGAAGCAAATGAGTTTGGTGGGCCCCCTAATAATTGGTTATCTATTTTTGGTGGCAGCGCTTGGCAATGGGAGCCTCGTCGTAAACAGTATTATTTACATAACTTTCTAACGTCGCAACCGGATTTGAATTTTCACAACGAACAAGTACGAGAAGCTGTATTAAACAATGTAGAGTTTTGGCTACAGCGAGGGGTTGACGGATTTAGGCTAGACGCCATTAATTTTTGTTTTCATGATAAGCAATTAAGAAATAATCCAGCTAAAGCGGAAGAAAACCGCAAAGGTCGAGGCTTTAGCGAAGATAATCCCTATGCTTATCAATATCATAACTTTGATAACACCCAGCCAGAAAACCTCAATTTTGTTGAAGATATACGTACACTCATGGACCGCTATCCAAATGTTGTTACCTTGGGTGAGATTTCCTCTGAAGACTCGTTGAAAGCTATGGCAGATTATACCAAAGGTGATAAGCGGTTACATATGGCCTATAGCTTTGAGTTGTTAACGCCTGATGGCTCTGCAAATTATATTAAACAAACCGCTGAAACACTTGAAGAAAACCTAACTGGCGGTTGGCCGTGCTGGGCAGTAGGCAACCATGATGTTAGCCGAGTAGCTTCTAGGTGGACTGAAGGGAAAAACATTCAAGCTAAAAGTAAATTGTATAACGCATTGCTAACCTCTTTGCGTGGCAGTGCTTGCACATATCAAGGGGAAGAACTTGGTTTACAAGAATCAGATATTGCTTTTGAAAATTTACAAGACCCATACGGCATATCTTTTTGGCCCACATTTAAAGGTCGTGATGGTTGTCGAACACCTATGCCGTGGTCAAAAAACCTTCTGAATGCTGGATTTTCTGAAAATCCTAAACCTTGGTTACCTGTGGATAGTTCGCATAGAGAATACGCTGTTGAAATCCAAGAGCATCAGCCTAACTCTGTGCTAACAGCCTACAAAACCTTTCTACATTGGCGTAAAGAGCAATTTGCACTTAGGTTTGGTAATATAGATTTTAAAGAAAGTGACAATCAAAAATTGATTTTTACGAGAGCATATCAAGAACAAACCATTATGGTTATCGTAAATTTTTCAGATGAAATGTTAACTATGAAAGTATCAAATGCACACATCAATTTACTTGAAGGCCATGGATTTGAATTACCTAGATTGAAGAGTAACTCAGATAAAATTGAACTGAAGCCATTTCAAATAGCTTACCTAGACATTAGCTCTTAATATTTAATAAATCATCTGATTAACCACCTTGAAAATGATAAAGGCGCTGATCTTACGATAGCGCCTTTTAATAAATTCAGGGGTAAACGTAAGGCTAGTTTACATACTCAGTTATTTGATAAGGGGAGCCACCGTAATCAAAATCTGTAGAAATTAGATTAACTACCCCGCCTTCTTGTAAATCATAAATTGTATAGTCTAATAACAATTCATCACTTGAGTCATATATATAAATATCATAACTCCCCGCTTCTATTTCATAACTTTCTGACTCTAAATAACCCACAGACAGTTCAGCATCATACGAATCTGGATCACCTCCCTGTTCAACAATAACAATTTCTAAAGACTCATCATTTTCAGAATATATTGCGTGGGAAAATAGGAGTTTACCGTGGGTTTCAATAATACGTAAATCTTCATCCGTTTCATTTAAAGAAACTGTTGTTGTTGCATCACCGGCACTTAGCAATAAAATTTGATCATCGGCATACACATTAAAGGTTGTTTCCTCTAACTCCGTGTCATCTTCGCTATTTAACACATAAACAGTAGTAGATTCTGCTTCATCAGACACACTTGGGGTAACTTCAATATCGTAAGATAACGCTCCAAGCCCTATATATGTTTCAATAACATTAGTACTATCACCTGTAGCGACCGATATGCCGGACGTATTACTGATACCGTTAGCAACTCTTATATGTGCATCTTCCGCTTCATTGGTTAACGCTCTGGCGCCACTGTCACTTAACTCTATAATCTTGTAGCGGACATCAGAACTTCCTGCTACTTCGTAACTTACAAGAATAAAAGTTGTAGCATCACCTTCATCTATCTCAATGTCATTCTTTTGAGCAAGAATTGTGTCGGTTCCAGATTCAGTAAAAACAATCTTATAGTCCCCCTCCGTTACTTCTGCATCGCCACTAGAGTCAGCTTGAGCTAGAGTATAATCTACAGTTTTATTCAGTAAATTTTCATCCGCTTCAATTAAATACATGTCCACTGTTTCTGCAGTATTAACCAGATTAACAAACTGTATCATCCCGTAGCCGTCTTCAAAGTCGTCATCATATACATCAGAAATATCCATTTCCATTTCAAACGAACTAGGACTAGATGCATCTCCGTAAAGTATAAAAGAATGTAGCTTTTTCTTATCAACGTGCAGAGTTTCATCATCGATAAAATTATCTTCTTCTGAGTTAGGTAATATTTGATTGAATTCTATATCGTAGCTACCGGTACTGACGTTTTCATAATCTGTGGCCTGTGCGTAATCAAGCTCATCTATAGTAGAATCATCTACAACAAACTCTATAGCAGGTGATTGGGGCGCTAAATTTACAAATTGATAGTATCCTGTACCGCTACTATCTTCTTCCTCTTCTAGAGAGCATCCATATAAAATAACTGGTATAGCAAAAGCGGTAAAACGAAGAATTTTATTTCTAAACTGTGACATTTATATCCTTAAACACAAAAAGTTGAATCTTGTGCTCAGAATAGTAAATAGATAAAAGGTTCATTGAGAAAAGCGGAATAGCTGCAACCTCTACATTGTTTGCACATTTCAGAGGGATATAATCGTATTTAACTAATAATTGAAGCTTTCTTTATACGTAGCAAACAAAAAAGGCGCTTATCTTGCGATAAGCGCCTTTTGTATTTAAAACTAAAACAATTAAGCTTTAGTGATAACGTCTACTAACATCCAGTTTTTGGACTTAGACAAAGGACGACATTCACGTACTGTTACTACGTCACCTTCGTTACATTGGTTAGTTTCGTCATGTGCATGTAGCTTAGTAGTACGTTTGATGAATTTCCCATAAATAGGGTGCTTCACTTTGCGTTCTACTGCAACAGTAATGGACTTGTCCATTTTGTTGCTGACCACACGACCTTGTACTGTACGAACTGTTTTTTCAGTCATTATGCAGCAGCCTTTTCAGTCAGAATGGTTTTAACACGCGCGATACTGCGACGCACTTTACGAAGACCGTCAGTTTTTTCAAGCTGACCTGTGCTCGCTTGCATTCGCAAGTTGAATTGTTCGCGAAGCAAGTTTAATAGCTCTGCATTCAATTCTTCTACGCTTTTTTCTTTCAGTTCTGTGGCTTTCATTACATCACCGTCCGAGTTACAAAAGTAGTTTTAAATGGCAATTTAGATGCTGCCAATTCAAAGGCTTCACGTGCTACTTCTTCTGGAACACCTTCCATTTCATATAGCACACGACCTGGCTGAATTTGGCATACCCAATATTCAACGTTACCCTTACCTTTACCTTGACGCACTTCTAGAGGCTTCTCAGTAATTGGCTTATCAGGGAAAACGCGTATCCAGATTTTACCTTGACGTTTAACTGCACGAGTCATAGCACGACGAGCAGCTTCAATTTGACGAGCAGTCATACGACCACGTCCAATTGCTTTTAGCCCGTAAGTACCAAAACTAACGTCGCTACCAGCGGCAAAGCCACGGTTACGACCTTTGTGCATTTTACGGAACTTCATACGTTTAGGTTGTAACATAATTATCCCTCACGCTTAGGAGCACGGCCCTTCTTCTTCGGTGCGGCAGCAGGCTGCTCATGAGTAAGTGGCATGCCACCTAATACTTCACCTTTGAAGATCCATACTTTTACGCCAATGATACCGTATTGAGTTGCTGCTTCTGATGTTGCATAGTCAATATCTGCACGGAATGTATGCAATGGCACACGTCCTTCACGATACCACTCTGAACGAGCAATTTCAGCGCCGCCTAAACGACCACTTACTTCAACTTTGATACCTTTAGCGCCAATTCGCATTGCATTCTGTACCGCTCGCTTCATAGCGCGACGGAACATTACACGACGCTCTAATTGGTTAGCGATGCTGTCTGCAACAAGTTGACCGTCTAATTCAGGCTTGCGTACTTCAGCAATGTTGATCTGAGCTGGCACACCGGCTAGCTTAGATACATGCTTACGTAGCTTCTCAACGTCTTCACCTTTCTTACCGATAACAACACCAGGACGAGCAGTGTGAATAGTCACACGAATGCTTTTCGCTGGACGTTCGATAACGATCTTAGAAAGTGAAGCACTCTTAAGTGCCTTAGTCAGGAACTGACGAACCTGATGATCATTAAACAAGTTATCTGCATAATCTGCAGTATTAGCGTACCAGGTAGATGTCCATGGTTTGCTGATACCCAGGCGTATACCTGTAGGATGTACCTTCTGTCCCATTATCTTCTCCTAGTTATCAGACACAACAACAGTGATGTGACTGCTACGCTTAAAAATACGATCAGCACGACCTTTCGCTCGAGTCTTGATACGCTTCATAGTTGGACCTTCGTCAACAAAGATTTTAGATACTGTCAATTCGTCAATATCTGCACCTTCGTTATGTTCGGCGTTCGCAATCGCTGACTCTAGTACTTTTTTGACTAGATCCGCACCTTTTTTCGGGCTGTAAGCCAGAACTTCAAGTGCTTTTTCAACGTGTAAACCACGAATTTGATCTGCTACCAAGCGTGCCTTTTGAGCAGAGGTACGAGCATGACGATGTTTAGCAAAAGCTTCCATAATCTATTTCCTATCTCTTGGCTTTCTTATCCGCGACATGGCCACGGTAAGTACGCGTTGGAGCAAATTCGCCCAATTTGTGGCCGACCATTTCGTCACTGACAAATACAGGAACGTGTTGGCGACCGTTATGGACTGCAATGGTCAACCCAATCATATCTGGGATGATCATAGAGCGGCGAGACCAAGTTTTGATTGGTTTTTTCTCGCCTTTCTCCACTGCAGCCTCGACCTTCTTCAGCAAGTGTAGGTCTATAAATGGACCCTTCTTGAGAGAACGTGGCATGGTGAATCCTCGCTGTTACTTATTACGACGACGTACGATTAATTTATCAGTACGCTTGTTACTACGTGTTTTCTTACCCTTAGTAGGTACGCCCCAAGGTGATACTGGATGACGGCCACCAGAGGTACGACCTTCACCACCACCATGTGGGTGATCTACTGGGTTCATGGCAACACCACGTACAGTTGGGCGGATACCGCGCCATCTGTTCGCACCGGCTTTACCAAGTGAACGTAGCATGTGTTCTGCATTACCGATTTCACCAATGGTGGCACGGCAATCTGCCAATACTTTACGTACTTCACCAGAACGTAGACGAAGAGTTACATAACCTTCGGCACGCGCTAGTATCTGTGCGTAAGCACCTGCAGAACGAGCAATTTGAGCACCTTTACCAGGCTTCATTTCAATAGCGTGTACCGTAGTACCTACTGGAATGTTACGCATTGGTAAAGTATTACCTGATTTAATCGGTGCATCAGAACCAGACTGGATCGCATCGCCAGCTTTAGCCCCTTTAGGCGCTAAAATATAACGACGTTCACCATCTGCATATAAAACTAAGCAGATGTTTGCAGAACGGTTTGGATCGTATTCTAAACGCTCAATTTTGGCAGGAATGCCGTCTTTGTTACGTTTAAAATCGATAACACGATAATGATGCTTGTGACCACCACCAATGTGACGCACGGTAATGCGACCATTGTTGTTACGGCCACCCGATTTGCTGTTCTTTTCAAGCAAAGGAGCATATGGAGCGCCTTTGTGTAGATCAGGGTTGGTTACCTGAACTACGTGACGACGACCAGGAGAAGTCGGCTTAGCTTTCAATAATGGCATATCTAATCCCCTTCTTAACCTTCGCTGCCAGCAAAGTCGATGTCTTGACCTTCTTTAAGCACAACGTAGGCTTTTTTCCAGTCTTTACGCTTACCGAAAGATGCACCGTGACGCTTGGTTTTACCCTTAACGTTTAGGGTACGAACAGAATCAACTTCAACTTCAAACAATTTTTCAACTGCTGCTTTGATTTCTTCTTTGTTCGCATCTTTGACTACTTTCAAAACAACTGTGTTGTTTACTTCAGCAGATAGCGTTGCTTTTTCAGAAACATGTGGTGCTAATAACACCTTAAGTAGACGCTCTTCATTTATCATGCTAGCGACTCCTCTAATTGTTTAACTGCATCAGCAGTCATCAATACTTTTTCGAATGCAATAAGACTTACTGGGTCAATACCCTGAACATCACGAACGTCAACTTTATATAAGTTGCGTGCTGACAAGAATAAATTCTCATCAACTTCTGATGTCACAATAAGTACATCTTTAAGTTCAAGCGCGTCTAACTTAGAAATTAATTCTTTAGTTTTCGGTGCTTCAACTGCAAATTTTTCAACCACGATTAAACGTTCTTGACGTACCAATTCTGAAAGGATGCTTTGTATCGCACCACGGTACATCTTTTTGTTAACCTTTTGGCTGTGATCCTGCGGCTTAGCAGCAAATGTTACGCCACCAGAACGCCAGATAGGACTACGGATTGTACCAGCACGGGCACGACCTGTTCCTTTTTGACGCCAAGGCTTGGCACCACCACCACGTACTTCAGAGCGTGTTTTTTGTGCTTTAGAACCCTGACGAGCTCCTGCACCGAACGCTACTACTACTTGATGTACTAGAGCTTCGTTAAAATCACGTCCAAAGGTTGCTTCGGATACTTCAAGAGCGCTTTGAGCGTCTTTCAATACTAATTCCATCACTTAACTCCTCAGACGTTACGCTTTGACAGCAGCTTTGATAATGACATCGCCACCAGCTGCACCAGGAACCGTACCTTTTACTAATAAAAGATTGTTCTCAGTGTCAACTCGTACTACGTCCAAAGACTGCACTGTTGCACGCTTGTTACCCATCTGACCGGCCATTTTCTTACCTTTGAAAACTTTACCAGGTGATTGGTTTTGACCAATCGAACCAGGTGCACGATGCGATAATGAGTTACCATGTGTGTTACGTTGGTGGCTAAAGTTGTGACGCTTAATAGCACCAGCAAAACCTTTACCTTTAGAAGTTCCTACAACGTCAACTAATTTAGTGTCGTTAAAGATTTCAACAGTAATTTCACTGCCTACTTCAATACCTTCACCTTCGTTGCCGTCTAAACGGAATTCCCATAAACCGCGGCCTGCTTCCACGCCAGCTTTAGCAAAATGACCTGCTGCTGCTTTATTAACGCGGTTAGCTTTTTTATCACCAGCGGTGACTTGAAGCGCTTTATACCCATCGGTTTCTTCAGTACGTAACTGAGTAACACGATTAGGAGTGGCTTCAATAACAGTCACAGGAATTGACACACCATCTTCAGTGAAGATGCGAGTCATACCTACTTTACGACCGATTATTCCAATCGCCATGTTAAAAACCTCTCTTGTTAGCCCAGGCTGATTTGAACATCAACACCGGCAGCCAAGTCCAATCTCATTAATGCATCTACTGTTTTATCAGTAGGCTCAATGATATCCACCAAACGCTTATGTGTACGAATTTCATACTGATCACGTGCATCTTTATTTACGTGAGGTGAAGTAAGTACTGTGTAACGCTCTTTACGTGTAGGTAGTGGAATAGGACCGCTAACCTGAGCACCTGTACGCTTCGCAGTTTCAACGATTTCAGCCGTAGACTGATCGATCAACTTGTGATCAAACGCTTTCAAACGAATACGAATTCTTTGATTTGGCATCGATTAAGCTCCAATCGAAAGAACAAAAAAAATCATCCACACCACCATTTAATATTTGGTAGGAGGATGCATGTAAACTATTAACCCACAATTGGGGCTCTGTTTTTTTCTGTTGGCCTATAATGAACTAACGTGCTTTGAAACAAAGTTATACTTTAGTTACTACCAACTCTCACCGTCTCTAGGACAAGTGGGCGCGAATTATACTTAGTCCTTAGCCTAATGCAAGCCACAATTTAAATTAAATGTATATTTTTTGAACCCATGAATTATTTATATCCGTTATGAAGCTAATTAGTTTTGCCTACTTTGGGTTTAAGGTGATGGATATACTCTCTTAATACCTTGTATATAGATGGTTGGTCAGTCGATAATTGGACACTATTACAATTCTTAAACTTACTTTCACAAACTTAAAAACCACGGGTATAGGCAAAATAGGGGCGATTTTTATGCTTCTTTGATAAAGGTAAAATAGGAGGCTTTAAATCAAAGTACCCAAGCCGCAGTAATAAAACCTATTTGCGGTTACCCCTGCGTCAGTTATAGTAGTCAGTAATAACAGTAGTTTAACAAAAAATAATGAATTCTGACGTCAATCAAAATCATCTCGATAGAATAAACCAGCTACTTGCTACTTATCCATCTCTAATGGATGCATATCATAAGCTTGAACCCTTTTTGCTGAATCTTTTTCAAGCCGAAAGAATGAGTATTTTTCAGCGTAGACGTCAACATCAAGACCTAGTTGCTCGGTATAAAACGGGGAAAGAGACTCGAGAAATCAAAGTACCAATCAGTCCAATGTCTATCGCAGGATACGTGGCATTAAGTCAATTACCGCTTGTTATAAATGATCCCTATGACAAAGACGAACTTGCCAGCATTCATAAACGATTAAAGTTTGCAGATAAATTCGATAAAGGCTCCACTTTTAAAACCCACAACATTATTTGTATTCCCATACTCGATTCAGGCGTGTTAATGGGCGTCATGCAGGTCATTAATAAAAAAGATACGGGGTTTTCTTCCCAAGATTTGGCTTTAGCCAATGCTATTGCAGAAATCATGGGTAAAAAGTTCCGCTACGAACTAGGCGGTACAAGCCAACCCTTTGATTATTTAGTTCACCGTAACCTAATTTCTGAAAAAGAATTAAAGAAACTACAAGATAGCAGTCACGACACTAGACAGTTAGTACAACGCTTAATGTCAGAACATAGAATTCCTGAAGAGAATCTAGGAAATGCGCTATCGGTACATTATCAAGTGCCTTTTTTACCTTATCTGCCTGACAAGTATCACCTGTTTCAAAGCGATAGTAAGTTAAACCTGTCTTACCTAAAGCGTAATTTTGTTGCAGTACTCTCAGATATCAATGATAACCCAATAGTACTTATGGCGGAGCCCAACAATGCTACATTGTTGATGGAAATTGAAAGTGCGCTAGGCATAGATAGCTATGAGATATCAGTTAGTCTACCTAATTTAATTTTACAGTATTTAGGTGAAGCATCTGGCGGGGGTTCTGGCCCAGGTGCCATGGACGAAATCCTCGATGAAATTGGCACAACCGCAGATGAAATTGATGAGCAGACAGATGAAATGTCAGATGATGCTCCAGCGGTAGTACGTTTAGTCAGTCGGGTCTTACATGATGCAAAACGTTTAAACGCTTCTGACATTCATGTAGATCCAGAAAAAAATGCGCCAACTCGAGTCAGAATGCGAATTGATGGTGTATGCCGTGACGTAACACAAGTACCTGCCTCACACCATAGTGCGGTAATTGCTCGAATTAAAATCATGTCTAATTTGAACATTGCAGAAAAGCGCGTACCGCAAGATGGTAAATTAGCATTTCGTATGTCAGGGCAACTAATAGAAGTACGTGTAGCAACTATCCCCACCGTTGCAGGTGAAGGTGTAGTGATGCGGATTTTGGCTGCTGGCGGCGCACTCCCCATGAGTAAGCTAAACTTATCTCCTAGGAACCATGAGAAGATCTTAGAGTTAGTTAAAAAGCCCCACGGCATTATGCTAGTAGTTGGCCCTACAGGTTCAGGTAAAACCACCACTCTCCATGCAGTATTAGGTCATATTAATACGCCAGAACGGAAGATATGGACAGCTGAAGACCCCGTAGAAATAACCCAACCTGGGCTGCAGCAAGTCCAAGTTAGTGCAAAGATCGGGTTCACTTTTGCTAATGCATTAAGAGCATTTTTAAGGGCAGATCCAGACGTAATCCTCATAGGTGAAATGCGAGATAAAGAAACTGCTCATGCCGGTATTGAAGCATCACTTACTGGTCACTTGGTATTCTCTACTTTACATACCAACTCAGCCCCAGAAACTATTTCCCGTTTATTAGATCTAGGATTAGACCCAGTTAACTTTTCTGATGCCTGTGTGGGGATATTGGCCCAAAGGCTTATCAGAACAATCTGTCCAAATTGCAAAGAAAAATATCCTGCCAGTGATACAGACCTCGCCTTCATTAAGCGTCAATATGGAGAGGAGTACCTTGAGGAGTTAAATCTTGCTGAGCCCTTGATGTTATATCGAGGTAAAGGCTGTGATGAGTGCGGAGATACAGGATACCGAGGCAGAACCGGTGTACATGAACTACTTGCGATGACAGGTGAACTCAGAGGCCTAATTTATAAAGAAGGCTCAGTTCATGAGATGAAAGCACAAGCCATGAAAGACGGTATGCGCACACTGACCCAAGACGGGATACTAAAAGTGTTAAAAGGTGATACTGATATTGCCCAAGTTCAAATCATCAGCGGAGGTGGCCATTAATACTAGCGACTGATAGTCTGAAGTTGTCCACAATGAACCTAATATGTAACTGCTTATCTATGACAACCCGGCAAAGTATTCGAATAGTCACAAGCATGTTAATCTGAATAAAAGTAGCGCTTAGCTACAACAAAATAAATTATAAAAATACCAGGGAAACTACCATGTTAGCTAAGACTAAAAAGCTATTCATTGCTGCCAGCTTGTTTAACTTGCTCAGCCTGTCATTTGCAACGTTTGCTGAAGATAAACAAACTGAAAATAAAAAAGAGTGGGATGTGCTTTCTCCACCTTTAGATTTATCCACGGTATCTATTAGTACTGACGAAACAACATGGTCAAGTTTAGACATTACCCCTGATGATAAACATATAGTTTTCGATATGTTGGGGGATATTTTTATTGTTGACTCTGCAGGTGGCGATGCCAAAGCCCTCACCCAAGACTTTGCATGGAATATACACCCAGCGGTTAGTCCAGACGGCAAAAAAATCGCATTTATCTCTGACCGTGGTGGATTATCTAATCTGTGGGTGATGAATTTAGACGGCACTAATTTAAAACAAGTAAGTACAGAAAAATACAATCTCATACACTCACCGAAATGGAGTCCAGACGGACAGTACATAGCGGTTAGTAAAGGTATTATGTCTAGCCGTAGTATTCCAGCGGGAGAAATTTGGCTATACCATCATGCAGGTGGGGATGGGTTGGCCATTAAAAAACGAGTTAACGGTAAAAAGGATCAAAAAAATATCGCAGATCCAGCTTTCTCGCCAGATGGGAAATATCTATATTTTACCCAAGATGTAAGTGGTGGTAGCACCTTTAGCTATAACCGTGATCCATTAAAAGGTATTTTTGCCATCACCCGTTATGAATTAGCCACAGGTGAAGAAGAACGATTTGTAAGTGGAACTGGCGGCTCTATAGTCCCTACTCCATCACCAGATGGAAAACACTTAGCCTTTATTCGCAGGGTTAAAAACAAAACAGCACTCTTTGTTAAAAACCTCAGTACTGGTCTAGAAAAAGCAGTTTATTTAGATCTGGAGCGCGACATGCAAGAAGGCTTTGGTTCAGAAGGCTATTTTGCCTATTTTGACTGGACTTCTGACTCTAAAAATTTAGTATTTTGGACTGCTGGTAAATTCCACCAGCTATCCCTGAAAAACCAATCGTTAAAGACCATCCCGGTATCGGTAAAAACTGAATTGCAATATGCAAATGCTCTTAGGGTAGATGTAGATGTAGCTCCAGATTCCTTCCCCATAAAAATGACTCGCTGGGCTCAAAAGTCACCAAATGGGAAGTCTATCTTGTTCCAGGCCTTGGGCAAGCTTTATGTAAAAGATATTAAGTCTGGAAAAACAAAGCGCCTAACTAAACAAAATAACCATGACGAGCTGTATCCAAGATACTCAAACGATGGAAAAAACATTGTTTACACCACTTGGAACGACCAAGAGTTAGGCACAGTAAGTATAGTTAAAGCCAGAGGAGGGAAAGGCAAAGCCATCACTAAAATGCCTGGTCATTACATCGAGCCAAGTTTTTCAACGGATGGAAAACTAGTTGTCTATAAAAAAGTAACAGGTGGCTATTTATTAAGCCCTGAATACTCAACTGAGCCTGGAATATATGTCCGTAACCTAAAGTCAGGAGACACCAGTCGTATTGCTAAATCAGGTGCAGCTCCCCACTTTGCAGGCGATAATAAACGAGTTTACATGACTACCCCAGTGGCTGGTTCTAGTTACTCAGAAACCCAGCTAATTAGTGTAGATTTAAATGGAGAAGATAAGCGCCAACATTTATATGGTGCAGACAAGGTAGCCGAATATAGACTATCCCATGATAAAAAATGGGTTGCTTTCGTATATCAATATAACGCATATATAGCGCCTTTTGTTGATACCGGAAAACGGGTCAGTATTGGTCCAAAAATGTCATCATTACCTGTAAAACAGATATCCAGTAAAGCCGGTGAATTTTTAACTTGGAGCGCTAATAGTCAAAGTGTCAGTTGGTACCATGGCGCAACATTTTATGAAAGGGACTTAAATGACACCTTTGACTTTATAACGAGTAGCACTAAACCTTTGCCTGAACCTGTTACCGAAGGCATTGATTTATCATTTGAGCAAACCTCAGATAAGCCTTCTGGTTATAAGGCATTAGTAGGCGGTACTATTGTCACTATGCGTAATGCCGATAATGAACAAGAAGTCATTAAAAATGGTGTGGTCCTTATTAAAGATAATAAAATCGAAAAAATTGGTAAAAATGGAGAAATTGCAATCCCAGATGGTGCCTTAATGATAAGCACCGAAGGCAAAACAATACTGCCAGGTCTAATTGATACTCATGCCCATGGCTCCCAAGGTAGTAATGAAATTATCCCGCAGCAAAATTGGAGTATGTACTCTGCTTTATCCTTTGGAGTCACCAGTATTCATGATCCTTCAAATGACACTACAGAAATATTCTCTGCAGCAGAATTACAAAAAGCAGGGAAAATTATTGCCCCTCGCATTTATTCCACTGGCACCATTTTATATGGCGCAGAAGCGTTAGGTTATAAAGCGATTATTAATAGTTACGACGATGCTTTATTTCATATACAGAGATTAAAAGATACTGGCGCTATTTCAGTTAAGAGTTATAACCAACCTAGACGTGACACTAGACAGCAAGTCCTCGCGGCAGCTAAAGCACTAGGCATGATGGTAGTACCAGAAGGCGGGGGTAAATTTCAACAGAATATCTCTATGCTAGTAGACGGCCATACTGGACTTGAGCACTCACTTCCTATCGCAAAAGGTTATGACGACTTAACCGAGCTATGGTCAGCCACAAAGTTCGGCTACACCCCTACTTTTGTGGTGTCTTACGGTGGCATGATGGGAGAAGAATACTTTTATGATAAAACCGAGGTCTGGAAGAATGAACGTTTAATGCGTTATACCCCAAGCTTTTTAGTAGACCGACGCTCAATAAGACGTCCCACCGCACCAGAAAATCAATACAATCACTACGCCGTAGCTGAATACGCTAAAGCTCTTCGAGATAAGGGTGTAAGCGTACATATTGGCGCTCACGGCCAACGTGAAGGTTTAGCCGCTCATTGGGAGTTATGGATAATGGAGCAAGGAGGGTTCACACCTTGGGAAGCATTACGTGCTGGCACCATTGATGGAGCGACCCACTTAGGCATGAACCAACAAGTAGGAAGTATCGAAATAGGTAAGCTGGCTGATTTAATGGTTATTGATGGTGATGTACTGACTGATATACGCCGCAGTGAATATGTCACTTATACGGTAATCAATGGCCGTGTTTATGATTCAGCAACCATGAATGAAGTGGGTAGTAAAAAAGTCAGAGAAGACTTTTTCTTCGAGCATGATAATCAGTTGTTTATGCCTGAAGCCACAACACAGGCGATGCATGAAAAAGCCCATAAGTATCATTGGGTTCACTAGGCTTATTTTTAAATAGGCGCTCTATGTATTACATAGATAGAGCAACGAAATATTAGCTAATTATTTCACGTAGTTAATATAGTAAGTTGATTTTATTCAGACACTTTTTTAATAAGAGGATTACTAATGCAAAAATTTTTAGTTTGGGATCTTCCGGTTCGCTTATTCCACTGGTTATTAGTGATATGTATTTTTGCCCAGTGGTTCACTGTTGAAATACTAGAAGATGCCACTGACATCCATTTTTACATAGGCTACTTCACATTAGGACTAATAATATTTAGGCTTATTTGGGGCATTGTTGGCACTACCTACGCAAGATTTAGTAACTTTATAGCTGGCCCTAAATCTATGTTGACATACCTAAAGAGCCTCACAACGAAAGAGCACCCCCCTACAGTCGGACATAACTCTGTGGGCGGCTGGATGTTACCAGCAGTGTTGCTGTTAGTGGGTTTACAGGCAACTAGTGGATTATTTATCACTGACGACATTATTAACGAAGGGCCTTATTACGCCAGTGCTAGCGACGCAATAAAAGGTTACATGATGTGGCTACATCACAATATTTTCAATGTGCTACTTGCCTTGATTGTGGTGCATTTGTTAGCAATTTTTTATTATCGCTTTATATTAAAACATGACCTTATCAGCCCAATGTTTAGCGGTAAAAAAGAAGTGAAATCTACTGAAGCAATCCCAAGCTCTAGGTTATTATTGGCGGCAGTAATAGCAGTGCTCATAGCGACTTTTGTATATTGGTTAGTAGCCATCAACCCACCTGTTGTTGAAGTAGATTATTACTATTAATATGGTTTGATAGATATAAAAAAACCGCTTTTAAAAGCGGTTTTTTATATCTAGATTTAACTAATTAGTCAGCTTTGTAACTATCGTGACAACCTTTACACGTTTTAAAAATTCCGCCGATAGCAGATTTATATTTGCCTTCATCTCCAGCAGTGGCGACTTTATTTAAGTTCATTGATGCAGCCGTTAGTGCATCAATTTTTTCTTTATAATCCGCTTTATTTTTCCAAATATCATCTAAAGCTTCTGTTTTCACGTCAAACTTAGTGGTATCTAAAGCAAAATAATCTTCAATCATCAAGGATAGTTGCTCTAAACGCTTTGAATTAGTTTGTAAAATCTCGGCGTTAAAAGGTACAGCGCCTTTATTCATTGCACCAAGTATTCCAACGTTACTTTTAACAAGTTTAAAAATTGCTTGTCGCGCCTCTGTAGCTCCAGCAGCTTGTTTAGCTGTTTTTGCAGGTTGTGCTAAGACCGCAAATGAACTCAATAAAGTGGCACTTAAAACGATAGCTATGGTCTTTTTCATTTTTGATCCCTTTGGTTTTTAGTTAGTTATTTAAGTAAACCATTAGCAGCCTACTTCACCTTGATAGTTTTTATTCGATTATAGTATTGCCCTAACCGAACAAAAGCAAGACTCAGAAAAATTAAGCATAACGGTTTTATAGTTAGCGCAAAACAAATTGATTACCTTGGGAAATACCATGTAAAAACAGAATGTTATCACCTTGTATGGTTTTACTTACTGATAAATACACTAAAGAGTCTGCGATAACGTCAACCGCTGCACCAGAGGCTACAAATGTGACACCAGCGGCATCAACTGTGCTGGTGTTAACCTGCAATGCGTTTCTGCCTGTTATAAAAGCATTAGTTATTGAAACGAAAGATTGGTTCACAATCATAGCGACCTTATCAGATACCACACTGACGTTTGTCATAGTCACATCTGAGCTTTCGATATGAATACTCTCAGCCGTAATGTTCTTTAAAGTTAAATACTTGCAACCTTTGACAATAATACGTTTGTAATGACCGCTAAAAGTCTGGTTGTGAGTATTGGTACAAATTAAATCCGTCGGTATTTCAACACTAGAAGCGTTCAGACTAAATTTAGTGCTTTGAACAGGCTCTTGCTGTAAAGCTAAGTCTAGCTGAACCAAGAATTCATCAGCGTTATCCTTCATTGGTACATGACCTGCATCCGAAATCACATGGAGTTCAGCATTGATAAGTTGAGACGCCAATAATTCACCGGTTCTGAGCGGAGTGACCCTATCTAGCTCCCCCCAGATAATATGTGTTGGTACTAGAAAATCATAAATAGCCTCTGAAAAGTCTTCGTTTATTAAGCCTATTGCTGCATTTAATGTCGGCCTATCTTTATATATATATTTTTGTGCAAACTCATTGTGCATTAAAGCTAAAGTCGGGTCTGGTAATTTATCTAATTGAGTTAACACCGCACCACTAATACGATTTAAGAAACGGTTAACTTTGTTTACAGTAGAATCAACAATTTTAAATCGTTGTTGATATTGCGCCAGCCATTCGTACCTATCAGGCATTTGCGTTAAATGTCTTACAAATACCGTACGGTTTAATATACCCGCAGTATCCACCATTATAAGTTTGTCTAGCATGTCTGGAAATTCGGACGCAAACCGTAGACTAATTGCACCGCCCATTGAATGGCCAACCAAAGTAACTTTATCCTTTGAAAATTGCGGGGTTAGCCACTTAAGCAATTCTGCGTATCTTTGTGGAGCAAGTTGTAATGATGTTGAGTCTGACTCACCAAATCCTGGTAAATCTAGGGCAACCACATGGTAGTTTTTCTCTAAATGGGGGATAACATCTATCCAATCTCTTAGCCCACTGTAGCCTAAACCGCGTACCAAGATAATCGTTTCTTTATGGTTTGTGCCTGTTTCTACAACATGTACAAGCCCCCCAAATACAGATTCTTTGATGCGCATTTGTGACCAATGTGACGGCAGTGCTTCAAGTGATTCATTTTCATATTGTTGTGCAAAACTAAAAGGCGTAGCGCATACCCCTGCCAGTAAAATCCATAGGTACAAAATTGACTTCATGCATAATCCTTTGAGTCAGTGAATGCATTGGCAAACAAAGCAAGGTGAATAATATCCTCTTTTGTCAATCTACGAAGATATCGCTCAGTTAATTTCGTTCTTGGAAATAATTTGGGAAACTGATGATATTTAGATTTCAAACGCTCTCGATATGGAGCACCATCGATATGTGTTTCGGCTAACGTTGGCTTGGTTTCACAACCAGTTTTGACGTTTTCCCAACTTGATTCATCACATTTTAAATAGGCTAATTGCGCAAACCACAAAGCTTGATTATGAAAGTGGATATACGCCTTAATATAATGCCATGCGAAATGAGAAAAATTATCGTGAGCTAAAGATACACATCTAAGTTTCTTTTTAGCAAAATCCAAATCATCACGCCCGCTATATTCTCGCTCCTCTTTAATCACCGTAATTTCTTTGTTGATACATGTTTTTAAGCTCTTACGGTTCCTTTTGAAAAAGCTATTTAATACACCAACATCACCTAGGGCAATTTCTTCAACATTTTTGTACATATCACCAGACATAGCGACTAATTGACCATAACTAAACGACGTGTCTACTTCAAGGTTTCGAATCTCATTTGAAAAACCAAGACTGGCACTTTCAAATGCAAGATCACCAATAAGTGCGTGTTCACCCGCATCAAACCCTCTAACAATAAAACTCACTCCCAACAAAATTAAACCACATATAATTTTGATAAAAAGCATTGATCTTAAATAACCCAATTTAAACAGTTTAAAATGAACAAAAAAAGTCGATAGATAGTACATCAATTCATATTTGCTAACCACGACGACGTTAGCTTTGAGCATATTTCATCCGAATTGAAAGTGAGCTGAGTGGGTACTTATTATTGCATGTTGATATTAAAGTATACTGCGGCCGTAATTTGCTAACTCACTAACATAATTTTAAATATCCCCTTATCGTCTGATAATATAATCTAGTAAGATCTACTCAATTAAAGTAAAACACTAGATGTGTAAATAAGAGAACAACTTAATGGCTGATAACAGTTTTGAAAAGTCCTTCGAGACTCTAAAACAAACAATCCCTCTTATGTTAAAACATAAGGTTTCCGCAGTGCCCACTAATTACGCACTTTGGTATACCTATGCTTCAAACGAACTGCCAGAGCTAAAAGAGGCCATTGATAGCGCATTAGAAAAAAAGCAGGCATTGTCTCCAATCAAAACCAAAGAACTTTATCGCAACCATGTTGCTGCACAAGAAGAAACATCGGCATGGGAATTAAGGCAGTCAGTCGAAGCTATGCTAATAGAGTTGACACAGTCTCTTCATGATACGCGAACTGAAACCACCAGTTTTAAAGAAACCATGGACTCTTGCATTGATGACTTAGCCAAAGTAGAAAAAGAGGGGCTATCAATTGAGGAAGCAATGGCCTTAGTGCGTAATTTAGTTAAAGACACGCAAAGTATTAGACGCAGTACTATCAGTTTTAATGCGTCACTTAATGAAGCACAAAATGAAATCATTGCCCTTCGTGAACAACTAGAGAAAAGTCAACAAGACGCACTATATGATGCTTTAACTGGGCTATGTAACAGACGTTACTTTGATGAAGAGCTCGCATCACAAGCACTTAACCCTAATTTATTTTTATTGATAGTAGATCTTGATTACTTTAAAAAAATAAACGACACCTATGGCCATGTTATGGGTGACTTAGTCTTAAAAGCAACTGCCAAAAAACTACAAGCTACCTGTCGAGATGGCGCCCAAGCCTTTAGGTTTGGCGGTGAAGAATTTGCTGTTATTATTCCTAATAGCAACTTTTCAAAAGCCAAAAGTATTGCAGAATCAATGCGCAAAGCCATTGAAAAAATAACCGTTAAAGACAAACGTACCGGACAAGTGGTTGGTGATATTTCAGCATCTATAGGGATTGGTGAATTACTGAAAGGCATGAATCCACTTGCTCTAGTCGAAAAGGCCGACAAACAACTTTATAAAGCTAAAAACCTTGGACGTAACCGTGTTATGCCAATGAGTTAGGCTCACTATATACAAGACTACACATTGCCATTAGCACCTGCTTTAGCATTTTGAATTAGGTCATTGTGAAAAATTATCTTTAACAAAACGTTCTTAATAAATGGCAATTAAATGTCCCTTGCTTCATTAATTCAACCACAAAATCATCGTCTAATTGATAACTTATACCGTTCATTTTTAAAGTTAAGTGATGCAGAAAGAAGTGTGTTAATTATTCTTTCAGTTATCTACAAGCCAATTGGTATCAATAAGTTAGAACATGTCATAGATATACTGGATATAAACGACTTTTTACCTGAATCCAAAAACCATTACCGCTTATCTCCCGAGCAAAAAAAGCAGCTAATACTGCTAAATGTATTAGAGTCTGATAAAAATGGCATTCAAGTTAACAAGTTACTAGCTAACACTTTAACCACTAAAATCGAATTGTTACCCAGTAAATACGAGTTAACGGCCAAGCAAAAGTTAGAAGAAGTAGTCTTGGCGGCTGAGCAAGTAGTACCCGTGCTGAATAGCCTAAGCTTGCAAAAAAAGAATATTGACGAACAAAGGGTGATTCGCGACTTCTTTTACTTAGAGAGGCTTACTCTTGTGGAAAAAGCGTTGCAGTTTAATAGAAACCCTCAAATCATTGATCATCATAAAAACAACGTTTTGTTAGAGATCCTGTTTGTACCTTTTAATTTAAAAACGTTCCTAACCTTACCGCCCCGTATTCAATACCAAGCTTTTGCCAGCTTATTTAGGTTATTTCAAAAAAAAGGACAAAGTTGCGAATATCCTATACAACTTTTAGAGCAAGTGAGTGTTGCGCACGCTGACACAAATACCCAAATTCAAAATATTGAATGCCAGTATTTACTAGCCGAGCAATATTTATATCAAATGCGCTTAGCCGATTTTGAAAACTTATTAAGCAAACACGATAACAGTAGCTACGCTTTACAGCTCTATGGTACTTACTATTTTTTAACCGGTAAAAACCAACAAGCCATAGATTACTTTGAGCACGCCCTATTAGCGAAAAATAAGCTCACTAAACGTAAAAAACAATATTTGAGTGGGGTGTTAGGATATTTCTATAAACTCGCATTAATCATTCAAGGCAATCAAGAAGACGTAAACTATTACTCTATAGCATTGCAACAAATAGAGAATGAAGAGAGCGATCGCAAAGTTAATAGTGACTTTGCGAACTTAGGACCAAATTTAATTAGGCCAATTCGATGTTTGTCTACAGCTCAAAAATATAATATCAACGTTAAGTATCATTGTGTTGATGAAAACATAGATTTTTTCTGCCACCAGCTCAATTATTTTAATTATTTACTAGCAAATGTTTGGTGCAACCAAGATCAATCTCCCAATTTATTGAAGTTAGCCTTGAAGCACCAAGGTAAGTTTAATCAATTGGCTTACCCTCTATTTGGCAACTTATGTCAGCAACTAGCTGAGAACTTTAATAGACCGGGTGAACAAACCTTAGGATTTAAATCAGAGTTATTAGATATTGCTAACTTGGTAAAAATTAAAGCTCAATGGGATGTAGCCCTAGATCAACTTATTGCACTTAGCCCAACAGCAGAAACTAATTCTGAAACAGATGGGCTACAACCGAGTAAATCTACCCGTTTAATTTGGGAATTGGTAACAGACTTTGAAAACAGCCTCATACCCCGAGAGCAAAAGTTAAATAAATCAGGCTGGAGCAAAGGTCGAGTAATCGCATTAAAGCGCTTGAAAGAGGAGCCCGAAAAATTTGATTACCTAACCGACAGCGACAAAAGAATTTGTATGGCGATTGGCGCATACCAGAGTTGGGGATATTACTCTAAAGTAGAATACTTTTTGCAAGGCGCTGCAGCTTTAGAAGCGGCTGTGGGGATAAAAAACTTATACAAAGCAGGCAATGTAACCCAAGCTATTGAGCTTTATAAGAAAGAGCCAGAATTATTGGTGAGCCAGCAAGGTGATGAACTTTGTTTAAGTATTGCCGATATTTCGGTGGGTATTGATGCAGACGAACAGCAAAGTGTGTATAGCCTCACATCACTATCGAATACCTCATATCAACTCACTGTTTTTGCTCCAGAGCACATTAAGGTAGCCCAAATAATAGGTGAATCGGGATTATTAATTCCACTTAGAGCCAAACAGAAAGCATTAGACGGTATATCTGCTATCGCCCCCTTTTTAAATATTCAATCTGATATAGCAGAACTAGATACAGGCCTAGATAATCAAGAATGCGACCCTAATCTAATCGTCAACATTGAACCAACGCAACAAGGCCTAACCTTTACCTGTGTCGTCATGCCATTTGGAGAACAAGGACCCATATACAAACCAGCTATTGGTAGCGCCAGCCTTACAATTGAAATAAATGGAAAACGTGTCGCCACCCAAAGAGACTTATTGCGAGAAGAAGTTTTATTGGATCAGCTAGATCAAGCTTGCCCTGCTTTTTTGAAGATGTCTGACAATATATTAATTGAGGATGACCTACAGCAAGCGTTAGCCATACTTGAACAACTTGAAACCACCTTAACTAAAAACACCTTTGATTTAATATTACGCTGGCCCAAAGGCAAAAAAATAAACTTAACTCAAAAACTTGATAGTGCTCAACTACAGCTGTCTTTCAGTAAGAAAAGCGAATGGTTTGATATAAACGGTAATTTGCAAGTCAATCACGAACAGGTGATTGAAATACGCAAACTATTAGAATTAGTAGGCACCAGCAATGGAAGATTTATTAAACTTGGTAGCGAGCAGGTACTCGCTCTTTCTGAAGACTTGCGCCATAAATTAGAGCAAATCAATCAGGTTACAGACCAGGGTAAATTTCATCCATTGGCTAGTTTGCAGATAGAAGCAGCTACAACGGGTATGCGTATGAAAACCATTCATGCCTGGGAGCAACAAACTCAAAAGATGCACCAAGCTAATGAAATTCAACCTAAAATTCCATCTACCTTTCACGCAAAGCTACGAGATTATCAATTAGAGGGATATGATTGGGCTTCTCGCCTTGCCCATTGGGGCGCAGGAGCCTGCTTAGCCGATGATATGGGGCTAGGAAAAACCCTGCAAGCATTAGCGGTACTTTTGTCTCGTGCGAGCCAAGGGCCAAGTTTAGTGATTGCCCCGACATCTGTCTGTTTTAACTGGCAACAAGAAGCCTTAAAGTTTGCGCCTACCCTAAATGTAAAACTATTCTCAGATGCCACCAGTACCTCCCAACGTGAAATGTTATTACGCAACTTAGCTCCTTTTGACTGTGTCATCATTAGCTATGGTCTATTGCAAAGAGAGAGCGACATACTTAAACACGTACAATGGCACAGTATAATTGCCGATGAAGCCCAAGCGCTGAAAAACCCTTTGACTAAACGTAGTAAAGCCGCTTTTGCCCTAAAAGGTGATTTTAAAATGATCACCACAGGCACCCCAATTGAAAACGACTTAACCGAGTTGTGGAGTTTATTTCGCTTTATTAACCCAGGGCTACTTGGCAATGTTAAACGTTTTGGCGAGCGCTTTTCGCTGCCAATAGAGAATGCCAAAGAAGATAAGTTAGCCGCTAGAAAAGCTAGTCAGGGACTAAAAACGTTAATTCAGCCTTTCATTTTGCGGCGCATGAAAAGCCAAGTATTAACCGAGTTACCTCCCCGTACCGAAATTAATATTCAAGTAAAAATGAGTGAAAAAGAACAGACGTTTTATGAAGCCTTAAGACTTAACGCCATCGACAATATTAGCCAAGACAGTCAACAAACTCAGGCAGGCAATCAGCGGATAAAAATGCTTGCCGAACTCATGAAGCTACGCCAAGCATGCTGTCACCCCAAGCTCATCATGGCAGAAACCAATTTACCCAGTGCTAAACTTACGGCTCTTGATGAGTTACTACAAGAGCTTAGGCTCAATAATCACAAAGCGTTAATTTTCAGCCAGTTTGTAGGGCATTTACAACTAATTAGGCAGCATATAGAGAACAAGGGATTTAGTTATCAATATTTAGATGGTGCAACTCCACAAAAAGAACGCCAGAAACGGGTCAATGCCTTTCAAAGTGGAGACGGTGAAGTATTTTTAATTAGCCTAAAAGCAGGCGGCTCTGGTTTAAACTTAACCGCTGCAGATTACGTGATTCATATGGACCCTTGGTGGAACCCTGCGGTAGAAGAGCAAGCTTCGGACCGAGCTCACAGAATGGGGCAAAAAAGGCCCGTCACCATTTATAGATTAATCACGCAAAACACCATTGAAGAAAAGATAGTGGCATTACATCAACATAAGCGAGATCTTGCCGACAAGCTGTTGTCAAATAACGAAACGGTCACAAACCTTTCTGTTGAAGATATGCTGAACTTGCTTAAAGAAAACTTCTAAAGTCATAATTTTATGACATCAGAAGGTTTCAAACATAAAGATCATTATCTAAAAGCAAATAATTGAATTTATTTTTCAAAAATAAGCTGATTATTTTTAATTTCTTGATTTTTATACAAAAGAAAAATCGGCATCTAGTTGAAATATCTTGTATAATCCCGCGCAATTTTTACTCACAATGAAGTTGAACCAATGACCGATTTATCTAAATACAGAAATATTGGTATTTTTGCCCACGTTGACGCGGGTAAAACGACCACTACAGAAAGAATCCTTAAACTTACAGGCCAAATCCATAAGACTGGTGAAGTACATGACGGTGAATCTACTACCGATTTCATGGAACAAGAAGCCGAGCGTGGTATAACTATCCAATCAGCTGCTGTAACGTGTTTTTGGAAAGATCACCGTTTTAACGTTATCGATACTCCTGGGCACGTTGACTTTACAGTTGAAGTATATCGTTCACTTAAAGTACTAGACGGCGGTGTAGGTGTATTCTGTGGTTCTGGTGGTGTTGAGCCTCAATCAGAAACTAACTGGCGTTATGCGAATGACTCAGAAGTTGCACGTATTATCTTCGTAAACAAGTTAGACCGTATGGGTGCTGATTTTTATCGTGTAGTTCAACAGACTAAAGACGTACTAGCTGCCAACCCACTAGTTATGGTTTTACCAATCGGAATCGAAGACGAGTTTGTGGGTGTTGTTGACCTTCTTACCCGTAAAGCTTACGTTTGGGATGACACTGGCCTTCCAGAAAATTACGAAATCAAAGATGTGCCTGCGGACATGGTTGATAAAGTAGAAGAGTACCGTGAACAGTTAATTGAAACTGCTGTTGAGCAAGACGATGACCTAATGATGGCTTACATGGAAGGTGAAGAACCTTCTATAGAAGATATCAAACGTTGTATCCGTAAAGGTACGCGTACTATGGACTTCTTCCCAACATACTGTGGTTCTGCGTTCAAAAACAAAGGTGTTCAACTTGTTCTTGACGCCGTTGTTGATTATTTACCTTCACCTACAGAAGTTGATCCTCAACCTCTTACAGATGAAGAAGGTGAACCAACTGGTAAACATGCGCTTGTTTCTGCTGACGAAACCTTTAAAGCGCTAGCATTTAAAATTACCGATGACCGTTTTGGTGCCTTAACATTCGTACGTATCTACTCTGGTACGTTGAAAAAAGGTGACACTATCCTTAATGCAGCTACAGGTAAAACTGAGCGTATTGGTCGTATGTGTGAAATGCAAGCTGATGACCGTAATGAATTAAGCAGCGCGCAAGCGGGCGACATCATCGCGATTGTTGGTATGAAATCTAACGTTCAAACAGGTCACACATTATGTGATCCTAAAGATCCAATTATCCTAGAAGCTATGGTATTCCCAGAGCCAGTAATCTCAATCTCTGTTAAGCCTAAAGATAAAGGTTCAACTGAGAAAATGGGTATTGCTATCGGTAAGATGGTTGCAGAAGATCCAACATTCCGTGTTGAAACAGATGAAGATTCTGGTGAAACTATCCTATCTGGTATGGGTGAACTTCACTTAGATATCAAAGTAGATATCTTGAAACGTACTTACGGTGTTGAACTAGAAGTTGGTCAACCTCAGGTTGCATACCGTGAAACTATCACACAAGAAGTTGAAGATTCTTATACCCATAAGAAGCAATCAGGTGGTTCTGGTCAATTCGGTAAAATCGACTACCGCATCAAACCTGGCGAAGCTAACACAGGCTTTACTTTCAAATCTGTTGTTGTGGGTGGTAACGTACCAAAAGAATTCTTCCCTGCTATCGAGAAAGGCTTTAAAGGCATGATGGATACTGGTGTGCTAGCTGGCTTCCCAGTACTAGACGTTGAAGTTGAATTATACGACGGTGGTTTCCACGCAGTTGATTCATCAGCGGTTGCGTTTGAAATCGCCGCTAAAGGTGCATTCCGTCAATCAATTCCTAAGGCTGGTCCTCAGTTAATTGAACCAATCATGAAAGTTGACGTATTTACGCCTGACGATCACGTTGGTGATGTTATCGGTGACTTAAACCGTCGTCGTGGCATGATCAAAGATCAAGAAGCCGGCGCAACAGGTGTACGTGTTAAAGCTGACGTTCCTCTATCTGAAATGTTCGGTTACATCGGAAGCCTACGTACTATGACCTCTGGCCGTGGACAGTTCTCAATGGAATTCTCACACTACAGCCCTTGTCCAAATGCTGTATCTGAGAAAGTTATTGCAGAAGTAAAAGAGCGTAACGCTGCTAAAAAATAAAACATCTTAGTTTTATTAAAAAGCCTCGTTAATAAATAATTAACGGGGCTTTTTTGATCTTGCCCTTGAATACTGAAGCATCAAACCCTATGTATCTTTTTGAAGATTACTCTTATCTGTTTTTATCTGGCCAAATTACGATAGTGACATTAGACCTCCTCCAATTTTAGGAAAATTACATGAAATTAAAATCACTTGCCTTTTTGACGGCATCATCTTTATTTCTTGCTGCATGCGGCAATGATAAAACAAGTACGCCAGAAACTGCGGCAGAAAGCACCGTAGACACGGCGGCTGCAGCTGCAGATCCTGCGTTAGCAAGTAATGAACAAAAGTTAAGTTACATTGTAGGAACTAACCTAGCAGGACAATTTAAGCGTGACGGATTAACGCTAGACCTAAATGCTTTAACCTTAGCATTAGATGATGTGAAATCTGGTGCTACATCACGCTTAAGTGATGAAGAAATCAACCAGACCATCACGACTATTCAGCAACAAGCACAAGAAAAGCAGCAGCTTGCTAGAGAAGCAGACAGCGCTAAAAATAAAGCTGCTGGCCTTGCCTACCTTGAAGCAAATGCTAAAAAAGAAGGGGTAGTGGTTACTGAGAGTGGCTTGCAATATAAAGAAGTCGTATCTGGTGATGGCCCAATGCCAACTTCAGAGCAAACTGTAGTCGTGCATTATAAAGGTACTCTGATTGATGGCACTCAGTTCGATAGTTCGTACGACCGTGGAACGCCTGCTGAGTTTCCTGTTACGGGCGTGATCCAAGGTTGGGTTGAAGCATTACAGTTAATGAATGTGGGCGATAAGTTTGAACTAACTATTCCGTCTGAACTAGCTTACGGACAACGCGGTAGCGGTCAAACAATTGGACCAGACGCGACCTTATTATTTGATGTTGAGCTTATTGAAATAAAATAACCTATATCGTCTAAAAAATAACAGCCTTACAAGGTTATGCTTGTAAGGCTTTTTTATTTAAATATAAAAAATATTAATGTAAATTAGGGAGCTTCTAAACGTAGATTTCCAAAGTCAGCACTAAAGGCGACGCACCAAACACTCAAACTATCAAAGTCATCCACAAACTTACCTTCTGGTAACTCTAACAATATCGTTTCATTTGTATAACTTCGCCCATCAAGACGCTCACCGATTGCAAATGCCTCTGAGTCAGCAAAGTTACCGTTTATCCCCCCATAAAATCTTACATTAGGTGCCGCACCATCAAAGTTAAACTGGGTAATCTTCAAAGTACAATCGTCAATCACAGTAGCCATGCCAGAAACACTGTGAGCTAAAGTGGAAAAAGTACCTGTATAGCCAATTTTTGTGGAGTCTGCTGTACAGCCTCTGGTCGTAGCCATATTACCTAGCGTTAAATTAAGATGTCCAATAGCATCTTGTTCGCTTATCAAAGACGTATTAACAGCCCCTGCGTTAGCTACAAGGTCTTCTACCTGTGATGAAAAATCTGTTGCGGCAAAGTCTATGTCTACGCCAACAGCTTGATTGTGCGCTTCATCAGTAATGGTTATACCATTTCCCTGTATGCCGTCATGATCTAATGTTTGTAGTAAACGAGCCATATTTGAAACTCGAATGTCATTGACTGTTGTAACGGAGAAAACATCAAGAGGTGTAATGAGAGTTTGAGCTATAACGGAGGGAAACTGAATATCTCCAATAGAAAAGGTGACGGCTTCACCTTGAATATAAGAAAACTCCCCATCTTCATTGGTCACTCCAGATTGGCTGGCAGTTGTATAGGACAAGCCTTGCACAGCAGAGTCAACAAACACACCTGTCAGCACTACTGGTGATGCAGTGCTTTGATCTGATACAGATGCTCCACCTGAGCCTCCACAACCAGTAAAAAGCAGCAAAATACCGGTAATTAGAAATACCGACCAATAAAGAAAAAGATAAACTGGTGGTTTAACCATTTTTAATAGAGACATATATTTTGCTCACATAATAAAAAGTCATTTATTATGAATGACGCTGATTGTGAATTCCTCACAGAACTATCACAATTTCAATCAAATTTAGCTCAGCTTAATATTGATTTTAACCTAGTCGCTATCCCTGCTAATGCTAATAAAGTTAACCATGAAAATGCGCCACCTCCTGAGCTAGATGTACCACCCGTACTGCTATCAGCATCTATTAAGGTGTTTTCAGCCGGGCTTAAACTAGCTGCAGTATCAATTGCCGCATCGGTTACTACAACATCAGCAATCACCACTAAGTTTTCTTCGGCAATCACCACATCGTTCGAAAAGTCTGTCGCAGTATAATCCAACATAGGAATATCAGTAAAAGCGCCCCCTAAATCAACTGTACTAGTAATAGCAATAACATCAGCCGTTTGCATACCTGCATCAGATACTTGGCCAAATACAGTAAAGCCACTATTTTGAGTATCTAGATTACTACTGTTATCTGTCAAATTAATAAACCATTGTGACGTTGCACTATCAGCAGAACCCGAAAGCTTAGCCATGGCAATAGTACCTCTCAAATTAGAATACACAGGCTCATTGATTACTGTAGGGCCAGTTTCTATGGCTTCTAGTGGTACTTCTCCAGCGGCAGTAGAGCCATAATATTCATAACCTCCACTCTGGATAATAAACCCACTCACAGAGCGGTGTACCACAACATTGGCATAAGCCCCAGAATTTACATAACTCAAAAAATTCTCAACGGTTTCTGGAGTCGCATCATCAAACAGATTAACTTCGATATCGCCAAGTGAAGTACGAATTTCTACCACGGTAGCGTAAGATGAAATAGAGATTAAACATAAAGCAGCAGTGGCACATAACACACGAATATTTTTTAAAGACATAATGATTTCTTAAAATTTAATGATACCCAGACTAATACATAACCATTTGAAATTCAAAGAGTATGAAGATGATAAATAAACTCACCAAGTAGCTATTGAGCATAAATATAGGTACCAAGAGCAAGGTTAATTAATATCTTAGTTTTGATAGGCCAGATTGGCATTAGCAAGATCACCTGTCATTGCTAACATATCTCCAAGTAACTCCCTAATGGGCAAGACCGCCCCTGGAGTAACCGGGGTTTTATCAACAGAATCTTCAAGATCCGCCGCTTTAGCGAGTTGAGTGATTGCCGCTTGGGTGTCGCCTTGAGCATAACTTACCCACGCGGAGACAGCCTGGGCTTGTGCATCAACCAAGACTGCCCAATAAGCAGGGCTGGTTTGTTGGGTTTTTTCAAGTAATTGGTAAAGAACCGCTAAATTTTCTTTCGCGGCCTTAATATTGTTGATTCTGGCAGCACCTATGCCTCGGCTAAAATAAGTAATGGCCTCTATATGTGGGAATTGTTCCCAATTGATGTAACTGGAAGTCCGTACAGGAATTTGACTCGCGGATCCCCACTGATGACTTTCTAGGGCGATTCTTGCAGGAATACTCGATAATGCATATGCCGCTGGAAATGTAGGCTGTAAAGGAAGATGCGACCCAATATTGTCAAATGCTTGTTGTGCCAAATCTTTTTGATTCAATTGCATGTAGCTGTAAACAAGATAATCAATTGCATGCACATAATGCATAGATGTTTGTCCATTGCTTGGATATTTTAACGCGGCTTTGGCTGAACGAATGTTCCAGTTTTTAGCATCTTCCCACATACCTAATCGAACAAAAATGTGACTTGGCATATGCAACGCGTGAGGGACATCGGGGGCAATTTTATCATAGGCTCTGGCGGCGTCTATGGCCTTTTCTGCCAATAAAGGGGTGTCATACGCATGAATAGTATAGTGAATGGCTCCCGGATGATCAGGATTGGAAATTAATAGTTTAGCTAATAATTTTCCTGCTTGTATATTTTGACTAAAACTTGGGTCTTTCTTAGAGGCCATAACCAACTGTGCAAGAGCGTAAAAGGCCACGGCATCGATATCTTCTGGATATAATTCTGCAAGTTTTTTATGACTGTTGGCCCAATCAGAGATACGCTTCGATTCTGCTGTATTTTGCCACTTATTATAATAAGCAGCGGCAGCCTTGATATAGTCAGCTTCACGCTGAGAGCTACTGAGTGTTTTGGCTTTTGTTATGGCCTCTGCACCTCTGGCGCTAGCTTTCTCGGTTATTTTATCTGGCCATAAAGGGTGAAACAGGCTCATCGAATATCCCCAGTACATTATGGCACATTGAGGAGAGCGTTTAACCCATTCAGCAAAGTGTTTTTCTGCTTGGGCATACATCATGTGATGTAATAAAGCGACTCCTGTGTTAATCGCCTTTTGCTGTTCGGTCCCACAAGACGAAGCAAACGCAACGGTACCTAATTCACCTAGTTGTTGGGGTAAAATTATGTCAGGCTCATCATGGCCTTCATGTGAAAAGCTATGATGACTACTTAGCGAGAAAATACCCAGTACTATAAATGGATTGATTCTTTTAAGTATCGACATTTTTTCCTTAAATGCTCAGTTTGTATTCCTAATTAAAAGCAATGCGGTATGACTCAATCCGGTGCAGTTCCTTAACGCAACCATATAGTACAAAAAACAACCAGCCAATAATATCGCGAAGCTAGTTTAGTAGCTTACAAACTTATTAGTTGCCACAGGAATGCGAACATAAACTCCTTGAAAACAGCAGTTATATAGACAAAGAGTAGCTATCTAATGAAAAGGATTGGTCTTTATAGTCAATAACTCACTAAAGACCAACTGAATTGGCAAGGTTAAAATGGAACTGGGTACTCTTTAAATACTTGGCTAATTTCAGCTAAAGCATCTCTAGTTAATGGCGTTTCAAAGGCTTGAATATTTTCCTTCAACTGCGCCATATTTGTTGCGCCGATTATAGTCGAGGTTACTCCATCTACTTGATCACACCAAGCTAAAGCTAGTTGCGCAGGACTGAGCTGATGAACTTTAGCTATATCTACATACTTGGCGGTTGCAGCATGCGTTACTTCTGTATCTCGAAATATGCCATTCCTTTGAACTAAGGTCCAACGGCTACCTTTTGGTAACTGTTTGTTTAGATATTTGCCACTTAATGCACCACCTGCTAGAGGTGACCAAGGCAAGTACGCAACGTCTTCATGGATACAGTTCTCTATCAAATACGGCCAATCTTTAGCATGCAGTAAACTAAACTCATTTTGAATAGAGACCATTCTAGGTAGAGCATGTTGAACACTAAGTTTTAGGTAGGTGTTAATTCCCCAAGGAGTATCATCAGACAAGCCACAAAAGCGTATTTTACCTGCTTTAATGCAATCATCTAAGGCCTGAAGAATTTCTAGCATCTGATTGGTTTCTACATCAGAGTTAGCCTTAGAAAAGGTCACTTGTCCGGGCCAGTGTTTAGCAAAGTGAGGTGATACACGGTTAGGCCAATGTAATTGAAAAAGATCAATGTAATCGGTTTTCAATCGCCCTAATGAAGCATCGACAGATTCAATAACACTTTCAGCTGTAATTTTATGACCATCACGGATATAAGACAAACCAGGGCCTGCGATTTTACTGGCTAAAACAAAGTCTTTTCTTCTTGCTGGATTAGTAGCAATCCAGTTACCGATAATACGTTCTGTGTCGCCATGTTTGTCAGCCGCTGGCGGAACTGGATAAAGTTCTGCTGTATCAATAAAATTGATGCCTTTACTTAAAGCGAATTCGATTTGCTCATTGGCTTCTTGTTGGGTATTTTGTATTCCCCACGTCATGCTTCCAAGACATACTCTTGAAACATTAACACCACTGCTTCCTAACTTTGAATACTGCATCACACCTCCATAATTTTCTTAATAGTAACAAAATCTAGAAGTGCATTTTATAAATTTTTTTAAACTCAACTAGAGGTTTTAGGTATCACCGAATGAAAGAAGCCGATACTTTGTCCGGAGAAATCATTATTCTGATTCAATAAATATTTTTTTGTTTTCTGGCCATCTATCAACCGTAGTAAATTATTTTGAGAGTCATTATTCGACATACTCGCTAGGCGGAAATCAAGTTGCATCACATCTTTTGGCATCCCCTTAATTTCAAAAATGAACACGGACTGATGACCGTTCAATTTAATTCTTCCTTTGCCTAAACTCAATTTCACTGGTTTAGTTGCGCCTTTATCTTCGGAATATTCTATTGCTGTAACGTCAAAATCGCTTTTTATATGACTAATCAGCTTTTGTTTATATTCAGTACTCTCTTTGCTCAGGTTAACCAAATCCGTATCTCCTTTCATAGCGGCTCTTAATGATGTATCAAGCCCATGAAGTGGTGTCATCAGCTCATATACCCATAGGTCATCTGCCATATGCCTAATATGAAAGGTAGCGATGTTACTGTCATGTGCGAAGCTATGATTTACAAACCCCAAACTAAAAAGTAAGGTGATAATTTTAAAATATTTAAACATATAGAGTCTCCTGCATTAAGCTGCAAATTGGCAGCCTAATACGTTTATGGTTAGCAATTACTGAACAGAAAAATCATTTCGCTCTGCAAAACTTCCCATTAAACAAACTGGTACATTAGGTGCGCCCGTTTCTAATGCATGGTAGTGATACACACCGTCTGAATATTCATCTGTTGCATGACTATGGCCATTACATTCATCAACCGTAACGACACTGTTAGGCTCGGTAGGCACTGCATCTACCGCATCATATGCTGCGTATATAGGGAAACCATCTTTAGCCAAACCTGCAAAGGCAGTTGGATCCTCATATTCAATATACGTATTGCTACAACTGATACCATATAAATCAGTAAAGTCGTATTCTTCTGATTCAAACACAGTGTTTATAGACTGGGGAATGAAATGCCAATGATAATAACCTGCCGGGTCGGCGTGCCCTCCACAATGATCTAACGCAGGAATGTTTCCACTGCCTGTGCCACCGATCCCCGCTTCTGCTGTGGTAACGCTAGGTGGGTCGCCTTTAATTGGTATACCATTAATGCCCACCCCAATACTTCCAACAGTCTCAATATAATAGGCCTCAGAGCGGAACTCAGGGGTAACGGGTATCAAATAGGTTACGGTTAAGCTTGAGTCAAATGGCATAGACAAGCAATAACTGTAGTCTCCACCACCACCAGAACGGATATTACCGTCTTCATCGACTATGTCGTAACCGTCAGCATCCATCCCTTGTGCTGCATCAACCAAAGACTGAAAGCCAGGATTGGTATCGCCATCATAAACCCCAAGACCCGCCTCATCTCTAGGCGTATCTATACTATCAGGGCAGTATGGTCCAACCGTCCCCTCTCCCTCAGTATCGCCTACAGTATTAGCAACGAACGTCAGTTCATAACAAGTGGTTGTAGTACCATTTTCTAAGGTGCAACTTACAATGTCTTCTTCTAAAGGCAAAACAGTAAACATGTCCACATCGTAATAGCCTCCTGTACCGTCGTCCGTACTAGTATCAGTCTCGCTTTCAGATGTGTCATCATCTACCACTGTAGATGCGGTGTCAGAGCTTCCACACCCAGCAAACCCAACCAACAATATAGTCAGAGCAATAACCTTTAACTTAAGCATGTATCAATACTCTCTAATTAATATTTAAACAAACAGCGTATCAGTAAAACTCAAAATGAAAAGTGCAAGGCTTCAGTCTTCATACTATTTACACATTTAGCGCTTCTCTAAGAAGCAACAAGATAACCAAAAGCCAAAAAGAAACCAATAAAAGGAAAATGAAACAATGCAAATTTCATTGTGTTTTTATCTTAAGTTTCGTAGGATAAGTTCACACATATGAGCACTACTCCTTAGTCAGATATTACTAATAACAATATGAGACTCGGTTAGCTTGAAACTAATAATTGGAAGGCCTACATGACTTCAAATAGCGCAACTTTTACGTTAATCACGCTAAGTTTTTTATTACTACTGAAGCAAACAACTGCTTTTGCCGCAACACAAACTGCATCACCTGAAAAAGTGACTAGCTTTAAGGAGCTAAACCATAATAACGGCCTGGCTAAAACCCCTCCAATGGGATGGAGCAGCTGGAATAATTTTGGTGTTGAAATTAACGAGAAGTTATTGATCGAAACAATAGACTCTATGGTGGCTAATGGGATGCGAGATGCGGGTTATATATATGTCAATTTAGATGATGGTTGGCAACGTTATAAAGGCAGCCGTCAAGACCACCCACTAGAATATGACCCTGTGAAATTTCCACGAGGTATCAAATACATTGCTGATTATGCCCACTCGAAAGGTATGAAGCTAGGTATCTACTCAGGCCCAGGGAAAGACACCTGTGCTGGTTTTACAGGAAGTGAAGGCCATGAAGCTGAAGATGCAGCCATGTTTGCATCATGGGGTATTGACCACCTAAAGTACGATGCATGCTGCTCCCACGCAAAAGAACCCGCTCCCGTTCTACATGAAGTATTTTTAACAATGTCCGAAGCTTTAATAGAGCAAGAGCAGGATATTGTTTTTCATGCATGCCACTGTGGCTGGGCAAACATTTGGGAATGGGGAGGTGATATAGGAGCCAATCACTGGCGCATAGGCCAAGATATTTCAGATGATTTTGATTATCCAGGCAATCGCGAAGACTATTATCAAGATGTTTTGGACATGATTGACAGAGGAGTAGAGTTAACACCTTATACCAAGCCTGGTCAATGGAACGATTTTGATATGCTAGTGGTTGGGTTAAATGGCGAAAGCAAAGAACTCGTTGGAGCTGGAGCTTCAAACATTGAATATAGGACGCACTTTTCTATGTGGGCAATGTTGGCATCTCCATTATTAACCGCTTCAGATTTACGTAATGTCGACCCATACACACTTGAAACTTTAACCAACACAGAAGTCATTGCACTTAACCAAGATGCACTTGGGCAGCAAGCTAAAAAGGTTAAAGATGAAGGCGACCTAGAAATTTATGCTAAGCCATTGAGTGATGGTAGCTGGGCTGTCGCAATGCTTAATCGTGGTAGCGTAACGGCAAATTTTGCCCTTAATATACAACAAGACTTAGGTCTAAAATGGAGCTCAGCCACATTTAGAGACCTATGGAAACACCAAAATATGAGTAATGAGGGTAAGGCTTATCAGGTTGAAGTTACCAGCCATGAAGCAAAAATTTTGCGCATTATTAAAAACGAATAAAAATATATTCTTGGTTATTTGAATACCTTAGTTTCTATATAAAGTAGATAGCCAACGCTTGGGGCTAAATGTTTACAGGATGCGGCGCTCTTACGCCATATCCTGCACTAGCATTACAGCGCTACTTCAGTATCTACTTAACGCCATACAATAGACTAGGTGTTTTCAATCAATACTAAATATTAAACAAGGATTTTAGCCACAACACCAGCACTCTATCTAACATTTGTACGTATCACGTCCATGATGAACATCACCCAGAAAAAACATCCATGTTTTTCCGTTCAATCAGGCATTGCTGCGCAACTAAAGAAACTGATTTCACCCACGTTTTTCTAGGCATCCTGCCTTTCACCCCTTCGGGGCCATGCTTCGCATGTTCTACTTTGTTTCGTACAAAGTATGTCACCGAGATATCCGTTCAGACTACAGTACAGAAGCTTCAGGCAATAAAAAAGGCCACCTAAGTGACCTTTTTTCAATCAATAACTAAATATTAGTCAAGGATTTTAGCAACAACACCCGCACCTACAGTACGGCCACCTTCACGGATTGCGAAGCGTAAACCTTCGTCCATCGCGATTG
>NZ_JBDVBQ010000033.1:0-31556 GCF_039942875.1 Paraglaciecola sp.
CGCCTTTATCATCGGCTTTTACAATAGTACAAATATTCTGTAATGCTTCGCCTACATCGGCTTGAGCAGGAGCAGTGGTTAGTAGAGATACAGTAGCAATAGCGATAGAAGTTTTAACAATTTTCAACATGGTTAATCCTCGGGTTGTTTTAATAAATTAATGCAACATATGTTGCGTTGGATTTATTAAAGCGCACCGAGCATGATTAAAAAACCTGCGTGTTAATACTTTAGTATTAGTTGCAATACTTAGACTAAAGAGTCAGGTTATTTCATTACAACCAATCACTCTTTATGGGCTATTCTTTTACTGCTGCTCTTTCGGCCATGCGCGATTTTAACTTATCAATACAATCTTGATCTTCACCACAACGCTTTTCAATTAACATCTGCTGTTTAGCACTGTCTCGATCTCCTCTTTCAGACCCTTCTTTTTCAGCCATACGAGATTTCATCTTGGCAATACAATCTTGGTCATCGCCACAGCGCTTTTCAATCAACATCTGTTGTTTAGCACTGTCTCGAGTTCCTCTTTCAGCCCCACCTTTTTCAGCCATACGAGATTTCATCTTGGCAATACAGTCTTGGTCATCACCACAGCGCTTTTCAATCAACATCTGCTGTTTAGCACTGTCTCGATTTCCTCTTTCAGCCCCACCTTTTTCAGCCATTCGAGATTTCATCTTGGCAATACAGTCTTGATCATCGCCACAACGTTTTTCAATCAACATCTGCTGTTTAGCACTGTCACGATCCCCTCTTTCAGCCCCACCTTTTTCAGCCATTCGAGATTTCATCTTGGCAATACAGTCTTGATCTTCGCCACAACGGTCTTCAATTCTCTGCTGCATTAGATTTTGAACTTCAGCTTTTTTAGCTTCAACTTTCTCAGACTGGGCAAGAGTAAAAGTTGAAAACAGAACTGAAACCGTGGCGATTGTTACTAGCATAAAAGGTTTAATGGGCATAAAGCCTCCGTATTTTCTATTTAGAAGATTGGTTAACTTGTAAGGGCAAGATTGATGCCAGTAAAACTATATCGGCAACAATTCAAAATTGTTGTATTTTTTGAAGTGCAAAATAATCCAACCTTCTAAAACAATGTGCTTAAATTAGGGACGACTGATTTGATGCACCTTATATTCAAACACAAATTTTATGCTTCTATCCTTGCTCTTCTCTTGTAAAAACCAAATCATTACCTTTACTTTTTTGTTCTGAATATTGATAGCCAGCACTATCAAACTCTTTTAACTGACTCACATCTGTTAAACGATTTTCGATAATATATCTAGCCATCATTCCTCTGGCTTTTTTGGCAAAGAAGCTAATCACTTTATATTGACCGTTTTTACAGTCTTGAAAAACAGGTGTGTAAACCTCTGCATTTAAGGCCTTTGGGTGAACCGCTTTAAAATATTCATTAGAAGCTAGGTTGACCAAGACATTGTCACCTTGTGCATCAAGCGCTTCATTCAATTTGTTACTAATTCTGCTCCCCCAAAACTGATATAAGTTTTTATGTTCTCCGGTATCTAACTTAGTGCCCATCTCTAACCTATATGCTTGCATTAAATCTAGAGGCTTTAAGAGCCCATATAAACCAGATAATATGCGTAAATGGTGCTGCCCATAGTTTAAATCGTCTTCAGTCAACGTCCCTGCATCGAGCCCTGCATACACATCACCATTAAAGGCAAGTAACGCCTGCTTAGCATTGTCGGTTGTAAAGGGTAACTGCCAACTGGCATAACGGTCGGCATTTAAGCCTGCTAATTTGTCACTAATTTTCATAAGCGAACTTATTTTAGCTGGGCTCAATTTACGACAATGCTCAATCAAAAATTCTGAATCATCTAACATTTCAGGTTGTGAAAACGTTTCAGTAGAAGCGGGGGTTGCATAGTCAAGATTTTTGGCGGGAGATATAACCACTAACATTAAAAAGAGATCCTGTAAAAAAGTATCATTAAATAAAGGTAAGTTAGATATATGTGGGGCTGCTTTAGAAAAACAAGATAGGTTTAATACATCTGTAAATATAGGATGTTAAAATAAGCCTTATCCGTAGCAAAACCCATAGATTTAAAGCAAAACGTCGCTATTTAGTAACAATTTACTTTTTTTCACTTTTAAGGCGGCCTTTTACTAGCATCGGCTTTTTAACAGTTATATGCTTTATTTTAAGGGCTGTTAATAGATTTGGTAAACATTAAGCATAAGATAGTTAGCTTACTTCTTTGAGTTCACTACCAAGCTATAGCACATTAGCATCAAGCATAAACTAAGCGTCACCCAATACAGAGGATATTATGTCTAACCAATTACAAGCTTTACGAGAAATCACCACTGTTGTAGCAGATACAGGCGATATCGAGGCAATCAAAAAGTACCAACCAGTAGATGCCACTACTAACCCTTCATTATTATTGAAAGCGGCAGAAATGCCTCAGTACAAATCTCACCTAGAGAATGCTGTAGCATGGGCCAAAGAACAGTCATCAGATCCAGAGCAACAAATCATTGATGCAGGCGATAAGCTTTCAGTCACCATAGGTACTGATATAGTCAACATCGTTCCTGGCCGTATTTCAACTGAAGTAGACGCCCGCTTATCATTTGATACTGCTGCTAGTATCGAAAAAGCCCATAAATTAGTTGCCCTATATAAAGAAGCTGGTATCGACAAAAGCCGCATTTTAATAAAATTGGCCTCTACGTGGGAAGGCATCAAAGCCGCTGAAGTATTAGAAAAAGAAGGTATCAACTGCAACCTTACTTTGTTATTCGGTTTTGCTCAGGCTCAAGCATGTGCAGAAGCTGGCGCTTACCTAATTTCTCCTTTTGTAGGCCGTATTCTTGATTGGTACAAAAAGAGCACAGGTAAAACAGACTACACTTCAGAAGAAGATCCTGGCGTAGTATCTGTGACTAAAATCTATAACTACTACAAAGAGCACGGTTACAAAACTGTAGTTATGGGGGCAAGCTTCCGTAATACTGGTGAAATCACAGAACTAGCAGGCTGTGACCGTTTAACGATTGGTCCAGCACTTTTAGAAGAGCTATCACAATCTGATGCACCTCTTCCTGTTAAGTTGACAGATACTGGGGCGACTAAAACACCTGGCGCACCTTTAACTGAAGCTCAATTCCGCTGGGAAATGAACCAAGATGCAATGGCAACCGAAAAAGTATCTGAAGGGATCCGTAACTTCGCCATTGACCAAGTAAAACTAGAAACACTATTAAAAAGCTACCTATAAGCTAAATTAGTTTAAAAAAAGCGTCGTTCTGCGGCGCTTTTTTGTCATTATTTTTGTATCACCCTACACCCGAGGTCTCCTATGACAGCATTGACTGAATCTAAAGCTTGGCAAAACCTAGAAAGCCTAGCAGAACAAATAAAAACACAACATATGCGAGATTGGTTTGCAGCCGATCCTCAAAGAGCAGAAAAATACACCGAATCAGCCTGTGGTATCGAATTAGACTTTTCAAAAAATTTAGTCACCGATGAAGTACTTAGTGCATTACAAGCGTTAGCTGCTGAATGTCAGGTTTCAGAAAAGCGCGACGCCATGTTTGCGGGTGACATCATTAACCACACCGAAAAACGTGCAGTCTTACACACAGCCCTTCGTAACTTTTCAGGCAAGCCAGTATTAGTCGATGGCGAAGACGTGATGCCAGAAGTCTTAGCCTGCCAACAAAAAATTCAAGATTTTGTGGCTAGTGTTCATAGCGGTGAACGTAAAGGTTATACAGGTAAACCTCTTAAACAAATTGTAGCTATTGGTATTGGCGGTTCATTTTTAGGTCCTAAAATCATGTCTGAAGCCCTTAAACCCTATTGGTTTGAAGGTGTAAAAGTACACTATGTAGCAAATGTTGATGGCTGTCATATTCAAGACGTACTCGCTACAGTTGATCATGAAGAAACCCTAGTGGTGATGTCTTCTAAATCATTTACAACCCAAGAAACGCTGCAAAACACATTAACCGCAAAAGCATGGTTTTTAGGTGCTGGCGGTACACAGCAAGATATTGCAAAACACTTTATTGCTGTGTCTTCCAATATTAAAGCTGCTACCGAATTTGGTATGGCTGAAGACAATATCTTCCCCATGTGGGATTGGGTAGGCGGTCGTTACTCTCTTTGGTCAGCAATCGGTTTACCCATTGCACTCACCATAGGTTACGACAATTACCGCGAATTATTGCAAGGCGCTTTTGAAATGGATAAACATTTTCAAACTGCCCCTGCTGAGCAAAACTTACCTATGTTATTAGCATTATTGGGCGTTTGGTATGTGAACTTCTTCGGTGCTCAAAGTCATGTATTGCTGCCTTACTATCATTACTTACGAGGCTTTCCAGCTTATGTGCAACAACTTGATATGGAAAGTAATGGTAAACGTATAGCAGGCGCTAAAACAGCAACAGACTATGAAACAGGACCAATAATCTGGGGAAGTGAAGGCACTAACGGCCAACATTCATTCCACCAGCTTATTCACCAAGGCACAGTGTTAGTGCCAGCTGACTTTATGTTACCGCTAAACGTCCCTAATCAAGACGATACTCATCATGCCATGTTAGCGTCAAACTGTTTTGGTCAAACTCAAGCATTAATGCAGGGGAAAACCTTTGAAGAGTGTAAAGCAGATTTAGCATCTAAAGGTTTGGATGAAGCCGAGCTTGACTCTCTCGCCACTCACAAAACTATGCCTGGCAATAAACCAAGCAATACTATGCTGTTTGATAAAGTGGATCCTAAAACATTAGGCGCTTTGGTCGCTATGTATGAACACAAAGTATTTGTACAAGGTGCAGTATGGGGTGTGAACTCATTCGACCAATGGGGCGTAGAGTTAGGAAAAGAGCTAGGCAATCAAGTACTTGATAAGCTAGTCAATACAGATGCAGCGTTAAGCTTTGACGCATCAACTAACCAGTTAATTGCTAAATTTAGAGCGGCAAATAGCTAACTTTATTAAAGCTAGATGAAAACTAAAAAGGCGGACTACCCCAAGTAGTCCGCCTTTTTTAATGATTAAACTAAATGTACAAAAAGTATTAAAACGGATTTTGGCTGTAGCCTTTTTCAGCTAAAAGGACATGGGCTGTCATGGCTGACAATGCCATATCAACCCCCTCAATCATATCCTCATTATCCACTTGATGATAAGCCGCAGATTGCCCGCATTGAACAAATTGTACTTCATTAGCGATTAAGGTTTTTATCAACTCGTTATTGGGATTCTCTTTACCATATTTAGCTTGGTAAGATTTCCCATTACGTAGTTCATTAGTGGCACCGCCATGCACCACTACTACCAGATCAATATTCTTAGTGGGAATACCGTTGGCTACATGCATATTGTAAAAGCGCGCAATGCTATCAAAGCCACGATTAAGCCCACCGTCCTTACCTGCTTTACTAATATCAAATACCACTTTCATCTTGGTATCTTTGGCAAGTCTCATATCTTGCTTTACTGGAGCATGTTTACCATAACCAAAGATTATCGGCCCATCGGCAAACTCAGCCGCCAACCCTTTAAAACATGTACCACACACTAAGCCAATTATTGCGATCTTAGCTAAATTCTTCATAGTGACTCCTCTCTGTAGTACTTTGTTTTATTACATTGCTCGGCTGACTATATCTGTCTATTGTGTTCGTTTAAAGTATCCCAGTTAAACTTACAAAGCGGCATGGCCAACATTAAACGCTAAACAGGTTTATCCCCCTCAAGTGTTACTCGATAACCTGATCTAGTTTCTGGAAAATAATCCCACACAGCAAAATGTTGTGTACAGCGATTATCCCAAATCGCGATCGAGTGAGCCTGCCACTCAAAACGTACCTGAAAATTCGGATCTTTCGCTAACTCAAAAAGCATTTTTAATATGCCATCACTTTCAGTTTTAGATACCCCCATAATCCGTGTGGTGTAAGAGCGATTAACAAAAATTCCTTTACGGCCAGTAACAGGGTGAGTTCTCACCACTGGATGACGGCTGCAGGGGTAAGCCGTTCCATAATCTCCATAGATACTATGATAAACAGGGTTAGCATCGTGCTCAGCTTCTAACCCACCTAGATACTCTTGTAATGCCGGAGACAAGGAGTCATACGCTGCATACATAGATGAAAACAAGGTATCGCCACCAATGCTAGGTATGGTGTGCAAGTAAAGCATTGACCCCATTGGCGGCTCAGGGTTACAGCTTAAATCAGAATGCCAATTGTCACCTGCAATATATTTAGAGTTTTCATCTGCATGGATAGCAACAATGTCCTTATGGCCTTCTATACTGGGGGCGCCTGGATGCATAATTAAATTGCTAAACACCTTACCCACTTCTTTATGCTGTTCGTGGCTAATAGGCTGGTCTCGAAGAAAAATAACTTGATGGTCCATCAAAGCTTGTTTCAAATCTGTTTTTTGTTGGCTAGATAAAGGTTTAGTTAAATCCAGGTTTCCGACTGTCGCCCCTATATTTTTTGTCATGGGTGTGACTGTTATTCTACTCATAGTTGCACCATTGGATTTTGTAATTAATAAGTTTAAACACTACATGCCATATTGATAAGTATCGTAATCTGCTACCTTACTTAGCCTGACCATATCTAACGCCCGTGCATACTCAGTTAAAAGAGACAGAGAATGCTGCAGACGAGCTCGTATATACATATCATCTTTCCCCTCTGCTTGTTCGGTGTCGTTGAGACATGTTTTTACGTTACGAATTATAATATGGTCTGGGATCCAGCAAATACGATTGTTCTTGTAGCTGCTAATACGCAATTCAGCAACGGGTAAGTAACCGCCAACAGTAGAAGAAACCGCAACAATCAAACCCGGTTTATTTGCCATTTCAGCCGCACTAGCGAATAAAAATAGATTTTTGAGACAACTAGGAACCATGCCATGCCAGTCAGGCGTCACCACCACAAAACCATCACAGCTTTTTAACTCATCAGCAACTGGCTGCCACTTTGCTTGAAGAGTGCCATTTTTTTCGTACCAAAAGCTATCTTCAAAACTAGGTAAGGGCTCAACACCTAAATCAATCAGGTAACTACTCACTCCAGCAGCGTTAAGTTTTGCCTCGATATAGTTTCCAACCTTAGATGTTTGCGAATTAGCTCGTTGACTGCCACAAATAATACCGATTTTCATTGCTGCTCCAGTTATTTTTGTTGAGCGCTTAATCTATCCTTGATTAAGAAAGGCTTCTTGTTCTTTTACGTACAAAAAGTTGAGCTCCTTAACCTCTCCTTAACTATTTGAAACATCTGGGTGCAGCAACGCACAACCTTAGCGCAAGAACCTATATTCTTAGCAGGCACATCACTTATCAAAATCGTGTTATTTCAAATTGTGAGACGGATATGTCCAAGATGGAGACACAACAAATTTCTATAATGTTTCCAGTTTCAACAATAATGTAAAGACTCGTCACTAGCTACCTTTGATGAGCTATGTCATTGAATACGTTAAATTATGGGAAAACAAAGAATGATAAATAAAGTATTCACAGAAGATTTTTTCGCCAGTATGGCAAGCTCAACACTTGATATTGGCCGAGCCGAAAGCTTGCCTCCTGAATGTTACGCCGATCCGGCTTTCTTTGAATTTGAAAAAGAAGCCCTTTTCAACCATGAGTGGTTATGTGTTGGACGGGAATCTCTTTTGCCCAATATTGGTGATTATTTTACCGTAACCCATATCAACGAACCGTTAATTATCTGCCGCGACAAAACCAAAGAAATAAAAGCAATGTCGGCTGTATGCCAACATAGAGGCATGTTAGTGGCCGAAGACCATGGAAATGCCAAAGTATTTTTATGCCCTTACCACAACTGGTGTTACCAATTAGACGGTTCACTTTCTGGCGCGCCAGCTATGAACAAAACCTGTGACTTCAGTCGTGAAAATCATGCGTTGCCGCAACTGAAAGTAGAGATATGGCAAGGTTTTATATTCGTTAACTTTGACCTCAATGCCGCACCTCTAGCCCCACGACTTCCTGAGGTGAGCAAATACTTAGCTAACTATGAACTAGAAAAAGCCGAAGGCCCACGACCTGAAAAACCTGAGAGTTACAACTGGAACTGGAAAGTGATGATGGAAAATAACAATGATGGCTATCACGCGACTAAGTTACATAAAGGCCCTTTGCATGACTTCATTCCTAGTGAAAAGTCCGAATTTCCTACTATGTCAGAGAATGAAGCTGGGTATGTAAGGTTAAATGGAACGGACCACGCTGATGCCGCTTTTAACCCACTACAAAAAGCGATATTACCGATATTTCCTAACCTAACAGACGAAGACCGCAATCGCGCCGTGTTTGCTAACCTGCCCCCTACTCTTTCGCTTGTTATCACTGCAGACATGATTATTTACTTAATTTTACATGCCGAATCAGCCGAGAGCCACAGTATGACAATTGGTTATTTAGTGGCACCAGGGGCGATGAAAACGCCACTTTTTCAAGACAAAATAGACTTCAACATGAAAGCCGCTATGGAGATTACCGAGCAAGACCTTCATGTAGATAGACTAGTACAAGTTGGCTTAAATTCTCGTTTTGCCCCTAGAGGCCGTTATTCTTGGCAAGAAGAAGCACAGTTACTACTAAACCAATGGCTAGTAGAGCGCTATCAACATAGCTGGAAACACACCCAACAAACTATCCCGATAAAGCAAGCAACTTAAGACAGTATTAGTCTTATACCCACTGAAATTATTATCTACAAATAGAAAATTTATTAAGGTTGAAACTATGCAAGATTGCGTCAATCCTGAGCAAAAAACGACAATGCCTGCAATATTCTTTGGGCACGGCAGCCCAGGTAATGTTTTGGAAAACAATCAAGCCACCTCAATGTGGGCAAGGCTAGGAAAAGAACTACCTACCCCCAAAGGTATCATTTGCATTTCTGCCCATTGGTATACCCAAGGCGTAGGTGTTACTTCTTCTGAAAACCCCAAGACCATACATGATTTTGGAGGGTTTCCGGCAGTTATGTATGAAATGCAATATCCTGCTCCGGGCAGCCCTGAACTAGCTGCAAAAATCACCTCGATTTTATCTGAAGAAGGTGCAGTGTTAGACGACAGTTGGGGCTTTGATCATGGTACTTGGTGTGTACTTAAAAAAGTCTTTCCTAAAGCTAATATCCCTGTGGTGCAATTATCGATTCATAGCGGTAAGCCACCAAGCTTCCACTTTAACCTTGGCCGAAAGTTGGCGGTATTACGAGAACAAGGTTACTTAATTATTGGTAGTGGCAATATAGTTCATAACCTTTCTGTCATGGATTGGGGTGGACGTAATAGCTGCTTTGACTGGGCTAAAATATTTGGTGATTACATTCGTAATGCAATATTAAACAACCAACCAGAGTCAGTCATCAATTATGCTAAGTTTGGCCCAGAAGCCCCGCAATCAGTGCCTCATCCGGATCATTTTTTACCGTTACTATATGTCTTAGGTGCCCGTACTTCTGAAGACAAAGTACACTTTGAAACTAACTATGTTGAATATGGCTCTTTAGATATGACCACTGTTGTGTTGAGTTAAAACACGTAAAAAAGGGAATACGCACAATTAAGCTGGCGTACTCAGTCAAGAAACTGATCTTTCAAGCGATTAGCCTAAACATAACGAGCTTATATTAATAATAAACGGGAGTACTCATTATGTCATTGCTAAAAACAGATGATTTAAGCAATCAAGACAGACATCAAGCAGGTGCGATGCATACCTTGAAGGCTACAGTCGAAAACTGTCACTGGGGATATTTTTCAGCAACCGAAAGCCCTGCCGTGATAATAGAAAGTGGCGACATTATTCAAGCCGAAGCCATAACCCATCATGCTGGTGACGCTCCTGAACTAATGATGGACGAAAGTATCAAAGCGGTTTGGGATGGTATCCCCGAAGCCGATAGAAATCCTGGAGTACATTTAATGACAGGCCCTATTTTTGTGAAAGGGGCCCAACCAGGAGATATGTTAGAAGTCAGATATCTTTCTATGCGCCCCAGATTTTCATATGGCTCAAATTTAGCCGCCAATTGGGGGCATTTATACAAAGAGTTCGGCGAAAAAGAAAGGGTGACAATCTATCGTTTAGACATGGCGAGCATGCAAGCCCATGGACATTATGCTTATGATTTTAAGGGTAAATACGAAGTCCCTGGCACCATAACTAAATGTCCAGAGTGTGAACGCGAAAAAACACTCAACGGCGTTAGAGTACCGGTTAGACCACACCTTGGAACCGCAGGGGTTGCACCAGACGTGTCAGGCCGTGTTAGCACCATACCACCGGGTAAACATGGCGGTAATATCGACAACTGGAGAATTGGTGCTGGCTCGACCATGTACTACCCAGTACAAGTTGAAGGTGGACTATTCTCTATTGGTGACCCACATGTATCACAAGGTGACGGTGAAATAAGCGGTACCGCCATTGAGGCCTCTCTTGACGTGACCATGCAAATCATTTTACGCAAAGATTTTGTGTTCCCATCTCCATTGTTAGAGACTCCTAATTACTTTGTGGTACATGGCTTTGATGAAGACCTTAATGTAGCCATGAAAAACGCGTCTGTGGACATGCTAGAACTTTTAGCAGAGCACAGAGGGATGAGTAAAGATGATGCATATTCATTAATGAGTATCAGTAGCGATTTTGGCGTAACTCAAGTGGTAGATAGTGTACAAGGTGTACATGCAAAAATCCCTAGAAGCATTGTCGATACTGGTGAGCCTGACTCAGAGTAACCCGAGTAAATTACCTACCTGACTGTTTTCGAAGCTGTTAAATCATTCTCTGATTTAACAGCTTTTTCAAATAATCATTCTCTATATTTCACTTGTACTGGTATATAAATTGCAATTTCTACTTAGTGGGCAGCTATTTTAGTTGCGCCAAGTTAAATTGAATCCTTAATGATTAAGAAGTTTAAGGAGGGAGAGCATATGCAAAATCGTGGCTGGAGTTATTCTACAGATTCCCATTCTAAAATGAACCGTTTAGACAGTTGGCAAGAAGCATTAGGGAAATTGGGGCTCTTTAGTGAATACCCCGGAAGTTTAGAAGATTTTTATGCTGATATGCATTGCATGTCTACCCCAAAAGGAATCGAATTTACCCGCATAAGATCCGGTGCTCAAAATATAATCGCAAAAAAAGAAAACAACAATGATGGGGTATGGGTCGCATTTCCTTTAGAAGGTCGTATGACCATTCAAGAAGGCGACCGTTCTTTTGAAGTCATACCTGGAGATTTAGTATTTGGAGCAATGGGCTCTAAAACGTCTTTAACTTTACATTCTGATTTTCGACAATTGTTTGTGACTATTCCTAACATTGCCTTTAACGCTCGACTTATAGCGCCACTCCCCACCCATATGCTGCATTTACCGGGACATTCTGGACCAGCACAAACTTTAGTCGCCATGTTAGTCTCTCTAGCTAATAACCTTGAAACCATAACTGAAGACCAGCTTAGGCCCATTGAACTGGCTATCCCCGAATTTTTAATAGCGGCGCTGTTTCCAGAAGCAGATACCCGCACATTAGGCGGTTCAGCTGGCGTTAAAGCTGCTATGTTACATCGTATTTGCCAAGGGATAGAAGTGAGGCTTTCTAACCCAGATTTAAACTTAAATGAAGTGGCTAGAGAACATAAGATATCACCCAGGTATTTGCAGAAATTATTTGAGTCTGTTGATCAGAGCTTTAGCCGCTATATCCGCAATAGGCGCTTAGAACGTTGTAAAGATGATTTAGATAGCCCAGTTCATGCACAACTATCCATATCAGAAATCTGTTTTCGTTGGGGGTTTAATGATTCTGCGTATTTCAGCCGTTCTTTTAAAGATTACACAAAAATGTCTCCTAGGGAATACCGTAAACGTTCCAAACTGAAGGCGGCAAAATTAGAAGAACTACATCAAACTAGAGGCCGCCCTGCCACAGCAACCAGTGTGTCATTAGATGAATCAGAATTACGTAACAAGCTGGATACATCGGCAAGTCTGTCTTCATCACAATCACTAACTTCAGCGCAACAAAAAGCCTCAAACGTACATCATTATATTCCAGTCAACAAAGACACCATACATTGGGGTTATTTTGATAAAGACCTGCCGCCAGTATTAACAATGAACTCCCATGAAAAAGTTACCATAGAAACCCTAACCCATCATGCTTACGATGATTACGCCAGAATGATCAAAGATGACCCGGGTGCAGAAAGCGTTTTTAAATGGACCAAAAACCAAAAAAATGTTGACCGTAGAGGAGCCGGTCCCGCAGATGCTTCAGTTTATGGGCGTGGTTCTGGAGAAGGATTCGGCGTGCATGTGTGTACAGGACCTATTTATGTGAATGATGCAATGCCGGGAGATATCATTGAATTAAGAATTCTCGACATTCAGACTCGCCACAATAACAGTGAGCAATTTAAAGGCAGAAGTTTTGGATCCAATGCAGCCACGTTCTGGGGCTTTCACTATAACGATCTCCTCACTGAGCCCAAACCCAGAGAAGTAGTGACTATTTACGAAATCGATGAGTCTGAAAAGCCATTTTGTGCCCATGCCGTATATAACTACCGCTGGGTACCTCAAACGGATCCCTTTGGTGTTACCCATGACAGAATTGACTACCCAGGTGTACCTGTTGATCATAGTAAAACCCATAAAAACTTTGATATATTACAGAACGTAGAAATCCCCCTACGCCCCCATTTTGGCACCATAGGCTTAGCACCAAACCATAGTGGCTTGGTTGACTCAGTGCCCCCATCAAATCAAGGGGGGAATCTAGATAATTGGCGTCTTGCAAAAGACTCGAAAGTTTTTCTTCCTGTTGCAGTTGCTGGCGGTTTATTATCAGTGGGTGACCCCCATGCTAGCCAAGGTGACTCTGAACTTTGCGGTACCGCAATAGAATGTTCTTTAACCGGCGTGTTTCAAGTCATTTTACACAAACAAGGAGATATCACTGGCCGCCACTTTGATGTTGATTTTCCTTTGATAGAGACGGACACTGAATGGGTAATTTTAGGATTTAGTCATCCTAACTACCTTAAAGAGTTAGGTGATAATGCACAAAGTGATATTTACAGCCAGTCAACTATCGATTTAGCCATGCGAGACGCATTTCGAAAATCACGTAGATTTTTGATGAACTCACAAAATTTAACTGAAGATGAAGCCATTTCACTTTTATCCGTAGCTGTTGATTTTGGTGTGACCCAAGTAGTTGATGGTAACTGGGGAGTACATGCAGTCATACCAAAAACGATTTTTACTAACTTAAATGAAGGGGTTTCTGAAACCTAGCCCCTTCATCCTACAAGAAAAGTATATAGCTGCATAAATAGTCAAGTACTTAGACGGATAATTACAAAAGTACCAAGGACTAAATTGATAGTGTAATACCTTCCTTAAAACCATAATAAACAAAAGGATTCACACTATGCGAAAATTAAATAAGCTTTTTAAATCTGTTTCATTCGCTACTGTTGTGATTAGTGGCTCCGGGAACACGCTATTAGCACAAGAAACGATAGCAACAGAGAATACCGCTCAGGTTACTGATGAAGATGCAGTAGAAGTTATATCGATAACTGCAAAACGGGATATTGCAGGGTTTCTAGAGAATCAACCTAGTAGTTTGCTTTTTGGTTTTGAAAAGTCACTTTTAGAAACTGGCCGATCTGCCACCTTTGTCAGTGACGAAACGTTAAAAGCCTTTGGTGTAACCACAGTGGATGACCTTACCGCCGTCGCACCCGGTACCTTTACTGCTTCATTTTATGGAGTTGAAGGGGCCTTAAATGTTAGGGGCACAATGGCCGAAACTTATTTTCATGGGTTCAAGCGTATTGAAAATAGAGGAACCTACCAAACACCAATAGGCTCTACCTCCAGAGTAGACATTTTGAGAGGGCCGCCCACAGCAAACTTTGGGCCCGGTAAAATAGGCGGCTTGTTAAACCTTGAGCCAAAAACAGCTAGGCTCAGCCAGTCTGGTGGTTTTTTACCTGATGTCGTCGGTGAAGCCCAAGTCACCTTTGGCTCTTATGATAAGAAAAATGCCAGTTTTCAGGTAGGTGTACCTGTTAATATCTCAGAAGCTGAAGGCGGCGTGTATGCTTACGTTGAACTAGAAGACTCTGGGAGTTTTTATAATGGCATAACCCCAGAACATCAAATGCTGCAATTATCGGCTGATTTTGAAATAGGTAATAGCTGGAAGCTAGCAGCGGGCCTAATGTCCTATACTTCTGAAGGTTATGTGCAAACTCTAGGTTGGAACAGAGTCACCCAAGAGCTAATCGATAATGGCACCTACCAAACCGGACGGGATACTGATTTAGTAGACACAAATGGTAATGGCCAAATGGAATGGGCAGAGCTGTCTGCACAGGACCCAACCTACTTTGCTAAACTGACACACTATCCAGATTTTTATTTATACGCAGATGGTGATGTTGCAGCATTGGATACTAATCTAGGCACAACCAAATTATCATCACAAGATGTCTACATCAGTGACAATGACTTTTCTGATACCGGCACCTTTACAGGCTTTGTAGACCTTATCAAAACCTATGACGATGACAGCCAGTTAAAAATACAAGTTTTTGCTGATTACTTAGATAACCAGCGCTTTGTAAGCTATGGCTTTCCGGCAGATTACTTAGCTAAAACCTTTGAAGCTAGGGTGTCTTACATTAGTACTTTCGGAAGTAACAGCGACGCCATCACAGGTGTTTACAATGTCGGGTTAAGCAGTCGTTATTATGATGCTCGTAAAAGAGAGTCCTATAACGGTGGGCAAATTGCCATTAGTCGCCGCGACCTATCAGTTGGCGCTATGCCAAACGATATTATGGGATCTCCTTTTAATTCCGATTTCTTTTGGGATTTAGATACCCAGTCAACCTGGACCGACAACGCTGTTTTTGCAATGCTTGATGCCACAGCTATGGATATATGGGACCTTTCATTAAGTGCTAGGTACGACTATTACGACTTAGACTCCACTGAAAATGGTGACCCAACATACTCTTATGCTGGCGTAACAGAAGCCAAAGATACAGACGGCAAGTTTACCTACAGTGCCACCTTGTTATTAGACCTACCTTCAGGTATTCGCCCTTATGTAAGTTACGCAGAATCTGCTGCTATTGAGTTTAGCCAAGCCGGTGAAGTATCCCCTGATTTAATCGCTGATGGTGAATGGTTATCAGATGGCAAGCTAGTTGAAGCTGGGGTTAAATTAGAGTTGTTCGATGGAATAGTGACAGGTTCACTCTCTGGTTATAATCAAGAAAGAACTGAACTTAGCACTGTCGCAGGCAGCACCGTAAACCGCACTGAAAGCGAAGGCGTCGAGCTCGAACTACGTATTCTGGCCACCGACAACCTAAGCTTCAGCATTACATCTAATAAGCAAAAAACCGAATATGTTGACGGTTATGATGGCTACTATGTTATTAATCCTAGAGATATTGGCTTAGACGATGTATCCAACTATGGAGTATCTGTAGCAGCCTTCAATTTCTCTGACAGCTTGTATGCCTTAACTGGCAGTGAATATTATTTAGGTGCGTTAGAAGATACTCGTATACCAGACGCGGTGACAAGTGTTTATGCCACCTATGCTGATGAAGTGGGTATGTTTGACCGCGTAGGGACAACATGGGGTGTGCGTCATGTTACAGAAACCTCTGGCTTCACCGAGTTTTCCACTAAGTACCCTAGCTACTTGTTGATGCAAGCGGCACTATTCGTCAATTACAACGACTGGTCCATTAGCTTGAACGTAGACAATGTGTTAGACGAAACCTATTTCACCCCATTACAAGATATATATGGTGATGTGGCAGTATTACCGGGTAAGGGTCGTGAATGGCGTATGTCAGTTCACTACAACTTTTAACCAGTAATAATAGAAATTAAAATAATAACCATCAAAATTTTGGAGACCTTATGGGTAAGTTAACCGCTGAAATACAAGCGCGTTTTGTGTTGTGTGCCTTTAGTCTTGGTTTCTTTGTGATTACCGCAGCAACCTTCACGTCATTGGGTGTAGTGTTACCTGCAATGGTTACAGAGCTAAACTGGGACTGGACCACAGCCGGTCTGGGCTTTACCTGCCTAGGTATCGCGTGTGGTTTAAGCAGTTACTTACCCACAATAACCATCAAAAGATGGGGCTTATCCTTCACCTTAGTTACAGGCCTAATAATATTAACGGCTGGGTTTATGATGCTGTATACAACAGCAAGCCCAGTTTCCTATTTCTGGGGCTGTATATTCATTGGAACAGGCTATAGCTTTGTAGGGTCAGTACCAGGTACCTACGTTATTACTCATTTCTTTAAAAAGCATTCTACTGCATTTGGTTTTTACTACACAGTAGGTGGTCTAGGAGGAGTTGTAGGGCCAATTGTTGTTTGGCTAGCAACCGATATGTTAGGAAGCTGGCGCTACCATTGGTTGGTTATGCTAGGGGCCATGATCTTATCTGTGGCATTTATGCTTACCTCCCTGCTCTTCACTGACGCTAAGCGTTTACGCAAGCCGCCAGAGCACAAGAAAGTCAATACGGAAAATCAAAGAGTGTACGAAACCGAGCAAGTTTGGACCTTCAAGCGCGCTGTCAGAACACCTCAATACCTATTGTTACTAGCAGCCTACTCTACAGTTTTGTTCGTAGGAATAACTGTTAATAGCTTTTCAGTAGCCCATTTAACTGAAGTAGGAATTACATTTGCACTAGCGAGCACTTTGCTTTCGGCTGAGGCTTTTTGTAATGCAATCTCACGGATTTTTGGTGGCTTTATTGGCGAGTACTTTGAGCCAAAAATCATGCTTCAAGTAGCCTTAATGTTGCTTGCTGGGGGTATGTTTGCCCTTAGTTTTGGTCAAACATTAATGACCCTAGGGTTTTACTCATTTGCCATAGGTTTTGGTTTTGGATTAACGTTTTTATCTTGCACCGTTTTACTAGTACGTTATTTCGGTACTGGACCGTATTTACAGCTGTTTTCGCTAATGAATATTGGGGCAACTATAGCCTCAGCAGCGCCTTTGTTAAGTGGCTACATGAAAGATGCTACCGGTACTTTTGTTCCACCATTTTTAATAATAGGCACCTTGCCTCTTCTAATCTTTATCGGCATTACATTTATGCGCCCACCTAGACTGGAGCTGCAAAAAAAAGCCGAATCAAAAATATCTAATCCATCAAGCAATAACTTACTTGCAGCTAAAGAATGTGAGTAAGCCACTGTAGTACAGGAGTAATTCAAATGACTACCTATAATAAAGAGTTTGGGGTATTTTTACCCATAGCAAATGGTGGGTGGATAGTGTCTGAGAACACACCAACACTAGACGCTTCATACCAACAAAATAAGACAGCAGCCTTAATTGCTGATAGCTACAAGATGGACTTCATCATGTCCATGGCCAAATGGCGGGGTTACGGTGGTAAAACCGAGCATTGGGGCACCTCCTTAGAATCCATTACCATGATGGCTGGCTTAGCAGAAGCCACCAGCCATGCAAAAGTTATTGCAACTGTACATACCCTAATGATGAACCCTGCCGCCATCGCTAAAATGTTTGCCACTTTAGATCAGATATCTGGCGGCCGTGCAGGGCTTAACATAGTGTCAGGGTCGTTCAGAGATGAGCTTAATCAAATGGGTGTGTGGCGCGATGAAGTGGACCATGATGAACGTTATGTTTATGCCCAAGAGTGGACAGAGTTAGTTCATAAGCTTTGGCAAGAAGACCATGTCAATTACGACGGTAAGTACTTTAAATTTGAAGATTGTGTTTCACAACCTAAACCATCTAAAAAACCATTTACTGTATGTGCAGGCCAGTCAGAGCGTGGCTTACGCTTTTCTGTAAAAAATACAGATGCCTGTTTTGTAGGTGGAAAAGATGATGCAGAAACCTTAAAAATCACTCGCATGGCGCGTGACATTGCAGATGAACTAAACACCTCAGTGAAGTGTTACTGCATGGCCATCTTAATTATTGAAGACACCGAAGAAGAAGCGCAAGCCAAAGCTGATTATTACCGAGCAGGAAAAGATTCAGGGGCAGTTGAGGGCATGATGCGCTCTTATGGAATTGATCCCGCATTAAAAGACAATGCCATGGTGATTCGCTCTCAAGGGGCGTTTATGAGCCGCGAGTTAGTAGGCACAGTAGAGTCAGTCAAGCAGCAGCTAATAGACGTCATAGATAACACTGAAATGGATGGTGTGATGATCATCTTTGATGATTACGAAAAAGGATTACATAAGTTTGGCCAGCATATTCTACCTGACTTAAGGGCGCACTATGGCTGATTTAGCCCAACGTCAAGTCACAGCCTTACATGCCTCTTGGATTGAGCCTAGTCGCACAGCATTATGTATTATTGATATACAACAAGACTTTGCGAGTCCAGATGGTTTGTTAGGCCAGTTTGGTTTAAATATGGACTCGGTTCAAACGGCTATTGCCAACTGCCAAAAAATAGTTACTGCCGCTCGTAAAGCCAACGTCCCTATTTATTTTATTGGCTTAAAAACAGCAAAAGAAACAGACTCTCCTGCTTGGAAAAAATGGATGAGTCGTCAAGGTAGAGATCCTGAAATAGAAAGTGCAATTTGTCGAGTGGGCACTAAAGGGAGTGACTTTTTTAAAGTTCTTCCAGAGCCCTCAGATTCTGTTGTTTATAAAACCCGCTATAGCGCATTTCATGGCACCGAGTTCGACAAGCAATTAGACCAAAAAAATATCGACACCTTAGTATTTTGTGGTGTCACCACCGAATGCTGCGTTGAGTCTAGCGTCAGAGATGCTTTTCACTTAGATTATCATGCCATTGTCGCTACCGATGCTTGTGCGGCTTACGAGCGTCAAGTTCATGATGCAAGCTTATCAGCTATGGCCATCAACTTTGCACTACTGAGTGACACGCAACAACTTTGCTCAACATGGGAGAAAACGGTATGACCCGTCCTCTATACCCCTCAGATACCCAAATTGCCTACACCATAACAGATGAAGATGTGGCAAAAATAAAAGCGGCTATCGATACAGAAGAGCTTACTGACTTGGCACTAACTCTTGGGAATATTCCAAGCCAATCACGATATGAAGCTGAATCTGCTGCATTTGTATTCGATTGGTTACAAACCAATGGCTTTAAGAGCCGTCAATGTGGCGCTACCCCCGAGCGCCCTAATATCATTGGAGAATATGGTGGTACTGGGGTTGGTAAAAACTTACTTTTCACCGCCCATTTAGATACTGAAAGTCCTAGTGACGACCCACACATCAACCAACATAGGTTCTCGCCAGAGACATTAAGTAACCCAGAGTGGAAACAGTGTTGGCTTGAAGATGGCAAACTTCATGGGTTTCCACTTTATAACGACCGAGGCCCAATGAGTTGCTTTTTAATTGCCGCGAAAGCACTAAAAAAAGCAGGCTTTGACTTAGCGGGTAAACTCTATTTGACAGCGTGTCCCGGTGAAATAGGGCCAGAGCCAATGGAGCAATGGGAAGGTGTAGACTATCTTGGCAAAGATATTGGAGCGAACTACCTTTTTCATCATGGTGGTGTCATCGCTGACTACGCCATTGCCGCAGAGGGCTGTGATTGGGGCGTAACTTGGCAGGGTTGCGGATACGTACTTTACCGCATTCAAATTTTTGGAGAGGGAGTATTTACACCTATTCTCGATGCACCAAAAGAAGTACATAAGCACCCTAATCCTATCTACAAATTAGGACCTGTTATCGATGCATTACATCAATGGTCACAGCGCTATGAGCAAGAAAATGGTTACGAAACAGCTGGGGGAATATCCAACCCTAAAGTGCAAATTGACGCAATAAAGGCGGGCTCTCCTATGTCTTTTGGTGCTGGCACTGATGTGTGTTCGGTTTACATAGATGTCGGGCTGACTCCACAGCAAACCGCAGCGCAATCTTACCATGAGCTAAAAGACGTAATGTCAGGTCTGGACATCGCAGGGTTTGAAATCGAACCCATGGTAGTTAGAAATGGCTATGAAGCTAATCCAACTGACGTATCGCCTCTGGTTAAATCACTATGTGAGGCAACAACAGCGGTTAACGGAAGCCCAGTAGAGCTTGCACATCCGGCTTATTCGAGTATGTGGCGCGATCATAACGTGTTTAATATGCAGCGCGTCCCCGCCATTACCACTGGTATGCCCAGGTTTGCAGCCACTCCAGAAGACTTAGCCAAAAGCGCGCTTATCTATGCCCTCACGGCTTTATCTGTTTGTGGTAAACAATAGCCTTAAATTTAGAGAAAACTTATGACAACTTCATTAACAGAATCTGTTGCCGCGTTACAAATAACTCCATTAAAAAGTGAGTTTGGCGCGCATATCCACAATATAGACTTAAAAAATGCAGATGATGCAACCCTAGCTACAGTGGTAGAGGCATTTCGGTTACACGGTGCAATCTTACTCCGTAACCAGTCCATGGAGCCTGACGATCTAATGCGCTTTATCAGTGCTTTTGGAGAGCCTGAACTGCATACCCAAAAGAACTATTGCTTACCTGGCTATCCCCATATTTTTAAGTTATCTAATATGCTTGATGAATACGGCAAACCACTCGGAGCCCATAACGATGGCGTCGGTTGGCACACTGACTATTCTTATAAAAAAGAACCAGTAATGTGCACCATGTTATACGCGGTAACTGTCCCTGATGAAGGGGGTGAAACCTTGCTTGCTGATCAAGTTGCTGCTTACGAAGACTTACCCGAAGCAAAAAAAGCGCAGTTAGACCCTCTAAAAATTCATCACTCCTATGTGCATTTTATCGAAAATCGTGAGTTCAATAGTTACCAAATAAGCGATGAAATTCGCGAAGCCAATCCAGATGTGATTCATCCAATGATACGCGTACACCCAGCTGATGGCCGCAAGGCGCTATGGATAAGCACAGGCACAGTAAAGCATATTATAGGAATGGAAGACGACCAAGCCATGAAGCTAGTTGATGAGCTGGTAGAGTATGTGACCCAGCCCAAATATGTATACTCTCACAAGTGGCAACAAGGTGATGTACTTATGTGGGATAACCGCTGCACCTTGCATACTGGCTCATTATATGATGACAAAAAATACAACCGAATGGCCCATAGGTTGTGGGTAAAAGGTGAAGCACCAATATCAGTAGGCGATTAAAACAAAAAAGCTATCAGTCGATTACTACTGATAGCTTTCAGCTTAGTTTAATCGAGATACCGTTTACTCTTGAGTAAAGTGTGCAGGTATCTGTGGCGCTTCTCCCCCTTTTACCCACAAAATAATTTCATTGCCCCAAGGGTCTCGAAATGCAGAGTTGATACCATTAAATTCTGCCCAAAAGTGATCTTTCCATAATACAGTAGCACCTAGCGCTGTGGCTCGTTCGAGCACAGCTTCGATACTGTCGTCATCACTAATTAAAATCCAAACCCTAGCCTTACGACCTTCTGTTGCCATAAAACGAGGCTCGACCCCATCAGGGCTCGGGTGTGGCCTTACATTTTCGGCCTTATGAATGCCAAGGTGGAAATTACCAATTGACGTGTCTTTACCTTCGCTATCTCGCATAACACCACCTGGCACCATACGGTGATATACACCCAATGGGCGTGGGTCGTTTTCCCAACCAAATACGGCGGCATAAAAATCACCCGCCGCGGCTGGGTCATCTGAAGTTAAATCCACAAAAATAAGGGTGTTGGGGTAGCTCATAGTTCTATCCTTTAGGTTTATTGATACATAAATAATGAATTAGCTCAGATTTATTTCTTTCATCCATATGCCCTTTATTTTGATTTTTTAAGCTGAAATATGTACCAGTTGCCTAATATACCTAGTGTTGCCAGGCCTCCACTGTCATCAATTATTCATAGATGGGTCATAAAACGGTCAAATTATTATTCTATTTTAAGTCCTTGTATGGTACATATCTTATAAGCTGTTGTTTTGTGAATAAAAATCACATTTGCTTAAAAGAAGTATTGTTGTAATCACTGCGCGATAAATAATGATAAAGAGGTTCCAAATGGATAAGTCCGAATTATTGTCAACATTAGATTCAGAAAGCCGTACACCCAAAACTAAAAACAGCAAGCGTAAATGGCGAGAGATCGAAGCTATTCGCGATAGACACCAACTAAAACAGGAGCTTCGTGAACTCGGAATGTCACCAGAAGATGAGTTAGAGTTCATATAGACCATGATTAAGCCCTAAGTGATTAGGGCTTTTTTGTTGCTACCAAACAAAACAACCTATATCTGTAGTCTGCTCTTCTAATCCGAATTGCACATATACGTCTGCAACATGGCATTGATGCACCGAACCCCGTAGAATGTTAGCCATATATCAATAAAAGACTCTTTATTATGACAGACACCAATCCAGCATCTGCCGATTTCATGGCACAAGTAAAGCAAACCCAAACGCTATGGGCACTACAAGACACCGCCAGCGAAGGTTGGGTCATTCTTGACTCAGTTAACTTTGAAAATACCGATGTTATGCCACTATGGTCAAGTATTGAACTTGCTCAAGCACACTGCATTGACGAATGGCAAGACTACACTCCCAAAGCCATTACCCTTGCAGATTGGTTAGAGTTTTGGGTAGAAGATCTAGCCGAAGACAATGTACTCATTGGCGTAGAGTGGTTAGACGGTGGCGAATACTTAGAATTAGAACTCGCAGAATTTAGCCAAATGTTGGCAAAAGTAGAAAACCTGTAGCTTTGAGCTTGGCGTATTTAGTCCTGCTATTGGACACGCACTTTAAGTGAGATAACGACTGACTGGTTAGCTGCAAGTACTCAGTCAGTAATGAGTCTATTAAGGTGTAATCTAAATATCCAAAAAGTCTATTAACGCTTATTACTCAGCGATTATCTGATTACGACCTTGTTCTTTTGCCTGGTATAGTCTCTCATCCGCCACCTTATAAATTTCAGACAGCTCTTTTCCATTGTCAGGCCAATGGGCAATACCAAGGCTTGCAGTCAGGTTAGCTGTAAAACCCTCTGCATTAAGCGTATGTTGCACAGCATATCTCAAACGTTCTGCAATACTATTAGCTTGAGAAGGGGTAACGTCTGGAATAAGTAAGCAAAACTCCTCACCGCCAAACCGAAAGGCCCAGTCATTTCTACGACGCATGCTATTTATTATCCGTGATACCTCAATAAGTACAGCATCACCTACACTGTGGCCAAACTCATCATTCACTTTTTTGAAATGATCAAGATCTACCAAAATCATGGAAACCGATTTTTGCTGTTCAGGCAAACTCAAGCACAACATATCGAAAATAGAACTTAGTAACAGACGATTGTTCAAGCCAGTAAGAGGGTCTAAAGAAGCCATTTCCTGTAACCGCTTAACCATTGCTGCACGCTTCTGTTCATAAGTGTAAGAAAGCGCCCATATGGCGATTAACGTCAGTCCGATATTGATAATAGCTATGGTAGGAATGTCGCTATGTTGCATGATGTGCCGATACGTCAAAATGCCACAGCCTAAACTAACGTAAAACACTGAGTAAAGGCTGCCTAATTTGGTACCTAGTAATAAGTAAGACAATACTGGGACAATAAATAGCCAGCTATACAATGCAGAAGTAAAAGAAACACTGAAAATACCAAACAAGATCACAGTGTACAGTGCGCATAAAAAAACCGATGACCATAAAGTGAGATTTGGGGTCTTTCTGTGAATCGCAAGAATAATGAACGATAAAATAACAACCAGTAGCTCTACTATTGCCAATATTTTATGGCCAACAACCCAGTTATTTATAGTAAATGTTACACCTGCAACTATGATAACTAGCAGCACAACTCGTAATACTGTACGGCGAAATTCGAGTTCATTACCCCACAATTTAGACGTGGCCATGGTTATATTTATCCCTTACTGAGTTGAAGTAGCGTTTATCAAATAATGAGCTTTTTACAACTGCATAATTTTAACTGTTTTACATTAAAGTGTTTTAATAATTCCATAAATAGACGAAAACTGTTGGCTAACAGATATTCTTTCAACTTTCCAAAAACTATACACTCCTCCCCAAAAAAATCGCAACATTCCCTCTAACAGCTCGCGCTATAGATTCATCATTATAACCTATAGCCATACTGCACTCTGCTGATGGCTGTTTCACTTTATGCTCAAATTTTAATGTGTGTACAATAATCGGCCACCCTCCAGAGGGTAATTAGGGTATGCTTTTTAGACTGGCAATATTTATTTGACTAAAACTAATGAGAATATATATACGCAATTTCTAAGAAATCCATCATATAAAATATTCATAATCTCTTCAATAAATGAACACTGTGAAAAACTATAGACATGAAATGTAAATCTTAATTAACGTTACGAGATAACTAGTCCAAAGATCATTGCAAGGCTTGATGAGAATAGTTACTATTTATACTTAACAACAAATTCCATGGGGCGGTTCTATCTGCTTAGCTCGGCTACTCCAAAATCATATAGGCCTCTAATGAAGAATTATTTTTTAGCCCAGTTATGCATATTTACGTTACTCCTTTTCACTCAGTCCACTTTAGCAGAACCCATAAGCGTGCAAGTGGTTAACCCTAAAGTTAGCCAACAAACCGAGTCTCTATTATTGATTGGCACAGTTGAAGCCCCTCAATCATCAGCACTAGCATCACTTCAAGCAGGACTAATTGCATCATTACTAGTTGAAAAGGGGCAAGCAGTAGAAAAAGGGCAAACCTTGATGACATTAGACTCCCAATTAATTGAGCTAGGAGTGCAACAAGCTCAAGCTGAGCTAGAGGCAGCAATGGCCGCACAACAAGAATCTAAGCGTTTGTATCAAGAATCACTAAAGCTCTCACAACAGCAACTTGCAGCCGAAACCCTCATAGCAGAGCTAAAAGCCAATGTTACCATTGCTAACGCAGAAGTTCGTAAAGCCAATACACAACTGCAACTTCAACAAAGTATGTTATCGCGGCATACATTGAAAGCCCCGTTTGCTGGTCTCATAACAGCTCGGTATGTCAATATTGGGGAGTGGGTGACTCAGCAAACCCCTATTTTTCAGTTAGTTTCACAAGATAATCTGCGTTTAGCTGTATCGATCCCTCAGGAATATTACCGCACCCTATCAAGCTCAAAGAACATAATGGTAGCAGTCACACCTGATTTCATTGATGCAACCAGTATACCTGCCAAGTTAAATACTGTAGTCAACAGCGCAGCAAATATAAGCCGCACCTTAATCGGCTTAATTGAATTACCCAGTGACGCAGGTTTATTAGTGGGTATGTCTGCCCAAGCAGAGATAAATTTACCCTCAAGTGAACGAGCAATAGCATGGGTACCTAAGTCAGCCATAAAACAACATCCCGATGGCGGCAATAGTGTATTTACCCTTGTTAAAAACCAAGCCAAACAAGTGAGTATTAGCATTGTTGAGGATGATGGTGAATTAGTGGGGGTTACGGGTATTGCCGGTCAATTACCTGTGGTTATTAGTGGCGTAGCGGTATTGAAAAATGACGCTTTAGTCGCAGTAACTTCGGAATCGTCTTTGTGATTGCCGAAGCCGTCAAACGTGGCACGCTAGTCACTGTCATCGTACTTATAGTCACTATTTTAGGATTAGTTGCAGCACTCAGTATTCCGGTGCAAATGATCCCCGATTTAGAAGTACGAACCATAAGTGTTGATACAGGTTGGCCAGGTGCAACGCCTCAAGACGTCGAAAAAGAAATACTTATAGAACAAGAAAGATATTTACGCGGGCTACCCAACTTAACCCGCATGGTATCTTATGCTGAAATGGGCTCTGCCAATATTAAGCTTGAGTTTCCATTTGGCGTAGATGCAAATGACGCCTTGATTCGAGTAAACAACGCTTTAAGTCAAGTACCGGCTTATCCAGAAAATGTCGACCAACCGCGTATTTACTCTAGCTCTTTTTCTGGTAATGCTTTTATGCACTTTACCTTAAAACCTCAGCTTGGTAACCCCATGCAGCTAGATGTAGACTTATTGCGTGATTACGCAGATGACTATATTCGCCCTCGAATGGAAAGCGTACCTGGTGTGTCAGAAGTCAGTGTAAATGGCGGTGCCCAAAGGCAAATTCAAATTAAAGTCGATACTGCTAAATTAGCACAAAGAGGCATTAGTTTAACCGAGCTTCGAACAGCTATACGCAACCGAAATAGCGACTCATCTGCGGGTGATATCGAAAGCGGTAAGAGTCGCTACCTATTGCGTGTTATTGGGCGGTTCGAACATTTACCTGAATTAGAAAACCTTATTGTACGTCGTGACACCAGCAACAATGGCGCAAACATATTACTCAAAGATGTGGCAGACGTTACCTTAGATCACTTTGAAGTTAGAGGGGTGTCTTTTAATAATGGTGAACGCACAATTCGGCTCTCAGTAAATCGAGAATCTGGCTCAAATGTACTCGCTATAAAAGCCGCAATGTTGCCTTTAGTAGAAGACATCAATCAAACCTTATTGGCCCAGAATGGCTTAGAATTGGTCCTAACCAGTGACGATGTCAAATACGTCAAAAGCTCGTTGGTAAACGTTTGGAAGAATCTAGCCTTAGGGGCTATTTTGTCGACCTTAGTCATGTTTTACTTTTTGCGGTCAGGAAAAGCCACATTAGTGGGGGTACTGGGCATTCCTTTGTGTACTATCGCCGCATTTTTAGCCCTTAAAATGTTTGGTCGCACCATCAATATAATTTCTTTAGCCGGTGTGGCATTCGCCATAGGCATGACGGTCGATAATACTATAGTGGTGCTAGAGTCCATTGTTCAGGCAAAACGTAAAGGTATTTCGAAAGCACAAGCAGCGATAAATGGTGTCACCGAAGTATGGCCAGCTGTACTCGCGTCAACCGCCACCACCGTTTTAGTGTTTGCCCCAATACTATTTATAGATCAAGAAGCGGGGCAATTATACTCAGATATTGCCATTGCAATATCAGGAGCAATTATAGCCTCCATGTTAGTGGCTATATTCTTGGTACCAGTAGCCATGACCAACATCATTCAAAAGACTGATGCTAAACAAAATACAAGCCTAACACTTTCAAAAAAGTGGCTAAAACTAGCGGATTGGTTCACCGTTAGTCAATCCAGAGCTAGAGTCTCAGTAGCAGGTTTTATTGTTGTGATTTTGGGCGCAGCATATTCACTGATGCCAGCAGCCGAATATTTGCCAGAAGGCGAAGAGCCAAAAGCATTTTCTATGATGATAGCCCCGCCCAGTTATAACCTATCAGAAATGCAAAAAATTGGTGCTGAACTACGCACCTACTTCAAAGATTATATAATGGCAGATAGCAGTGATTTTGACACTGGTAAAACCGATATGCCGCCCTTAGAGTACTATTCAATGTCGGTGTCAGTGGGGCGAATTTGGTTTCTAAGCGCACCGGTAGATCCAGCCAATATCAATCAAATGATGACCGCCATAACCGAAAAATTTAAGAGCTATCCAGACATGCGCGCATTTTCTGCCAGAGGCTCCATAATTTCTAGTAACGACGGTGGCACTCGCGCCGTTGCTGTAGATATTGCAGGAAGCAATGTAGTTGATTTATATCAGGCCGCAGATGCTGTTTATCAGCAAGCAAACACGATATTTGACAACCCTCAAATCAATTCTGACCCGGGCTCATTGACTCTAGATCAACCTCTCATTGAAATAAAACCTCGTTGGTTCCGCTTAGCTGAGTTGGGTATCAGCAATAGCGATTTTGGTTACACAGTTTCAGCCATGAGTGATGGGGCTTATGTTGATGAGTTTATTTTAAATGATGACAAAGTGGATATGTTCATTTTCAGTGAAGCCGGTAATCAACAGAACTTATCTCAACTAGAAAGCATGCCAATTGTTACCCCAAATGGACAAATTTTACCATTAAATGCCTTAGCAGACTTACATGAAAGCCAAAACAGCAACTCGGTTCGCCGAGTTGATGGAAATCGAACAGTGACGGTTTATATCATTCCTCCGCGAGATGTAGCACTAGAAACCGCCGAGAAAAAAGTGCGTGAAGAACTATTACCTACCCTATGGCAACAAGGCAAAATTGCCCAAGGAATTAATGTGAGTATTAGTGGCGCAGCAGACCAACTTGAAGCAACAAAAGCCGCTTTATCCAATAATTTCATTATTGCTTTAGTGCTTAGCTATTTATTATTGGTGGCTATTTTTACCCATTGGCGTTATCCCATATTTATCTTAGCAACCGTACCACTTGGTATGGCAGGCGGGTTATTAGGCTTGGTTACCGTCAATGGCACTAATGCCTTATTTGCCTCAATGGGGATCGCTGCATACCATCAGCCTTTTGATATGATCACTATGCTAGGCTTTTTAATCTTACTAGGTACTGTGGTCAATAACCCTATCTTAATCGTCGACCAAACACGCCGCTATGTATTAGAACAAGGCATGATGGTAAGAGATGCCGTTTTACAAGCCGTCAATAAGCGTTTAAAGCCCATTCTAATGTCAACCTCCACCACCATTTTTGGGCTAGCACCTTTAGTAGTCATTCCCGGTGAAGGTACAGAACTGTACCGTGGAGTCGGAATTATCGTACTAAGTGGGATATTAGTATCAACTTTATTAACTTTAAGTTTTTTACCCGCTTTATTGGTGGCTGTGATTAAAGATAAAACACAAACGACAAACTAAACGGTCACTTGATACGCTCGATAAATACCATTAAACACAGCCAAAGTAGGGATAAAGTGATTGATATAGCCAATATCATTAAACGTGCCTACTAGTTCTTGTACTAATTTAACTCAACACTAAGAAACGCAAAATGTGGGAAGTGCCAAAAGCTGTTAATTCACTATTGGCACCATAGTCACTTGTTAGCCACGCTTCACTTACGAAGTACTTTTTTGAAATTTGCGCATAGCTCTGACGACATTAACAATGGGCAGTATCGAAAAGAGAACATAAATAACTACGAACAGTAAAAGGTCAAAGTAAGCTAAGTAAACTAACACCCCAAGTAAGATTTGTACTACACCAGATAATAAAAAGCTATTGCCTACGTACTTGCAGAAAACAGGTAGATCGGAAATTTTAGAAAAGTCGATGCCGTTAAATACATCTGCTTTTTGTTTGAAGGCAAGCAGATAGCCAATGATTAAATATATAAAGCCGCTTAAGCACGATATTAATAGTATTAGAAAAACTGTATCCATGAAAAATCCTTTTTAGTGGCTAACACTTTACATAAGCGGTTTGGTGGTGCTTTTCCAACAAATCCGTCTTTATGTTTTTGTTATATGCTATCTATAAACCATCCACTGTTTTTATTACACGTATTTCTGCTAATTTACCTTCTTCGTCAAAAATCCACGTGGCTGAAACGACTGTTGGAAGTATGATATATTCTGACATGTGTGAGCCTAATTTATAGGAAAAAAAGAACGGCGCTCCTCGCGAGCCTATATCCATACCATCATTTATACCTAATGTTTTCCATTCATTTTTCTCAAACCTCGCAGGCCCTTTAAAAAGAAATGAATCTGTTCCGTAGGTTTTATCTAAGTTTAATATTGCGCTTTGACCATCAGCGCCAATAGGTGTTAGTTCCAATAGCTCTGACTCTATTTCTGATTCGTCCAAGAAAGCATGTCTACAGCTATGTAGCGACAAAACAAAAATGAAACAAAGCAAAAGTAAAAACAACCCACCAAACTTAATAATCTTCACGGCATATAACGCCTAAGCTAAACAGAAAACGCGAGCGTTTTGTGCGAAGCACAGCGAGTGGTTTTCTGTTTTAAGCTTTTTGTTAGCTACTGCCATTTAAATTTGTACCATGACTTTCTTTGGTAACAGACGATACCCATTGCAATACCAAAAACAACGATAAGATACTGATTGACCAATACAGCGAATATACAAGGAATAGCAGCAACAGAAATTGCAATTGATAACCTTTGGTTTGACGAATAATAAGCTTGTACTAGTAAACCTTTATTAATTGCAATTTTTTGAGTAATCAATAAAGCAATTATTAAAACTAAGATAATCAATTGAATAGGATTAAAAAATTCCATTTATATACTCCAAGTAGCTAACGCTTTGCATATGGGGATTTTACGAGTGTCTTTGGCTGAAGGCCAGCGAGTAAAATTCCCACCATGATGCACTTGTTAGCTCTCAATTATCACTTGAGGTAGCTAGCAAAAAAAACTGAATTTTTGTAAAGTTCTTCATAATCAGCAAACTCGCCCTCGTGCAAATTATAGGTTAATAAACAAGACTCACGGGATTCAATGCATACACCTTTTCTGTTTTCTAAATTAGTAATCAGTTGCTTGGAAAACCTAGTCCTTACTTCGGATTCATCCTCACCTTTCAGGACGTAGCGTTTGGAAAAAATTGGATATTCGTTAAAATCAATGTCAGCAGAACCAAATAACTGTTTTATTTTTTCAAAGACATTTTCTGGAAATAATTCAAATTTATATAACTTTTTACCTTTAAATTTGAAGAAAACAGCTCTGAGAGTCGACGGTTTAGAAGAGTTACTTCGATCTGCATACTTGGATGTGTAAACAAAATCGAAAATATAAATATCTTCTTTTTCACCTACCTTTCTCATGGTGTTACATATTTCGTAATCTTCATCAGTAAAATTAAGCAACCTAAATCCATGTTTATGAAGTTCCCTATAAATTTCACCTTCCTCTTTGAAACTATACTTAGAAATGAAATCTTGTTTTGTTATTTTGAATTTCTTCTCACGTTTTGAAGCATAATAGCCTGAGATTACTAATGCTACGATTAAGATTATCCAAAAGAAAATATCAAATGTGCTCATACAGTTCCTTGAGAGCTAACGCTTAACATATGGGGATTTTAGGAGCGCTTTACCAGCGAGTAAAATTCCCACCATAGTGTTTTTGTTATATGCCGCTTGTAACCGACAGGTATTTATTCTTACCGAAAGTTATATAATATAACGGCAATAGAACAAACGTGAATATATTACTAGAAAAAGAGTTTTTAATAGTAATGCCATTTTCGGTTATTGAGGCGACAGGAAACGTCTGGCTTGTACACCAATCTACTTTCGCTTGGATGTTTTTAGTTGACTCAGGGATTTCAACAATTTGTGTTACCCCTCTTTTTATTGTTGCTACTTCTACATCATCTGCAAATAACTTGTAATCTCGCGCCATATCAGCAAATTGTTTTGGTCTAAAAATTTGAATATTCATCTAAACTCCATTTAGGCATATAACGAGCCTGTAGAAAAAGACTGTTTTGACTTTGCACTTTCTACTGCTCTTTTTAATTTTTATCTTTCACTACTTTGCCTTGAACATCTGTATTTTTCAATTCATTGGTGCGTTTTGAGGATAATTTTCTTTTCGAT
>NZ_JBDVBQ010000034.1:0-56434 GCF_039942875.1 Paraglaciecola sp.
ATTAAGAGGGATAAAACGTGGCATCACCAAGGCTCCTTTGCCTAATTGATAATACCTATTTGATCACAAACAGTGATCTGTGGAAAGTAAAATGCGAACAAAAAACAAACTATTTTAGGGTTTTTCTACAGCCTCAACGCCACGTTAAGCGGCAAAAAATTGTTGGTTAAAATGTTGAACGGAGTGAAAACAACCAACTGTTTTTTGTCCGTTTGAACGCCTTGTTAGGTGAATTTATACTTTCACCATATACAGGCAATCTTCTAATGGTATTTCATCAGGATAATCAGCCATAGAAAAACCGAGTTTGGTATAAGCTTGAATTGCACTTTTATTGTGCCCTAATACAAATAGTGAGCATGAATCAGTTTTTAACTCTGTTTTACCCAGAACACCCAACTTTTGTATTAAGTGGGAAGCGATACCTTGCCCGCGAAAATTAGGGTTAACAATTAATCGACCAAGATGACACTTATCAAGTCTTAGATAATATTGCCCAAATGCCAATAAATTTCCTTCAACAGAAACCAGAGAGAATGACTTTAGTGAATCAAGTTTTAAGTCGCTCTTAAAAGAACTTAAATCAAATGGATATCTAAAACCAGGTCCAGACCAAATACTTAATTCTTCCTCGGTCGAAAACCAAGACATGAGTTCAATAAAATTTGCATCAGAAGGTTGAGTTAAACGCATATTCACCTAACGCTTAAGCTAAACAGAAAACACGACGCGCTTTGGCCGAAGGCCAGCGAGTGATTTTCTGATTGAGGTTTTTGTTAGGCATTATTGCTGCGAAGCCTTTCTTGGATATAAGATAATTCCGGAAACTATCAAAATTCCCCCTGAAGCAATTAGTAGAAATACTGTTTCCATCAATAAATTGAAGCCTAATTTACCCTCAGTAATAACAATATCTATATCACGTATCAATCTCTTTTGAGATTCTTCTGGCAAATACTGTTCGGTTTTTTTCAGCTCATGATTAAGAGAACCTTCAGACAAACTTATTCTTGACCCCATATGATTAGATTTACCTATATCAATCGATATTGCTGACCAACAAAAGTAAAGTCCAAACAAAACTGAGATAATAGATACGACTTTCCTCATAAGTAACTTAATGCCTAACAATATTAATAGATGGAAAAATTCCGTGTTTAAACACGGAATCTTTCCGCCTTTCTACATACCCATTTCTACCATAGCCCATAACCCTTTGTACAGGTTACCTTTCTGACCTTTGACTAATTCAACATATGGGGAAATACGGAATATTTCCTAGATCTTGCTGTTATACGGATTATTCACAAAAAATGTAGAAGTAAACATATAAACTAGAAGAAAAAAACCTCCCTAATTAACTTATTAGTTTATTAGTTTATTAGTTTATTAGTTTATAACCCTCAAGCTTCTTACAGTGGCGAAGCCATGCTTTTGATTCTTCGCGACTACAAATTCTCCATAGAATAATTAGCTTGTCGAGTGGCCGAGCAAGGACGCTCGGACAAGGCAATCTTTTATAGCTGGGAGCGGCTTATTGCCGACTCGACATTTAAGCCTATTATTTTATGGTTCAGGAATTTGAATGGAGCACGGCTTCTTTTGCTTACTTTTCTTAGCTGTTGAAGAAAAGTAAGTTGGACGAAATGGATTTCGTTTGAAAAAAGGCATGGATGCCGTGAACGAAGTGAATAAAAATAAGCTAAGCGCATAGGTGAACGTAGTGAATAATATTAGTGCACGAAGTGCATGCCTGAGTAAGCGCAGCTTATGCCCAGTGCGCGCAGCACATGCTTAAGCCATAAGCATGTGCACACAAACAACTAACTACGTTTCTTATTAGCCTGCCTAACACGATGCTTTTTAACGGACCTACGCATACGGCTTAACTTAACATGGTCAAGCTTGTTATCAGCCTCGACTTTAATCAAGGTTTCTTTTTCTTCTGGTAGCTGCACACTTTTACGCAAGGTATTCAAATCAGGTAAAGGCAATTCGACCCATCCACCTTGAGGTAAGCGTTTTTTAAGCTCGAGCTCACCATAACGCACCCGAATAAGACGGCTAACCTGCAAACCTTGAGACTCCCAAAGTCTACGAACTTCACGATTACGCCCTTCTGATAAGCTCACGTTATACCAGCTATTTTGGCTTTCTTCGTCGCTGGGCTTTTTCACTATTTGAGTGAATTTAGCTTCACCATCTTCTAGTTTTACACCATCGGTGAGACGTTTAAGCATCATGTCTTCCACTTCACCAAACACTCTTACTGAATATTCGCGCTCAACTTCATGTTTAGGGTGCATTAGGCGGTTAGCTAGCTCACCGTCATTGGTAAACAATAACAAGCCACTGGTGTTGATATCTAAACGGCCAACCGCTATCCAACGGCCGTTTTTAATATTGGGCAGGCGGTCAAATACTGTGGCTCTGCCTTCAGGATCTTTACGGCTACACAACTCCCCTTCTGGTTTGTTGTACATGAGCACTCGGCATATTGGCGAGTCATTCACTGTATTGACTGGGTTACCGTCAACTCTAATTTTGTCAGTAGGCTCTACTCTGTCACCCAAGGTGGCTAACTTGCCGTTTACTGATGCTCGCCCTGCTTCAATCCAACGCTCCATTTCGCGGCGCGAACCTAAGCCAGCATTGGCTAGGACTTTTTGTAATTTATCACTCATTAATGTAATTGCTCTGGTTGTTCTGAGCCATCCGGCAAATCGCTTGCAGGGTCTTCAGATGTTATTGATGACAACTCTTCAATATTAGACGCTTCGGTCATGGTTAAGAGTTGTTTACGCTGTTCTTCGCTTTCTGGTGAAGCGATAAATTCGTCACTACTGGGTAAATCACTCAAACTTTTAAGTGAAAAATAATCTAGAAACTCTTTAGTGGTGGCATATAGAGATGGCCTACCGGGAACTTCCTTTCGACCTACCACTTTAATCCAACCTCGTTCACTTAAGGTTTTCATAATATGGCTACTAACCGATACGCCGCGAACATCTTCAATTTCGCCTCGAGTAATTGGCTGGCGATAAGCGATTAACGACAGAGTTTCTAGGCTGGCTCTTGAATATCGCGGTGCTTGCTCTTGCCAAAGCTTACTTAACCAAGGGCTTAGACTATCCATCGATTGAAAACGATAGCCCGAGGCAACTTCCACCAGCTGAATACCTCTGGCTTGGTAATCAAGCTTGAGTTCGGCTAACACATCTTTAAGCATAGTTTTACTAACGGCTAAACCTTCTAGCACAGTTTGTTGTATACGCTCTTGCGACAAAGGTTGCTCAGCTACAAAAATGGCCGATTCAACCAGTTGTTTAAGTTGTACTCGGGATATTTTAGCCATGTTCACCTTCTTGTATTTGCCCAGTACCACTACTGATTTTTACATGTATATTGGCGTAAGGCTCTGCCTGTACTAAGTCAATTAAACTTTCTTTCGCTAGTTCTAATATAGCCAAAAATGTCACCACCACACCGGCTTTGCCTTCGTTAGCGTAAAATAACTCATCAAACCCTGTGTAATGGTCTGAGGATATTTTTTCTAAAATAAAGCTCATACGTTCACGGGTAGATAGGGTTTCTTTTTCAATTTGATGATGTTCAAAAGCCTCGGCCCGTTGCATGGCAGATTGAAACCCCAACACCAATTCTTGCAAGCTTACCTTTGGCAGTATTTTAACTGCCTCAATAGATTCTGCCGCCTTTGCGCTGGCTTTAAATAAGTCACGGTCTTGGCGAGGAATATTATCTAACTCTTGCGCAGCCACTTTTATTTTTTCGTATTCTTTTAAGCGGCGGATTAACTCGGCTCTGGGGTCGTCTTCGTCGTCTTCTGCATCAGGCCTTTTCGGTAACAGTATTCGTGATTTAACCTCGGCTAAAATCGCAGCCATCAATAAATATTCAGCTGCCAACTCAAGCTTTAAGTCTTTCATTAACTCTACATATTCCATGTATTGCTGAGTAACTTGGTATACAGGCAAGTTCACTATGTCGAATTTTTGTTTGCGAATTAAGTACAACAGCAAATCTAGCGGTCCTTCAAAGGCTTCTAAAATCAGCTCAAGGGCGTCTGGCGGAATATATAAATCTTCCGGTTTTTCGATTAATGCTTCGCCATTAATAAACGCAAGGGGCAAAGGCTGTTGAACAGGATCGTTTGCACCATCAGGGTTTGAAAATGAAGAGTTATCAGCAGACATAAAATAAAAATCGTCTTAAATGAACGGCGCAAGGTCACCACTACCTTCACGGATAATAGTGGTTTCGTCTTCAGATAAATCAATCACAGTGGTGGGTTGCTCTCCTAAAAATCCACCATGGATTATCAGCCCCACTTGTTTTTCAAGCTCGTCTCGAATGTCATCTGGGTTTGATTCTGCAACTAATCTATCAGGCAAAATTAAAGTGGTAGACATCATGGGCTCACCCAATTCTTCTAATAAAGCGAGGGCGATTTTATTATCGGGAACCCGAATACCTATAGTTCGACGTTTAGGGTTTTGTAACCGTTTAGGCACCTCTTTAGTCGCTTTAAGAATAAAGGTGTAAGGTCCTGGGGTATTGTTTTTGATCATTCTAAATGCAGTATTATCGACTCGGGCATATTCCGAGAGCTCTGACATATCTCTGCACATAAGCGTGAAGTTATGATCTTTACCGATTTGACGAATACGACAAATTTGCTCTAGGGCAGCCTTATCATTCATATGGCATCCAATTGAATACCCAGAATCTGTGGGGTACACCACCACAGCGCCTTGGTGTATTAGTTCACAAGATTGCTTGATCAGACGTGCTTGAGGGTTATCTGGATGTATATAAAAAAACTGACTCATGGGTAACTCCTATTCTACTATCACAGCAGTATTGCTTAGTTGATAAACGACCTAATTAACTGGCCGTCTTTTGTTTATTTAACGCCCAATCGTGCCATATTGGCACAAGGTGCTCAGGAAGCGAAAGGTTTTTACCTAATTCAGTCCAACGATTCGGATAATGAAAATCTGAACCACTTGAAGCTTGTAAATTATGCTCTTCGGCAAGACTAGTTAACAACGCTTTTTTATCTCGAGAAAGATGAGAATGAGTCACTTCCATGCCATCACCGCCACCTTGTGTGAACTCTTCCACTAAGCGCCTTAACCATTTGCTTGTCATGTCGTAGTGACCAGGATGAGCTAATACGGCTTTTCCCCCTGCGTCATGTATCCATTGAATAGCTTCTTGAATGCTTATCCACTGGGGTTTTACATGGGCTTTTTTACCCTTACCTAAATACTTTTTAAATACGGTGTCAAAATCTTTAACCACATTACGTTCAACTAATACCCTAGCAAAGTGAGCCCGAGTAAGCTGCCCTACTCCAGCTAATGTTTTAGCATCTTGCAAAACATTATCTATGCCCACTTTTGCCAGTTTGTCTGACATTTTTTGAGCCCGTCTATCCCGCTCTTGGCTTTGGAGGTCTAAACGCTCTAAAAATTGTGAGTCGGTGTGGTCAACATTTAACCCCAATATATGAATATCAAAATTATGCCAAGAGGTAGAAATCTCTACACCGGGTAATATTTGCATATCTCTTTTTTGCTGAGTTTGAAAATTAATAGCTTGGTTAATGCCGTCAACGGTGTCGTGATCGGTAATCGCTAAAACGTTCACCTGCATGGTGTGAGCTCGGGTAATGAGCTCTTCTGGAGAGAGTTTCCCATCAGAATAATGAGTGTGGCTATGCAGGTCGATTTTCATGTAGTGATTAACTTTTTTATATTAAAGAATAATTAGGGTGTTGACACAGAAGCCTTTTTGTTTTCTTCTATAGCCCGTCGAGAGATTGTTATATTACACTGATTCGACTTTGATTAGCAGACTTAACAGTAAGAGAACTGATATAAATGAAAAATATTCAAGCACAAATCATTTGGTGGTGGCACAACCTGAACTAACGGGCTGTGAGTGTTTGTATTTTTGCAAATAAATTTCCAAGAAAGCCCGTATAATATGCGGGCTTTTTTACATCTGCTCGCCAAGAAAAATATCAATTGAGAATAAAAAAATGAGTTTAGCCCAGTTAACAGAGCAGACAGGTAAAGTAGAAACCCTAGTCATTCAAGCAGATTATATTGCTGACCCTCTCCATGCGTATCAGTATTTGTGCCAAGGAAAAACGAATAACCTTCTGCTTGAATCAGCCGAAATTAACAGTAAAGACAATCTTAAAAGTTTACTGTTAGTCGATGCCGCAGTAAAACTTGAGTGCAATGGCTCGGTAGTAACTTGCCGAGCATTAACAGATAACGGCCGCGCTGTTTTACCCATGTTTGATGAATACTGCCCAGTGGGTGTGAACCATCACTATGACCCTGGCGCGGGAGTGGTGACGTTAACCTTTCCAGAAGCAGAGTCTGAGTTAGATGAAGACAGTCGCCTAAAAGCCCCTGCAGTATTTGACGTACTTAGGTTAATCACCAATAAGATTACTGCCATTCGTAATCATCCTAATGCGGTATTCTTAGGAGGCGCGCTAGCTTACGACTTACTCGCTAGCTTTGAAAAATTACCCGATGTAAAAGGCAGCGCTAATACCTGTCCTGATTTCGTGTTTTATCTTGCCGAAAGCTTAGTGGTAATAGACCATCAAACTAAACAAACCGATATTATTGGCAGTGTTTTCAGTGGTAAAAACATTGGTAATAACTTTTTTACGATTAGTCAGCGTTTAGAGCAGATTAAACATAAGCTCAGCACTATCAAGCCCCTTGCAGACGTGGTTAAAAATCCTATAGACGCCAGCAGCTTAACGGTTAATAAATCTGACGAAGAATACAAGCAAGATGTGGTGCGTTTGAAAGAAGACATTTTGGCCGGGGATATATTTCAAGTCGTACCTTCTCGTACCTTTAGTTTACCTTGTCCGCACCCACACGATGCCTATCGTGAGCTTAAAAAACAAAACCCTAGCCCCTATATGTTTTTTTTACAGGATGACGACTTTAGTATTTTTGGGGCATCCCCCGAGTCAGCATTAAAATATACCAAGCAAACTAATCAAGTCGAAATTTACCCTATAGCGGGTACTCGCCCAAGGGGAAAACGGGCCGACGGTAGTCTAGATTTAGACTTAGATTGTCGCTTAGAACTAAACCTGCAAGAAGATCAAAAAGAACGAGCCGAACATATCATGTTGGTAGATTTAGCCCGAAATGACGTGGCTAAAGTATCAAAGCCTGGCACTCGCTATGTTACCGACCTACTTAAAGTTGACCGCTATTCACACGTTATGCATCTGGTATCTAGAGTGGTGGGCCAACTACGTGAAGATTTAGACGCTTTAAATGCTTATCAAGCATGCATGAACATGGGCACTTTGGTAGGCGCGCCTAAAGTCAGTGCGGCGACGCTTATTCGAGAAGTTGAGCAAGAGCGTCGCGGCAGTTACGGCGGGGCTGTTGGGTATCTAAACAACAATGGAGATATGGATACCTGCATCGTTATTCGTTCTGCCTTTGTTAAAAATGACACCGCATACATTCAAGCAGGAGCGGGAGTGGTATTCGATTCAGACCCACAATCTGAAGCAGACGAAACCCGTGGTAAAGCACAAGCCGTGATTAGCGCCATTATCTCAAGCTCACAAACTCAAGGAGATGCGTAATGAATACAGCTACTGTGAACCAAAAAACCTGCGTGTTCTTGTTAGATAACTTTGATTCATTTACATACAACCTTGTAGATGAACTTAGAACCCTAGGCCTAGAATTAATTGTATATCGCAACTCAGTCCCTGCTGAATTAATCTTACAAAAGATGCAGCAAAAGGCCACAGAGAAAGACTCTCAAGGCCACACAAAACAAGTCATGTTAATGCTCTCTCCTGGGCCTGGTAACCCTACTCAAGCAGGTTCAATGTTAACCTTACTCAATTTAGTTAAAGGTAAATTCCCTGTACTGGGTATTTGCCTAGGGCACCAAGCCATTGTTGAAGCCTATGGTGGTAAAATTATTCGTGCTAGTAAAGTCATGCACGGTAAGTCTTCTTTCATAGAGCACTGCGGTGATAAAATGTTCGCTGATATGCCACAACCTCTGCCTGTTGCCCGATATCACTCATTGATGGCCAGTGAAATGCCAGAAGAACTGACTTTATTAGCTAATTATAAAGAGATCCCTATGGCGGTGGCGCACTTACAAGATAAGATGCTGGGGTTTCAGTTTCATCCAGAATCTATTCTGACCTCCCATGGCAGTCAATTACTGATGCAAAGTATACAATTTTTAACTCAGGATAAGGTTTAAAGCAGATGATCCACACTATTCTTGAACAGCTATACCAAGGCCAAGACTTAAAACAAGATGACGTTACCCAAGTATTTTCTGAGGTAGTCACAGGCCAAGTAGACGATATTGTTTTATCTTCTTTGCTAACTGCGTTAAAAATAAAAGGTGAAAAACCTAGTGAAATTGCTGGTGCAGCCAATGCTTTAATAGCTAATGCTGCTGCTTTCCCCCGTCCTGATTATGACTTTGCAGATATTGTAGGCACAGGCGGTGATGGCCACAACACCATTAATATTTCATCTGCTTCAGCTATTGTTGCTGCAAGTTGTGGTGTACGTGTGGCAAAACATGGTAACCGCAGTGTATCGAGCAAATCTGGCTCAGCAGACCTATTTAATGCCTTCGGCTTAGCACTTCCCATGTCAGCGGATATCGCTCGTAAGTGCCTTGATGATTCAAACTTGTGTTTTTTGTTTGCTCCTAATTATCACTCAGGTATTCGTCATGCGATGCCAGTTCGAACCACCCTTAAAACACGTACCCTTTTTAATTTGTTAGGGCCTTTGGTTAACCCTGCCCGTCCCAGTCATATCATCATTGGGGTATATGCCCCTGAACTTTTAAAGCCGTTTGCACAAACCTTACAACTTTTGGGTTATCAAAAAGCACTTGTTGTGCATGGCAGCGGCTTAGATGAATTTGCTTTACACGGAGAAACTCAAGTGGTAGAGGTAAATGGCGAAGTACTTACTGAATATTCTGTTTCGCCAGCAGACTTTGGTCTTGAAAACTATCCACTTGAGGCCATTAAAGGTGGAGAGCCTGAAGAAAATAAAGCCCTAATCGAAGATGTGCTGGTAGGAAATGGTCAACCTGCACACCAAGCAGCTGTCGCCATGAATACCGGTGCACTACTTAAATTATGTGGCAAAGCTGACACGTATGCACTAGGTGCAGAAATGGCAATAGCGGCCATGGCACAAAAATTACCTTTAGCCACCATTAATCAATCTGCTGATATCAGCCAACATTCATAAGGGGATAATTAAGTCAGATGGCTAACGTATTAGAAAAAATTGTTTTAGACAAACAACAAGAAATCACGCAACGTAAACTAGACTTACCGCTAGAAACCTTTATTGATAACTTAACTCCATCCGATAGAAGTTTTTATGATGCCCTAGCACAGCCTAATGCGGGCTTTGTTTTAGAATGTAAAAAAGCGTCTCCATCTAAAGGGTTAATACGTGAAAACTTTAACCTGGATGAAATTATTCAGGCTTACAGCCCCTATGCCGCATGTATATCGGTATTGACCGATGAAAAATATTTTCAGGGTAAATTTGAATACTTAGAGTATGTGCGCGCCAATGTCACTCAACCTGTTATCAATAAAGATTTTTTCATTGAGTCTTATCAAATTTACTTGGCCCGTTATCATAATGCAGATGCCGTATTACTGATGCTATCTGTATTAAGTAATGAAGATTACGCCACCTTGTCTACCCTAGCTGAGCGTTACCAACTAGACGTGTTAACAGAAGTCAGTAACGAAGAAGAAGTACTAAGAGCGTGCCAGCTAAAAGCCAAGATCATCGGTATTAATAATCGCGACTTACGTGATTTAAGTACCGATTTAGCTACCACAGAACGCTTAGTCCCGCTTATTAAAGAACATGCCAGTCATGACCATGTGATCATTTCCGAGTCTGGTATTTACACTCATCAAGATGTATTAAGACTTGCCCCTATTGCTGATGGCTTCTTAGTGGGCAGTTCATTAATGGCAGAAGATGACGTTAAGCTTGCCACCAAACAATTGATCTACGGAACAGTAAAAGTGTGCGGTACCACCAGTTTGTCTGGCGCAAAAATGGTTAAGGACAGTCCCGCGAGCTATGCCGGTTTAATATTTGCTGAAAAATCTAAGCGCTACGTAACCTTAGAGCAAGCCAGACAAATTACCTATGCTGTGCCATTTAACTACGTAGGAGTGTTTGTGAATGCGCCTATCGAAAAAGTCGTACGGTACTCTAAGGAATTTAACTTGGCTGCCGTGCAGTTACATGGTCAAGAAGACCAAAAGTATATTGACCAACTAGGTGTTCTATTACCCCCAAGTTGTCAAATATGGTTAGCTAAAGGGGTCAAAGACAGCCTGCCTGACATGAATGAAAAAAATGTCGACTTATTCTTATTAGATTGCCAAGTGGGAGAGCAATCCGGGGGCACAGGCCAAACATTTAGTTGGCAATTGTTAGATGGGATCACCGACAAGTCTAAAATTGTTTTAGCCGGTGGTATCAATCCAGACAATATAAAACAAGCAGCTAATTATGGACTTGCCATGCTTGATTTAAACTCAGGAGTAGAAACTACTCCGGGTATTAAAGCGCAAACAAAAATTGACCAAGCGTTTAGTGAATTAAGAAAATATTAAGTGCAATTTGTGACGGTAGCCAAAGCGAAAGTCTCAAAAACTATAAAATTTAAAGTGAGTAATAAATGAATCATTTAGATAGTAAATTTGGGGAATACGGCGGCATGTATGTGCCCGAGTTACTTATTCCTGCATTAGACCAGCTTGAACAAGCTTTTATTGACGCTCAAAACGATCCTGAGTTTCAGGCTGAGTTTATGGGCCTATTAAAAGATTACGCTGGCCGCCCTACAGCCATGACCTTAACCCGTAATTTAGTCAGTAATCCTAAAGTAAAACTTTACCTCAAGCGTGAAGACTTATTACATGGTGGAGCCCACAAAACCAATCAGGTTTTAGGACAAGCATTACTTACCAAACGTATGGGTAAAACTGAAGTTATTGCCGAAACAGGTGCGGGACAGCATGGTGTAGCCACAGCATTGGCTTGTGCGTTAATGGGATTAAAAGCCCGTATTTATATGGGTGCTAAAGATGTTGAGCGTCAAGCCCCGAACGTATTTAGAATGCGATTAATGGGCGCTGAAGTTATTCCCGTCACTGCGGGTTCTGGCACTCTTAAAGATGCCGTAAACGAAGCGATGCGTGATTGGTCTGCAAGTTATGACAAAGCACACTACCTGCTAGGTACGGCAGCAGGCCCTCATCCATTCCCCACTATAGTTCGTGAATTCCACCGCATGATTGGTGAAGAAACCCGTGCGCAAATATTAGAAAAAGAAGGGCGTCTGCCAGATGCTGTGGTGGCATGTGTAGGCGGCGGCTCAAATGCCATTGGCATGTTCGCAGATTTTATCGACGAACCAAGTGTAAAACTAGTTGGCGTAGAGCCAGCAGGTAAAGGTGTGCATACCAAAGAGCACGGTGCGGCATTAGGTAAAGGTACAACCGGTATTTTACATGGAGCCTATAGCTATATTATGCAAGACGAAGACGGCCAAATTGAAGAGTCTTACTCTGTATCTGCGGGGTTAGACTACCCAGCCGTTGGTCCACAACATGCTTATTTATCTGATATTGGCCGCGCTGAATATGTCTCTGTAACAGACGAAGAGGCCTTAAATGCATTTCAAATCTTGTCACGCAAAGAAGGGATCATCCCAGCACTTGAGTCATCCCATGCTCTAGCCCACGGCTTGAATATGGCTGATGAAGCCGAAGACGACACCATAATTGTGGTTAATTTATCTGGTAGAGGTGACAAAGATTTAGCCCATGTTCACAGTATTTTGGGCGATGCTTTTACTGGAGGAGCAGATAATGAGTAATGCTATCGATCGCTACAGCGATATGTTTAAAAAGCTAGATGACAAAAACCAAGGCGGTTTTGTTCCATTTGTTATGGTTGGCGACCCTGATGCAGATACCTCGGTTGATATAATCAATGCCCTCATCGAAAGTGGAGCAGACGCTCTAGAGCTAGGTTTCCCCTACTCAGATCCTATTGCCGATGGCCCAACTATTCAAAATGCAGCTATCCGCGCCTTGAGTCACAAAATCAAAACCACTGAATGTTTTGAGGTGATAAAAAAAGTACGCGAAACCAATAAAGAAATCCCCATTGGTTTGCTTTTATACAGCAACCTAGTGCTAAAACGCGGTATCGAACAGTTCTATCAAGATGCCGCTGCAGCAGGGATAGATTCAATCTTAATTGCCGATGTACCTTTACGTGAAGCTGACCGTTTTATTGCAGTAGCCGAACAAACCGGTATTAAACAAATCTTAATCGCGCCACCTAATGCCAGCGATGAAACCCTAGCCGAGATTGGCGATAAGTCACAAGGTTATACCTACTTGCTTGGCCGTGCAGGTGTAACAGGTGCCGAAACCGCCGTTAGCATTCCGGCCAGTGAGTTAATTAATAAGCTAGCTCAATACAAGGTAGCACCACCTTTACTTGGCTTTGGTATTTCAACTCCTGAGCAAGTGGCAGATGCCATTAAATCTGGTGCGGCCGGCGCTATTTCTGGCTCGGCAACGGTAAATATTGTTGCAGAAAACTTAGACAAGCCTGATGTTATGCTAGAAAAGCTCAAAGAGTTTGTCTCAAACATGAAAGCCGCAACCCATAAGTAAACAGTAGTAATCAAATGAAGCCCTTAACGTAAAACCTTGGTTATCGTTAAGGGCAATTTACAAAGGATATAAAACATGTGGTATGTCATTTATTCTGAAGATGTAGAAAACAGTTTACCTCTTCGCAAGAAAACACGAGCAGCACACCTAGAGCGCATTCAAGTTGTGGCTGATCAAGGCAGAGTGCTAGTTGCCGGCCCTTGCCCAGCGATAGATAGCGAAGATCCCGGTGAAGCAGGTTTTACAGGCTCAGTGGTCATTATTGATTTTCCAAGCCTAGAAGAGGCTAAGACATGGGCCGATAGCGATCCTTATGCGCTTGCAGGTGTATATAGCAAAGTCGTAGTTAAACCTTATAAAGTGGTATTGCCATAAACCTTTTAATACTTAATCAGTAATATGATTAACGAAAGTAAAAAGTCATCAAAATTACTGTGGCTAGAACTAGGCTGGTTGTTTATATGTTTACCAGCCTCATTATTATTACCAATATCCCCTTGGTTAAAACTCTGCCTAGTACTCAGTGGCGTTTGTTATTGTGTCTACCAAAGTAAAAACATGGGATTATTGAAGCGCCGACATTTGTTGTACTTTGGCCATTACCCAGGCTCATGGATGATGTGGTTACGTTTTTTAATATTCGTCATTATTTCATTAATTTTAGTCGCCATAACTATGCCTGAGTCTTTATTTTCTGTGGTAACTGGCAACCCTTCCCTATGGTTTGGGATCTGTATTTTTTATGCTGTTTGTTCAGTTTACCCACAAGAGTTTGTATATAGGGTATTCTTTTACAAACGCTACAGTGGCTTGATTGTGAATCAGCGCCTATTAATCGGTTTTAATGCATCATTATTTTGTTTTGCTCATGTAATATTCCTAAATGGACTGGTATTTTTACTGACATTTATTGGTGGAGTATTATTCGCATTGACCTATCAAAAAAGCCGTTCTTTATTATTAATCACCTTAGAACACTCAGCTTATGGTTTATGGTTATTCACTTTAGGCTTAGGTGAAATGCTTGCCTTCCCTGGAGCCTAACTATGTACATTCCTAACCTTGAGCATTTATCAGCTGCCATCGATTTAAGCGCCATGCGGGCACAGGGTGCTGGGGGGCAAAATGTTAATAAAGTGTCTAGTGCGATCCACTTAAGATTTAATATCAAACAGGCGCCTATTCCTGAATACGTAAAACAAAAGCTTTTATCAGTTAAAGACAAACGTATCACCCAGGATGGTATTTTAATCATCAAAGCACAAAATCATCGCACCCAAGAAATGAACAAACAGGATGCATTAGATAGATTAACCGAAATATTAATAGATGCAGGTAAATTGCAAAAAGCCCGCCGAGCTACCAAACCCACTCGTAGCTCTCAAAGAAAACGTGTGGACAGTAAAGTAAAATCTGGAAAGACTAAAGCTCTTAGGCGTAAAGTAGATTATTAAGCATACGCCAACTCTTGTATCAAAATTAATACCGGCAGATAAAACTATAACCTCAACCACACTTGTCTAATAATTTAACAAAAGTACAATATTTAGTCTGTTAACTTGCATTGATTTGTCAAATATTTTTACACTGCAATGTAAAAAGAATAAACAAACAATTAAAAGCAATTACAAAACAACAACTTAAATACGTGGCACAATTAATGCTTTACGAAAGCAAAATGTTGTTATCGATTTCTCAAGGTATATTTTATGAAGTTTAAAATTCTATTTACCGCGTTAACTTTTCTAGGTCTATTTTCTAGTCAAGTCAATGCAACTGTAAACACTCAAGCTCATGTAGGTTCATACAATTTAATTCTTCAAAATGACCTGCAAACAAATGCTGAAGTTGAAGGCAGTGCATTTATTGGCGGGGATATAAATGGAAATACAATTGTATTTGGGGCTGCCTTATCTCCTGAACCAAATGTTGATGCCGTAACCGTAGTCGGCAATATTAGTCCTAAATTAACCATTCAAAACGGACATAATGCTGTTTATGGAGGCTCCGCATCTAATGGCTTTAACCTCAATGGTGGTGGCAGTGCGACTAACGTTTCGCAAACTACACTCGCATCTGAATTTAATAGCATCTATGACCAAGTCATAAGTGATAGTAATTATTTTGCAGGTTTAGAAACAAATGGCAGCTTTGACGGCTCTGATCAAAACAACAAGTTAATCACAGCAAATGAAACCTCTGGCTTAAATGTTATTAACATCAATGCTAGTGACTTAAGTAATGGTGGAGAACTTGACCTTGCACAGTTACCCGATGTTCCAGTGGTAATTAATGTCATCGGTGTAGGAGATATAGTAATTACAACTAAAATTGGTAATAAAGGAGCTGGCCTTCAAGGTGATTCACTAGCCTCTTTAGTTTTATGGAATTTTAATACTGCCACATCAATTAGTTTCCAAAGTGATGGTTGGGTTGGCTCTATACTCGCTCCCTATGCTGATGTATCAAGCTCAACAGGGCATTTGGAAGGGGCATTGGCGGCCAAGTCATATAGTGGTAATGTTGAACTTCATAACTCTCTGTTTGCGTATACACCAGACACCAGTACAACACCTTCTACTGAAGTCCCAGCTCCAGCTGGTCTTGCACTTATAGGATTAGGGATCTTATTTATTACCCGTCGTAAGTTCAAAAAGTAATGTTTGATTTCAGTTAGATTGACTAAGCTGATATGATTAAAAAGACGGATTTATCCGTCTTTTTTCATTTTTAAAGGTCAATTAAATGCACAAGATATTGAGAGGTACTCTTCCTCATATATGGAAACGAGGATGGACATTAGCATTCTGTTTATTGGTTTCTCCCCTAGCACTAGCCGACTCTCAGTTACACTATGAAAATGCTTTATCAGCATACAAAGCTGAGCGTTTCGATGAATCAATGATCCACCTTAAAAATGCACTCCATGAAAGTCCTGAAAACCTTCCATCTAAAGTATTAATGGGACAGTTGTTGACTAAACAAGGTCAATACCGAACTGCAGAGGTAGAGTTTTCAGAAGCTATAAACCAAGGTGCAGACGTTAGTTTATTTGCAACGTCTTGGGGCCTCACCTTAATAAAGTTAAAAGAATATCAGCAAGTTATCGACTATTCAGGCTTTAATTCATTTCCAGATACGCAATTAAAAGACTGGTTACGACTAAGAGCAAACGCTTGTATGCAGGCAAAAAATTATGAATGTGCCACTACGAGTTATAAAAATTTAGGAAGTATTTCTAAAGATAAGTCAGAACAACTTAATGGTTTAGCCAATATTGCTTTAACCTTAAAAAATTATACGGAGGCACAAGAGTACTTATCCCAAGCTGGTAACATAGATCCAAGTAACGCTATTACATGGCAATTAAAAGGCTTAGTATCGAGACAACAGAATAACCTAACAGATGCCCTTACCTACTTAGAAAAAGCTTTTGAACTAAACCCAAATGACCCTTACATATTGAGACACCTTGCAGACGTTTACCTTGCATCAAGCAACCAAGAAGCAGCTAAGAAAACCGTCAATACTATATTAACTGCTGACCCCAATGATCCATTTGCTATTTTAGTGAACAGTTGGTTACAACAAGGAACAGATCTAGCCCCTGCTGCTGAAAAAAAGTTTAACGAATTATCAGCAAAAATAAAAAATTATCCAAACGAATTAGTTATAGAAGATCAGTCTCTGTTATTTCTTAGGGCGTTAATTGAGTTTAGGCAAAAAAATTATGAGTTTGCTATTCGTGATTTCACTGCATTAAGACAATTTGATAAAAACGATTTATCTCCAATCATTTACTTAGCTAAAAGCTACATTGCGATAAATAAAGAAAAAAAAGCGATGGAGTTATTGGAAGAAAATATCAGCATGTTTGATGCTCTACCTGACACGCTAATCATGTTAGGGGATTTGTATATCAATAATGACAAAAATTTTAAAGCATTGTCATTAATAGAAACACTCAATAAGAACTACGCAGATAATATTCAGGTGCAGTTATTACAAACAAAGTTACTAATAGCGAGAGGTAAGACACAACAAGGACTACAGAGTCTTGAACAGTTATTAGCGAAAGCTCCAAATAACCAAGCCGTGCTACTAGTGCATAGCATCTTAAATTTACAGGCAGGACTTTTTGACAACGCCAATACCAGTATTACCCAATTATTAGCTTTGAACCCAGAAGACCCTGTTTCCTTAAATATAAAAGGTGCTATTTTAATAAAACTCAATCAAATTCAAGGATCTCAAGACTACTTTAATAAAGCCCTATCCATTAGTCCTGAGTTTACTTCGGCTCGCTATAACCTAGCATCAACCTGGTACTTGCTCGGTCAGTTAGATAAAGCTCAAAAATTAATAACCTATATATTAGGTAAAAAGCCCAATTATCCTGCAGCACTATTGTTACTTGCTGAAATGCAAGTGAAGCAAAATCAAATAAATGATGCACTTCAAAATTATCGAAAAGTCCTATTGAATGACAAATCAAATGTTGCAGCACTTGAAGGCCTTACCTCTATATATGTCTCACAACAAGAATATAGAAGTGCATTACTGCAACTAAACCGACTAAGTAGCAGTGATCAAGAAAATCCCAAATATGTGATTCAAAAAGCACAGATATATATAGCCCAAAATGACAAAGTAAATAGCCAACGCACCATGCAAGAGCTGCAACGGCTTGGAAACAATGATGCAGCACTGATGATTGCATTGCATAAATTACAATTACTAGCGGGCGACGTAGACGCTGCGACGCAGTCCCTCATTAAAGCTCAAATATTACAGCCTAATAGTTTGCGATTAGCACTACAATTGGCTGAGTTTTTACTTAATGAAAATCAAACAGTTACCGCAGCAGAACACCTATCAAATCTATTAGAAAAATATCCACTGCAAGCTCAAGTATTCTTTTTACAAGGTAGGTTAGCTGAACAGCAAGGTGATTTAATCAAGGCGAATAAACACTATTTAAGAAGTATTGAGCTGGACGAAAACTATGAATTGGCGTTAGCAAAACTCTACGCGTTGACGCTAAAAGGAATAGACGCTGCACCGTTTAAGAATAAAATAGATCAAATTGTCGATAAATACCCAAATCGTTTTTTTCCTCGTAACTTACTAGCTCAGTATTACTACTATCAAGAAAGTTATGAATTAGCAGCGTCACAGTATGAACGGTTGTTACAACACCCTGACTTAAAAGAGTCTCAAGGGATTTTAAATAGACTAGCAAATATATACATGGAAACAGATCTACAAAAAAGCATGGAGTATGCTTTAAGATCCTATACATTAGATAACAAAAATCCTAACACCTTAACGATTTATGGTTGGTTACTTACCCAACAAAACCAGCCAAAAGAAGGTTTAGAGTTACTCAGGAGAGCCTATTCTCGGGATCAGCAAAATTTAGTTTTACACTATTACATTGCAGTCAGCTTAGATAAATTAGGTTTAGTGGATGAAGCAAAATCAGAGCTAGAAGCACTTTTTAGCAAAAAGCAAAACTTCGAAAATGAGGACGCTGCTAAGGCTTTATACAAAGAATTAGGTAATAAATAGTTAAGGTTCAAAATCAGTTCAGCTAAAATTCAGGCCCGCGATATTAATATTGTCATCACTTTCAAAACGGAGTAATGACATGAAAACTTTATTAACAAGTACTTTATTATTGTTGGCCCTTTCGCCTTTAGCCCAAGCTAAGAACCACCACACAGTTAAGGTTGTTAAAACTGTACCGACTCATAAATATCAAGTTGTGAAGCAACCGAAATATGTTCAAGCTAAAACGATAAAAGTGTCTCATAAAAAGCCAAATACAGGAGTAATCATAGGTGGCGTCGTAGGTGGCCTGATTGGACATAACACGAGTACCCATCAGAATAAGGTTGTAGGCACCATTGCAGGCGCAATTATTGGTAGCGCCTTAGGACATCAGATAGATAAAGTGACCGATAGTCACCATACTAAGGTCTATAAAAAAGTGACACATAACAAGCGTCATCGTTAGTAATTACTCCCTATGGCGACTAACTTAAATGACAAGCCCACTATACCTTAATCAAGTCTCGACAATAGTAATAGCTTTTACGTCGATTCATGATTAAGGTAAACTAATTTTATTAACATTGTTCGAGTGTGAAATTTTGAAGTTAAAAACCTGCTCTATTTTACTAGCTAGTTGTTTTGCCCTTTTCATATCAAGTGGCCAACCAGCATTTGCTGGCGATGACTCAGCAAAAAGTAAGTCAGAGGCTGCGCAAAAAGCGCAGAAGCGCGTCAGTGGACGTGTCCTTAAGGTAGCTCAAAGTAAAAATAAATACCGAGTAAAAGTCCTCCAAAAATCAGGCCGAGTTGTTTCTGTAGATATCAATAAAAAATCCGGAAAAACTAGTAAGAAAAAAGCCAATAATTAGGGATATCAACACAAACATGCGCATTTTAATTGTTGAAGATGATAGTCGTTTACTAACTCAACTAGATGTATTATTGCGAAATAATGGTTATAGCGTCGACTTAGCAGATGATGGCGCTAAAGCTTTGTTTTTACTGCAAGAACACGCCTATGATCTAGCGATAATTGACATAGGATTACCCGTGGTAGATGGCTTTGAGGTTATTCAGAGTGCCCGAAAGAATGACGTGTCTTGCCCTATTTTAATCCTAACAGCTAGAGATAGGTGGCAGGAGAAAGTCGAAGGCCTAGATGCAGGCGCCGACGACTATCTAACTAAACCTTTTCATGATGAAGAGCTATTGGCCCGTATCAATGCCTTGATTCGCCGCGCAGCTGGTAAAGCCCATCCAATTATAGAAAAAGGACCGATTACCTTAGATACTCTTAGCGAAGAAGTCACTGTAAATGGTGAGTATGTTGAGCTAACGGCGTACGAATTCAAAGTTCTCGAATACCTGTTATTAAACCCCCAAAAAATAATTTCGAAAACAGAACTCACCGAGCATATTTACGATCAAGACTTTGACCTTGACAGTAATGTCATTGAAGTTTTTGTAGGTAGACTTCGCAAAAAAATTGACCCAGACGGCAGTGTCAACCCGATTGAAACCCTCAGGGGGAGAGGTTATAGAGTAAGCCGTGAACTTTAACACCTGCCGTTTTAATGCGTAGCCTTTCTTTAAGACTAAGGAGCTTTGCTGCCGCACTTTTGGCACTGTTAATCTTTATTCCTTTAACCGCAGTAACCCTTGAAAAAGCATTTAATAGCAGCTTAAGCCAATCTATGCTGGAACAACTTAGGGTCCAAAGCTTAACATTGATTTCAGAATTTGAGATGGATGACAGTGGTACTCACGCGGTCATGCCAGAGCAACTATACAACGATGAATTCAATATCCCAGGCTCAGGCTTGTATGCTTTTATTCAGTTTAAAAGCGACATTCTTTGGCAGTCTTTATCGACCTTAAACTGGCAACTAGAACCGAAGTTTTCTTCCCCTCAAATAGGATCAGAGTCTTTTATTGAAGACTTTACAATGCAGAGAAGTTACTTCCTGTACGCCTATACCGCAGAATTTGAAACCTCTCAGGGATACCAACCCATAAGCTTTTATATTCTACAAGATAAGCAAACCTTCAACGTAGAAAAAGAAAAGTTTGCGACCACTTTATGGAACTGGCTAGGGCTTATAGCCCTGCTTTTACTTATATTATTATTAGTGAGTTTAAATGCAGCCTTACTCCCTATCAGCCGTTTAAACAAACAAATACGCCAAGCAGAGAGTGGGCAATTAAAGCGCATTGATCAAACTTACCCCCCTGAATTAGAAAAATTAAAAAGTAGTATTAACAACTTATTAGACACTGAACAACAGCAACGTAGCCGATACAAAAATAGTTTAAGTGATTTAGCCCATAGCCTTAAAACCCCATTGGCGGTGTTATCAGGAACACAAGGACTTCCACCGCAAGCCAATGAGCCAATTAATCAAATTAACCTACAAATACAAAGGCAGTTAAAACGAGCGGTGGCTGGCAGCACCAGCTCATTTGAGCAAGCCACTCCAATCAAACCTGTTGTAGATAAACTATTTAATGCTATGAACAAGGTCTATGCTGATAAACAACTTTTATTAACCCAAATCATTCAGCCTGAGGAGATTGGCTTTCATGGCGATGTGACAGATTTAATGGAGATACTCGGCAATGTGCTGGACAATGCCTGCAAAGCAGCCAAGAGCCAAGTCAAGTTATCAGCTTTTTCGAGTAAAAATGTATTAACCTTTGAAGTTGAAGATGATGGCCCAGGTATACCTCAAAATAAACGAGAGAAATTATTAGAAAGAGGTACTCGTTTAGATAGCTACAAAGAAGGACAAGGTATAGGCATGGCTGTAGTCGCGGATCTAGTCGCTGCCTATCAAGGTCGACTTGAGATAGATAAAGGTGAATTGGGTGGCGCTAAACTAATATTTATCTTCCCCATTAAAGTGTGAAACTCACTAAAAAATGATTAATTTATCAACTTAATTATTTCCCTTCTTCAGTAAGAAACTGATTTTATTACTTTTTTTGTTTGGCATAATATCTGCTATTAAGATTATTTACTATTCTAAAATATAAGGAATAAGCATGGCGGTAAAATTAGAAGACAGGCCTATTGAAAGTATTCGAGAAGAAACCATAGACAGGCTTATTTATAATTACAGCCACGGTGTGATTTCGAGCGAAGCATTTGAACGCAGATTAGATGCCGCCATGGCCAGTCACAACCATCAAGAAATCGCTGACCTAGTTGCTGATTTAGAGTTGAACACTGACCCAGAATTCAAATCACAAAAAGAACGCCAATTTAATATAAATTATGCAGCTAGCAATAGCGATGATACAGATACTATTGTTAACGTGTTTGGAGGTTCGAATCGCAGTGGTCAATGGGCGGTACCCAGTGAGGTCAGAGTATTGACAGTATTTGGAGGTTCGGACATTGATTTCACAGACGCCATATTTAGCACTCAGCATGTCACTATCAAAGTAGTCTGTCTGTTTGGAGGCGATACGATTTATGTACCCGAAAACGTTAACGTGATATCTAAAGCCTTTTGCATTTTTGGTGGTGTAGACAACAAAGCGCCATCAATTGCATCGCGTCAGGCTCCAACTATTACCATTGAAGGCATAGTCTTATTTGGAGGCCTAGATATAAAGATTAGACGAACCATCAAAGAGAAATTTGTCGCCTTTGCCAATCAAATGAAAACCATGTTTAGTGATAAAACATAAGGCATTAGTTGGCTCGGCCATTGGCGGTGTCAGTATACGACTCGCCAATTATAGCTGACAGGCGTTCCCCTTCAGAATACCTCTCCCCTATTATTCATCGGTTTTAGGGGTAACTTCTTCACTGGCTAGTAATAATGCAAACCAATGGGTGTCAGGGTTCGACTCTAAGGCTATTTTTACGATCATAGTTAATGGTACCGACAACAACATACCAACTGTTCCTAACAACCAGCCCCAGAATATCAAAGATAGAAACACGACTAAGGTAGAAAGGCCTAAGCCACGGCCCATATATTTTGGCTCAACAGCATTTCCCATCACCATATTAGTGGCTAAGAAACCAACTGCAGTTAAACCAGCCGTAGTTGGCCCCAACTGGACTAACGCCAAGAGCACAGCAGGAACAGCCGCAATAATAGATCCAATATTAGGCACATAATTTAATAAGAAAGCTAAGACAGCCCACAACAAAAAGTGATCAACTCCCAAGAAATACAACCACAAACCAATAATTAAGCCCGTACCTAAACTCACAAGCGTTTTAATGGCTAAGTAGTTCTTTACCGATACTAAGAACTTATCTATTTGCTGCATCTTCATATCAGGGTCTGACAAAGCTATATGAATTTTTTTCGGGAAAGACTCAGCTTCAAAAAGCATAAACACAACTATCAGCAAGATAAGTAAAAAATTGGTTAGTACACCACCTAAACTCGACAACAGGTTAGTTGCCATGTTCATTGCAGCCCCAGGGTCTAGATAAGACATTAACGCGTCTTTATTGATAGAAATGTTGACTCTATCTAACTGACCGATGATCCAACCAAACTCCTGAACTAATTGTTCTCGGTATTTAGGCACATTTTGACTAAACTCATTCATTGACTGTCCAACCAAACCAGCCAGAACTAATCCAAAAACAACAATTAACAGTATAACTATGACAACAGCAAGCGCTCTGGGTAATTTATATTGATTAGCCCAAGTAATTATTGGACTACAAGCCATAGCGATAAAAACAGATAATAAAAATGGTACAACAATCGCACTAGCAGCTTTAATGCCGGCTAAAATAACAACTATGCTAGCTAATACTAATAATATTTTAACGGGTCTTTGTGAATTGATTTGCATAAATTGAGTCTAGATGAATACCTTGAGAGCAAACTAGCAGATCTATGTGGTATTTTGTAGTTAAGATCTAAAAGAAAATAAGTAAACAGTAGGAAAACAATGAAGTTAAACCCAGCAATAATAAGAATTAAAAACCTACGACTACGTACATATATTGGAATTAACGACGACGAAATTACCAATATGCAAGATGTAGTAATTAACATTAAAATCCACTATAACGCTGACCAGGCAACTGACTCAGATAAAATGGACGATGCCCTCAATTATAAAGTAATTACCAAGCGTATTATCAACCTAGTTGAAAACAACCGATTTTCTCTACTCGAAAAATTAACTGCCGATGTGTTAGTAATTGCTGCAGAACATGCTTGGGTGAACTATGCTGAAGTAGAAGTTGATAAACCCCATGCCTTACGCTTTTCTGATTCAGTATCCTTATGTTTATCATGCAATAAAAATTGAGGTGGAGACGCTCCCATGAAACTTAAATGAATATATTAATGACAGGCGGTTCTGGGTTAATTGGCTCTAATTTAGTGCCAATTTTGAGACCTAGTAACATAGCAGTTTATACCCGTAATGTGGCTAAAGCTGAACAAATATTAGGTCACAAAATTCATTTTTTATCGACCCTATCCCACCTAGAAAACTTAAACGATTATGACGTGGTCATCAATCTAGCCGGTGAGTCTATTGTTGCCAAGAAATGGACCGCTGAACAAAAGCGTATTATTGAAAAAAGCCGCTGGGACCTTACCGAAAAAGTTGTCAACTTAATCAAAGCTAGCGACAATCCACCTAGTATACTCATTAGTGGCTCTGCTATTGGTTATTACGGTAATCAACATGATAGAACTATCGATGAAGATTATACTGTAGCAAATGATGAATTTAGTCATACATTATGTGAGCGTTGGGAATTTTTAGCGAAGCAAGCAGAATCAGATCAAACCAGAGTGTGCATATTAAGAACAGGGATAGTTCTTAGTAAACGAGGGGGGGCATTACCAAAGATGTTATTACCCTTTAAATTAGGGCTAGGAGGCCCAATTTCCAGGGGGTCACAATATATGTCATGGATCCACCTAGAGGATATGCTACAAGGTATTTTACACCTAATCGAAAACAAGGGCTGTCGGGGGGTATACAACTTTACAGCTCCCAACCCAGTCACCAATCAAGAGTTTAGCCAAAAACTTGCAGAGTCGTTAAACCGCCCTTGCTTGTTCAGAGTCCCTGAGTTTGTGTTAAGAGTTCTAATGGGAGAAATGGCCGACCTAGTTATTTATGGCCAAAGAGTTGCGCCAACTAGGCTCTTAGATAGTGGATATAAATTTGTGTATCCTGAGTTATCGGGAGTATTCGATTGTCTACGGAAGTCACCTAAAGCAGAGCCTTAAATAAAGCTCTGCTTTAAAAGCAGGAGTTAAACCATTTTCCGTAACAAGTGACTAGTATTCAAGGATAACAAACGCCAGCAACCAATTGCTCCTAGACAGCCTACAACAATAGCACCTGCAACCGGAGCAATTCCCCAGTATTTCCAATGCATTCCTGCAGGCATTTGAAACACCTGAGTTTGTAATAAATATAAACTAAATTCATTCGATGCAGCGGCCATAGCTCCTGCCACCACGCCTATAATTATAAATTCATAGACCACACTTGAGCGTATTAGCCAACCTTTAGCTCCTAGAGTACGTAAAATAGCCAGCTCTTCTTGTCGCTCATCCATACTTGCTTGTACCTGGGCAATTAACACTAACGCCCCAGCAGCAAGCACTAACACCAAAATAAACTCTACCGCCACAGACACCTGATCCACAATATTACGCAACTGATTAATTCTGGCATCAACATCAATCAAAGTGACGTTAGCAAAAGGCTTCATTAACGAAGTAATATCTGCCTTTCTATCACTCGGTAGATTAAAGCTAGAAATATAAGTAGGGATGAAATTCTGTAAAGCTCTAGGCTCTATCACAAAGAAAAAATTGGGCTGCATAGATTGCCAGTTTACATCTCTAATACTAGTGACTTTTACGTTAACAATTTCACTACCAATATTAAACGTCAGCATATCACCCAACTCAAGTCTTAAGCGTTCGGCAATACCTTTTTCAATAGATACTTCATAGGGTCGCTCTGCTTCAGTAAGCGTCAGTCCTTCCTCAAACCAGGTACCTGCAATGATTTCAGTACCTTTTTGTAACTCTGTACTCCAAGTTAGATTGGCTTCTCGTCCCAATCCGTTACGCCCGCTATCTCTTTCATCAGGGTCTTCCTTTGATACTGCCGTTCTCACTTTTTCATCATTAACAGCAACAAAACGCCCCCTTACTACAGGATAAAACTTCTCAATATTTACGTCCTGCTTTAAGAAATGAGCTTGTAGATTGGGTTGTTGACTATGACTAATATTTACTAAGAAATAATTAGGCGTACCTTCAGGTAGCTGATTTTGCCATTGCTGCACCATATCATTGCGCATCACTAGTACCACCAGCAGCAACATTATGGTTACCGCAAAACTAATTAGCTGCACACTGTTATCCATTGCACGGCGACTAATTCTGGCCCAAGCCAACTGCCAAGGTCCCATTTTGCCTTGAGCAAACTTCCGCCCCACTCTAATTAACCCAAAGGTCACAAACATTAAAGTTGTTACTAAAGTGATACCAGATACAAACAAAATCGCACTAATTTTAAGGTTTTGACTATAGGCCCACATCAACAAAAATATAGCACCGCCAGAGGCCAGAAATTGCAACATACGAGAACGTAAACTTGCCCCTAAATCTCGGCGTAAAACGCGCAGAGGTGATACGGAAAACAACTTCAGCAAAGGATATAAAGAGAACAAAATAGCGCAAGTCGTGCCTGTAAAAATAGCAATAATTAACGGTTTCCAATGCCACGCATCTATGGATACATCGACTCTATCAGCGACAGCCATCACCACAACTTGCTGAATGGCATAACCTAAAGCGACACCGATGAATATTCCTAAGGTCGTAATAAAGACTATTTGCAACAGATAAATTTGCTGCACCATAGATTTTGGCGCCCCTAATGTTTTCATAATCGCAACAGGGTCATAATGCCTCTGGCTGTAACGCTGTGCAGCAACAGCAATTGATACCGCAGCTAACACTATGGCTAACAAGCTCGCTAGAAGAAAATATTGTCCTGCTCTACCAACAGAGCGGCCAATTGCCGACTCATCATCTTCGATCGAGTCCCAATCGTGTATCTCTCTATCTAATTGAGGTTCTAACCAATCATAAAATTTTTCTAAGTCAGCTCTATCACCAGTAAAAAAATAACTGTAATCAATACGGCTACCTGGGCCTTCAACATTTGTAGCCGCTAAATCTGCTTTCCTAATTAGCACTTTAGGGTCGCCGCCAAATACGCTAAAGCCGGCATCCGGCACTTCAGTTAAAACCTTAGTCACGGTAAAAACTTGGTCACCCACTTCAATAGAATCACCTAGGTCAATCCCTAAGGTTTGAAACAATTGCGACTCAATCCAGGCTTCGCTTTCGTTTGGCAAGCTATTGGTCGCTTTACCCGTTACAAAGGGCTCATCTGCGGTTTTAACCGTGCCTTTCAAAGGGTAACCTGTATCTGCTGCACGTAAAGAAACTAGGTCCATTTGCTCATTTGCAAACACCATAGAACGGGCATAGGTTTGATGTGCCGTGTTTAAACCCATTTCTTTGGCTTTTTCTATCCAACCTAAATCTATAGGTTTGTCAGACTCCAATACTCTATCTGCAGCAATGAACTCAGCACTTTTCTCTGTAAGTGCGGTTTCTAAGCGCTCACTAAAAAGTGAAAGGGATAAAACAGAAGCCACCGACAATATAATTGCCAAGAGTATAATAGTTAACTCACCACGCTTGGTTTCATGACGAAATAAACGCCAGGCTAAACTAAATGCTTGGTTATTCATTAACCCACCTTTTCAGAGTCTGACTCAGAAAACACTTCGGTTAATTCACCCGCTTGCATATGCAGTTGCCGTTGGCATTGGTCTGCCAACCCTTGGTCGTGAGTTACTAATACAAGTGTGGTGTTAGAGTTGTGGTTAAGCTCAAATAAAAGCTTTTCTATTTTATCACTATTGGCTGCATCTAAGTTACCCGTAGGTTCATCTGCAAATAATATTTTTGGCTCGCTTATAAACGCTCTAGCAATAGCAACACGTTGTTGTTCGCCTCCAGATAATTGATTGGGGTAGTGGGTCGCTCGATGTTCTAACCCAACGAGTGCGAGAATTTTCTCAGCTCTTTTTCTGGCATCAGAATGGCCTGCTATTTCAGCGGGTAACATAATATTTTCGATAGCGGTTAAGCTTTGAACTAACATAAAGCTTTGGAAAATAAATCCCACTTTAGCGCCCCTAAGTTGCGCACGCTGCTCCTCATCCATCACTTCCATGGCTTCACCATCAAGTGCAATTTGGCCTTCACTGACCTCATCTAACCCAGCTAATAAACTTAGCAGTGTAGATTTTCCGGAGCCTGACGCACCGACAATGGCAACTGACTCACCGGCCTTGACTTCGAAACTAATAGGCTTGAGGATCTGTAATTCACCCTGAGACGTATTAACTGTTTTACTTATTTTATTTGTCTTAATCATTACTTTAGGAGTCATAGTGGCTTTTCTTAATACCAATTCGTTGCGAAATAAAATTTATACATTAGTGATCCTTATACCCTTACTACTGATTTCGGATCAGTTAATGGCGAAAGAATCCAAGTTACTTATTCTTGGGGATAGCCTAAGTGCAGCTTATGGGCTAAAGCAAGAACAAGGTTGGGTTAGTTTGTTACAAGATGCGTGGCAAAACAAACCTATTACCATTATAAACGCTGCCATTAGTGGCGAAACCACAGACGGAGCGCTAGCAAGGCTACCTCGTTTACTAAATACCCACCAGCCAACACACGTATTTATTGAATTGGGTGGAAACGATGGATTACAAGGGCACCCCATCCCAAAAATGCGTGATAACTTACAAAGTATTATTGATTTAAGCCAAAAAAACGGCAGTAAAGTTTTTCTACAACAAATGCAAATACCAACCAATTATGGGCGCCGTTACACTGAGTCATTTACAAGTAGCTATACTCAATTAGCCAGTGAAAACAATATTCCACTCTTGCCTTTTTTCTTAGAAGAAATCGCATTAAACGAAAACTTGATGCAAAGAGATGGAATTCACCCTACTGCAGAAGCTCAGGTGATAATAGCAAAAGGTATGCAACAAACCTTAGAAGTATTAATCTTCCCCTAGCGGAAAAGCAATCAAACCACTACACTGGTATTACAAAGTATTGATAGGTAATAAGAGGAGTAAATAATGGACGTAGGATCAGCAGGGGCAGGATCAGTCTCACAAAACATTCCCACACAAACGGGCTCACAACAGCAAGTTGTTAGAGCTGAGCAGCAAGAAAGAGCCGACGTAAGTGTTGCACAATCAACAGGAAGTTCAGCTCCTCAAAGTAGTGAACGTGTTGGTAGCATTATAAATACTACAGTTTAATTAATACCCATTCCGTCAAACTAAAAAACGAGTCACTAGGCTCGTTTTTTGTTTCCTGAATTTAACTAATTCTTACTAGCCAAAGCCACTTACCTGTTAATATGTTTCAAAATATCTTCGGAATGTTGCAAACCACGGATTTCCATAAACAAAGTATCGGCTTGGGTATATTGACGTCTTAAATATCCTAACCATTGTTTTACGCGGTTAGGATAATACCTGCCTTTATCACCATAAATTTCATAACCTGAATAGTGAATCAACAACTCACGTACCTGCTCCCAAGCCATAGGTGCTTGTTTGTTTTTAATCACTTGCGCCAAATTGGGCATAGCCAAAGCTCCTCGGCCCAACATAATATTTTCGCAGTCTGACTGTTGTTGACAAGCTAGTGCATCTTGGCCTTTCCAAATTTCACCATTAGCGACAAGAGGAATATCTACTTGTTGTTTTATCTTGGCAATCCAATCCCAATAGGCTGGAGGCTTGTAGCCATCCACTTTAGTTCGAGCATGAACGACTAAAGAGTCGGCACCTGCGCTAGCAATTGCCTGAGCATTCTCAATAGCCAGCGAGCTATCTTCAAATCCTAAGCGCATTTTAGCGGTAACCACTTGATCTGCAGGAACAGCTTTGCGGACGGCAGCAACGATTTGATAAAGGGTTTCAGGCTCTTTTAACAGCACTGCCCCACCTTTACTTTTATTGACTGTTTTAGCAGGGCAACCAAAGTTAAGATCCACCCCGTGGGAGCCCAGCTCAATTGCCCGCACGGCATTTTCTGCTAGCCAATTAGGGTGTTGACCCAACAACTGCACTTTTACCGGCACACCACTTGGGGTAAGGCCACCATTTCTTAATTCAGGACAGAGCCGATAAAACACCTTTCTAGGCAAAAGCAGTTCCACCACTCTTACAAACTCTGTAACACATAAATCAAAGCCTCCCACTTGGGTCAGCATGTCACGCATAAGATGGTCAACGACCCCTTCCATCGGGGCTAAAGTAATTTGCATTAATAAAGATACTGTAGGTTAGAGGCCAAGAAAGCGGCGCATTGTAATATCAATTGCTTATTAGCACTAGAGTCAACAACAGATCAAACTAGTAGCTTAGTGTTTGTACTAAGGTTTTAGAGCTTTTCGTTGCTCGCACAACTTTAAAATTTGAGTTTTTCGGTGATCATCAGCTTGGCCCCAAATCAATATTTCATCTATTAACCTGTAACACCCCACACACATATCCTGCTTATCCAAACAGCAATTCCTAACACAGGGAGAAGTGACACTTAGTTCTGTTTTATATTTCATTTACCTTTAAAGCACTCTTTATTAAAAATCAGAACCGGAAATTATTAGTATCCAGGTATCAGGAATTAACTAAGTGAAATTCAAAGTGACTTACCTTAAATACGTCCTTGTATGTCACTTAACTAGTGTTAGAAGCTATTCTAAAACGGATATAGGTTCAGAAATTTTAGGCTTACCTTGATTGATTGATATTTCAACACGACGATTATTTCTGCGGCTTTCGGCATCATCAATTTCTGCTAACGGCGCAGTATCTGCTTTCCCTACTACAGACATTCGACTTTCATCGAATCCTTGGGCACGTCTTAACTCTTCTGCTACTGCGACCGCTCGCTGAGATGAAAGATCCCAATTGGAACGATATAGCTCATTTGAAATTTGCTGGCTATCGCTATGACCTGATACTTCAACATCTCCTGGCATATCTGCTAACAACACACCTATTTTACGCAAAATTGGTACAAATTGAGGTTGTAGAAACGCCGATCCAGCAGAGAAAGAGCCATTTTCTCTGATCCTAATCGTAATTTGCTGGCCCAAGGATTCAACTTCAATGGCACCATCAACAATTTCCTTTTCTAGTTTTTGAGCCACTTTACGCATACGTTCAGCAACTTCTTGGTCACTGGCAGCTTGGCTAGAAGTGCTTTGTTCTGAAGCAGTTTGCTGCGCCGCGCCACCTTTTTGTTCGCCCCTTTGTTTTTGGCGCCCGCCAGCTGAATCCTCATTACCATCTTGAAATTCCAACATTTCTTGAGTCATATCAGTAGTTTGTTGCTGAATGGTGTCAATGGGAGTCGGTTCAGGTCTGCCGGGACGAAATTCCATGGCAATCACGCTGGTGCCTTTAGGGATATCTTTGACTTCAATTTTATTCTGTACCCCAAATGCGAACTTCATTGACCCTGCTATTTGTTTAAACTTCAGTACATCCATCTCAGAGAAAGATAACAGTAGTACAAAGAAACACATCAAGAGTGACATTAAGTCAGCAAAAGTTCCCATCCAGGCAGGTAGTCCTTCTGGAGGACATTTAGGGCATTCATCTTCCATTTTTTACTCAGCGTCTTCTGATGAGCCACGTTTACTGGCGGCTAAATAATTTTTCAAAATGCCTTCAATCACCCTAGGGTTTTGACCATCGGCAATACCAATAATGCCATCCAGTACTAAGCTTTGATTTAATTTTTCTTCTTCCGAGCGATTTCCTAATTTAACAGAAATAGGCAAACAAAGGAGGTTAGCCAACATTGCACCGTATAAAGTTGTAAGTAATGCCACTGCCATTGCTGGGCCAATTGATTTAGGGTCATCCATGTTAGATAACATAGCCACTAAACCGACTAAGGTTCCAATCATCCCCATAGCAGGAGCAACATCACCTAAGCCTTTAAACATAGTGGCACCAAACTCATGGCGTTCGGCACTCATAGCGATGTCTTTACCCAAGGTAGCTCGTACCACATCAACATCATGGCCATCTACAAGCATATCTACACCTTTTTGCATAAATGGATTGTCTATCTCAGCTTCTTCTAATGCTAAAAACCCGCCTTTACGTGCTGCATCTGCCATCTCCACTATTTTTTCAATCTGCGATTCAGGGGAGTCAATTTTGAACATAAAAGCTTTACCGGCAACCTTGCCCGCGCCAAAGAACTGCCCTAATGTATATTGAGACAAGACCACAAATAAACTACCGCAAAATACAATCAAGATAGAAGGTACATTGATAAACATGGCAATATCGCCACCTTGGATCATTGCCATGACAACAAAACCTATGGCGCCAAGAATCCCGATTATGGTTGCTAAATCCACACTATGCTCCAAAACAATGGTAAAAACGTGTCTGAATATTTAGTTAAGATTAATGCCTGTTATAACGACATACAACTTTAAAAATTAACCAAATGACTCAGTTGTTAATCTATAATATCGACTATCTTCTTTTTTTCTGTAGCTGGCATCAAGTATAAATGATGGATTAAAATCATTATCTTATATAAGTCACTTATAATGGGTATTTCTAAAAGTATTTGACCCTATTTTTGAGCTCAGGTATGGTGCGTGGCTCCCAGCATTCACCACCATTGATATAAAGAATACTATGACCACTCGTAAAAAAGCAGACTCTCTTACTTTTGAGCAATCCATGAAAGAATTAGAAAGCCTTGTTAGTCAAATGGAACAAGGTGACTTACCACTAGAAGATGCGTTAAAAAATTTTGAACGTGGCATTGAATTAGCCAGACACAGCCAACAAAAGTTAAAAGATGCTGAACAAAAAGTACAATTACTTACTACCCAAAATGGTCAGCAAAATCTTGATGTATTCGAAGAAGGCAATTAAGTTCACCAAATGAGTTTAGATACATACAGAACAACGGTTTGCGATAGAACCAACAGTGCCTTAAGTCAAAATATACAAGCCCTGCCAAATCATGCCGAAAAACTTAAACAGGCAATGGAGTACGCGCTATTAATTGGCGGCAAAAAGATGCGTCCTTTTTTATTACACGCCACGGGCAAAATGTTAGGTGTATCAGAAACAGACCTAGATTGCCCAGCTACTGCAGTAGAAGCAGTGCACGCATATTCATTAATACACGATGACTTACCTGCCATGGACGACGATGACTTACGCCGTGGCCATGCAACTTGCCATATTCAATTTGATGAAGCCACTGCAATCTTAGCGGGAGATGCTTTACAGACCTTAGCATTTGAAATTTTATGCCAACACCCATTGAGCCCAACCAATGACGCCAAACGCATTCAACTAGTAAATATTTTAAGTAAAGCCTCTGGCTATTTAGGCATGTGCGGTGGTCAAGCTATGGACTTAGCGGCAACAGATAAACGTATTAGCCAAGCTCAGTTAGAAGCCCTTCACAATAAAAAGACAGGAGCCTTGTTATCTGCTTGTGTAGAAATGGCCATAGTCTTAGCCAAAAATGTAAGCCAAGATAGTCGTGAAACCCTACTAAAATATGCGCAAATTATTGGACTAGCCTTTCAGGTACAAGATGATATTTTAGATGTCATTGGTGATTCAGAAGTGCTTGGAAAACCACAAGGTTCAGACCAAGAGCAAAATAAAAGTACCTATCCTGCGATGCTGGGTTTAGAGCAAGCGCAAAGTTATCTGGACGATCTACATAAACAAGCACTTCAAGCTTTGCACACTTTGCCTTACAATACCCAGATCCTGGCCGAATTTACCAATTTTGTTATTCATCGCGCCTATTAATGAGTTGATACACATTTAATGACATTAGATATTGCCCACTACCCTATTCTTGCCGAAGCTAACACTCCCGAGCAATTAAGAGACTTACCCAAAGAAAAACTAAAACAACTATCTAAAGAGTTGCGAGAATATTTGCTTTCAAGTGTAAGTAAAAGTAGCGGGCATTTTGCCTCTGGACTTGGCACGGTTGAATTAACCGTGGCTTTACACTACGTGTACAACACTCCTTTTGACCGTTTATTGTGGGATGTAGGCCATCAAGCTTATCCTCATAAAATCCTCACTGGCCGCCGTGAGCGCATGCAAACCATCCGCAAAAAAGATGGTTTACATCCCTTTCCTTGGCCCCCAGAAAGTGAGTACGATACCTTTGCTGTAGGTCATTCATCAACCTCTATTAGCGCTGCATTAGGCATGGCAGTCGCTGCCGAAAAAGAAGCTCTAGGTCGTAAAGTAGTGGCGGTTATTGGCGATGGAGCGATGACAGCAGGCATGGCATTTGAAGCCTTAAATCATGGTGGCGATATAAACAAAGATCTAGTTGTGATTTTAAATGACAACGAAATGTCAATATCAGAAAACGTAGGAGCACTTAATAGCCACCTTGCCAGACTTTTAACAGGAAACGTATTCAACTCAATTCGCGATGGTAGTAAAAAGCTACTTAGTAACGTTCCCCCAATCAAAGAATTTGCTAGCCGCGCAGAAGAGCACATTAAGGGTATGGTAGTACCCGGCACCATTTTTGAAGAGCTTGGCTTTAAATATATAGGCCCCATTGATGGCCACGATGTAAATGGCGTAGTAGACACCCTTAAAAATATGCGTGGCATAAAAGGCCCCCAAATCCTTCATGTAGTTACCAAAAAAGGCAAAGGCTACGAACTTGCGGAACAAGACCCGATCAAGTTTCATGCAGTGCCTAAGTTTAACCCAGAAGCCCAAGGTTTGCCCAAAGCGCCTCCAAGTGACCCAACTTTTTCAGCAGTATTTGGTGATTGGTTGTGTGATATGGCAGCCCAAGACCCTAAGTTAATGGCAGTGACTCCTGCGATGCGTGAAGGTTCTGGTATGGTGACATTTTCACAGAAATTTCCAGCACAATACTTTGATGTGGCTATCGCCGAACAACACTCAGTTACTTTTGCTGCAGGGCTTGCCAAAGAAGGCTTAAACGCAGTGGTTGCCATTTACTCAACCTTTTTGCAACGTGCTTACGACCAACTTATTCACGATGTAGCCTTACAAAATTTACCTGTACTGTTTGCCATAGATAGAGCAGGCATAGTAGGGGCAGATGGCCCGACTCATCAAGGTGCATTCGACATTCCATTTTTACGCTGTATTCCAAACATGGTGATCATGACACCTGCAGATGAGAACGAATGTCGACAAATGTTATACACAGGGCATAAATTACAAAAGCCTGCTTCAGTACGTTATCCTAGAGGCTCAGCGACAGGGGTTACCCCCGAGACAAACATGACCGAGCTAACAATAGGTATAAGTCGCACTATTAGACAAGGCGAAAAAATCGCGATTCTCAATTTTGGTGTTCTACTAGAACAAGCTCAACAGGCGGCTGAAGAAATTAACGCCACTGTAATTGATATGCGCTTTGTTAAACCTTTAGATACCAAAATAATCGATGAATTAGCTGCTAACCACGATCTATTTGTCACCTTAGAAGATGGTGCAATTATTGGTGGCGCTGGTAGTGCTGTGGCAGAGTACCTAATGGCAACTCAACTCAGCTGTAAGCTATTACAACTAGGCCTGCCAGATGAGTTCATCATGCAAGGTACGCAACAAGAAATGTATGCTGAACTGCAACTAGATAGCTCAGGTATACTGTCAACAATAGAAAATTTCTATAAATAACTAGGTAGAACTTTTATCATCAATAGCCTGCTAAATTCGCTGCTTGATTAATTCTACAGTTTACACATTAAGTGGCAAGGCGGTCCCCAATACCCTGCGATACTGCAATAGCAATAACAAGGTTACTGTCTAATGCAGTAACCTATTAGTAGAGGTTTACAGACTCAAGCTATGAATGTTTAAGCTCACCACTGGCCGACTCAAGGTGCGCCCTAATAAACCATTGAAACTGCTCTAATGCAGCTAGCTGGCTAGTGATAATATCTTCTGATACAGGGTCAATTTCAGCAAGATTATCAATTGCTTTACGGTGGTCTTTGTTAATGCCTGTATATACATGATCAAGGGCAGATAAATGCTCACTTATCAGAACCTTTCCTAATGAGTATTCATCCCACGAACGCCTATCAACAATCGACTTAGGCGTGCCAACAGGTATACCGCCCAAGGTGGCAATTCGCTCAGCTAAGGTGTCTGTCATTTCTCTAACACTTTCAACCTGGGGATCTAGCATTTCATGTACACTAATAAAGTTAGGACCAACTACATTCCAATGAATGTGTTTAAGGGTAAGTTGTAGGTCGATTAAAGCCACCATCCTATCGTCTAGTGCAGCTATCGCTTGTTGAGAAGAACCATTACTAACACTTGGGGCTGTAAATTTTGCTACTTTTAAAGAACTCATGTTTACTCCTGTCATTTTTACTTGAGAAAACCATTCACTCAAGAGTTAAATTTCACAGGTAAGTTTGCAATCCTCATACCCAGGCACGAAAAAACTTAAGCTATTGTTTTAAATACACTTTACTATTTCTTATATTCAATTTTTGCAAAAAACATATAAAAAATTGAAATACTTACACCTAAGTGCAACCTATTTACATAGTTGTATGAATTCAGTGTTCTTCAATCTAGAATTGATTATTAACTAAACCGATAGCTTATAAACAAACCTTAATTGCCCAAAGTAAAGCATGAAATCCAACAAATTTATCTAAAGTACTTAATATGCGAAGTGCATGCTTAAGTATGCGAAACTAATACCTGTCGCGCAGTACTTAGGTACACCAAATAAATAGTCTAAACTTCGTACTAGCCCCCAGCGGCTATTGAGAGAATCATCCATTTAACCTAGAATGCCCAGCGCAATAATTAACAGTACACACCAACATAAATTTTTAATCTAATGAAAGGAAAATTCCTATGCCTACAGCTAGTGCCCGTCATATTTTGGTAGAGACAGAAGAGAAATGCTTAGCGTTGAAACAAGAAATAGCCGATGGTGCAAAATTCGAAGATCTTGCTAGCCAATCTTCATGCCCTTCTGGTGCTCAAGGGGGCGCGTTAGGTAGTTTCAGCCAAGGCCAAATGGTGCCTGAATTTGATAAGGTTGTATTTAACGACGAATTGAATGTGGTTCATGGCCCAATTAAAACCCAATTTGGTTACCACTTATTAGAAATTACTGAACGTTCAGCTTAATTTCTGAATGCTTAACACTTGAAAATCAGAGTTAACCTTAACTCTGATTTTTATATTCACACCTTACTATTTAGTGTGGGTATAAAGTTCCGCAATATAACTGCCACCTTTAATATTTAATACCAACCTCAATTTATAACTTTGCCCTGCACTAGCGACTAAGCCACGCAAATTAGTTTCTGTATGCCAATAATAAGGGCTTTGAATCATGCCTAATGGATACGCTGTAGGTTGATTGTTTTCATCTACTAAAAACAGTGTGGCACTGTCCAAAGGAAAGGTTGAGTTAACAGTGGTTAGGTTATCTTTATCAAAAACATTCACTTCAAAATCGCCTGATTTTAAAACACAGGTTTGATTGATTACATCACAATCACCAACAGGGCTTAGCTGCACCACTTTGTCTTCTTGAGCTTGATCCTCTACATAATAATCGGCGGCGATATAGCCAATTACAGCAAGGATAGGTGCCACCATAAAGGCAATTTTTGTATGTTTGTTCATCGTTTTTATTTACCCTTAAAACTATTTAAAATTGTATATCCAATAAAAAATTTTTTCACTTCGATACATGGGTCATGCTAACTGAATTTCAATATAAAGGTTCATAAAAATAAAGGCTAAAGAAAGTATCTTTAGCCTTTTAGTTTCAGAAAAACGTATTAAATCGTAGTAACAAGTTAACTTATCTAATGGTCACTGATTGCACCGGCGCCACCTGGGCTACGCATGTTTTCGACTAAATCTTGAATTTCTGCAGGAGCTGGCCCAGTAAACTTCAACACGATAAAAGCAACCGCAAAGTTAACGATTGCGCCCACTACCCCAAATGCATTTGGCGAAATACCAAAGAACCAATTTGGTGCCATATCACCTAAAAACGAGGTACCAGGGACAAACATAACGCCTTTATGTTGGAATACATACAGCATAGTTATACCTATACCCGAACACATTCCTGCTACCGCAGCAGTCCCACTCATTTTCCTAGAGAAGATACCCATCATTAACGCGGGGAATATTGATGATGCAGCCAAACCAAAGGCGAGCGCTACTGTCCCTGCCGCAAATCCGGGCGGATGCAGCCCTAAGTAACCCGAGACTAAAATAGCAAGTGTCATCACTATCCGCCCTGCCATTAACTCGTTTTTCTCTGATAAATCTGGTGTCAGAACCCCCTTCATTAAATCATGGGATATGGAAGATGATATAGCTAATAACAAACCAGCAGCCGTTGACAGTGCCGCAGCTAAACCACCGGCAGCTACTAGAGCAATCACCCAGTTTGGTAGGTTAGCTATCGCAGGGTTAGCTAGTACCATAATGTCGTTATCAACTTTAACCATTTCATTAGTGGTTGCATCTGCAGAGTATTGAATTTTGCCATCACCGTTTTTATCTTCAAACTCTAATAAGCCGGTGTTTTCCCAGTCTTTAAACCACTGAGGACGCTTTTCATATTCTAAGTGCTGACCAGCAGTTGGCTCTATTGTGTTCATCAAATTAAGACGAGCCATGGCCCCTACAGCAGGAGCAACTGTATAAAGTAAAGCGATAAATACCAAAGCGTAACCCGCAGAAGAACGCGCAGCCTGTGCTGTAGGAACCGTAAAGAAACGCATGATTACATGTGGTAAACCCGCTGTACCTATCATTAACGACATAGTGTAAGCGAACATATCCAAGGAACCATTCATGTTGCTTGTGGTGTATTCCTTAAAGCCTAATTCCGTTACAACTAAGTCTAGTTTGTCTAATAAATAAACGCCGCTACCATCAGCTAACGTAGAGCCTAAACCAAGTTGCGGGATGGGATTACCTGTAAGTTGAAAAGAGATAAAGATAGCAGGAATAGTATAAGCAAAAATCAATACACAGTATTGAGCTATTTGGGTGTAGGTTATCCCTTTCATACCGCCTAATACAGCATAAAACCATACTACGGCCATACCTATACCTAGACCTAAACCGTAGTCAACCTCTAGGAAACGTGAGAATGCAACCCCCACCCCTTTCATTTGACCAATAATATAGGTTAATGACGCTAAAATTAAACAGACCACAGCAACAATACGGGCTGTTTTTGAGTAATAGCGATCGGATATAAATTCAGGCACTGTAAACTTACCATGCTTACGCATATAAGGAGCAAGCAGCATAGCCAGTAGTACATACCCCCCAGTCCATCCCATTAAGAATACCGAACCACCGTATCCTAGAAAGGCAATTAAACCGGCCATAGAGATAAAAGAAGCAGCGCTCATCCAGTCGGCACCAATAGCCATGCCGTTTTGCATGGGAGTAACACCACCACCCGCTACGTAAAAATCACTTGTAGAAGCAGCACGAGCCCACCAAGCAATAGCAAAATAAATACTAAAAGAACCAAATACTGCAATGTAAGTATATAGTTTTAATTCATCCATTATGATTCATCCTCAGCTTGGTATTTTTTGTCCAGCTTGTTCATTTTGTAGCCATACCAAAATATCAAACCAACAAAAACGTAAATAGAACCCTGTTGTGCAAACCAGAATCCAAGTTTATAACCACCGAGACGAAATTCGTTGAGTGGTTCTACTAATAACAAGCCAAAGCCAAATGATACGATAAACCAAATGACTAGACATATTGTTATCAAGCGCAGGTTTTCCTGCCAATATGTTGTCTTCTTTTCCACTTTATTCTCCTAGCACTGATGCCGTTTTATTTATTACACTTGCTATTTTTGTAATAACGATATTTTTTGAGTAAAAGTTTAAATATAGAAATGTCGCCAAGGCATTAAGTAATCGACTTGTTAAAATAATAACAATTCATATACAACTTTAACTATCTTCAACACTAGCAAGCTTTGTTTTTATCAGATATACCACCTTGGTCTTATACCCCTATTTATCCGTTGACTTAATGGTTCAGGCCCGCCAGATTAGCGGTACAAAACTTCATAGATGTATAAATATGAATAATGAATTAGCAGAAGTTAGCGCTTTTATAGGGAATATACCTCCCTTTGATTTATTGGCTGAAAACCTTTTAGATAAGCTAGTAAAAGAGATTAGCGTCAGCTATGTGCGTGAGAATGAGCATTTAACGCCCGATGATATTGCACACCCTCAATTGTACATATTGCGTAAAGGAGCGCTGCGGTGTGAAGGCATAAACAATGAACTCATAGAAAAATATGCTGAAGGGGATATTTGTGCGGTTTATTGTCAAAAAAACCAAAGCTTAGCTAAAGACATATCCCTTATTACCGATGAAGACAGCCTAATTTACAGCCTAGATTACGCTCCACTTAAAGCACTATTGGTAGACATACCCGAAACGATAGCGTTTTTAGAGCATACCTCAGAACAACGCCTCCATAACAAGAAAACCAAGCTCAATGAAGACGCTATTTTAGCATCTTCCATTAGCAACACGTCAGTTGCAGATTTTTACCATCACTCTATTGCCACTGTATCCCCCAATGTATCTATTCAAGACGCGGCCATAAAGATGACTGACTTAGGCTTTTCTTGCTTAGTGGTAGTGGATGAAAAGGACAGCTATGGACAAGTTACTGACATTAAATTGGGCATCATTACCGACAAAGATATTAGAAGGCGCTGCGTGGCAGTTGGTTTACCCACTACCAACCCCGTTAGCGATATCATGACAAAAGACATTGCTACCATAGATATACAACGCAATGCCTACGACGCATTAATTGCTATGACCAGCAAACATATCCACCACCTACCCGTCACCAAGCTTGGTAAGCTGATTGGTATGGTAAGCGTCACTGATTTAGTCAACAACGAAGAACATAACGCCGTCAACATCACCAGTATTATTCACAAAGCACAGTCTATCGCAGAGCTAGTGACCACCAGTAAACTATTAAATAAATTACAAATTAAACTTACCAAGCTTGGCTCTAATGCTGACCACATAGGTAAAAACATTAGCGCAATTACTATGGCATTTACCATACGCCTAATTGAAATGGCTGAACAAAAATTAGGGCCTGCACCAGTACCCTATGCTTGGTTAGCAGCAGGCTCACAAGCAAGGCAAGAACAGCTCGCCCACTCAGACCAAGACAACGCGCTAATAATATCAGACACCTTGCAACCAAAAGATGATGCTTGGTTTAAGGCGCTGGCCAGTTTTGTAAGTGATGGATTAGCGGAATGCGGCTTTGTGTATTGCCCCGGTGACATCATGGCGACGAATGATACATGGCGGCAACCTCAAAAGGTATGGCAACAATATTTTGACAAATGGGTAGGCACTCCAAGCCCTAAAGCCTTATTAAATAGCAGTGTATTTTTTGACTTAAGTACCATTCATGGAGATGTCACTTTGCTCGAAACGGTTCGCCAAAAGATGCTACAAAAAACTAAAGTTAGTACACTATTTATTGCTCACTTGTCGGCAAATGCCTTAAGGTCCAAGCCCCCTCTTGGTTTTTTCAGAGGCTTTGTACTGATTCAAGATGGCAAGCATAATTCAACTCTCGATTTAAAGCACAGCGGCATTGCGCCAATTGTTGACCTAGCCCGTATTTACGCTTTAAGTGAAGGGATAGCAGCTGTAAATACCATAGAACGTTTACAGCAATGTTCTGGTACCAAATCTTTAACTAAATCAGCTGCTGAAAATCTAATCGATGCCTACGAGTTTTTAACCTCTGTACGTCTTGAGCATCAAGGTAAACTTTTATGTAAGAAACTTCCTGTTAACAACTACATCGATCCTAAAACCATTTCAAAGCTTGAAAGAGAACATTTAAAAGATGCATTTAAAGTTATCAAATCGATGCAAGACTATCGACAGTCCGCGGTTATATAGAGGCACGTATGTTTCTTAATAGTTTATTTGGGTACGAAGCCCGTAGAAAACGTCTTTTAAAGAAAGTACCTACTGGCGCCCTTCATGACTTTTTATCTGTGCCCTTTCCTAATGAAAATACTCCCTTTTCAGAGCTACCTATATTATCTGTTGATTTTGAAACCACAGGCTTAAACGCCCTGAGTGATAAACTACTCAGTGTTGGGTTTGTGAGCATAGACAAACAGAAAATAAAGCTAGGCAGTAGTTACCATCAAATCATTAATACCAAGCAAAATCTTGCTGCTGAGAATGTGATTATCCATCAAATTACAGATCAACAAAAATCCGCAGGTAAATCATTACAAATGGTGGTCGAGACTTTGCTAAAGGCACTAGCTGGTAGGGTTATGTTGGTACATTTTGCACAAATTGAAAAACAATTTTTGAAGCAAGCTTGTATAGAATTGTACGGTGTAGCTCCGCCCTTCATGGTGATAGACACCCTAGCGTTAGCCAAACGTAAACTTGATCAAAGAGACATAGCTTACGATCCACAAGAGTTAAGACTGTCAGCTCTGCGACATAAACATAACTTACCTAATCACTTTGCCCATAACGCTTTGAATGACGCTATAGCCACTGCCGAGCTGCTATTAGCTCAACAAAAAAACGGGGGAAAAAAACTTAAGGAATTGATGTAATAAAACGATGCCAAGGAGCTAAGTCATCAGCGGCCGAGCTGATGAATTAATATTCGTTTTAATTAGAAACGATATTCAAAACCGACACTAGCCTGCTTAAAATCCGTATCAAAGTTTTCATCATCTACATCATCAAACTCTAAACTGGTGTCATAAACACTATACGTTGCATTTAAAACAAAGTTAGAAGTAATATTAACTGCAACACCACCTCCTACGAACACACTCTCGTCGTTAACTGTTCTAGAGTATTCTAGCGCGTTGTAGTCGGTTTCAGACCATAATTGACCAGCCTTAACAAACAACGCAAATGTATCGTTAATTGGCAGAGTACCTTTTATGGCGGCGGTGTAACCATCAACGTCTGCGCGGGCTATATCAGTGCCATAGTCACCAAAATTAATGTAGCTACCTTCTAAAGCAATATATTGATTGAAGCGATACCCAACTATTCCTTCAAAGACATCCTTATCGTCATCAAAGTCATCGTCTCCTTCAACTCTTAGATAACCATAATTACCACCTAAATAAAATCCACTGTCGTTAAGATCCTCATTTGAATTGCTTTGAGCAAAAGAGTTAAAAGACGCCGCAAAAGCAATGGCTGTAAGACTAGATAGAATTTTAGTTTTGTGTTTCATTTAAATTACCTCTTAGAAAATTAAAGTGAAATAAAGCCGCGTTAGCAGCGTTTTATTCACATAACCAAGAGCAAAGCCTATGCCCAAAACGCATTCGAACATTTATCAATCAAAATACACACTAACCCCCTTGCTTTTGAGTATAAATCAATCAAAAGCACACCCATTCAAGAAAAAGTCTAAAAAACTAAACAAACCCAATCGAGACAAGGTTTCACACAAAATGTAATTTTTACATGAGGAGCTAGTTGGAAGAACAAAAACGATGACGTAGGAAGACATGAAAAAGTAACAGGGTCCAATCTATAAATGCTCAGCAGACTCATTCCAATTGAAATTTTCTAAAAACGGGACTCGGCTTAGAAACCAACTAAGCGTTGAGTAAGCAATGTATACAGAAAAAACCGTCCCTATATATGCACCACTCCTAAATCGAGAATGGCGTTTACTATTACCTTTACGAAAAGCCAACACTTAGGCACGAATTCACATAATGATTAAAATAGAAAACAAATGTAACCAAGTCAGCTCCCCCTTTTGAATAAAAAGATGATAGCGATACGAAGAATTGATAGCAGCACAGTGATTAGATGAATATAAATCTCCATATAAACTCGTTATACCTAAGACCTGAGTATACGATTTTTAAAGCGGCTCAACATCGTGTAACAAGCCTAGCCTTATGAATTTTTTATACGCTACCTGGCAAAAACACACTTTGTATTGTGATAGATAATAGTTGCCAAAGTAATTCTTCATGAACTGTAAATAGGTACTAGATATCAAATAATTCAATCATGACATCTTCAATATAATCTCTATATTTAAAGTCAATTAATTCAACATATCCTCACAATTTAGAGTCTAGTGAAACCTTAATCTCTGAATGTATATATCGGAATACCCTAACGCGAAACTTGCCCTGTAGGCGAAGCGCATACCCAGCGAATATTCTTTCCGTGCGGTCAGCATAAAAAAAGGACGCCTAAGCGTCCTCATCTCGTTAATACGAAACCATATAAACAGCTACTCAGCTGGAACTTCAGGCTTCATGTGCGGGAACAAAATCACATCTTTAATGGTTGGGCTGTCGGTAAACAACATTACTAAACGGTCTATACCAATCCCTTCACCTGCTGTAGGCGGTAAACCATACTCTAGAGCACGTATGTAATCTTCATCGAAGTGCATGGCTTCATCGTCACCTGCATCTTTTTCTTCAACTTGTTTACGGAAGCGCGCAGCTTGGTCTTCTGCATCATTAAGCTCTGAGAAACCATTGGCTAATTCACGGCCACCAACAAAGAACTCAAAGCGGTCAGTGATAAACGCATTGTCATCGTTACGACGAGCTAATGGGGAGACTTCCCATGGATACGCAGTAATAAAGGTAGGTTGGTCGAGTTTTTCTTCAGCTGTAGCTTCGAAAATCTCGCACAAATATTTACCTGCTCCCCAAATTCCGTCTACTTCAGGCTCTTTAATGTGCAACTGCTTCGCCATTGCTTTTAGCTCAGGTAAATGATTTTCAGGGTCGTTTATGGCTTCTGCGTTTGCTTCTGGCCAATACTTAAGTACCGCTTCGTTCATCGTTAAACGTGTGAACGGCTGACCAAAGTCATAGTCAACTTCACTCACTATATTGCCTTCGGCATCTTTAGTGGTGTTTTTGATTATGGTTGTGCCTAATACATCTTGTGCCACTTTACGTAGCATTTCTTCGGTAAGGTTCATCAAGTCATGGTAATCGGCATAAGACTGATAAAACTCTAACATGGTGAACTCAGGGTTATGGCGAGTCGACAAACCTTCGTTTCTGAAGTTACGGTTTATTTCGAACACGCGCTCAAAACCACCAACCACTAAACGTTTTAGGTATAGCTCTGGTGCAATACGTAAGTACATATCTATGTCTAACGCGTTGTGATGTGTGGTGAAAGGTTTAGCTGTTGCGCCACCTGGTATAACTTGCAACATAGGCGTTTCAACTTCCATGAAGTTACGCTCAGTTAAAAAGTTACGAATACCGCTTACCACTTTACTGCGGATCATAAAGGTTTCGCGAGTTTGTTCGTTGGTGATTAAATCCACATAACGTTGACGGTACTTGGTTTCTTGATCTGCCAAGCCGTGAAACTTTTCTGGCAGTGGGCGTAAAGATTTAGTTAATAACTGGTAATCAGTCATGTTGACGTATAAGTCACCTTTACCCGATTTATGTAATTCACCTTTAACACCAATAATGTCGCCAATGTCCAAACTACCAAAACGGGCTTTAATATCTTTTTGAGTATCTTTAGAAGCGTAAGATTGAATACGACCAGTCATGTCTTGCAACAACAAGAAAGGACCGCGCTTAGCTAAAATACGCCCTGCAATACTGACTACTTTTCCTAGCTCTTCTAAGGCTGCTTTTTCGTGTTCGCCGAACTCTTTTTGTAGTTCATCGCTGTAAAATTCACGACGAAAGTCGTTAGGGAAACCATTAGATTTGCAGTTTTCTCGTATTTGAGAAAGTTTTGCACGGCGCTCTGCAATCAATTTGTTTTCATCTTGGGTTTGTTCGGTCATCGACTTTCCTGATATCTCTGTAATTTCTAATGTCTTACAATCCAGATTTTAAACTGGCTTGTATAAATTTATCTAAATCACCGTCTAGTACGGCTTGTGTGTTACGGGTTTCTACCCCAGTACGTAAATCTTTAATTCGTGAGTCATCTAATACATAAGAGCGAATTTGACTGCCCCACCCTATGTCAGACTTGCCATCTTCCATAGTTTGTTTTTCTTCATTCTGTTTCAGCATCTCATGCTCATAAAGCTTAGCCTTAAGCTGTTTCATTGCTTGGGCTTTATTTTTGTGTTGAGAACGATCGTTTTGACACTGCACCACTATATTGGTGGGTTCGTGAGTGATACGTACCGCAGAGTCAGTTCTGTTTACGTGTTGCCCACCAGCACCTGATGCTCGGTAAGTATCAATGCGTAAATCAGATGGATCAATTTCAATTTCAATATCGTCATCTACTTCTGGATATGAAAACACAGAGGCAAAAGAAGTATGACGCCTGCTGCCTGAATCAAAGGGAGACTTTCTAACAAGTCGATGTACGCCAGTTTCTGTGCGTAACCAGCCAAAGGCATAATCACCACTAAAGCGTATTGTGGCACTTTTAATACCCGCTACATCCCCATCTGACACTTCAATTAATTCAGTTTTAAAGCCATGAGCTTCACCCCAACGCAGATACATACGTAGTAGCATGTTGGCCCAATCTTGGGCTTCGGTACCACCTGAGCCAGATTGAATGTCAATATACCCGTCGTTTGCATCATTAGGACCAGAGAACATACGTCTGAATTCTAGTACTTCTAGCTTTTTGATTAACTCTGCTAATTCAGACTCTGCTTCATCAAAGGTGTCTTGATCTTCAGCTTCTACAGCTAGCTCAACTAAACCTTCTACATCTTCGGTTCCTTGGTCTAGTACATCAATGGTTTCGACGACTAGCTCTAATGTAACTTTTTCTTTTCCTAACGCCTGAGCGCGTTCGGGCTCATTCCAAACATCAGGGCTTTCTAATTCGCGGTTAACTTCTTCGAGGCGTTCTTTCTTTTGATCATAGTCAAAGGTACCCCCGAAGCGACAAAGCGCGTTCTCTAATATCGGCGATAGCGTTGTTAACTGGGTTTATTTCAAACATAAATTATCGAGATAGTCTCAGTATAAAAGGGCCGCGATTTTAACGGATTTTAGCCACTAATAACAGAGTTCAAAACTAGAATTAGTACAACAACATCAATGTTCATCAGATAATGCTTTAACTTTGTCTTTTTGAGCGTACCAGTGGCACATAAAGTCTCAACAAATTACTTGTTTAATTTCCTTACAACACAGTTCAATGCTCGATATCTCTAACTGTGTATCTTGGCCAACAGTAGGTACACCTGATAACGAGCTTTCTATCCAATCACCAATGCGAAAAGGTAAGAATAAACTGGCTACGAATAAAGATATAAACTTGCTCCATCACAAGCTTTGTCATGTGCCAAAGTTAAAATAGAGTATGAATAATACGGTGTGTCACTTCTAAGGTAGCAGTATTTCAATGCTAGTGATTTGATAACATGTACAAAAAAAGCCGCTTCATAAAGCGGCTTTTTTAGTGTCTATGTCAACAACCTAAAGAATAAGGTTACATTTTTTCCATGGTTTCTATACCTAGTAGGTCCAACCCTGACTGCAACGTTTTAGCCGTTAACTGTGCTAACATTAAACGACTATTTTTAGTGGTCTCGTCTATTCCATCTTTAAGGATGGGACAAGCCTCATAAAAACTCATAAACAAACTAGCTAATTCATAAATATAAGTGCATAGCACATGCGGGGTTGCTTCGACTGAAACCTGTTTAATAGCTTCGACGTATTGCATTAATTTTACAGCTAGTAACTGTTCCTGACTTTCACTTAAAACAATATCAGCTTGTAGATTAATATCATCAGCATGGGCTTTTCTAAAGATACTTTGAACACGTGTATAGGCATATTGTAAGTAAGGGGCCGTATTGCCTTCAAAACTAAGCATGGAATCCCAGTTAAAAATATAATCAGTCGTACGGTTTTTACTTAAATCTGCATACTTAACCGCGCCAATACCGACTTTATCTGCAATGATTATACGTTCATCAGTAGATAAGTCTGACTCGCGCTTGTTGATCAATACTTCTGCACGCTCAATGGCTTCGGTTAATAACTCAGCTAACTTTACAGTGCCGCCTGTGCGGGTTTTGAAGGGTTTACCATCATTACCTAACATCATACCGAAAGGGCAATGCTCGTAACTTTGTTCGGGTTTAATAAACCCAGCTTTACGAGCTACTATCTCTGTTTGCTTAAAATGTAGTGCCTGACGTGCGTCGGTAAATATGAGTGTGCGGTCAGCATTTAGTTTGCCATTACGGTAGCGAATAGCAGCTAAATCGGTCGTAGCATACAAGTAGCCCCCACCAGATTTTTGTACAATATAAACAGCAGGATTGCCTTCTTTGTCTGCCATTTCTTCTAAAAATGCCACTTGTGCACCTTGATCTTCAACGACGATACCTGTGGACTTTAATTCTGCTACCGTTGCAGCAAGATCATCGTTGTAAGCACTTTCACCCATAACATCACCGCGGGTCAAAGAGACATTAAGCTTGTCGTACACTTCTTCACTGTGAGCAATAGATACATCAATAAAGTTTTGCCACAGCTGCATACATTGCTCATCGCCACCTTGTAGCTTAACAACATAGTCTCTTGCTCGATCAGCGAAGTCATCTTCATTATCAAAGCGTACCTTAGCCGCACGATAAAAATCTTCTAAATCGGATAACGCGGTTTCTGCTACTTCGTTGGCAGCAAGCTTGTCATTTAGGTGGGCCAATAACATGCCGAATTGCGTTCCCCAATCTCCCATATGGTTTTGGCGAATCACCTTGTGACCTAAAAACTCTAACGTTTTAGCGACGGCATCACCAATAATAGTGCTGCGTAAATGGCCAACATGCATTTCTTTGGCAAGGTTGGGGGCAGAATAATCTACTACGATACTTTGAGGTTGCTCTGTTTCAATACCCAAGCGCAAATCTGCATTTGCTGCTTGTAACTGCTTAGCTAACCACTGTGGCTTTAGATGAATATTAATAAAGCCAGGTCCTGCAATCTCCAGTTTTTCAACTTCTGCTTCTAAATCAACGGCATCTACAATTTTTTGAGCAATATCTCTTGGGTTTTGTTTTAAAACCTTAGAAAGACCCATTGCACCATTGAACTGATAATGACCAAAACCCACACGGGTACTTCTGCTCAATGGTGCAGCTGTACCTTCTGGAGCACCAATAACGCTGAGTGCAGTTTTAAATTTTTCTAATAAAAAAGTATGTAAATTCATATTTCGCTTTGTCTCAAAAATTTGAAGCCTAGTGCTCTCTAGTCGTGTGGAATTTAATGTCGGGGTACCTTTCTTGGGCCAATGATAAGTTGACTCTGGTGGGGGCGATATAAGTCAAGTTATCACCACCATCTAAGGCTAAATTAGCTTCAGCTTTACGTCTAAACTCATCTAAAGTTCTGGCATCTGGTGCGGTAACCCATTGCGCGGTATATACATTTACATGTTCATACATGGCATCAACGTTATATTCACCTTTTAAACGTGCCACTACCACATCAAACTGCAACACCCCAACTGCACCAACAATAAGATCATTGTTTTGTAGAGGCCTAAATACTTGTACGGCACCTTCTTCAGATAACTGAATAAGCCCTTTTTGCAGTTGCTTTTGTTTAAGAGGATCTCTTAATCTGATTCGTTTAAATAGTTCTGGCGCGAAATTAGGTATACCTGCAAAACGGAATTTTTCACCCGCAGTAAAGGTGTCACCAATTTGAATAGAGCCATGGTTATGTAAACCAATGATATCACCCGCATAGGCTTCTTCGAGTAACTCCCTATCACCGGCTAAAAATGTCAAAGCATCTGAGATACGTACATCTTTACCAATGCGGCTATGGTGCATTTTCATGCCTTTCTCATATTTGCCTGACACAATACGACAAAATGCTATTCTATCTCTATGCTTAGGATCCATGTTGGCTTGTATTTTAAATACAAAACCGCTAAATTTCTTTTCGTTAGATTCGACTTTACGTTCGTTAGTTTCGCGACCTTGTGGCAAAGGCGCCCATTCAATCAAGCCATCTAACATGTGATCTACACCGAAGTTCCCCATTGCGGTTCCAAAAAATACAGGTGTTAACTCTCCCGCTAAAAACTCTTCATGATTAAATTCATGTGAAGCACCTTGAACAAGCTCTAACATTTCTCGCAGTTCTTCGGCATAACTGCCAATGGCTTCATCTAGCTCAGGGTTGTCTAACCCTTTGACAATACGCACATCTTGAATAGTATGGCCCATTCCGGTTTGATACAGAATAGTTTCATCTCTTAATAAATGATAAACACCTTTAAACTCTTTCCCCATTCCGATAGGCCAAGTAATAGGTGAACATTTGATATTAAGTACATTTTCTACTTCGTCTAATAAATCAATAGGGTCGCGAGTATCCCTATCAAGTTTGTTCATAAACGTAATGATTGGCGTATCTCGCAAACGAGTCACGTCCATTAATTTTATAGTACGAGCTTCAACCCCTTTCGCTGCATCAATTACCATCAAGCATGAATCAACTGCCGTTAAGGTACGGTAAGTATCTTCTGAGAAATCCTCATGGCCAGGTGTATCAAGTAAATTAACGAGATGGTCTTGATATGGAAACTGCATTACCGAGGTGGTAACAGAAATTCCACGCTCTTTTTCCATTTCCATCCAGTCAGACTTGGCATGCTGGCCTGATTTTTTACCTTTTACGGTTCCTGCTTTTTGTAACGCATTACCGAACAAAAGAACTTTTTCTGTAATAGTGGTTTTACCAGCATCTGGGTGAGAGATAATCGCGAATGTGCGGCGTTTATCAACTTCTTGTTGAAAGGACATGAAAATACTCTTTGCTAAACGAATGACTAATGATTTTGGCCGCGCATTGTATATGACTTAAGGTAAAAAGTCCTGATTCAAGGGTAACTTTCATAACTTCTAAAAATAATTTCAGCCAACTTTCGAAATAAAGTGGCTAATTTGTTATAACTTTTTAATTTACTCATACTAAAGTTTACTTTATAGTCGCATTGGTAAGTTTTTTGCCAAGCCACTTTTTAGGAAATTTAACGACATGTCCCGTAGAAAAATGTTTAGCGGCGCTCAACTTAAATCTTTGCGAAAAGAAGCAGGGTTCACTCAAGAGGAATTAGCAAGTCGCATTGGCATTAGCCGAGAAACAGTGTCTGCAATTGAGAACGAAAAGCCTGAGACTATGGAAAGTATTGGCGTAAGTGTTATCAGTAAATGGTGGTCTACTTGTCGTCAAACAGCTTCAGAACAAACTCGTGAATCTTTTTTCTCTACCGTTATGGATTATTTCGGCTTTAACTTAAGCTAAACTTCCCTTACTCTAGGCCAATGTTAATACGCGCCTACCTCCCCCAAATAATCACAGCACTCTTCGGAGGGCTTTTTGCCGCGCTTGGAATATTATCCTTTGGCAATGCCTATATTTTTGATCGAGTGTTTTTAGCAGTATTAGTATTTACCGCAATATCATGTAGAGATAATATCAACGTAGTTTCAGTGGTACTTATTTTATTTATTCAGGCAATCATTGATGAAACCCTATGGTTTGTTTTAAAAGACACTTTAACTTTTAAAGTTATGGTCTATATACTCTCCCTAACCGTCTTATATTTCTGCCGCCACGACAAGATTGCACGGCTAATCTTAGCAGTTATCACACTGATGATAGTCACAAATATTTTTTGGTTTCTTACATCTTATGAATCACCAAATACCACTTGGTATGTCTTGTTAATGATATCCAGTTTAGGCGTTCGCTACTTAATATTTTCTAGAGTTAGCTTTGTAGAGCAATACTTCCCCCAGCGGGGTGAATCAATTAACTTAGACTGGGCAATCTATAAGTTAAGTGCCTTATTCATTTTCACTCAGGTTGCCATGTTATTGGAATACTGGGTTAGACATGTTTTTAATTATTCAGAGGTGATAATCGTATATACAGTCTACCCTTATTTCACGCAAACCATCGCTACTTTGATTATTTGGGTTGTTTTTAATGAGAGTTACAAACTTTTACTCCCGAAAATTATGAAGATATAGTTTACCTCTCTACATCTATGTAAAAAATAGACATAATCCTTGAGTGGGAAATAGCCCACCCTTCAAATACTGATGATCAAGGATTAACTATGAAAAATTTCAAATTACTATTTTTGCTTTTAACTGGATTAACATTTACTACTCAAGCTCATATTATCGACAAGTACTCTACAAAAAGTAAAAATAGTACCGAGCAAGAATTACAAAAGTTAGCTATGACAAGCTCTAAGCGCACTCCCCCAGCTCAAATGCTAGCTATGACAAGCTCTAAACGTACTCCCCCAGCTCAAATGCTAGCTATGACAAGCTCTAAACGTACTCCCCCAGCTCAAATGCTGGCGATGACAAGCTCTAAACGTACTCCTCCCGCTCAAATGTTAGCTATGACAAGTTCTAAACGTACTCCCCCAGCTCAAATGCTAGCTATGACAAGCTCTAAGCGTACTCCTCCTGCTGAAGTGTTAGCCATGACAAGCTCTAAGCGTACTCCTCCTGCTCAAATGTTAGTTATGACAAGTTCTAAACGTACTCCTCCTGTTGAAATATTAGCTATGACAAGCTCTAAGCGTACCCCACCAGTTGAAGTGTTAGCTATGACAAGCTCTAAACGTACTCCTCCAATTGTTGATTCTTTAATTACTTACAGCTAAAAGAACATCACCACTAATGGCATAAAGCATATATATTGTATTAAGCTCTATTTCGCCTCTTAAAACGAGGCGAGATTTCTACTCTTTAACTCCAAGAAAACTATTTCTTTATACGAATCATTTACTTACCCCAAAAAGTGCAATTATTTCACCTTGTGGAACCAAATCCACATTTCTTTTTATAAACTTCTAAGCGACAAAGAAAGCAGAGGATAGTGACTTCAAAAATAACTCTGTTGTAGTTTCATAAAAATTGGAGAAATAAGTTATGTATATAAATGGTGCAGATTTAAGAGCAATGCGTCAAGACGCTGGCCTTACAACAGTAAAGATGGCAGAGCTTGCAAAAGTTAAAACTCGTAAAACGTACGAAAATTGGGAAAAAAATATTGGAGCACCTAGCATGAATCAGTTTATTGCTATGTGTGTAGGTTGTAATTATAACTCTTCAAAATTTGTAAAAATGGCAATTGAAGGTGAAGGGCAAGCAGAAAGCTTAAATGTAACAGCGGCTCGTAAGTAATACAAAAAAGGGGGAGGCTCTCCCCTTTTTAACCTACATATAACCCCAGAATAAGAGCATCCTCTTTACCATTAGCCGTTGGATAATAGTTATTCCTTTGCTCTATAAGAACAAAACCTTTTTGTTCATAAAGGTGTTTGGCAACTTCATTAGACTCTCTGACTTCTAACCATAATTGAACAGCGTTTTTACCTTCACATGTATGTATGAAATGCTCTAATAGCTTTTTTCCATACCCCTTTCCCTGGAAGCCTTTGTCAATAACGATATCCATTAAGGTAACTTCATCTAAAACAGACATCCCAATATAATATCCAATCAATTGTTCATTAATAAGTAAGCAATTAGCAAAATAAGGAGGGGTTAAACAGTCATCAAATATTCGTTTAGACCAAGGGCTAAACTGACCTTGCTGGTGTAAGTCAAAACACTCTTGATTAAAATGAGGAGTGACAGAGTTAAAAGTTAGATCCATAGAATTGTGATAAGTGATTAAGAGTTGTCTTTAGTAACTTGGAGTATATTCCAAAGGTGTTTCTTCAAGTTTGCATTATATAATAAATTTAAACTTGGCATTAATAATTGCTTGTTTTTGAAACTTACCTCTTCACCTTTAAGCAAAGCAATAGGATAACCTCTAAATTCACTTTGTTGCCCCGATTCAATATGCTGAACTTTATCAATTGTTATTTCTAGCGCATGCAATATATCGATAAATAAAGGACTAGAAGTTTCATCTTGGCTAAAAGTAGTTAAAACTGCAGTTGTTTCTTTTAATTGAGATGAACTACTTTTTAACTGCTTTAACTTTGCTAATGCATCTACTTTTGAAATCGATGACTTATGCTCAGAGGTTAATGGCTCTAGCTCTTTGGGTTCATTCGAAGTCGGAGCTTCAGTTTTATTAGAAACAGACAGTGCCCAATTTGAGATTTCCATTTCTGTTAAAATCGCATTTTGGTATGGGCTTATGGATGGTTGGCTAGAGCTTGTCATCGTAAAACAATATCATGAATAGAGGTTTGATTGTCACTATATTGACAAGTTTAAGTTGGCAGGAGTGGAGGGATTCGAACCCCCAACCATCGGTTTTGGAGACCGCTGTTCTACCAATTGGAACTACACTCCTGCTGACGGGCTGAATTATACTGACCCAAAGTAAAAGGTAAAGTGATTTTACCCCAAGCTTTATGATCTGGTAATCAACCGCACAATTAATGCACTATTTTAAACTAAACGGTTAATTTTGCAGCCAAGTACCATAGCCGATTGGTAAACTCTACTAGAGGTTTCATTACTTGTACCCGCGATACAACATCAGATACTGGTTGCTCCATAAGTTTGGCATAACACACACACAGAGCTTCCTCAGCGTTATGATTTAGATTATTGATAGCTATACATGATGCTAAATCAAAATAAGGAGATGAATTTGCGCAATACTCCCAATCAAAAATTGTTATCGGTTCATGGCAGGTAACGTGAGACAAAGCCAAATCATTGTGACAAAACACTAGCCCTTTAGCACATTCCTGATACCAGGTTTTTGTATAAGTATCTAATGGGTATAAATCATTTTCAGAGATATTAGAGCCCAAAAAATCAATGTAATGCTGCCACTGCTTTGGCAAATCTAAGGTTGGAGCTTCGATCGTGGTTTTGTGTATTCTGACTAAAGCAGAAGCAAGCTGTGAAATAATCACATTCAGTGGTAACTTTGAGTCCTCTAGTGTTTGGTTTCTTGACCAGCTATCAATTTGAAAGTAATTACATTTCGATATGTAAATTGGCCTTACCGATAAATTACGACCGTAAAGCTGCTTCTGAATATCAAACAAGACTCGCCTATCTAGAACAGCGACCTCATCGGACTCAAAGGTTTTAATAAAATAACATTGGCCTGCAGTTTCTAGTCTATAACTGTTGTTCAATGCACCTGCATTTAAAGGAGTGAGGTTAAAGTCAGGATGAATAAAAGATATCCCCCTCAACTCTTGCTCCATCCTGCCTCGTAAATCTTTCATGTGGCGACTTTGTTATCTTCAACTACTGAAGGCTGAATACGCCATTGAATGAATCCATAAATAGCAAACCCAGCATAAAACAGGTATAAAACCCCTGTCAAAGACAAGCCTTTGGCAAAATACAGATAAGCACCAAACACGTTAATGACGATCCAATATAACCAGTTTTCTCTGACTTTATGGGTGACTAGAAAAGTAGTAAATACACTAAAAACAGTAACAAAAGCGTCCAAATATAAATAGTCTGCATCTAATACAGAGCTAGCAAAATAACTTAAAGCCCATGCAGTAAAGGATAGTAAAACAATACTACTAAGGTGATAGGGCCATGGCCAAACTTTAACAGCAAGCGCTTCACTATAACTACTATTCCATTTACGCCAACCATACACCGCCATTATCAAATAGTAGGCATTCAAAACTGTATGAAACGGTAAAGATACACTCCAGAAAAGCCAAGTATAAATAGCCGTACTTATTAAGGCACTGGGCCAACACCAAATATTTTGTTTAGCAGCAAAGTACACATAGGCCAGCGCAAGTATGACTGCAATCCATTCCAGCCAAGAGGTACTCTGAAACTGAACTAAAAAACTTTCAATCACACCTCTGCGCTCATTTTATCACCGTTTAGAAACTTACAAACGAAGATAGCTTGCCCGACCTCTTTGTGACTTCGTTGCATTTCTTCAGCTAACAATTGCATTGTAGGCAAATACTCACCACTGACTATTGTACTAGTTGCACTGGTACTCACTTTTAAGTCTTCATAACGATTTAAACGATCAATAAACTCTTGAATGGGTGCGATATACTGTTCGTTTAAAGGGTACATAGATAACTCAGCGACTAATTTCATCTTAACTCCAGATAGAAAAGCCGAGCTAACATTGAGCTCGGCTATTAAAGACTATTTAATATTGATACTTAAAGTTTACGCCTACACGACGTGGCTCACCAAACTGCTCCCAAACATGGGGCAAGTATTCGTCACGGGGATCGTTAGGAAAATAAAACCCGCGATTAGCGTACTCTACGTCAAACAAATTGCGGGCATATAAACTTACCTGCCATTTAGCCGCCTGATAATCCAAGCTGGTATGTACAAGGAATATACTGTCTGATTTATTATCATGGCTAAACGAGTAATAAAAATCGTCTTTGGCATCAAATTCAATCAACCAATTTACACTATCTGAAAGCTGCCAATTTACACCGGCATTAATGTGATAAGTAGGGGCATGAGCTTGATCACGTCCATCAATATTAGACCCATCTTGACGAGTAATATTACTGATTTCAGTTTTTAAGTAACCAATATTCGCAAAGGTATTTAGACTCTCAGACAACATATAGTGAAGGCTTGCTTCAATACCATAGTTTTTACCATCGGTAGAATTCTCATAAAAATCAACAAAGGACTGGCCGTTAACTATAGAGTTTTTATATTGCACATCATCACGTTTTTGATAAAAGGTGCTGAAATCTAACGTCAAAGTGCCATCTTGGTTAGCACCTTTTATTCCGAATTCAATTCCAATAAGAGATTCAGCATCAAAAATGGCATTATCAAGAATCGTTTGTCTAAATTCAGCAACATCTTCATCATCTACTTTACTAAG
>NZ_JBDVBQ010000035.1:0-1447 GCF_039942875.1 Paraglaciecola sp.
ATGCATTTTAGGCGTGACAGCAGTAAGGAACTTCTTCAAAATAACAATTTCATTCATGGTATTGGTCTTTAGTGATGTTTGGCGATTGATCTGATCACCAAGTACCATGAATGTTCCAAATTATTTTATAACAATGACTTATCAACTTATTTCGTGGGGATACCTCAGGGTCAGAGTCGTTGAAATTCTTGTTTGCTACTCAAAAAATTCAAACTCTTTGAACTTATAACGACATTCCTCGTCTATTTATATAGTTTTTATGTGTGTTCTCATTTTTAAGCCTGATTTGTTATCAGGCTTTTTTTTGCCTTAAATTCCCTTTAACCTTGTGGCAAAGCCGCGCAAAATAGCATAAACGCAGCACGTAAAAGTGACGAGGCTAAAAAGCTAACCCCATGAAGAAGATATAAATGATCCCACTTGTTTTTCATCCAATTTATAGCCAACTAACCTTACCAGCAAAACATAGGTTTCCTATTGAAAAATATAGTGGGATCCGTCAAAGACTGGCGGCTGAGGGTGTTTCTGGTGACTGGTTTTCTAAACCGTCTAAAGTTGATATTGACGACCTGCTCTTCACTCATGATGCTAATTACGTAAAAAGCTTTGTAGACGGCACTATTTCTCAAAAAGCAGTAAGACGTATTGGTATGCCTTGGTCAGAACAGTTTGTTGAGCGGACTTTACATGCAGTCGGTGGAACCATTTTAACCAGTGAATTGGCAATGAAGCATGGCGTAGCTTTAAACTTAACCGGCGGCTATCACCATGCATTTTATGAGTTAGGTTCGGGCTTCTGCGTTTTTAATGACATCATACTTAGTGCTAAAAATATGTTAAAGCACGATTCGGTAGACAGAGTGTTAACCTTTGATTGTGATGTTCATCAAGGTGATGGAACGGCATTATTGGCCACTGGAGATGAATCCATATACACAGTTTCTCTGCATTGCGAGAATAACTTCCCCACAAGAAAACAACAGTCAGACCTAGACTTTCCGTTAGAGCGAGGTATGTCTGATGATGAATATTTACATACGGTAGAGTGCGCTCTGGCGGTGGCTTTCAATACTTCGATGCCTGACGCCGTCATTTACGATGCTGGCGTTGATATTCATGAAGCCGACGATTTGGGGAACTTGAAAATAAGTACTCAAGGCGTTTACGAACGTGACAAATTGGTTTTTGATGAATGCAAACGCCGCGGAGTACCTGTTGCTGCTGTTATTGGAGGAGGATACCAGCGTAACATCGACGATTTGGTTGAGGTTCATCTTCAGCTTTATAAAGCTGCAGGTGTGATTTAGCTCTCAAAAATGTCTATTTCTGTAAGTAACAAACAAAATTAGATTAAAATTCATCCTAAAACACTCTAAATCACACCAAAAATAGAAAAACAAACAAAATACTGAAAGTAAATTACATTATTGTGAAATCAATTTAATAT
>NZ_JBDVBQ010000036.1:0-20159 GCF_039942875.1 Paraglaciecola sp.
ACAGAATATTTGTACTATTGTAAAAGCCGATGATAAAGGCGAATTACGTAAGAAAATGAAGCGAGTACAGTCTGATTTCAGATTAAAATTAAAAGATTACTACACAGGCGTTTCGTGTGGCGGTAACAGCCTAATTCGTACCGCTATGTTAAATAATGCAGTTGAAACAGGTACTTTAATGGTTAAGAAAATGCCTAAAGGTGACCTTTCTGCTCCAGAGAAAGATGGTAAAACGGTTTTAGATTGGGCTTCAGAAAATGGCCTAGCGACTTCTCCTATTGTAGCTGTGCTAAACGATCGCATCTAACTAAAACTTAAAAGTTTGTTGCTTCTTGAACTCCCAGTTCAACATGGAAAGTAACTTACTTTTACTGATGTAAGTTACTTTGAAAGCGACCTCATATGAGGTCGCTTTTTTTGTTTGAGGGGAAATCTATTGTTATTTAACTTCAGTTTAGAAGTAAGATTAAAAAATTTAGATGGATTAAATTGATTATTGTGTTGGGTTTGTTTATTTTTGTGAAATCGTTTCCATTTAACTAAATAAACTTAAAGGCTTTGACTTGCGGATAATCAATCTAAGTAAAAAAACTTTCGTAGCAAAAACTACCATACTTCTCCCTATTTTATTGGCTTTCACTGGTTGTTCTGACTCAGATAGTGACGCTCCGTCTGAACAAGTTGTTCCTCTGCTAGCCCCTAATATTAGTGCTATCAAGGTTGATCCTAACAACTGGCCAAAATCTGAGTCACCCATTAAACGTAGTGCTGAGCAAGAAGCGAAAATTGCTGCACTGCTTGAAAAAATGACGTTAGAAGAAAAAGTAGGGCAAGTTATTCAAGCGGATATTGCATCTGTTACTCCAGAACAGGTTACCCATTATCATTTAGGGTCGATACTGAATGGTGGGAATAGTGCGCCAAATGGGAATAATCACGCAAGCCCTGAAGAATGGCTGAAGTTAGCTGATGAATTTTGGCTGGCTTCTACAGATGCATCTGATGGTGGCGTTGCTATTCCAGCTTTGTGGGGTATAGATGCGGTTCACGGCAATAATAATGTTTTAGGAGCGACAATTTTCCCCCATAACATAGGCTTAGGTGCTACAAATGATGTAGATTTGATGCGCAATATCGGTTCTGTTACCGCTAAAGAAATATTAGTCGTGGGCATCGATTGGACGTTTGCCCCTACGCTTGCTGTAGTTCAAAACGATAAGTGGGGCCGCACCTATGAAAGTTATTCAGAAAATCCAGAAGTAGTCGCTAAATATTCAGGTCCTTTGGTGGAAGGTATTCAAGGGGTGCCTAATACCGATAGCTTTTTAGGTGATGGCCACTTGTTAGCAAATGCTAAGCATTTTCTAGGTGATGGTTCCACTAAGGATGGTAAAGATCAGGGCGATACCTATGTAAGCGAGGCGGTAATGCGTGATATACATGGGGCTGGGTATCCACCTGCTATCGAGCATGGTGCTCAAGTTGTTATGGCTTCGTTTAATAGTTGGCACGGTAGAAAAATGCATGGTAGCCGTCAAATGCTGAACGATATTTTAGTTGATAGGTTAGGTTTTGATGGCTTTGTAGTAGGTGATTGGAACGGTCATGGGCAAGTTGTTGGATGTAGTAATGTGTCTTGTCCTCAGGCAATGAATGCTGGGTTAGACATGTTTATGGCGCCTGATAGTTGGGAGCAGTTGTACCACAATACTTTAAAGCAAGTTAAGTCTGGTGAAATTAGCCTAGCACGACTTGATGAAGCTGTGTCTAGAATTTTACGGGTAAAATTCAGAGCGGGTTTATTTACAGCTGGCCTTCCGTCAAAGCGCCCTTATGCTGGTAAGTACGAATTGTTAGGAGCAGCTGAGCATAGAGCGGTAGCTCGTGATGCGGTGCGAAAATCTTTAGTTCTGTTGAAAAACAACGATAATATTTTGCCATTAAGCCCTAAGAGCAAAGTCTTAGTTGCGGGGGCAGGCGCTGACAATATTGGCCAACAATCAGGTGGTTGGACGTTAACTTGGCAGGGGACAGGTAATAAAAACTCTGACTTTCCTAATGCTGATTCGATTTACGCAGGTATTGAAGATGCAGTACAACGTGCCGGCGGTGTTGCTACCTTAAGTGAAAATGGTAGTTTTGATGAAAAGCCGGATGTGGCGATTGTTGTATTTGGCGAACAGCCATATGCAGAGTTTCAAGGGGATGTGACTGATTTAGATTACAAACCAACTGGAGACTTAGCATTATTGAAATCTTATAAAGCCCAAGGGATCCCAACCGTTGTGGTATTTTTATCTGGCCGTGCTATGTGGGTAAATCCGGAACTTAATGCATCCGATGCGTTCGTTGCAGCATGGTTGCCAGGTACTGAAGGGGCTGGTATTGCGGATTTATTATTTACCGATGCTCAAGGAAATACCCAGTATGACTTCACTGGGCGTTTGTCTTTCTCATGGCCTAAGGATCCCCTTGATGTGGAGCTTAATATTGGTAATGCTGAATATGATCCTCTTTTTGCGTATGGTTATGGTTTATCCATTAATGACAGTCAAAATCTAGAGCAATTAAATGAAGAGATTGACCCTTCTTTAAGTACAGTAAACGATAGCCACTTCTTATTTGCTGGAGATCCAGTACAACCCTGGCGTTTGGTGTTGAATGATGCTGGTGGTAATACCCAAGTGAGTTCAAATCATCAAATTAGTTCACAATCAAAAGTTGAAATTCAAGCAAAAGACTTTAAAGCACAAGAAGATATAGTCCAGGTTAACTGGACTGGCCAAGGTAATGTTTCGATTCAAGGTAACCCTGTTGACCTCAGTAAAAAAGCGTCTGGTGGTATGGCCATTGAGTTTGCTTATAATGTCTTGGTGCATACAGCTACTGAGGTGAATTTATCCCTAGGCTGTGGTCTTGAATGTGCCAAAGAGTTTGATATCACTGAAGCTTTAAAAAGCAAGGCCATGTCTGAATGGCACACAGCAAAAATTGATATAAGTTGCTTCAAAGACGACGAATCCAGGTTAGATGAAGTAAACGTCCCTTTCTTACTTAGTTCAGATGCTGGCTTATCTATACAGTTAAGTGCAATTAATATAGTTGAAGGTACACCAGGTAGTAGTTGTACTTTATAAGTAAAATAACGCCCTCTTCTTGGTTTTAATGTTTAAAGCCAAGAAGAGTGGGTTAAATGCTACATTTCGCTTTCTGCTCAATATACTATTCAGTTTGAATTCTGCACACCTAGCTACAAAAAAATATAATAGAGCTCAACAGCCCTAGCCATGGTCAATATAATTGTTACTATTGTGGCGTTTTAACTTCAATTTTTAGGAAAGCTCTTTGTTGAATCTGCCATTCAGTCTGCCTAGTGTAAAATTTTCTCAATATTTTTATCCTCATACATTTTATCAATTTTTTGTTATTACTGGTTTATTTTTTAGCTATCAAGATAGGGTGAGTGCACAAGCATTCATTACGGAAGACCTTTCAGGTGCTCGGAACTGGTACATTTTGATTGGTGTTGTGTTGCTAACGGCAGTGATTACTATGTTACTGCTGCAAACAATTAGAAACAGACGCTTAGCTCGTAAACTCGAGAGGTTAGCAACAATCGATGACTTAACGGGTTTAATGAATAGGGGGCAAATTTTAGAGGGTGTTGAGGCACAGTTAACTGAAGCTAAAGCTCGTGGTGAAACTTTGTCTCTGGCGCTAGTGGATATTGATTGGTTTAAACAAATTAATGATAAGTTTGGATATTTTACTGGGGACAAAGTGCTTAAATTGTTTTCAGAGCTGTGTGTTGAAAACCTCTCTAATACATTTTTATTGGGAAGAATCGGTGAAGAAGAGTTTTTAATACTAATGCCCGATACCCATAGAAATAAAGCCTATTTAGCAATAGAACATTTACGCAGAGCCATGAATGAGGTTAGTGAAAAGGTTAATATGCCAGATTTAGATGTAACCCTTTCAGCGGGTATCTGCGAATATAAGGAAAGCGACACGTCAGATATTATGTTGCAATTAGCCAGTACAGCCTTGTACCGCGCCAAAGAAAACAGTAGAAATATTGTGGTAGTGTGTGACCGTTCAGATGAACCAGGCCTGTAATGTCTGAAATTTTAGATGGGTTTGTGCTAACAGCGAACACATTTGATAGAGAGGGTAAAACCTACTTAGACTTTTGGTTTTTGACAAAAACGGGCCCCGTTAGAGCCACTACACCTCCTCAACAAGCTTTATTTTTTGTGCTTCAGGCAGATAAAACAGAGATATGTGAAATATTTTATGCCAATGGCATTAAGCATAGTTATAAGTCCTTAGCGATATCTACCTTTAAACACCAGCAGGTTGGAGGTGTTTACTTTGATACTTTATCCTCCTTTTTCCAAGCTAGAAAGCTACTTAAGCACCATCAGCTATCTCATTTTGAAGCTGATATAAGACTAACCGACAGGTTTTTAATGGAGCGTTTTGTATACGGCAGCGCAAAATTCATTGGACACTTAGATACTTCAGATATTAACAAGGCTGCTAGTACTGCATTAATTGATATAAATTGTAAGCCCGGTGAATTTGTCCCTAAATTTAAGGTTCTATCTTTAGATATAGAGTGCAGTGAAAAAGGACATTTGTTTTCGATTGGTTTAGCGAGTGACAATTTCCAATCCGTGTTGATGATAGGAGAGCCAGAGTCCGCACCAGACTGGATTACTTGGGTTGCAGATGAAAAACAGCTATTGCTAAAACTTGTAGAGCAGCTTAATCATTTTGACCCAGATTTAATCATAGGTTGGAATATAGTCAATTTTGATTTTAGGTTACTACTGCAGCGTGCAGAAGTGTGTGGGGTAGCATTAAATATAGGTCGTGACGGACAGGGTATTTCATGGCGAGATGCTCGTAATGATAGTTATCAAGGTTTTGTGACAATTGCTGGGCGATTGGTAATCGATGGAATTGAAGCACTAAAAACAGCGACTTATCAATTTGATAGTTTTAGTCTTGAAAGTGTTGCTCAAGCATTGCTAGGTCGAGGCAAAAAGACTGAAGATGTTGATAATCGCCTTGCTCATATTGAGCATGATTTTCTTCACAATAAACCTAAACTGGCTGAATATAACCTCGAAGATTGTCGGCTTGTTTTAGATATATTTGAAAAAACCAAAGTACTGGACTTTTTAGTGCTTCGAAGTCAGCTCACAGGACTTGAATTAGACCGAATGGGGGGCTCGGTTGCCGCCTTCGTAAATTTGTATCTGCCCAAGTTACACAGAGCTGGCTATATTGCTCCTAACCGCCCCGTAGATGGTGGTCTAGCAAGCCCTGGTGGTTATGTGATGAATTCAAAACCTGGTATTTATGAGCACGTGTTGGTGTTGGATTTTAAAAGCTTGTATCCCTCTATTATTCGTACATTTAAAATAGATCCCTTGGGGTTAGTTGAAGGCTTAAAGTCTCCAGAAGATGCAGTAGAAGGATATCGGGGTGGCAAATTCAGCCGAGATAAACATTTTTTACCGCACATAATCGAGTCTTTGTGGAAACAAAGAGATGAAGCTAAAAAGAATTATGATGCACCTCGTAGCCAGGCTATCAAAATATTAATGAACTCTTTTTACGGTGTTTTAGGCTCAGGTGGATGCCCATTTTACGATACCCGGTTAGCAAGCTCTATCACGCTTCGAGGTCATGACATTATGCAAACAACTGCAAAATGGATTACAGAGGCTGGGTATCAAGTTATTTATGGTGACACAGATTCAACATTTGTTTGGTTAGACGGAGAGTTTACGACTGAAGAAGCTAAAAATGTGGGGCAATCTTTAGCGAAAATGATTAATGAAAATTGGTCAACCGTTTTAAAAGAGGAGTTTGCTTTAGAGTGTGAATTAGAAATTGAATTTGAAACCCACTTTAAAGATTTTTTAATGCCCACTATTCGCGGTTCTGAGTTAGGCAGTAAAAAACGCTATGCAGGTGTCAAAACGGGTCAGAAAGGTGATGAGTTAGTGTTTAAAGGGTTAGAAACCGTGCGCTCAGACTGGACGCCTTTGGCTAAACAGTTCCAGTTAACTTTATATAAAATGGTGTTTGCTAAAGAGAATGTACATCAATACTTACAAGATGTAGTGCAAGGCACCCGTAAAGGGAAGTATGACGAATTACTGGTATATCGTAAACGTATTCGCCGAAAGTTAGTTCAGTACGTCAAAAATGTACCACCCCATGTCAAAGCAGCAAGAATAGCCGATGAAAAAAATACTAGTTTGGGAAAACCCGTGAAGTATCAAAACAAGGGGTGGATTAGCTATTTAATAACCATAAATGGACCCGAGCCCATTGAGTATCAAGTTAGTACCATTGACTATGAACATTATATTGAAAAACAAATTAGACCTATAGCAGAGGGGATTTTGCCATTTATAGGCGTCTCGTTTGAAGAGATAACAGGTCAGCAACTTGGGTTGTTCTAAATAGCCTTTGATACAAAAAAGGGTGTCATTTACATTAAATGACACCCTTGCTAAGAAATATTGCTATTCGCTATACGATTTATTTTTGTGTAGACAACCACACTACTAAGTCAACCATGTCATCTTGAGTTAGGTTTCTATCTTTATTGAAAACGGCTTGGTATTTACCATTAATAATGAAATTAGGAACGCTGCTAACGTGTTTGCGGTATTGGTTTATATTTTTGTTATTCATTTGCACTAGGCTGTTTACGCCGAAGCTAGATGCCATTTTATCGAAATCTGCTGGCTCAACGCCATTCACAACAAATATATTTTTTATATCGTTTAGGCTAGTAATTTTAGAGCGCTGCACATGTACATATTTAAAAATGGCTCCGTTTAATTGCTCTTCTTTTTTCAACGCTCTCGCGACCATCATGCCACGTGTTGCTTCATCCTGAATTTTAGGAGAAGTAAAGCCCATGAAGTTAACGTGCACTTTTTTGAAGTCTACATCATCAGCTAATTTATTTTTCATGCTTTTAACTAGAGGTTCAAAGCTAAAGCAGTGGGGGCACCAAAAAGAGAAAAATTCCATTACTTGTTTTTTTTCAGTCGCTTTCTCAGCAATAACGTTGTAGTGAACGCCTTCTTGCCATTTTGCTTGGGCTGCAGCGTTAAGGGGGATAAACAGGATTAAACTAAGTACTAATAATATTCTTTTCATAATATTCCACTAAAAATTTTAAAACTAGCCGCAGGTTAGCATAGCTGTATAAAAAATCCGATAGGACTTTGTAAGGCAATGTGATTATTTTTTCTTGTTTAAGCATAAAAAAGGCCGCTATAAAGCGGCCTAATCAATCGTTTTTTAGAGCTTAGAAAACATAGTTTACTGCAAATCTAACAAGAGTCGCGTCATTGTCTTCATTTAAGTCGTCAGTGTACTTTGATACGTCAGCCTTAAGAGCGATATTAGTATCATAGTCATATCTTAGACCTAGAGTTATGTTTTTTAAATCATCATCTAACACAGTCTGAATGCCATAAAGTGAAGCCTGTAGTTCAGCTGACGGTAGTGCACTGATTTGTTCAGTAAACTTAAAGTCATCGTCGCTTTCTTTTACTTCATAAGTGATAGATGGTGTAAATTTACCAATTCTTAAACCAGCAGTTACATAGTAAGCCATGTCTTCTCTTAGATAAGCATCTGGTGTATCAACACTCGTTATTTCACCGCTAACAAACCAATCGAACATATCTACTTCGGCACCTAAACCAATAAAGTAGCCACGATCATCTTCTGACACATATAAGTCATAAAAATCAGCTGGCAATATTGTTTCGAAAGCCGCAAAAGTATCTTCCAAAGCATATAAGTTTAAAGTTGTGTTTGATGTACCCCAAACACCTCTTAATTTTAGCCATTCATAAGTTAGCTCGGCACTTGCCACAACAACGTCATTCCCTTCGACACTGTAGTCCTCAGTTGTGTTTGCATAAGTACCGTAAGCTAACTGTAGATTATACTCCCAATCACCAGCATAGTTACTATAATCAAATCGTAAACCATCTAGGTTATTGAAAGGGACGTCATAAGCGGCTTGTGGTGCGTTTATCCAGTGATATGAGTACCCAACATCCAATGATGCTGAATAGCGGAATAAAGGTAAGCGTAAACGACCCGCACTAATACTTAAATTATCAGAGGCAGCATAGGTCATATAGGCCCATTCAAAGTTAGGAGAGTAGTCGTCTTCACCTCTTGCTACAATTTGGCCTGTCGCTGTCATTTTTTCATTGATATCGCCGCTTATTTGGATTGCAAATAAGCTTTCTTCAGAGAAACTTAAATCTTCGCCGTAACCATATGGTGAACCTTCTGTGTTACTGATGCCGCCAATTAAGTTGGCAAAACCGTTAATTCTGACTTCTGCATTAGCAGCGAATGTGGTGGCAGTTAGGGCTGCAATAGTTAGTAATTTTTTCATGAATTTGTCCTCAATTAGTTTAACGAAACGGCTTTAACTGCACCAGTTACAGAAGCGCTGTCTATGTATCCGATAGCATTTGGATTTTCGGCAACAATGGCGATAACCGCTGCATCATTGTCTAGCTCTTTTGGCGGTATGCCTTTTCCGGTAAAAACTAATTTTGACCAATAAGCTGCTACTTGGGTCGTACTGCGTCCTAATGTGTCTGAATCAAAAGACTCTCTTGCTGCAGATGATGGTACTTGGTTTACTGGTAACACTTCTTTACCATCAGAAAACTTCTTTTCTTTACCAAGATAAATTCTTTGAACTACTTTTTGACTAAAATTTGCGTCATTGCTTGGGTGGACTATAACCACTACTTCAGCAAATGAAGTGAATGAAATAGCACAACCTATGGCTATTCCAGTGAGTGTTTTTGAAAAGGTCTTTATGTTCATTTAATACTCTCATGTGTCATTTAATTAAAAATACTCATCAGCTTATTATTGTTTTTAGAGGAGCCGATTTGATGTGGCTATTATCCAGCAAAAATTAGCTTGCATAGGGCTTTTAAAGTATATTTTTATATACCTGCGTATCTGTAGTTGGTTGGTGGTAAGCTGCTGTTTTACATGGATTTTTCTTTAAGGTAGACGTAAATGTTTAATATTGCAAAACTTAATGAGTACTTTTTATTATACTTTAGTATTGCGGGTTTTCTAAAGTTCGAGAGCGGGTTCTTGTAGGGCAGAAAATTGCTCCTTTAGAGCGAGTATTTGTTGCTCCCAATATCTACCTTCTGCAAACCAAGGGAAAGCTTGGGGAAAAGCCGGGTCATTCCAACGTTTGCTGAGCCACGCCATATAATGAACCATTCGCATTGCTCGCAATGGCTCTATTAAATTAAGCTGAGATCTATCAAAGTCACAAAATTCTTCGTAGGCTTCCACTAGCGTGTCTAATTGAATAAATTGTTGTTGCTTGTCACCAGACAACATCATCCATAAATCTTGAATTGCTGGTCCTGAACGACAATCATCTAAATCAACAAAAGTGGGGCCGTCTCTCCATAAAATATTACCCGCATGACAATCACCATGAAGTCGAATGTGGGTGCTATCACTATAACGTTTTTTAGTCAGCTCAACGACCTGTTCTAATATGGTAAAGAATGGATGATGCAAATCTGCAGGGATTAAGGTGCTTTGTGTCAATTCATTAGCTGGAATTAAAAGGTGGGACTCTATGTTAATAGAGGGCCTGTGTTTAAAGCGCGAGCTTTGGGATATGCCATGCATTCGCCCAATAAAGCGTCCCATCCATTCTAATTGTTCTAGATTATCGGCTTCAAATTGACGGCCACCAGCAGAGGGAAAAACCGCAAAAAAATAGCCATGATACATGTGCAGGCTTTGTTCTGAGATTGTCAAAGGCGCCACAATGGGAACTTCGTGTGCGGCTAATTCAGCTGCAAAGTCATGTTCTTCTTGAATTTGTAATTGGTTCCAGCGCTGTGGACGATAAAATTTCACCACATAGCGTTTTTTATCTTCGGCTAAAAATTGATATACCCTATTTTCATAACTGTTTAAGGCAAGTAATCCTGATTCTACACGTATACCAGTGGATTCAATGGCGTCTAAAATTAGGTCTGGGGTTAGCCCTGAAAAGTCAAATGTGGTCATAAGTCTGGATACAAAAACTTGCTGATTTCTTCAGCATGAATGATTTCTTCTGAGTTGATGGCAGCATCTACCTCAAAATGAAATTCAGTGACTGTCTTTTCAAGGTAATTAGGATTAATAGCGATACTAATAGGTAAGTTAAATAGCTCGCCCCCTGCGACTGTTGCTTCTGGCGTGCCTATTAAAGTGTGCTTGGGAAGTCCAGATACAGATACTGTGTATTTCTGTGGATTTTGAGACTTGTTGAGAATTTTTATCGTAAATATATTCTCAATCATGCCGTTTCCTGTTTCTCTGTAGAGAGGAGTGCGATCTTTAATTATATCTATTTCCAGAGGTGAGCGGGTGGCAATTTCAAACACTAATAAACCAGACATTAACACTAGAACAACAGCATAGCCAATTAGCTTAGGACGGAAAATTTTAGTGACACCACCGGCCAGTTCAGTTTCTGAAGTAAAGCTTATTAATCCTTTAGGGTAATTCATTTTTTCCATAACGCCATTACATGCATCTACACAAGCGCCGCAGTTGATACATTCGTATTGCAGACCGTTACGAATGTCGATCCCAGTCGGACAAACCTGTACACATAAATTGCAATCTATACAGTCTCCTAAGCCTTTTTCTTGGTTTTGTTCGCGGGTTGCTTTACGACCTCGAGGCCCTCTCGATTCTCCTCTTGTCGCATTATAACCGACGGTAAAGGTATCTTTATCGAACATGGCTGATTGAAAACGAGCATAGGGGCATATGTGAGTACACATGATTTCGCGCATCCAACCTGCATTACCATAGGTACATAAAGTGAAAAACAATACGCAAGCTGTGGCCCAAAAGCTGCTGGAAAATGTGAAAAAATCAATGAACAGCTGGTCTATTGGAGTGAAATAACCAACGAAAATTAACGAGGTTAATAATGCTACTGTTATCCAAGCAAAGTGTTTTAAAGTTTTGCGCCAAAACTTGTCAAAATCCCAAGCTCTTTGATCAAGTTTCATACGTTTATTGCGGCTACCTTCTATGGCCTCTTCAAACCAAATGTAAATAAATGTCCATGTGGTTTGTGGGCACATAAAACCACACCATACTCGACCTGCAAATGCAGTGACAAAAAATAAAGCAAAGGCTGCGACAATTAAAATCCAGGCCAGTAATGTTAAATCTTGAGGCCATAAGGTGAGACCGAAAATATTGAACCTTTGAGCACCAATGTCTAGTAAAATAGCCTGGTGTCCCTGATACTGAATCCAAGGGAAAATAGCAAAAATACCTAAAAAGAATAATCCAAAAAATCGTCGAACATTCTCTAACACCCCTTTAACCGCTCTTACATATATGTGGCTACGGGGGGTATAACTATTGTCATGTTTGTTTTTGTCAGGTTGATGAACTTTTACTGGTGAGATATCTTTAACGGGAATTCGCTCACTCATTTGTGGATCCTTAGAAAATAGAAAAGCAAAAGCACTGAGGCAATTTTCAAAGCAAGTATACCAGTATCTAATTAACCCTGCTTGATGCCCATCAGGAATTTTAAATTTAGTGTTCATATTAAATTGATATAAAGCAGCTGACATTTTTTCATTTTTGCTCGTTAAGTTCATGTCACCATTAGTTATTTACCTGTTAAGTGATGTCGGTTTAATATAGTGGTATATTATTTTTTTATTGATTGTGGTGTAGGCATAATGTTTCGATGGTTTATAGGCGCATTTGGAATATTGGCGGTAGTGATAATTCTACGGACGCCTTTTGTGCAGTTTTGGGTTGCTGATATCCAAAAAAAGATGGCTGATTGGATGTTTGAAGCGTCTTTAATTGTTGAGAAACAACAATTAGAAAGCTTTAGAGAAGAAATAAAGCCGCACACCCAAAATTTGCGCGAGTATCAAAAAGATTATTTGCTTGATGTTACTGAAAATATGTCAGCCTTAGGAAACTTTAATCTTCGTTACTGTCAAAGTAATGACAAAAATCCCTACATTTACGGGGCTACGCTACAATATATATGTGGTGAAATTGTTCGTACCGGAATCCTTGATAAATATTAATTTTTATTTAGCTCGGGTGATTATTCTTTCTATAGAGGAGTGGGAATTATGAAGACTTCAATGGCAACATGTTTGAGTGCAATTGTACTGCTCACAAATTTTCAACTGATGGCTGCGACTCAAGTGGAAGTTCAGTGGCAAGACCCAGAAAAATACCGCGATGTAAGGCCGACTTCCGAGTCTAGAAAACGATTTAGAGAATCTACCTTTAAAAAACTTGATACATATTTGCAGGAGTTGAGTAGTAAATTACCTGAAGGTAGTAAGCTATTAATGACAGTAACTGATTTAGACTTAGCTGGACAAGTATGGCCTGCTTCTTTTACTGGTTTAGGACATGGCTCTTCTGACATCAGAGTGATTAAAGATGTAGATATTCCTAGGATGACTTTTAATTATCAACTGATGTCTGACTCAGGCGAAATCCTTCAGGGAGCAGATGTTGATTTAAAGGATATGTCTTTTCTGAGTCGAACAAGTCACCGCTATAGAAGTGACACTCTGGGGTATGAAAAAAGTATGCTGAAACGTTGGTTTGATAAAGAGTTTGCTATTACAAATAGAAGTTACTGAGTTTAAAGACGCAATGTAGCTAAGATTACTTTGATGTTAGATAACCTGAGTTCTGGATCAGAAATATAGTTAAAACTAATTTTAACCATATAATTCAATAGGTTGCTAATGCTCATCCAAATATCTTCACTTAAAGGCTCACACGATGACGAAATTTTTAGTGTATAGCAAGGCAGATTGACTTACGTAATAACGTGTTATTGTTAGACAACCCACCGCAGCTAGGCACAAAAGGAGCGTGAGCGAGAGGTTCGGTTTATCCCGTATTCAGGATAGTATTTTTTGTTAACTAATTGGACTCAAAAGCGTTTGAGTAGAGTTTAAAGCAATTTTTTCCTGAGTTTTTTGCAGAATAGAGCGCTTTATCTGCCTGTTTAATGATAGTTTCAGGCATCAAGACTTGTTCGGCATTTGAAATCGCAATCCCAATACTAAACGTTATATGTTTAGCCACATCGCTATATTCGTGAGGTATGTCCGCTTGAGCAAGCTTATTGATAATATCCGTTGATAAATCTCGTGCGTTATCGGCGTTTGTGCCCGGCAGTACACAAACAAACTCTTCACCGCCATATCGTGCAACAAAGTCTCCTTTTCTTTTCATAACACCAGTTAATATATTAGCGACTAATTTTAAACACTCATCTCCAGCCGCGTGGCCATAGTTGTCGTTGTAAAGTTTGAAAAAGTCGATATCCATTAGTAGCAGAGCTACAGATGATTTTTGTCTCACTGATAATTCAATATCGTGCTGAAGTCTTAAGTCCATTGCTCTGCGGTTAGCAATGCCGGTTAAGCTATCAGACATCGACATATGTTTAAGCTCTTGCTTCTGCTGTTCAATCGTTTTAGTAAATGCTTCAAAGGTCTCGGCTAAATCGGTGATTTCATCATTGCCATTAATTATGACTTTATGATTTTTACCATGGATCCTGTTTTGTACCATTTGATTTACTAACAATAATCTTTTAAGTATTTTTCGTTGCATGAATAATGAAATTAAGAATAGAATTATTATGGCGTTTATGAAGATGATGCCAACAATGTTTATTTGTTTTTGAATTTCTTTTACTGATTTCAAAATCTTAATAGATGTATCGGTTTCTATTACTTTGGCATTTAATTCTAAAAGTTGGGTGTAATCATTAATGAGATGATGTAGAAAATTTTCTCTTCCAATAACACGGCCCATTAACTTTAAGTTAGCAATCACTAACTCTTCTATGCCATTGTTACGAAATACCAAATTTTTTAATTCGATTGTTAACTTTTGCCTTGCAACGCTATTTCCTAAACTAAAAGGCATTGAATAGAGTTTATTCAATTGAGTCTCAATTAACATGAACAGACTTCGTGTTTCTCGCAATCGCTTACTGGTTAAAGCTCTGTCTAGAGTAATAATAGATTGAGATAAATCTGCCTCCCAACTTGAATTGTTATTACTCTTAAATGACTTTGCCTTGATATATAGCTTATGTACAAGCTCTTCGTTAGCGGTAAGCGTAACATTTATATGAGAACGCTCTTGTATAAGCTCAGAAAACTCAAATAATTCCATGCTTATAACATCTAACTGGGTATCTAAAAACTCATCTTTGGCGTTGCTACTTGATAAAGTACGGATCTTAGCTACCTGTTCTGATAGTTGAGTTGTTGCTAGCCGTTTAGCAGCATCTGAATAGGAGGTTGATAACAAGCTGGTATACTCAAGTAATCGAGCTGCTTCGCTGTATAGTTTGTTAGACAACACTATCTTAGGCATTGCATTATTCGAGAAGCTTTTAAGTACCGATTCAAAGTTGAGTAACTTTGAAAAAGTTAAGCCGCTTAACAATAAAAACAATACAAGAATAATTGATAAAGCTAAGGAAAACACTCTTACTAGTGGTATGCGAACTGAGGCCTTATTAAGGATCATTCATTTTCTCTCAAGACTCTAGAATCCACTCTAGGGGCAATAGCTTGTTGTCGCTGAATTGCACTGATTATTACTTCTGATATTAACGGTAGGCTTGCGTTAGTTTGACTTGTTGAATCAGCTGATTTTATTAAAGGGTATTCGTCACCGCCCCCTATTAAATAGTCAGAAGTGGCAAGAGAGTAGATGGCAGTTGGGATTACAGCTTTGCCATTAAAGGTTATTGAAGTGACTCTGCTACCCCTGGCATTTGCAGTGTCGTACTTAAATTTGATTCCTGAAACATGAGGGTAACGACCTTTGAGCTCCTCTACAGCACTTACACCATGCTCTAAAATGGTTTTGATATCAGCCCCTGTTACACTTACTTTAATTAAACGGCTTCTAAAAGGCAGCTCTAAAGCAATGTCTTTTCTTGTTAAAACTGAGTTGGCAGTGTAGGTTTTACCGCCTCTTATAGAGCCACCGTTTAGTATTGCAACATCAGCTTTTACATATTCTCTCATGGCATCGACTATAAAGTTTGCCATGGCATTCTCTTCCGTTCTCACCGATTTCCGAATAGAGTTCATAGGGGTTTTTAGGGTGCCTATGTGCTGATTTAAGAGTCTATCTAGCCGGGTGTTATAGGAGCTAACCTGCAGTGCTACTTCAGGATCTTCAAGGTAATCACCTACTTCGATTTCTTCTTTTTCGATATATAGGTTCAGTTTTTCGGAATCTTGCCACTGTAGACCAAGCTTTAAGGCGTTGTTCTTTTCTGAGATACGAAAATTGTACTTATGGGTGATAATGCTTCGGTTAAAATTTTCGCCGTCAGTGCGAATATTGATTGCAAAATCAATGATGTCAGAATTTAAAAAATCTTGATATAAAAGGAGAGGTTTTGAATAAGTTAAAGCTACTAAATCTGCACCTTGTGCCTTAAGTTGATTGGCGAGAGAGTGAACGACTGCTTCTGGAGGTACAACTTCAATTCTTTTTAATAAATACTCAGTTACAACCTCTTTCTCAACAATATTTATAAACCCGATTTTGATACCAGGTTTAGCAATTAAAGCATATTGATGTAAGCCATCCTGATTGCCTTGGGTTAATGGATCGAAAATATTACTGGCAATTAAAGGAAAAGCTGCTTCATAGGAGCGTAAAGATAGCTCATCTTCAAAATAACTGAATTCTCGTTTGGTTATGGTCATTAAGTCAGGTTCGAGTGTATTGAGAAGGTCGATAATATGCGAGCCGCGATCGAAACTAGACATTGGACTTGGCCCAACACTGCCTCCCCCAAACACAAAAATAGTCATTTTATTTTCGTTTCTTTGTTGCTTTAGCACTGTTGCTAAACGGCTATAACTTTTACCTCCTTTTGCAGAAACATCAGCCATATTAGCGGTAAACACAATTGTTGCCTGCTTTATTGAATCTTGTGCAGCCACCAATATGGGGGCAATAGAGATGCTTAATGTAAAAATTAATATGATTATAGTTTTTAACATCCCCCCCCCCTATTTTATAAATTGGAAATTGTTTCCTGCTGCTCTTTCAGTTTATCTATTTGAATACTAAAGTCAGCTAATTTAGCTTTTTCTTTATCTATGACAGCATCAGGGGCATTGCTAACAAATTTCTCGTTATTGAGTTTGCCTTGCGTTCTTGCACAATCTTTCTCTAGTTTATCCAAAGCTTTTGCTATTCGTGTTAATTCGGCGTCTTTATCGATAAGTCCTGCCATGGGGATCATTATCTCAAGTGAGCCTAATAACGACGTGGCACAAGGGGGGGTATCTTCACTTTCTTGAATAGGGGTAATTGCTTCTAGTTTAGCTATGGATTGCAGGAAAATATTATTTTCGTGAAGTCGTCGAATATCTTCATCTGATGCATTGCGTATTAACACAGAAAGCGGTTTGCTTGGTGCAATGTCCATTTCCCCGCGTATGGTTCTGATGGCTACAACAAACCCTTTAACCCACTCTAAATCAGCCATGGCTATGTCATCAACACTAGATTCATCAAACTGAGGATAAGCTTGATTCATTATGGTAGCGCTGTGACAATTTGCTAATACAGCAACATTCTGCCAAATGGTTTCAGTGATAAACGGCATGATGGGGTGCATTAATCTAAGCAGTGATTCTAACACTACTATTAAAGTATGACGTGTCCCTCTTTGTTGCTGTTCATCACCTTTTTGTAATACAGGTTTGGTAAGCTCTATGTACCAGCCACAGAATTGATCCCAAGTGAATTCATAGATGATTTTTGCTGCAATATCAAAGCGATATGTGTCCATTGCCTCACGGTAAGCTTTAATAGTATGTTGGTATTGGCCCATTATCCACTTGTCTGCTAGAGATAGGGTCATAGCCGAGCCTGAGTCAAATCCGCAATCGTGTTCTTCGGTATTCATTAATACAAAGTTACTGGCGTTCCACAATTTATTGCAGAAGTTTCGGTAACCTTCTAGACGTTTCATATCCCAGTTTATATCACGACCTGTGGAGGCGAGGGCAGCTAATGTAAAGCGTAAAGCGTCTGTACCGTGTTGCTCAATGCCATCTGGGAATTGTTTAGAGGTTTGCTTTTTGATTTTCTCAGCCATTTTAGGCTGCATCATATTACCTGTACGTTTTTCTAGTAAATCGTCTAATGAAATGCCATCAATCATATCTAAGGGGTCGATAACATTCCCTTTAGATTTAGACATTTTATTGCCTTCGTCATCTCGAATTAAGCCAGTAACGTAAACAGTTTTAAAGGGGACTTGTGGTTTACCATTTTCGTCTTTGATGAAGTGCATTGTCATCATAATCATTCTGGCTACCCAGAAAAATATGATATCGAACCCAGTAACTAGCACATCGGTAGGGTGAAACGTTTTTAAGTCCTCGGTGTTATCTGGCCAGCCTAGTGTGGAAAACGTCCATAAAGCAGATGAAAACCAAGTGTCGAGCACGTCATCATCTTGTTTGAGTTTTACACCTTCTGATAAATTATTTTCAGCACGGACCTGTGCTTCATCACGACCTACATAGACCTTGCCTTGTTCGTCATACCATGCAGGTATTCTGTGTCCCCACCATAGTTGGCGAGAGATACACCAATCTTGAATATCGTTCATCCAAGAAAAGTACATATTTTCGTATTGTTTAGGTACAAATTGGATTTCACCACTGGTAACGGCTTCTGTCGCTACTTTTGCTAACGGTGCTGCACGCACATACCATTGATCAGTCAGCATTGGCTCTATGACCACGCCACCTCTGTCACCATAGGGTACAGTTAAGTCATGATCTTTGATTTCTTCTAATAAACCAATTTCTTCAAATTTAGCGACCACGGCCTTACGTGCTGCAAATCTTTCTAACCCTTGGAAGGCTTCAGGTAAATCTGCACTTAATGCGTCACTGGCTTCACCATTGGTATCAAATACTTCAGCTGTTTGACGAATTTCGCCAGTGAAAGTCAAAATGTTTATCATAGGAAGTTCGTGACGTTTACCTACCTCATAATCATTGAAGTCATGGGCTGGCGTAATTTTCACGCAGCCCGTGCCTTTTTCCATATCAGCATGTTCGTCGCCTACTATGGGGATACGGCGGCCTACCAAAGGTAACTCGATAAATTTACCGATCAAATCCTTGTATCTGGGGTCCTCTGGATTAACTGCTACGCCTGTATCGCCTAAAACGGTTTCAGGGCGAGTAGTGGCAACGATCAGATAGCCTTTGCCATCAGAAGTTTTCACTCCGTCAGCTAATGGATAACGGAAGTGCCACATATGGCCTTTTTTATCTTTGTTCTCTACTTCTAAATCTGAGATGGCAGTGTGTAATTTAGGATCCCAATTAACGAGTCGTTTGCCACGATAGATAAGATCTTCTGAATATAACTGCACAAACACTTCTTGAACCGCATTAGATAAACCGTCGTCCATGGTGAAGCGTTCTCTATCCCAATCAACAGAGGTCCCTAAACGGCGCATCTGATTGGTAATAGTGTTACCTGATTCTGCTTTCCAATCCCATATCTTTTCTATGAAAGCATCTCGGCCCATTTCTTTACGAGTCGGTTGATTTTCAGCTGCTAATTTGCGCTCGACCACCATTTGAGTTGCGATACCAGCATGGTCTGTTCCTACTTGCCATAATGTATTGTTACCGCACATACGTTTGTAGCGGGTTAAAGAATCCATAATAGTTTGTTGAAATGCATGGCCCATGTGCAGGCTACCCGTAACATTAGGTGGCGGGATCATGATGCAATAAGGTTCACCTTCACCAGACGGTTTAAATTGACCGCTGTCCTCCCAATTTTTATAAATTTCTTGTTCAATATTATGGGGGTTAAAGGTTTTATCCATGGTTCTGTGTCTCATTTATGCTTGAGGCAGGTAATGTATCAAGTTGATTACCTACGGCTCTATATTGTTTATAACGTTCTCTGGCCTGCGCTTTTAAGGCTTCTAATGCAGGAACAAAGTCAATGACTTGTCTAAACTTTTGGTGAAAAGCCGGAACAGTATCAGACAAGTTTATAAGAATGGGGCGATTGAATTGAGTGGGTGTTTGCCAGCATATTTCTACCGGTGCGCCACCAACAGGCCCTTCACCAGCTAGATTGTGAGGGACAAAAGCATCATTGGGTAATTGCCATAATAGCTCATCAAAGCTTTCTGCTTGGATTTGGTCTTGGCAGTACACTATGCATTTTTGTTTTTGTCTGTAGCTGCGGGTCGCTAACAAACAAGCCAGCGCAAAATGCGCCGGCTGTTGGAGTTTTTCTTGAGTTTCATCAAGTAGATAAAACATGACGTTAGACATCTTGTAAATGGCCTTAATCTGGTTTTTAGGGCTAGTCTTCGGTTTCTATGCCAGCTCGATTCATTAAGAATTGTGACAACATAGGTACTGGCCTACCAGTAGAACCTTTATTTTTACCCCCTACCCAAGCGGTTCCTGCAATATCCATATGTGCCCAATTGTATTTGCGGGTAAAGCGAGATAAGAAACATGCTGCTGTAATGGTGCCTGCTGGTCTACCACCTAAGTTAGACATATCGGCAAAAGGGCTTTCAATTTGGTCTTGGTATTCATCCCATAAAGGTAATCGCCAAGCTTTATCTCCGCTTTGTTCTGAGGCGTTGATTAACTCATGGGCTAGTGGGTTATGGTTACTCATAACGCCGGTGGCGTGTTTCCCTAAAGCGACTACACAGGCGCCAGTTAAGGTGGCGACATCTATGACCAGTTCAGGATCAAAACGTTCTACATAGGTTAATGCATCACATAACACTAAGCGTCCTTCTGCATCGGTATTTAATACTTCAACCGTTTGCCCTGACATAGTGGTTAGTATGTCTCCTGGACGGTAAGCATTGGCATCTGGCATGTTTTCACATCCAGCTAATACCCCAACAATATTGATAGGTAAGTTTAATTCAGAAATAGTATGCATCGCACCTAGTACACCTGCTGCGCCAC
>NZ_JBDVBQ010000037.1:0-126302 GCF_039942875.1 Paraglaciecola sp.
GTCAGATGAACATTAAATTAATAAGTCTTGAAGTGATTTAGATGTAGTTGTCTATACTAAGGTTTTTCGTTCAGAGATAAGGATATCGAATGAGTCGCCTTCCCCGAGTTTGCCCGATTGGTTTTCCACAACATGTTATTCAAAGAGGTAATAATCGCCAGATTTGCTTTGGTAGTGAACAAGACTTTTATGCTTACATTGGTTGGCTGAAGACGTTCTCTTCAAAATTTGGTGTTGCGGTACATGCTTGGGTGTTAATGACAAACCATGTTCACTTATTATGTACGCCGTTTAAAGAAAATGGCATTAGCTTGATGATGCAAGCCTTAGGTAGAGTATATGTACGCTATTTTAATCGCAGTTATCGGCGTTCAGGAACATTATGGGAAGGTCGCTATAAATCTTGTTTGGTAGAAGAAGAACAATATTTTTTACACCTGCATAGATATATCGAATTAAACCCTGTAAGGGCGTGCATGGTTAAAGACCCGTCGGACTACGCATGGTCGAGCTATCAAATTAATGCTCTAGGTAAAACTTCTGACTTATGTACTCATCACCCACTTTATTTAGCACTGGGACGCAATGATAACGAAAGGCAAGCAAGTTATAGAGAAATGTTCACATATCATCTCGAGGGTGAGTTACTTGATGAGATTAGAAAAACAATTCATTCAGGGATGGCTTTAGGAAATGATAGGTTTAAAGGAGAGTTAGAGATGTTAACTGGGCGCCGATTGAATTCACTGCCACCTGGTAGGAAATTGGGATGGAGGAAGTCTAAGACCTAGAAAATAACGTTGTTCTGACCCCGATAGTTACGTTGTTCTGACCCCGATAGTTTTCCGATAGTTTTCCGATAGTTTTACCCATTGGCTAAATTATGCTGCCCGCAATTTAAGTATTGTCACCAATTTAAGTCAATTTAATACATACCCGCAAAATTATTCTCAAACCCAAATGTAGAAAACCACGAAAGAGCTTATTCAAACCATTTTATGCTTGTTGATTGGAAAGTATTTAAGTAAGTTATTATTTTGGGTGTCTATGTAGTTATGATGGATCGTGTCCATTTTATCGGGTGAAGATCAATTATACTCGCTGAAAAGCGCTCATAAAATCCCCTGTTGGGGGTGTTATATTTTTAAGGAGAAATGAAAACATGAAAAAAATATTATTAAGTTTTTGTGTATTGGCTATATCAGCGACTGCTTCTGCAGAAAATGAGAAAGTAACAAATGTGTATACCTGCGGAAATGATGTAGGAATTTATGTTGAAAATGTTGGCTGGCTAGTTGCTTTAAAAAGTGAAGTTGGAGAGAAGAGAGTTGATCGAATTCTTTCAATTGGGTTATCACTTTTAGCTACTCAAGCACCAATAGGTTATTTCAACGCGTCAGAATCTATCTCTTGGTGCGGAATATCGAATGTTAGACCTATAGGTGTTTTACAAATCAAAAGGCCATAAATATAACAAGAGACTGTTGCATCAATAGCTAATTTATCGTCTTTGGCACTTCCCATATTGTCGAGTCTCTTAGCATCGAATTTAAGATAACAACCATCTTTCTAATTCAGGCAATGATAGCCTCCTTTTTGGGTTTTCCAGCGGCCACTAATCGTTGATAGGTTTCTTTGAGTACTGGGTTACTTTGTATGGTTGAATCAATGGGGCAGAGAAATTGATTTTCTGATTTAGCCATATACACTTAAGTTGTACCTTCTATTTATGAAACCAAGTAACGGTGGCTAGAATACCTCGATTAAACTTATTGAGTATTCCCCACCTTGAACCACAAAGTCTGTTATCACTCTATGAAACATAGTGTCTTCGTAGCTACGCTTTTCAACGTAACGCAAAAAATTATTAACCGTAATGGGTGCTCTTGAGCGGTTCAATTCAACAATAATATCTCCCATAGTGGTTTCCATTTTCACTCTAGGATAAAAGTTATCGGGTTGAATATGAGAGCCGTCTAATTTGGACTTAGCAAAGCTGGCTGTAGTGAGAATAAGCGAAGATAGAATAAGTAATACTTTAAGCATAGAAAGTTGACCTTTAAATACGATGATCATTTAGTAGCAGATAAAATACTGAATTTTTTGCCGGTTGCAACCACAGACGTGTCCCCAAACAGTCTTTTTAGGGAAACTTAAAGGGTTCAAAGGGTATAACCAACTCTGACAATAACATTTAACAAAAATGAACTTATTCTTAACAATAAAGATATTGATTATTATTTAGCTGTCATGGTAATTTAATTTTCCTGTACTTACACTTAGTAGTAATTATTTTGAAAAAAAACAGCTATTTTACTCACATTATTTATATCTTCATTTTGTAGTCATGCTGCAGTCTTGTTGAATAAACAAGACACCCATTTTTAAAGTTAGCTAAATCACAGCTTTGTTCTAAGCTTTAGGTTATTAAAACAACCAAGGATGGTGTGTTATGCCTCAGTCCCGTAAAAGCCAAATTAGTCTTGTAGATACCCCTTATTATCATTGCTTTTCCCGATGTGTTCGTCGTTCTTTTTTGTGCGGTGAAGACAAGGTTACAGGCCAAAATTATGAACATAGGCGGGGTTGGGTAGAGGAAAGGCTATTGTTCTTAGCGTCAGTATTTTCTATCGATATCGCAGCTTATGCGGTGATGAGTAACCACACTCATGTGGTTTTGTATGTGGATAAACCCCAAGCTGAAGGTTGGACGCAAGAAGAGGTCTTAAACCGGTGGTGCAAGCTGCATAAATGCACGTTAATTACACAAAAATATTTAAAAGGCGACGACTTAACGAACAGTGAGCGTATAGCCTTTGATGAAACGATTTATGTATACCGCCAGCGTTTATATGACATAAGTTGGCTGATGCGTAACCTGAATGAATATATAGCCCGTGAGGCAAACAAGGAAGACGGTTGCACGGGTAGATTCTGGGAAGGGCGTTTTAAGTCCCAAGCTCTATTAGATGAATCTGCCGTGTTAGCCTGCATGGCCTATGTCGACTTAAACCCTATTCGCGCCAAAATGAATACGACGCCCGAAACCTCCAAACACACCAGTATCCAACATCGCATTCAGTCCTTGAACAAAGGTGAGCAACCTAAAAAGCTCATGCCGTTTGTGGGCAATCACAGGCAAAACATGCCTAAGGGCATTGCGTATAACGTAATAGATTATTGTGAATTAGTCGATTGCACAGGTAGATGTATTCGAGAAGATAAAGCCGGTCACATCGAACACCATCACAGTCCTATTCTAGAACGACTAGGGCTAGACAATGAACAGTGGTTAACCCTTACCACAGAGTTTGAACAACACTTCTCAACCGCAGTAGGCAGTGAACATATGTTGCAACAATTCAAACACCACACAGACCATCGACGAATACGAGGTATGGCAAAGTCTAGAGCGTTATTGCAACACGGTTAATTTATCGCTAACTCGTTTCCCCAACCAGTTTTATGGCTAAGTCATGCTGCCCGAAATTTACTCAGCGTCACCAATTTAAGTAAATTTAAACCATACCCGCCAAATTATTCTCAAACCCAAATGTGGAAAACCACCAAATAGCTTATTCAAACCATTTTATGCTTGTTGATTGGAAAGTATTTAAGTAGGTTATTAATTTGGGTGTCTCTGTAAGCTTTTAACTAGCGAGAGGTGGCGATAGGAAATCTAAACGTTTTAAAGGCATTATCTAAATCAACGTCTCTGACCAGCGCAAAAATAGAGTGAATACTTTTCAAACTGTTGGCATCAGTGACTGTTTTGTGTGTTTTTTTTACCTTGCATGTTAGCTGTGTTTGTTAAATAATGAAATTTCAGTTTTAAGCAATATAAATAAGAATAAAGCTTTTGTGTTGATGTTCTTATTAGTAAATTTGTTTCAGAAGAAGACTAGCAAAAGCGTTATTACAATATCAGAACTTTACTTTAGCTCTTAGCAAGATAATTAGTAATGCTGGGGATAAGTGACAAACTAGTAAGTTTAGCCTATGAACACCTTAATCAATCAGGATACTTAATTAAAATGTTTACAAAATATATATATAAATCGGTGATTTCTTTTATTTTTCTGGCTACCTCTATCAGCTCATTTGGTGCACAAGGATTCCTTGCAAAAACTGTAACCATTACACAGATGTCATCAACGTCAAGTAATAGTGATGCTTTCTGGGTCTATTACTCAGCAGGAGGCTCAATAGATAACTGTGCTGGAAAAGTTAAGTTCCAGCTGTCATTCGCAGGTACAAATGGAACTTTTGAGAGAGCTTTTGCTTTAGCCACAACTGCGTTAGTAACAAACAAGACAATTGAAATTTATAGCTATACTAGCACGACGGACTGCCTATCCGCAGTTTCTATAAATTTATTAAATTAACATAGATGAAACTGTAAATAGTAACGTCATTCTATTGGTTTTGTTCATACATAGGCATTAAGGGATTGTTAGTTTAATGTCTTTTTAAAAAGAAATAGTATATTACATCTTGAAAATTACTAGTGGGGTTGATTTTTGTAATGGCGACTTAAATTTTTTTGACAATAGTTATCTCCACTCAAGTCCAAAGAAGCCAAGAATATTATATGGGGTAATGTATTACTTACACTAAAACTCTGTTCTATACGACAAAAGTGAATTTCAATTGCAACAGCGCCAGACACAACCTATTTAACTCAGCTCGTCAGTAGATAAATACTGAATTTGCATAGTCTTATTCTAATGTACTGTTAAATAAAGTGTAAAAAGCCTTTGGGGAGTTGCAGCATATATTCCGGAGCAGAAAGTTTGAGGCAAATTCAAATATTTAGGTTTTGTTAATACAAGTTTGTAAAGGAAACAGGGTAAGGGGATCTATTGAAGGCTGAGCTTTGTTTTTAGTACTTACAGTACCTATTCTTATCGAGCTTACCAGTGATTCTCTTCACTGGTAAGCTTTTATCGAGAGTTGTTGATATTTAATTAATGAAAATAAAAGGAGTTAAGTAAGCATGCAATCTATTTTAAGCAATCCTCGTTTACTCTATATTACTGCATTAGGTCTTGTAGTTTTAAGCTGGCCTTCATATTCTGATTTTATTGATAAAACTGTTGATTTAATACCTGGTCTCGTTGGCAATGAGCCAGCTAAAGCTGCTTGGGGGGATTATAATAATGATGGTTACCCAGATCTCCTTGCGGGAAGTACTTTATATCGTAATAATAAGGGGGTAAGTTTTACATCAATTTCAACTGATTTTGGACCTGGAATCTGGGGAGACTTTGACAATGATGGTTACCTAGATTTATACCTTTATACTCAGAAGGTTATCAAACGAAATGTAGATGGCAGCGATTTATTCGAAACTGTTACTGTACCAAAAGAAAGTATCCCAACAAGAGCTGCTGCATGGGTAGATGTCAATAATGATGGGTGGCTTGACCTATATGTCGCAGGCTATGAAACTTTAACTCCGGAAATATGTTACGCCGATTACATATTAATTAATGAAATGGGGGAAACGTTTAATTACATCATACAACCAAATTACATTGATATAAACTCTTGCCGTCGAACTAGGGGTGTAGCTGCTGCTGATTTTGACCGAGATGGTGACCAAGATATTTACTTATCGAATTATCGTCTACAGCCCAATTCTCTATGGGAGAACCTTTCAGCGAACAGCGGGCAGTGGCTAGAAAGCGCTGCAAAATACAACGTAGATGATGGCACTGATCCAGCCACTGACTCTCAATGGAAAGTGTCTGGTGCTCATACTATAGGTTCTTCTTGGGGCGACTTTGATAATGATGGGTGGTTAGATTTAATTGCCGGAAATTTCGCACATTCTTATAATCCAAAAGCACTTATTTATAAAAATAACCAACCAGGTAAAATTTTCACTAAAAAATTACGGCTTACCGGAGCGTACTGGCAGGAGTCGTATGCAAATCCAGCACTTGCCGACTTTGATAACGACGGGTTAATTGATTTCTTTTTTACAACGGTTTATTCCTATGCAGGAGATGAAGCAAGATTATATAGAAATATTGGTGGTTTTAATTTTACTGATGTTACTTCAAGCAACGGACTTAATAATGTTAAAACAACCTATCAGGTAGCATGGGCTGACTTTGATAACGATGGCGATTTAGATTTAGTTAGCGGAGGGAAGTTTTTTGTAAACAATGAAACTAGTCAAAACCATTGGATTAAAATCCATTTAAAAGGTGATGATAACAACATTAACCAACATGCAATAGGTGCACAAGTCAGAGTTTTCTCAGGAGATAGTATCCTCACTAGGCAAGTAGAAGGGGGGACATCAGAGGGTAATCAAAATGACTTAAATTTACATTTTGGATTGGGTGGTAATGCTTCTACAGTCGATATTAATGTACTTTGGCCTGATGGAACTCAAGACAACTTTTCTAATATAGGAATAGATCAACAGATTAATCTCCCAGAAGGAGAGACGTTTCCAGCGAGTTCGAGTAATGTAGTCTATTCGTTAGTTCCAATTCTATTTATAATATTGTGATAAGAGCTAGTTTGAATTAATAGAGGAAGATGAACATTAAATGTTGATTGCTGTTCATTGTATAATAACGTGGCGATTTTCATTATTTTTAAAAATTGTTTAACACGACTACTTTCAGTAAAAAGGAGCAAAAATTTGAAATGTAAAAAATTGGTAATGGGATTGATTTTGACAATAGTTCCTACAATGTCTCTTTCTAGTATAGTTAGTTCTACTAAAATCACCCAAATTTTAAGCGGGCCAAATTATGCCGGTAAGGTATTTATTGCGTTATCAATTCCTCCCAATGCGACAAAAGCAAGTTGTAATACTAACAGTACCTGGACTTATGTTTTCGACCCAAGTACGTCAATAGGGCAAGTTACACTAGGCTTAGTTTTATCCGCTCACGCTACCAAATCAAATGTTAAAATTGAAGGATATAATAATTGCACCATACATTCTGGAGTAGAAAATTTGAAGTATTTTCAAATTCTTCAAAATTAAAATACTACTATAAATTAATAGTAAAACTAAATTATTACACTAGATGGATGTTGAAAGAAACTTTTGGGGTCAGATGAACATTAAATAAGTAACATTGTTCTGACCCTGATAGTTACCGATGAATGGTTGCGTAAGTAGCAGGCTTGCCAGCTTTGACAAATCGAGGCGGGTTAACTTGCTGTTGTGATTGACCACGAAATTTATAAAAGCTTGATGTACTCAACCTGAGCTTTTGACAAAAATCAACAATACTTAATCCACTCGATTTTTGTTGAGTAATCGATTCTCGCCACCCTTCTAGTGTTTTATGCTTCATAATATCTCCGATAAATAATGAGAAGGTATTTTCAAATTTACAATCCCTAACTACTAGATGTGCTTTACCGGACAGATACAGTGGAACACTTTGGGAGGGCGTTTTAAATTCTGTTTGGTTGAATCGGAAGATTACTTGTTGGAGCTCTACAGATATATTGAACTTAATCCAGTTCGAGCGGGTATGGCAAGAGAGCCATCGGAATACAAATGGTGTAGTTATCAAGTAAACGGCCTAGATAAACATTCTGATTTATGCACGCCATATGCCCTATATTTAAATTTGGGAGGCAGTGAAAGTGACCGACAAAGCACAATAGGGAGCTATTTCATCATCATGTAGAAGGGTATTTATTGACAGAAATAAGAGAGAACACAAATAAAGATCTTGCCTTAGGTAGCCAATATTTCAAAAAGGAACTGGAAGCACTGACAAGAAGGCGAATGATGACAGCTAATATTGGCAGACCTAGAAAAAGTTTACTCTGACTCTGTTATGCTTGGTCGCATTTGCTAAATTAGCAAATGCTCAAGAATGCTTTTGTTTATAAGATGTTACCGCATGTGGTGCACTTGGGTGTTGAATTCGGGTCGCTAAAATAAACAAAATCGAAAGCTAGGTTCAATTAATCATTATGATTCTTAGCCATGTGAGCAATCATCATCAGCACATATTTGAACTACATCTGCATTTAGGCGTTCACCATAGCAACCATTCAATTTAAATCTTATTGGTTTACCAGTTGTCAAAGCAGTTAACGCTAAACTAAAACCTCTATCAAATGCCTTTTCACTGCCTAATGTGCTAGTAGAAAAGTATACTACGTTTTTTGAGCATGATTGGGTATTTGAGCCGTTCCATTGGATAAAAGCATAGTCTGAATATGACTCGACAATCTTTACATTTCCATAACTCCAAGTGGACGCTGCCTTTACATTGAAAGCCCCCAAAGCTAATAAGCAGAATATATATATTTTCATTTTTCTCTTCTAAGGTTAAGTTTCTTAAGCTCATCGCCAACTGAGATATCGATCGGTTGAAGGTTTAAGCAACAACTGAAATATACCCATGTTAAATTGTTCTGTAAAGTTAATTCAGGACACCTTTCTTAAGAAAGGTTACTTATTCTCTATTAGTGACAAATCGCCGTTAGCCATATGAATCCGCTATAAATTGTAATAGCGCCTATACGCGGTCACCTCATTTTTAAGTGCTCAGTAGTTGGTTGCGGGATTTTAAACTGCTAAAGAACTGCTCTAATCAATGAGGACAGTGACTGAGGGCCCCGAATTTTGGAATTTATAAACTCGCTGTTGAACAACGGTTAAAGAGATTAATTCATCTGTCATTCAATATTTTAAATTTCAAGTTTAAAGTAAAGCTTTTTTTGAGAAAAGATACTTTACGAACTAAGGTGTAATAACTAATTTATTCGGTGTAGAAGCGGTTCCTAGATAAAAATGATCATTTAGTAGCAGATAAAATACTGAATTTTTTGCCGGTTGCAACCACAGACGTGTCCCCAAACAGTCTTTTCAGTTTCTTGGGATAATCTAAATGGCGGTTACCTACAACACACAACTGCCCACCTTTGTTCAAAGTTGCTTTCGCATCAGTAAACATTTGCCAAGCAATGTGATCAGTAATGGTGTTTTGTTGATGAAAAGGGGGGTTACAGAGCACTAAATCGACTTGGTTGTTGTTTGGCTCTTGTCTGAAGTCTTCTAGGCAGTTATCAACTCTAAACTCACATAGGTGGAGCTTGTCGGGAATATTTTTTTCAATATTAAGTTTGGCAGACGCAACAGCCATATAAGATTCATCTACAAAGATAACCTTTTTAGGGTTGCTATCATTGAGCACATGTAACCCTAGTACCCCGTTACCACACCCTAAGTCGACAATGGTTTTGTTCTCAAAGCTCGGTAGTTTTCTGAAGTGCTCTAGAATAAAGCGCGCTCCTATATCTAGTTGCTGCCGTGCAAACACATTAGCTAGATTGCAGATTTTAAATCGTGGTTTTTCTGTATACCAAATAGTTGGATAAGGACTAGGGTTAGACTTATCAGCTGCAGGTTCACAGAATACTAAACGCGCTTTTTTCTTAGCCAGTGAGGTAGTAGTTGGCCCTAGGTATTTTTCAAATAAGGCCAACATAGATTTAGGAATTAATGCGGCTTTGCCTGCAGCGATGACCTTAGTAGAAGCGGTAACGCTTAATTGTAAGTCTATGAGTTGTTGCTCTAATAAGGCATTAGTTTTGGGTATTTTTAAAAGGATTATATCAACCTTGCTTGAAACAGGGTTTACAGAGTCATTAAATATAATCTGTGTTACGTCTATTTGGTTTTTATTAAGGTTTAATAAACACGCTTGTTTGGCTACATAGGAGTCACTTACCCATGTTGGTTTAGTACCAGCAAACCAGCAAGCTAGTGCACCAAAATCATCATTGATAATCCTAACTGTTTTGCCTCTAGCCCCATCCAAGTGTTGTTCAACATACTCGATTAAGTACTCGTCAGCGGCGTCCCATGCTTGCCAACTTGGGTGTTGTAAACTTTCTGGATAACGAACTAATTGTAAATTTCTGTTTAATAGGGTTAAACGTGTATTCATTTTTTAGATGGGTGCCTAAATAGAAGCTATGAAGTTTTATATTTTAATTGCAACCATGATACCACGACCAAGAATGTTCGGCTGCTGCTAGGGGAATCAAATCTGAAAAATTGAAACGAGGTAAACTTTAGTGAATTCGCCTTATTTTTAGGATATCAATTTGTTTTCTCTAACAAATTATCTTTGCCTTAGGGTATTATTAGCGGTTTAAACGAATAAGCTTAAAAAATTAATTAGTGTATTTGATATCGGAAACTCAATGAAAATCCAAACGGTTATAGAAACAAAAATAGTCGAGCACTTTAAGCCTGAGCATCTTGAGGTCATAAACGAAAGTTATATGCACAACGTGCCAGAGGGATCTGAAAGTCATTTTAAAGTCATCATGGTATCTGAAAGCTTTGAAGGGGAGCGTTTGATTAAAAGACATAGGGCAGTGAACGCAATATTAAAAGAGCAATTGGCAAATGATATTCACGCGCTAGCCTTACATACTTATACAAAAGACGAGTGGCAAAAGAATTTTGGGGAGGCCCCCATGTCACCGAATTGTATGGGCGGCTCTAAGAAGCAATAACAGGCTAAAGGATTTTAATGTTTATAAAACAAGGGGTTGCTTTACAGCAGTTGATTGATGAGTTTCATCACCGCTTATGCCAACTAGTGAGCTGGTTTACCTTGATTATGGTGCTTGTGACTTTGCTAATTGTTGTATTGCGATATGGCTTTAACCTAGGTTGGGTCGCCATGCAAGAGTCGGTTATGTATTTGCATGTTGCAGTATTTTTATTAGGAGCAGCCCATACATTAAAGGTCAATGAGCATGTTCGTGTTGATATTTTTTATCGGAAAATGAGTAAACGTAAGCAAGCTCTGGTAGATATAACGGGCACTTTATTGTTGCTTATGCCTGTCAATTTTCTGATTTTCTTTCTGAGCTTTGATTATGTAATCAATGCATGGACCTTGATGGAGTCCTCTCCTGAGGCTGGTGGCTTGCCTTTAGTTTTTGTGCTCAAAAGTTTTATCTTGGTATTTGCTATAACAATGAATTTGCAAGGTTTGGCTGAACTTATTCGCAACGTTTTATTGTTTAAAGGGACAGCTGCGTCGTCAATTGAGGTACAGGCATAATGGAATATGTGTCTATATTGATGTTTTTAGTGGTATGTGGTGTTTTACTAATGGGGTTTCCAGTCGCTTACTCTTTGGCTGGCACAGCGATTTTGTTTGCGGGTTTTGGGATTTTAACGGGGCAATTTGAACAAGCTTATTTGAACGCTGTTCCCAGTCGCTTGTATGGAATTTTAACGAATCAAACCTTAATTGCGGTGCCCTTATTTGTATTTATGGGAGTGACGTTAGAAAAATCCAAAGTCGCTGAAAACCTACTTAATGCTATGACCCAATTATTTGGACAATACCGAGGTGGTCTCGCTATTTCTGTTATTTTAGTGGGGGCATTATTAGCCGCTAGTACCGGAATTGTGGGGGCGACGGTTGTGACAATGGGCTTATTGTCCTTGCCCACTATGCTTAAGCAAGGCTACGCCCCTAGTTTTGCAACAGGCAGTATTTGTGCAACGGGTACCCTAGGGCAAATTATCCCACCTTCTATTGCCTTAGTATTGCTGGGCGATGTGTTATCTAGTGCTTACCAAAGAGCTCAGCTCAATATGGGAATTTTCTCCCCAGAGTCAGTGTCTGTTGGTGATCTTTTCGTTGGTGCAATTGTGCCGGGTGCCATTTTAGTTTCACTTTATTTATTGTATGTGGTGGCCGTGACTTGGTTACAGCCTGAAAAAGTCCCTAAAGTGGCTCCTGAAAAAAGCAATATTTCTTGGTTGGCTTTTTTAGGGGCACTTTTACCTCCGTTACTGCTTATTTTTTTGGTGTTAGGTGCAATTCTTGGTGGTTTTGCAACCCCAACAGAAGCGGCAGGAGTGGGGGCGTCAGGGGCTCTTCTGTTAGCATTGGCTCAGAAACAATTGAGTATAGCGAAACTGAAAGAGGTGATGTTAACTACCACTAAAGTGACCTCAATGGTGTTCTTAATTTTAATCGGTGCTTCCATTTTCTCGTTAGTTTTTCGTGGCTTTGGTGGTGAAGAGTTAATAGAACATTTGTTTAACCAACTTCCAGGTGGTGTGTTTGCTGCAGTACTTGTGGTGATGTTAGTGATTTTTGTTTTAGGGTTTATTTTAGACTTTATCGAAATTACCTTTGTTGTTGTGCCTTTAGTTGCTCCGGTTTTGTTAGCAATGGGGATTGATCCTATATGGCTGGGGATTATGATTGCTGTAAATTTACAAACGTCATTTTTAACCCCCCCATTTGGATTCGCTTTGTTTTATTTGCGTGGTGTAGCACCGGAATCGGTACAAACATCAGACATTTATAAAGGGGTCATGCCCTTTATCATACTGCAAGTTATGCTGTTGATTGGGATGGCAATATGGCCTAGTTTAGTTACGTGGTTACCAGAAGTCGTTTATGGTTAGAGAGTTTATGTTTAATAAAATAAGAGTTTATTGTACAAAATTCGTCATTGTTGTGGCGAGTAGCTTAGTATTATTTGGCTGTGGTCAAGAGCAGCCAAAATCTGAAAATGGGGTAGCTGAACCTCAGAAAACCTATAAGTGGAAAATGGTTACTTCATGGCCAAAGAACTTTCCTGGTATAGGGCGAGGCCCAGAAACCTTTGCGAAAAACGTAGAGCGAATGTCTGGGGGCAGGTTAACCATTAAAGTATATGGTGCAGGAGAATTAGTCCCTGGTACCGAAGTGTTTGATGCGGTTGCTCAAGGCACTGCGCAAATTGGCCATTCTGCGTCTTATTATTGGAAAGGTAAATCTTCCGCTGCGCAGATCTTTACTGCTATTCCTTTCGGTATGAACGTGCAAGAAACCAATGGTTGGCTTCATTACGGTGGAGGCCTTGAGCTATGGCGCGAGATATATAAACCTTTTGGTTTAATTCCTTTTACGGGGGGAAATACTGGGGTGCAGTTTGCTGGTTGGTTTAAGAAAGAAATTAATTCTATCGCTGATGTGCAAGGTTTAAAGATGAGGATCCCAGGTTTGGGGGGAGAGGTCTTCAAAAAGGTTGGAGGGATCCCTGTGGCACTAAGTGGCGCTGAAATCTTTACATCTTTACAGTCTGGAGCTATTGATGGCACCGAATGGGTTGGTCCATATAATGATTTAGCCTTTGGGTTACATAAAGCCGCTGAATTCTACTATTATTCTGGTTGGCATGAGCCAGGTTCTGCTTTGGAGTTTATTGTGAACGAGAAGGCGTATGAGTCATTGCCTGAAGATCTACAAGCTATAGTCGAAATTGCAACACAAGCCGCTAACCAAGATATTATGGATGAGTATACCGCCCGCAATATGGATGCAATGCAAACATTAAAGACTAAACATAAGGTTGATATGCGTGCTTTACCCAGTGATGTAATACAAGCTTTAAAACAAGCTTCTCTTGAAGTAATGCAAGAGCATGCGGCGGCGGACCCTACATTTAAGAAAGTATACGATTCATATTTAAGCTTTCAGCTAAAAGCTATGGATTACCATAAGGTTTCTGAGCTTGAATATTATAAAAATCGTTCAGATGTTAGTAACTAAATTTAAAGGAAATCATTGTGCAAAAAGTCAACCCCATTAATCTAATCTTAGCTATATTTCTGCCTCCTGTAGGCGCGTTTCTACAAGTTGGCTTATCTGCCCATTTCTTTATTAATATAGTGTTAACTTTATTAGGTGGGATCCCTGGCCTTGTTCATGCTCTTTGGTTAGTGCTGACTCATAAAACAGGTTAACAGAATCACAAGTGTATACGCACATCAGCTGTTCAGATGTGTTTTGCTGTGCATTGGCTATACAATGCGTCCAATTTTTTGAATAGGATATCTTTATGATTATTAAGCCGAAGATCCGTGGCTTTATTTGTACTAATGCACACCCGGTCGGATGTGCAGCTAATGTTCAACAACAAATTGATTATGTGAAATCACAAGGCGAGCTAACGGATGCTCCTAAAAACGTATTAGTAATTGGATGCTCTACTGGATATGGCCTAGCTTCAAGAATTGTGTCTGCGTTTGGTGGCGGAGCGAAAACCTTAGGGGTGTGTTTCGAAAAACCACCCACCGAGCGCAAGACCGGCACCGCTGGTTGGTATAATACAGCTGGGTTTCATGCTAAAGCGGAAGCTGCAGGTTTGTATGCTAAAACACTAAACGGTGATGCGTTTTCAGATGAGTTAAAGCAGCAAACTATTGAAACCTTAAAAGCCGATATGGGTAAAGTCGATTTGGTTATCTATAGTCTTGCTTCTCCTCGTAGAACGGATCCTAAAACAGGGGAGACATTTAAGTCGACGTTAAAACCTGTTGGTGAGGCTTACACCACTAAAACCTATGACACAGACAAAGATAAAGTACATGACATCAGTCTTGAGCCTGCAAGCCAAGAAGAGATTGATCACACTATCAAAGTTATGGGTGGTGAAGATTGGGAATTATGGTTAGAAGCGTTAGATCAAGCTGATTTACTTGCCGATGGTTGTAAAACCACCGCATATACTTATGTGGGTAAAGAGTTAACTTGGCCGATCTATGGTCAAGCGACAATAGGTAAAGCTAAAGAAGATTTAGACAGAGCTGCCGCTGAAATTGTAAAAACTAAAGCGAGCAAAAATGTTCAAGCCTATGTTTCTTCACTGAAAGCACTGGTTACTCAAGCCAGTTCAGCTATCCCTGTTATGCCCTTGTATATTTCACTTATATATAAAGTAATGAAAGAAGAAGGTACCCACCAAGGTTGTATTGAGCAAATATATGATTTGTTTACTGACAAATTGATTCAAGCAGCCCCAGAAGTGGATGAAATGGGTCGTTTGTATATGAATGATAAAGAAACAAACGATGCTACTCAGGCGAAAATTAAAGCATTATGGGATCAAGTTACTCAAGATAATTTTCATGAGTTAAGTGACTATGCTGGTTACCATCATGAATTTTTGAAGTTGTTTGGATTTGATGTATCAGGTGTTGATTATGACGCTGACGTTGAGCCTTTAGCGGATTGGTAGCGCTCTGTGCTTATTAGATATTAATTAAACCGTCTTATGACGGTTTTTTGTTATTTAATAAAACGATATTTGTCATTTTTAAGGTATATTTGAGAAAAACATTATAAAAATTGCGGTTAAACAATAAATTGCATGGAAGAATTGGTGCGGTTAATGCTAAAATTCGCGCTTCAATTGTGGTTGCCTGCAATTTTTTACATGCAGATATACGATTGTTGCGGCTAAATTTAGATAAATAGTAAGTGTGTCATTCTAAACCGCATGAAGTTGCAGCGGAATAATTTTAATAACAACTAATACTCACCACCATTAGGTTTTTATAGGTCTAGCCTATACTAGGACGTACCAAAGAGCCTAATGGTGTTGTGTATTAATTTAGAGTAGTGCTATTGCGTATGATAAAAATCACGAAAGGGTTAGATCTTCCTATTCAGGGAGCGCCAAAACAAGAAATCCATGATGGAAATTCTGTTACCAGAGTTGCTATCTTGGGCGAAGAATATAATGGCATGCGACCTACTATGCATGTTCAGCAAGGTGATAAAGTAAAGAAAGGCCAAATTCTTTTTGAAGATAAAAAGAACCCTGGTGTTAAATTTACCGCCCCTGCTTCTGGTACTGTAGTTGCAGTTAACCGTGGTGCAAAACGTGTTTTGCAATCGGTTGTTGTTCAACTTGAAGGTGATGAAAGTGAAGTATTTGCTAAATATAGCAGTGCTGAGCTAGCTTCATTGGATGCTGCCAAAGTCCAGGAAAATCTAGTCAACTCAGGAATGTGGACTGCAATTCGTACCCGTCCATTCAGTAAAGCGCCTGCACTTGATTCAAAACCAAACTCAATCTTTGTTAGTGTGATGGATACCAATCCGTTAGCAGCTGATCCTCAAATTGTGATTGCTGAACGAAGCGAAGATTTTGCAAATGGTTTACTGACATTGGGTCGTTTAACTGATGGTAAAGTTTACGTTAACAAAGCACCTGGGGCAGATATTGCAACTGGTAGCGCTAATGTTGAAGTAAATGAGTTTGCCGGATGTCATCCTGCTGGGTTAGTTGGGACACATATCCACTTCCTTGATGGCGCAGGTCAAAACAAGATGATTTGGCATGTTGGTTATCAAGATGTACTTGCTATCGGCGCTTTGTTTACTACTGGTGAGTTAGATAATCGTAAGGTTGTTTCTTTAGCTGGCCCAGAGGTTAAAAAACCGCGTTTAGTTCGTACTATATTGGGTGCTGATTTAGCAGAGCTAACGTCTGGTGAAACTAATGACGGTGAAATGCGTGTTTTATCGGGTTCAGTTTTACAAGGAACGAATGCAAGTGGCCCCCATGGATTTCTAGGTCGTTTTCATAATCAGGTTTCAGTACTACTTGAAGGTCGAGAAAAAGAGTTCTTAGGTTGGATCAAACCAGGTGTTAATCAGCACTCGGTAACCCGCGCATATTTAGGGCATTTCAGCCCGAAGAAATTATTTAACATGACAACCACTACTAATGGTTCAGACCGTTCAATGGTTCCAATTGGAAACTATGAACGTATTATGCCTTTAGATATTTTGCCTACCTTGTTACTTAGAGACTTAATTTCAGGTGATACAGACGGTGCGCAAAGTTTAGGTTGCTTGGAGCTAGACGAAGAAGATTTGGCATTATGTACTTATGTTTGCCCTGGCAAATATAATTACGGTCCAATCTTGCGTGAATGTCTAGACCAGATTGAGAAAGAGGGTTAATCATGGGTTTAAAGGCATATTTAGAAAAAATTGAACCTGATTTTGAACCAGGTGGAAAATACGAAAAGTGGTATGCGCTTTACGAAGCTGCAGCAACCATTTTTTACACACCAGGCTCGGTGACAAAATCGACTACGCACGTAAAAGATAGCGTTGATTTAAAACGTATTATGATAATGGTGTGGATGGCGACATTTCCAGCCATGTTTTACGGTATGTTTAATGTTGGTCAACAAGCGCAATTAGCTATCATTGATGGTGCTGTTTGGGCTGATACTGCCACTGCATTTTGGCAAGCTGGCTTGTTCCAAATGTTGGGCGGTGAGTTAAGTGCCACTACTGGATGGTTTGGCTTAATGTTGTATGGAGCGTGTTTCTTTGTTCCTATCTATGCAACTGTATTTGCTGTTGGTGGTTTCTGGGAAGTATTATTTGCTTCAGTCAGAAAACATGAAATAAATGAAGGTTTCTTTGTTACTTCTGTTTTATTCGCACTAACTTTACCGGCTACTATTCCTTTATGGCAAGCCGCTTTAGGTATTACCTTCGGTGTGGTTATCGCTAAAGAAATATTCGGTGGAACCGGTCGTAACTTCTTAAACCCTGCTTTATCTGGCCGTGCTTTCTTGTATTTTGCTTACCCTGCACAGATTTCTGGTGATGCTATTTGGGTTGCTGCTGACGGTTATTCCGGGGCCACAGCTCTAAGTCAAGCTGCATCTGGCAGTATTACTGATTGGAGCTTAAATGCAGATTGGTGGGATGCTTTCTTCGGGAATTTGCAAGGTTCTGTTGGTGAAGTCTCTACACTGGCATTAATGATTGGTGGTTTGTTTATTATTTATATGCGAATAGCATCTTGGCGCATTGTGCTGGGTGTATTAGCTGGTTGTGCAATCTTTAGTACTCTATTGAATCTAGTTGGTAGTGACACTAATCCTATGTTTGCTATGCCTTGGTATTGGCATTTAGTTACTGGTGGTTTTGCTTTTGGTATGTTCTTTATGGCAACGGACCCAGTATCGGCGTCCTTTACGAATAAAGGTAAGTGGGCGTATGGCATCTTAATTGGTCTCATGTGTGTCATGGTTCGAGTGATTAACCCGGCATTCCCAGAAGGTATGATGTTAGCGATCTTGTTTGCTAACTTGTGGGCACCTTTGTTTGATTATTTTGTTGCCCAAAGCAATATAAAACGGAGGATCGCTCGTGTCAGCTAAGAAAGAAACTCTAGGTAAAACCGTAGGTGTTGTGGTTGCTGTTTGTTTGGTGTGTTCCATCATAGTATCTAGCGCAGCCGTAGGCTTACGTTCATTACAACAAACTAACGCCGCTATTGATAAGCAATCGAATATTATCGAAGCTGCGGGTTTAACTGAAAAAGCTGCCGGTGATATAGCTGGTACTTTTGACAAGTATGTAGAAGAGCGCTTTGTAGATTTAGAGTCTGGTGAATACGTCGAAAAGCCTGAAGATGGTTACGACATGTATAAAGCCGCTAAAGAGCCTGAGTACTCTGTAAAAGTCGAAGGCAGTAATGTTGGTTTTCAACAACGTGCAAGCGTAGCTAGTGTCTACTTAGTCAAAGATGATGCTGGTGATATTACTCGTATTATTTTACCTGTGCATGGCAGTGGCTTATGGGACTTAATGTATGGTCTTTTAGCTGTTGATGCAGACGGCAATACCATACGTGAATTAGTTTACTATCAGCAGAAAGAAACTCCTGGCCTAGGTGGTGAAGTTCAAAACCCAAGCTGGAAAGCAAAGTGGAATGGTAAAAAACTTTATAAAGATGGTGATGTTGCTATTCAAGTTAAGAAAGGCGAAAACGCAAATAATGAATTCGCGGTTGATGCACTTTCTGGCGCAACACTTACCAGTAATGGTGTTCAAAATACCCTAACTTATTGGGTAGGTAAGAATGGCTACGGGCCATATCTTAAAAACCAGACTTGGAAATCATAAGGGGTTTATACAATGGCTGAAGTAAAAGAAATGAAAAAGGTATTGTTTGGACCCATTCTGGACAATAACCCAATCGCTTTGCAAGTACTGGGCGTATGCTCAGCATTGGCAATCACCACTAAATTAGAAACAGCTTTGGTTATGGCGTTAGCGCTAACTACTGTAACAGCATTTTCTAGTTTGTTTATCTCAATGATTAGAACTCAGATACCTTCTAGTGTTCGAATCATCATTCAAATGACTATCATTGCTTCTTTGGTAATAGTTGTAGACCAAGTATTGAAAGCTTATTCATATGAGATTTCGAAACAATTATCAGTGTTCGTTGGATTAATCATTACTAACTGTATCGTTATGGGTAGGGCAGAAGCTTACGCCATGAAGAGCCCTCCTTTCATGTCTTTCTTAGATGGAATTGGAAATGGTCTTGGTTATTCTATGGTGTTGATTGTTATTGGTACGATTAAAGAGTTATTTGGCTTTGGAACTATATTAGGTTTCGAAATCTTGCCTTTGATTCAAAATGGCGGTTGGTATCAAGGTAATGGTTTATTAATTTTACCTTTCAGCTCATTCTTTTTGATTGGTGGTTTAATTTGGGCCATTCGTACTATTCGCCCAGAGCAAGTCGAGCCGAAGGAGTAATTCATGGAACATTATCTTAGTATTTTTATAAAATCTGTTTTCATTGAAAACATGGCTCTCTCTTTATTCTTAGGTATGTGTACTTTCTTAGCAGTGTCTAAGAAAGTAAAAACAGCTATGGGGCTAGGGGTTGCTGTAATCGTAGTTTTAGGTATTTCTGTACCTGTTAACCAAATTATATTTACAAACATCCTTGCGCCTGGTGCTCTTGGTTGGGCTGGCTTTCCAAATGCCGACTTAAGCTTTTTAAGCTTTTTGACCTTTATAGGTGTAATTGCTGCTTTAGTACAAATCTTAGAAATGAGCTTGGATAAGTTCTTCCCTGCACTGTATAACGCACTTGGTATTTTCTTACCATTAATTACAGTTAACTGTGCAATATTTGGTGGTGTGGCGTTTGCGATACAACGGGAATACAACCTAAGTGAAAGTGTTGTATACGGTATTGGTAGTGGTTTTGGTTGGGCTATAGCGATTACGTTACTTGCTGCTGTACGTGAAAAACTGAAATATGCGGATATGCCCGAAGGTGTACGTGGTTTAGGATCTGTATTTATGATCGCTGGGCTAATGGCCCTTGGTTTTCAATCATTTACCGGTATTGCACTGTAACCGGCCCACTAAGGAATTATTATGAATTCAAATGAAATTTATCTTGGTGTAGGCATGTTTATCGCTATTGTATTAGCGTTGGTGTTTATCATCATGTTTGCAAAATCCAAATTGGTGCCAGAGGGTGAAGTTACTATTACTATTAATGGTGGGGCTCAAGAGTCTATTACAGCCCAACCTGGTGACAAACTTTTAGGTGCATTATCTAACGCTGGAATCTTTGTTTCTTCAGCTTGTGGCGGTGGTGGTTCTTGTGGCCAATGCCGTGTAGATATTAAGGAAGGTGGCGGAGAAATTCTTCCAACTGAACTTGACCATATCAGCAAAAAAGAAGCTAAACATGGCTGCCGTTTATCTTGTCAGGTGGCTATTAAACAAGATATGGCTATTGAGCTTGAAGAAGAAATCTTTGGTGTTAAAAAGTGGGATTGTGAAGTTATTTCTAACGATAACAAAGCTACTTTCATTAAAGAATTAAAGCTTCAAATTCCTAACGGTGAGAGTGTGCCGTTTAAAGCCGGTGGTTATATTCAAATCGAAGCCCCTGCTCACCATGTCAAATATAAAGACTTTGATGTGCCAGATGAGTACAAAGGCGATTGGAACCATTTCGGCTTCTTTGACGTTGAGTCAAAGGTAGATGAAGAAACTATACGTGCTTACTCAATGGCTAACTATCCTGAAGAAGAAGGGATAATAATGCTAAACGTGCGTATTGCTACGCCGCCACCAAGAAACTTGTCTCTACCAGCTGGTAAAATGTCTTCATACATTTGGAGCCTTAAGCCAGGTGATAAAGCAACTATTTCTGGTCCATTTGGTGAGTTTTTCGCTAAAGAGACGGACGCTGAAATGGTCTTCATCGGTGGTGGTGCGGGTATGGCGCCAATGCGTTCACATATCTTTGACCAATTACGTCGTATAAAGTCAAAGCGTAAGATGACGTTCTGGTACGGTGCTCGTTCTTTACGTGAAATGTTCTATGTTGAAGATTTCGACATGCTTCAAAAAGAAAATGACAACTTTACGTGGCATGTAGCTCTATCTGATCCTCAACCTGAAGATAATTGGGAAGGTGATACAGGCTTTATTCATAACGTATTGTTAGAAAACTACCTTAAAGATCACCCTGCTCCGGAAGATTGTGAGTTCTACATGTGTGGTCCACCTATGATGAACGCAGCAGTTATTAACATGCTGAAAGAGCTAGGTGTAGAAGACGAAAACATCATGCTAGATGACTTTGGTGGATAGTATAAAAAATTCGTTTTGTAAAAAATTTAAAGGGGCCTAGTGCCCCTTTTCTTATGCACTAATTTGGAATATTGCTGTGGGTTTACATAAAATTAAAATTACTTGTTTTTGCGTGTTGATTGTATGTTTAACGGCTCTTATGGCATGTAGCCAACAAAAAAGTGAAATTCATTTTTCTGGCCCAACTATGGGTACAACATACAATATTAAATATGCCGTTTCCGAACAAATAACACCAGAATCATTACAAGCAGAGGTTGATGACGAACTAGTTAAAATCAATCAGCTTATGTCTACATATATTGAGGACTCTGAATTAAGTAGGTTTAATCAGTGGCATAGTAGTGAACCCTTTCATTTATCAGCACAAACTTTGTTTGTTATGAGTGAAGCCAAGCGGCTTGGCGACTTAAGCAATGGTGTTTTAGACGTCACCGTAGGGCCATTGGTGAACCTATGGGGATTCGGACCTGAAGCTAGGCCTGAGAAAATTCCTACTGCTACTGACATTATGGCTGCACAGCAAAGAATCGGCCTAGATAAACTTATTTTATCTGAAGAGGCCGCTGAGAAAACACACCCAGATCTTTATGTTGATCTTTCGACTATTGCCAAAGGGTATGGAGTTGATAGGCTAGCAAAAATTTTAGAGTCCCATAATATTGTTGATTATCTTGTTGAGGTGGGCGGTGAGATGCGTCTATCTGGTAAAAAATCAAATGGTGAAGACTGGCGCGTAGCTATTGAAAAACCGTTAACCAACGAACGTGCAATCGAGCGAATCATTAGTGTAGGAGATAACGCTGTAGCCACTTCTGGGGATTACCGTATTTATTATGAAAATGACGGCGTACGTTATTCTCATTTAATCAACCCAAACACTGGTAAACCTATCACTCACAATTTAGTGTCGGTCACTGTTGTGCATCCGTCTTCTATGACTGCAGATGGTCTCGCTACAGCTTTGAATGTTATGGGTAAAGAACAGGCATTAATATTGGCAGAAAAGCATGACTTAGCCGTTCTATTGATAACTAAAGAAGAAAACGACTTTAAAGAGTATACTAGTTCGAAGTTTGATGAACTTGTTACTATTCACTAAAACTTTTTTCATTTAACCGGAGATTCATTATGAGTACCTTTATCCTAGCCTTCGTCTTTTTTATTGTCGTTGCTGTGGCAATGTCTGTAGGATATATCTTTCAACAAAAGTCCATTTCAGGGAGTTGCGGAGGCTTAGGTGCGTTAGGTATTGATAAAGCGTGTGATTGTCCCGAGCCTTGCGACCGTAAAAAGATGCGTATGGAAAAAGAACAAGCCAGAGAAGCGAAACTAAATGAGTGGAAGAAAGACCAAATTTTATAAATGGCTACTGATAGCCATTTATTAATACAAGTTATCTAAATAAACGTCAGCCAGTCTGGCGTTTATTGTATATAAGTCTAAATGGTAGATATTACCAAGATATTCTGCCAAAATACTGTTTTTACATACAGCTTTTGGTCTTAGGTGTGCGCAAAATAATTCATGTAGATATGGACTGTTACTATGCCGCTGTCGAAATGCGTGATAACCCTGAATATCGAAATGTGCCTCTTGCAATTGGAGGCAGTAAAGATAGAAGAGGGGTAATTTCTACCTGTAATTATCAGGCTCGACAGTATGGTGTGCGCTCTGCCATGGCTACTGGCCATGCTTTAAAGTTATGCCCCAACCTAGTATTAGCTCCAGGCCGAATGCAGATCTATAGCGATATTTCAAAGCAGATTAGAAGTATCTTTAATCGCTATACCGATAAAATTGAACCCCTTTCATTGGATGAGGCATATTTAGACGTATCTAACTGTACTCTCTTTTCGGGCAGTGCCACCTTGATTGCTGAGGATATTCGACGCGCAATATTTGAAGAAACACAGCTAACAGCTTCAGCTGGCGTCGCACCTTGTAAATTCGTTGCAAAAATAGCAAGTGATGAAAACAAGCCAAACGGCTTGTGTGTGATAACTCCAGAAAAGTTAGATGGGTTTGTGCACCACTTATCCTTAGGAAAGTTACCCGGTGTGGGTAAAGTAACATTAGCAAAGCTTAATAATATAGGGTTATATACCTGTGCTGACGTAAGGAAGTTTCCCTTTGAAGACTTGGTAAAGCGCTTTGGAAAGTTTGGTAAAGTAATTTGGGACAGAAGCCATGGCCGTGATGAGAGGGGGTTAACTGTTGAGCGAAAGCGTAAATCAGTAGGTGTTGAGCGCACTTTAGCTGAAGACATCCACAGTGAATTTGATTGTATTAAAATGATTGATGCCCTATTCCCGTTATTAGAAAAGCGTTTAGAAAAAGCGAATAAACAAATTCAAAGCCAAGGTATTAAACTTAAGTTTAGCGACTTTCAACAAACTACCGTTGAGCATAAAAGCAACACCTTAGATAAGGGGTATTTTTTAGAGTTATTAACAGAAGGTTTGTCTCGTCAAGATAATCGGGGAATAAGATTAGTAGGGTTGAATGTTGGTTTAGCAGAACCTAAAGAAACTAACCAACTAACTTTGCCTTTTGTTGATTAGGCTTTTATAACAGTGAAATTTACATTGTTTATTCGTTATATATAGCTAACAATTTTAGATTACTTAACAGATTAAAGAAGGAAATGAGGTTTCTATGTCGGTAAAAATTGGTAAGTATCGTCATTATAAAGGTAACGAGTATGAAGTGATTGGTGTAGCTAAACATTCTGAAGATGATTCAGAATTAGTAGTTTATCGGCCTTTGTATGGTGAGCGCGGGCTATGGGTTAGGCCGTTATCTATGTTTATTGAATCGGTAGAGGTTAATGGTAAACCCAAATCTAGATTCGAATTTATTTGTTAATATTGTCTTTTTAATTATTGAGATTTAACGGGTATTTTTAAGGTCTACTTTACTGTTATAAAATATAGGCATTAGCATTATCACATTCGAAATAATGCCTAACATAACTTCAAAGCTCCTCTCTATTATCGTTTTAGCTGCAGTTGTAGCCTCTGTGCACAGGCAGACGGACAGCCCTAGTATTTACTAGCTATAAAGTTAATTGTACTGTTTATGTTAAAGGTTTTGGCGCCAATATAGCTGCTGAATGCAATGCCTTAAAGATTGATAGTCTAAATTGCTATTAGCTTCTTTATGTTTTCAACAACTGAAAATTTACACTATTTTCTATCTTGACTGAATCGAAAAATCAGTTGAGTTAAATCTCATTAGACAGGTTTATACGCTATTGTTGAGGTGGTCCTATCTTTTGATAACCACATTTGAATGACTAATCGTCAGGTTGAATAGTTATTTTATCTGCGGACATAAAAAAGGCCAGATGAAGAAGAGGATTACTCTTCAATATCTAGCCTATGTATTTTTAAAATAGATCTAATAAGAGCAAGGTTAACCTTGCTCTTAATTATAACTATTTACTGGATAAGCACATTTTGAGAGCCTACCAAATTACCATCTATCTTAGCTTCTAAAGTATATACACCTACTCTGCGAGGACCAGCTATAACCAACAAGTATGAGCCGCCTCTTGCACTTATAGTACGTGGAGTAAATGTCGCAAGAACTACACCATTTGGTGCTACTAGTTCAAACTCAACGTCAGCTGAGTTAGTTTGAACTCCGTTCTCTGTTAAGGTCATTAAGATGCTTATACGCTCATTTAAGTCATAGCTTGTTTGACCAAAGAAGTTAGTTGCGTATTCAACTGTAGCGTCGCCTTCAACTACAACTACTTCAGTCTCTACAACCTCAACTGAACCGATGCTATCAACTGTACTTGAAAGTTCAGCAGTAACAGTTTGGCCAGATGAGTCAACATCAGCAACTAATTGGTAGGTCAATTGCACTGTCTCAAAGGTAGGTGATACCAAATCGAAACATACGGCCATACCATCAGAGATAGCGACATCATTAAATGCGAATTGTGTACCCGTAGAGCCAGTAGAATCCTCTACACCAATAGTACCGTCAGTTGAACTTACATTCACATTATCAAAAGCAACCATGATTTCATAGACACCAGCTGTATCGTCAGCTACACCAGAGATAGCCATTTGGAAGTCAACGCTGTCACCGGCTCCACCTGGATACAACTCCATGTTGTCATATTCAATAATGGTTAAATCCGTACCAGCACTTGCCAAGGTTACACCAGCAACTGAACCTGCTGTAGTACTAGGCTCTGGAACAACCATATCTCTCCATAGCATTGCTATTAGACTATTAGGGTCTGTAGCATCTGGAATAGATAAATTAACCCAAGGTGAAGTACCTGAGGTAGAGTTAAAGAATACGAATCCATCATCTGTGAAGTTAAAGCCGCCTACAAATGACTCACCGTAAAAGTTGAAGTTTTGGTCGCTGAAAGCTGAATATGCAATCGTATCCCCTGTTATACCAGTATCAGGTAGTAAACCAAATTGTTCTAAGTCTGTATAAGCCCCACTATTTGCAAATGGAACTGCGCAGGCACTATCTTCGAAACTTGTAACAACATCGTAAGAAGGCTGAGCGTTAGCGACAGACGCTTGAGATATACTCCAATCTATTGAATCTCCTGATGCAACACCTCCTCCAGTAATTGAACCTTCTACTAAACTGAAGCCTTCAGGAATACTAGCTGAAATCGCATAGTTTCTTTCTTCTGGGCTTAAGTTAGTAGCGACGTCAACAGTAAAGGTTAGGACATCGCCTACATCAGCAGTATTACTACTTGCTGTGAATACTACGTCATCTACTCCACGGGTAATCGTAACTGGCACAACCCCGATACTTTCTGGGCTTGATGCGTCAGCGCCTAATGTTAATGTACCAAAGAGAACGTCACCTTCTTCAGAACCCGAAAGGTCGTAAATTAGACGAAGGTCAAATGGCGTTAATTCAGGAACCACTGAAGGTGCATCAACTGTTAGGTTATCATTATCTTCACCAACAACAGCAGTGTAAAGCGTAAATGCATCTGGTGAAGTTTCAGAAGGTGTATAGTTTTGTACCGCTACCCAGTAGGTACCGGTTGGTAGTTCTGTAAAGTCACAAGACTCTGCAGCAGTAGCTGTGGCACTAATACAAACTAATTCGGATTCATCTGGCATGCCGTCAGAGTCAGAATCAAAGCCAACAAATAGGTCTAAGTCAGGTGACTCTGAACTCTCATCGGTAGTAAACGCAACTAGGCGTGTTGCATCATCTGAAACTGTTAGAGTGGTGTACACAACGCCATCAGCCAGATTATCGAAAGGTGAATCAACGTTACTGTCTCCAGACAAGCTAAATTCCATACCATCTGCAGCAACTAAACCGCCTACTGAAATTTGTAGGTCAGTAATTTCACTCGACTCAATGCCAGCGACTAAATATGAATCTACATCTCTAGTTGCATCGACTACTACTTCTTCTGGTATTTCGCCAGTAGAAGGCATGAATGAAACCGTTAGATGTTGCTCAGGCAAATCGCCAGAAGGAATTAAGTTTATAGCTTCGTGAACCCACTCGTCTGTAGAGAACTCACTACTATCTACTGTAACTACTAAGCTTTGTGTTTCACCAGCAGCTAAGCTAAAGCTTGCAGGGCTAACGGTAACCGCAGTATCAGTTGTTGAAACAGTCCAAGAACCATCAGTTGTAGCTTCTAAGGTACGAGTCCACGAACAACTAATTAAACAAGAGCGATTAACCATACCTGCAACGTTCAACGTTTTAGGATCACCACCAATTGCAGGGTTAGCTGCTTCAAAGTTTGCTGTTGTTTCATCTAGTAATAAACCAGCTTGTACGGCTAGGTCGACTTGGATCATACCACCACCGGTATCAAAAGGAGTGGCATCGGTTATACCGTCTTCTTTAACGGCTGAACCAGCTGTTGTCGCTAAAGCTGATTGCACTTCTGCATCAGTCCAGTCAGGCTGAACTTGTTTGACTAGCGTACTTGCACCAGCAACATGTGGACTTGACATGGAAGTTCCACTAAGGAAACTATATTCAATGCCACTAACATAAGCTGCGTAAATATCTACACCAGGAGCCCCCACCATTACCGGTAGGTAATCTTGGCTAGTATTGGGCCCACGTGAGCTAAAGTCTGCCATGATACTACCTAGCGCCGGGTCAGTTCCAAATGGTAATAAACCATCGGTAATAGTCGCCATATGTTCGCTACCAGTTGCTAACCAGTCTTTCAAAGCATTACCAGAAGCTGCGTTGATGTGAATAGCTGGAACGACATGTGCGTCATTGGCAACCGAGTCAGATCCTCCGTCGATATTCGCTAGTACACAACCTGCTGCACCACCATCGCGAACGTTAATGCATTTCTGTGTACGAGCGATTTCACCACGGTCACAAACTACAATTTCATCGTTAGACCAAGTGCCAGCAGGAAAAGCTGTTAAACATTGTTCTGGATTTGAATCACCATTACTAAAGTCACCAGCATATACGATACTTGCTGGGCCATGACCACCAGAAACTGAACCACCCTCTAAATCAGCAGGGAAACTTGTATCTCCACCTGAAAACTCATTAAGAAACTTTGGTTGAATCGCACGGTCGTGAGTAAGTGCTGCAACATTCGTCATCCATGGCGCGCCTGCACTACCAAGTGTTGATGGATCGGGGCCGTTGTTACCTGCCGAGTTGGCTACTGTAATACCAGCTTCCCTTGCAGCTAACCATATTAACTGTCCAGAATCATCCCAAGGACTAGAGTTGATAGGTGTGCTAGATCCGATAGAGTGATTAATTACGTCGACTACACCGTCTAGAATAATCTGATCTACAGCAGCGATACGGTCACTTGTAAAACAGCTAGGAGCACATACTTGAAACGCCATAATATTGGCGTGTGGAGCAACACCAGAAATAGGAACTTCAAGGCCTGTAGGATTACCCTCAGCATCAAAGATTGGTGCATTATCTAAGACGTTACCGCCTGCGGTACTAGCAGTGTGGGTACCATGCCCATCCGTGTCTTCAGAGTCTGTTTCAGTAGGCGTCGCATCTATAAATAAATAACGACCAATTAATTTGTTGTTACATTCAACTGAAGCGTTGTAATCAGCACTGGTTGAATCACACTCTCCTTTGAACACGCCGTCTCCAAGAGGGTTAACATGCTCATAGCCGTCGTCACCAACCGCTGCAAATGAAGGGTGGTTTCCATTAATACCGCTATCTAGGATACCAATCACCATGCCCTCACCTTTAGCGGCAATGCCTGTTGCTGATCCGTCCCAAATGGCTGGAGCGCCAATGTACGCTGGGCCACTGTCTGTATCTGGAAAGCTTTCTTGATCAATTTCGATACGTTGAATTCCAGACAAACTAGCTAAACGTTCAGCTTCGTCTTGAGTCATCGTAACGGCTAGGCCATTTAAGGCTGCTTTATAACGCCTTTTAATATCTAAAGTGCGGCCAAGGCGAGCACTCATTTCTTGTTCCATTTTTGCATGACGTTTAGCTAAAAAATTCAGATAAGCCTGACTTTCAGCACTACGGGAATTCAACTTAGCTGCGTCACGTTTACCTGCAACACGTTTGATGTTGGCTGCTGTTGCTTTTAGTCCTGCAATACTACCGCGATAGGTAGCGAGAGGTTCTTCGCTGAATCTAACTATATATTTTTGTTCGCCAACTAAACCTTTTTGGCGTGTAAATACTTTGTTTGAATAGCGGGTTGTGGAGGTAACTAACTTTGCGGGAGCCGCTGATTGTAGTTTATTGGATTGTTCTGCCATACTTTTAGCGGAACTTATTTCAGCTTGAGATGATACTGCAAAACCACTACAGATGATCATAGTCGCCGAACTGAATGCTATCAGTTGTTTCTTCATTTTATTTCCTTCTCTGCTCGAATTTTATTCAGCCATTATATTTTTGTAATCTTTGGCTTTATTTTTTTAATTATATTAACACTCGCTTTAAAACTGCCTTATCCTAAAACTCGAATGTTAACCAACACACTGTAGCAGCAGGTTAATATTCATCCAAGGTTTACTGTCATTTTTTATAAAATATTTGTAGTTATTATACTAATTACTAATTAGGGTTTTAGTTATAAGAGTTTGGGAATATACAAGTGAATATTATGTATAGGAGAAGGACTTGGTTCCAATTAGATCACTCGATGTGTTGGGGGCTATTAGACACTGCTACAAACTTTTAACATCAATTTCTCTATCAGTTAATTCAATGCTAATTGTAACGTACTCAAAATATCTTCTAGAGTTTGCCTCGGTAAATTTTTTTAGTGAGTTCAAGTTAGGTAGCCTATGACTTTGTAACTGCTAAATAGTATCAACATGTTTAAGGAGGGAGTCTTTGTGTTACCTATTCCGGTGCTGATTGTTTTTCTGGATAAATTCCAAAACGAAGTAATACGTTATGAAAAGTCGATACATTAGTGAGGTACATAACGTGGGTGTAACCTTGTTGCATAGTTTGTAATTTCTGATAAATGTCTAAATCAATTTTGGATATTTCTGCGAGCCGCTTTTTTGTTAAGGGGGTATTTTGTTCATCGCAGCGAATAGCAATTAAATGGGACACATATGCTTCTGCTGATTTTTTTGTTATTAACTCACTAATTTGATTTCTTACTTTTCCATGTAAAAACTCTTCCTCTTCTACGAAAATTATACGTTGATCTTTGGACCTTTCAATATGTACCACATGAGCATCTCTAAGGCTATTCCGTAACATCTTATCTAAAATTGTAGATTTTGGTCCTTGAGCATTTTTATCTGCAAAAAAACCATGCAAAGGTACTTCGTTTCCTAAGGCAGAGAAAGGCTTGAGATCATTGCAATCTTGTTTGTGATAAATCGTTTTTAAACGGTCAATTGTGAATCTATTGTTGGTAATAAGTATAGATGCACATGCTTGGTTACGAATGCTCAATTCCCACAGAAAGCGATAAATATTGCTTTGCTTAACACTCATATCTCTAGGTTTAAAATATTTAGTATTACTGTGAAATAGTTGCTTTAATTTTTTACTATCGCTCTTCACCAATTCTTTGGGTAATTTGAGTCTTAATATTCCCCTTGTTTTATCGAAATGAACAACCTCATATTTATGGGAGTGTAGCTTTAAATCTTTGATCGAAATTTTCACTGTGCCATCTAGTTGCAATTGGAGTGGTTCTGATACTGTAAGGCTAAGGCCTTTTGCAGATAAATCATTAAGAGTCGCGTCTATCTGGCTAAACAATCCAGTTTTAATTTTGACTCCGGAGTTCATAGAATAGCGAGGTTCTAGTCGTCGATCCGAGTTAGACTCCATGACAAGTTGTATTGGCCATTTACTTTTATCTTTAATAATGACTTTTGGGAAGGGTTTGAAAGGTTCTGGCTCATCTATTTTCAAGTTTCCAACCCAATCCGATACGTCTTTACAAAATAGCAGATGACTAATATTTGTTAAATTTGGGTAATCACTAGCAGCCATATCATGAATTTCAAACGCGGTATTTCTGTGGTCTTCTTTTATAGCCTGTAACCTGAGTTGTACTACACGTAATTGTTCAGATTGTGTGGCAAGTTCGATAAATTGCTTCATTAATCCTGTTTTAGCTAATTGCCTATGGGTAACCGCCACATTTACATCTTCACTTTTAGCTTTAATATTGCCGATAAGTAAAAAGGTCTCTTTATGAAGTAATAATTCCTTTACTAAATTTTGAAAAATCTGCTTGGTTGGGAGGTCTTTGCCAACATTGAAATACTTGTTGTATTCTTTGTTTTGAAGCGTATTTAACTCGTAAAGAGGAGTTAACTGACCGTTCTTTGGACCTAAAAATACAGGAATCCATGGACTGTTGGCGAAAATACGATCCCGTTCAAGATTTTGTAATACTCGCTCTATTTCTAGTTCTCGTTCTAGAGGGAATTGGTTAGCAGTACTTTCTATATATCTACTCCATCGCTCAATAAGTTTAGTGGGAGTACTCGCGGCAAAACTGAAATGAGTTTCCGTAATTAATAAGTCTTTATTAAAAGTACTGGCAAGCATTTCAAATTTGATATGCAAGGCTTTGTCGTTTAAACCAGTTACTGTAGGAAAAGTAAATAGGAATATATTATCGTTTGGAGACTTTAACTCGATGACTGGTTGACGTTTAGTTTGTAAAACCATACCTTGCCTCGATAAAGAGCTAAGGGGGCAGTGTTTCCCATTTTCAAATTCAGGACTAGAGACTGTGAAGTTGGGGCGAATGGCCAAATCTGCCCCAAAATCTATATCCTGAAAAGTTTGTGATTCTACTTTAAATGCATTAACTATCTTTTGATGTAGCTCTTTTTTTATGTGGGATTGATAATGCTCAGAGTTCATCACAGATTCAAATACACCTACTGTGTAGCGATCATCAAAACGGCTAGTTTCCCTAGCTAAAATTTGCTGGCCTACTTTGTCGAGCCGCATTGGGATACCAAAGTGCTTAAACTTTAGTATTGGAAACTTAGCAAACTCAGAATTGTCTGCTACAGCATTGGTTAAAGAGGTAACTCGGATGACTTCATTTTTTACAATGTTCCTGACTCGACCAGGTAACTTAGCAGAAAACTTGTTTAAACCTTCAAGAAGGCGGTTCTCATGTTGCAAAGGGATCAACTTGTCGATTAAAACTTTATATTGTTTAATAATAGCAGCATCATCGCTGCTTTGATTATTAGATGAGTTTGACAATGTGTGACCTTTTAGTGGGCTTTACCTAGTCTTGATCGTTGGATTATCTACTTTGCATTTAAAGGTAACTCAAAAACTATGGTAATAGTTTAATATAAACATATATTGATTGGTTAATGTCTATTTTTGAAAACGCTTTTCACCAGCAATCCAGGTTTCTAGCACTTGTGTTTTCCAAATATCTTTGGGTGAAACCGTAAATATATCTAGGTCGACCAAGATAAAGTCGGCCCACTTTCCAGGCGTTAAGCCACCTAAAATAGCTTCTTGATGAGCAGCATAAGCCGCATCTAAGGTGAAGCCTCTAAAGGCTTGTATCACGGTTACTGCTTCTTCTGGAATCCAGCCTTTGTCGGGATTATTACTACGATCTTGGCGAGTAACGGCAGCATGTAATCCAAAAAATGGATTAGATAATTCAACGGGGAAGTCCGAACCAAACGCCACAGGGGTACCCTGTTTTAAAAAGGTTTGCCACGCATAAGCTCCTTTTAATCTCAGTGCGCCTACTCTATCTTCAGCCATATTCATATCGCTCGTGGCATGAGTAGGTTGCATCGCTGGGATAATATTGAGTGTTTTAAATCGTGGAATATCGTCAATATTAATAACTTGCGCATGTTCAACACGGTTACGAAGATGTTGACCCCCAACTTTACTAAAGCTATCTGAAAATTGATTTAATGCAAGGCGGTTGGCTCTATCTCCAATTGCATGGTAGTTTAGTTGAAATCCTTTACCTAAAATCAAATCGAATAGTGGCTTTAAATCTGCTTCTCTAGTTACTAATAGTCCGCTGTTGTGTGGTTCATCAGAATAAGGTTTTAGTAGTGCAGCACCGCGGCTGCCTAATGCCCCGTCCCCATATACTTTTACACTTTTTATTGATAACCAGTCATATTGGTCTTGGATGTGACCAGCATTTAACATTTCTATCATTGCCGGTGAATAAGCGCCTATCATTGGATAAATACGTACTGGTAAAGTGTGCTCTGCAACACGTTTTTGATAGTAGTTATATGTAGGTATTCCTATACCTGCATCGTGTACACTGGTAATCCCTTCTGAAAGGAGTTGTTTACCGGCTGCGTCCAATTGGGATTTTAATGTCGCTTCTGATGTCTTTGGTAAGTACTCATTTAAAAGGTTAGAGGCGTTATCAATCAATATACCTGTTGGATTTCCTTTGTTATCTCGAATAATTTTACCCCCTGGAGGATCAAGGGTATCTTTTGTAATACCGGCCACTTCTAGGGCTTTACTGTTAACCCAGGTTGCATGCCCATCCACTCGTGACAACATTACAGGTTTATTATTCACATACTCATCTAAGATATTCGCAGTGGGGTACTGCTTGCCAGGCCAAAGTACTTGGTTCCATCCACGGCCTGTTATCCAAGGTAATGTTTGTTGTGTATTAGCATAAGTGTATACCTTTTTTGCGGCATCTAGAGCAGATTTACTTTCTCGTAAGTCTACTTGTAATAAAGTTTCTCCTAACCCCATAACATGCCCATGTGAGTCAATAAGACCGGGCAACATTACTTTGTTTTTTCCATCGATTAGAGTGGCATCAGGATAATCTTTTACTAAGCTATTGCCTCCAATGACTAAAACTTTACCGCCATCAAACACGATATCTGAAAACTGAATTAAATCGCCTTGGTTGTTTAGTGTATAACCATTGACGTTAGTTATGTGAGTAGGAGCACCTATGGTGAAATTGCTAAACAATATTAAAGAAACAAACAGCAAGTGTTTCAAAATCTTATCCTCAAACTAAGCCTTTAGTCTAACTTGCCTCAGATTGACTATGTTTGCAATAAACACAATACTTTGGGCTGGAGAATGGTCAAAATTTGCATTTTTAGGGGGATGGATTAGTAAAAGACAACCCATAAATCACTAAACTAAAGACAAGGTAATGTTTGTAGGTGGTCTTCGCTCCATATTCTTAGCATTTTTTGTTGGTCAATATTACCCCCTGATAAAACAATGAGTACTTTTTGTGGGCTACTTTGCTTTGATAGCCATTGGGTAACAGCCTCCATGCTCATGGCACAGGTAGGCTCAACATGGATTTTTAATAAATGCTGCAGCCATTGGGTCCAATATGCGATTCGCGTTTCATTGATTTCGTAAAAGTCGTTGAGGCTTTGTAAATGCTCAAAGGTTTCAGTGCCTACCTGCAAGGTGGCTGCGCCGTCTGCTAAGGTGTCAGGTTGTGAAGGTAGTGACTGTATGGTGCCCTGTCTCAGAGATTCTGCAGCATCATTCGCAAGTAAAGGCTCTGAACCAATCACTTGAATATTTGGAAATAAACCTCGGGCACTAATGGCAGAACCAGACACTAACCCCCCTCCACCTACTGACGCAAAAACGGCATTAACTTCTCCGGTTTCTTTTAATGCTTCTAGGGCAACGGTTCCTTGGCCAGCCATGATATGTGGGTGATTAAAAGGCGGTACGTACAACACACCTTCTTCTTTTGCTGCAACTGCCACTCTTTCATCTGCAATTTTACGAGTCGGGCTTAAATTAAGTTCTGCTCCATAATATTGGGTTGCTGCAGCTTTTACTTTTGAAACATTTTCAGGGCTAAAAATTGTGGCTTTTATACCAAGCATTTTTGCACCATAGGCAACGGCTTGTGCGTGGTTTCCTGAACTATTTGCTACCACTCGGTTACCTAACCTGCCTTCTTCTTTCGCTCTAAGCATCATATTTAATGCGCCACGAAGTTTAAATGCGCCTGTTTTTTGAAAGCACTCAACCTTAAAAAGTATTTGATGGCCTAACCAAGTATTTAATAACTGTGATTCAACAATAGGTGTACGCTTGATGTAAGGACTGATCCGTTTTTCTGCGGCTTGTATGTCTGTAAATGTAACGTTTGGCATAAGGTAATGGGTCAACTGATTATAAAAGGTGAGAGGAATAGTAGCCTGTGGTTGCTATTTTCGCATCAACATTTATGCTAATCCTCTAGTTATTCAATGGGAGAATTAAATGGGATTGTTAGATGGCCTAATGGGCAATGCCTCAGAAGTAAATATCGAAGAAGTTGCCGAGGAATTGGCCCCTATTATTGGTGAAACAGAAAATATTCAACAAGTATTTAAAGTGATCCGAGACATGTATGTGTTCACTAATAAGCGTTTAATCTTGATAGATAAACAAGGCGTTACTGGTCGTAAAGTGGATTACCATTCGATTCCTTACCGTGCTATTACTCACTTTAAAGTAGAAACAGCAGGCCACTTTGATTTAGATGCAGAGCTTAAAATATGGATATCTGGGCGTGATAACCCTATTGAGGCAGAATTGAAAAAAGATTCTGTTGTGGGTATTCAACAAACCCTAGCAACCCAGATGTTTGCTTAATTTATTGTAAGCTTTGGACATAGCCGTTTTGGGGCTTGCACCCCGAAACGGCTCTTGTCACTAGTCCATTCCTAAATGCTTATCGAAGAAGTTGGTGATGGTTTTGTATAAATGTATGCCGGTGTTTTTGCCACGAATACTGTGTTTTTTACCGGGATAATCCATACTTTCAAAAGGTATGCTCAAGTCTTGTAAATGCTTATACAGCTTGGTGCTGTGAGTGAATAATACATTGTCATCAGCCATGCCATGATAAATCAATAAATCACCTTTTAAATCTTTAGCATAAGGAAATACTGAAGAGGCTAGATATGCGTCAGCATCCGTTTTTGGATGTCCCATAAAACGTTCAGTGTAATGGGTATCGTATAGTGCCCAGTCGGTTACAGGTGCGCCTGCCACGCCTGCGGCATAATAATCTCCCCCTTTAAACATTGCCATTAGTGTCATGTAGCCACCATAGCTATGGCCATAAACGCCAATTCTATCTTTGTCTACGTAGGGTAATGCTTGTAAAAACTTAACCCCCTCTATCTGATCAGCTAATTCAATGCTTCCCATTTTTTTATATATGGGGTTTTCAAATGCTTTGCCTCTGCCTTCTGAGCCACGATTATCTAAGCTAAAGACTACGTATCCTTTGCTTACCCAGTATTGCATTAGCAGACCACGATTACCGCCCCAGCTATCAGTCACGACTTGAGCCCCGGGCCCACCATATTGATAAACAATAACAGGGTGCTTACCTTGAACGGTGTTAGGTTTGTATAAACGATAGAATAATTCAGTACCATCATCTGTAGTAAAGCTAGATATAGTTGGCTTTACCCAATCTTTTTCATAGGGTTTGAGAGGGTGATTATTGTCTACTAGGTTTTGACTTAACCAAGTTAACTGTTCACCAGATGCTTTATGTAAGCTAACTTGCTGCGGAGTGTTTATAGTAGAAAAGCTATCAACATATACACTTGCATCGTCACTAAATGAAATACCATGGAAACCACTTCGTTGGGTTATTTTTTGTATGTCACCGCCATTCAACCCTACTTTATAAAGATGCCGCTGGGTGGGAGTATCTGCTCGGCCAGTGAAGTAAATGAGTTGGTTTGTTTCATCTATGCTTTCGATTTTATCAACAATCCATTTACCTGATGTTAATTGGCGTACTAGTTCACCGTTATTTTTATATAAATACAGATGCTTAAAGCCGTCTTTTTCTGATGCCCAAATAAAGTGTTGTTGGTCATTTAGAAAATGTAAATCTTTGTTTAGGTTGATCCAAGTGTCGCTGCTTTCTTTTATTAAAGAACGTTCACTCTGATCTAGGGTATTAAAAGCATTAAGCTCTAAAGTTTGCTGGTCACGGCTTTGTTTTTGATAAGTAAGAGTTTGGCTGTCTTTCATCCAATTCACTCTTGCTAGGTAGATATCTGGATCATTGCCTAAATTTATCCATTGCTTTTGCTTATTATTAATATCAACGGTTGCTAGCTTTATGACCACATTATTGGTACCTGCACTAGGGTATCTTTGGGTGATCATTTTTATTGAATCAGCGTAGATTTCACTTCGCGTAATTTCTTCAACGGGCGTTTCATTTATTTGAGTAAAAGCAATCTGAGACTCATCAGGTGACCACCAATAGCCTGTTCTTCGGCCCATTTCTTCTTGAGCTACGAATTCTGCCATGGCGTTTTTAATCGGCCCTTTGCCATCATAGGTTAGGCGTGTTTCTACGCCAGTTTTAATGTGCTTGATAAATAAATCTTGAGATCTCACATAAGACAAATAGTTACCTTTAGGCGAGAGTTTTAAGTCTGTTTCAAACTCTGGTGTTTGCAATAGTTGCAAAGCCTTTTTGTCATCGAGGCGGTAATAATAAGCATCTCCTGCAAGAGGAAATAATAATGCTTTGCCATCTGCCGACCACTGGTAGCTGACAATTCCAGAGCCACTTAAACGCATACGCTCTCTACGGCCTTTTTCTTCGTCAGACAATACCTCAGGCCCTGAACTCAAGACATTTGAGTCCAACAATAGCTGAGTTTTACCACTACTGATGTCGTACTCCCATAAATCAAGGCGTTCGTAATCTGTTTTTTTACCCTGCAAAAATGTGACTCGTTTACCGTCAGGAGAAACTTGTAAATTTCTCTGTGCAGTCCCTTGTAAGGCTGGGGATTGAAAGATTCGCTCGATAGTTAACTGCTTGGAGGTGTCAGTTGCGTTTGCAAAATGGGGGAGTAAGCCCAAAATCAAAAGGCTCGCGATGTTTTTCATAAATCGTATTTCCCTGAAGTAAAATATTGTCTTATAGACCAGCGTTTGAAGTGATTAATTTTTTTATTTTTATATGGAATGAAGTTTTTCTTGATATCTTGTACCCATCAAGCGTCCCATTGTATGGGTTTCAAACTGATTGGTAAATTCAAAAGGCTTAGAATATGTTACAAAGTGCGTTGGTTCTTGGAGCCACTGGATTGGTAGGTAAAAGCCTAGTTCAGCAGCTTTGCGTTGATGATAGATATCAAACTATCATTTGTTTAATACGTAAGCCGTTACCCAATAACTTTTTCTCAGTTAAGTCAGATAAGTTGCAGCTAATTGTAGTCGATTTTGATTGTTTAGATGATTATCAAGGGTATTTTTATAACTCTCATACCTATGTCTGTTTAGGAACGACCCTTAAGCGCGCAGGCTCAAAAGCTGCTTTTCGTAAAGTTGACTTTGAATATATTCATGTAGCGGCGCAACTTGCTAGAAAAGCCCAGAGTTTTGTATGGATATCTTCAGTAGGGGCGAACGCCAACAGTGGTAATTTTTATTTAAAGGTAAAAGGTGAGTTAGAAAATGCCATTTTAGGTATGTCTCAACTAAAACACGCTTCTGCAGTCAGACCCTCATTGTTGTTAGGAGAACGTCAAGAATCTCGACCTCTAGAAAAAATAGGTCTTTTTGTAAGTGGTATTTTATCCCCTTTACTTATGGGCAAATTAGCGAAATATAAACCTGTACAAGCTAGAGACGTGGCTAAACATATGATTCGATTGCAGGTCTTTTAAATTGGAGAAAAAGGGGTTTCAGTTTAAACGGTTCTTCATTGAACACACCCATTGTGCCATGAAGGTGGGGACCGATAGCATTATGTTGGGTAGTTGGGCTGAGCCAAATACTTCAGAGAATATTCTTGATATTGGCACCGGTACTGGTTTGTTGGCTATCATGTTGGCCCAAAAAGCCTCAGATAACTGTCGTATTTATGGAATTGATATCGACCCAATAGCTATTGAGCAAGCTAAGCTTAATGCAAAAAATTGTCCTTGGTATCAACAGCTTTTGTTTGAGCACCGGCCTTTGCAAGCGCTTTCAAGCAAGTGTTCCTATGATTTAATTATTAGTAACCCACCGTATTTTCCAATTAATGCTGCGGCGAACAAAAAACAATCAAAAAATACTAGAGTTCACGCGCGACAAACGATAACGTTAGAGCATCAAGTCTTGTTGGCACAGGTAATAAAGAATCTAGCCATTGATGGTCGTTTTTATTGTGTATTACCTTTTGATGTTGCGCTTAGCTTTATCGAAAGTGCCCAGAGTATGGGGTTATTTTGTATTAAAGAGCTTCAAGTTAGCACTACACCCCAAAAGTTAGTCACTAGAGTACTGTTGGCTTTTAGCTTACAATCTACCCCAAGGGTGACCGAAAAAATCAATATATACAATGGGTTAGGAGATTACTCAGAAGAGTATGGTTTACTCTGTAAAGACTATTATCTTAATTTTTGAGCATTTTTTGTAAGTTAGTTTGTCTATGTAATAGGAACACTACATTTAGGAGGGATAATGAAAACATTTGAATTACCTAAGTCGATTTCATCACTTGCCGAAACGCTAAAAATTGTTCAGATGACTTGGCAAGGTGTAACAGTGCAAGTTCCCAAGTTTGCAGTATATGCCACTATTGATAACCCTGTTTTTGATGGTGCTGTGTATAGGCAAGGTCGCAGAATTGCCTTGATGAAATGTGGTCGTTACCAGATACCTATTTTGGATCCCTTTCGTGGTGATATTAAAAATAGTGCCCGTTATGCACTTATTATTAGCCACAGTCGTGGTAATCGTTTTGGATTATATGGCTATCCTGCAGATGATATAAGAGCAGATCTATATTTGTCTGCGTCCCATAGTTGTGCTCTTGAGCTTGCTCAAAACTATCTGTAAATAACCAATCAAGGTGCTGTTAGGCGTCTCTGGGCAGGCCTTTCTCGACACTGCGAACGAGCCTTTGTGTGAGCCTGCTAGTTGTTTGGGGTTGGACTGCTGTTTGTTGTTGTAATGCCCATTGAATATGTTCTGCTACCAGAGGTGAGGCGTGCACTAAAGCCTTATTTAAACTATCAATAATGGCTGCAGAATAGGGCGCGTTACCTAATCCCACTGCAATATTACGTTGCCAACGCTCAAAACCTATTCGGCGTATTGCCGAGCCTTCTGTGTTTTTGAGAAATGTCACTTCATCCCATGTGAAAAGTGCCAGTAAGTCTTTACCTTGTAAGGTCGCTCTGGGGTGAAAGTCATGCTCGTCGGTGATGTTAGCGTAGCGGTTCCAAGGGCAGATGAGCTGGCAGTCGTCGCATCCATATACTCTATTACCTATGAGTGGGCGGTATTCTTCTGGAATGGCGCCCTTTTGTTCTATGGTAAGGTATGAAATACAGCGTTTTGCGTCCACAACATAAGGTTCTACTATCGCTTGGGTAGGGCAAATTGTGATACAGGCCGTGCAGTCTCCACAGTTTTCTTGAATAGCGTGATCTATGGGTAATGGGATATCGACAAATAGTTCTCCTAAGAAGAACCAAGAGCCTGCTTCTTTATTAATGGTAAGAGAGTGTTTGCCTGTCCAACCTATCCCTGCTTTTTCTGCGATGGCATGTTCAAGTACAGGAGCGGAATCAACAAATGGTCGAAAATTTAAGTCAGCACACTCTGTACGTATCTTTTCTCCTAACTTTTTTAAGCGAGCCCGTAAGAGTTTGTGGTAATCACGTCCAAGGGCGTAGCGGCTAATATAAGCTTGCTCTTTGTTTTTTAAATTGTGAGCAAATTTAGCATCTGGCGGCAGGTAATCCATACGCACGCTTATGACTCTAATCGTCCCAGGTAATAGTTCGGCTGGTCGGGCTCGTTTCATGCCATGGTCAGACATATAAGCCATCTCCCCAGCAAAGCCTTTATCTAGCCATTGCTGTAGCCGACCTTCGTGTTCAGATAAGTCCACATCGCATATACCAATTTGTTGAAATCCTAGCTCTTTGCCCCAAGCCTTGATACTTTCAGCCAATGTTGACAATTCTGAAGCGCTAAGTGATGACATTACCTAACCTGTTAACCAATAAATCGGCAGCGAGTTTAGCACATAACATTGTATGTGCTGAACAAGTTAGGCGCTTTGAATCAGAGGCGGCCATGGTTGTCGGTTGCAGCTTATATCAACTTATGGAGCGAGCAGGCGAGGCCGCCTTCGATGTCCTGGAGAGCCACTGGCCTAATACAAAAAATATATTAGTGATTGCCGGTAATGGCAATAATGCCGGTGATGGCAATAATGCCGGTGATGGCTATGTAATAGCAAGCCTTGCCCTGAGCAAAGGAGCTCAGGTTATTGTGGCTTGTGAAGACCCCATTCGAGTCTTAGGAGGAGATGCTCAACGGGCTCAAAGTGAATGGTTAGCAGCTGGTGGAGAGCTTGTTAGTTTTGCTGATATGGAGTTTGAGGGGGTTGATTTAGTGGTTGATGCATTACTAGGTACTGGTGTTGCAGGGCCTGTTAAAGAAAGCTTTCAAAATATTATATTAGCCATCAATGATAAGAATCTTCCTGTATTAAGTCTCGATTTACCTTCAGGCATGAATGCTGACACGGGTACCCCTTTGCCTGTGTGTATTAACGCTGACATAACAATAACTTTTGTGGCGATAAAGGCTGGCTTGGTGACGGGAAAGGCAAAAAGCCTATGTGGAATACTCAAATTTAATGATTTAGGCATAGGTCCTTCTTTTTTCGAGTTGGCGACTCTTCAAGGTAAAACAGTTAATTGGAACCGCTTGCAACCTCTGACTCCTCGGCTTCCCCATGCTAATAAAGGCCACTTTGGTAAGTTATTATGTATTGGCGGTAACGTGGGTATGCCAGGAGCAATACGATTATCTGCCGAAGCTGCGTTACGCACTGGTACTGGGCTTGTAAAAGTATTTTGTCATGAATCAAGTGCAGCGCTTGTTGGTGCTACAAGGTCAGAGTTGATGGTGACGAGCTCTGATTTACAAGAAGCGTTAGACTGGTGTACCAGTATTGTTATTGGCCCCGGGTTAGGCCGGGATACATGGGCTACCAAACAATTTCAAACCGTTATAGCGCATCTAGAACAGCAGCATAAGCCTTTAGTTATTGATGCTGATGGTTTAAATCTGTTGGCTTTCAGTGATGAATATACTAAAAATGTGGTTCGTGAGCTGCCACACTGTATTTTAACCCCGCACCCTGGTGAAGCTTGTCGCCTATTGAACCAGAGTATTAAGGACGTTGAAGCTGACCGTTACACTAGCTGCCAAACGTTAGCGCTTTCTTTTAAAGCAACAAGCTTACTAAAAGGGGCGGGAACTGTTATTTGTACTAATAGTCATAAAGTAGACGATAGACAGTTGTTTTGGGTGTGTGATGGTGGAAATCCGGGTATGGCTACTGCCGGAATGGGTGACCTGTTAACGGGGATTATTGGGTCGTTTTCCGCTCAAGGCATTCCGCCGCAACAAGCGACAATTTATGGTGTTTGTGCTCATGCTGAGGCTGCAGATAAGGTTGCCAGAGAATATGGAGAACGTGGTATGATTGCTTCAGATCTATTACCTGCTTTAAGGGCTACAATTAACAGCTTATGACCGACACTGAAAACCTAATAACCGAAAACTGTGAAATACTTACCCGCGAACTTATCAATGAAGAGGGGACCGTTACCTTTGCTGGTGAATTGGCTAGAAATTGTGACACAGGTTTAACTATTTACCTTGAGGGTGATTTAGGGGCAGGCAAAACGACTTTTAGCCGTGGGTTTATTCAAGCTTTAGGTCATAAAGGTAAGGTTAAAAGTCCTACATACACCCTAGTTGAACCATATGAACTAGATGATTGGCGAGTGTTTCATTTTGATTTATACCGCTTGAGCGATCCAGAAGAACTAGAATTCATGGGAATTCGAGATTATTTTTCGCCAGATTGTATTTGTTTGGTTGAATGGCCAGACAAAGGCGAAGGTCTATTGGCAGCAGCAGATTTACACATTAGAATTGAATACACATCAAAGGGGCGTAAATTGATTGCAAAAGCTAAATCGAACTCCGGGGCGCAGTTACTTAACCGTTTACATTAGAAATTTAAAATGCAGAAGTTCGGGATAAACACAGTCAAGTTAGTATTAATCAGTATATTGCTGATGGGGTTTGGCCCTGTAAGTTTTGCTAAAAATGCCATTGAAGGGTTAAGAATTTGGCCATCTCCTAACACTACTCGTTTAGTCTTCGATTTATCTGATACTCCAAAATATACCTATTTTACACTGCAGAAGCCCTATCGTTTGGTGATAGATATTGAGAATACTCCTAAAACTTTTGATTTTTCGAAAGTGGCTAACGAAAGCAAGTTAGTTAAAAAGGTACGCTACAGCAAAGCTAAAAATAGTGGCTCTGTTAGAGTTGTCATTGAGCTAAGTAAAAACGTAGAGAAAAATATTTTTGCTTTACCGCCAACCTCTCCTTATGGAGATAGGTTAGTGATTGATTTAAACGACCCTACTGCTTCTGTCCCTAAAGTTGTACTAGATGCTCAATCTCGTACAGATAGAGACATTATTATTGTTATTGATGCCGGTCATGGAGGTGAAGATCCGGGGTCGATAGGTCGCGGTGGAAGTTATGAAAAAAACGTCACCCTTGGTATTGCGAAGCGCCTTGAATCCTTGATTAACAAAGAAAAAGGCTTAAAAGCCGTCATGACGCGAACCGGAGATTATTACATATCACCTAATAAACGTCCGCAACTAGCAAGAAAACACAAAGCAGATCTTCTGGTGTCAATTCACGCCGACGCGTTTACAACGCCACAGCCAAATGGTGCTTCTGTGTGGGTGTTGTCTATGAGAAGAGCCAATACCGAGCTTGGACGATGGATGGAAAGAACAGAGAGACATTCTGAGCTATTAGGCGGAGCGGCAGAGATTATTCAAGATACTGCGAACGAACGTTATTTAGCACAAGCGTTACTCGATATGTCTATGGATCACTCCTTAACGACCAGCTATGACTTAAGTCGTGATGTGATTAGCCATTTGGGTAAAGTGACACGGCTACATAAAAGCAAACCACAAGCAGCAAGTCTGGCCGTGTTAACCTCACCAGATATACCTTCGGTATTAGTCGAAACAGGGTTTATTTCGAATCCTAAAGAAGAAAAGAATCTTAATTGGTCTGCATATAGACAAAAGCTAGCTCAGTCTATTTTTGATGGTATCAAGCAGCATTTCAAAAGCTCACCTCCAGATAGTTCTTTATGGGCTAAGTGGAAAAGTGAAAACCGAACTCACAAGGTACGCAGTGGAGAATCATTGTCGTTATTAGCTCAGCGCTATAAAGTGCGAGTGAGTAGTCTCAAAAAAGCGAATAATTTAAATACTGACGTTGTGCGTATCGGTCAAGTGTTAACTATTCCTCGTACCTAATTCACGCATTCTAAACAAGGTATTGCTTTGCCCATTCAAATTCTTCCAGCAAGATTAGCGAACCAGATAGCCGCCGGTGAAGTTGTCGAGCGTCCTGCATCTGTAGTCAAAGAGCTGGTGGAAAACAGTCTAGACTCTGGCGCTTCTAACATTGATATTGAGATAGAGAAAGGGGGCCATAAACGGATCCTAATCCGTGATAATGGATCGGGTATTGCTCATGAAGAATTAGCACTGGCTTTAAGCCGTCATGCTACGAGTAAAATTAGCAAATTAGATGATCTAGAAGCTATATCGAGTTTAGGTTTTAGAGGGGAGGCACTGGCAAGTATCAGCTCTGTTTCTCGTTTAACTCTTAGCTCAAAACCAGATAATCAAAGCCAAGCATGGCAAGCCCACTGTGAAGGTCGAGATATGGAAGTGCAGCTTAACCCTGTCGCTCATCCAACTGGAAGCAGCGTTGAGGTTGTGGATTTATTTTTTAATACCCCTGCAAGGCGTAAATTTTTACGAACCGAAAAAACAGAATTCACTCACATTGATGAGTTAGTAAGGCGCATTGCTCTTAGCCGTTTTGATGTTGGTTTTACTTTAAAGCACAACGGTAAGTTATTGCGCAAGTATCCCGCTAAAAGTGCAAAAGCCAATGGGGTTAAACGGGTTGCAGCAATTTGTGGGCAAGCTTTTTCTGAGCACGGTATAGAATTAAATAGTGAGTATGAAGACTTTAGGTTAACTGGGTGGTTTACGCCTCCTGAGTACGCCAAACCTCAAGCTGATTTTCAATACTTCTATGTCAATGGACGTATGATGCGTGACAAGCTGATCAATCATGCTTTACGCCAAGCCTTTGAAGGCGTCGTTGCTGACAATTGCCAAAGTGCTTATGTGTTGTATTTAACCTTGCCTGCTGAGCAAGTCGATGTAAATGTTCACCCTGCTAAGCACGAAGTGCGATTTCATCAAGCGAGAATCGTTCATGATTTTATTTTTAGAGCATTAAATGATGCTTTAAATCAATATTTACAAGGTGCTAATCAAGTATCTGAGCCCCAGGTTTTAGCGCCTGCAGAGCCAAATCATGATTATATTGTACCTTTACAAACTGAAGTTGCGCCGGTTACCACTAGACCAGAGCATGTACCCCGTTCAGTGCCAAGTAGTCGTCATATCGGTAATAAAATTGTCACCCAAGGACAAGTGTATAATGCTGAGCTGATTAGCCAATCTGCGTCAAACTACCAGCAACTGATGACGCCAACTGCCAATGCCTGTAAGGGGGCAAATCAGCGTCCAGCTGTGGCTACAAAGTCTGTTTTAGAGCAGCCTGCGAGGCAAAGCTCTGACGTGGGGCAATGGTTGCGAGTAAGCGATAAACAAATATTGGTCACTCATGGCACGGCGTTTTATTTAGTCAATATCGCTCAGTTGTATCAATATGTTTTAGGCGCGAAATTTTCCGAACAAATGCCAGCAATGCAACCCTTACTTATGCCTGTGTCCATTCAAGCGACGCCGGAGTTATTAGAGCAGGCCAAAGCTTTATACCAGCCCTTGTTAGAAAACAGTGTAGAGATAGGTTGGACCCCTAATCGTATTTTGCTACGTAAAGTCCCCTCTGATTTTAGGCAGTTTCCTTGGGTAGATATATTAGAATCTACGTTGCAGTGTGAAGAAACGGACAGCGTTGCGGTTTGTAAGCATCTATCGGTATGTATCTCTGTGCGGAAAGAGTTTTCAAATCCACAATGTCATGAAATGTGGTTGTCACTCGTCTCAAATGAGCCAAACTTAGCGGATGTTTTAAATCAAATCGGCAAAGTGGTCCCTATGCAAGCATGGATGAAAAGTTTACTGTGACTCCTAATCAACAAAAGAACCTGCCGCCTGCGCTGTTTCTAATGGGCCCTACCGCCTCTGGTAAAACAGCTTTAGCAATTGAGCTATGTGATAAGGTAGGCTGTGAAATAATTAGTGTGGATTCAGCCTTGATTTATAAGGGAATGGATATAGGTACGGCAAAGCCGAGTGCAGAAGAGCAGTTGAAAGCACCGCATCGCCTTATTGATATTTTAGACCCTGCCCAAAGCTACTCAGTGGCCGAATTTAGAAAAGATGCTTTGGTTGCAATGGAGGATATTACCAACAGAGGGAATGTTCCTCTTTTAGTAGGCGGCACTATGATGTACTACAAAGCCCTTATTGATGGTTTATCGCCGTTACCAGAATCTGATAAAAATGTGCGGTTAAAGTTAGAAGCCCAGGCAAAAGAAAAAGGCTGGGAGGCATTACATAACAGGCTTAAAGAGGTCGATCCAGTCTCTGCGGCGAGAATTCACCCTAATGACCCTCAACGTTTAACAAGAGCATTAGAAGTTTATCTTCTAACTAATCGCACTATGACTGATTTGTTGGCAACAAAAACTTCCCCAATACCTTATGATGTTAAACAGTTTTGTATAGCACCAAATGATCGTAAAGTATTACATCAGCGTATAGCCTTGCGTTTTGATATGATGATGAAGGGAGGGTTTAGGGAAGAGGTAGAGAAATTAAGGGGTAGAGGAGATTTGCATCTAGATTTACCGTCCATTCGATGTGTTGGTTATCGGCAAATGTGGCAATATTTAGATGGCGATTTTACCGAAAAAGAGATGCAAGAAAAAGCAATTGCAGCTACTCGTCAGCTAGCAAAAAGGCAATTAACTTGGTTAAGAAGCTGGGAAAATATTCACCCGCTTGATACCTTTGGGAAAGACAATCTCGATAAAGTGATGACGCTCGGCGATATTCAGCTCTAGTGTGTCTATACAGGTATATGATTTACTGTATAATCTTTATTGGAGTTTTTTCTAAATAATAAAAAAAAGGAAATACAATGGCTAAAGGGCAATCGTTACAAGACCCGTTCTTAAATGCGCTGCGTAAAGAGCGTATTCCGGTTTCTATTTATCTAGTAAATGGGATTAAACTCCAAGGGCAGGTTGAGTCGTTTGATCAGTTCGTTATTTTATTAAAGAATACAGTGAGTCAAATGGTGTATAAACATGCCATATCTACTGTAGTTCCCTCTCGTGCGATCCCAATGCCTGCATCCGGGCAAGCGGAATCAGACGACAGTTAAAGTGTTAGGAGAACGGCTTGTTTGACCGTTATGAAACTGGTGAACAGGCAGTTTTAGTACATGTAGATTTTTCAGATGAAAATAGCAAAGAAGATTTATTAGAGCTTCAGCTCCTTGTATCTTCTGCAGGTGTAAATGCAATCGACGTGGTGACAGGCTCGCGCCAAGCTCCACAAGCTCGTTATTTTGTTGGCAGCGGTAAAGCCGAGGAAATAGCTAATGCCGTGCGTGAAAAGCAAGCAGATATTGTTATTTTTAATCATTCTTTGTCCCCTTCCCAAGAGCGTAACCTAGAACAGTTGTGCAAATGTAGAGTATTGGACCGTACCGGTTTGATATTAGATATATTTGCACAACGTGCTAGAACTCATGAGGGTAAATTGCAAGTTGAGCTTGCACAACTTCGGCATATCAGTACCAGATTAATTAGAGGCTGGACGCACCTTGAAAGACAAAAAGGTGGTATTGGTCTTCGTGGTCCAGGTGAAACTCAGCTTGAAACAGACAGGCGCTTGTTGAGGGCTAGAATAAAAGCCATTTTACGTCGACTGGAAAAGGTGCAAAAGCAGCGAGAACAAGGTAGGCGCTCTAGGGTCCGAGCAGAAATACCAACCGTGTCTCTAGTAGGGTACACCAACGCAGGAAAGTCGACCTTGTTTAATACGGTCACCGAAGCCTCTGTCTATGCAGCTGACCAGCTATTTGCAACACTAGATCCGACCCTTAGAAAAATTCAGTTACAAGATGTAGGATCTGCAATTCTTGCTGATACGGTTGGTTTTATACGACATCTCCCCCATGATCTAATTGCAGCTTTTAAAGCGACACTTCAAGAAACACAGCAGGCAGACCTTTTGTTGCACGTGGTTGATTATTCTGACGATCAGTTTCGTGAAAATATAGATGAAGTAAATGATGTGTTAGAGGAGATCGATGCCCACGAAATTCAACAACTTGTGGTGTGCAACAAAATAGATCGAATGGATGGTGTTAGCGCCAAGATAGACAGAGACGATACGGGTATGCCCATTCGTGTTTGGATATCAGCCCAGCAAGGCATTGGTATAGATTTGTTAAATGATGCGATAACAGAGTGTTTGTCGAAAAATATGGTGCAACATAGTTTGCGCATTCCTCCGTCTAAAAGTAATTTACGTGGGGTGTTTTTTGATATGAATTGTATTGCCTCACAAAGCTACGCTGAAAACGGAGACTGGCAAGTTGACGTTAGAATGGAAAAAAGTGATTGGCAAAGATTAATTAAGCGAGTGGATACAGATTTAGAATCGTATATAGTGCAGTATTAAAAACTAGATACAGATCAAAAAATTAAGAATTACGTATTGTAAATAGGTTTAACCTATTTTGAATTAACTAGCTGGAGAATAATAATGGCTTGGAATGAGCCCGGTGGTAACAATAATGATCCTTGGAAAAATAAGGGCGGCCGTGATCAAGGTCCACCTGATTTAGATGAGGTATTTAAAAATTTAATGGGTAAATTTAGTAAGTTTGGTGGCGGTGGCAAAGGTGGTTCCACTGGTGGCAAAGGCTTAGGCGGAATCGGTCTGGCAGTTATACTCGGTATTTTAGTCGTGGTTTACGTGTTTAGTGGATTTTATACGATTCGAGAAGCCGAGCGTGGCGTGGTCCTTCGTTTTGGTGAATTTAACAAGTTTGTTGAGCCGGGACTTCAATGGAAACCTACTTTTGTAGATAGGGTTATTCCAGTAGATGTGCAAACCGTGCGCTCTATGCCTTCATCAGGCTCTATGTTGACCGAAGACGAAAACGTAGTCCGTGTTGAAATGGAAGTACAATACAAAATTTTAGAACCTTATAAATATACCTTTGCTGTTACTAGCCCTGAAGAAAGTCTTAGTCAGGCATTCGATAGTGCAATACGGTATGTTGTCGGGCATTCTAAGATGGATAGTGTTTTGACTGCTGGTCGTGAAGGCGCAAGGCAAAGTGTGCGTGATGAGCTAATAGGTATTATTGAGTCATACGATATGGGCATTACTGTCGTTGACTTAAACTTTAAAGACGCTAGACCGCCTGAAGAAGTGAAAGAAGCGTTTGATGATGCAATTGCAGCTCAGGAAGATGAACAACGCTTTATAAACGAAGCAGAAGCCTATTCGCGTGAAATAGAGCCTCGAGCTCGTGGTCAAGTAAATCGCATGGCACAAGAAGCACAAGCATATAAAGAACGTGTCACCTTAGAAGCGCAAGGTGAAATAGCTCGCTTTGAAGAGTTACTTCCCCAATACAAAGCGGCACCTGAAGTTACCCGTAGCCGGATATATTTAGAGACATTAGAAGAAGTATACAGTAATACGAGTAAGATCTTGGTGGATACCGAAGGTACAGGCAATATGATGTATTTACCCTTAGATAAAATCCTAGAGCGTCAGTCTGGCCCAAGTATTCCAGCTAATATCCGCAGTACATTAGAAGGTTTACAAAATCAAGATGATAGTAGTCAGCCAGTATCAAGTAACACCAGAACCACTCGTGGTAATGGCCTACGTAGTGGGAGAAACTAAGCTATGAAGAATTTTATTGGAGTAATTGTTGTAGTCTTAGCTCTACTTGCGTCTGGTTCACTTTTTGTTGTAGATGAAGGCACTAAAGCGATTGTCATTCAGTTTGGGAAAGTACAACGAGATAATGACACTGGAGACACAGTTGTATTTGAGCCGGGGTTACATTTCAAACTACCATTCTTTGATAGAGTGGTTAAGTTAGATTCTCGCATACAAACATTAGACGAAGCGCCAGATCGTTTTGTAACGGCAGAGAAAAAAGACCTAATCGTTAATTTATACGTGAAGTGGAAAATTAAAGATTTTGCTACCTACTATTTAGCCACAGGTGGCATCAAAGGTAATGCCGAGGTGTTATTACAACAGAAAGTAAATAATGGTTTACGTTCAGAGTTTGGTACACGAACTATTCAACAAATTGTTTCGGGTGAGCGTTCAGAGTTGATGGACGAAGCAATGGAACAGGCTTCTTCTAGCTCTGATGAGCTAGGTATAGAGATTGTTGATGTTCGAGTTAAGCAAATTAACTTGCCTACTGAAGTACGTAACTTTATATTTCAACGTATGCGTACCGAGCGTGAAGCGGTTGCAAGAGAGCATAGATCTGAAGGTAAAGAGAAAGCTGAATTTATCAAAGCTGATATCGATGCAAAGGTAACGGTTATGTTAGCTGATGCGGAACGTAATTTACGTAAATTGAAAGGTGAGGGTGATGCCCAAGCCGCGCAAATTTATGCAGAGACCTATACTAAAGATCCTGAATTTTACAGCTTTTTACGTAGTATGGATGCATACAAGAAAAGCTTTAGCAGTAAACAAGATGTGTTAGTTGTTGAACCTGATAGTGACTTCTTCAGATATATGAAAGGTCAGATGGGTAAATAGTTAACCTTGATATTTAAAAAGCGCCGAAAGGCGCTTTTTTATTTCCTGTTAAACAGTATTTTTGAACTTGTATTGAGTGCTATTCTTGCAACTTCGCGTAAATTCCCACACTATAAATTCCACAATAAAAAGAAAATAATCATAGGTTAGTCGAATGAAGTTCTTAGCTGGTTTTATGACGTTGCTTGTTGCCGCTCTACATTTTGGTTTTTTAGTGTTAGAAATGTTTTTTTGGGATCATCCAATAGGTCACAAAATATTTTCAATGACCGAAGAAGTCGCTAAGTCCTCAGAAGTATTAGCAATGAACCAAGGTTTATATAATGGCTTATTAGGGCTGGGATTGCTGGTAGGATTAATAACGGGTAATCAAACTTTAAAAGTCTTTTTATTAACGTGTATTGTGATTGCTGGAATTTTCGGTGGACTTACGGCTAAAACAAGTATTTTATATATTCAAGCATTACCTGCATTTATCACCTTGTTACTCGTTATTAAAAGTAAAAGACGCAGAGCCGGTGAACAACGTTTGTTTTCCTAGGGTTTGTTTAAGCTAACTATTGCCTTTTAGTAGTTGGCAAAAATCAATAAAAGGTAGAGGGGGACTAAATAGGTAACCTTGTGCCACATTGCAATTGTTTGTGACTAAGAAATTACGCTGAACTTGAGTTTCTACGCCTTCTGCGATGACCCCTAGATCTAAGCTTTTTGCCATAGAGATAATGGCTAAAATTAAAGCAAAATCCCCTTCCTTGCTAGATTCAGTTAGCTCTTTAATAAAGGCACGGTCTATTTTAAGGTGGTCAATACGCAATTTTTGTAAATACGACAGAGAGCTATATCCAGTGCCAAAATCATCAATGGATACTTTCATGCCTAATTCATGTATCTGCTCGAGAAGCAGGTGCACTTTCTCATAATTGTCAATAAGTACCCCTTCGGTGAGTTCGAATTCAACTTTTTGCGCATTGATTTTATACTCATCTACGTTACTTCGAATAAACTCAAATAATTGGCGATCACCTATTTGGCGAGGAGATAAGTTTATTGCAATAGAAATTGATTCCCCTTGCTTGTTAAGTTGAGCTAGTAGCCTAAAAGCTTCGCTGATAACCCACTTACCAATTGGAATAATCAGCCCAGTTTGTTCGGCTAGAGGAATAAACTCCTCAGGTGAAACCAGTGCGTGTCCATTTTGGCGCCAGCGGATTAACGCTTCTGCTTTCACAATTTTATTAGTAGGTAGATCTAATATAGGTTGTAAAAAGATTTCAAATTCTTGGTTTTTAATCGCGTCTCGCAATGCATCTTCCATTTCTATGCGTTTACGTGAAGCTTCTATGAGTTGTTTTGAGTAGAACTGGATACTACTTTGACTTTTATGCTTTTTGGCAGAATATACCGCTAAATCTGCATATTTCATAAGTTCTTCGGCATTACTGGAGTCTAACGGAAAAACAGCTGCACCTACATTTAGTCCCACCTCACATTTTTGCCCTGGGGCTGGGTAGAATGGAATACGACATGCGTTAATTAATTCTTCAGCAAACTTCGAGCATTGTTCTTGATATTTAATAGATTGACTAGGGCTACTTTCTTTTAAATTCATTATTACCGCGAATTCTGTGCCCCCAATTCGAGCTAATAAATCATCTCCTTGAGTGATTGAGTTAAGCCTACTCGCTAGCTCCTTAATGACTTGATCACCAATTTGATGACCATATAACTCATTAATTCGTTTAAAGTTTTTTATATCACAATACAGTAAACAAAAAGGCAAACTATGATTGACTTTTTCTTCAAGTTTTCTCCAAAAAAACTGTCGATTTGGTAAGTCGGTAACCGCGTCAAAGTGAACTAATTTTTCATTGCGTTTTTGTAAAAACTTAATTTGCGTAATGTCACTTACGCTCAATAACCAATATTGTATTACCTGATTTGCGGACATTATTGGATGGATGGTCATCTTTAACCATTTTCCATGTCTAGGTGGATTTAACCAATAAAGCTCGCCACTCCAAGCGCTTCCAGTTGAAAAAATTCGCTCACATTCTGGGTATTGGGTTTTAAATAGCTCGATTACTAGCCTGTCTTCGGGGATATTTATTTTTATGTTTGAGTCGCTGAACAATGCTTTTAAAGCTGGGTTACTATTTACTATTTGTAAATCAGGAGTAAGTATAGCCACCCCTAAGTCTGTTTGCTCTAGGGCTTGAGAGATCTGTTGTTTTAAAAAGAATGTTTGAGTGGGCCCACTGAGTAGCTCATCCATTTTTGCATGTAAATATTCATGTTGTTCGGATATTTTGTCTGCCGAAAACATCAACTCTCGAGCTATTTGTAGCGTTTTTTGCTTTTCCTCGTAGCTAGCATCTATTTTATTTATTTGCAGAAATTGATTTTTATTTTTATAAAAAGCGGTGGCTTCTAGCCTAATTAACTGGCTGGGGAGCTGTTCTGACCAGATACCAGAATCAATTTTTCCGTCTTTTTCAGAATTCCATAAGTTATTTGCATCAATCAAAAAATCTAAAAGATAGGGGGATGAATCTTCACTAAAGGTAAATATCCCAACTGCTTCAGGTAATAATTCAGTTGCCCAATTATTGGACATATACAACACTTCAAATTCATTAGTGTTCATCCGTTGAATAATAATACAATCCAATAAGCCTAATGTTTTGAGAAGTGATGCATCCATGCTTAATTTTACTCTACTATTATTTGAGCTAGGTGGGTGAACATGTTTTCTACATTCTCCCCAGTTTTTGCACTGGTATAGAATGTCTTCTCGTACCCACTTTGGATTTCTTCAAGTTCTTTTTGACTCCAATGCCAAGCTTCTGGTAGGTCAGATTTATTAATGGCGAGTAACCCGGGAATATCTGTTACTTCTTTTATCATTTTTTGAATTTCAACGCCTTCAAGCAAAGACTGGGAGCGAGTTTGGTCGGATACTATAATGTAGGCGGAGGCGCCTCTAAGGTATTTAGGTTGAAAACCGCAATACCGATCAATACCTTCTATGTCCCAAATCATCAACTTGACTGGACCTGATTTAGTTTCTACTTGTTTTTTATCAATCTTAACGCCAATAGATGTCAGATATTTTTCAGAGAAAATACCTTCGACATACTGTTTTATTAGACTGGTTTTCCCTACTCCAGATGCACCAAGTAAGCATACTTTTTTTTGCATCATGGTGTTACTAGATCCTCTATACCGCGTGTGCTTCTCATTATCTACTCGAAGTTATTTATGATGGGTTTACCTGTATCAAAATATACCACATTTAATAAGACCATCCGGGCGTCTTTTTGTGTAGTGTTTAAATCTATTACACCTAATCCTATTGCATTTAAGCGCTTTTCGTCAATTCCTAGCTGTTGTAATTTAGACTTTACACTATCCGCCCGCACTTGACTCAGTACTTTATTATAGTCAGGGTCGCCAGACATATCGCTGGTGCCCATTATGATAAGGCTGATGGATAAGCGCAACCGCTCGGTTAAAGACTCAAGACCTTTGAATTGTTGTGCCACTGATATTAGCTCGTTTGCGGCATTGCTGGATAATTCACTTACTCCATTGTCAAAGGTAATATGTAGCCTATTTATTTCAGCAATCTTTATATCTAAAATTTCTTTTAGTAGTTGTGGATCGTCTACAGGGCCTGTAGCAGAATCTTCTATAGATAAGGTATCCATCCAATTGCTTTGAAGGTTAAGCCCAGTGATAGTGCTTAGCTCTGCTGTTAACCGAAGCTGTTCACTGATGCTTGTATGGCCAGTAAACTGTGGATGCCCCAAAGACCAATCAACTTGAATGTTAGGGAACTGTTTTAAAACGTCCATTACTTTATGTTTTATTAAGTGGGGGTCAAGGGATAAATAAGCTCGTTCTTTGAGCTGTATATTTTGTTGTTCAATACTCTGCTGCTGTAACCACTCGCTAATAGGTTGTGCAGCAGGGTCTCTTAGTACATTTAACTGAACCTTGTTTAAACCAAGCGTAGAGATATCGGTAATTAAAATACCTGGTTCGTCGTCTAGTGGCTCTACTTTTTCTAGTAACTTATGGACTTGCCATTGTTTGATTCCAAGGTAACCAAACCCAATAAAAAACATACTTACTACAATCCAAGCGAGCCAAGGCTTTTTCTTTTTATCTTGGTGTTCTGGTTTTAACTCTGAGATTAAACAGTTTCGTAATTGATTTTGTGTATGCTCAAAGGGCACAGTATCGCCATTAAAATTTGTTAACTCTTGATCATAAAGCCTGTGGATTTCTTCTAAGGTTTGTTGCAGTTGATTAGCCACTCCTTGGGGCATATTTCCTGTAATAGAGGCCACTACAACGGCTTTGGGCCCAGGTTTTATCAATAAAGAAAAGTCACTGGTACGTATGACATTTAAGTGCTGTTCACTGGAGCTCTGATTAGGCTTGAAAGAGTCTGAAACAAAATCATTTATAGCGGTTAACATTGAGGACATTAAGTCAGGATCTGTACCCGTGTCTAAACCATAAGATACAGAGTTTAGAAGTAACCCCGTTTCACTATGTATTAAAAATACCTGCTCTACTCTGAATGCAAAAGTTTGGCTAGCTGCATACTGGGAAAAGCTAACTCCCGCTTGCCAAGCTTTGAAGCGCCATTTGAGACCTTTGACCGTAAAACTGTTCTCTAATAAAGTATTGGTTTTTTCGAGAAACTCGGTGATGAATGCTGTGACGGATTTGCGAACTAAGCTACCTACTAAGGGGTATAAATAGCCTACAAATTGTTGGCTATGATTGGTAATTGATGTTTCAACAGACTTTTCTACAAGGGGGAGTAGTACCGTATTAACTGAGCCGTCTTGTTTTTCGCGGTCGTGTAATGCTTCAGATAAAACGTCACTCACCATCAATCTGGCATTTTCTTTTATTTTTTCAGTAACATACTGGCCATCTTCACCTAACACTATGTTACGCAATTCTTGCATTTTTTGATCGCTAGATTGCTTAGACGCCCCTTGGTTATTTTCTAGCATTACTTTGGCTACTCTTCGTCGCCAGTTTCAAGGTTAGAAGCAACAGTAGCGAGTAGTTTAGCTAAAGTTTTACGGTCTGTTTTAGTAGAGTTTAACTCTGAAGATACCTGTGTCAGTTTAGCTAACGCTTCTTCAAGTTGGTGGTTGAACTTAATCGTAAGTTCATTTACCTCAGTGTCGATTCGTTTATGTAATTCGTCAGTTTCTTGTTTGCTGCTAGTTTCAGCCATTTCTAACTCTGAGGAAATTTTGTCTGCATATGCATTAAGCTCTGCTGATTTCTGTTCCTGTCCTTGGTCAGCTAGGGCAAGTTTGTCTTCTAATTGATTAAAGCCATCTTGCATACTTGCATCTAAAGATTTTGCATTCTTCTCAATTAACAGCTCCATTTTTTTAAAGCTATCTAGTGTTTGTTGCTCTAAAGCAGAAATCCGTTGCTCAATCTCACTTTTTGCCGCGCCGAATACTATATTTCTAAGGCTATCTAATTCAGATACCGGATTTGATTGGTTATCTTCATTACTTTTTTTATTTGCCATACTGTAACCCCCTACTTTAATTCAAGTTCCTGAGTGCTGAACTCTCTAGCACTAAGGCTAATGATGCACAGGTTTCACCCAGAATAATACTGATTTTACTAGGTTTAGAGTAAAAAATAGCGCTGTCTAAACTAGATCATCGATTGATTTTTATCTGCATTGGTCCAAAATGTTACGTCAATCGTATTTATAGACATCATTTGTCGAGGTGAGACTGGTCTGTCTCATACTTCATCGAGAGTTTTTTCATGAAATATCAAGGTAATCCTGCATTTAATCATAGTCAATTAGATAGGGTGGGTGTGTTAGTTACTAATTTAGGTACCCCAGATGCCCCCAAAAAAGCAGAGCTTAGACGCTACCTCAAAGAGTTTTTATCTGACCCGCGAGTTGTAGAAGTGCCCAGACTTATTTGGTGGATGATATTGAACTTGGTCATCTTAAATATCAGACCAAGTCGTTCAGCTAAAGCCTATGCAGGAGTGTGGACTGAGCGAGGGTCGCCGCTAATGTTCCATACACAAGATCAAGCAAATGCTATTAGAGAAAAATTAGTCTCTGAATATGGCGAGCATGTTGTAGTGGAGTTTGCTATGCGTTACGGCTCACCATCAATTGACTCAGTGGTAGATAAAATGCTGCAACAAGGGGTCAGAAAGCTACTAGTTTTACCTTTGTATCCACAGTATTGTGCATCAACCACAGCTTCTACCTTTGATGCTATAGCGCAAAGTTTGATGAAAAAGCGTTGGATGCCAGAGTTAAGGTTTATGACTCATTACCATGACAACCCTGAATATATAGAAGCGGTATCCAATAAAATACGTGAACATTGGAAAGTTAACGGCAAGGCAGACAAACTGATTTTTAGTTATCACGGCATTCCTAAAAGGTATTTACTGAAGGGAGATCCTTATCATTGCGAGTGCCATAAAACCTCTCGCCTAATAGCAGAAAACTTAGGTTTAAGTAAGAATGAGCATTTTACTAGCTTTCAATCTCGTTTTGGCCGAGAGGAATGGTTAACGCCTTATACGGATGAGTCACTTAAAGCTTTTCCTCAACAAGGTGTTAAGTCAGTGCAACTTGTTTGCCCTGGTTTTTCAGCTGATTGTTTAGAGACTATTGAAGAAATTGGAGAAGAGAATAAAGAGTATTTCATAGAGGCTGGTGGTGAGAGGTACGAATACATAGCCGCATTAAATGCCGATACGCAACACATTGAAGCTTTGACAAATATGTTAGTTAAAAATCTTAATGGTTGGTTATCTACTCCAGAAGACACCCAAAAAAGAAGCGAGCTGTCAAAGGCCATGGGGGCAGAGTAACCTCTATTCTTTTAGCAGTTGTAACCCATTCGATCACCCGTACTAGGCTTGTGTTAATATAAGGTTAGCATTAGTTACCGCTATATAGTGGTTAGAACCAAAAATAATAATTATAAAAGTTGAGTTGGTTTTCAGGAACAGCACAATAGCACAACAGGAATCATTTATGTCGACACCCGTACTTACAGATCAAGCTGTACTTCATAGTCCATTATTTACAAACGACGCTACCATAATGGGGGTTTTGGCGATTCTACTAGGTTTAGTTTTTTATACTGCTAGTAGTGAAGCTCCATTCTGGCGAAAGTTTTATATGTTTGTTCCCTCTGTTCTGCTTTGTTATTTCTTACCTTCTCTATTGAATACCTTTGGTTTAGTTGATGGCGAAAAGTCGCAACTTTATTACGTGGCGTCCCGCTATCTATTACCTGCTTGTTTGGTTTTACTCACCCTAAGTGTCGATCTTAAAGCTATTTCTCGTTTGGGTAGTAAGGCTATTATATTGTTTCTTACTGGCACGTTAGGGATCGTCATTGGTGGCCCTATCGCATTATTAGTTGTTGCTACTTTCGTTCCAGAGTTAGTGGGGGTTGATGGTCCGGAAGCTGTATGGCGGGGAATGACAACGGTAGCGGGTAGTTGGATTGGCGGTAGTGCTAACCAAGCCGCTATGAAAGAAATTTATGGTGCTGGCGACCAAATGTTTTCTGCCATGGTTACCGTAGACATAATAGTGGCTAATTTATGGATGGCAGTACTGCTAGTCATGGCTGCCAATGCTAAGGCTATTGATGCAAAAACCGGTGCTGATACCTCTGCAATCGACGAGCTTAAAGAAAAAGTAAGTAGCTTTGAGGCGAAACATTCTAAAATTCCTACTGTGGCAGATTTAATGCTAATTGTTGCTGTGGCCTTTGGCGTGACGGGTGCGGCTCATCTTTTTGCCGACAATGTTACCCCCTATTTTGTTGAACATTTTCCGAGCATGGCTAAATTTAGTTTCCACAGTAAATTTTTCTGGATGATTATTTTTTCAAGTACGATAGGTATTGCATTATCTTTCACAAAAGCTAGAAAATTAGAAAGTGTAGGCGCATCCAAATTAGGCTCGGTATTCTTGTATATATTAATTGCAACCATTGGTATGAAAATGGACGTCACTATGATTATAGAAGAGCCTTTATTCTTCATAATTGGAGCAATTTGGATGGTGGTCCATGCTGCGTTGATGTTAGGTGTAGCGAAACTAATTAAAGCGCCACTGTTTTATATGGCTGTGGGTAGTCAAGCAAACGTAGGTGGGGCAGCATCTGCACCTATTGTTGCATCGGCATTTCATCCTTCGTTAGCTCCCGTCGCGGTAATGTTGGCAGTGTTGGGTTATACAGTAGGCACATATATGGCTTGGTTTTGCGGCCAAATATTACAAAGTATAGGATAACTATGAATGATAACTATAAAGCGCCTAAGGAGCTTTTAAAAGCACAGACGTTGGCTAACTTAAGCGATAACAAAATCCGTATTCCTGTGATTGGTATTAGGCTTGGATTAGATTTTATTATTGGCCTGATTCCTTTTGTAGGTGATGTCATTATGGCTTGTATTTCGTTAGTGATTGTTCGTTTAGCTGTAAAAATGGGAGTTCCTAAACCTTTGATTTTTAGCATGCTAAAAAATATAGTGATTGATTTTTTACTCGGCCTTATTCCTTTTTTAGGAGATATTTTTGACTTGTTTTATAGAAGTAATGAAAAAAATGTTCGTATCATGGAAAAGTGGTGGGTGAGTAATAAGCACCAAGATATTCAAAGGCATAGTGAAGAAAAACTGGCTGCTTGGAAACAGTCTCAAGGTTAAATACCGCTCCTTAATCATGCCTTTTAACTCATCGCCATATTACTTGTGGCGAGACACTAAAGCTTTAGGATTATAGGAATAAATATATGAAAATTTACGATACCAAAACCGCCCCTTCACCGAGACGAGTTAGAATTTTTCTTGCAGAAAAAGGTATTCCAATGGAATACATACAAGTGGACCTCCAAAAAGGTGAAAACCTATCCCCAGAGATGAGAGCTAAGAATCCCGTTGGGAAAATCCCAGTATTGGAATTAGATGACGGTACTTGTATCAGTGAAGGGGCGTCTATTTGTCGTTATTTTGAAGAGATTCAAGGGGAGCCTTGTTTGATGGGCAGCACGCCCTTAGAAAAAGCCCAAATAGATATGTGGCATAGACAAGTTGAATTGTACTTTTTTGGCCAGGTTGGCATGTGTTTCCAACATAGCACGGGTTATTTCAAAGACCGGATGACGCCTATTAAAGAGTATGGTGTAGTGGCAGGTAAAAATGCAGCTGGATTTCTAAAGGTCTTAGAAAGACGCTTAGGGGAGTCCGAGTATATCGCTGGTGATAGTTATAGCATCGCTGATATAACTGCTTTGTGTGCACTCGATTTTGCACGTGTGGTAGATATTAAGTTAACCGAAAAGCACCCCAATTTAAAACGCTGGTATGCCTCTGTTAGTAGTCGTCCTAGTGCCAAAGCTTAGCTGTTGAGTCTTGCTTCAACACTAGATGTAAATCATAAGGGTTAGCTACAACAGCAAAATATTGGTGTTGGTGCTAACCAATGCATGAATTTAGTTTAGTCTCGCCATCTTTTAGTTAAGTCTTCATAGGATTCAATTCTACGGTCTCTAAAGTAGGGCCAAATTCTTTTTATTTGCTCGGTTCTTTGTAAGTTGATCTCAACCACTAGATTCTGCTCTTCATGGCTAGGCGCTTTGGCAAGTACTTCCCCTTGGGGCCCAACAACAAAACTTTGTCCCCAAAATTGAATACCTGGATCACCAGCGACAGGTGAGGCTTCGAAGCCTGTTCTGTTGGCTACTACAACAGGTATGGAGTTTGCCACGGCATGGGAGCGTTGAATTGTTTCCCAAGCGCCATGTTGGCGGCTTTGTTCTTCTGGTGTATCGTTTTTGTCCCATCCGATCGCTGTTGGGTAAAATAACATATCTGCTCCAGCCATCGCCATTAGCCTAGCAGCTTCTGGATACCATTGATCCCAGCACACTAGTACTCCTAATTTACCTACACTGGTTTGAATGGGTTCAAAGCCCATGTCTCCGGGGGTGAAATAAAATTTCTCATAAAAGCCAGGATCATCTGGAATATGCATTTTTCGATATTTACCAACTAAGCCTTGCTCTCTATCAAATACCACGGCTGTGTTGTGATAAAGCCCTGAGCCGCGTTTTTCAAATAACGAGGTGATTAATACAATATCTAATTTAGCGGCTAGCATTGCAAAATAGTCTGTGGCTGGCCCTGGTATAGGTTCGGCCAAATCAAAGTTGTCAATATCTTCCTGCTGACAGAAATATAGAGTACTGTGTAGCTCTTGTAATAAAACTAACTCACAGCCTTGCGCGGCCAACTCTGTGATTTGATCGCTACTACGTTGCCAGTTTACTTGTTTGTTATTGCCTTCTACGGCCTGTTGAACAACGCCTATTTTAAGCTTGTGTTGATTCATATAAAAAAACTCCATTTTTGAGACTTCGTAAAACCTCTGGCTTAAGCACCCCTTCAGGCACCTGCATGGTGATGCAATGTAAACTACCAAACTGCTGTACTAAAGGCAGGCAATTAATAGCAACTATAGTAAAATTAGGGTAGGCATTTTTTATGGTATTAATGGCAAGTTCATCTTCAGGCTGTTGGTATATAGGGCATAAAATCTGCTGATTAGAAATAAGATAATTAGCGTAAGATGCTGGTAATCTTTGACCTTCACTATTCACTATATAGGGTAAAGGTAATTCAAAAATCTGATGCTTAGGCAATCTAGCATTACACTCTAACTTTAAATCCTCTAACGCTTTAAAGTGCGGATCATCTAGCCGATTAAAGGCTGTTTGTATAACCAAGCCATTACTTGGCGTAAATCTAACTAATGTATCAATGTGACCATCGGTATCATCGCCTTCTAAATGCCCATGTTTTAAAATCGTACTGGTTGTTGCTCCCAAATAAGATGCAAAGTCGTGTTGATAATCAATGAGTGATTTATCGCCATTGCGCTTTGGGTTTTGTAAACATAAGGCAGTGGAAAGCAAATGACCATTCCCATCAATTTCAATCGCTCCGCCTTCTAACACAAGGCCGATTGAGCGAATATCAGATTGGCATAACTGCTGTAGCGCATATTTATTGATAGCGTTGTCGTTATTGGCATCGAACTTTTCGCCCCAACCATTAAAAATAAATTCAATAGGCGTAACTAAGTTGCCATCTGAAACACTCAAGAAACCATAATCCCTTAGCCATGTATCATTGTAATCAGCATCAACTAACAACACTTTAGCGTCTTTAGGAATTAGGCTTTTGCAAGGTTCGATTGCGCTTTGCCTGACTAACAGTATTACAGCTGTATCTGCTAGATTGAGAGTGCGTATTATTTCAATGTAAACAGCTCGTACTTGGTGTAACCAAGGCTGCCAGTCTGTATTTTCATCTGGCCAAGCAAGTATAACTGCTTCCTGTAAAGCCCATTCTGGGAGAAGTTTAAATTTGTTATTCATAGTTAAAAGGGTGGTTACGTTTTCTATAAATTATAAGCTTTAGGGTCGAGCTCGTCTCGCTAAAAATATAGTTAATTTGGAAAAATAAACTAGGTATAAATAAGATTGCACAAACGGTGTCTGGCTAAAAATTATCGTTAGTTGAGTATAAGCCAGTGGGTTTTGTGGACTTTTTAGTAAATGTTTTTACTTTTATGTTAAGAAAGATGATTTTGTCCAATTAGGTAAAAATTAATCCCCGATTTGTATAGAACCTTTTGAAATAAATATCTTTTTTTATATTCCATTATTAAATAGTTAAATATATAAACTTCAATAGTATCAGTGGTTTAGACTTGTCATTAAAATGTCTTATTACATTTTACATAGTGTTCACGTACTGAAAACATTAAAAATACAGCTTTTATAATTTAAATCAGTCATTAATTAACTGCGGCCAAGAGTCGTACAAATTAAATGTTGTTATTTAGATAGGATAAATTGAAATGAAAAAAATAATTGCATTATCTCTAGTCTTTGCTGCTTTAGGTGCAAACGCTAAAATGGGTTCAGACGAGAAAGTTAAATATGTTGGTGATTTAAACTATCAAGATTTATGTGAAGCTGTAGTAAAAGATGACGTTGCAATGTTAGAGCGCAGTTTAACGAGCCGTATTGGTGTGATCGCAGGTTCATCTAAACGAGTATTAAAACGATTAACTGCTGCTAATGGTATGCGTTGTAATGGTGTTGATTTAGTGTCTTTTTCTAAAGAACGCGAAGCAACTAATGTGTATTCTTTTCTTTCAAATGAAAAGTAACATGTTCAGTTCTAATCATACAATCCTGAGCAAATAGCTCGTTAGGCGGGCTATTTTTTCTGCTTTTTAGGTTTCAGACATTCTATTCTGATACTTCAATTTTTATTTTTTTCAGTATTAATTCCTTCCTTTTTCATCAATCGAAAACCCTTTTTATTTTTCAGTGATTATGCAATTGGATTTATGCTTGATAGGATAAGGCATATATTCAAGGGTAATCTTTACTATGACCTTTAAACGCAAAACTCCATCTTGGTGGGAAACAGATTGTATTAAATGCAAAAGGCTTCGAGCTATGGTGATTTGGGCCATTTTTGTGTGCGTTATTTATATGCTTGTCTGGGGGTAGTGATGGAAGAAGTGATTAAAATTCGTAGTCATGGTAAGCGCAATGTCATTGTCACTGGGTTAATCGGACTGGGCTTATTTGGGCTATCTATTGTTATGTTGGTCGCATTACCCGAATCTTTTTATTTGGTTGGAATTTTTTTATTAAGTGCTTCTATTATTGCTTTTTTGATTGCTTGGGTTAAATATCGAGAGCCTCAGTTTAGCTTTTTACTAACCAAAACATGTATTTGTTACCATCATAAAAACGGGCAGTGGACTTTGCCTTGGAGTAGTATTCAAAGAATTGATGTTCCTCTTGTTACATCTGGCCTTGAAAGAAAAAACTTACACATGGTTGCCATTAAGATAAAAGACTACTCTCCTTTATTAGAGAATATGTCACCTCGCCTAATGAGTAATATTCTTATGGAGCAACGCCCTTTGTTGTTTCACAATATGCCTTCAGAGTCAGAAAATTGCGCTACGGGTAACTGTTATAGTGATGAATTACTTGAAGATGATATTTATAAACATTCTCAAGGTAAAGTCTATAAAGGGATACAAGGGATGTTCGCTAACCGAATGACCAAGTTACGGCAACGGCTAGGTTATGATTTATATATACCTGTGTCAGAATTAGATAGGACTGAACATGAGTTTGTTACCTTACTACAACAATGTCAGCAACAGGTATTATATCCCACTAATTAGCCGGACCTATATCCCGCAAAACCTTAGCTTGCTCCACAGCAAGTAGTATATTTAAGGACTCCGTCTTTAACTCAGGCGCTTTGTAAAAAGCGGCTTCATAATGTTTTATTTTTAGTGCACTTTCTAACTCTTCACATAGTGAATGTAATGCAGGAACGCCGGTATAACAGCATGCGCCATGCAACTGGTGTACTCTTGCTAGCATAACTTCGTACATCTGTTCTTGTCTGGAAGCTAGAATAGCTTCCGTTAATTCTGGTAACTGTTGTACAAATTTTTGTAATATATCTCTGGCTGCATCTTCATTTTGGTTAGTGCGTTTTAATGCTAACTCCCAATCAAAGCTAGTCTGCTCTGATTCATTAGAATCTATTATCTGACACCAACGTTTAATCAAATCAATTAAGTCGGATAAATTTATGGGTTTAGGTAAATAATCGTCCATCCCAGATGCTAATAATTTGTCTTGTTCTTCTTTAAAAGCATGGGCGGTGACTGCAATAATTGGGGTGCCAAGGTTTAACTTAGTTTGCCTTATTAATTTAGTCGCCTCTAAGCCATCCATGTTCGGCATTTGCACATCCATCAAAATCAAGTCAAATTCAGTTTCTTTACACTGCTCTATTGCATCATTGCCGCTAAATGCCAAGGTAAGTTGCAAGTTAGTATTTTTTAGCCAAGTGGTGAGTAGCCGCAAGTTTATCTCCATATCATCAACAGCTAAGACTTTTGCCGCTGGGAGTACTTCTAATCGTTGTTGAAGTTTATTTGTTGGGCTTTCCTCTGGCACATGCATTAGGCTATTAAGTTTTCTCAGGGTTAATGGTAAACGGATTTTGTGAGTAAAATATTGCGACAAGTCATCCCTTTTAGATAAGGATTCTTCACCCGAGTACAACATCACAGTTGTTGATGTGTTTAAATGGCGAGTCGCTTCGAGAATACTTGGTAAAATGTTCTCTTTACTATTAGGAACACTTATAAAAACAAAGTCATATTGAGTGTGTAATTGGCGTAAATACAATAGTGATTCAACCCCAGTTACTTTGACTCCCATATTTTTTAATAATTTAACTGCGGCATGGCGCGCTTGGGGGTATGGGTCAAAATATAAAATATTTTTATCTTCCCAATCACTATTTGAATTGAGGGATAGACTGCGGTTAAGTAGATTAGTTCGCAGCGTCACAGTAAACGTACTTCCTATTCCAGGAGCACTGCTTAAAGTGAGTTCGCCGCGCATCAAATTAACAAGTTCTTGGCAGATTACTAACCCCAAGCCCGTGCCCTGGTAGGATCGATTTAGCGCGTCTTCTACCTGTGAAAATGCCGCAAATAACTTTCTTTGATCTTCACGACTGATACCTATTCCAGAATCTTCAACCTGTATGACTAACTCGTAGATGCCATGAGCTTTTTCAGAGCCTACTGCGGATAGTTTTATATACCCATGGTCAGTAAATTTAAGTGCATTGCCCAGTAAGTTATTCAAAATTTGTTTAATTCTGTAACTATCCCCTATGAGTTTTTCCGGCAGGGGGTCTGCATCATAAATAAACTCTAGATTTTTTAGGTGAGCAGATTTTGCCATAATGCTCACCATGTCCTCTAAAACAGCGGTTGGGGAGAAGGGATGGTTGTTAATTTTTAGCTTTTTAGCTTCAATTTTTGAAAAGTCGAGAACGTCATTAACTATGCTGAGTAGGTTGTCTGCAGCCGCATTTATTATACTAACTTGTTCTTGTCTCTCTGGTGGCAATGACTCTGAGTGAAGTTCTTTACTAAACCCTAGAATGGCATTTAATGGGGTACGAATTTCGTGACTCATGTTTGCCAAAAACTGAGATTTGACATGACTTGCTTCTATGGCATCTTTTCTAGCAATGTCTAGTCTTACGTTTTGCTCTTCAACTAACTCAATATTATTTCGTAAATCATCAGTTGCTTCTTCAATTTCTTCTTCTAGTTTATGTCGGCTTTTACTCACTAGGGCTAATGAAAACAAACCCGCTTGTGAAAACAGTCCTACCTGAAAAGCGTAAGCAGTAATGATATTTGAAGGATACAGAGAGAGTAAGCTACCTAAACCAACCAACATGCAAACATCAAAGAGCAACCAAGCCACAATAAAATAGACCGCAGCTTTAATATTCTTTCTTCTGCTTTCAAATCCAGCATAAGTGTATATTAGAGTTGAAGATACGTAAGTCAGCAACACGGCTACCATTAACCAAATCGGGTCTAAAATATTAAAAATAGATAGTAAGGCTAGAATAATAAACACGCCTAAAAAGGTGCGGATTAATAAACATGAAAAGAGAGCGTTGTGCCTCCCTTCCAAAAAATTTATTGTGAAAAGTCCTGAGCCAACTCCCAATATTACAAATATTAAATCCGTATGGGCGCATATCCAAATTGAGATCCCAGGCGATACAACTTGATGTACATGCCCCCCCCAAACAAATTGCCATATTACTATGGCAAAGGTGTAACCTATGAATGCAAATAAACTCGTGTCTTTAATCCATATAAAAAGCATTAGGTTGTATAAGGCTAGCATTAATAAGCCGCCATAAAATACTCCCCAAAAAAGGTTATCAAAAAATAGTTGATTAGCGTGCTTTTCCGCTGTTTGTATATCGATAGGAGCAATAAGGCTAGAGTGTTGGCTTTCTATACGTATAAATATCTCAACAGGTTGAGCGTAAGGTAAAGACACATTTAAGGTTGGAAAACGGTGTTTGGCGTTCGCTCGTAACTTCCCCTGACTGGTTTGAGCGATTAACTTGTCATCAGATATGACGTAAATATCAACTTTATCTAACTGCGCATAACCTAGATCGATTACCCACTCATTGATGTCTGTAACATTATTTAAACTAGTATATAGCCACACGCCAGAATGAGAAAAACCATAATTTTGATTGTGTTCAGGGTGCCAAATAAATTGACTTTTCTGTTCTTTGACGTCGTATAAACTTAATTGATTATCTGCTTCCCTCAATACTTTTAATTTTGATGAAAGCTGAATTGTTTCATCTGTAGAAATGAGTTGTACATCACTTTGCGCGTACACCAAATTGGGTAATAGCAATAAAATGAATACTAAGGGATTAAGAAAGCGCAGATGCATTTAATTGAGTCAATAGCTGTATTTGTGTATGGACATTAAACCACTCGTTTAGGTGACAAGGCAAATTAACAACAGGAGTTCACATAAAGCTTTTGCTGAACTATTTTAATTGAAGGCATTTATCATGTAATCTAGTTGTGTGCTAGTCAGCTCACATTGACAACAATTAAAACGACAATAATAACGGTGAAAATAGCCCCCCATGAGTCAAGACACAATCATTAACAAAGACGGTATCGAACAGCTATCGATGCATCGCTTTACTGAAGAATCTTACCTTAATTATTCAATGTACGTCATTATGGACAGAGCCCTGCCGCATATTGGTGATGGTTTGAAGCCTGTGCAAAGGCGGATTGTATATGCCATGTCAGAGTTAGGCCTTAATAATGCTGCTAAGTATAAAAAGTCCGCTCGTACTGTTGGGGATGTGTTAGGCAAGTTTCATCCCCATGGTGACTCTGCCTGTTATGAGGCAATGGTGCTAATGGCGCAACCATTTTCATATCGTTACCCACTGGTCGATGGTCAAGGTAACTGGGGAGCACCAGATGATCCTAAGTCTTTTGCTGCTATGCGTTATACAGAATCTAGATTGTCTAAGTTTAGTGAGGTGTTACTTTCTGAGTTAGGGCAAGGTACAGTGGATTGGCAGCCCAATTTTGATGGCACCCTAGATGAGCCTAAAGTCTTGCCGGCTAGGCTGCCCCATATTTTATTGAATGGCATAACAGGTATTGCAGTGGGTATGGCCACCGATATCCCCCCTCATAACGTTAGAGAAGTTGCTAATGCTTGTGCGCACCTGTTAGATAACAGTAAAGCAGAGTTGGCTGAATTATTAGAGTTTGTAGAAGGTCCTGATTACCCAACAGATGGGGAAATCATTACTCCCAAAAAAGATATTGCCAAAATTTATGAAACGGGTCGTGGCTCGATAAAAATGCGTGCAGTTTATACTGAAGATAACGGTGATATCGTAATTACGGCATTGCCTCATCAGGCATCTGGCGGAAAAGTGCTAGAGCAAATAGCGTCACAAATGCAAGCTAAGAAGTTACCCATGGTCAGTGACTTAAGAGATGAGTCAGATCATGAGAACCCCACAAGGCTACTCATTACCCCAAGATCAAACAGAGTCGATACAGAGCAGTTAATGCAGCACTTGTTTGCGACCACAGATCTAGAGAAGAGCTATCGCGTCAATATTAATATGATTGGCTTAGATGGTCGTCCTCAAGTAAAAGACTTACGAACTATTTTAACAGAATGGCTAAGTTTCAGAAAAGAAACCGTTACCCGCAGACTGCAGTTCCGTTTAGATAAGGTTCTAGCAAGACTTCATATTCTTGAAGGTTTAATGATTGCATTTTTAAACCTAGATGAAGTGATACGCATTATTCGCTATGAAGATAAACCTAAGCAAGAATTGATAGCGCAATTCTCCTTAACGGACATTCAAGCTGAAGCAATTCTCGATTTAAAACTACGTCACCTCGCTAAATTAGAAGAAATGAAAATCAAAGGTGAACAGGATGAATTGGCAAAAGAGCGTGATGCATTACAAACACTATTAGGGTCAGATCGTCGTCTCAAAACTTTAATGAAAAAAGAGATCCTCGCTGCAGCTGAGCTATACGGTGATGACAGGCGGTCGCCAATTGTCGCCCGTGGCGAATCTAAAGCCTTAACAGAGAAAGAGCTAATTCCCTCAGAAGCAGTGACAGTAGTGTTATCCGAGAAAGGTTGGGCCCGCTGTGCTAAAGGTCATGAAGTTGATGTAGAAGGACTGAGTTATAAAGCCGGAGATGCATATCAAGCTAGCGCCAAAGGAAGAAGTAACCAACAAGTTGTATTTTTAGACTCGTCTGGCCGAGCATTTTCTTGTGATGCTCACGGGTTACCGTCCGCCAGAAGCCAAGGTGAACCATTAACGGGCCGCTTTAATATTGTAGGGGGGGAAAATGTCGAACATGTTGTGATGGGCTTGGACAAGCAACGATATCTAATGGCGTCAGATGCTGGGTATGGTTTTGTGGGTAAGTTCAGCGATATGATCAGCAAGAATAAAGCGGGGAAAGCCTATCTTTCACTTTCTACCAGTGCCAAAGTGTTTAAACCGCAATTGGTGCATGATCTAAAAAGTGATTGGTGTTTAGTTATTTCTAACGAAGGGCGCATGTTAATGTTTCCACTTCGTGATTTACCTAGTTTGGGTAAGGGCAAAGGCAATAAGCTGATTAGTATTCCCTCGGCCAAGGCGCAATCAAGAGAAGAGTACGTAAAAGAGCTAGTCGTAGTGCCTGAAGGGGCCAATGTTAAAGTATTAGCTGGTAAACGAGGTATGACACTCTCAGCTATAGACTTAACACACTATCAAGGTGAAAGAGGCCGCAGAGGTAATAAATTGCCTAGAGGTCTACAGCGAGTTGATGGCGTTGAAGTAGAAACTTCAAGCCAATCAGGTAATGAAGCAGAGAGTCCTCAAGAAGACGACAATAAACCTTAAACTTTAAGGATTTAATACTAATTTTGTTAGATTTCACCTTAAAACTATACACAGATTACCATGCTTAAGGCTTTAGTTAGTGTATTAGTACTGGTTAGTAATATTGCTGTGGCTGATCAGTCGCAGCCTCTAGTATTAATGATTGGAGTAGATGGCTTAAGAGCCGATTCATTAGAGAGAGCTTCTGCTCCAAACCTTCAGTTGTTGGCAGAAAATGGCGTCAGAGCCAATATGTATCCCGCTATGCCCTCCAAAACGTTTGTGAATTTTTATTCTTTAGCTACTGGTTTACACCCAAAGAATCATGGAATGGTTTCAAATTACTTTTATGACAGAAAGCTAGGTGAAACCTTTAACCGCACTAAGCATACTGATGATCCTGCTTGGTGGGGTGGTGAGCCTATTTGGATTACTGCAGAAAAACAAGGGGTTACCTCTGCAACTTATTTTTGGGTTGGCTCAGAAGTAGCTATCGATAGTATTAAGCCAAGTTACTGGAAACCCTTTAATCAAAGTAAAGATTATGGTGAGCGTGTTGACGAGGTATTACAGTGGTTTGCTTTACCTAATGAAAAAAGACCGCGACTTGTCACTTTATATTTTTCTGCTGTAGATAGCGCAGCACATACTTTTGGAGTGGGTTCTCTGGAAGAATTAGCTGCAATTAAAAAGGTTGATGATCACATAGGAGATTTAATTGCTGGTTTAATAGCGCTAGGTCTGTACGAAGATACGAACTTAGTGATAGTCGCCGACCATGGAATGGCTAATTTGTCAGACGACAGAGTAGTCAACCTAGATAAGTGGGTTGATTTATCACATTTTATTATTCCAGATTGGTCCAGCACCAAAAATACAGTGTATGCACCCTATTTGAATCTGTATGGCGACAAAGTAGAGGTAGAGAAAGCATTCGTTAAGCTAACAAATAAGCACCCCAATATAAAAGTGTTACGCCGCGGTAACTTTCCGAAAGACTATCATTTTGATCACCTTGATCGAGGGCCTGATTTAATGTTGCTAGCAGATGTGGGATGGACTTTGTATGGGAGTAAAAATAGATTACCTCCTGCCCCCTTAAAGGGTTCTGGGCGTTCTATTGCTACTCATGGTTATGATAATAAACACCCTTTGATGCAGGCTACCTTTATTGCGTCTGGAAAGGCTTTTAAAGCTGGGGTTAGGGTTAAGCCCTTTGATAACATAGAAGTTTACAATATATTAAGTTGTATACTCGATTTAGTACCAGCAAACAATGATGGAAAGTTAAAGCACGTAGAGGATATGTTGACCAAAGAGTGTGATTAATCTTTAAAACTTGGTTTATATGGTGGCTTTATTTAGGTTCAATTTCTCTAACATGGCGTTTTACTGATAATAACGAACCACTCAAGCCTAAAAATACCGAAATGCCTATTACCCATAAAAATGTACTGAAATCTACTCCAGTGATCTCGAAGTTTTTTTGGTACAGGGCACTAACTGCAGACACGCTATTACTCATCCACAAAAGTAATAATATTACCGCAAACCAAGCTAGCACTCCCCCTAAAAAGCCGTACCAGAAACCCGTATACATGAAAGGTCTTTGAATAAAAGCATCGGTTGCACCCACGAGTTTCATTACTAAGATCTCGTCTTTTTTGTTGAGAATATTTAGTCTTATAGTATTGCCAATAATAAGCACTACAGCTAAAAACAGTAAAGCAGCAACCACGGATACTAGGTTTTTGACTACATTAAGTATTCCATGCAGCCTTTCTAGCCATTCAATGTCTAACTTTCCAATGTCGACCTCTCGTTCATTTCGCAGTCTATCAAGTAATAGCCTCGCGGAAATAGGGCTTGCATGCCTGCTAGTGGGAGTCACTAACACCACATTAGGCAAAGGGTTGTCGTCTAAATAAGCAATGGCATCTCCAAAACCTGACATATCTTTAAATTCATTCAACGCTTGTTCTGCAGAAATATAGTTAATAGCATCAATTTCAGGCCAAAGTTGAATGCGCTTCAACAATTGGTCTATATCCCCTTGGCTAATATTTGGTTTCAGGAATAGAGATATTTGTGAAGCTTGTTCCCAACCAGAACTAATTTTCTCAACATTTTTAACCATAACGTACAAAGTGGTTGGGAGAGTGATACTCAAGCCTAATACACCTATTGTCATTAGTGATGCCGCTCTTGAGCGCCACATAGCTCCTAAACTACTTAAAGCTTGTCTAAGGTGACTCACAAAAAACATAACGACTCTTTGATAAAGTGAAATGTTGGATACTTGTGCCCCTTGCATGCGGCCTTTGAATAATATACTCATAGTGATCTATTCTTTTTAAATAAAGCGCATTGTGACTGTTGCGGTATATTGTTAAACATATAGTTCATCACTTTGGAAATCTTCAGTTAGCCCATCAGTAATCATTTGCCCTTGTTTTAGGGTGAGGGTGCGGTACTTCATACGAGCAATAAGTCCAAGGTCATGGGTAGCGATAAAAACCGATACTCCAGCTTGATTAAAGTCCTCGAATAAACGAATAATTTCCATTGATAATTTAGGGTCTAAGTTACCCGTTGGTTCATCGGCTAAAAGGAGTGGAGGCTTGTTCACAACGGCCCTAGCTATACCCACTCTTTGTTGCTCTCCACCTGATAACATCATAGGTAAATTTTTGACTTTGTCTCTAAGACCTACCATTTCAAGTGCCGCATGAACTCGTTTGGCTATTTCTTTATGTGAATAACCTTCAATCACTAGAGGCAGTGCAACATTATCAAATACACTTTTATCCATGAGTAATTGATGGCTTTGAAAAATCATGCCAATGTCACGGCGAATATAGGCAATTTGTTTACGTTGAATGCTACCTAAGTCATGACCATTAATGAAAACCTTGCCAACGGTTGGCCGCTCCATAATAGAAATTAGTTTTAATAAAGTACTTTTACCAGCGCCAGAGTGACCGGTAAGAAATGCCATCTCACCAGGTTCAATATGAAAATTAACTTTTCTGAGGGCTTGTTGCCCGCCTGGATATGTTTTACTAACTTGTTCAAACTTAATCATAGTATGAGTTTAATGGTCTATTTAGGTTGATCTTCAGATTCTGTAAATAACGCATTAACAAAATCTTTGCTGTTAAAGGGTCGTAAATCATCGATACCTTCACCAACTCCTATGTATCGAATAGGAATATCAAATTGGTCTGCAATGGCAAAAATAACGCCACCCTTAGCCGTGCCGTCTAGCTTGGTTAAGGTTATGCCGTTTAAACCTACCGCTTCATGAAACAGTTTGGTTTGGCTAATAGCATTTTGCCCTGTACTCGCATCTAATGTCAGCATTATTTCGTGGGGAGCTTCAGGAGCTATCTTTTTCATTACCCTAACGACTTTTTTCAACTCTTCCATTAGGTGGTCTTTATTTTGTAAGCGACCGGCGGTGTCCGCAATTAATACGTCAATATTTTTGGCTTTTGCAGATTGAAATGCATCAAATATTACCGAAGCACTATCGGAACCGGTTTGCTGTGCAACCACAGGAATGTTATTTCGCTCGCCCCATACTTGTAATTGTTCAACCGCTGCGGCTCTAAAAGTGTCGCCTGCAGCTAACATGACTTTTTTACCTTGCTGTTGAAATTGTTTAGCCATTTTACCGATAGTCGTGGTTTTACCAACACCGTTCACACCGACCATTAAGATAACAAAAGGACCAGAAGGGGCGCTTAACGTGAGGGGGGCGTCAACACCATCTAAAATTTCAGCCATTTGAGTTTTCATGACTTTGTACAGAGCATCGCCATCTTTTAATTGATTACGGTTTGCACTTTCTGTTAGCTGTTTGATGATCTTAACTGTGGTGTTCATGCCCACATCAGCTATTAATAATTGAGTTTCTAATTCCTCAAATAACTCATCATCAATCGCTTTGCCTTTAAATAGGTTAACAATACCACTACCAATACTTTCTTTGGTACGTGACAGTCCCTTTCTTAAGCGACTGAAAAAGCTTTGTTTTTCATTTGCTTCTGCAGGTGAGGAGCCATTTAGATGCGCAGGCTCTTCTGAGGTGTTCGTCTCTGGCTTAAGTTCGGGGGTAAGCTCTGCTTCAATATGAAGGGGCTCTCTATCATCTGTGACAGTAGGCTCGTTTACCTCGTTAACTAGCTCTAGAGACTCTTGTTGGCTTTCTTCAGCATCTACTTCATCGACACTGCTGTCTTTGGCCGTAGGCAGTACTTCAGGTAACACTTCTTTATCAGAATCTAAATTCTCTAATTCTTCTTGAAGTATTTCAGGAGAACTATCTGTTTGAAGTGCTTCTTCGCTGTTAGCTTCTGGCTCGCTTTGCTGCTTATCTTTTTTAAGCCATTTAAAAAACTTTGACATACCGGTGAGAAATCCTTGGACTAATTGAGTACACTATTTACATCTTATTCCTAATAATAGCATTTCTACCTTTCATGAAGCGAGGCGTAAAACAATCAATCAAGCATAAGGGCAAAAAACAGCTCAAAGCAACTGGCTCTGTGCGAATTATCAGTGGGCAATTTAGAGGTCGGAAGCTACCCGTTATTGATGTCGAAGGTCTGCGTCCAACAACAGATAGAAACAAAGAAATGTTGTTCAATTGGCTAATGCAAGACGTAACAGGTGCTAAGTGTTTAGATGTATTTTCTGGTAGTGGAAGCTTAGGATTTGAGGCACTTTCTAGATATGCGCAGCACTGTACTTTTATAGAGTTAGACCAAGCAGCAGCTAAAAAGCTAACTGATAATGCGGCGTTATTGTGTTTATCTTCTGAGCAAGTGAGTATTAAGCAAGGCAATGCACTCTCAGTATTGGGGCAACTGAATCACGCTTACGATGTGATTTTTCTTGATCCTCCTTTTAATCAAAAGCTATTACCCACTGTAATCGAACTTATTGCCCGCCAAGATTTATTGAACATGGATGGACTCATCTACATTGAGTGCGAGCCAGCCGCAGGATTATATACTGTTCCTTCAAATTGGCAGTTGCTCAAGGAGAAGCAAAGCTCACAAATTTTGTCGAGATTATATCAGCGAGTGAGTTCTTAATTAAAAGTAAACTATAGGCCTATATTTCTAGGCCTATATTTCTAGGCCTATATTGCTCATGCCTTCGCTGGTGGCTAATGCTCTTAACTTTTTACAGCTTGCTGCATTTTTGGGGCAATTACTTAACATTGCCAATAGTTCTTTTTGAGTTTCAATTTCCCACAACATAAGTGGGTGCTGTTTAATATCACTAGGGGTGACTGTTTCATCACTGCTAGCTTCAATAAAGGCTTCGACGCCTCCTTGAGATAGCTTACTTACTACCACAGCCCCTTGAGGATCCTCGCCCTGTATCAACATTATGGTAGCCGACATTGACATGGCCACATCTATTGCTGGGTAAACCCCATAATTATCAAAGTCGCTGGCATCTGGAACTGCTTCTTCAATTTTTTCCAGTTGAGCAGCAAAGTTTATTTTTGCTTTAGGCGTGGCTAACCATTCCCACACTGTATTTAAACTATTTCTGTATTGAGTAGGATCAGCAAATTCTGTCGTTTCACAGAACAAAATATAGTTAGGTAGCATTCTCTCTAGAAGGGTGGCTGAAAATGCAATGGCATACCAACCTTCTAATTCTCTCACTTGTTGGAATATATTTAATTTTTTATTCAATCTAATCTCTTTATCTATATTGAGAGGAGTACGGGTATACTCGTCACTCATTGTTTATCCTAATGAATAATAATGCCCAATGCCGTCTAATAACATTTGTATAGATATCATGATGAGTATCATGCCCATCAATCTTTCTATTGCCGTTAAGCCTCTTTCCCCTAACAAACGATGAAATGTTCCAGATAACATTAATATAACAGCAGAGACAAACCATGCCGCTCCCAATGCTAGAGACCAATCTAGCATTCTAGTACTGTCTTGGTTGGCCAATAGAATTAACGCTGCTAAAACTGAAGGACCCGCAATCATAGGGATGGCTAAGGGTACAATAAAAGGCTCCTCTCCTGAAGCCAAACCGGTAATACCTCCAGGTTGTGGAAAGATCATTTTCAAACCTATTAGAAATAAAATAATACCACCAGCAATACTTACGCTTTCTTGTCTGACGTTTAAAAAGTCCAGTACAGCTTGACCGCTAAATAAAAAGGTCATCATGATAATAAGCGAGAATAAAAGTTCTCTTGCGAGAATGAATTTTCTTCTTTTTGGCTCTATACTTTTAAGTACAGACATGAATACTGGCAGGTTACCAAGAGGGTCCATAATCAGAAATAGGGTAACGGCTGCTGACCAAGTATCCATAGAGGACCTCATTTTAAAGTTTCTAATAATCGACTATTGTCGTTAATAAACTAGTATTGAGCAATGCCTGTTAAGCAATTACTACTAAGGATCTATAATACTTAAGTTTATATTAGTTATCCGTTTACATAACTAAATTCGATTTTTATATACTAAAAAAAATTTTAATTTCAATGGCTTAATGATTTAATAGGGTAAATTAATTTTATCTTTATTTATAAGTTTTCACACGATTGATGAATATTTGCATTTGTAATATTTACAGCTTGCAGCGCGAATGTATTATCAAATAAACGACTAATTTAAGAGGAACAAGCAATGAGTTTGATGACAGTTGATCAAGTAGCAGAGTTTTTAGGTGTACAAAACGTAAGAGTTGAAAGACTTGAAAGAGAGAGTTTATTGCCTTCGGCAGATAAAGATGCTGACGGTAATCCATTATTTGAGAAAGTTGCAGTTGAAAAATATAAAGTGTTAGCTGAGCGTTTAGGCGGCTTATAATTTTATAAACCGCATGCTTTCTTAACTAATTTAGTGTCTAGAGCAAGATTTTTATTGCTCTAGAAGTGCCCGCGCGATGGTTCTTATTCCTTGAGCTGTTCCTCCTGCTGGCAATATGGCGTTGCTGCTTGCATTATATGCAGCGGCAAGGTCTATATGTAGCCACCCTTTACCTTCGTTTCCAACAAATCTAGACAAAAAACCCGCTGCGTTAGACGCGCCACCTGAGCCTCCGCCTTTTTGCGAACGGCTATTGGCAGTATCTGCAAACGGAGATGGGCAAGCATCTTTATGCCATGTTTCTAATGGCAAGCTCCATGAAGGTTCAAACTCTTGTTCTGAATAAGCTAATACCTGTGAACATAAGGCTTTATCTAAAGCAAAGAAGGCATTGTAATCTGTGCCTACCGCCACTTGAGCGGCACCTGTTAGGGTTGCTGCATCTATGATTAGCGGCGAATTAGTCTCTGTCGCCGCCATGAGTCCGTCTGCTAAGACGAGTCGCCCTTCAGCATCGGTATTTACTACCTCTACCGTGGTGCCATTTTTATAAGTGATAACGTCGCCTAGCTTGTAAGCATGCCCACTTATGAGGTTTTCGGCGCAACATAAAAACAATTTCACTCGCTTATTTAAGCCTCTTAGAATAGCTAATCCTAATCCACCTGTTACGGTAGCTGCACCGCCCATATCGCATTTCATACTTAGCATACCTTCGCTACTTTTGATGCTGTAACCACCACTATCGAAGGTAATGCCTTTACCTACTAAGCTAGCGGTAACTGGTGCATCAGGGTTACCGGTTGGATTGTAATCAAGCTCAAGTAAAACTGGTGGTCGAACACTGCCTCGTCCAACATGGTAAATACCCATCCAACCTTCTTGCTTTAACTCTTCACCGGTCCACCTTTTAACTTGCACTGCATCATCAGCTAAAGAGGAAATCCATTGACTACATTTGTCAGCCAAGTCAGAAGGAGATAAATCTTCTGGCGTAACGTTAACTAAGTTACGAGTAAAAATCATAGCTTGGTAACGGTTTTCGAGTTCTTGAGCGTCGGTGTTTTTACACCAAGTAATAGTATTTTGCTTTTTAATAGAACTGAAACTCTTGGCAAAAGCCCATTGTTGTTCAATTTCCCAATCACCTGTAAGTTCGACTTTTAACACTCCAGAACTATCAAGGCTTCGTGCCGCTCTTTGGATTGTGCGTAGGTCACCCAAAGCGTCTGTAATATGAATGGTTGCGCTTTGAGCCGTAATTGAAAGAGCAGTGCCTGGTGCATAGAAGTCTGCAGCGGCTTGAGTTGAGAGTAAAACAGATAAGTTAGGCATAGTAATTCCAAATGGTTTAAGTGAGCTCTAGTTTAGCGTCTTTGGGAATGAGCAAGATTAGATATACAATACCATGCTCTGATAGTCGAGCATCTAAAAAGTAGTTATTTATGGAATTCCCGTTACCTCTTATTAAAGGCAAATTGCTAAAGCGATATAAACGTTTCTTAGCTGATGTTGAATTAGAAAGTGGAGGGTTAGTAATTGCTCACTGTCCAAATACTGGCTCAATGACTGGTTGTGCAGAACCAGGTTGGGAAGTATGGTTATCACCGAGCACCAATCCAAAGCGTAAATTGGCTTTTACTTGGGAGGTGGTTTTAACTGAGCAACATCATTGGATTGGCATTAATACCCATAGGGCCAACGGGCTGGTGCAAGAAGCTATTGAAAACGGAGTAATTAGCGAATTGCGGGGCTTCGAAAGTCTTAAAGCTGAAGTCAAATACGGCACTGAAAATAGCCGAATAGATTTTTTGTTATCCGACCCAAATAAACAAGATTGTTATGTAGAAGTAAAGTCCGTCACTCTATTAGATAATAATGTAGGCTACTTTCCAGACGCAAAAACAACACGAGGGCTAAAACATTTGCGAGAATTACAGCAAGTTATTCGTCAGGGTAAGCGAGCCGTTTTGTTATTTTGTGTGCAGCATACAGGTATAGAAAATGTAAAAGTTGCAGAACATATTGATCCTGCTTATGCCAAAGAACTCAAGATAGCCATTAAAAATGGCGTCGAAGTTATATGTTACGGAAGTGCTATTAGTTCTAAAAAAATCTATATAAACCAAGCACTAAAGTTTAATAGTTAAGAATAAGTTGATTTATTAAGCATCGTCCCAATATCTTTGGCTCAAAATTGTTTTCTTTTTTACTTAATACTAACGAGCAAAAAATTGCCTGTTAAGTGGCTTTCTGGTATACATAGCCGCCTGCACATGCAGCTAGTGCCGTCGTTTAGGAGATTTGGCAGATGCCAACAGCAAAAACAAATAAAACACTTGGATTATTAGCCTTAGCCGGTTTATCGCCTTACGAAGAGAAAAAAGGCGAAGAGTACATGAACGACGCTCAATTAGAGCATTTTCGTTTGTTACTTTCAGCATGGCGCGATCAGCTTCGTCAAGAAGTTGACCGTACCGTACATCATATGCAAGATGAAGCCGCTAATTTTCCTGACCCAGTTGACAGAGCAGCTCAAGAAGAAGAGTTTAGCTTGGAGTTACGAACTCGTGATAGAGAACGTAAGTTGATTAAGAAGATTGAAAAAACACTGAAAAAAATTGAAGACGATGACTTTGGTTTTTGTGATGCTTGTGGAATTGAGATAGGTGTAAAACGCCTAGAAGCAAGACCTACAGCAGATATGTGCATCGATTGTAAGACCATGGCAGAGATCAAAGAGAAACAACTGCAAGGTTAACAGCAATAATAATCCTAAGTAGTAAATATTTTCGAATAGGTACTACTTGGGGTTAGGCTGATACTCGTCTACAGCGAGTATGAAAATATTTAATGAATATATTTTAATCGACTCTCCCTCAGATATGTCTCAATACGTTGGGCGTTTTGCACCTTCCCCATCGGGCCCGCTACATTTCGGCTCATTAGTCACTGCATTAGCGAGTTATTTGCAAGCTAAATCACAGCAAGGGCGTTGGTTGCTAAGAATAGAAGATATCGATCCTCCCCGTGAAATAAAAGGCGCCTCTAAAAATATATTTAGGTGTCTAGAAGCCCATCATCTTTTTTGGGATGAAGACGTAACTTACCAAAGTACTCGAAGTGCTTTATACGAACAAACACTACACGGGTTGATGGAACAAGGTCATACCTATGCTTGTCAATGTACTCGTGCTGAGCTGTCTGAGCTAGCAAATGGTAACGTGTGCGGCTGTGCAGAATCACCATCATTGACTCAAAACTCTGCTATTAAATTTAAACACCTTGACCCTATACTAGAATTTCAAGATGGGTTGTTGGGTACGCAAACGTTCGACAAAAATGCCATACCCGCTCAGTTTTCTTTAAAAAGAAAAGATGGTTTATATGCGTATCAGTTAGCCGTAGTGGTAGATGATATTCAGCAAGGCATTACTGAAGTGGCAAGAGGTGCAGACCTGCTAGACGCCACCGTATTTCAGTTAGCTTTGTATAAGGCACTTCAAGTTTCAGCACCTTCTTTTATGCACTTTCCTGTGGTTGTGACCCCAAGTGGTAAAAAGTTGAGCAAGCAAAATCATGCTAAGGCTATTGATGTTAAGCAAGTAAATCACAACTTGTGTGATGCCCTAGCGTTTTTGGGAATGACAGTCCCCAAGAGTTGCCGAACTGAAACACCACAAAATATTATTGCTTGGGCAGTAGATCGCTGGGATTTAAGGCAAATAACAGCCAAAACGGCACGTATTGACAATAGAATTGGTGGCCTAGACAGTATATGATAAGCGCCGAATTTTTCGGCACATTTTCAGCCATCCGTAATTATGGAGTAAAGCACTATTATTTCTCGTGTAATCGACAAAATGAAAGGCGCATTTCGCGGTAACTCTGGTTCAAGTCCAGCCCCCCTTGTCGCCACCATTATTCCTAGAAGTGAACACCCAGTCTCAAGGGATGCGATTAGTGATAACGCGTTAAAAGTACTCTATCGCTTACATAATAGTGGTTACCAAGCTTATTTAGTGGGTGGTTGTGTTAGAGATATTTTATTAGGCAAAGAGCCAAAAGATTTTGATGTCACCACTGATGCCACGCCAGAGCAGATTAAAGGCTTATTTAGAAACTGTAGACTAATAGGTCGTCGCTTTCGATTAGCTCATATTGTATTTGGCCGCGAAATTATAGAAGTCGCTACCTTCAGAGGGCATCATCAGAATAATGATGACGATGAGTCTAAGTTAAGTAAACAAAGTGACCATGGGCAATTACTAAGAGACAACGTTTTTGGCACCATTGAAGAAGACGCACAGCGACGAGATTTCACTATCAATGCTATGTATTACAATATTGCAGACTATTCAATCAGTGACTTTGCTGGAGGTATGCAAGCGATAAAAGATAGAAAAATTGCCTTAATAGGTGACCCAGAAACTCGTTACCGAGAAGATCCCGTTAGAATGTTGCGCGCAGTTAGGTTTGCTGCCAAGCTCAATATGACAATTAGTAAAGAAAGTGCAGAGCCTATAAAAGCTATGGCGCCTCTGATGGCAAATATTCCACCTGCCCGGTTATTTGAGGAAGTTCTCAAGTTATTGCTGTCCGGTCAAGGGTTAGAGACTTACAAATTATTGAGTCAGTTTCATTTATTCGAACCTTTGTTTCCGCAACTAGCACCATTGTTAGTACATCCAGAAGGTAAAGAATCTAATTTTGTTGAGTTGGTACTTACTAATACTGATAACCGTATTAATACAGGTCAGCGTGTCACACCAGCATTTATATTTGCAGCCTTTATGTGGTACCCATTAGAAGAGCGTTGCCAACAATTAATGGCTGAGGGGGGCTTAAATCATTTTGATGCCTTTAACCTAGCTTTAAATGATGTGATGCACCGCCAAATTCAACGGATTATGATCCCCAAGCGGTTTAGCATACCTGTACGCGATATTTGGCAACTACAAAATCGTTTACCAAAACGCTATGGGCGTAGAGCCTATCAAATGCTTGAACACCCTAAATTTAGAGCGGCTTATGACTTTTTGTTAATGCGTGGTCAAATTGAAGGTGGACCATTGCTTGAGTTGGCAGACTGGTGGACAGATTTTCAAGAGGCTGACGAAGGCGGCCGTAAAAATATGCTACAAGTATTACGTGAAAAAGAGGGCGGACCAACTCGTCGTCCAAGAAAAAGACGTAAGCCTAAACCTAAACCTCAAGCATGACCCAAGTTTATATTGGCTTGGGTAGTAATTTAGCTGAGCCATTACAACAACTGCAATCAGCCATTTCCGCTTTAGGTGCTTTACCTGATTCTAGTTTGGTGTGTGTGTCCAGTTTCTATGGCAGTCAGCCAATGGGCCCTCAAGATCAGCCTGACTATGTTAATAGTGTCGCCTTAATAGAAACTCAATTGTTACCTGAAGTGTTGTTAAATCATACCCAAGCTATTGAAAATGAACAAGGTAGACAAAGAACAGGTGAGCGCTGGGGTCCAAGAACCTTAGACTTAGACATTCTACTATACGGGCAACAAGTTATTTCTACTGAGACCCTAACCGTTCCCCACTATGGTATGCAGCAACGAGAGTTTGTGTTGTATCCTTTATATGAAATAACACCAGACCTTGTGTTACCTGATGGTAAAATATTGAGTGAGTTAGTTAGTCGTACACCCAAAAATGGGTTACAACAAATTCTGCTAAATACTGATCCCTAGAATTTCAGAAAAAAATCCGTATAGTGCGCATACCTAGCTGACCGCTAATGTCGTTGGTCTACAACTAAGTTGATCAAATAAATATTGAGGTATCTCAAATGAAGAAAGTGACGACTTCAAGCTTGCTAAAAATGAAGCAAGACAATACAAAAATCACCGCTTTAACTGCATACGATGCAAGTTTTGCCAAATTGTTTGATGAACAAGGGGTAGACGTTTTACTGATTGGCGATTCCTTAGGTATGGTATTAAAAGGTGACGAAGACACACTAAGTGTCACCATAGAGCATATTGCTTACCATACTCGCTCAGTGAGAGCAGGGGTAGACAGAGCGTTTGTTGTTGCTGATATGCCGTTTATGTCTTATTCCACACCTGAACAAAGTTACGTAAATGCTGCAACATTAATGCGTGCTGGTGCCAGTATGGTGAAGCTAGAAGGTGGCGAATGGTTATTAGAAACCATCAAAGGATTACAAGAAAGAAGTGTGCCTGTTTGTGGCCATTTAGGTTTAACACCACAATCAGTGCATGTGTTTGGTGGTTTTAAAGTTCAAGGTCGTAACGATTTACAAGCTGAGCGTATTCTTGAACAAGCTATTCAGTTAGAGCAAGCTGGTATTCAGATGTTGGTACTGGAGTGTATTCCGACAGACTTAGCCGCTAAAATATCCGAGCGTTTATCTATCCCTGTCATCGGTATAGGGGCAGGAGTACAAACTGACGGTCAGATTTTAGTCATGCATGACATGTTTGGGATCAGTGCTAACTATATGCCTAAGTTTTCGAAAAATTACTTACAGCACAGCACCGATATGCGTGAAGCAGTCAGACTTTATATTCAAGAAGTACAGGAAGGGAGCTTTCCTTCTGATGAACATAGCTTTAACTAAAGCTAGTAAGGTAAATTAGATTTATGCGAGTTATTAGTGAGATCTCAGATCTTCGTGAAGTAAGGCGTACTTGGCAAAATAATGGCAAGGTAATCGCTTTTGTTCCTACCATGGGAAATTTACACCAAGGTCACTTGAACTTAGTTAGAGAAGCTAAAAATCATGCCGATATTGTAGTGGTTTCTATCTTTGTTAACCCTATGCAATTTGGGCCTGACGAAGATTTAGATGCTTATCCAAAAACCATTGAAAACGATAAACGTTTATTAGAAGAGCTATCCGTTGAAGCTTTGTTTTTACCACACGCTAGCGATATTTACGCTAGGGGCTTAGAGCAACAAACCTTTGTTGAAGTCCCGGGTATTTCTTACATGATTTGTGGAGCAAGTCGCCCTGGGCACTTTAGAGGCGTGGCCACCATAGTGTGTAAGTTATTTAATATGGTGCAGCCTAATTTAGCATTTTTTGGTGAAAAAGACTTTCAGCAACTACAGGTTATAAAGGCCATGGTGACTGATTTATCTATGAATTTAGAAGTATTTGGTGTGCCAACTACTCGTGAAGACGATGGTTTAGCTATGAGTTCCAGAAACCAGTATTTAAAAGAGGAAGAGCGTAAGTTAGCGCCTACTTTATATGTAAAAATGCAGTCAATGGTGAAACAGATCACGGATGGTAGACGGGATTTCAACAGGTTAACAGAGGAGTATAAAACTCAGTTAGCTGAGCTAGGCTTTAGCCCTGACTATTTAGAGATTCGTAATGATGAAACTTTGCTGCAGCCTGGTCACGAAGATAAAGGCTTAGTGTTATTGGCAGCGGCGTTTTTAGGAAAAACAAGATTGATCGACAATATTCAGTTTAATTTATAGCGGGTACTGTCCCTCGAAAAGCGAGCTAATCAGTTCGCTTTTTTGTGTTTATAACAAAGCTTTTTCCAAATTTTGGTTTTGCTTGCTATAGCAATTTGTTCATCCAAAATATTTTGTAAATCGGTTTCTGTGGTCAAAGGGTTCGCTAATACCACCCTAAAGACAGTAATGGCTTGATCGGGATATTTTTCTGTTTGTAAACGAGTACGAGATACAAAAGATTTTCCAGCTTCCCTTTGCTGTTTCTGCACAGACACAGTTAATTTATCTAACTCCATGTTAATAGCATGGCCAATTTGTGGTTGGGCTTTGGTTTTCAGCTGAACTTCTTCAGGATTAACTCGGTAGGTTAATAATGACAAAGTAGGGGGAGTTACTAGTTCAAAGTCAGGGTGAGACTGGATCATTCTCGCAAAGGTCTTGGTTTTTTCAATGCTTTGATTGATTAACAGTTCATAACCTTGGCGGCCGAATATATGTAAGGATGCATATACCATCATTGCCATGCCGTTACGGGAGCCTTCGATGGTGGTTGCCCCTAAATCTTTTGAGCCAGCTCTGAGAATATACTGGGCATGGTGACGCACAGTATTACTATCGTTAGGATCTTTAAATAACACCATACCTGCGCCCATAGGCACGTACATTTGTTTGTGGGCATCTAAGGTTACAGAGTCAGCTCTATCAATACCTTTTAATAACTGGCTGTGCTCATTTGAAAATAATGTTGCTCCGCCCCAAGCAGCATCCACATGAAAGTGACAACCTAGCTCTTTAGCTACATCAGCCAACTCATCAAGTGGGTCTATGTGGCCAGTTTCAGTAGTACCGGCAATTCCTACTATGGCTAATACTTTATTACCAGCTTGTTGGTATTGACGCCCGACCTCTAATGCTTTCTCGGGCGATAAGCGTTGTGATGGAGAGTCGATAGTAAGCATTTGCTGTCTACCTAACCCAAGTATGTCAACAGCTTTAGAAAGTGAATAATGGCCTCTCTTTGAAGAAATAATACCCATTTTTTTATAGCCATAATGCATCATGCCAGCGGCTAGACCTTCTTGCGCCACTCCTTTGAACTGTGTGGTTGCGGGTAATGCTTTGTTTCTGGCAACCCATAAAGCGGTAATGTTAGCTAGGGTACCCCCAGAGCAAAAGGCTCCTAGTGCATGGTTGGCACTGTGTAGATAGGTATTATAAAAATCATCAGATTGTTTATAGACCAACTCATGCATCATCCCCAAAACTTGACGTTCAAGGGGGGTGAAGGCTTTTGATGTTTCAATTTTCACCAAATTTTGATTTAAGCCGACCAAAAGCTTAGCGAGGGGCAAGTGAAAATAAGGCAAAGCCGATGTCATATGGCCAATAAACGTAGGCGAATAGGTATTAACAGAATTAGCTACAAGCTTGTCTAGCAAGTCTTCAGCATGTTTTGAAACAAACTCTGGCTCTTCTGGGACACTACTTTTTGAAAAGTGTTTTTCGATTTGTTCCAGAGATTTAACTTTAGTTACAACGTGTTGAGATAAAAAATCTGATAAGTTGTCTGAAAGATGTTGTTCAATTTGTGCAAGCTTAGAATCTTTGCCTTCAGGCATAGTAAATACCTTGAACAAATGACCTAGACTAACCTCAGCTCCACTCACGCTGTTACCTTATATGAAATCGGATAAGTCGCGAACTTTACATTAAATCGGCTTGTAGACCAATAGCTAGAATCAAGACTATTAGGACTTGATTGACTTAATGGTACTAATTTTAACCTGCTTAAAGGGTTTTAATCGCAGCATTACATTCTCAGTGTTGATTACATCAAAATCCATAGGGTAAGGTTGTCGCGACTAATAAGGATTAAGCCAGCCTTTTATGTAGCTATTTTAACTTTGTTAACAAGTTGTTATATTAAATAAAGTTTAACTAAAATCATTAATCATAAATATGCAAATCACGGAAGTTACAGATAGTTTTAGCTTAGAATGTGTCGTACCCTTTTTTCAACCAATTATGGATTTAGAAAATAATACTGTATGGAGTTACGAGTGTTTAGCACGTTTAGTTAACTTACATGACAATACTTACCTACCTAGCCAGTTTCTATTTCTGGTTGAAAGGCAACACACGGTAGCTCAGCTAACAGAAACTATTTTTAAGCGCAGTGCCAGTTATTTTAGAGACATTAATATGGCGTGGAATATTAATGTCAGCCTTTCAGACATGACAGACTCTGAGACCCACCAATTTTTCCGTTCCCAACTTGGTGATTACCCTAACCCTAACAGAGTTTCTGTTGAGATCACCGCACAGAACGCCTTAGCAGACCTGCAAAGCTTCTCGCGTTTTGCTGAAATGTGCGCAGATTATGGTGTGAAAATCATTATCGACCACTTTGATTTGACTAAAGAAAATGTTGAAAAGGTGTTTAGTCTGCCTGTCGCTGCAATCAAGGTACAAGGGAGCTTGTTTGAGTCCGATGGGCCTGATACTACTAATTCTGAGCTTATTGCATTATTAATCAGTGCTTCAAAAAAGAATGACGTGATCCTTATAGCTGAGCGCATAGAACAAAGAGAAACGTTAACAAAAGTAAGAGAGCTAGGCCTCAAATATGCTCAAGGGTTTTACTTTAGCCAACCTAAAGCCAATGTTGATTAATTATGGGAAGTTATTAGGTGTAGTTAGCGGGGAGGGTAGCGGTTACCTTCCAGGCATCTTGACCACTTTCCCAATACTTACGTTCAAAGGGGGTCATAGGAGTGATTTTTTCAACTTGAGTGATGTCACTTCGAATGTTTGCAATATGTAGAGCATGTGCAAATTCTTCGATATATAACTTCCAATTACTTCTTACCTCGAATTTACCACCTAACTTTAGTATGTCTGCGAAAGTAGAAGAAGCGTACCACCTACGCTGTAAGTGAGCAGATTTAGGGTAGGGATTCGGGTATAAAAGGTAGTGTTTGTATAACTGTTTTTCTTCAAGAACAAGTAATCTTAAAAAATCTTGTAAGTCAGCTCGCACCACAAGGTAGTTGTCTGTTTCAACTGAGTATACGTGATGTTTTTGAGTTCGCAGTGCGGATTTATCAACCCCAATGACTTTGGATTCTGGGTAAGCTAAGGCAATATTGGCAGTGCTTTCTCCTACACCACAACAGGAGTCTAAAATAAGTTGACCTTGCCAATCTCCTAACCACTTCAATACTTCTTGAAAGGCATTTTTAGTGTGATCTGATAAAGGCTTTTGACTACTAGAATTGAGGTGGCGTGTCACCACCTTCTGTAGATTTTGATGTATGCCAACTTGGTTGGTTGTGATGGAACGAGCGAAGCTTTTCATTTTAACTACGAATACCTACGCCACGTTTAATCAGGCTATATGCGAAGCCAAGTAATACAATATTGAATATCGCTAATATCCCTAAAGAGATGAAGTGACTCATGTCAGAGACACCTAAAAATCCATATCTAAAGCCGTTAACCATATACACAATAGGATTAATTTTACTTACCCATTGCCAAAACTCTGGTAATAAAGACAAGGAGTAAAATACACCACCCAGGTAGGTTAGTGGCGTTAAAATAAAAGTAGGGACTATGCTGACATCATCAAAGGTATTGGCATAAATTCCATTAATAAGGCCTGCTGTAGAAAACAAAACCGCTGTTAAAAATAAGGTCACTAAAATAAGCGTTAAACTATGAATGTGCACATCAACAAATATAAGTGAGACCAAAGTTACAATCACCCCCACTAACATGCCCCGAGCGACACCACCTCCAACATAACCAGCAATAATAATCCAGTTAGATACGGGGGCAACTAGCAGCTCTTCAACATTGCGCTGATATTTAGCACTGTAGAAAGAAGACGAAACATTAGCGTAAGCATTGGTGATCACCGACATCATAATTAGCCCAGGCACTATAAATTCCATATAGCTAAAGCCACCCATATCTCCTATGCGACTACCAATCAGATTACCAAAAATCACAAAATACAAAGACATAGTAATGGCTGGTGGTAACAGGGTTTGGATCCAAATCCTCAAAAATCGTGTGCACTCCTTAATCCAAATTGTTCTTAGGGCCACCATACTTAATGAGTTCATGAGTTTGCTCCTTGGATCGTGGCTTTCACTTGTGATGCTTGTTGTTCTGCGCGACCAGACTCGACTAACCGTACAAATAACTCCTCTAAGCGATTAGACTTATTACGCATACTCAAGACTTCAATGTCTTGGGTGGTTAACTGCTCAAACACATTGTTTAAGCTAGTCTCTTTGGGTACGTCAACTTCGAGGGTGCGTTCAGCTGTTAATCTGCTTTGAAATCCTTCTATAGTTAAAGAACTAACATTCTTAGATAAATCTAGTACAAAGGTTTCAATGTTTAGGGTGGCAAGCAATGCCTTCATGCTGGTATTTTGTACGATTTTTCCTTTATCGATTATGGCAATATTTCGGCATAGCATTTCGGCTTCTTCGAGGTAATGGGTAGTGAGAATAATTGTCACACCTTGCTCGTTAATTTCTTTTAAAAATGTCCACATGGAGCGCCTTATTTCTATGTCTACTCCAGCGGTAGGTTCATCTAGAATAAGCATTCTTGGTTCATGCATTAAGGCCCTTGCTATCATTAGGCGTCTTTTCATCCCTCCTGATAGCTGCCTTGAAGGTGAGTTGCGTTTTTCCCACAAGTCTAACTGCTTCAGATATTTTTCTGCTCTTGGTTTTGCTAGATGCCTAGGCACACCATAGTAACCTGCTTGATTTAGAAGAATCTGCGACAGTGTTTCAAATTGATTGAAATTAAATTCTTGAGGGACTAAGCCAATGCAAGATTTGGCTTGAACTGGCTGTGCAGATAAGGAGTATTCAAATACATCTACCTCGCCATCTGTTTTATTGACTAGAGAGCTAATAATACCGATGGTCGTAGATTTACCTGCACCATTTGGCCCAAGTAGTGCGAAAAAATCCCCTTGTTTTACTTCTAGGTCGACACCTTGTAAGGCTTTTGTGCCGCCTTTATAAGTTTTGGTCAACCCTTTAATGCTAAGTGCGTTCATATAAACTGCCAGCTAATGTGTTAAATCGAATTGTATATTGAACTCTAGCGGCTAAAACTTGCTAAAAGAACGTTATAGAAGTGAGAGCTTGGTTTGCTCAGCGTTAATGATATTGCGTCTGTTTATACCATTTCAAGTTAAGATTGTGCTTATCTTAGTGCTAACACAAGTTAGTCCATCAGTTAGGTTGAATTGTGACTTAACTGTATAACTTTACCCACCCCGTTATTCTACCGTATACGACCTATTGCTTATATGCTGTTTATCGATAATTACCAACCCTGCGCCTCTTACAGTCACATAGTTTCTGCTAAATTGATGGTGGGTACATTATCGGAGGAGTAAGACTTTGATTATTTGATATAGGGTCAAGCATCCAATATTGTATTGAAGCCCCCGTAAATAAGCCTTTTACCGTCGAATGGCATAGGGTTTTCATCTGGCTGCATGCGTGGATCTTCCATTACTTTTTGCCATCCTGAGTCACGAACTCCTTTTGATGGCCAAACTATCCAAGAAAAAACTATAGCTTCATCTGGTTGTTTTTTGACTGCCATTGGAAACGAGGTGACTTCACCATCGGGAACCTCATCTTCCCAAGTTTCTACTACGTTGAGAGCGCCATACTCTTTAAATACAACAGCAGTGCTTTTTGCGTGTTCTAAATATTTATCTTTATTGGTTTTGAGAACTGCAGCGATAAACCCATCTATATAAGACATCAAAGTCTCCTTATTTTAAAAACTTAAGGGGCGAGTAACATTTTGGTTTCTGTCGGCAATGTAGACCATAGCATAACGTATTTTAAATATATGTGGTGTTAGAAAGAGGTCAGATATGCAGGTGATGTGAATTGATGAGGGCAAAAAAAGCAACAAAAAAGCTAGCTTCTTTGTTGCTTATTAGAGACTGGTTTACTTGTTAACAATCTTTTGGATCTTCATCCATTTTTTCTTTTGCAGATATGCAGGCTTCCTTCATTTTTTCGGCTGCATCGGCTTTTAACTCTGCGGTTTTCTCTTTTGTAGTGTCCATAACTTCACTTGCTTTCTCTGCCGTTGCCTCATAGGCGTCATTGGCTTTTTCTTTGGCTGCATCATAAGTTTCAGATGCACTCTCTTTCACATCTTCTGCCATATCTGCAGCGTCATCTACCAGTTCAGAGGTTTCAGCTTTAGTTTTTTCATATAAAGTCACTGACTTTTCTTTGGCTTCAGCCATAATATCTTTGGCGTCTTCTTTTGCAGCTTCAGCAGACTCTTTTTGACTTTCTGTACATGCACTTAAGCTAAGACTTAGGGCTGTTAAGGCGATTGCTAGTGACGTTTTTGATAAATTCATTTTTGATTCCTTTTATTAGTTTACTCAGCGGCTAGCCGCTTTATTTGCGTTATTGAATGCTTAGCGAATTCCATTCCATATTTTTAATTAATTGATTTTCAATGATTTTCCCGCTTGTTGATGTTGATTATTGTATAACTTGTGATTTCCTGTCTGCTGCTGACTACAGTTATATGGCTATGGCTCTAACGACATACCTGTGGGTCGGGTTGGGTAATATACTATCAAAGGGATAACAAGTAATTAGCGTTAAGCTTACTCCGTCAAGCGCTACACCGTTAATGGTTTCATCATTTTGCAAATATTCAACCTGTGATTCATGGGCAATTCGTAATTGTATAATCTGAAATCTTTGTTGCGTTTGGCGAGTGCTAATGTCAATGATGTCGCCTTTTTGTAATGTTTTTAGACTGTTAAACTGGGTATCACGATGACCCACAATGACGCTATTGCCACTTTGGCCTGGTTTTGGAGTCGCACTAACATGGCTAGGTGCAAAGGCCAAATTACGACCACTTGCCCCTGCTAGTACAAACCAAGTTTTATCCTTAATTTGTAACTCAGCCATAGGGTGTGTGTCTGCCCATGGCCATGGTTTAACAGGCTCATTGAAATCAAGACTTTTGTGCCAGGCCCTAGCAATTAGTTGTTGTGCTAATTCTGCTTTAGCAAATATATAGATACCACTGGAAAATTGATAAGCCCCTAGGAGTAAAATCAATGTTATCCATTTATATTTATAGATAAATGAGGTAAGTCTTCGGCTTAAAATTTTCTTCTTGTAAGTAAGTGCATACATATCGCTAATCCTATTATAAATAAACCCATAATCATTTTTAATTCTGCGGGTGTAGCAGTTTGGGGTAGGCTACCCATCATTTTTGCTACTCTATTTTGTTTAGCTTTAGCTAAATAGTCAGCCTGCTTTTGTGTATGGTGATGTTCCGTCATCGGCTTTGTAGGGGTTACGTCTATAGCTATCAAGCTGGTATATTGACTGACTATATGATGCTCGATAGCGGTATTGGTGATCTGGGCTTGATATTCGCTTTGTAGATTTGCTGAATGTGTTGGCTGCATTTGTGCTCGTCTTTTATCTTGGGAGAGCTGTTTTATTTTTTTTCTTGCCCATAACACATTGAGTCCAGCTTCCCTTGAGGTAACGGTTTTAGGTAATTGTTGTTGCCAATCTTGATCCCTGTAACGGCCAGTTAAGGTGATTTTACCAAATGAGTCTTCAGTTTCTATTGAGGGTTGAGATACTTTATAACTTACTATTAATGGCTCCCCTAGATACAGGTCACTAATCTTCTTAGGGTAGATTTCTATTTTCTGTTTTGGATTTTTAATAGATGAGCTTAGTAATAACTCTATATCTGTAAGGGTGGGGTGCTTTAACTTGGTAAGTAAGCCAGCCATTTTCTGTTGTACTTGGCTGGTAGAGCCAATATAGGTAAAGGTGCCTCTTCCCATTTCGGCAGCTTCACTCATAAAGTAAGTATTAGGAGCACTGCCGATACCCACTGTAAATAATCGAGAATAACCAATCTCGCTTTTTATCAGCTGCATCAATGACTCTTCATTCCCTACATTGCCATCTGTTATAAATATGATTTGGCTCATACTTGATTCAGTTGTTTGATTTGCGCTAAGTGAGAAAGCCAAGTTAAGGGCTCTGTGTATTTCGGTGCCGCCGTTGGCTTTTAAGCTAGTTACAAAGTCAGCCGCTTGCTTTTTGGTTGTGGCTGTTACTTTTTTAGGGACTCGCCATAAATTTTGCGCTCTGCTATTAAACTCGATGAGATTAAAGCTATCTTGTTCGTTAAGTTGTTCAATGGCTAATAATAAAGCTTGTTTGGCCTGCAAGATTGACTCACCCTCCATTGACCCCGATGTATCTAATACAAAGATAACCTCCCTTGGCAAAGCCGAAACAAATTCTTTACTGTTAGGGGCATTAATCATAATTAGTCCATACTCATCTCCATTAATCTGCTGAGTCAAATGGGCAACCTTAGGATCTGCCCCCAATTCTGGTTGCCAATGCAATACAAAGTCTCGATTGACTTGAATATCGTTGTTTAAGGTTATGTTATAGCTGCCATCAGGTAAGCGGCTTTGAGTTATGGAGTGGAACTCACTTTCGATATTATCTAGCTCAAAACCCGCCTGTAAATTAACTGATAACTGGATATTTTGGTCTGGACTGATATCAGTTTTGGGTATTGCTGTATCAATGATTTCGTCTGAATTAGCTGGGGTGTATCGAGGTGCCACTGTCATGGGGAAACGCAGACTATATTCTCGTTCTTGTAAATTTAAGGTTTGTTGATACTCGATACTGATTTCTATCGTTTCATTTGGTCCAATATTCGCAATTTGATTACTAAATACATTAGGGCGATGTTGTGCGACTAGACTCACTTTTTTGCCTTCGGATTTGGCTTGAGTAAACAATTTTTTTGCTTGCGACTTTTCTTGTATTTTCCCTTCGATTTTTCGGTCTCCAATTGTCATCATTAAATGATCAACTGCGGCATTTTCTGGTAAAGGAAATACATACATGCCGTTAACCCAATTCTCACTGGCATTTTTAAAGGACTGAGTGAGTTTTGTTCGGGCGACAATGCCATTTACGTTTATTTCTACTTTTGTATTAAGCAACGGACTCATAGTTGTTGGGGGTATGTTTTTGTTGCCTTCAGCCCCTTGAATGAGCTCGTCTGTTATTAAATATAAAGTTCCGTTTTCTGTATCTTGATAGGTTGTGACAGCCTGATTAGACAGCACGGTTAAGTCTGCTAGTTGTGGTGAGTTTGAGGGTTCAGCGTCTACTAGTTTGGATTGCTCGCCTGTAAAAGCGGGCACTGCTTGTTGCAGCGCCCCTATGGCAATAACCACTAAACTAACAAGAGCAAGCTTAGGTAGTGATAGCATAATTGTGTCCTAAATTAATGGTCTGAATGAGTCGCAGCTGTGGCCATTTCTGGTTGCTCACTTGATACTTTCAACATTACCCTCCTGTCAAAAAAGTCCCCTTCATAGTTACTTTCTGCATTAACTAACAATGATTCACCATAAGAGTTAGTGATTACTTGCTTGTTTTTTACGCCTTTATTTTCCAAATAGTTTTTTACTGTTATGGTGCGTTGTTCTGATAATGCTTGGTTCAAGGTGCTGTCACCTCGCTGGTCGGCAAAGCCAGATAAGCTTATGCTCAACTTGGGGTTTTTTATTAGGGTGTTGGCAATTAAATCTAACTGGGATTGGTAGTGCTGTTCCAGGGCATATGATCCAGTTTTGAACTGAATATTGCTTTCTATTTCAGAAATACTCTGTTCCAAGGCTTGATCCATTGCCGCGAGTTGTATCGTGGTACGTTCTTTGGCTTGTTGAAAATTTTGCTGCAAGGTGAGCAACTGCTGGTCTTTATCTGCTAATGACAGTTCAGCCTGAAGTAGGCGTTTGTCCGAGTTAACATCTTCGGCAATCATGGCACCAAATACAGCTGCAACAAAGCCTCCTACAGGGCCAGCTAAAACTGTTCCAATTATAGCGCCTGAGCTAACGCCTATTATTTCGTTGGTTTGTTCTTCTTTAGTGGCTGCTTGTACAAATGTGCTACCCGACAATAAACAAGTAAAGGTGATGGCGGTTGTGATCTTTTTGCTGGTAAGTTTCATTGTTTTCTCCAAGAGTGTTGATTGATTCCTCTCTAGTAAACAAAGTTTGTGTGGCCGGTTCAGGGAGACAAAATGGCAATGTTGAGGGCAATTGTGGCGAAAAAATGGAAATTGCATTGGCCTTGGTTATAAGGCCTCACCTAGTCAACTTTTTACGATATAGTGCAATTATATTATTACAGAGTGAAACTATGTCTAAACGTATTGCCCTAGTAGAAGATGACCTAGCCCTTAGAGAAAACTATATTGCAGCCCTAACGAAACAAGGCTACGAAGTGCAAGCCTATGGTAATAGAACTTCTGCAGAACAAGTATTCTTACAGCGTTTACCTGACTTAGCGATTATCGATATCGGTCTTGAAGATGAAATAGACGGAGGCTTTGCTGTGTGTCAACAATTGCGAAGCTTGTCTAAAACCTTACCCATTATTTTTTTTACCGCTAGAGATAATGATTACGACACCATTTGCGGTCTGCGTATGGGAGCGGATGATTACCTTACCAAAGATATTAGCCTGCCTCATTTGTTGGCCCGTATTGCAGCACTGTTTCGAAGAACCGAGCTGTTAGCCATGCCCCAACTCCCCAGTGATATCATTCAAACTGGGGATTTAACGGTAGACAGTAAACGTATGACGGTAAGCTGGAAAGGCCAAAGTATTGAATTAACAGTTACAGAGTTTTGGATGTTACACGCCATTGCAAAGTATTCGGGTCATGTGAAAAGCCGTCAGCAGTTAATGGACGAGTCTAAAATGGTAGTAGACGACACCACTATTACTTCGCACATAAAGCGCATTCGCAAAAAGTTTGTACAACTAGATGATGAGTTTAGCTGTATTGAAACCGTATATGGCATGGGTTATAGATGGAAGAATAATTAGTCATGAATATAAAACGATTAAATTTCAATCTATTAAGGGCTTTTAGGCGATGAGCCGAGTAAGGTTTGGGTTAAGAGCTAAACTACTATTTTTCTCCTCTTTTTTACTGACTATCCCCTGGTTGGGGTATCAATATGTATGGGAAATGGAAACCTATTTACGTATTGGACAAGAGCAAACTATGGTGGGTACAGCTCGAGCGGTTGCTACTGCGCTGCATGAGAGACCTGCTTTATTTGATAATCAGTCGGCTTACTTAAAAGATGTTAAACCTGGCACAGATTTGTATGCCTATAAGATTGCTTACCCTATTCGGCTTGATGGCAAGCTAGATGATTGGCAAGATTATAAGCAATTGACCATAGAATACGCCCAACAAAACTTAATTGACCAAGTTAGCGATTATGAGGCTAGCAGTTTGCACTTTCGGCATATGGTTGGACAGTATGACCGCTATCTCTACGCCATGTTTGATGTCACAGACAATACAGTTTTGTTGCGGCCCAAAAATAGCTTGCGTATCGACAAGAATGATCATTTACAAATTGCAATGACTGACTCTATAGGGGTCTTTCAACGGTATATTGTGGCGCCCTCAGAAGAGGGGTGGGTTAATGCTTATTTGCTGAAAGATGATTTAGGGTCACTGCAACCAGACAGATTAGAGACGCAAATTCAAGGACAATGGCGCAACACGGATAATGGCTATCAGTTAGAGTTGCGGTTTCCATTAGCTATGATGTCGAGCAAGATAGCCTTTGCAATTGTTGATGTGGACAACCCAGTTACACGGGAAGTAGAGAACATAATGGGAACCGCAAATCCTTCAAAGGTGGACTCCCTAGGTACGGTTTTGGTGCCTTCTCCAGAAATCGAAAAAATATTAAAAGGTTTAAAATATTCGAACGCTAGGGTGTGGGTGGTAGACAAACACATGCGGGTATTAGCGCGTTCGGGTGATATAAGCAAAGCTCAAGGGGTAAACAGTACTGTTAAGTCTGATGCTTCACAAAGCTGGTGGAAATATATAGAAACTAACTGGTTATTGCCTTTGTACTATCAAATATTAACTAAGCCCCCTGCAGACTTTGTTGATGATTTGCGAGATGCCTATTCTTTGCGAGGTCAAGACATTATTGAAGCCTTAACAGGTAAGCCAAGTTCTTTATGGCGATTAAGTCCCGACAATAAAGCGGTAATTATGTCTGCTGCGCATCCAATTTACATCGACGATACTGTAATGGGAGCTGTAGTTGTTGAGCAAACTACCCATGGTATTCGTACGTTAAGAAATAAAGCCTTAGAACGTCAATTCCACTATATTTTGCTGGTGATCCTTATTAGTACTATTGCCTTATTTTTGATTGCATCAAGATTGTCTTGGCGCATTCGCAAATTACGTAACGAAACTGAAAGTGCCATAGACCAACAAGGTAAAATTATAGGTGACATAGTCCCATCCCACACTAGAGATGAGATAGGTGACTTATCTCGTACCTTCACCAGTGTCTTGAGTAAACTGAGCCAATACAATGCATATTTAGAGAATATGGCTTCTCGATTATCTCATGAGCTGCGGACCCCAGTGGCTATCGTTAATTCCTCATTAGACAACTTACTATTAGAAGAGCAAAGCGAAGATAACAAACAATATCTTGATAGAGCTAAGCAAGGTATTACTCGGCTTAGCAAAATTTTGTCTAACATGAGCGAGGCGACCCGCCTTGAGCAAGCGATGCAAAGTAATGAGCGGGAGGAGTTTGAACTCGGTGATTTACTGCAAGGTTGTGTCGCTGGGTACGAATTAGCATATGGCAACAGAGTGTTTGCTTTAAATATTTCTCACTCAAATGTAACCGTTGCTGGCTCCCCTGAATTGTTTGCACAAATGTTAGACAAAATCATTGCCAATGCTGTGGAGTTTAGTGACGATAATTCAGTGATTACGGTGAATTTAAAAAGTCATGAGCAAGGCAGTGTTTTAAGTGTTGAAAACCTAGGCTGTTTGTTACCAGAAAACATGCAAGATCAATTACTCGACTCTATGGTTTCTGTTCGCAAGGTACAAAATTCAACCCAGCCCCATTTAGGGTTAGGCTTGTATATCGCAAAAATCATTGCTGAATACCATGAAGGGGTACTCAATATACATAACCTTAAAGGTGATTCGGGTGTTGTTGTTAGCCTAGTGTTTAGTCGCTAATTTAAGGGCATGATTGAAAGGTTAAATAAATACACTGGACTTCAATGCTAAACAAAGGGACACTCAAGTCGATGGCAACCTAAATAATAAGGAAATTCACATGATTTTAGCTAGTATCGCAGAATGTATGACTAAAGATTTCGCAATCCTTAAGCCAGATATGCCTGTTGCGGAAGCTTCTGCTAATCTAATTAAGAAATCATTATTGGGAGGCCCAGTTCTTGATAGTGAAGGCTTACTTATTGGCTGGATTTCAGACCAAGAATGTTTACATTGCACCCTTCAAGTCGTTTACCACAATACCCGAGTAGCCACTGTGGCAGATGTAATGCAAACAGATGTAGTCACCGTTTCATTAAATAGTGAGCCCCTTGATGTCGCTCAAAAAATGTTATCTGGTGGCGCCACGACATACCCAGTTGTTGATGGTGCTAATAAAGTGGTTGGGGTGCTAACTCGTCGAGATATCCTCAAGATGTTAGACAAAAAACTAAATGAAATGGCTTAAAGTCCTGTGTATAAGTCAGGATTAATAAAGGGTGCTAAAGCAAGTGTTGTAGCCAATGTATAAACGCTTTCTCTGGTAGCTAGATTATTGGTTAATAAGCCAATAGCCCCTTCTTTTTGTTTCACATTATCTGTTGTAAACAAGTCGTCCATTACGTGACCTAGTTCTTCACCATTCTTAAGGGCCTGATATACCACAGGCGGCAGCGGTAAGTTACTGCTGCGACCTACTGAGCTTCTTTCGTGGTCGGCAATAACCACATAAGCAAATGTGGCAGGGCCGTATTCAAAGTTGTCTACTCCACCCTCAATTGCCACATAGAAATCCGCTTTGGTTTGTTGCTGGCAGAATTTAACTCTATTCACTGCACCTTTTAGGGTTTCATCGCTTGTCATAGGTTGCTCAGATACTGCGGATGGAGCTTTTATTGAGAAACACTGAATATCTTGATTTGGCCAAATTTCCGAGGTAGCTTTTTTTACCGCATTAACCTTAATGGGGTTAGTAGAACCCACTGCAATTTTTATCATAGGTGTACTATTTTCCCTTGTGTGTGCCCCTAGGCTATTAAAATTAAGCAAATCGATATTGCAACATATTGTGTGTGATATTGTTACAAAAAAGAACTTCAATGTGGCCTATTCTACAGGATATAATTAGTGAGGATTCACTAATTTTTAAGAACAATTGCTATATGAAAAATGCTCCACCTGAATCATTAATTCGTACTTGGGTATGGATGATGTCAGACACTAACAACCCAGATATAATGAACAAAGGCCGTCAAAATTTAATTAATGCTTTTGGTAGTTTGCATAAAGCTATCCAGTATATTGAGGAGCAAGTTGACCTCTCTGAAGAAGCTCCCACATCTAGTTCAGCTCAAACGTAAATGTAATTGCTAGGTCATTTGATAGGTTTTAAATGGCCTCTAACTTTATTTTTATTTTGTGTTTTTTACAGCAGAGTATAATTCAACACGAGAAAGTCCTTGTTCTTTAGCTTGATACATAGTGCTATCTGCATGCATCAATAGTTGATGTAGGTCATGTCCGTGAATTGGTGCGATAACTAAACCAATACTCGCGCCAATACTGCAGGTTACGCTAGGATGTACTTCAATAGGGTGTTGTATTGATAGAAGTAACTCTTCGGCTTGTTCGACGAAGGTTTGCTGGCTATTCGGCGCGTTACTTGCGACAACAAACTCATCACCTCCCCAGCGGATACATACATCATTCTGTGACTTATATTTGTTTGTAATTCTTTTCGCAGTTTCTTGAAGCACTCTATCGCCAGCTTCGTGGCCATAGGTGTCATTAATTGGCTTAAATTTGTCTAGGTCAATCATCATCAACATCAATGGCTTTTGAGTTTCAACACTAAGATCTAACATACTATTCAGTTTTTCTTCACCCGCTCGTCTGTTAAGTATATGTGTGAGTGGATCATGATCGGCCTCGAAGCGGGTTTGATGTTCCCGTTCTGTGCGCTCGGTAATATCATATAAAATAACTTCGATAATAGGGCCTGTATCTTTTTTACGTTCAGTACGTTGCTCTGTGACTTTAGCAAATAAGCAATGCATCCATTTCTTCTGTTTACCAGCAGAGTACTCAAGGTCTAAGGCTACTTGATCCAATAAAGGGTCATTACGCATCGAATTTAAAATCTGCTCTAAGTTATTTGGGTTTACAAATAGACTAGGAAAGTGCTTGAGGTTGAGTGTCTCATTATCAATAGGAGTAAAATATCTGGAGAAAGCAGGGTTAAAGGCCGAAATATTGTTGTTTTGATCGACTAAGCAAATCCCAGCGCTGGCTTGCTCGAATATAAGCCTGAATTGGTTTTCTAGATTTTGAGTTTTGATCCGTAGATTTTTTTCTACGCTAAATGAATGGTGCAACCCTTGTATTAACGCATTAATACCCTGAATCAGTTTACCTATTTCATCTTTATTTTTGTGAGGTAAAACTTGCATTGTCTCTGGGCGGTGTGGATCTATGTACTCGAAGTTATCAACTAACTTTTGAATTGGCTTAGTTAATTTCCGGTGAACAACTAAAGAGACAAAAAAAGCTAATATTAGTGATAGAAGTAGTTTAATCAGTGTTTCTTTTATAATTTCTCTTTTAGTTTGTAGCTCAATATATTGTTGATCTAAGTAAACGTCTAAGGTGCCTACTTTTTCTTCATGTAAGAAAGGGTGTTTCAATAAGGTTGAAATTTTCTTACTTTGACCATTTAGATTACCGGATATAGCCTCTAAGCCAACGTCATTACTTAGCTTTACACCTTTTATCAAATCATTAATAACTAGCCCATCTACTATTTCCTGAGCAAGGTCAGCATCGTTTATGTAGGCTGCAACAACGGCAGTTTTTTCCACTGTCTTAGATAATTGCTCTGCTAATATGTGGCTGGATTGACTCCGGGCTTCCAGGCCCAAATAATAAGAAAGTGCAGATGCTAGTAAAGATATAATTATTGCTATGAAAGCAATAGTCAGTGCAACTTTTACATATAGTTTTTGACTAATTGGAAGCAACTTTAAATACCACTTTTACGCCTTCTGTTACCTCTGACTCTGGGATATATGCAATCATGTCCTTATTTGCACGTACTGTATTAATGATGTCTTTGACAGACTCTATTGTTGTGGGAGGCGTCGCATTTCCTGAAAAAAGTAAACGAGCCCAATATGTACTTACCTTTCTTTCATTTTGCTGTACTAGCTGCATATAAAACTGACTTTTTATGGCTGATTGTGCAGGGAAGTCAATTGGCGTTGCTTTTTGACCGTCAGGGAAAGTGTTGAATCTACCCATGTATATATCTATCACTTGTCGCTTAGTCAGGCTATCAATTTGATTATTTTCGTTAACGACAATAACGAGCCCATGAACGTGTGTTGAACATATGAAAAGAAGCAGTATGTAAAGTTGTTTTAATTTCATTAGAACAACACATTAAAGCTGAGGCTAAGTGTATTTACTTTGTCTCTTGTCGTTAATATTTCAGTTGCTGTGGTGTTCCAAAGGCCATATCCTTTAGGGCTAATATTGGTATGGTCTAGTTGTAGTTTTATATTCATACTCGATGTTAAGTCAAGTTTTGCACCCGCGCTTATTGTTGTTTGTCTCGCTGTTATGGAGTCTAGTATGGTTGTAACGGCATCACTAACCGCGTAGAGGTAGGCGGCTAACTCTGCAGGAGTGCTCGCATCAAATACCGGGGATGAATACGTCGGTATTCTATCTGAATTTTTAATGGTAGATAGACTCATAAAGTAGGTAGTTTGTTCTTGGATGTACCCCAAAGTGGCATACCCAGAAGTAGATGAGCTAAAAGGTAGCCAGTCATTTTTTGATATGCCACCTTCAGAATAGAATAACCATGACTGACTTTCATAAGAAATACCTAACGCATCATAAGATGAAGATTTACCAGAAATATCAAACTTGTCTAAAAGCTCAACCTTTGCAGGCCATATATCGTCAGGAGCTTGCTCTAAAATAAGTTGAGCTTCAGAAAGTTCAGGGGCTCTTAAATCGTCAAAGTTTGAATGGCTATGGGTTAAACGTATTAACCAATTGTTGAGCTGATAAGAAGCACTAAGGAGAACCAAGTCTTTGGATGTAAAGCCAAACCGACTGCCTACTCCCTGTAGTTCAGGGCTGGTTTGTCCGTATCCTAATCGAAACCTGAAGAAACCATTAGCTATATGATTTTTATATTCGAGATCCACGCCGTCAAAGTTGTTGGCGGGTGAAGCAATAGAATAGAACTCATTGGGTGGCCTGCTCCAAAGGTAGGCATACCCTACATAGGGATAATCAGATAAAAGGTATAAGTCACTATTTACTCTTCCTGCTCGTAATGACCAGTTTCTATTAGGGCGGTAGCGAATGAAAGCTAGCTCAATAAATTCATTGAACGTTTTATGGTTGCGATCTTGAAGCACAACTTGACCTACTGCATCCCATTTATCTGCTAGCGTTAGGTTAGTTTGAAAACCAATTTTAGATTCGTTTAAAAAAGTAAAGCCACTATCACTTTTATTTAAGAAGTCAGTGGTAAGCTCAAGGTTTCGGTTATCTGAATACGTAGCGCCAATGGTCGCAAAACCACTAAAGTTAGCTTTAGTGGCTGATACTAAACTCGATGATAAATATAGTGCAGTGCATCCAAGCCAAAGAAGATACTTCATACTAACCTTTATTATTTCTGTACTTCTTATAAGGATATTTTGTCGCTGACCTGTAAAAAGTACCAACTACAAATAAAATATTGATATTCCATGAAAAATACCACGTTTTGATTGGTATAAAGTAGCTTTTTTAGAATTTTTGAGAATAACTTTCGCAAACATGTATTCGTTTAAAAATGCAGCGGTAATAATTTCCCCCAAGCTGTTGTAAGTGACAAATTTTGAAACTAGTTGCTTTGGAAGAAACGAAAACTTAAAAAGCGTAAAATTGAAATAGTCATATTAGTTTCGAAGATAAGTATAAAAGCCCCTTTCAATGTAATTTACTAAGGGCATTATTGTTAAATAGTTTATTGTTTAAACTGGGGCGCCTACTGCCATATCGCCTAAATAATCTTTCTTACCAAGTGGCACACCTTTAATTCTTAACATGTCATAAATGGTTGTCGTATGAAAATACACATTAGGGACCGCAAATGACATCATGAAATTTTCTGTAGTGAAAGGTAGCTCATTACCGCCTACTTTAAACTGTAATGGCTTGCCGTAAAGCGCATTCACTTCGTTTTCAGCAAAAGCTTTTAAGGTCTCCACTGTTTTTTCAAAGTAAGCGATAAGCTCTGAATAGCTAAGGCCATCTAAAGATACTTGAGGCGGCTTAAATTCACCATCAAATAAAGACTGAATAGCCCCTGCGGCATTGTGGGCTGCTATATTAACTTGAGCACTAAAGGGCAACATATCTTCTGCAAATCGCATAGTAACGATTTCGTCTGTATTGATCTTGTTCTCTTTAAAATATACTTCGCCTTTTTTCATCACATCAACTGTCGCATCTAAGGTGCGTATAAAGTTGGTTATGGTCATTTCATATAAACTAATCATGTTTCATTCCTGTTGTAAGTTTTGCGGGGAAAATAAGGGGCTTTATGTTAAGAAATGTTTGCTGGAGTTTTTATTTCAAAAACTTTTATCATAAGTCGAATACTTAAGAGCTATAGATCGTTAGTGTCTACATACCTAACAATTCACTGCAAAACGTTCATCAACGTTTAATCGTTTCTACTCAGAGGCTAAGCCAAAAACTGTTTCAATTTTTTCAGACGTTTGCAGAGCAAGTTGTTCATCTTCAGTGATAAACTCAATTCTCGAATCTACTGCTTCTTGAGCCACTATATTTACAGATACGCACCCATCGCTGATGTTGCAGGCAAGTACTCCTTGCTCGGTAATGATCACCGCTTTTAAACGATCGACAGCTACAGTGAATAATGTATCCATCACAAGCTTGTAATTGAATATTAGTGTCGGTGAGCATATCCAACCAAAGGAATAATGGCCTTCACCATTATTGGCAACTTTTATGGATCCAACTGCAGGAGCTGTAATATTGTGGCTGTGTTCAATCGCAGAATGTGAATGAGAATGACTATTTTCGTTTACTGTCTGTTGATATTTAGACTGCCCAAACAATATGTTTATATCAATTTCACCTTGCTCTGCCAAACTAATAGGCGTGTCAGTAATCTCTAGTGTGTTTAAGTAAGCTTGTAGCTCTGGGATCAAGTCTTGCTCATACAAATCAGATTTAGTCGCAACGATATGATCTGCTACTTGTAACTGTTCTTGAAAAGTTTGATGCTCGCGCCAGCGTTTGCTTGCCAATTTTCTCGGGTCGATAAGAGTAAGTGTTGTGCCAACATCTAACACACCTTGATAGTGCTCTGCAGTTAACGTTTGCAACACCTCTTTAGGATGTCCAAGTCCAGTTGGCTCAATGAGTAATCGGTGTGGTTTGGCTTTGGCGAGTAGCATATTTAAGGCAATTTGCATGGGCAACCCAGAGGTACAGCACATACAACCTCCCGGGACTTCCCTTATAAATACACCTTTGTCTTCAGGTGAGGATAATAATGCTCCGTCTACGCCAATTTCGCCAAATTCGTTTACAAGCACAGCCCAGCGTTCATCACTGGGTTTAGCCTTTAACAATGCTTGGATAAGTGTGGTTTTACCTACCCCAAGTGCACCAGTAATAATATTGGTGGGGACTTGTGCAATTTTATCCATACAGGTTTTGCCAAGGTCCAGTAATAGCTAAGGTAAGAGTAGGAGAATACAAATTCACAAACAGTGTTTTACCGTCTGGCGAAAAGCATGCGCCAGCGGGTTCGGTTTGCCAACGTACCTTTGCAAAATCATAAACCTCACCTTCTGGCGTTACCCCTCTAAGGTGGTTATCCACTATGGCTGAGTATTGATCTTCGCATACCATTAAATGGCCATTTGGCGCGAGGGCTATGTTGTCGCCAAAGTTAAATGTGGCTTTGCTATGACTTTCAACAAATATGCTTAAGGAACCCGTTTGTTCATCACTGCTTTGATTAGCGGTCAGTGGGGTAGGGACATAACGCATAATCTGGCCTAATTCTTTTTTACCTCCACTGGTGCAGCAAAAATACATCTCATTTGTGCCAAAATGTATGCCTTCACCGCGAGCAAATAAAGCGGCTCCTTTGGCGTATCCCCTATGACGCAAGTCATCTTCTGGGCTATCAACATTATCTAAATCAAGCCATTCACAAGCATAGTCTTGTTGCTCTTCTATGAAAGGAGCCTTAGTGTTGCGTGTATCAAATTTGGGCTGCCCTGAAACCATTAAAGCTTGCAGCTTGCCGCCAGCTTGTAGCTTCCCGGGTATATTAGGTATGTAGCGATAGAACAAACTGTCTTGTCTGTCTTCGGTTAAGTAAACAATACCTGTGGCGGGGTCAACACAGGCTGCTTCATGGTTAAAGCGCCCCATAGCTTTTATAGGCTCTGGGTCTACCAGCTCTCTAGCCGTTGCCGGCACTTCAAATACATAACCATGATCTTTACCAATTCTATCTGAAGCTTTGTCAACTGACTCTTCACATGTTAGCCAACTACCCCATGGTGTTACGCCACCTGAACAGTTTCGAATAGTACCAAGTATAGACATGCATTGATGTTCAACTTCACGGGTTTGCAGGTTATACACTATGCTACTTGTGCCCCCTGATAGAGGTAGTCCCGAGGCATAGGTGTCGTAGGCTTTTAATACCCTACTTGGCTGCACTTTGTCTTGAGCTAGTTGCGCTTTTTTAGATAAAGGAATCTCGTGGTTTCTCACCAATACTACACGTTTATCATCGATAGGAATGCAGCCCATGCCATCAGCCCTGTCTGGCACGGTTAAGCCATCATTCATGGGGTCATCGAGTTTTGAAATCACTTCATAACTAAAACCTTCGGGTAAATCGAGTATGCCGTTAGCATCGGGTATTAATTGAGTGTTGCCAGTGAGTGTGGCTGATTCACTAAAAAGAGTGGCTGCTTTTAAATGTGTAGCTAGGCCACTTAAAGCAACGGCCACCATCCCTTGATTGAACTGTCTGCGAGTAACCATGTTTTACTTTCCTTCTAAGTGTTTTACCAAGAGCCGTACATAGCGTTAGGCAAGATAAAAATACTTTTATTTAGGCGCTCACCTAAGGCCTTGATATCGGCATTTTCTTGTGTAATTTTATTTACATCTTCTATGTTGTCACCAATTTGCATAACTATGGTGTGGGCTTTTTGCCAACTTGGCAGAACTGCCTGCGTCGAAAAGCAATCTAGATTACCACTAGTTAATTGCTGGCGGCGTAGGTCTTTATCATTAATGATGGAGTGCTCGTCAATCGCGTCTTTGTCTGCTTGAGTGCGCCCCAGTAAACATGTATTTTCGAAGGTTGCAGGGATTAATGCTGAAATATTTTCCCAAGTATATGCATCGAGACTTTTTTCGCGGTTTGTGACTAGCGCGACTTTTCCACCTAATGAATAAACCTTTTTCATAAACTCTGCAGCACCAGGTACAAGCGTCGCTTTTTTGGCTGCTATCCAATTAGCCCAGCTCTCAGAGGTATAATGGCCACCTGTTTGGTCTATCATAACCTGATACTGGCTGTTATCTAATACCGTTTCATCAACATCCATCACCACTACCCAAGGTTCATTTTGTAAAGCAACCACTGGTAATTGTTGTTCTGCTCGCTGATATACACCTTGGGTAATAAGTTGATATTCTTTACTTTTAGTGTGCCATTTAACTGAGTTAGAAAGGGGAAGAGCTGTCAATTTCGCGCTGTTTTCATATTCTACCCAGCTCTCTTTTCTCTCTTCTGATACTAGGTTAGCCGTGCATCCTACGAATATGCTTGCACCGAAACACAGTGTTATTAGTTGTCCTGCTTTGTTCATTATTTATTACCTAATTGAAAACTATACTGAGGGGGGTATGAACAAAGGTTTATTTTGTTCATACCCCATCCAGAGCTAGTCGTGGTCATGCTCCTCTTCTGCAATTCCTAACCAGGTTAGAGAAGCGGGTGAGAAGTCTACTTCTATATCATCTGTAATAGTCATGCTTTCAAGGTCAATTTGCAATATATGCTGTGCAATCGGATCAGATACGTACACATAGTGACCATTTTGAGCCGCAACAAAACTAAATGACATGCCCTCTGGCATGTTAGACAAGTCTTCATCAGATATATCTATACTGGTCTCTAATTCCCACTCAATTTCACCATCGTGGTCATGACCACTAAGTACATTAAGAAATCCTAGCTCATCTAAAATAAGAAAATGTTCGCCTTCGTAAGCAAATCCATAAGAGATGGGAGCCGCATCAGTTTCAGGTTGCCATTCTAAAACTTCCATGCCACTTTCGGGGGTTATGTTGACTAAAATAACTCCTTCTACTCCGTAAGCAGAGGCAACGCCAATGAATGAATCGTTTTCTTCATGGGAATAAATACTGCCAATACGCACGTCGTTTAACGCATCAATGTTAGGTATTTTTTCTGCATGATACTCGTCATCACTTTCTTGATGAGCAACTAACACACCATCACTACAACCGAATACCGTATATTCTTCATTTTGGGCGGCACCATGTAAATCAGGACAGGTAACATCTAACACTTGTTCTTGCTCATATTCACCATCATGAAGATGATAAACACCAACTTGGTCCGGTAATATAGTCGTCGCTGAAGTGGTTTCTGCATCGTCACGACGAATGGTTGATAGTAAATGGTCACTATTTGGTTCTGCCACGCCATGCATGTTTACCGCGTATTCTAGGGTAGCAACTTCAGTGGTGTTACTGCTGATGTCTGTATCTGATACCACTTGAACTGATGCAGCTAAACCTGTTTCAGCGTCACCATCAAAAAATACAGCAGTTTGACCGTCATGTTTAATGACATGTGTTGGACGACTTCCTTCGAGTTCAAAGTCACTCATAACTGGAGTCTGTTCATAGTCATGTAAATGCTCCACATGATCTTCTCGCCACATTCCTCCATCAATAAAGCCTACATAGTCATTACTTCGACTGGTGACCACTGCAAATCGATAGTCAGCTGATGCGGTAAGAGTGTTTGTATCGTGAATTAACGTAAACGTATCCAACAATTCATTGTCGTCTAAATCAAAGATAGTGGCTTCGTTGTTTTCAGCTGACAACACGGCAAGTCGCCCCATTGACTCTATGGTATATTCATCATCATCTTCGTCATGATCATGCTCGTCTTCTTCCTCAACGATGGACTCTTTTTCAATGATTTTTGTTGTTGCGTCACCGCAGCCATATAGCATTAAGCTGGCGATGGCCATTGCTAGTATGTTCAATTTTGGTAATTTGCTCATTATATCTTCCTTAAGTATTTAAACGTTATATAGGGGGTTAGAAGTAGCCTCTAACGCCCACTGCTATGTTTCGTCCCGGACGTGGGGCAACATCTTTAATAAACGAGCTATGTACTCGGGCTTCGGTATTGGTTAGGTTGCTGCCTTTGAGGTAAAGAGCGATGTCTTGATTAAAAACAGGAATGTCATAAGACACGCTAGCATCAACTAAGGTATAACCGTCAGTAACGGTTTCATCAGATGTAATCCGGTCTTGAGTGTCATAACGAGTAATATCTAAATGTGCACTAAGACTTTCATTTTCATAGCTGAATTGAGTTCCTAATCGAAGGGGGGGAGTGCGAGGTAAGTTACCGCCATCTTTGAGTCGGGCACGCACGTAATCAGAGAAGAAGGTCGCCTTAAATACATGGGTAACTTGCCACGCTACTTGCGCTTCAAAACCATGTAGAATTACATCATCGGTTTCGAAAATATAAACAGGCAGTAGTTCTTCGCTACTTTCTTCTTCGGTTTCTTCATCACCGTGATCATGGTCATGACCACTTTCAGCTGATAGCCCAGTAGACGTTTGATAGTAGTAGTTATCTACTTGGTTATAGAAGGCATTAAATACAAAAGCTATGTCCCCTTCAGTTTTTCGGAAGGTTAGGTCAATGTTGTTGGCTGTCTCTAGATCAATTTTTTCATCAGACAAACCAATATAAGCTTCGTGTTCCGTTTCATACAAGGCAAACAAAGCGCCTACCTCATAATTACCGGTACCAATATGCGGTCCAAAAGATAAAAGCTCAGCGGCTGAAGGAGCACGTTGTGAGCGTGATACAGAAAGACCTAAGTTGTACCCTTCGGTAAAGTCCCACACTAGCCCAGCTGACAAGCTGACTGGGGTAAACTCATGATCTACTGCAAACACTCGGGTGATGCTGGTTTCGTCGTCGTGATCATGGTCGTGGTCATCTTCTTCCTCGTCTTCATGGTGGGTTTCTAGCGTTGGAAGTAATACGTTGTCCGCTTCTAAAGTTACTTGCTCTATACGACCACCAAACTGCACTAAAACTTCACCAATATGCTTTTCTTCCATTATGGCTAGTGCAAAGGTCTGTGCTTTAGATGGTGGCGTAAAGGCTTCCTCACCCTGGGCTGCGACATCGCTGTTTTTAAAATGGAAGCTGATACCGCCATTCCAGTCAGCAAAGGTGCTATGAATGAAATCTAGTTTTATTTCGGAGGTTTGGTTTTCAAACAGAGTTCCAACTTCGCTATTTTCAACTTCAGCATGTTCGTAGTCAGTAAAGCCCCCGCGAAAATTGATTTTTTTGATCCACTCGCCATCGGCATTAAACTCACCAAGCAATTGCACTCGAGTTTGCTCTAGATCTGCAAATACGCTTTCTTCTTCCTCTTCTTCATCGTGGTCGTGTTCTTCTTCATCGCCATGGGTGTGACCAGGAATGCCGTATTCACGATTAAACTGCTCGACAGCTATCCCAAGAAAACCTTTATCAAAAAGATAACTAGCGCCGAGTGTTATACCGTTTGATTCTTCGGCACTGTTTTCTACTACAAAGTCGTGTTCTTCATGATCTTCGTCATCTTCATCGTGATCTGAGTCTGGGTCTACTGGGACTTCATAGTCGTTTGATTTACGCCAATAACCATCGGCATAAAACCCAAATGATTCTGTCCCAGTGGTAACATTGAAAGAAGCTAGTTTTTGGTCGTTTACTGAGCTATTTTCAAGTAACCATTCGCCACGGGTTGCACTATCTGTTGGTACGCGGCCATCGGCTACATTTACTACGCCACCAATCGCGCCACTTCCATAAAATAAGGTGGCAGGGCCCCTTAATACTTCGATTTGTTGCGAAGTTGATGCTTCAGCAGCAACGGAGTGATCTGGCCCCACTCTAGATACATCGCTTACGTCTAATCCATTTTGCGCGATTAAAACTCTAGGTCCACTTAACCCTCGAATAATAGGTGTACTGGCAACATTGCCATGAAAATTACTTTGCACACCGGGGAGTTTTTCTAAGCTATCTCCTATTGTGGCTGCTTGTTGACGACGTAATGCTTCACCGGCAAGCACACTAACGGGCGCAGCAGATTCCATGACCGACATATGAATAGGTGTAGCGACTACATCAATCACTTCTATTGGTGAGCGAGTTAGGGTAAGTGTTATGGTTTTTGACTCATCTTCAGAAAAAACTATATCTTTATGCAAGTGTGCATAACCTGAAACCGATATGTGGAACTCGTTATTTCCGATACTTAAGTCATCAATAACAAAGCGGCCATCTTTTCCCGTTACAGCATTTAGGTTGGTACCTTCAACACGAACTAATGCGCCAGATACAGCTTTACCGCTATTGTTTTCAACTAGCCCTTCTAAAGATTGCGCAGCTAAGACACTTGTGGGTAAAAGCAGCCCCATGAGCGCTGCAATGCGAGATAAGTGATGCATTATATTCCTTTTATTATGTTATATTGTAACAATAGTGGTGGTTATGTTATATTGTAACAAATTGGCTTTCAATCATTTTCTAGCTATCGTGAACTTAGGTTTGCTAATGTTTGTAGATGAATAGTGTTGAATTAGGTGGAGAGAAAAATGAAATTTACTAAACAATTAATATGCTTAAGTCTTTGTTTTGGCGGAATTGCTAAAGCGCAAGAACACGTGCATGGAGCGGGCACTGTTTTTGTCATTCAAGATGGTGCTAATTGGCAAATGCAATATGTGCTGCCGGCCGCAGATGCATTGGGATTTGAGCATGCCCCTGAAGATAAACAGCAAAGAGATAGTCTTGCAAGCCTTGGTCATACCTTGGAAAAGATAGAGAACCTAGTACAACTAGATGGTAAATGTAAACAGCTCGATTATTCTCACAATTTAGATGTATTTGAAGGTCAAGAAGGCGCAGAACACAAACATGGCAACCTTCATGATGAGGAAGAAGAGCATCATCATGACGAACATGATGAACATGATGAACATGATGAGCATGACGAGCACCATAAGACTCACGGTGATCACGACGGCCATGATGAAGAGCACGAAGTTCATCATCAGAATATTGAAGTGTCTTATACACTGCAATGTACAAACCAAGTGAAAGGCTTGTCTTTCGTCATATTTGACAAGATGCATAGTCTGCAAACACTTGAGGTGCAATGGAGTATAGAGTCTGGGCAAGGGTCGGCGACTCTTACAAACAGTGTTACAGATATGGAATTTAATTAATGGTGAGCATTGGCTTAAATAGGCCTAAGCAAAAACAGCTGTCTAACTTAGCTTTTTTAAAGGCGTTATTAGTAAAGGGTTATTATGTTTAAGAGGTTTATGAACCTTGCTGATCGTTCAGCTATATTTCTATCGACACTTTGCATGATCCACTGTTTAGTGTTGCCGCTTATTTTAATTCTACTACCTACTTTAACGACCTTGACCTTCTTTAGCGATGAGCGCTTTCATACTTGGCTACTGTATGCGGTACTGCCGATTAGTGCTTTTGCCGTGGTGCTAGGGTATTTCCATCATCGCAGCTGGTTAGTGATATTGATTACATCAATGGGCATGGGAGTTCTAGTGACTGTGGCTATTTTGGGGCACGATGTCTTTGGTGAACAGGGCGAGGTATTTGCCTCAGTATTAGGGTCTATCTTGGTGGCTTACGGCCATATCATAAATTTTAAAGCCCGCAGACAGTTAAATCAATGTCATCCTGTTTCAGCTAAAAGCACCAGTTAACATTTTAAATTTAAATCGGAGTGGAGTATGCCGTCGCAAGCTGTTTTAAAAGACCAAACAACTAATAGCCTCATTAGACGTTCCAGCTGTTTTGATGAACCAAGTATTCTTACTGACATTTATGATGAGTCGGTGAATTTAGCCATTTGGCAACGTGATTTATCCAATGAAATTAAGGCGGATGTCACACGCTTTATTAATACAGCATCACATTTGGATCGATCGGCCTTTATCCGAATGCAGCACATTGAAGACGATCTCCGTGATGAATTAAAATACACTACTTTAGGTAATGCCTTTATTAGTAACGCCAGTGAAGTGATAGATATGTTTTGCACTTTGTTTGATTTAGACCAAGTGGGTTTTCGGATTCGTTTACTTGACTCTCCTATGTGCCCACGATTTCATATTGACCGCGTACCTTGCCGTTTAGTCACTACGTTTTGCGGGCAAGGTACACAGTGGTTAAGCAGTAATCATATCGATAGAAGTAAGTTAGGTCACGGTAGTAAAGGCTTGGATGATAGCGAGTCTGGGCTGTATATATCGGATGCAAACATAAAAAATATGACCACTGGAGACGTCGCCTTACTTAAAGGGTCTGCTTGGATAGGTAATGAAGAGACTGCTGTAGTGCATAGATCGCCACCATATCGTGAAGGTGAGAAACGTTTATTACTTACCTTAGATTTTTTGTCTTAGGACTTAAAGGTTTCGTTGGCACGCTGGTTAGTGTGTCCGAAAGTCATCGGGTTGGCCGTAAAAAGGTATAATAGAAACCAAGTCTAGAGTGTAGGCTGACGTCCCCATTAAATCTTCAAACAATTCTATGTTGAGTTTGCCCGTTAAGGTATAGGTATTAGTGATGTCCACATCTTTAAAACCTTTTTCTAGTTCAACGTATATCATTTGATTTGGCGGTGGAGCGGGTAAGTGGATACACGCCCCAAAGTAAGGAACAAAAAAGAAGCTTTTTACGCTTTTATCATCATAAAAATCGATGGGAACAATAAACCCGGAAATACTCACCATTTTATTTTCAAACTCAGTCATGGTTTGGGTAGAGATTAAGGCATTTTGATAATCTTGGTCTGTTGACGCGTTGATAGAGCGCATTACCTGTGCTGTCATTTCTTCTAAGTTTTGAGGCTGTGTAGTTTGATAGCGAGCAATCACTTCATGTTCTTCGCTGGGTAACAGTGAAGCCCATTTTAGGACAAAGGGTTGAGCTTGGTTGGCCAAAGATTGCAGTGCAGGATCTGACGTTGCATACAGGGTTTGCTTATGAAATACAGCTTGTTTGATGCTTGCCCAATTATCTAAGACTAAACGCCCAACCCCCACACCTAAGCCAATGCATAGTACAAAGGTTAAGATGATTTTAAGCTTACTTTTTAGTTGCGATCCCATTGTAGGAAAATACAGCCTAACTAGATAGCGGTTACACTCACTCGTTGAATTTTTGAATAGGGTCTGTAGCTTTGTGTGGCATCTATTCTAACCATAATAAAGTGCTCACCTGGCCCCGTGGCTTGGAAGGTGACATCTATCAAGCCTTTATCTTTAGATAAACTAAGAGGGGATGAATCAGCCAGTATCAAATTTTTACTAGGGGTAAGAATGACTTCGGCATTGGTATAGTCATCAGGTACCACGTAACGTAACTGAAGTTTAGCATCTGTGGCTGCGGTTACTTTTACTCGGTTATCGTGGGTTACTTTCAACTCGACTGGGGCAGAGTTATTCATATGCTGTTGTGCAAGGGGGTGAAATTGCCCAAAAGAGCCCATTCCAAAACCACCGCCGTGAAATTCACACGCCAAAGCCTGCATAGTGCTAGGTATCAATAATAGTAAGGTAACCAGTTTAAGTTTCATTGAACGACTCTCTATTCGTAAGCTTTAATATTGTCTAAGGACATACCATAAGCAGATGTACCTGTGGTATTGCTCATGGTTTCTATTTGCAGTACACCTTCAAACCAAAAAGGCTCAGTCAGCTGGGCTAATTCAAAGCCTGTTTCTACCTTACCGTATATCATTTGATTAGGGGGTGGAGGTGGCATATGTAAGCACGCGCCAAAGTAGGGAACAATAAAAAACTCTGTGACTCGCTGTTGCTCATCAGACTTTAAAGGGACGACAAACCCAGGAATTCTAATGGGCTTGTTATCAAATTCTGTCATAACTCTAACTGAGGTTAATGCCTGTTGAAAGCGCTGGGTTGTTGCATCTTCACTTGTTACACCAGAGAAAGCATCAACCGAGTCTTGCTCACTGCCATCTTGAATATCAGCTAGATAGTCTGGCGGATTGAGTAAGGCTTCTAAATCATCTTGCGGCATCAACTGAATCCATTCAACCTCTTGATAGTTTTGTGTTTCAGCTGCTTTGACATTTACATTGGCGAACCAAAGTGTTGCTATAAGAACAATGCTAAGGTACTGCAAATGGCATATTTTTTTAGTGTTCATGATTGATTGTCAGTGTGACCAGTAATACTATGAATAATGTTATATCATATCAATAATAATAAGCGCTAGCTCCATCTTATTTATGACCTTAAAAGAAAGTATTTCAAACGATAAAATAATTAACCAAGTTGCAGCCATTGAGTTGCAAAATGTGGTGCATACCTATGGTAAGCAACAAGCCAATAGCAAATCATTACACTTTAGCCAGTGGAAAGTTGAGATAGGCCAACAGGTATTTCTGTATGGCGACTCAGGCTCGGGCAAATCAACCTTACTTAATTTACTGTCAGGAATTTTAGCCCCTCAGCAGGGTAGCATTAAGCTATTTGGAACCGAAATGAGCGACTTGTCTAACAGTGGGCGAGACCGCTTTCGAGCTGAAAACATAGGTGTGGTGTTTCAGCAATTTAATTTGATCCCTTACTTAAGTGTTGCAAAAAACATTGAGTTAGCTGTGTACTTGGCTAAATCCTCAAAACAGCAATTAGTTGAATCTTTACAACAGCTGATGGCAGCACTGAAATTACCTAGTAGTATTTTACATACGCCGGTTTCAAGTTTAAGTGTGGGGCAACAGCAAAGGGTGGCGATTATGCGAGCCTTTATTAATGCGCCTAAATTACTCTTAATTGATGAGCCAACCTCAGCACTTGATAACTCTGCTAAACATGGATTTATGACCTTACTACTAGAAATGTGTCAGGCTCACAACACCACCATGATTTTTGTGAGTCATGATACTGGTCTAGAGCCATTTTTTTCGTTGCGTACACCAATTACGTCATTTTGCAATGGCATCAGTGATGAGGTGGTTGGTTAATGCTTACTTCAATCGCGTGGCGCAGTTTAGTTAGCCGAAGAAAAACTGTATTTCTAACCTTCTTATCTTTAGTGGTAAGTATTAGTGTCTTGATAAGCGTTGAGCATATACGCTTGCAAGCAAAAGAAAGCTTCAACCGAACCATATCCGGTGTGGATTTAATAGTAGGTGCACCTAGTGGTGAATTAAACTTACTTTTGTACTCGGTATTTAGAATGGGGAGCCCCACTAATAATATCGATTACAATAGTTTTACTATGTTAAAGGCCAATAAATCGGTGTCTTGGGCTATTCCGGTCTCTTTGGGTGACTCCCATCGTGGTTTTCGCGTGATGGGTACCAATACTGATTATTTTAAATATTTTAAATACGGTAGTGATAAGCCCCTCACTATGGCCGCGGGTACAGAGTTCGCCAGTCCATTCGAAACCGTGCTAGGTGCCGATGTAGCCAAAGAGTTAGGATACAAGCAAGGCGATAAAATTGTAATAGCCCACGGCATTGGTAGTACTAGCTTTGTGAATCATGACCAAGCGCCATTTACTGTAAGTGGTATTTTGGCCCCAACGGGCACACCAGTAGATAAAACTGTACATGTGAGTTTGGCAGCAATCGATGCCATTCATTTACCTCCTAGCCAATTAAAAAAATTGGTCGCTAACCCTGATACGCAATTAGCGCCACCTAAAAGCATTACCGCTATGATGTTAGGGCTAAACAATAAGTTCGCCACGTTTACACTACAAAGACAAATTAATAATTATAAAAAAGATAGGCTAATGGCAGTACTGCCTGGCGTGGCCATGGCGCAGCTTTGGCAGCTTATGGCAAATGTTGAAAACCTTTTACAGGTAATTGGTTACTTGGTTTTATTGGCTTCATTATTTGGCTTAGCTACTATGCTGTTAGCCACCATGAACGAGCGTCAAAGAGAAATTGCCGTATTTCGTATTTTAGGGGCATCGCCCAAGGTCATTGTCTCTTTGATCATACTTGAGGCTTTAATCATAAGTGTATTAGCTTTGCTTTTTTCAATAGGACTGGTGACCTTACTACTTACCTTGCTAGAGGGATGGTTAACGGCTGAGTACGGTCTATTTTTAAGCAATAATTTGTTTACTATGGAACTACTGGTTTTGTCTGGAATTATTACCACAGCGACCATTATCACTGCCTTAATACCGGGACTTGAAGCCTACAAAAACGCCATACATACTCAGTTATCTGGGCGATAAGGTACTTTTATAGTGGTTTAAAGGCATGTCGAAGAAATAAACGACATTAGTGTTTTAATCGCTGCAGTGTAACCTCAAGTTTAAATCGAGGCTTGGCTGGCAGCTTTTGTTATTAGCATTTTACGGTATTGTGTAGGTGTTAGGTCGCAGTGTTGTTTGAATAGGCTATTGAAGCTAGATTTCGATTTAAAGCCCGCCTGAAACGCCAAATCTAAAATAGTCGTTTGAGAAGCCTGTTGGGATTCTAGCAAGGCTTTTACCTCGTTAATTCTAAACTCATTAACATACTGGTAGAAGTTTTTAGATAAGCCATTACTTAACACAAGAGATAGCATTCGCCTTGGAATATTTAATTCTTCGGCCAGTGCATATACCGTAAAGTCTGGCTCTAGGTAGGGCTTTTGAGTCTGCATATAGATAGCCATTTTATTAATGATATCTTGAATAACTTCGTCACTAAGAGGGCTATCTTCTCTACAACTATCTTGTTGTGGCGAATCAATTGATGCAGCTTCCTGTGGGGTATCTTCTTTGGTTACTGTCAGTCCTCTAAAGTAAAATACTGGCTTTTGTTTGACACCAAAAAAACACAGTACTGTACTAATTATTAAAAAAGAAAGCATATGAAGGGAATGGGCTGAAACTTGAGATACAGAATCTAACACTTCTTCATTTATGACATTAATGATGACCATAAGTGCAAAGGTAGCAGGCAATGCGTACACCCAACTTAAACTAATTCTGCTGTCATTTCGTGAGAATAGTTCAGAAATTTTTCTTTGATGCTTTATCAATAGACTAATAGTCAAAATAGAGTAAATCACAAATAGAAGTCCATTAATGAGCCCAAAATGTACAAAAACTGGTTCAAATAGATTGGTAATTCCATGCTCTCCCACCGGACCGACTTGGTTATCAGAGCTATTTGGAAGAGGCACCATAGGTTTTGGATGCGCCATCAGCATAAATAGTGGATACATAATGGTAAATGGCAATAAATGGTATAAATCTGACTTTGAGCTAAGAGACTTGTCACTTATTAAGGTTCGTACATAGAAATATAGAATAGGTCCATGCAACAAGTTAAGCATTGGATTGGTTAACATATTGAAAGCCGCAGAATGCACTTCTAAATGGATTAATAAGGTATGCAGTAGCGGGATATTGAGGACGACTAACCAAGCGCATAAAAGAATATCTGTTTTATGAATATAAGACTTAGCAGTAATATTGAACACTGTGAACAAGGTGAGTGACAACCCAATAATACTGATCTCCCAGGTAATACTTTCTATTTCAAACAAACCTTCACTCCACTGCTGTCAAAATTTATAAAACCCACATCTTCCACATAATAAACAGTCCAAATTACGCCGTTTGGACGACTTCCCTTTCTTAACACCTTAAATTTTACCCTTAAAGGGAGCCTTAGTTAACTGCAGGGCGCTGCTGAAACGGCCAAATAAAGTGTAAATAATGTGCAAGTTATCCATGGTTAAGTTAGCCAGCTGCCCTTCTTAAATTTAGACGACCTTAAGTGTGTAGGCTGAGGAGTAGCCTCAAGTTAAACCAGTAGTAATCAATATGATTAAAGCCCCATATATTATTTAAACTATAGGAGTGTCTTTTGGCATGTTTAAACTCAACCCCCTAGATGTAAAAAGAGTTGTGAAAACGACTGTACTTATTAATGCTTCATTAATTTTTCTTATGACCAGTTGTGGTAGTTCAGACTCCTCAGGCACTATTGATGATTTCGTAGAAACTGAAATAGAAGATACTGAAAGTGCTTATACCTACGCAGACTGCAGTGCGTTAACTGTACAGGTTGAGTTAATGACTTGCTTGGCTGAGAACTTACTGTCTACTCTTAGTACCACCGAAGTTGATACTATGCTGAACGACTTAACCGAGACTAATGCCACCGAGTCTTGGTCGAATCTACCGACCGGATCGTTTGATTATAATGGTATATTGATTGACGACCTGAGCGATGACGCACAAGAGGCCGCAGAAGCCTTGCTTGATGAGGCGCTAAGCGACCAAGGTAACCAAACCATGGAGCAAATTCGTTTAGCTGATGAGTATTTAAGTACCTTCGATGGCAATGTTTACGGTGAAGACAACTATGCCGTAGCCTTTTTAGGTGAGCCTTCAATCGATGAGCCTTGGATAGTTGAGTTTGCTGGGCATCACTATACATTTTTTGCCAGTTATAACGCAGAGCCTGTTAGCCTAACCCCTAATTTTGTTGCGGTAGAGCCAGTAACTTGGAGCGATGGTGACACTACCTATTCACCCATGGCACAACATCAAGAAGCCCTTGTTGCTTTGTTCGATAGTCTGGATTCAGGGCAATTGGTTACAGCTTTATTACCTGATGCATACGACGATGTGCTAGTTGGCCCACAAGATGATGGTAATTACCCAGATGAGCAAGAAGGCTTAATTGTTGCTGACTTAAGTGATGCACAAAAAGCGTTAGTGATTGCAGTAATAGAGGCTTATGCTGGTGATGCCAACGGCACAGGTCAATCTGCCAATTATACTAGTGATGAACAGTTAGACTTAACTTATATTGCATACGGCTCTTACCCAGATATAACCACTCAAGAATCTTACGCAAGAATAGACGGCCCCAATATTTGGATTGAGTTTACCGTACAAGGTGGTGTGGTGTTTAGTGACAATCATTACCACAGCATTTGGCGTGACAAAGAGCTAGATTACGGCGGAAATTTCGATCTTTAATAGGTTTACCCCCGAATGAAAAGCGACATAAATAACAAAACGCCCTTAGCATGGTTATGCTGTGTGGCGTTTTGCCTACAGTTTTTTAGCCAAGTTAGTCATGGACACCCCATGTCATCCTCAAAGGTTGAGGTGAATGTGTTACAGAACTCGGTTGTATTAACCTTGCGGCTACCCAATAACCGTTTAGGTGCAGCACTTGGTACAGCCCCCACTGTAGATAACCTAATACCTTATATATTAAAGAATGTGAATGTTCACTTACTAGATGAAAAAGCTAGTGCTTTTCCTCAAAAAATCACTCAAATAGTTGAACCAGATTCTCATAATTACTGGCAAGTGGATGTAACAGTGACGCCCCCAAAAGGAGAGAAATTAAGTGCTTTTGAAATTAGCTACAGTGCTATTACCGAAAGGATCATCACCCACAAAGCCAAGTTTTGGTTAATGCCCCAAGGTAAAAGCAAAGACCTGCCACAGTTTTTAGGAACCTTAAAAGGTAGGCATACTCAGCTGTCAGTAGGTGTGGTGAATTAGCTTTTCTACTCAGGCAATGAGTTAACTATGCCTAAAGCCACAGCTTCAGCTATACGTATGCCGTCTATGCCTGCAGACCAAATACCTCCAGCGTAACCTGCGCCTTCGCCGGCTGGATATAAACCTTTTACATTGACACTTTGAAAGTCTTTGTCTCGCTTAATACAAATGGGTGATGAAGTACGCGTTTCCACTCCAGTTAATAGCCCATCTGCACGAGCAAAGCCTTTTATCTTTTTATCAAAGGCAGGAATGGCTTCACGAATGGCTTCTGTTACAAAATCAGGCGCCACTTTGCTTAAATCTGTGAGGGTGATACCAGGTGTATAAGAGGGTTTGACTTCACCTTCTGCAGTCGCAGCGCTTGATTTATTTGCTAAAAAATCACCTATGTATTGAGCAGGGGCATGGTAGTTTTCACCACCAACGTTGAACGCTAGGGACTCTAAGTTACGCTGTAACTCTATGCCGGCTAATGGGTGCTCTGGGTAGTCTTTCTCGGGAGTGATACCGACAACTATTGCGCTGTTGGCGTTACTTTCGTGCCGTGAATATTGACTCATGCCATTGGTGACAACACGGTTGGGTTCTGACGCTGCAGCCACCACTGTGCCACCTGGGCACATACAAAAACTATATACAGAACGGCCATTCTTACAGTGATGTACTAGCTTGTAGTCGGCAGTCCCTAGAATAGGGTTACCCACGTTATCGCCAAAACGGCAGCTGTCGATCATGCTTTGCCTATGCTCAACTCTAAAACCAATAGAAAATGGTTTAGCTTCAATGTAAACGCCTTGGTCGTACAAAGCAGAAAAGGTATCACGGGCGCTGTGTCCTATGGCTAAGATGACGTGCTTGCAACTTAGGTATTGGTCGTCAGATAGATATAACCCTTTGATTTGTTGGTCATCTGGTTCGCCTTCAAGGTCAAGTTTTTCAACTCGGGTGCTAAAGCGAAACTCTCCGCCTAGCTCAATAATGGTTTTACGCATGGCTTCCATCATATTGATGAGTTTGTAAGTACCAATATGAGGTTTACTGACATACATTATTTCTTCTGGCGCGCCGGCTTTCACAAACTCTTTTAGTACTTTGCGACCGTAATGTTTGGGATCTTTAATCTGGCTATAAAGTTTGCCATCTGAGAAGGTACCTGCGCCTCCTTCACCAAATTGCACATTTGACTCTGGATTTAGGTCGTTCTTTTTACGCCAGAACCCAAAAGTATCTTTGGTACGCTCTCGTACTACCTTACCGCGCTCTAATATAATGGGTTTAAACCCCATTTGTGCCAATGTTAAAGCTGCAAGCAAACCACAAGGGCCAAGGCCAACAACTACTGGGCGTTCGGTTAAGTTTTTAGGTGCTTGGGCAACAAATTTATAGGCCATGTCGGGTGTGAGTCGCACATGTTGGTCTTTTTCAAACTGAGTAAGTAGTGCGTCTTGGTTGGTGACTTCAACATCTAGGGTGTAAATAAGTTGAATGTTTTTGTTGTTGCGGGCGTCGTAGCCTCGTTTGAACATATCAAAGGAAACCAACTCATGATGACTAATATTAAGCTTACTTAAAATGGCAAGCTCAATAGCTTGTTCGTCATGGTCTAGGGGTAATTTGATATCGGTCAAACGCAACATAGTAAACAGTCTCTTTAAAATACCGGACAGCCTTTCTGTCAGGGCATACCTATTTTAAATCAGCGACTGTTTTATAGATAGCCTTGTATAAAGGCAATTTAGATTAATTTGGGCCTTACTCGGCAGGCAAACCTAATAAAAACACCATCAGGCAGATACTAGAAATTAGACTAAAAAAGATTACCTTAAGGAGGCGGTTTTTCACAGTTTTAGCTTGAAAAGCCACAATGGCTGCAGTGGCAGCCTGTAAGGTATAAAACAAGGCAAAGGCTCGCGATGCATAGGCAATAATAGTATTGACGTCTGTGGCCCATGTCAGGATCACTGTAATAACGAGTACTAAAAAATAGGCATGCTTTAACGGCATTTTTTGTTTTGATAAGTCTTGCACTAGACCACCTGAGCCTGATGTATCCGCCACCGAGGCCGAAAACTGGCTACCAATGGCAGCCACCGAAATTAAAATAGGTAATAAAATCGCAACTGGGGTAACCATACTGGTAATAGCTGTCACATCAGTGCCCAACCCTTGGTGAAATAACACTGTCATCAGGCTTAAAAATACAAGGTAGATAGCGGCAGATATCCACTGTGCATAACGCATGGTTTTAATGCGCATTTCTGTAGGGTGCTCGCTTTGTAAATACCGTGAGGTTTCAAATCCTTGTACCACAATTAATAATCCTAAAAGCACTCTTAAATCTTGGGTATCTATGACAGAGTCAATATCTGGCAGGTGCCAGTTTCCTGTGCTCAGCAAATTAATGTTGTATACGCATAAAGCGAAGATTAACCCTGCTATGGTGCCGATATTGAGGCTAACGGCGTAGCTCTCGATTTTTTCTAATTGGCTTAAACCTCGCCACATGCCTACACCAGTAATGGCTAGCAATATCAAGGTAGTGATAACGTTTGCCCAGATATCACTGTCTACGCCAAAGGCTTTGAGTAAAAAGGCGGACAGCAACTGTAAATAATAAGTAATAGAAATAAAATAAGCGCCTGCTAATACGACGCGACTAACAAATGACACAGACTGAGCAGGGCCTTTTTGGTGTTCTATAGGCTCAAAGTGACGAATATTAAAGCGTATGGCGCTGCCAACCGCATAAGACAACAGTAATAATGCCCCCATACAAAATACCGCAAAATATCCGACGGTTTCGGCTAGTAATGGAGCGACTACCAAAAAGCCACTGCCCATAATTGACGCTAAAGGAGTGAGAGTGGCTTTCCACTCTTCAGAACGAGAAAGTCTAGGAGAGAAGGCAAGATACAAAAATACACTGGCTGCAATAGTGATAATAAAAAAATTCAGCATATCGAAGGTGTCCTTGTGAACCTATTGACCACAAACCGCGAGGTGTTGGCGCTTGCTTTTGTAATACTGTTTGGCTGGTTTTTAATGCTCGTTAAGTTTGACTGTTACGTAAGAGCTTAAGCTGATGCTTGGAGCTGTCGATTTAGATAACTAACCTTTAAAGCCTTTACCCACCACGTAAACTTCTCGAGAACGGGGGCGAGAAGCTTCAGGTTTACGGATCACGACTCTATTAAATGATGTACGCACATCTTTAACATAGGCCTCGTAACCGACGCCCTGAAATACTTTGGCGCAAAAGCTGCCGTTAGGTTTTAAGACATTGCGAGCCATATCTAGGGCGAGTTCTACTAAATAAATAGATGAGTATTGATCTGTGGTTTTTACGCCACTCAGGTTAGGGGCCATGTCAGACACCACTACATCAACCTTTTTGTTATCTAGGGCTTCTAAAATCTCGTTGTAAACAGATTCTTCAGTGAAGTCACCTTGAATAAAGTGGGCGCCAATTATGCTATCCATTGGCAGAATATCTGAGGCGATGAGTTGCCCAGAATCGCCAACAACAGGGGCTATCACTTGTGACCAGCCACCGGGGGCAGCACCTAAGTCCATGACTAAGTCACCACTTTTGAATAGCTTGTCTTTGTTATTGATTTCTATGAGTTTATAACTTGCACGAGAGCGATAGCCGTCAGCTTGGGCTTTTTTTACATAAGGATCACTAACGTGTTCGTCCATCCATTTTTTACTGCTTGCTGATTGGGCCATACTTTACTCTGCTATTACTAACGCTAAAACGAAACATATTGTAAGCCCCTAGCGTGTATTTTCCAATTCAATGGGCAGACAAACGGGCCATTAATTGTAATTAAAGGGCTGATGGTGGTTTTTGCCTGACTTGAATTAAGCAAACAGATATAATTTGGCCTATTGAAATCCCCGTAGGATTGTTAGGCAAGGCTATATGAAATTAGACGACGTTAAAAAGCTGCATCAAAAAAAATACCGCACCCAATTAGGTTATTACCTAGTAGAGGGCGAGCACCTTATTCTTGAATTACAAAAAGCAGCTTTAACGCAACGGGATCTTAACGACATTACCCTATATGTTACCGAGGACTATCAAGACTGGGCTGCTAAGTTGCAGTTTGAATTTACGCTGGTGGCTGTGACAACTAAACAAATGTCACAGTTAAGTAATACTAAATCTCCCCAAGGGATTGTGGCCTGCGTGCCCTTACCCAAAGTAATTGATAAGAAACGAGAAGGTTCAAATAACGAACTTTGTATTTACCTACATGAAGTACAAGACCCAGGTAACTTGGGGACTATTTTAAGAACCTTGGCTTGGTTTGGCAGTTTTAAGCTATTGCTCAGTGCAAACAGTGTTGACCCTTTTAACCCTAAAGTTGTGCGCGCAAGTATGGGGGCAATTTTTCATGTACCTATCGAGTTAGATGTTGACCTGACTGAGTTACAGCAGCGCTTTGAAAAGTTTGCTTATTTAGATATGCAAGGTAGCCCAGTGAATACTCCTGAATTTGCCAATTACGATTGTTATCTATTTGGTAACGAAGCCAGAGGGGTCCCAAAAGACGCGCTAACTCAATTTAATGCTGACGCATTTACCATACCCGGTAATGGCAGCATTGACTCACTTAATTTGGCCAGCGCAGTTAATATGTGTGTTTACCAGTTATCGGTTTAATACTACAAAGGTATTGCACTTAAAACTCATAATGGCCCATGGCAATTTATCGAGAAAGGGCCTGGGCAAGATAATTTTTTGTTACTATGTGTACTTCTTAGTATGGTCGCCTATCAGCACGGTACGCAGCTTTTACGCTTACATTTAGGTTATTTTAAATGGGAGTAGAATGCTCTGTAAATACCTCTCCAATGATGCAAGCTAAAGCACTCGGTTTACCATTAAGTTACTTCTATGGTCGGGAATCATGGTATCACCTAGGGAGGGGGGGATTTTTTAAAAAAGTAATTGCTTACTTTTGTTATAAGACTTTATAAATTTATGTCTCTTTACCCCTAAGTTTTAAGGTAGGGGTAAAGAAGGTAATGACTTCACGCACTGAATCAGGGGGCAAGTAAACGGCTCTAAACCCTTCATATAGGTATTTCTCTATAAGTTTAAATATTGCTTTTCTAACCGTTCCATCATGGCTTTATATCGCCAAAGAGCGAGCTTATTTAACTTTAACTTTGCCAAAATTGCCGAGGGTAGAATGTCTCTAAAATATATACTTTGGAGTATATTGGATTTGTTTCTCTTATTATTGATGACCTGCAATAATTTAGGTGCAGTGTCGTAATATTTATCGACCAGTGACTTGCCGTTAGGCAATGTCACAAGATAATTATCTCGAAAAGCTCTTAATTGCATTAATTCCCAGCAGTCATCCGTGAGACCAATATGGCCACATGTTGCACTGGTGACAAAACAATCATCATATTCACACATATCTTGGGCTAGTTTCTGAGTTATAGGTACATAGGCTTTTATTGACTCCTCTACTAACTCAGTTATCCCCTGCATTGGGATGTCTAGGTAATACATAGGCTCGTCATCAAAAGCATAAGCGAGTATGAGTTTCTGTGAAAAAAGCATATATTCAATATCGACATTCGGGCTCATGCTGCTTTGTGAGATGTCAGCATTCCATACTTTATTGATTTGAGGCTTTTGTCCATCCGTTATAAGGTGTAACGTAGCCATTGGGGTTACTGGCTTACCGTTTACAATATACAGCCCCCGCTCCCCTGGTTTTTTACTCACATATCTAATGGTGTTGTTAGTTATATCGATATTTTGCAAAATATCATTCACCACAAATTCTACCTTGGGGCGGTCATTTTCTAAGGTAATCGTTATTTCAGGATTAAGCGGTGCTTTTCTATAACCAAGTGGACCTGACTCAAATTGTCCCTCTTTATAAATATCAAAGTATTCAGTTTGATAGGGCGATTCTGCATCTTCAGAACCTTCATATAAAGATAGCGCTTCTACAGGTACAAAGTTATCGCGGCTATTCTTGAGAGTAATTGAAATCTTGCGGGCATCAATATGCGATTGCCACACGCCTTTTCGTAATGTTTTGGTCTCACAATAGCCAATTGTTGCTTGTCCAAATACTAGGTTCGATTTGGAGAGTGTTAATGGTAGCAGGCCAAGAGCCCCAAGAAAGCGACGGCGAGTGTTGGACATATAATCCCTTTAATCTCATTTATTAAGGTTGAAAAATAAACAAGTTGTTTAGTGTTTGTCAATAAAAAGGGCCATGTGGGCTATCGCTATTCATGTGTTACGAATAACATAAAACGATATCAATACATGTGCTTGCATATGTAGACTGAAAGTTAGGCCTTCAAAGTTATAGTTATAGCTCAATGAAAGTTTTTACTGTAAAAAAGGTCTACTGTGCAACACGATCAAACTAGGTGTACCCCCTGCTATGGCTATCACAAGCAAACAAGTTAAAACAGCCGTCTATATTAGTATTATTGTTGGTACCATACTCACCTTGATAAACCAAGGCGAAGCCTTTTTTGGCGAAGGTGATTTAAATTGGTTCAAAGTGATCACCACCTATATCGTTCCCTTTTGTGTCTCTATGTATTCAAGCATTATGGCAACCCGAGACACTACAAAAAACACTGAATAAGTTAAACTGGTTGAAGTGACTAGTACGACTAAAATTAACAAGGTAAAAATACCTCATTAAGGTCGTTTAACTCCTTTGCTTCTATCATCACCCCAACCTTGTTGTATAAAATCTACTTTTACTCTCTCGCTTATTACTAATAAAGAAGACGGCACTTTCACTTTGATGGGGCCTTTTATTCGTGAACGAAAAACCTTAATATGAATAAATACATTGAAATCGCTTCAAGACTTATAAATTTAATGTTCATTTGCCCCTGAATATTTCTAAATTAGGCAGTCTATTCCCTCTTTTGACTCTATCAATTTTGCTTGATATCGTTAAATTTAAGTTTTTAGGAAACGCAAAGGAGTGCAGATATGTACCCCTATATTTTGTTGTAATAGGAGATTTAAAACAGTGAAGTACCTAACCCCACCCCTCGTTATATCATCAGTTTTGTTTTTGGCTGCGTGTTCAGATGACGCAGATAATTCAGCGCTTGTT
>NZ_JBDVBQ010000038.1:0-16475 GCF_039942875.1 Paraglaciecola sp.
AAGGGTATCGCTTTTTCATTACAAGACTACTGTGAATTAGTGGACACAACAGGGCGAGTTATCAGAAAAGACAAAGCAGGATATATAGACCATCACCAAAGTCCTATTTTACAAAGGTTAGGACTAGACAGTGAACAATGGATAACCCTCACTACAGAGTTCGAACAACACTTTTACTATGCAGCAGGCAGTGAGCAAATGATGCGAGTATTTGCAGGCCATACGAACCACAAACGTATACGAGGAATAGGCAAGGCTAAAACCTTACTCAAACGAGCCTAGCTTCAATACTTAACCAAACACTCTGCTAACACATCCACCATCAAGCCTTCGCTCGGCTGCAATTCAGGTAAATAGCCTAGTTTTATCAACTGAAAACAGGCGTTTGTAATATTCACTCAAAGTCTCAATCCAGAGCCAAAAAATCACTCATATATTGGTAATTAAATAGACGAATTTATGTCAGTATTTTATTTTGGGTGTCAAAATATCTTTTATTGCTATTAACGATCGAATTAGGGGATGAAGTTTATAAATATATATTTTAAAATCAAAGTATTACGGGGCTTTTAGTTACTTGAAAGTCACAGAGTTAATGACTGCCTTTCTAACCTTTTCTACTGGTTAGTAACAGGTTCAGGTCATAAATTAGCGTTAAGGTTAATATTTAAAATGATACAAAAAAACAATAACCACGCGCTAAAGCAGGAGACTTGTTCGTCGTGACGATCCATTCCACAAGCATGCTTGATAGCTTGCCTCATTTGCCAGAAAAAAAGCTCGACGAGTCAGGTAACCTTGCCGCTGCTGACTTTACCTCTCCAGTGCCCTTTATTGTGCGCGGTATGGTTCGTGACTGGCCAGTTGTTAAGGCTGCGCAACAGTCTTCTGATGCGCTGCGCTCTTATTTGCTTGGATACTATAGTCAGAAGCCTGTGATGGTATCGAGTGGACCACCTGAAATTGGCGGGCGAGTTTTTTACAAAGACGATATGTCCTTAAACATTAAGATGCTAAAGGCTGATTTACGAGAAGTATTCTCTAAAATTGCAGCGTCTGAAGATGATCTAGAGCAACTGTGTCTTTATGTGGCTGCCGCAAATGTTGATACCTATTTTCCAGGCTTGCTTAAAGCTAACCCAATCAATCTTGGCGGACATAAAGCTAATGGTTGGGCATGGATGGGCACACGCACTCAAATTGCACCGCACAATGATTCTACTTATAACCTTGCCTGTGTGGTAGGCGGTCGTAGACGATTTGTTGTGTTTCCACCAGACCAATTTCGAAACCTGTATTTAGGCCCAATTGACAACACCCCCGCGGGGCGAACCATATCTATGGTGGATGCTAGAAACCCTGATTTCGAAAAATTCCCCCGTTTTAAACAAGCTTTAGACGTTGCCCAAGTAGCGGATCTTGAACCGGGAGATGCCATCTATATGCCGCCACTTTGGTGGCATCATGTGGATGGCTTAGAGCCATTCAACATGTTGCTCAATTTTTGGTGGCGGGTTTCGCCGAAATACCTTGGTTTACCAGCTCCAGCCCTTGACCATGCCATTCTTTCAATTCGTGACCTATCCCAAAGTGAAAGAAAGTACTGGCGTGATATGTTCGATTACTACGTGTTTGACGCGGACGAAGACAGCGTAGCGCATATACCTAAAGATAAACGTGGCCTTTTAGGCCCCATTACTCCGCAAATGGTGCAGACTATACGTGCTAAGTTAAAAGGCTATTTTCAGCGGTAGTAACCTTAATCATAAATGGGGCTGATTCATTGGGATTATTGAAGGCCTTCAATAGCGTGAGGGTACTTAAGTTAAGCTACAGTTTTGTGTACATAATAGTCACGGACGGGGTCTATTTTACGGTGTGTAGGGTGGTAAAATGCACTGCCACTGGAATGTCTTCTGGGATGTTTAAGCGGGTTTTTTCTTGTAGGTTTTTGATAATGGCGTCAATTGAACGGCCCGTTGCAAATAGATGGTCGACGATAACTAGCTTGTCAGTATGCAGAACCTTTTTTAATTAAATAAGGTCGTGTACTTGTACTAAAGGTGATTTTTTATCAATACAACATCTACATAGTAGAGTGTCCAGATTACTTTCATTACATGGCTATAGAGAGTAGTGTAATTTCACTTCTTCTATAAAATTGCTCCATATTGGGTCTGGTTTCCAGATAGACTCCATTTCTGCTCGTGCTTTATTTTCATTGACATTTAACTGGGTGATTTTATATAAATAAGTGAATACCGCTCCTCGCCAATTGAGTTTGCAATGAGTAAGAGTGACATTGTCATTTTCTAAATTAAGATTCATAGCGGTGACATATTCTAAAAAGTTATTGATAGTAGGGTTCTGCCATTCTACTTGGATATTTAAATAATTTAGGTCTAACTACATCAAGTAGCGCAATCTCTTCATTTCTGTTACCAGGTATTAGATCAATGATGTGGCTGACTCCAAGCTTTTTAAAAGCCCTGAACTCTTTATCTGAGGGTAAGCCTGAACTTATCATGTTCATTGAGTTAACCTGAATGTTCGTCACATCTTTAAGTGATTCTGGAATGGTGATTGAGTTATTTGTGCTATTAATTGCCAATAAACCGCTGCTGAATATGCTGAGCCACGTTAAAACGAGTAATTTCATTTACATTCTTCCTTTCCAATAAATGCTACTTTACGAATATAATTAATGTTAGCTATTGTTTTTTATATCCTCGATATCAGCGTTTAGCAATATTTAATATTAATACTTAATAAAACGAAATAGTGTAACGAAAAAGAATATGTAGGGGCTGGTTCGTTGAAACCATGAATAACTTAGCTTCTTGGTGATGTTTTGGGGTTACTTAACCAATTTTGACATTTTTCTAAAAATTACACTTCCTGTGAAATCTCTTTATTTTTTATATCTATCGACGCTAAACGAAGTGAAGCAAGGGCTTATTATCAGGCTATAGCTATTAATCAGCCAACCACTGAATATAGTTGGCGTGTCGGGATTCAGATTTAATGTAGAGTTTTCATTTTTCCCTATTTTCGTGATTTTTAACTTGATATACCTGCACTTGATCACGACCATTTTGTTTGGCGAAGTAAAGCGCTTGATCGGCATGGCTGAGCATCTTATCGTATTCGTGTCTTTCTTTGTTATCAGTTAAACCTATACTTATTGTAATACTAAGATCATCCGCGAGATGAGATAAGTTCTGCTTTTTAATTGTTAATCTAACTAGCTCACAAAAATCATAGGCCTTTTCTACATCATTATTTATTAGTAATGTGAATTCCTCACCTCCCCACCGCGCGAGTTTTATTTGTTGTGAGCTTTTTTGGGCTAAATCTAAAAGCGTATCAGCGACTTTTTTAATAACTTTATCGCCAGTAAGGTGTGAATATTCATCGTTAACGCTTTTAAAATGATCAATATCTAATATAGCTATGGTTAACGGTTTACTGTTTTTGTTAGCCTCTTTTAAGTCATCATTACACCATTCATCAAAAGCTCTTCGGTTACATAAACCTGTCAATTGGTCATGTTTAGCTTGGTAAGAAAACAACTCAGATTGAGTTTGTAGTTCTAGTGTTTGCTGCGCAACGAGTTCTTTCAACTTTATTTGACTGCGTTGAATCGAGACCATTCTGTAACGATAAATTATGTATAAAGATAGGAGTAAGAGGATAACGATAATTAACTTGAACCAAGTAGTTTGCCAGTAATAAGGTGTGATAATAAGGTTAATGGTTGCAACCTTGTCTTGCCATTTTCCATTCGGATATTTTGCTCGCATATGAAAAGTATAATTACCCGGTGTTAAGCTAGTAAATTCAGTGAATGTATTTTTATGCTTATTTTTCCATTCTTTATCAAACCCAACTAACTTTGTTTGATAAGAAATATGTTTAGGCATCAAATATCCTAAACCTGCATAGTGGATGGTAATTTGAGATGTTCCTGCAGGTAATGTAACTGAGGGTTTTATAGGGTAATATTTTCCGTCTACTTCGAGTTGTTCTATGACGACAGGAATTGATGTTTGTGACATTGTTTTTAATCTTGATTCATCGATGTAACTCACACCTTTGGCCGTAGCAACCCACACATTGCCATCATTATGGAGTGTTGCAGAAGGTGTTGAACCACTATTGATTTGAAAATTTAGTAGACTAAAGCCCTGAGAAAAAAAATTATAATCAACATATTGGGTACTTTTTTGAAGCACATCATGTATCGCACTTTTGTTTACATTAATGACACCATTATTACTGGTGAGCCAAAAAGTGTCGGTTTTGTCTTCAACTATTTGAAATATTTTGTCTACTGGTAAGCCATCTTCTTTAGTGACGGCGCTTACTGCATTTGTGACTACATCAATATTGACTAATCCTCTATCTGTTGCCATCCAAAGAGTATTATTTTCTACGTGAAAACCAAACACGTATTCTGCATCGAGTGTATCATCCAAACTAAATGTTTGAATGTCCCCCTGACTAAATGAGGCAATGCCTTCAACGGTACCTATCCATATTTTACCCGATTCATCCTCAGCAAGAGCCATAATAAAATTTGCTGGTAAGCCACGTTCTTTATTAAATATTTCAATGTCATTATTAGGTGAGGCTTTAACTAATCCGTAAGTGGTACCAATCCAAATGTTTTTAGATGAATCAACCAAAATACTTCTAACTTCGTTACTTGGTAATCCATCCTTAGTTGTCAATAATTCCTCAAGGCCATTCTCAGTCGTAATGAATAGGCCGCTATGATATGTACCAACTAGTACTTGTTTGTCTGGAGCTTCTGCCAAACTCAATATAGATAACTTTTTATCTGTTGAAGTCTCGTTAATAGAGCTGATTACATTATTATTTAATTTATTTAACCCTTTGCTAGTGCCTATCCATAAACTTCCGTCAGAATGAGATAATATACTACGTACATAGTTACCAGATAAGCCGTGCTTTGTTGTGACCGTAACAAAAGGAACTTCTCTTAAGCGAAATAAACCACTGTTTGTACCAATCCAAATACTGCGTTCTTTATCTTGAAAAAGTGTAGATATTTTGTTTTTAGGTAAATCCGTTTGATTACTTAATTGCTCTAGCTTGTTATGACTGAGTCTAAATAGTCCTCTATTATCTGTGCCTATCCAAAGGTTATGTGCAGAGTCTTCTAATAAACTGTTAACCCTATCGTTAACAAGTTGTGTATGCAAAGATTGAAAATTCCCGTCTATAAATTTATAAACGCCTTGTTGAGTCGCAACGACTAAGTGATTGTCGTGTGTCAATATCAGGTCTTGCACTGACTTATTGGGTAAACCATATTTTTGATCAAAGTGGCGAACTATTGTTTTGTCTGTTACTGAAAATACCCCCTTGTTAGTCGCAACCCAGATAATACCTTTGTTATCTTGTAATATTTTATAGGCACGTATATCGCTAATAATAACGGTGTCTTGGTGTGTTTTCATATCGCGATATACTAAACCTTGACCTTCTAATGCTAACCATAGATTTTGATTACTGTCGTAAATAGCGTGGTTAATCATAGCTTCTGCAGGTTGGCCTGGTGACCATTGATTTTTGTAACGTTCTGATAGGCCACCTCGTGCCCCCGCGACTAATAACTTACCCGACGGGGTTGCTGTTAAGCTTTTGACCGCTGAATCAGGAAGGCCAGCGCTTGACCCTCTGGAAAATATTGTAAATTCTCTGCCATTAAAACGAGCGAATCCACCCCAAGTTGCTATCCACAAGTAACCGTCAGATGTTTGTGAGATTGCATTAATACCATTGTGTGGTAGGCCATCACCTGTATTCCATGTTTCGGTAAAATAACTGGATAAAGGCAATGTTTCTTCAGCTGCTGATAAATTAGCTGAATGAAAAGAGATCACGAGTAGTACAAATGTAAAAATGTTAATATTGATAAGTGAGTACTTCAAAAAAGAGGCTCATTATTATGAATTTTATAACTGATAGTTTAGCAACGTTCTTGAGGTTGAGGCATTTATTTAAGGTATGTCACTTTTTGGAAAGATATATTTTATGCATGGCACACAACTTTGAGTTTGTTACATCTAATGGAATCTGGTGTGTCTGCATAATTACCTATTTAAACAATGCTGCAGCTAACAAACTTTGCACATCTTTGAATATAGTATTGGTGAAGCATACTACTTAAACTCTAAACGGCTCAGATAAATGTTAGGCTAAGGATTAGGCAAGCGCTCTTTGACTATTTCGTAAAGTTCTGGTCTGTGTTCTGCCATTTCTTCTACTGTTAAGCCTTCAAGAGAGTGAGGGTACTTAAGCCAAGCTGCGGTTTCGTGTACATAATAGTCTGGTATGCGGTCTACTTCACGGCGTGTAGGTTTGTAAAATGGCACGGCTACGCGAATGTCTTCTGGCATGTTTAAGCGGGTTTTTTCTTGTAGGTTTTTGATAATGGCTTCAATTGAACGGCCGGTATCAAATACATCGTCGACGATAAGTAGCTTGTCACAATGTTGAACTTTTTTAATTAAGTAATTGAGGTCGTGTACTTTTACTTCTCGTGATTGTTTATCGATACCTGCTGCATAAGACGAGGTTCTAATGGCAATGTTATCTGTCTCTATGCCGTGATAACTTAAGAATTCTTGAACTGCAATACCAATAGGGGCGCCGCCACGCCACACGGCAATAATAAAAGTAGGGCGGTATCCGCTGTCAAAAACTAGCTTAGCAAGTTTGAACGAGTCAGCTAGCAGCTGCTCACCGGTTAAATAGGTTTTTTCCATTACAACCTCATAATGAGTCGAATTATTGACAATATTGCCCGTATAATAAAGCTATCTGCCTGAACAAGAAAGTTGATATGAGTATGAAAAAAGTATTTCTCGATGAGAACACCTTAATTGAAGATTCCTTCCGCCTTGGTGTACAAATATTTGAGCAGGGTTATCGCCCAACTTTTATTGTTGGGCTATGGAGAGGAGGTAGTGCAGTGGGTATCTATGTTCAGGAGTGTTTGCAGACGTTAGGTGTTGAGACTGACCACATTTCAATTCGTACATCCTATAGAGGTTTGCCGAGTTATGAATCTATGCTGGCAGAGCCAGAAAACATTCGTATTCACGGTACTCAATATCTAATCGAAAACTTAAATGAAGATGACTCTTTGTTGATTGTTGATGATGTATATAGCTCAGGTCACAGTATCGATGCGACGATTCAGCGCCTAAAACGACAGTTAAAACGTAATTTTCCAAAAGAAGTGAAAATAGCGACCTTGTTTAGCCGACCAAGTTACCAGCGCACTAATATAAAACCAGATTTTTGCTTGCATGAAACTGAAGACTGGCTGGTGTTTCCCTATGAGCTTAAAGGTTTAACCAATGACGAAATTCTGCAGCACAAACCTTATGTTGCAGATTTGGTCTAGGGTTTCTATTTGAGGCACTCGGAAGGCTTGTTTCAATCATATTAAATTTACGAAAAGGCTATTGAATTACATGGCGAACCAACCAATTACTGACATTTCTACAAGTGTTTACACTCTTGATGATTTAGCTCAGTTAACAGATTACTCTTTGATGGATAATCTCAATTGCGATCCAAATGCCACCGAAACGGGTGATGATTATGAAGCCAGGCAGGTGTTTTCTGGGCACTATGTACCTGTTAAACCAACGGCTTTACCTAATCCTAAATATGTGGCTCACAGTAACAGCTTGTTTGCTGAGTTAGGGTTTGATGACAGCCTAGCGAAAACAGAAGCTTTTACTCGGTTATTTTCTGGTGATATCTCTGATGTACCAGCACCTATGCGAAAAGTGGGTTGGGCTACAGGTTATGCCTTGTCTATCTACGGTACTGAGTATATTCAGCAATGTCCTTTTAGAACCGGTAATGGTTATGGCGACGGTCGGGCTATGTCCGTGGTTGAAGCGGTTATAAATGGCAACCGTTGGGAGATGCAGTTAAAAGGGGGTGGGCCTACGCCTTATTGCCGAGGGGGAGACGGCAGAGCAGTTATACGTTCAAGTATTAGAGAGTTTTTAGCTCAGGAGCACATGCATGCTTTGGGAGTGCCGACGTCACGCTCATTGTGTCTATTTATATCTGAGTCAGAGCAGGTGTTGCGCCCTTGGTATTCTGAAGGCTCATACGCCACAAACCCTGATAGAAATGTAGCTAATCCAGTTGCTATTTCAACCCGAGTCGCGCCTTCGTTTTTGCGGGTAGGTCAATTAGAGCTATTTGGCCGTCGGGCTCGCTTCAACACACATGCTGATGCCTTAAAAGAGTTAGAGATGATAGTGCACCATTTGATTGAGCGGGAGTACTCAAAAGAGGTCAATCAAGCGCTTTCACTTACAGAGCAAATTTTGCAATTAGTACCGGCATTTTGTGAGCGGCTAACCACCTTAGTTAGCCACTGGATGCGAGTAGGGTATTGCCAAGGTAATTTTAATAGCGATAACTGCGCATGTGGTGGTTATACCCTTGATTATGGCCCTTTTGGGTTTACCGAATGTTTTGAACCTTACTTCCAACCTTGGACTGGCGGCGGGCAACACTTTTCGTTTTTCAATCAAGGGGCTGCGGCTAAAACTAACTTCGATATGTTTTGCAAAGCACTGCAGCCGTTACTCGCATCTGACTCCGCTGCACTAGAATCTTTAGCGCATATAAATCAAGGGTTTGATACCGCCATGGAACATAAGATGGAAGTTATGTGGGCGTCTAAACTTGGGCTTAAGTCTTTTGATGATGAGCTGTTTACTCAGCTGCTTGAACTCATGAGGCAAACTTTTGTGGATTACACTATTTTCTTCCGTGAACTATCAAATATTCCTGAGAATGTATCTGCGCTAAGTAAGAGTTTCTATGGTCCTCTAACCCAAACCTTGTCTGTTAAATGGACAGCTTGGCTACAAAAATGGCATGAGTTACTGAATATAGGCGAAGACAAACAGCAGAAGTCATACATAGCAGAGCAGATGCAACAAGCTAACCCTAAGTATACGTGGCGAGAATGGTTGGTTGTACCTGCATATCAACAAGCAAGTCATGGGGACTTTTCTCTTGTTCATGAATTACAACAGGTCTTAACCCAGCCATACAATGAACAAGCATCAGAGATTGAAAGCAAATATAACCGTTTAAAACCTCAAGTTTATTTTGATGCTGGAGGGGTATCTCACTACAGTTGTTCTTCTTAAAGTTAGATGATAACTGTAGGTGCTGCAAAAGAGGGAAAGTAGTAATACAGCTTAGGATAGTGAGTAACCTAAGCTGTATGTTTTCAGCTTAAATGACTATTAGTTAAAAAGCCCTTTTAGTTTGTCACTTGCTTTTTCTAGCAACTTTTCTTTCGCTTGATCTTTTAATTTATCTTTAGCTTCTTTTTTTGCTTCAGTAATCACGTTATCAAGCATAGCGTCGGCAATGGCTAATCCTACTTGGTCAGCTGGTATTCCGTTCGGCTTTCCTATAGAGCCTGCGTTAAATGTAGGAAGAGTGATTTCGTAGGCTTTTTGTTCTGGGTTTAAGTCCCCTAAGTCTACATTTTCGAAGTCTAATTTAAGTTTAAGATCACTCACTGTTACGTTTTCAACAATAACGAGTGGCGATGGTGTGTCACTGGTTGTGCTTGGTTCACTTGTGGATGTGGGTAGATTTTTTTGTATATTGTCTTTCAGAACAATCAAATTACCTTGCCCAGATGCATCCAATTCGTACAGCATTTCTGGAGCGTTAATACTGACGTTTTGCACTGTGTAGGGTTCACTGGTAATTGAACCAAGGTCCAGAGTTATATTATGTATGCTAAATGCATCTTCATCACTAAACCCATCAGGGTTCTCAACATCTAAGTCACTAATTGTTAAACGCCCTTCACCTAAGGCAAGTTCAACGTTAAAAACTGACACTTTTGTTTCTAGATAGTTGCTACCTTGCTGTTCGATTTGGGTTTTTATAATCCCCCCTGCATCGTTGATAACGTACCAAACTCCCGCAACAACTATACCTAGTATTAGTGCGATGATTATGAGTGCTTTTTTCATCTTAGCTCCTTTTAATGTACTTAAGTTAAACATGCCATAACGACATATGTATGATGAATATTAACAAGGATGAAGCCTGCATACACGTATAAAAGTCTACATGGTCATTTACTAAGCAAAATCAAATTGACTTCAATTGCGCTCTGTCACCAAGGATTTGTGGTTGGATTAGATTGCACTTTACGATTTCGACAGCCTTTTTATTCAGAACTGAAAATTCAATGTATAGCCAAATTATCAAAGATTTATAGGCCCCTTGCTCAGTAAGAAAATACGATTATACGGATAAACTTTTGTCGCTGATAAAGCACTTTTAAATAATGTTTGTAGTCTTCCAACTACCTTACCAAGTTGTTAATTCTTTAGCTTAAAGGTTTTAATAGCAGTTGTTATTATATAACATAACATGCATGTAGCGATGGAAAAAAACAATAAAGGCAGGGATATGCGGAACTTAGAACAGGTTCTTGCTCATGCTGAAAACCATTGTGAAAACAATGGTTCGCGTTTGACTATTAAGCGTAAGCAAGTTCTAACGGGGTTATTAATATCAGATAAGGCATTATCTGCTTATGAGTTAATTGATTTTTGTAAGGGAGAATTTGGGGAAACATTACAACCCATGTCTATGTATCGAATCTTAGATTTCCTTAACAATCAGGATTTGGTCCATAAGCTAAACCTAGCCAACAAGTATGTTGCATGTGAATACATAAATTGTAACCACGAGCATCTGGTATCTCAATTTCTGATTTGTGTGGAATGCCAAAGTGTTAAAGAGATAAATATCAGTAAAACTGTCATGACAGAGCTACAGAGAAATGTGTTGCAAGTAGGATTTCATCTTGTCAGACCTCAGTTGGAAATGAATTGTATTTGTGATGCTTGCATTACCAGCCAAGCTTAAAAGTTTCAGCAAGAAAACCACTAGTAAAGATATTTACGCAATAAAATGTTCAAGAATGTTTGATTGGTAAATTTTGGCGTGAGAAAGAGGGTGACTATTCTAGACGTTGGAATGGGACATATTGGCTCAAAAAAAATAGGCTATTTGAGAATGAAACATGAATTTTTTCAGGCAAGAGAAAACTTGTCTGACAAAACGATATTAAATTTGTCAGAGGTTGTTGATAACTTAGCATTTAACGAACAAGGTTTGATCCCAGTGATCACGCAAGATGCAATTAGTATGGATGTGTTGATGTTCGCGTGGATGAACAAGCAATCTTTAAAGCAAACGCTACTCACAAAAAAGGTGACCTATTGGTCACGAAGTCGACAACAGCTATGGGTAAAAGGTGAAACTAGTGGCCATACTCAGTCACTTGTTTCTATGGCTTTTGATTGCGACGGCGACACTATATTGTGCAAGGTGGAGCAGTCTGGAGCTGCATGTCACACAGGTCGTGCTCACTGCTTTTATTTTGATGTAGATATCGAAAATAAACGCGTTATGGTTTGTGGAGATGCCAGTATATGACACAGTCAACACTTATAAAAAACGCCCAAATAGTGAATGAGGGTAAAACAATTGAAGCAGATGTAATGATTCAAAATCAACACATCAGTCTTGTTAAAAGTGAAATTTTAGCGTCACCTAAAGATAAAATAATCGAGGCAAATGGTCAGTTTCTAATTCCAGGTATGATTGACGACCAAGTTCACTTTCGAGAGCCAGGTTTAACCCATAAAGGTAGTATTTTTAGTGAGTCTCGGGCTGCTGTTATGGGTGGCATCACGAGTTTTATGGAGATGCCTAATGTAAATCCAGCCACCACTTCTATTGAGGCTCTAGAGAAAAAGTTTGAGATTGCTTCGCAGCATTCTGTTGCTAATTACTCTTTTTATTTAGGAGCAACAGAGGATAATTTAGAGCAAATTAAATTATTAGACCCTAAAAAACACTGTGGTGTTAAAGTTTTTATGGGCGCTTCAACCGGCGATTTATTGGTAGAACATCCTCAAGCCTTAGATGCTATTTTTAGAGACAGTCCAATACTAATTGTTACCCATTGCGAAAGTAGTCCCATTATAAGTAGCAACTTAGAGTTATTTCGTAATCAAAGGCGTACCCCAAACATAACCGACCATCCTATTATTCGAGATACAGAGGCTTGTTATGCTTCATCATCTTATGCGGTGGCACTTGCTAAAAAGTATCACAGTCAGTTACATGTTTTGCACATCACCTCAGAAAAAGAATTAGCGTTATTCGATCCCGGTCCCATTGAAAGTAAACATATCACTGCAGAAGCATGTATACACCACCTTTGGTTTACCAGCCAAGATTACCCTCGTTTAGGGAACTTAATAAAGTGTAACCCGGCTATAAAGTCGCCAACAGATCGAGATGCACTGATAAAGGCGATACATAGTAATCAGATTGATATTATTGCTACCGACCATGCTCCCCACACATGGCAAGAAAAACAAGCAGAGTATCCCCAAGCTCCCGCGGGTTTACCTTTGGTGGAGCATGCATTATTGAGCTTATTTGACCACGTAAAGCATAAGCGTTTGACTCTTGAGCAAGTAATAGAAAAAACAGCTCATAACCCTGCTAAGCGTTATGGAATAGAAAACCGTGGTTATATTCGCGAAGGTTATTTTGCTGATTTAGTGTTAGTGGATACAGATAAAACCACAAACGTAAGCCACCAGAATACCCATTACAAATGTGGCTGGACACCTTTTGATGGTCATCAATTTTCCTCAAAAATCGAAAGTACTTGGGTCAACGGCCAACAAGTGTTTGATGGCAACCAAGTTAATGAAAAAGTTAGCTCATCAATGCGGCTCACTTTTAACCGATAATCTAGGATCAATATTTTGCAAAAACGTGTGTTACCCGATGTTACTTCAGACTCAAATGCAGGCACTCCCTCCTATTTAAAATGGGTTGGAATGGAAGACATAGCAATACCTATCACTCTGTGTTTGCAAGGCAGTAAGCAACAGACAATTGCCGCTAAAGCTAAAGTTTATGTGAGCTTGGAAAAACCTGAGGCGAAAGGGATACATATGTCGCGCCTGCACTATGTTGTTAATCAACTTGCAGAGCAAGAATGTAGTAAATTTGCCATAACGAACTTATTAAACGACCTAATAGCCTCGCAAAATGGTATTGGGTTTAAAGCTAAGATTGAGCTAACTTTTGATGCATTGCTGAATAAACCTGCATTGTTAAGCGGTGAGAGCGGATTTCAGTCGTATCCTGTGACTATTATTGCGGAAAAAACAGCGTCAGGCCTTTTTTGTAAACTTGAACTTACCATCCCGTATTCTAGCACTTGCCCATGCTCCGCGTCGCTGGCGCGGCAGTTGTATGCTGATGCGATTAGTGACAGGTTTCAAGCTGAGACGATCAATAAATCACAGCTTTTGGAGTGGGTGGAGTCTGCTGCTGGTACAGTAGCTACACCTCATAGTCAAAGGTCATATGCCTATGTACAACTATCTTTAGGTAATAATGATTGGCCCAATATCTCTAAGCTAATCTTCCAGCTTGAAGATATTATTGGTACGCCAGTACAAACTGCAGTAAAGCGTATTGATGAGCAGGCCTTTGCTAAGCTGAATGCAGAAAACTTAATGTTTTGTGAAGATGCTGCGCGGAATTTAAAAGCTGGTTTAGATACCATGGATTTTGTACAAGACTATTGGTTTAAAATGGAGCATCAAGAAAGTTTACATGCTCACAACGCTGTAGTGATTGATCAAAAGTTCTAAATCAAGAAAGTAAGTGCACTCATAAATTATGAGTGCTCACTATATTGGTATTTATTTCACCTCATGGTGTATTTATAGTGTGAACTTTCGGTAATTCCTTATTCATCTTCAAAAACGCTAACTTGGTTGCGACCGTTCTTTTTACTCTCGTACAGTGCTTGGTCTGCATGTTTAAATATTTTCTCATCGTCATTTTCAGCTTGAAAATTACAACATATTCCAAAACTAGCAGAAATACTTATATCACTTAAATCATCTTCGAAAGTTAGGGCGTCAACAGCAGCACGACATTTTTCTATTCGTTCTTTTGCGTCATCTAGGGTGCAGTTCTCTAAAATTATTGCAAATTCTTCGCCGCCAATTCTAGCAAAGGGGTCATTTGTTCTAATTTGTGTTTTAACGGTTTCACATACTTTTTTTATTACAATATCCCCAGCAGCATGGCCGTATTTGTCGTTTACAATTTTAAACTTGTCTAAATCAAATATAACTAAACAATGGTTCAGTTTGTTTCGATGGGAGTTAAGCAACTTACGTAAATGTTGGTCAAACCAACGGCGGTTACCGATATTTGTAAGCCCGTCTTTAAAAGCGTCTCGTCTAAAGTTTGCTGCTCGTTTATAGATGACTATAGTGGTAATGATCGCTATTAAGACAACTAATACAATAGAGATAATTAATAATTTAATTTTGCTATCGTCTAGCCGAGCCCTTAATTCATTAAGCTCATTGGTACGGGTTAAGTTACCGATTTGATTTTGCCTATCTAAACTTTTAAATTTCGCTGCTTGGTAAGCGAGTTGATTGTTTAATTTGTTATCCATTACGCGTTTAGATATGTAATCTAAGCGATTAAAATAGTTTGCAGCTTGTTCAAACTCTTTTTGTTGCAAAGAGATTAGTGCTAACTCTCGCAGTGCAATCTGTTCACTGTCATCATCATCACTTGCCTGCAAACACAGTTTTAGTTCTTCTAGTGCTTCATCTAGTTTACCAATACGTCTTGCTGACCTACCTATTAGCATTCGGGCAGAGTAGATATAGCTGTCAAACCCTAGTGATTCAAAATCAGTAAAATATTTCTTAATAAAATTATATGCTGCTAGTGGTTCTTCGTTCTCCAGCAAGTATTCTGTGTGATTTAAATATAACAAATAAATAAACAACTCTTGCTGGGCGTCTTTACATGCGGAGATCCCTTTTTCAAGAGTGTCTCTGTCTATTTGGCGATTGCCAGATAGACCGACTGTGGCGTAAATAAAGCAGCGTTGAGTTGATGTATTTGAAGTGGTAATTGCTTTTTCGCCAAACTCGGCGGCTGTTTCATAATCTTCGAGCTCTGCATAAAGGTTTGCAGCTCCAGCATAAACAGTGGCAACTACCTCTTTGTTTTCGTAATTATGGGTTAAGGCTAGGGCATGAAATATATGATTAAAGGCCTGCTCTAAATCGAAATTAAGATTAAATATATTAGACAAGAGCTGGTCAGAAATTATAGCTATTTGCACATCTGTACTTTGTGCAGACATTTTTGCAAGCTCTATGGCCTTAGTCGCATCGTCATCAGAAATTAACGCTCTTCTAGCCTGTAGATAGGTGAGGAAGTCTTGCTGAATAGTGGTTAAGTCTTTTGTTTCAAGAACAGAAAGTAATCGATTATATTCTGCTCTATCTTGGTTTCTAATCTCATAGGCTTTATCTAAAAGGGGCTGCTCTGCTTCTCCTCCCCAAGAAAACTCTGTGGTTACCAATAACATGAAGGTTGCAAGATACTTTTTAATTGCCACTTAGCTCTCCATTTGGGCATTCACTATTAACGAACTTGATGAAATTGTATTAGCCTAAAGTATAACGTAATTAGTCTAAATAATTAATATTTATAGAAAAACTGGAAATAATTGGGTTATATCTCGAGTAATCCAGAGTACAACGCTCCCTTACCTAAATATCGATAGCTTAACTAAAAGTTGTGTTTGAGAGTTAACATTTAGCTTGATGAAAATTGACTTTAAATGGGTTTTTAAAGTGTTGAGTGTGACATTCAATTCGCTTGCTAAAGTGCTAAGGGTTTAACTCTTACATATTGGTATTTAGTCAAACAATAAAAAAAATCATCCTGTAAATGAGAGAACGCAATAACTAGAGTCACCTAATTTGCAGTCGTTTATGTAAGGTCTAAGTAACAAGGAGTTGTAACAATGAAGTTTATTAGTAAAAGTCTTTTATTTTGTACCGTCCTGACTCTATTTTCAGGATTATCATCAGCATCATTTGTTACCACTAAGATTGAAGGTCAATTTTTATTAGGTACTGTCATTTCTCTGAATGGTCAAGATATCACTTACGAAAATTTGGAAGCCTCCGGTGACGCTTTTGGGCTAGGCACTTCAGACATAGAGTTTGCAGTTGGGATATGTGATCCAAATTTTCCGCCTCCTGATGGATGTGGTGGTGCGACTTCTGTTGAAAGAGGAGGGGAGTCGAATAAACTTTCTTTTGATGGTTTAGGACTCAGAGAAGGCGGTATCCCTACTGACTCATTTCTAGTTGGCGAGTTTACTTTCGCAAACAATGATATTACTTGGGACTCATTTGTTATCCAAAGTCTTTTCTTGGAGGTTAGTGCAATTGAATGTGATTTGTTTGGAGAAAACTGTGATGAGTCAACAAGGCACA
>NZ_JBDVBQ010000039.1:0-90055 GCF_039942875.1 Paraglaciecola sp.
ACATCGAAAAGAAAATTATCCTCAAAACGCACCAATGAATTGAAAAATACAGATGTTCAAGGCAAAGTAGTGAAAGATAAAAATTAAAAAGAGCAGTAGAAAGTGCAAAGTCAAAACAGTCTTTTTCTACAGGCTCGTTAGGTGTTTTCGTAAATGGGTGTCACTAGTTTTCTAATTAAAATCACCCTTACGCTAATTGGCGTTGGCTTGGGAGGTTTGATAGGGTTTTGGGGATTATTTGTAGTCTCATGGATGTTAGCCCAGGTTGTAGAAGATCAAACAAGTCTAGGATGGCTTTGGGTCTTCGCCTTAATAACGACTCCATTGGGCGCCATAGTTGGTGGGGTATGTGGTTTTAGGCTACACAGTGGATCTACCAATCAAAAAAACACCTAACAAACAAAGTCAGCGGGACTTTTACTCGCTGCCTTCGGCAAAAACACTCGTAAAAGCCCCTGCTTTGGGGCGTTAACACTTGGTATGAAAATGGAATTCGAACTAGTAAAACTATCAAACTCGCGGAATGAGTCATTGTTTGAGGATATAGAAGAATTTAAATTTCGAGCCTCAGACTTGTGTAACTTTGCGAGAAATACGAAATGGGGCGTATTCGAATATTCAGTCGACCGTTCAAACCCAGATCGACCTATTATTTCAGGTACGTTACCTGATGAATCATTGTTAACGACTTTCTATTCAAAGTATAGACATGTCTATTTGACAAAAGAAACTGCGTACTTCTTCAAAATTGCAAAATCGTTGTCAATAGCTAGTAATTCAGATTTATTTACTTTGTATCATCGCTATCATCTTAAAAAAGCATTTTATAAAGAATTTCTGCTGAAATTTGCATTTATCCAAAGTCGTACATCTTTTTCACCTGAGCAAGTTATCGACATTTGGTTCAACGCTTATTTTTTTCATGGTCAAGTAAAAGAGAGAGAAAAACTAAGATCACTTGAACATTTGGTCTCAGAGCAAGGAGCCAAAGTTGCCCTATGGCAAACTATTTGGCAATCTCATTTGGTTGTTGGGGAATTGATGCAAAATCTTGAAAATACGACAAAGGACAACCCATATATGAAAGTACCTAAGTTATGCAGAATCTAGGTGATTTTAGTGCTAACAAACCAACCATGATAAAAGTGATGCCCCTCAACGATTCAAGCAGGTTACCTAGATGAATAAAATAAGCATAAAAATTGCATTACTTATTATGTCAAAAACGATTTAGCGTTTTAATTAATCATCATCTTGTAATAAATTCGGATTGTCTATGAACAAGTATAGTGACACTACCAAGCAGTTTTTACTTGCCACTAAACGATCAGAAATAGAAGCACTGCACCAACTTGCATCAAATTGCCAAGTTATTACGTTTGTTTGTGAGCTGATTCACCAATTGCAGCGTGAGCGGGGTATTTCTAATATCTTTTTAATCAGCAAGTCAACGCGATTTTGCGAACAAAGGCGTAAACAAATAGAAGCAAGCATAAACACAGAAGAAATGCTTCGAAGTCAACTTAAAGCCAAATACTTACAAGCCAGTGATAGTGCCAGTAACATGCGCTTATTCAACTTAATTGCACTAGCCTTACAAGATATAGATCATGTGCCAAGCTTAAGACGAAAAATAGAAAACCAACGTTTGACAGCTGCCCAATCAACCCGAGCATATTGTCGAGTCATTTCAGCCTTATTGGCTGTGGTCTTTGAAGCGTCTGATGTCGCCAGCGATCCTAAAATCACCCAGCAATTAGTGGCTTTATTTAATTTTATACAGGGCAAAGAGTTTGCTGGGCAAGAACGAGCATGGGGGGTAGTGGGGTTTTCTCAAAGTATATTTGATAAAAGGCTCTGTGAACGAATTAAGCAACTAGAGGTAAGCCAACAAAATAGTTTTAAAACTTTCTTTGAGTTCGCACTTGAGAGCGACAGCCAACAGTGGCAAAGCCTAGAAAGCGCTGATTCAGTTGAGCCACTGTCACAGATGCGAACCATGATCCAGCAATTAGCTAATGGCTCTCCAATAGCGGCTGAAATAAGCGAAGTCTGGTATGAATTAACTACGGCACGCATAGATAAAATGCATACAGTCGAAGAACAGTTAAGCGAAGGGCTGCTCAATCAAACTAAAAGCCGAGTGGCCAAGGTGGAAGAAGATTTGCTCAACCATAGAAAACGAGTGAATACTGCTGCAAACAAACTTTCGGATATGGATTATTGGTTGTCTACCCAAGTAACACCAAATGAAGATGCAAAAAATACCCTTCAACAATCTTATATAAAGACAAACAATCAAACCGATCAGTTAACGGGTAACCGAGCGTTTTATGACCTGATTAAAGAGCAATCTGATCATATTAAACGGATGGAGCTGGAGCTAGATACAGCAAAGCAAGCATTTGTTGAGCATAAAAAGATCGATCGAGCTAAATTACTCATCATGCAAGAAATGAATTTTGATGAAGCCGAAGCCCACAGAGTAATACAAAGGCGAGCTATGGACGAGCAAACTAGTTTAATGGCTATTTCTGAAACAATTATTAAAACCGCAGCTGCCTTGCATAAAAGTTTGAAGTCTCTTGAATGATAAGTACTGACCAATATAATGTTAAATATCATTATTTTACCAAGTTATTAGTATTTATAGTTTAAATAGAACTCATTCTCGTTTATAAAGTGGGGCAATTTTAAAATACAGAAAATTAAACTAATGGCAGCATCAAAATTACATCTTACGTTTCGCAAATATCATCGTTGGCTTGGCTTTTTCTTAGCGGGAATTATGGGAGTTTACGCTGTTAGCGGCATTCTTCTTATTTTCCGTCCTACTGACATTCTAAAATATGATCAAGTTCAAGTTAAGCAGTTAGAACCAGGCCTTAATAGTAAAGAGCTGCTTTTAGCACTGCGCACCAAGGGGAGCAAAGTAGTATCTGAGACAGATTCAATCATTACCCTTAATGTTGGTGAATACGAAAAATCCAGTGGCACGGCGACAGTGACCCGTAAAGAATATCCTATTGTACTGTCGAAAATGGTAAAGCTACATAAAGCGACTAACAATAGCCCTTTATTTTGGCTGAATATTAGTTTTGGCTTAGGGTTATTATTCTTTGTGATTTCCGCCTTTTTGATGTTTTTACCTAAGTTGCCCATTTATAAAAATGGCTTGAAAATAGCTGGAGTTGGGGCGCTAGTGACTGTAATAGTCGTGATTTTTGGTTCCTAATTTTGGCGCATAACGATCTGGGTATGGTTGTCACAGTCAAAAGGCGGTGATATTGCAATCAAGATGAGAGGCTAGCTTTGAAAATTACTTCACTAAATACATTAACAGAGTCTGATGTTTCCCATAACGCTCAGATTAAAAAGAAAGTGTTAGTGGCTAATGGTGATATACCTCATATCACCTATTTTTCTAAAGCGGTGTTCCCTCCGGGTGAATTGGCTAATGCCCATAGCCACAGTGATATGACTGAGGTGTTTTTTATTGAATCCGGTACGGGGACGATTACCGTTAATGGTGACGATATCCCCTTAGAGGCGGGCATGTGCATTACCATTGAGCCCCTTGATATCCATGAGTTAAATAACACAGGGTCAACAGATTTGGTTGTCTTGTACTTTGGGGTAGAGACCTAATACTGGGCAGTGCATTTTTCATTTAATAAAAGCTGCCACAATAAAAGTGGCCCTTTTTAGCCCTCATTTATAGCGAAGTTTTTACCTCTTGGCTGAGTATTTTGTATTGAAACATCAGAAGGTATTTGCTCAACCACTGCTAATTTAGACGAATGTCTTGGCCTATCTATTTGGGGAGCTATGGGGTTTACTTACCTAGATCCCCATTCTAAAAAAGTAACAAAAAATCAGCATTGTTCTGGGCTTTAATGTATTCAGTGAAACCAAGGCTGGTCGCTATGCCTCAGTCCCGTAAATCTCAAATTAGTTTAATTGATACCCCTCCTTTTTTGATATATAGCTTGTTAAAACAGTAGTGTATGGGTACTTTATTACTTGGATATCTAGTTCAGCTCAACGCTGATGATGAACATCACATACATGGAGATTTAATTGTGAATAAATTTTTTTATATTGTTTTATTATTTTTGATATCTAGCATTTTTCAAAGTTGTGGAAGAGATGCGAATGCAGTTAGCGTTTTATTTAAAATGGAATACGAAATATTGCATGAGTCAGATCATAACGAATATGGAGATTATACTAGTAAAGCAGCCATTGTTATTGATAACCAAATTGCCTATGAAAAAGAACTTGTTTTAAGAACTAGTGATTTAGCTACAGATGTCAATTTCAACGAAGAGTCTATTTTATTAATTGATATGGGGGTTAGAGGGACGGGAGGACCTAGCATCAATTTAATTAGTCTGGTAGATCATGGCGACCATATAGTCGCGACTATTGAACTTAATGTTACTCCGGGTGCGTTACAATGGGTAACGAACCCTTATAAATTTATAAAAATTAAATCTACAAAAGAAATATTGTTTGTCGAGCAGTTAAGTACTGATAGTTAAAAAACAATACGCTTAATTCGAGACTAATAGCTTAGCAAAGGTGGTGCATTTCAACCTTGAAGCTGGGTTCTATCAACATAAGAGGTTAGCTTTGAAAATTACTTCACTAAATACATTAACAGAGTCTGATGTTTCCCATAACGCTAAGATTAAAAAGAAAGTGTTAGTGGCTAATGGTGATATACCTCATATCACCTATTTTTCTAAAGCGGTGTTCCCTCCGGGTGAATTGGCTAATGCCCATAGCCACAGTGATATGACTGAGGTGTTTTTTATTGAATCCGGCACGGGGACGATTACCGTTAATGGTGACGATATCCCCTTAGTGGCGGGCATGTGCATTACCATTGAGCCCCTTGATATCCATGAGTTAAATAACACAGGGTCAACAGATTTGGTTGTCTTGTACTTTGGGGTAGAGACCTAATACTGGGCAGTGCATTTTTATTTAATAAAAGCTGCCACTATAAAAGTGGCCCTTTTCACCCCTCGTTAATAGCGAAGTTTTTATCCTTAGGCTAGCTATTTACTAATAAGCTAACGTTAATTCTTTAGCTTGGCATATTTATTTTGTGTTTCAACTCACAGTAATTGCAGTTGCTATTACATTCACTTTATTATGATGGTTCTTGTTTGAACTGTAATTTCTTAGGAACCTCCCTCGATGAGCTTTAGTTCTTTAGCTGTTTTTCATGGTGTTACTCGTTTATATCGTCACTGCCTTTTTCTAGGCTTAGTCGTTTCTGCTGGTTTAGTCAGCTTTATGGCTCAAGCTGAATACGATCTATGGCCGGGGGCGCAATATAGTGCTGATATTCCCACACACCAGCAGGTTTTAGGGTATGAAGTAGGAGAGCGGATCAGCAATCATGGTGACATGCTAAGGTTTTTTGAGGCATTAGAGCGTGCAGCACCAGACAGAATACGTTTATTTGAATATGGCCGCTCATGGGAAGGCCGCAAACTAATTTATGCTGCTATCGGCAACCCAGAACTACTTAAAAACTTAGACGGGTTTGCCGGCGACATGCAAAGCCTGTCTGATCCCAGAATTACCGATAAAACCCAAGCTAAACAATTACAAGACGTTTTGCCTAGTTCTGTTTGGTTACAATATGGTGTGCATGGCAACGAAATAAGCACGACAGATGCTGCCATGATGACGGCTTACCATTTACTTGCTGCGCCAAATGAGCCAACCAATAAAAAAATATTAGATAACAATATTGTGTTTATTGACCCATTGCAAAATCCGGATGGAAGAACACGATTTACGCAGCGTTATTACGCCAGTGTAGGTATCAGTCACAGCCCAGACCGTTTGTCAGCTGAGCACAACGAACCTTGGCCAAGAGGGCGCACCAACCATTACTTGTTTGATATGAATCGAGATTGGTTAGCTCTAACTCAGCCTGAAACCCAAGGTAAGGTTAAAGCCTTTAACAAATTTCGCCCATTAGTAGTGATTGATTTGCACGAAATGGGTGGTGACTCTAGTTATTTCTTTGCACCTTCGGCCCAACCATTTAACCCCCATATTCACCCTAAACAAATAGAAAATATCACCTTAGTGGGCCGTAATAATGGCAAGCACTTCGACAAGTTTGGTTTTGATTACTTTACCCGAGAAGTCTACGACGCGTTTTATCCAGGCTATGGAGATAGCTGGCCAACATTTTATGGTGCGGCTGCGTCAACCTACGAAGTCGGTTCTTCACGGGGTGAAGTTTTCTTAAAAGACAATGGTGAGGTATTAACCTTTAAAGACACAGTGCATAAGCACTTTGTTGCGTCTATTTCTACTGCTGAAGCGGTGGCAGACAACCGTGCTAAATTACTGAAAGATTTCTATCAGTATCAGGTAGATGCCATTAAAAGTGGTAAGTCTGACAAAAAAGAACGTACTTTCATTTTGCCCACTGGTAAAGACCGCGCCACAACACACAAGCTTGCTACCTTGATGGCGCAGCACGGTGTTGAAGTACAAAAGGCTACAGAATCCTTTAAAGCCTGTGGTGAGACTTACCAAGCTGGTACGTATATTATCGATACGGCTCAACCCAGAGGGCGCTTTGTTAAAACTACATTCACCCAGCAAGTTGACATGTCGAAAGCTTTTATCAAAGAGCAAGAAAGACGCCGAGCTAGGTTGTTGCGAGACGAAATTTACGACGTCACCGCTTGGTCGTTACCGCTAATGTTTAATGTAGATACAGACACTTGTGGTAAAGCCGTATCAGCGAAAACCATTCAGTTAAATGCTACGGATAAACTAGTAGGCAGTGTTGCTAACCTAGATGCAGACGTGGCCTACTTAGTGCCTTGGGGCGATATGGCCTCGGTACACTTTTTAACACAGGCATTACAGCAAGGTTTGATTGTTAAAAGTGCTGACAAAGCCTTTGTTTTAGACAGTAAACAAGCGTTTCCAGCTGGCAGTTTGATTGTTGAAACGCGCCGTAACGGTGAAGACTTAGCTGCTAAAGTACAACAAATAGCGGCCGACACCGGCGCGGTAGTAACGGGCGTAGATAGCAGTTGGGTGATAAATGGACCAAGTTTTGGTAGTGGCGATGTAGTAGACATGCCTGCGCTGAATATTGCTATGGCATGGGATGAGCCGGTTTCTTCGTTAAGTGCCGGTAACTCGCGGTTTGTCATTGAGCAGCAATTAAATTATCCAGTAACAGCCATTCGCACCGATAAATTAGGCTCGGGCAATTTAGCCCATTACCAAGTGTTAATTCTGCCATCTGGTCGATACGGTCAAGCCTTTTCAAAGGCTGCTTTAGATAATATCAAACAGTGGGTAAGTAATGGCGGTGTATTAATTACCTTTGGTGATGCCACTGCATTTGCTGCTTCTGCTAATGCTAGTTTGTTAGATGTGAAGCGAGAGCTTGCGGTGACGGATAAAGAAAAATCTAAAACCACCACATCTAATCAAGTTAAAGGGCAACTGCTAACAGACAAGCAAGCCTTGTTAGACGCAAGTGTTGACGCTAAGCAACAGCCAGACTATGTGGCTGGGATTTTAGCAAATATAGAAGTAGATCAGGAACATTGGCTTACCGCTGGTGTCAATCCTAACGTGGTGGCTATGGTGACGGGTCGTAACATTTATACCCCAATTACCCTTACCTCTGGCAAAAACCTTGCGTGGTTTGCTGGCAAAGAGTCTCTATTGGCCAGTGGTTATTTATGGGAAGAAAATACCAAGCAGCTTGCCTACAAACCGTTTTTAATTGTGCAGCCACAAGGTAATGGCATGGTGATTGGCTATACTCAAGAGCCTACCACCCGGGCATATTTAGATGGGTTAAATATTATGTTAGCCAACACTATTTTTAGGGCTGCTGCCCATGCTCAGCCTCTCAGATAATAATGAGTGGCTGGCATAGTGTTGATAAATTGATAGCAAAGCGTTAGGAGTAAATTAATGTTAAAACTATATGGGTCTACTACTTCTCCATATGTACGTCGTATACGTATTTGGTTAGCGAATACTCAACATGAGTTTATAAATTTGCAGGTATTCTCTGAGCAAGACAGAGAACTGCTTATGATCAAAAATCCCACCATGAAGATCCCGATGTTAGAGGATGACGTGGATGGGGCGACGCAAATTATTTATGACTCTCGAGTGATTTATCGCTATTTAACCGAGAAGTTTGCAGACCCTGCGTTGACATGGGAACAAGAAAACCAATTAACCTTAATTGATTCTGCCAATGACTCTTTGGTGCAGATGTTTATCTTATCCAACTCAGACATTCAAGCAGATGAAGACAAGCTGTTTTTTAAGTTACAAAAAGAAAGAGTGAATGCGGTATTAGTGCAATTAGACGCTTATGTTGCTAGCGGTAAGTTCTCTAGTTGGAATTACCCTACAGTGTGTTTATATTCGCTGATAGATTGGATAGAATTTAGAAAACTACACAATATGCAGGGGTTAACCAATTTGTTGGAGTTTCATGATGAAAACTCCCAGCGAATTGAAGTAACCGCAACTGACCCTCGTTAATCTTTATACAATAGGCAAAAGATGAATCAAGAACAAAAAACAGAAGCCGAAGCCGCGGCTTTTAGACACTTACTTAAACACCTTGATGCAAACAAAGATGTGCAAAATATTGACTTGATGGTTTTGGCCGATTTTTGCCGTAACTGTTTGGCCAAGTGGTACATGGCTGCTGCCAATGAGCAAGGCGCAGAGATGGATTACAATCAAGCCCGTGAAGAGATATACGGTATGCCATTTAGCGAGTGGAAAGAAAAGTATCAATTGCCTGCGTCAGCAGAGCAATTAGCTGCATTTGAAGCAAGACAAGAAGCCAAAAAACTAGCGACTGAGCCTTCAACATCTGGTTGTCAGTAATCTTGATATAGGCAGGTTTAATCATGTAAATGACTAAACCTGCACACATAATATCCCGTTTTTAGAAGCGGGGTTTATTTTACTTCAGTAATAAAGTTCTCTGTATCCCGTCTTACTTTTTTTAAGTCAACTAGCCAATCGCCTGACTCGGCACGGTAACCTAAAGGTAGCAACAATACAGATTTCAAACCCTTTTCCTTAAGGTTAAGAATTTCGTCTACCTTGTCTGGGCTAAACCCTTCCATAGGGGTGCAATCTACTTTCATCTCTGCTGCGGCAATTAATGCAGTACCTAAACCTATATAGGCTTGTCTTGCAGCATGTTCAAAGTTGCTTTGTGCGTCGCGATCTGGGTAAGTAGATAGCAACATTTGACGATAGTTTTCCCATCCTTCGTTTTTAAAACCCCGTTGCTCGTTTACCAAATCGAACATGTGATTAATGCGCTCTACGGTGTAATTGTCCCATGCTGCAAATACTAATAAGTGCGAGCCATCGGTAATTTGTGCTTGGTTCCAAGCATGAGGCACGATTTCAGCGCGAACATCTGGGTTTGTCACCACTATCACTTCGTAAGGTTGTAACCCACTAGAGGTCGCAGTTAAGCGAATAGCTTCTAATATAAAATCAATTTTTTCTTCACTGACGGCCTTAGCAGGATCCATCTTTTTAGTGGCATAACGCCATTTTAAATTTTCTAATAATTCAGACATCTAATACTCTCGATTGGCCAGGGGTAGAACGCTTTGGGAGGTAGCACTAACGTTCTCGTTTGTCATCTGTATTAGTATGGGCGGCTCTAAGGGATATCAATGGAGTAACATTAAACGACTAGGTATCAGGAAGGGGATTTTTTACATCTAGGCTGCAGTTTTAAAAAAATACTCCCAAAATACATATTTTGAAACATTTGAAACCCGTCAAAACCTTCGTTTAGGTGCAGCCTAATTGATACTTATTCAGTATCTGTATATGGTTAATACAAGACTCTTAATATCAAATCATTATGCTTGAACTTCGTAACATAGCTAAGTCTTTTGCTAACGGCACTGAAATTGTCCATGCACTGAAAGATATTTCTTTATCTATCAGGCAAAACGAATTCGTTGCCTTTATGGGCAGTTCGGGTTCGGGTAAGTCAACACTTATGAATATATTGGGGTGTTTAGATACACCTAATGACGGCCAGTATTTTTTAGATAACAAAGACGTTGCCACTATGGATGACGATACTTTGTCTGGTATCCGTAATAAGCATATAGGATTTATTTTCCAAACCTTCCATTTATTACCTAAGTTAGATGCTATCGAAAACGTAAAACTGCCTTTGCGCTATAGCAATATCTCAGAGGAAGACGCTAACCAACGTGCCCATGACTTGCTCGATAAAGTGGGGTTGGGGCATCGTAAAACCCATAAACCATTTGAAATGTCTGGAGGGCAACGCCAAAGAGTCGCCATCGCGAGAGCGTTAATTAACCAGCCAACAGTTGTGCTTGCTGATGAACCCACTGGTAATCTTGATAGTAAAACGTCACTCGAAATCATGACTTTATTGACTGAATTACATCAGCAAGGACAAACCATAGTCATGGTGACTCACGAAGACGATATTGCGACCTATGCTCAGCGGGTGATCACTATGCGTGACGGTCAGGTTCTAACTGATAGCCAACTAGAAGTTAAAAGGGCTTGATATTAATGAAAGTAAAAATGACTATTTTTATTTTATTGGGGCTATTCACAGCACAGGCCTTAGGGAGTGAACAGCCTTTAATATTAACAGGGATTATTACGTCTTCAGATAATCAGGTAGTCACTGCCCCTAAAACTAATCGCTGGCAAGTGCAGATTCAGTGGATGGCTGAAGAGGGCAGTATTGTTAATAAAGGTGAGCTAGTAGCCGTATTTGACTCAGGGGGAATTGAATCTCAATTAGAAGAAAACCAAGAGAAACTTGAGACGCAATCCTTGGAGTTATTGCAGCTAGAGATGGAGCAAGAGCAAGCGGTATTAGAAGCCGAAGGCAAAGTCAAACTCAGTTCTATTATGGTAGAAAAAACAAGGATTGAAGCCTCTGTGCCAGATGGTGAAGTGAGTGCTTATGAAAAAGGTAAAAGTGTTATTGAATACGAGAAAGCTCTAACAGAAAAGATTAAAGCTCAACAAAGTTACGCACTTGCCTTGGAAGAACAGCAAGTAGAGGTACGTAAAAAGAAAATTGAAATTATTAAACTAAAAGAAAATATCGCATATCAAATCAGCCAGTTAGACAAGTTAAGTGTTAAGGCGCTAGTGACTGGCCCTGTCACCCATGCCATGCATAGGTGGTCTTCAAAAAAAATTGAAACAGGAATGAATATTCAAGCCAGTTGGGATGTATTGACTGTGCAGGCTGCAGCAACTTATCAAGTGAGTGCTTGGCTACATGAAGTTGACGCTGCCAGAGTGGATTTAAAAAACAGTGATTATCGGCTCACATTAGACGCCTATCCTGAACAGAGTTATAGCGGCAAGGTATTAGCTGTTTCTAGTCAGGCTGAGCAAAAAGCACAATGGAGTGATAGCGCTTACTACCGGGTAGAAATAGGGTTTGATGATGACCTTAAACGAAGGTTATTTCCGGGGATGAGCGTCAGAGTTAAGATGACACCTAAGGCCATTGCACAGCACTCAGACGCGCAAAGGGAGCAGCCATTATGAAGCTAAAGTTAGGTATGATGATAGGCGATATCAAAGGTTTGGTATTATCTCTAAGCTTAATAATGTTGGCCTGTGGCTCTGAACCTGATGTGGTTCAAAAACCAATAGAAGAGTCCAAAGTAACAGCGTCTGCTGAGCTTATCTCGCTTCACAATGCCTCTATTGGCCCGCCTAACGTATCGCGCATGTGGCAATACAAGATTCAAATGATCGCCACTGAAAATCAGCAGGTTGCAAAGGGTGATATTATTTTAGTGTTTGATGGTCAAAAGTTAAAAACGAACCTAATTGACAAAAAAAGTAAGTTAAAAGCAGCTATTAAAAAGGCAGAAAGTGACAAGTTAAAAGATCAAGCCAGAAAGCAAGACCTTATCTTGGAGCTTGCAGAAGCAAAAATGGAATATCAAAAAGCTAAACGTAAAGCAGAGATAGTGGATGCTTCAAGTTCAAAAATCGAACGTTTGAAACAACAGGCAGATTTTCAATATCAAACAGAAAACCTATCTCAAGCCCAACAAAAATTAGCTCACCATGAAAAAGCCATGTTAATCAACGTGCAGGTTGCAAAGGGCACCATTAAGGGCTTGCAAAGTAGAGTGGACAATATTCAACAAGAGATAACTAAACTTAGCGTAAAAGCGCCCAAAGATGGCTTGGTAATGTACCTTGAAAATTGGGAAGGGGAAAAACCAGCTGTGGGTGAAACAGTTTACATGGGGCGCAGTTTGTTGCAGTTACCCTCCTTAGATTCGGTGGCTCTCAAGGCTGAATTTGCAGAGCCAGATAAGGCCAAATTAAGTGAAGGCCAAACCGTAAAAGTTATTTTTGAGGCATACCCAGAAATGTCTTATTTAGGTTCTATTTCAAAGTTAGGGCAGTCGTTTTATTCAAAAAGTGCCAATAACACTAAAGTGATTTTTGATGCACAAATTGAACTTGGAGAGCAAAGGCCTGAAGTGATGCGCCCGGGGATGAAAGCAAAAATTGAAGTGGTAGGTGCATGATTAGATTACCTTGTTTAGGGAGCTTGTTGTTTCTACTACTTAGCTGCGGGAGCGAACAAACACTAAGTGTGCCGATATATGAGGTCCAAGAAAAACCCTTTGCGGTAGTTATTCCTGCTCATGGTGAGCTAGAAGCTGCCATTGCTAAAAGTATTAATGCACCTGGGCGCAGCCCTATGGTTATTGATTGGTTAGCTGAAGAAAATAGCTGGGTGACAAAGGGGCAGGTTGTGGCAAGGTTTGATGCAGAACAAATTTCACTGGATAGTCGCAAAGAAGAGTTAGATATGATGCTGCTAGATATGGATATGCGGCAACAATACGCTGAAGAAATGCAGCAACAAGGTGAACTTAATTCTGACAAAGCTTTGGTAGGTAAAGAGTTCACTTTTGTTGATACCTTTGCCATTGATGATTTAAGGCTGTATTCCAAATTAGAGATTATCGACACCTTGTCTAACCGAGATTACCTAGGGGCCAAAGAAGAGTTTATTGAGTGGAAAGAAAGCAGTATAGATGAACGTAATCAAAGTGCTTTAGACGTATTAAATATTAAAAAAGGGGGACATCAGGAAAAGTTTCAACAGCATCAAGCTGCCTTGGCCCAATTAGAGGTACTAGCTCCTTATGACGGTATGTTGGTTTATGAAAAAAACTGGCGAGGTGATAAAGCCAGTATTGGGCAAACTGTCTTCCCTGGACACACAATAGCAAAAATTCCCAACCTCACTAAGATGCAGGCACGGCTCTTTGTGTTAGATAAAAATGCCATTAATTTAGAGTCAGGACAAAACGTTACGCTTAGGTTAGATGCTTACCCAGATAAACAATATACCGGACAGCTACAATCAGTCTCGGGTTTTTCTAGGACCATAAAGCGCGGTAATCCCACTAAATATTTTGAGTTAGTGGTGTCTATCCAAGAGCAGTCGCCCCTATTACAACCCGGTGTCAAAGTATCTGCGTCTATAAATGTAAGTGAGCCAAAAAATAAAATAGCGATCCCATTACAGGCCATCTTTAATGAAAAAAGTGAAAATTATGTTTACAAGAGAGACGGAGCAAACTTTGTGCGGCAGAAAGTTATCACGGCAACAAAAAACCTGCATGTTGTAGAAATCACTCAAGGTTTAACTGCTGGCGATAACATTGCTTTAAGTGTACCGGAGGCGTTATGAATAATAACTTTTTACTGCTAGTAAAAGATGCATTAATTGAAATGGCCTCCCATAAGTTACGCACACTGTTGACGCTATTAGGAATGATTTTTGGTGTAGGCGCTGTGATTGCAATACTCAATATTGGCGAAGGTGCCGAACGCCAAGCCTTAAAAATGATTGACTCTATGGGTCTCAGAAACCTTATTGTAGAAGCAAAACCTTTTGCAGATGATGAATTAAAAGAAATTCGCCAAGAATCACAAGGGTTAACTTTGGCTGATGTAGAAGCCGCTATGCAAACCTTACCATTTCTGGAAGATTATAGTGCCCAGCATCTAGTGAAAGTCCAGTCTCTTTACAGTGATTACGAAATCGCAGATCTTAAAGTGGTTGGGGTAAGTAGTAGTCATTTTGGCTTGTCAAACTTGCAAGCAGAAACTGGCAGAGTGTTAACCGCACAAGACAACAATAATGTTTCCCAAACTGCGGTTATAGGCGCTAGTGCAGCGGAACAATTATTCCCAAATGTGAGTGCTATTGGGCAGTATATTAAAGTCAATCACCTTTGGTTAGAGGTGGTGGGGGTATTGAATAATCCGCTTTATGACAAGGATGAATTTCAAGGGGTAAAAATAGGAGGGGACAGTGCACGAATTTTTGTACCTTTAAGTACCAGTTTGAAAAAACTAAGCAGCCCTATTTTAGCCAGTGAATTAGATCTAGTAAAATTGAAAGTAGCGGAATACATTGACCCTGTGGTTGCCTCTAAAGCAGTATCACAGCTGTTTGAATTGCGCCATGGCGGTGCCGATGACTACCAACTTGTTATTCCGGCAGCACTCTTGGCGCAACAAAAACAAACTCAGCAAATATTCAACATAGTGATGGCCTGTGTTGCAGGTATTTCTTTATTGGTGGGTGGGATTGGTATTATGAATATTATGCTAGCCAATGTGTTAGAGCGCACCAAAGAGATTGGTCTACTAAGAGCAATAGGTGCTACGCAAAAAAATATAAAGATGCAGTTTATTGCAGAGAGCTTTTCGATTTCAGTATTAGGTGGTTTATTAGGTGTGGCTTTTGGTCTCATTTTGTCTGAAATTATTGGCTTTTATTCAGGTTGGTCAGTGAGCTGGTCAATCACCGCTATCTTTTTATCTTTAGGGATCTGCTTATTGGTTGGCATAGGGTTTGGCGTTTATCCTGCCATTAAAGCATCGCAGCTTAATCCTATTGATGCGTTACACAGCGATTAGTCAGTTTTATAGTCACCGGAGATTAGTGAGGCAACTTGAAGCCGTGAATGTTTTGCATTCACGGCTTTTGTTTTTTATTCCAGTAGGCGCTGGCGTACATTTTTGATTTATCGTATTCGCTGTGCTCATTCAGATGTGTTTTTAATTGACGAACTACACCGGCTTCAAGGGCGATAAAAATAGCCGTGTTGAGTAGGTCTTTAGGTTGGGCCTGTAGAGCCTGAGAAAATAGACGACTTTATTGCGGTGTCTCAAAAGCTAAAAGCTAATTTAGAAAAGCTTGATAAGTAGCTTTACTCATTAACTTGGAATACAAAAGAAAACGCCCACTTGTATTAAGCAGGCGTTTTTTAAGGGTATTGTATTTAAATAACCTTAAGCTTTCTTTTCCCATGCAAATTGTGCAAATGCGTCATCAACAGGGGTTTCTGCTAGGTGATTGGTGTAGTTACTCATTACCTTTTGGGCTAGACCTAAAACAATATTAAGTAGGTTTTCTGAAGTGTAACCTGCTTCGTAAAAGGCTTTAACTTCTTGCTCTGACAATACGCCACGGTTACGCACTGCAAGTAGAGTTGTGTCGTGTAATACCTGTAGTTTTTCAGTTGGCATGGCTTCTTGATTACGAAGTGCTTCTGTTAATTCAGGGTTAACTTTCATCATATGAGCGATGCCAGTATGAGCTGGTACACAGTAGTGACAGCCGTGCTCAACGTTAATGGTTTGCCATACAACTGTTAGCTCTTCTGCGTTAAAAGAGGTCTCACCAAATAAGGTATGCAGTACTTTGTAACCTTCAAGTAACTGAGGTGACTCAGCCATAGCAGCGTGTAGGTTTGGCAACATTCCAAAACCTTTTACTGAGTCTTCTAATAGCGGTTTGCTTTTTTCTGGAGCAGACTCAATTGTATGTAGTTTGATATCGTTCATGGTTATTTCCTAGTCAAAATTAAATGTCGTTGTTCAGACGAAGCTAAGTGGCTTCTAAGTGTTGAACACAATATATCTGTACTTGAACGATTGTTCAAGTTAAAATTGAACAATCGTTCAAATTCGTATTGAGTGATGAACTTATTGGTGAGAGTTGATGATGAGAAAAAACGCTAAATTTGACCGAGCAGAGGCAGTAGATAACGCCACTAAGCTATATTGGGAAAAAGGCTTTAATGGTACATCTATGCGTAATCTACAAGATGTAATTGATATGCGCCCAGGTAGCATTTATGCCACTTTTGGTAGTAAAGAAGGCTTGTTTAAAGAAGCCCTTAATCGTTATGCAGACATGGGGATAGAAGAATTATTCGCCTGTAGGAAAGCCGTGGACTCGCCTTTAAAAGCCCTTCAACTATTTATGAAAAGTGCGGTGTTAGATTACACTAATAGCGCACCCAGCAGAATGTGTATGTTAGCGAAAACCATGGGTGAGTTAACTGAAGATAATGCCGATTTGTTACAAGAAGCCAAAAGGTTACTGGCTAAAATTGAAGCTGAGTTTGTAACATTACTGCAAGAAGCCCAAGAGCTAGGAGAAGTCGATAGCAATAAAGATGTTCATAAACTTGCTCGGCATATTCAGGTGCAAACCATGGGGTTACGCACCTATGCCAAAGCGTGTGATGATCACACTATCTTAGAAACTATGGTGGATGATGTATTTAAACATCATCCGTTTTAGGTCAGTGTTACATTAAGACTCTTTCTTTTCGAACCCAAACGCCAAAGGTAGTAATTCAGAGAAATTAACGGTTTTTACTTCACCGTTTTGTTTAGCTAAGTGCACCAGGGTTTGTTCGTTAGCGAACTCTGCAATTTTTTGACGACAGCCGCCGCAAGGAGGGCAATAGTCATCGTTTGGGCTTAGGATTAAAATTTCGCTAATGCTTTGACTGCCAGATACCACCATTGATGATATGGTTCCTGCTTCAGCGCATTGTCCTAATGGGTAAGAGGCGTTTTCTACGTTACAGCATGCGTGATGTTGATTTTGGTCATCAATGATGGCTGCGCCTACTTTGAAGTTTGAATAAGGTGTGTAGGCTTTAGATTGTGCTTTTGTAGCAAGCTCAAATAATGTTTTTTGTTTTTGTTGTGTGTTTGCCGCTGTCATTCAACATTTGTCTCAAAATTGTCGGCTGCTAAGTGTGCGACATTATTTAGGTTGGAATCAAGCCCCTTAATACTTTAGTTACTGCATCTAAGTAGAAACTTTACTTTTACCACTAAATAAGAGACTCTTAATTTATCTAATTTGTTGCTATTTAAATTGGACTTAGTGAAACTACTGTTAGCTTCATAGGTCAAATTATTAACTTTTTTCAGGTCACGATCACCCAATCATTATGTATATCCGTATAGCCGTTTTATCTATTTTCAGCATTTTGTGCGTTAGCTGTGCAAATACCTCCTCTACACTTGCGGATGGCTCGGGGCAGATGGGCAACTTATTGCTGGCTGAGCCTGCGCCTATGAATCAACGCTCACAATTGGCTATTGCCCGCTACAGTCATATTTTAGGAAGTACTGAAATAGAAAATGAGCAAAGAGCACAGTTGTTACATCAAAGAGGCGTATTGTACGACAGCGTAGGTTTATCTGGTTTAGCCCAGTATGACTTTAATCAAGCACTTCGTTTAAAACCAGATTTAGCAGAAGCTTATAATTCGATGGGGGTGCATTACACCCAACAGATGGATTTTATCCAAGCTTATGAGGCGTTTGATGCCTCACTAGATATTAATCCAACAATGGAGTTCGCCTTTTTAAATCGCGGTATCGCTTTATATTATGGCGGTCGTCCTGATTTGGCGGTTGAAGATTTTGGTAAATTTTATAGCAAAGATGCAACTGACCCTTACCGAGCTATTTGGAGTTACTTAGCTGCCAGCGAATTAGACAGTGCTCAAGCCCTTTTAGAGTTGACAGCGTTGCGCAAAAACCTCAATGAGCAAAACTGGGCGACACAAATTGTTGACCTATATCTTGGTAAAATTACTGAAAATCAATTGCTTAGCGTATTGATTGGTGGAGTTGAAAGCCAACAACAATTAACCGATCGCTTATGTGAGGCGTATTTTTATCTAGGTAAATATCATGCGGCTCGCGGTAATCGTGGCGTAGCTTCTAATTATTTTAAATTAGCATTAAGCACTAACGTGTTTGAATATGTAGAGCATCGATATGCTCGTTTAGAGCTAAGCTTATTACGTGAAAATGCCGATAGTCCAGAGACCGAATCTACAAAAATACAATAAGCAATGATCGTTGGTATTAAAAGGGGGCTGGCTTTTTTTCTGGCTGTGCTCCCACTTTATCTTTTAACTTTTCATGATTTTACCCCGCAACACGATACGTCGTCAGAACCCTTATTTGTCTCAAAAGCTTCAAGTAAAGAAGCACTAGCCAAGGTTGTAGACTTGTGGAGCAACCATGAGTACTCGGCTGCTAATCAGGCTTTGGCGATGATTAACCCCCTTGATCAACCCTTGGTGAGTTTATATCAGCCTTATATCGAGGATTATTTGGTAAATGGGCAAAATCATAGCTGGGAACAACAAGGTGCGTACCCTCCCAGCTGTAAGCAAAAACTACTATTTGTCACGGGCGAGCTAGAATCACTTCATCAAGCTAGTCAATTTAAACAGCGTCTTTCTGACGATAAACGGCTTGGCACCTTACCCATTTGTGTACACCAGGTGACATTTTTTGACCCTGATACTGTGTTGTGTCAAAACAACTGGCTGAATAGAGGGCGATTGGGCTGCGACTTACTATCGTTTGCTAAGCAATTGAAAAATATTGATTTTACTCATTTAGTTATTTTTGCAGATGAAGGTAAAGCTAATGTTCATAACGGTATTATGTTTTTAGACAAACAAGATACCTATGATGTGTTTGTTCACGAGTTAGCTCATTTTTCGGGGTTTATTGATGAATATCCTCTGAGTGCGGGTTTAGCAAAAAGAGTATGTGCAGGAATTGATGCACCCAACTTAACCTTTAAATACGCAGGTGACAAAGCCAATCCAAGTACCGAATACTTGGCTCGAACCTGCGACAATCATGCTGCCCAAGCCTTTAAAGCATCGAGTCAGCTAACCTTTATGGAATACCATGATTTGGCTTATATTCCCCCGCATTACCTTAGTGCTTGGAAAACCTTGTTGATTAACCTCCCTAAGCACCCGTCTGCTCATTTGAATTTTGCACAGCTTTATGAGGATGCCAATAATCAAATCGATAGTCAGTTTTGGCGAAAAGAATATCAATCATACTTAGCGGGTATTTGATGGATCGGCTTGATATATGTCATTTTCGTGACAGATAGGTATAATACTTGGACAATTTAGTTTCTTCCAAAGTACTTATTTACAATTATGTCTCAGGTATTTGCTGTCGAGCCAATCGACTATCCTTTTCCCGCTAAACCTACTCCTCTTAATGTTGCTCAGCAGCAGCATTATGTGCAGGAAATAAAAACACTATTGAAGCAAAAGAATGCGGTACTGGTTGCCCATTATTATACTGACCCCGAAATTCAAGCCTTAGCCGAAGAAACCGGCGGGTGTATTTCTGACTCCTTAGAAATGGCTCGATTTGGTCGTGATTGTGACGCCGACACATTAATTGTCGCGGGTGTACGTTTCATGGGCGAAACCGCTAAAATTCTAAGCCCAGAAAAAACCGTATTAATGCCTACATTAGATGCCACTTGCTCATTAGACTTAGGATGCCCAGCTGAGCAGTTTTCTGCTTTTTGTGATGCCCATCCTGATCATACAGTTGTGGTTTATGCTAATACCTCTGCAGCAGTTAAAGCCCGCGCTGATTGGGTGGTGACCTCTAGTATTGCCCTTGAAATTGTTGAGCATTTAGATAGCTTAGGTGAAAAAATTATCTGGGGGCCAGACAGGCATCTTGGGGCATACATTGCCAAAGAAACCGGTGCAGACATGTTGCTGTGGCAAGGTGAGTGTATTGTTCATGACGAGTTTTCAGCAAAAGCCCTAAGAGATATGCAACACCTTCATCCTGATGCGGCTGTGTTAGTGCACCCAGAGTCTCCAGCTAGTGTGGTCGAGATGGCCGATGCAGTTGGCTCAACAACTCAATTAATTAATGCCGCTAAAAGTTTGCCCCATAAGAAATTCATTGTGGCGACCGACCGCGGAATTTTTTATAAAATGCAGCACGCCGCCCCTGATAAAATTTTATTAGAAGCGCCCACAGGCGGTAACGGTGCAACCTGTAAAAGTTGTGCCCATTGCCCATGGATGGCGATGAATGGACTACAAGCTATACATCAATCTTTAACAGAAGTGACAGGTCACGAAATATTTGTTGATGACGCTTTACGCCATAAAGCCCTCATACCATTAAATAGAATGTTAGATTTTTCTGCAGAACTAAAAATGAAGGTGACAGGTAACGCTTAATTTGCATTACAATAGAGCGTAGATGTTTTCGATGCAGATATAATGGCTAGTAGTGGTTGTTATTCGTTGTGTAACATAACTTGATTACGGCCTTGATTTTTAGCTTTGTAAAGAGCCTCATCTGCTCTTTTTAATGTGGCTTCTAGGTTACTTTCTTCGAAGTTAAATTCAGCTACTCCAGCACTTATTGTGATATCTACGTTACGTGCCTCGAGATTAACCGGGGTACTGGTGATATTTTTATGTACCTTTTTCGCTAATTTTTGCGCATCTAAAATATTTGTTTGAGGAAGTAATATTAAAAACTCTTCGCCACCAAAGCGAAAAGCAAAATCTGATGAGCGAATATTATTTGAGATAGAGTCAGCCACACTCCTAATAACCCGATCACCAGCATCATGCCCATATTGATCATTAATTGACTTGAAGTGATCAATATCAATACTTACCAACGACAGAGATGACTGGTAGCGCTGGCTAGTTGCCACGGCTTGCTTTGCAATTGCACTAAATGAGCGTCTATTATGCAACTCCGTTAAATAGTCAAAATGAGCGGCCTTTAACAGCCCTTTAGAATAACTATCTGATTTCAATAATAGCGGCCCTAAAATAAACAGTCCTTCTATTAACACCGTCAAAATGATTACAACGAGAATTAACTGTTGAGTGTGTCTTAACTCATTGACTTTATTTATGCTTTCTTGTTCGTACTGTTTCACCACAGTGTCGAAACTATGTAGCATTTGATTTTTTAGCCGTGGTAAAAACGAGATGTCGGTAGATTGTTTACTTAAAATTTGTGTAATGAGTGTTTTTAATTCAGTAATATTTTTATCGATTTGATGAGGTGCAAGAAAATACATTGCGTACATATCATCTGATAAGGGAGATGGGGTATTTGCGTCAACAGCTTTGAAATGTTCTTTAAGTAACATTTTGTGATTATTTTGCATTTTATTTAATGCCGCCAACGCCTCATTTTTTGCATATTCGCCGCTCTGGTTCATATATTCAGTCGTAAATAAGGTGACACGTTGTGACAGCATACGCTGCTGGCCACTAATATTGATAACTTTAGCTGAATGGCTTTGCTCTGAAATGATTTCGTCAAGGGTGAAATGAACAAATAGCGATAACCCAGCTATAAAGGTAAGAGAAACAATATACGTCAACGTCATCGTTCGTGCAGGGTTTAATATTTTTTTTATACTTGAAACTGAATCCATATTTTTTAAAGAGAGCTCTTATTTTTATACGTAATGGAAATCTAACCTAATAGTAAGCAAATAACCGCATTTACAATTGTGCAGCAATTTAATGCAATGACCTTAAAGCAAATTTAACGCATTATTATAAGATAACGTTGTGTTAACAGCAACGGACAAAAAAAGACCTATTTAATACAAGAAAAATAGAGTGAGTTTGTTGTGCCGTTTTTACGATATGTGCGGTATAAAGTACTCATATTAATACCCTAGGAGTTAAGCATGCTCGATTTGAGTCGTTACAAAGGCATTGTATTTGATATGGACGGAACCATTATTGATTCGATGGGAACCCACAGCATTGCATGGCGTAAAACCTGCGAAAAATACGGTTATCCATTTGATGCAGAGTATCTTTACGGTCTAGGAGGCGTGCCCACCAATGAAATAGTCAAGCTTCTTAATGAAAAACATCACATGAGCCACAACCCAGATGATGTGGCAGTATTTAAGCGTGAGATCTTCAACCAGCTTAAAGACAAGCCCGTGGTGATAGAAGACACCTTTGAGGTTATGCAGCGCTATCAAGGCAAACTGAAAATGGGAGTGGGCACAGGTGCAGACCGCAGTAACGCTATGACCTTGTTAACTGACTCTGGTTTGCTAGAACGCTTAGAAACTGTAGTAACGTCAAGTGATGTTACCCATGGCAAACCCCACGGCGAGACCTTCATAACCGTTGCGACTAATATGGGCTTAGAACCAAGTGATTGCGTAGTATTCGAAGATACTGAAATAGGCCGCTTGGCTGCAAAAAATGCAGGTATGGATTGTATAATGGTAATAAACGGTAAAATAGAATTACCATAGCTTGCTTGATTAATAACCGTATCAACCTAGTTACAGCAGTTAATACTTGCGAACCCGAGCGGTTTTCCCTAACATACGCGCCACTTTGTAAGAATGGCAGTTAGCCACAAGTTGTTTTTACAAAAATTACTGGTGTAAAGCGGTTACCTAACGCTTAAGCTTATCGTTAAAGCTTTGAAATAAGGTATGAAATTTAGGAGAGGTGGGTTAAACCGCTCTCTTTAGGAGCACTGCTCCGCGCGGTTTAACATCGAGTCAAGGATGGCGAGATTGGATGCATATCATCATGGACGTGTATTTGACTGCGATGAATTATGTATAAATGTATTGCTTTAAAACCTTATAAATAAGGTTCTATGCCAAAAGTAATAGATAAAGCGCACGCCTTGCGTTGAGTTAAGTTCAAGCAACTCATTTAAACAGGCTTACAATTTAAAAGTTTTGGAGAGGTGGCTGAGTGGCTGAAGGCGCACGCCTGGAAAGTGTGTTTAGGGTTAAACCTAACGAGGGTTCGAATCCCTCTCTCTCCGCCAAATGACGGTCTAAAGAAGACCAGTAAAGGCCCGCAAGGTATTGATAATGCTGCTCTTGCGGGTTTTTTGTATCCGTTGTACTCCGTTAGGGTCTTGTAACATCCATCAAATATTGTAACATCTTATGTAACATTTACTTTAGTGTTACAAAACAGGTGTTACATAAATGGCTAAATTAAGTAAACCTCTTACCAATACAGAAGTCAGTCAAGCAAAACCACGAGATAGGGAATACAACTTATCAGATGGCGGTTGTTTAGCTTTGAGGGTTAAGCCAAATGGAACTAAAACTTGGCTTTTTAATTACTTCCACCCTCACACTAACAAACGTACTAATATCAGTTTTGGAACATTTCCTATTGTGAGCCTTAAGCAGGCCAGAGAAAGCCGAGAGGAAGCAAAGATCCTCTTATCTCAAAATATCAACCCTAAAACACATAGAGAGTCAATTGCACTTCAACAAGCGCTAGAGCACAGTAACACTTTAGAAAAAGTGACTGCTGATTGGTTTGCAGTTAAAAAACCATCATTAACACCAGCCTATGCAGAAGATGTAATCCGCTCTCTTGAAAAACATGTTTTTCCAGCAATAGGTAAAACACCTATTTCAATGGTTAATGCAGTGGGAACAATTAAGGTGCTTAAGCCGTTAGCGGCCGCTGGAAGTCTGGAGACTGTTAAACGATTATGCCAAAGGCTAAATGAGATTATGACGTTCTCAGTTAATACTGGTGTTGTAGAACACAACCCATTAGCTGGTATTAGTAAAGCCTTTGAAGCACCTGTTAAGAAAAACATGCCAACGTTAAGGCCTGAACAGTTAGGTGAGCTTATGAACTCCCTTAGTACTGCAAGTGTTAAGTTGGTTACACGGTGTTTAATTGAATGGCAATTACATACTATGGTTAGACCTGGCGAAGCGGCTGGTACTCGTTGGGATGAAATAGACTTTGAAAATAAACTCTGGACAATTCCCCCTCTTAGGATGAAAAAGAAACGTGAACATATCGTGCCACTTAGTGAGCAATGTATTGCTCTACTTGAATTATTGAAACCTATTAGCGGCCATCGTGAACATGTTTTCCCCGGTGATAGAAACCCAAGAACACACATGAATGAATCAACGGCAAATGTGGCCTTAAAACGTATGGGCTTTAAAGATACGCTTGTTGCCCATGGATTAAGGGCATTAGCAAGTACAACTCTAAATGAACACGGTCATGATCCTGATGTCATTGAAAGTGCCTTAGCTCACGTTGATAAAAACGGGGTTAGACGTGCCTACAATAGAGCCGACTACCTAGAACGAAGAAAAAAGGTTATGTGCTGGTGGTCTGAACATATTGAGCTGGCAGCCACTGGAAACATGAGCTTAGCCGATGCAAAGCACTCACCTAGATTAGTTAACGAGTAACCACAACCAACCAACAGCAAAAGAGGAAAAGACGATGTTAGATATAAATGATATTGAATGGTACTGTCATACATTTGGGCCTAATAGTATCTCATTACAAATTAGAGACAATGAAGACTTTGCAAAGTGTACATTTGTAAAAACCTACACCGACTATAAAGTGATGGTGAATGAGTATAACCAGCTTTCAGAATCTAACCCCAGCCTATATATGACGTCTGAGAAAATTATTGACTTAACATGTGAAGTTTCAGAGTTAAATAAAGAGAACTTTACAAATTTGATAGCATTTGAAAAAGAAGTAGAAGAATATGTTGGCAAACATAAAATAGCAGCTTAACCAGTTTACCAAGTCTAGGTTTGCTCCCGAAAAGGCGTTACCCATGGCCCTGACTTGGTATTATCTCTTGGGTTCCGTAGGGGTACGCTAATGAGTGATTTCAAGTATGAAAGTTGGATCCCAGAAGATGCTAAACACACTTGGGAAGAAGAAATATTCCCAAGAGCTAGAAATTTAGCTAATCAATATGTACCTTCGGAAATAGTAGAATCAAATAAATTCTCTAAAGATGAAAAATTCTCGATTAAACTAGAGAATACTCAATCAAATAGAAATAAAGCCGCTTTATTAGATATCCCCAAATTATTTATGAAATTTGCTATGGGTAAAGCCCCAGTGGAGTTATGGAAACATACTGAAGACTATAGCGGATCTGATTTGATTTGGAGTATATACAGCGCGTATACAGGCCCATTTTACCAACAGGAAATGATGAAGCCCAAGGAAAAGGTAAAATGGGAGTCAGATGTATACGAAGCAGCCAAGGCGCTAAGGCTTTTAACTACCCATTCAAGCTATACGGATATTCCATTCAATAGACACCAATACATGTATAACTTACTTATCAACACATTAACAAAACACGATATCAATATAACTAATGAACTAGGTTCAGAGTTAGAGCAATTATTCAATCCCGCACCACCATGGCAGGATCTAAACGGTATTCTTCACGATGTTCAACTTGTTGCACAGGGAAAAGAATGTTTCGATGAACAAGGAAAAAGGGATATATCACTAAATCCAATTGCTTTAAAAAAGCCAAATGATGAACATTCACATAGGGCATATTTCGCCAAGTATATGACCTGTTTTTTTGGGGAAACTACAGGCCAACCAAAAAGGTCAGTTGTACAGTCTCTAATTGAATGCCTATTTGATGGGATAGAGATTAGGGCATTAATAAGAATAGCCCCATGGCCCCCAAAAGCTGAGGGTGATAGATAATATTAATTTAATCCCCTGCTAGATTATTTAATTAATTGCCATTAATCTGACATCACAGTAAACAACATTTTTTATTTAACCTTACTCCTACGCTAATTGAGCGTATTTAAACCTAATCGGAGTAAGCAAAGTGAATACAAATTCTGAACAACACTATCAAGATGATCCCATCTTAAGAATGGCCGAAGTAGAACGTACAACAGGCCTTAAAAAAAGTACCATTTACCTTTTAGTCAAACAAAATGAATTCCCCAAACCAATTAGTTTAGGCCTTCGGGCTAGCGGGTGGTTAATGTCTGAAATTAATCAATGGAAGCAAGAACGCATAGCTTTATCTAGAGGTAAAGATAAATGCTAAAGGCCAACCATAAATACGTTGTTTTTAATAGCGTGTCGGTTGCCAATGTAATTATACAATCAAAAAAATTAGGTAAACGGCCTCGGATTATTCTCGAATATAAGTCTAATGACCCCACTACGCGCATTTGTAATTTTAACCGCATCACCATCAAAATAGATGATAGTAAAGAAGTTCCTATCTTTGTAAAAGAGCAAGCTATGCCATTAGAGAAGAGTAAAAAATGGCGTCATGGTGCAATTTTTTGCTGTCCACATTGCGGCTATGAATCTGATATGACGGGGAAGCAATGAGTAAACTAGATTTTAAGCATGTTGCAAGTATTGCCCTTTCTCAATTTCCACAAGTTTTAGACAAGTATTTACCCGGTGGAAAATATAACGGCAATGAATATACAGTCATCAACCCTAAACGAACTGACAGCAATGCCGGTTCATTCAAAATAAACATAACGACAGGTATATGGGCTGATTTTGCTACGAATGATAAAGGAGCCGATGTTATATCGTTAATTGCCTATGTGGTGAATCTATCACAAGGTGAAGCATGTAAAGAACTAGCTAACTATTTAGGGGCTGGTGGACTTGATAATTCTAAGCCACCAGCAAAGAAACCAAATAAAAAACTAACTTGGGAAGCTATAACGCCAGTACCAGAACATGCTTTATCTACCTGCTATACAAAACATTTAAAATTAGGGGTTCCCACTTATACATGGGAATACCGTAATGAAGACGGCTTTTTAATTCTTAAAGTCCTTAGATTTGAAAGCATGGTTGATGGTGAGATAAACAAAGAATTTAGGCCACTAACATATTGCCGTTCTGATAAGGGGCAAGAGGCTTGGAAGTGGAATGCTCCGTTCAGCATTAAACCTTTATATGGGTTAGATGAATTAGCAAATAAACCTAATGCACCAGTGGTCTTGTGTGAAGGTGAAAAAGCGGCTGATGCCGCTAAACAATTATTGCCTTCCAGTGTCTGCATGTCTTGGTTAAATGGCGCTAAAGCAGAAAAGAAAGCTGATTTTACCCCACTAAAAAACAAGAGCGTTTTAATTTGGCCTGATAATGATAAAGCAGGCAAAGAATGTGCGGCCAATTTGGTAAATATATTAAAAGGAATTGGTTGTAACAAGGTTGCTTTACTTGATTTAAAAGCATTTGAGCAAAGCCCCGCATTAGATGAACAGGGCAAAGCTTGTTTTGCTGGTAAAGTGAAATGGCCGGATAAATCAGATGCCGCTGACGCCTTAGAAATGGGGTGGACGGCTGACCACATAGCACTATTAAAAACCAATAAACAACTAATAGATAAACCTAGAGGGAGTACTTCGGTTAATACCATTGAACCTACAGTATCGAATGGATTTAAGTTGACTGAGAAAGGTGTTGAAGCGCTAATCAGCTCAGGTGACGATGATAATAAGGTTTATCGTTTAATTTGCTCTCCACTAAAAATTATAGCTAGGACTTCTGACGCCTCTGGAGGTGGGGTAAATTGGGGTATTTTAGTTAGCTTTAATGATTATGATGGCAATGAAAAAACGTGGAATATCCCAATGAAACTTTTTGCTACTGATCAAGGGACTGATATTCGAAAGGGGCTACTTGATAGAGGTTTACGGATTGAGTCTTTTAGAGACTCAGGGCGAAGAGTATTACAGTATTTACAAGCAAGTGAGCCAACTAATAGAGTTGGGTTAGTATCTAAGTTGGGGTGGCATAATGGCGCATTTGTACTACCTGATATCACCCTTGGTGATACAGAAAAACCACTGCTTTTTGATAGTGAATCTATTGCCCCTTGTAAATTAACAGTATCTGGTAGCGTTTTAGACTGGCAACAACAAGTAGCTTCTTATTGTTCAGGTAATGAATTAGCGATCCTAGCTGTATGTATCGCATTTAGTGGCCCGTTAGTGGGGATGCTTGGTTTATCCGAAAATATTGGTTTTCATTTTTACGGTGATAGCTCACTGGGTAAGTCTACTTTGCTTAACGTGGCTTGCTCTGTCTACGGTGATCCTAACGAGTACAGAAAAACATGGCGTACAACTGATAATGCTCTAGAAGGTATTGCTGCAACTCATTCAGACATGTTACTGGCCTTGGATGAATTAAACCAAGTCGATCCACGTATTATTGATAACGTGGTTTATATGCTAGGGAATGGTAAAGGTAAAAATCGCTCTGGCTCTGATTATAAAGGCCAATCATCTTTAAGTTGGCAATTAGCCTTTATTTCAAACGGTGAGAAGACCCTAGAGCAATATTTAAGTGATACAGGTAAAAGTGTCACAGGTGGAATGGAAATGCGTTTCCTTGCTGTCTATGCAAGCCCACACGATGACGAAACCACAAGGAAGAAGTTAGGCATATTTAACGATAGCAAAGGCTTTGCTGGTGGCGCTGATTTATCAGATCAATTAAGAAAGGCCGTTAATCAATATCATGGCGCACCGTTCCAAGAATTCATTAAACTTTTAGTGGGTGGCAATCAAAAAGATTTTAAAGATTTTCTCTATGGAGGAATAGAAGACTTCAAACAAAAAACATTAGGTAATAGCGCAAATGGGCAAGTAGGTAGAGCCGCTGAAAAATTTGCAGTTGTTGCTTTAGCTGGTGAATTGGCAACGCACTTTGGTATTACTGGGTGGCCTGCTGGTGAATGTATTAACGCAGCTGAGAAGCAGTTTAAAGCATGGTTAACTAGGCGAGGTGGGACGGGCAATATTGAAGAAATGCAGATACTTAAGCATGTGGCTTCACAAATAGAATTGTTCGGTGAAAAATACTTTCGAAGGTGGGATAAAAGCAAAGGTGGTAATTCAGCAGTTATCGATGAGCACGTACCAAGTAGAAATGAGCTATGGGGCTTTAGATTAACAGAGTTAATAAGAAACCCCTTAGAGGGTGATTGTACAGAGCATACATATTATGTAACTAAACAAGCGTTTGAAGTTCAACTCTGCAAAGGGTTTGATCATAAGCGTGTTGCTAGGTTATTGCGCTCTGAAAATATATTGATTTTGAGAGATAGTGAATTGCAGCGCAATAGGCTATGCACTAGAGAAAAATTACCTGGATATGGAAATAAACCACAGCAAGTTTATAAGTTTAAATCATCATCGTTAACAACGGTTATTGAGCGTTTTAACGGGGATAAAGCCGCATGAGTACTGGGTTGCCTGAATTAGCTCCGTTTTTGACTACCTGTGAATATGAATCCTTGATGGATGAATCCTTACCTTTTGATGCTATAGCGCTCTATTTTAGGGTGTTTTGTGTGCTTGATAGTGGAAAGGATAAGCCATTGTTAGTTAGCCATAGGGTTATGGCTGCAAGTAATGGCATTTACTCAAACAACCGTTTAATACCAATGAGGGACGCAAGAGTAAGAACCACTATCAAGCATTTAGAGCGAGTAGGGTTACTTGCTAAGGCTACACCTGAATCAGGTCTGAAATTTAAACGAGTTTACATTCGTTCACTTGCTGGTTGGCTGTGTTCACTCACTCCCTTTGAGATAAAAAAGCTAACAGATATTAACTTAAGCTATGAAGCGGTAACTCTTTACGTTAGATCTATCAGACCACACCTGAGTATTTATTCATTTACAGCTATGGTCTATATAGACGTCTTGGAATTAGCGCTAACCTTCAACCCTCTTAATAGCTCCCCAGAACATAGTGTTAATGGAAGAGTATTGCTAAAGGCTACAATACAAGAGTTGATTAACTCAGGCCTGATTGAGTGTGAAATAGACGATCTTTACTATGTTTTTACCTGCCATGTAAGCAAAGGTTTTGATTCGTATTGGCTTAAATCATTGAGTAAAAACTCATGACTTTGTTTAGGTTAGGCACTAATAGTGCAAATATTTGCACTCTGATTTGTACTGTTACATAAAAGTGCAAATCCATATATATCTGTTTTTACTGGTAATTATCAGTTAATTTGCACAATTTGCATTTTTTGCACTCCAAAACAAAAGGGCTAGAGTTCACCCCGTACCCCACTAAAAAGTGATTAGTGCGGCCCTTGGCCTGTTACTAACATAATGATGGTCTTTCCCTTGGGTTTTATTAAATTACTTATTAAATATTCTTCGCGTTTAAAGCTGCTCAACAGCAGGTGTTTGTCTTAGTTATATCATAACTACTATATTGATATGTTTGGTTGTAGATGGGGCAAACGGTTAGGTATAAGGCCAATACATAATGGCTATTTCTACTAGCGGCTATTACCTTTTTAATTGTGAACTAGCTTTGAGTAACTAGCCTTAATGGTTGGGTCCTTTGAAAAATACCTAGTATGCGAGGCAATGAGGCCCGAGTTTTTAACAGCTATAAATTTATTAAGGGGGGTTATATTCTCAATTAGTAAGTTGGGGGGGGCTAAAAGTTCAAAAAAGACCCGCCGGACATCGCCGCCCTAGTGCCATTTTTATGTGAACTACTTTAAAAAAGAGAAAACCCAATAAGGTATGTATATTGATTAAGTACTAGTAAGGTAAGGGGGGAGTACTTTTAAGTATTAAAGTAAATATCCTTTGGTTAATTCTATGGGTAGGCCTTCGGGTTAGTTCTATTCTATGTCAGATAAAGGCCTTTGGCCGCGCTCAGTATTGTACGAAGGGGACAGGGGATAAACTTTAACCCCCTACTTATAGAGTGCAAAAAGTGCAAATTGTGCAAATAATTAAATAATTTTCATTTAAAACAATTAGATACTAGTTTGCACTTTTGAAGTACAAGTGATTTTAGAGTGCAAATATTTGCACTATTTAGCCAATCAGGCTTGCTTTGTGCCGTTTTAATCGATTTATTTAGCCATTTAGTACCAAAGATATACTCCATCACTTAGAGTGCTAGTTCATGAATATTGAGGATGTTATGAAAGAATTTCAGGAAGAATTTGAAAACGCAGTTAACTATATTGACATGTTACGTTTCGACAAGAAGCACCCTTGGCATTGTAACCTTATGCTATTGTATTGCTCTCTAATTGAGTACTCTGATTCACTATTGTTAATTTTTAAGAGTAAGCGAAATATAAGCGGGCCCATTATATTTAGAGCTTACTTGGAATGTTATGTGGACTTTATAAATTTAGCGAACGATCGTAAGTATGGTTACTTTATGCAAGCTAGTTTTCATAAAGATTGGATTAAAATATTGGAAGAACAAAGCAAAGGAGCAAATCCATATTTGTCTGCCATACCAACAACTACACTTGACTCTAAACACATGTTGGAAAACAGTAGAATAGAGCTAAAAAGCTTAAAAGAGAAAGGTTACTCGCCCCTAAGTATTTTTAAAAAATTTCATCGAGCAAATGTTGTAGATGAATACAAGTCAATTTATGCTACTTTGTGCGCTTTTTCGCATAATAATATTAGTGCACTTCGAAATAGGTTTTTCTTTCTACAACCTGAAAAAGAAACCTTTGATATTGCCTTATTTAAAGAAACTGACGATGTAACGCCGTTTATCGAAACTGGGTATGAGCTTTTGCGAGAGAGTAGTTTTACAATACACACTATTCTTAATTCTGGTCATGCGAGTGCCTTTTTAAGTAAGGAACCATCAAAGGAGTAACCAATACATTCTTTGAAAAGTAGAAATGTACGGCTTTTACAAAAAATATATTAATAAATTTAAAAAATAGTTCTAGTTCCCTTATAAAAATTTAAGTGACATTATGTTTTTGTAACATGGGATGTAACATTTTTGTTTTTGATTTTCGTTAAAAGTTATATAAATCAATGTGTTAATGGTTTTATTTTTCTCCCTCTCTCTCCGCCAAATAATCTTGAAAGCCCCATTTTTAGGGGCTTTCTCGTATCTGGATTTAATCAAAGAGTAAAGCTCTGTCACAGAACTCTGTCACAAATTAAAAAAAGGCTGACAGAGCATCATGCAAAAATCACATTCTACCTATCTATACAAATACAAAAATTCATCTAATTATTTTTTTCGTGCGCGTGAGGGTATTTTTGATCGATTGGGATATGTTAAGTCAGGTGGTTATTTTGTTGCTTCACTTCACACAAGTGATTATGAAGAAGCGAGATGGCTGGCTTTATTTATTAAATCCAGACTTACGGAGATTACTCTTATGGATAAGAACGTTATATCAAACCCAGTTCAAAATGATAACGAGTCCTTAATCGGACTCGGCATGGTTAGTAAAGATGAAGAGCATGCGCTCTTAAGGCAAAAGCATCAAAGGCTTAGAGCTATGATGCAGTTTAGAAAAGCGCTTAGAGTGAGGTTTGAAGAGCTGTTAAAAGCAGGTAAGGCGATGATTGACTATGAGTTGGAAAGTGATATTTCGGTACCAATGCCAATTACAGAAGAGAAGCGCCTAGTCTTTAAGCAGCACTGTGAAGAAAATACGCCAAAGGCTCTGAAGGTGTCGCTTGTGGATGGGTTGGTACCATCATTTCAAAATGATAATGATGGCGAAGCTCAGTTTGCGGCGTGTGTAAGTATGTTGAACACGCTGATGAGTAAATTGAACGACTTCAAAGAGCAGCGAGATGATTTCGCACTAAATGATGAAATTGAGCATGATATTGCACTAGAGACTCAGCAAGACGTCACTAGTGCAGTTAAGTTGTTCGAGAACATGCGCAGTAGTTTTGATGAGCATCAACGGGCGGAAAAGCTTAAGAAGGATGAGTATTTCACTTTGGCTTATCAAGCACCATTGTTCCTCAACGAAAAGAAGACTGAAGTTGCCGCAAAGACGTTCAAGAAGTACGAACGCTCATTTTCGTTGTTGCTTGATCACTTTCCCAGTGGCATTGATCTTCGTGATTTTACGAAAGTGCAGACTCAATCAGTAAAAGACATGCTTAGTAATTTGGATAAGCATCAAAACGTTGGTAAAAGCGGGGGCCGACTCACACCTAAAACGAAAAATGGTATGTTATCGAATTACCATTCCTTCTTTACTTGGCTATCAGACAACACTGATATTAAAGTCCCGAATCCATTCAGCAATGTTTCTTTTTCTAAACAGAAGAACGCCCCAAAGCGAAGATCTTTTTCGAACTGCGAAGCTCGAAAAATACTCTCATATGACTTCGGTCATGGTAGCGAAGCCAGAGAGTTTCGCACTGATGCGCACTGGTATCCAAAGGTGGCGTTATATTCAGGTATGCGCTTGAATGAGCTTTCAGCTTTACCACTCAGCCACATTAGGCAGGATGAGAGTGGCATTTGGTATTTCGACTTAAATGGACTCGATGTGAAAAACGAAGCAAGCGAGAGAACAGTGCCAATAGCCCAATATTTGCTGGATTTAGGCATATTGCGGTATATCGATGGTTTGCGTGCAAAAGGGGAAGTATTTCTATTCCCGCAAATTCGAGGAGGCGTTGATGAGCCTGGTAGCGCAGGCTGGGGGGACCCTATCTCACGTTGGTTTAACAGAACGATGCTCAAGAATATTGGTATTGATTCTGAGGCCGAGTTGGCGAAACGCTCGCTTATTAGCTTTCACTCATCTAGACGTACAGTGATTTCTACTTGCGTGGTTAATGGCGAAGAGCACTACCTGATCAAACGCATAGTGGGTCACTCTGTTGACGATGATATTACACTGAGCGTTTATGCTGATATGGATCAAATCCCGCTAGCAAAGCTTAAAGAAGTGTTAGACAAGAATCTCACATGGCACAAAAGAGAGGTACCAATGAATAATGCAATAGCATCGACTTTCAGACTGTTTGAAAATTGGGGCATAACTGATGAACAGAAAAGTTCGCTTTTGGGCATTCCTCAATCGGTTTCACTAAGCAAGGTACCATCAGAACCAGATGCTTTTATAGCATTCAGCCCAGACTTGAAAGACCGATGTATTTTACTTCTTGATATACAGGTGAGACTTAAGGAGTTGTTTTCAAATCCGCTCAATGTGAACGGCTATATGATGATGCCGAATGAAAATAATCCATTTGTGGGGAGTAGTCCATTAGAGCTTGCTTGCAGCAGCTACGAAGGCTTGAAGATAACACAGCAGGCAATGACAGCATTAGCCAATAGTGTTGGCTAATGAGTCTTATAAGCCGTATATAGAGAGTGCAATTCCCTTCAATATTCGAAGGGCATTTTTCTTCGTCAAGAAGATTGTTAAAAAACCGATATGAGTAACGTGATTGATTGTGTACATCAATCAAAGCCAACTCACGAAAATTTATCATAATGAAATACTAAGGCCGACTTCAATATCGGCTTTGTCTTTTACAAAACTAAACCACAAGAAATGATTAACAAAATTTTTCATTATGATAATAAGTTATTGATTTTAAAGGGTATTATTGTATTTGTCTGGGCGTTGTGATATCTTCAAACACATAGTTTAAAAGATAAATTTTGAGTAGAAGAAACCGGAGTGATTAACTATGAAGTACGATGATCTGTCTCAAGAGCAGCAGCGATTTGCACGCTGGCTGCACGAAAAGATGCCACAATTGTTACCGCTTTTTGATTTCAATAAGCGAGCGCTCAAATGTGACAAAATCGATTCGATTCTGATGTGGTCGAACGACTGTGAGAGAATAATGGCAAATTTTATAATGTCAGTTTGGACCGGTTCTGATGATTTTGACTTTGATTTGTTTGATGCGTGCAAAAAACTTGATCGCGAAAATATAAAGATAATTCGCGATTGGCTTCTAGATCCAATCTGGCCATAGTATAAACGTGAGTAAAAAGATGAAGAGTGAAATTGATCAAACATCATAAATTTTGAAGATTTGGGGTGTTTCAGTTTCTCAATGAACCACACTATTAGGGCTTCCGAAATCAAACACGATTTCGAATCAAGCAAACGCCGAAATGCTTCATTTTGATAATACTGAGGCGACCTTGCGTTTTTATTTCATTAATTTTTGATATCTTATCAGACGCTTCTGCATCTATTAGGTTACCCGCTTGATGTTGAAAAACGCGGTTCCCGAATCCTTTACCTACGTAAAAACAGAATTATCACGCGGATCTTGTAAGAGATAAACATAGTATTTTAACTTTTCAATGACACTTTGAGAGAACATTGTTTAATTCTTTTGCACGTCAACGCTTTACTTTTTGAAGCAGATCTCCGGGCTCACAAGCGAAGTAATCGCAAAGTTTATCAATGATGTCTGTAGTGGTTATGTAATCAGGTTTATTAGCTATTCGTGTCAATGTGGCGCGGCCTATTCCTGTACTATTAGCCACCTCTTTTAAGGTAATTTTTCGACCTTCTGCAAAACTTTTATTATCTAATTTTTGCACTAAAAGTACTCTAATCACGCCTATTACCTAATCATCTAAGTTTATAAATTTCGTATAGTGTACCAAACTAATCATACATGATTAAAATCAATCTTGACATTGAGTCTCACATGATGATCTAATGACTCATGTGAGTAATATTGCTCATATGTGATTATCCTATTGGGTGGAAAAGTGAGGTCAGCATGCAGTTAAAGCAAACCAATATTTTATTGAAAGACGCAGAAAGGTACAGAGTATTGAAAGGCCACTATCGCCTTTTAGATATTAAGATGTACGACCATTACCTTGCCGATTTCGAGTTTATAGTTACGGTTAGTGACGGTGAAACAGAGCTCAAATTAAGTACTTTTAAAGCAATACGTTATCCGCGCGGTGGTTTCGTTTATGTCGAAGCAAGCTTCAAAGATAATAGGGTAGGTGGGCTTTGGATCTTACATGATATTAGGCTGTCGGGAGCCGCCGAGGCGTTGCGTAGTTGTGGTTTTGAAGTCGATGCAGAATATCAACTAGCGACAAATGATACACCGCTTCCAGCTCATTTAAGGCAGATATCAGATAGGTCATTGCTTGAAATTAAAGATATGTTTATTCGCGGCTACAATGGAGAAAAGGATATACAGAAGTGTTATTCATTTTATGATGCAATTCTATTGCGAGAGTCGATAAGTTGGCTGTTTTCTGTGAAGTTTGAGAACAATAAACAACGAGACTATGCTGTTGTTGGGTCATTGTTATGGATGGGGTTCAAACACTACTTGGATCCAAGCTATAAACTCAATGCCGAGTATCATGACATGCAAAAGTTTCGTGAGTTTATCGCCCAAGGTATCGCAACCATTGCTAAAGTTGATGAGGAATTAGCTGGTTATTTTGAGCGCATCATGAGTCAAACACTAATGCTCAATTCGAAGGAAAGCATGCTTGATGAATGCCCGTTAGTAAAGGTCTTACAGATAGTATATTTCCACGCAGTTACAGTGCCTAACTTTTACAACGAGAAACGTTATGGATAATCAGTATTTGGTACCGCAACGACTGATTGTTGCATTAAATATGGCAGCAAAAGCGCATGCAGCGCAACGTAGAAAATACGATCAATCACCTTATCTCAATCACCTGGTTGAGGTTATGTTACTGCTAGTAAAGTTTGGGCATGATGATGAAAACCTGCTTATCTCAGCGCTTTTACATGATGCTATTGAAGATACAAACATAAGCTACGACGAGCTTAATCAGAAATTCGGAAATAAAGTAGCTGAAACGGTATTAAGCCTGAGCGACAATAAGCGATTGAGTCTACAAGAACGCAGATTAGAGCAGTTAAAAAAAGCTAAAAGTGGCAGTCAAAATCATCAATTGATAAAGCTTTCTGATGCAATTAGCAACGCATCTTCGATACCTTTAAATTGGTCTATTAAACGGGCTACAGAGTCACTTGAACACCTTAGAAAATTGGCTGATGTTTGCGACGATGCATGCCCCGGTTTGCATCAAATGCTGATCGAAAAAATCGATTTTGCTATGGTTGCACACGATGAAAATATACGTGAAATAAGTGATAAAGTTGATGATTATATAAATCAAAATCGGGTGTTTTATTGCATTATAAATGATGACTTTTATCTATCAGAAAGTGCTAAAAACTTTCCTAAAAATGTCGTGAAAATGAGTGGTGAATTTGATTTTTATATACGTTCAATTCGAACTAAACGATTGAGTTTTTATGTAGATTCAATTGCGTTTGACGTACTTAAGTCGAGTGCAAATATGCTTGGTATAAAGAGCTCTGAGCATTCAATTGAATTTAGTATGTTACGAGTGAGGCTTAAAAACAAAAGCGATCACTGATTTAATAGACCGATCATTGTAATAGCTATTTTTACGCCTTGTTTGTTCATTTTAGCAATATGGTTCCTCATTTCACTAAAAGCGTTACCACTGAAATAGTTACTAGGGGCATTTTAAACCCTCCTCCCCCCGTTACCACTTAAATTATTTTTTAAGTGGTAACGCATTTCAAAATTTAAGTGGTAACGCATAAAATTTTAAGTGGTAACGCTTTTAGGGATTCAGTGGTAACGCTCGATAAAATTCAGTGGTAATGCATTATTAGGCATTGAATTAGACTGAATTTAAGGTTCTATTGATTGACGCACTGTCAAAGATATTTTTTATGGTGACCTGCACGGCAACGTTGATGCTTATAGTCTAGCTTGGGTTGCTAGGTTAGATGTTGCGTAGCGCAAAACACTAGGAGAGTCTCGTTCAAATTACGTAATTTACTTATCTCGTTTAGGCGCTCTAAAAATTTTTGTTATTACTCCTTTATAAATCGATAAAAAAGTTATTGTCTTAAAGTAAATTAGAGAGCCCATTTCTGAGCCCAAAAGTGAGCCCGCTAAAACAACTAAATCAACTAGTAAAATATAGTGGACGATCTGGATAAAATTTGCTCGGCATGCGGACAACATTGATAATGTTAGCCCACTTATACTGATGAGAGGAGCATCAGATTCCACTTTCACGTAGTTATAGATGCGACACCATTAGAACGTTCGCTGATTACCTTTTGCTTTGTTAAATATTGGCTTTGTCGAGTGCCTATCTATAGTTAGGCAAATTTCTATTAAAACGTAGCTTTTGTTCTACACTCTTAATAATGCCCATTTACACAAGGAAGTACTATGTCGTTATTTAAAACGAGCAGAGTTGTACTAGTCAGCTTTGCATGCACAATGGTAACAACATTTTCATCAAACGCTTATTATTACGAAGAGCATAAACTCATAAGCCAAATTGCATTAGAGTTGGCAATCAAGCATAAAATGTTAGAGATTAATTCAGACCAGTTAAAAAACGCAATTGGCAGTGAATTCATTTGTGATGACGTTATGGAGCCTGAACCTGCAAAGTGCATGACCCTCGCAGATTTACCCGCGATTGCGGGCGACCATGCAGGCTCTCCAATGCTGGTTCAATGGAAGTGGCTAAACGATTCAAGGAATGCACCTTGGTTTTTCGGAGTTTCTGATTATCTTGCTTCAACTCGAATCATCTTTGATAAGGGCTGTGAGTCATCGGAAACAACGATAAGCAAAATTCCCGCCCGAGAAGACTTTATTGAAGTGGTTCATAAGAACCAAGATGCAACCGCTTTTGGTGAAACAAACGAGATCATCAATCATGACAATAACTACGCTAGAAGTGCAGCCCACAACTGTAATCACTTTCGTAAAATCGAGAGTCTTTCGGTAGATGACTATGAAAAATCGCTGAGCGATAGTTATCCGACTAAAATTTGGAATACCCGCTTCTTTCTGCCTAATGCCATTGGAAAAACGATCCCAATGGTTAAAACAAATGAAAGAGTAAGATTTAAACCAAAATTGGAATCAGACGCATGGTACGCACAGCTCCACGCAACAGCGTTGGAACTTGCAGCAAGAGACGGTGACAACAATCTTGCTGCGGCTTGGCTGTTCGAAACGTTCGCTCTACATTTTTTGCAGGATGGCACTGCATCTGGCCATATAGTCACACCGAATCATGGTGGCTTGTCAGTGGTTGAAACAAAGAAGGTCCATGACAAGTTAAGTGAAAATGGTTTAGAGGTTACGATTGGGAGTGCTTGTATAGCGCTTAACACAGAGTATCAAGAACTAAAAGACGATCTACCCATGCTGACTCAGGCTTGCACTAAAGAAGGTTTTGAAACGACAATTTACGGGGATAGAAATTTAGTAAAAAACCAATCAAGCAGTCCGACTAAGGATTTGGCGGTATTTCTGACGGTTGTTTCGCTAGCGGAACTTGGAGACTCATTTAAGCATGGTCAGTCATTAGTTGTGTTAGATGACAGTCAGGCCGACTACAACGACCCCCACTGGACTTTTCAGGGGCAATCAAACAATAGGCTAGCGGAAACACTTTTCGCATGGTGGGAAAGCGGAGGCAGTGCGAACGCCACAACAACGCCTATGGCTGAGGCTGCTAAAAAGCATTTAGATGAAGGAAGTATAAAAGCCATTAAGTTATGGCCACAAGCGATGTAGGGGCGCTCTAAGGAGGCCAACTACACGTCTGAAATAAACTTTACACCGCTGAGAATCGTAAGCGTAGACATGGGTACGTATTATTGTGAATAGTCATCTGGACGCGCTGGTTTCGGGCAGGAGAGTCTCACAAGATAGTATACGAGAAACTCTAGCAGACGAAGTGTGGTGTTGTTGGTATCCGGCCGCATCGGGATGGGATAATTAACTCCCAGAGGTGACAAATGCTTTCTTGTTAAGAAAGCATTTGTCACCAGTGCAGTAAATAGGTGAATTTGAACGGTAGCCTCCGGCACATTACTGACCACTAGCAAAGTCACTTGGTTTTAGCGCAAATCGCTTATGTAGGTCAGGGGCACATCTTTGGCAAAGCTTAAGCCTTTTCAAAATGATAATCTTTACTCTTCTTGCCTGAAATCCTATCAGACATAGACTCTACAGCGGCGTGTCTGGATGTAAATGCTTGTATTTTCTTATTCATATCAACTTTGAATTAAAATAAAAGTGTAGTTTTACAGTGCTTTTTGCCTACTCGATGCAAATATCGCTGTTTTATGCTGATTAAAGAGTCCAATGGGATAAATTACTAATAGTTGATTCAATCAAGCAACTCGTTTTAGAGACGCAACTAGTTAAAAAAGACTTAAACTAAATTTCATAGGATGTGAAAATGAAAGAAATTAACGATATAAAAGCAGTTCTTACAGAGCACCGCTATTGTCATTCATCAGAGCTACTTGCGCAAGCCTTAGCATCTGCTTGCAACAGGCGTTACACCGTAAATTTGCTAACGCTAAGCGAGGTGCTCGACGAGTATAATCAGGACTTAGTCAAAGGCTTGATCAACATCAACTATCGCTTTTTACCTGATTTAAAAGCTCACGAGGAGGCTTTGCAGTGGCTAAAAAAAGAAAAGTTTATCAAGTGAACGCTTTATCTAAATGATCTTAAGTGCACTCACTGAGTGCTCAACTGTAAAGCACCGTAAGTGCAGTCCATCACAGGTCCATTGTTGTTAATGTCAATACGGACCTGTGATTTTTATCAGATGCCGAGCAATAGATGAGTTGGATAGCAAGTAGTTAATCAAGACCATTAGACAGTGAGTGAAATAGCACTTTAATAATTATTAGCTATTGATAAGTCCTTACGTAGAAAGCGCTGTAGCTGATTTTAAAAATATAAAAATATAAAAATATAAAAATATCCAAGTATTGATATAAAAATTGATATGTATGCAATCATTAATAAGTTGAATTGTAGATCATAATGATACAGACTTGATTTGGTGAAAATTTAATAAGTGGGTAGCTTGGTAGAATCCTAATGAATGAGTTTAGTTATGCACAGAAGCAGCGCTTAGCTTATATCGACTTTAAGCTCTATTTTACTGGGATGGTAACTCGCAGTGAAATAGTCAGTCATTTCGAATTAGGCATGGCAGCAGCAACCAGAGATTTAAAGTTCTACAAAGACAATGCGCCCGAGAATATGGCGTATGACAACGTAGAAAAAAAATACTTCATCACAACAAAATTCAAGCCCATATTTAAACATGATGCTCGCCGCACGCTTATTAAGTTAGCGAACAACATTAGCGATGGTTTTGATGCGATTGGTGATACTTCATTTCCTATTGAATCACCCAGCCCGTTAAACGTACCTGATATTGATATTATCGCTAAGTTATCCCAAGCCATTATCAACCGGAAGCCTAGTAGCGTCATATACACGTCTTTAAGCAGTGGTTCAGGTGCAAGGGAACTAGTGCCACACTCAATTGTAGATAACGGCTTACGTTGGCATTTAAGAGCGTATGATCGCAAATCCAAGTCATTTAGAGACTTTGTGTTAACTCGTATTACCAAAGTTACAATTATTGCACAGACACCATCCCCTGAAGAAGATAAGTTAGAAGATAATCAGTGGATGCGTATGGTGCCATTACAAATTATTCCACACCCAAATAATGTTAAACACCCAACCGCTATTAAGCTCGATTTTGGTATGGAAAAAGGCATGTTAGAAGTTAATGTGCGTGCCGCAATGGCGGGTTACTTATTAAGACGTTGGAACGTGGATTGTTCTGAAAGTGGTTCACTTTCAGGCCCAGAATACCAGCTCTATTTACAAAACTGCCAAACATTATACGGTGCTGAAAACCTCGCTATTGCACCAGGTTATAACTCAAAATAAGGATGTAAAATGAGTAGTGTAAACATTAGGCGTGCAGTAGAAAACATTAAGTTTGGTATCAATATTTATACTCCATTGGTTGAGCTAGTTGTTAACGCAATTCAAGCAATTGAACAAAATGATAATGCCGATGGCAAAGTCGAAATCTTAATAAAAAGAGCACAACAACAAGGTTTAGGGTTTGATACTCTTCCTGACGTTATTGGTTTTACTGTTAAAGATAACGGTGTCGGCTTTAACGACAAAAACCGAACCTCGTTTGATACCCTTTACTCAGAACACAAAATTGATATCGGTGGCAAAGGTTTTGGCCGTTTCACCTGTCTTAAATATTTTGAAGATCTGGTAATTTCAAGTAATTACATTGATGGTGACACTAAGCTCAACCGCTCATTCAAAATGGGTAAGAAAAATGACATCATTGAAAATGAACAAATTACCCCTACAGACTTTGACCATACCGGCACAACAGCTGAATTAAAATCTATTAAGAAAACCAAGTTTGTAGAAAAAGGCCATAAAACCATTGCTCGTACTCTTTTCGAAAAGTTACTACCTTACTTTTGTACTGAAGGTTATACGTGCCCAACGGTAGTGCTTAAAGATGAATATAACGGCGCAACAATTACGCTTAACGATTACCTTAAAAAAGAAGGTAAAGATTCGATAATTGAACTCACAAGCTATAACCAAGAATTTATATTGGGTGAAAACAACGGCAACAATCAGGCTTTTGATGTCCGAGTGTTTAAGTTTTACTCACCTAAACAACAAAAAAGCCAAGTTAACTTGGTTGCACATAAACGAACAGTAACAAGTACACCTATACAGACCTATATTCCTGAGTTTGAAGAAGAGTTTAGTGAAACCAATGATGCCGGTAAAACTAGAAACTTCATCTTAAAAGTGTATGTTTTTTCATGCTTTTTAGATGATAACGTTTCTCTCGAAAGAGGAAACTTTGACTTCAGTAAAGAAAGCGACCTTCAATATGGTATTTCACAAGTACAAATTGAAGAGCAAGCGGTAAAAACTGCTCATGAAGTAGTGTGTGAAGAAGTTGATAAACGCACGAGTAAAAAGCAGCGTTTAGTGGTCGATTACATCAATGAAGAAGCGCCTTGGCATACGCAAATGCTTGATACCGTTGATATATCAAACCTACCAATGAATCCATCAGAAGAGCAAATTGAACTAACATTTCAAAAAGCCAAGTTTAATGTTGAAGGTGAATTGAAAAAAGATGTTAAAGCTATTCTCGCGTCAGAAGATACTGAATCATTACATGATAAAGCTGCTGATATTTTAGGTAGAATTTCTGATTCAAATAAAAATGATTTGGCACATTATGTTGCGCTAAGATGCAGCGTTATTGATATTTTCAAAAAGAGCCTTGAATCAGGGGATGATGGGAAATTTTCATCTGAAGGTGTTGTTCACGACATTATTTTCCCTCGTAAAGGCGACTCACTAAAAACACCATTTCAAGAGCATAATTTATGGCTTATTGATGAACGATTAAACTTTACAGAGTACTTATCGTCAGACTTACCGCTTGAAGGAAGCCATTCAGACCGTCCTGATTTACTCGCCTATGACAAGCGTGTTGTATTTAGAGGGGAAAACGAAGCTAGTAACCCTGTTATGGTCTTCGAATTCAAAAAACCGAAACGCAATGATTTTGCGAATCCTTCATCTAAAGATGACCCTGTTAAACAGGTTATTCGTTATGTTCGTAAAATTAGAAATGGTGATTTCGAAACCCCAGAAGGTCGTGAAATTAATATTGAAGACAACACACCATTTTATGGTTATGTAGTCTGTGATTTTGATAAAAAAGTAAGAACCTGGTTAGAAGAAGAGCATGATTTTACACCAATGCCAGACCGTAAAGGTTATTTCAGATGGCACGCGAACCTCAATTTGTATATCGAAGTACTAAGTTGGGACAAATTGTTAAAAGACGCAGGTATGCGCAACAAAGTATTTTTCCATAAGTTAGGTATAAACTAGCACTAACTTACACTCAAGAATTTAAGGCAAAACACAAATGCTAACAGGCAAACTTAAAAATCAAGTAGACGAAATCTGGGAAGTATTCTGGACGGGTGGTGTAACCAACCCTATCTCAGTGATCGAGCAATTTACTTATCTATTGTTCATTCGCCGCTTGGATGAAATTCATACTTCGCGTGAGCGCCAAGCGATGTTGCTTGAAACTGACATTGCTCAGCCTATATTTGACACAGAACAAGCAAATTACCGCTGGAATAAGTTTAAAAACTTAGATCCACAAGTGATGTTTGATTTAGTTAAAGACAAGGTATTCCCGTTTATTAAAACGATTAACGGAGAAGACACAACCTTTGCTAAGCATATGTCTGACGCCATATTCATGATTCCTAAAGCGCCCGTGTTAGATCGAGTAGTTACGCTTATAGACAAAATCCCGATGGATGATCGTGATACCAAAGGTGATTTATACGAGTACATGTTATCTAAGCTGCAAAGCTCTGGTACTAATGGTCAATTCCGCACGCCTCGCCACATTATTCAAATGATGGTTGAAATGACGCAACCTAAACTTGATGGTAATAAATCAGACGTGATCTGTGATCCTGCATCAGGCACTTGTGGTTTCTTAATGGCGTCTGAAGAATACGTGCGTAAGCAGTTTGAAAACGAACTAATGAAGCCAGAAAACAGCGAACATTTTCATAACAAAATGTTTAACGCTTACGACTTTGACCAACACATGTTACGCATTGGTGCCATGAACTTAATGCTACATGGTGTAGAACATCCAACCGTTGAATATAAAGACTCTTTAAGTGATCACGGTGAGCAAAACATTAGCGATAAATACACACTGATTTTGGCTAACCCGCCATTTAAAGGTAGTGTCGCCTATGACGAACTTTCACCGGATTTATTAACAGCACTAGGTAAAACACCGAAAAAAGCAGCGCCTAAAATTGAAACTGACGAAGACGGTAACAAAAAGGCGAAAAAAGGCCCGTCAGAAAAAACGGAGCTACTTTTCTTAGCGCTTATTCTGCGTATGTTACAACCCGGTGGTCGTGCAGCGGTGATTGTGCCTGACGGTGTATTATTTGGCTCAACCAAATCTCACAAAGAAATCCGAAAAACCATTATTGAAGATCATAAATTAGATGCTGTGGTATCACTGCCATCAGGGGTATTTAAACCTTATGCAGGTGTATCTACGGCAATACTATTCTTTACTAAAACCAACAGTGGCGGTACAGACGATGTGTGGTTTTACGACATGCAAGCCGATGGTTTTTCGCTAGATGATAAACGCACTCCGCTTATAAAAAACCAAGAACTAACCACCGAAGCCGATGCCATTGATAAGTCACTATTAGAATCTGACAAAGCACCATCAGAACATGCTAATCATAAGCTCAACAATATTCCTGATGTCCTCTATCGTTGGCAGCAGCGTGAAAATGAAAGCAGCCCTGAGCATTCTGAAAAAAATAGAAAGCGAACAGAGCAAAGCTTTTATGTGCCAGTAGCTGAAATTACCAGTAACGACTATGACTTATCCATCAATCGCTACAAAGAATTGGTTTATGAAGAAGTAAAATATGACGAGCCTCAGGTCATTTTAAAACGCATTAAAGAGCTACAACAAGCAATGGATAAAGGTATTGCAGACTTGGAGGCAATGCTGTGAGTTGGGAAAAATCTACTCTAGGTGAGATTTCTGATTTCATTAGAAATGGAGCATCTATTAAGCAAATGGATGGTGCATCAGGGTTGCCTATTACAAGAATCGAAACGATTGCTGCTAGAGCCGTCAATTTTGATAAGTGTGGATATGCAAATATTGGAGATAACGAATACGAAGATCGTAGGATGCAACCCGGTGATATTTTAATTAGTCACATCAATTCAGAAAAGCATCTCGGTAAGTGCGCTATTTTTGATTCAGACAGGAAAGACCTTATTCATGGTATGAATTTATTGTGCTTGAGACCTAATGAAAAAGTATTTCCAAAATTCGTTTTCTATTATTTAAATAGCCAACTGTTTCTTAACCTGTTACCCAAAATAACTAAGAAATCTGTAAATCAAGCTAGCTTTACTGTGACTCACTTTAAAGAGCTACCAATCCCACTCCCACCATTACCAGTACAAAAACAAATTGCGGCGGTATTAGAAAAAGCTGATACCTTGCGTGGCCAATGCCAACAAATGGGACAAGAGCTGAATACCCTCGCTCAATCTGTGTTTTTGGAAATGTTTGGTGACCCTGTAACTAATCCTAAAAGCTGGAATGAATATTCGATCGCTGAGCTGCTTATAGGTAAACCCCAAATTGGAACTACCAAACCCGCGCATGCGGGTGGTATACAAAAGGTTGTAAGAGTCGGTGAGTTAGGAGAGCGTGAATTAAATTATCAAAAATGTGCGCCTATTACTCTTGAGGGTAATGAGTATGAAAAATATCATTTAATTGAGGGCGATTATTTATTAGCGCGTGCTATCGGTAGCATTAGTCATCTTGGTAAAGCCTCAGTATATATTAATCAAGAAACTGATTATGTTTATGATTCACATGTAATGAGGTTGCGTTTTGATCATAAAAAAATATTAAGTCAGTTCTTTTATCAGTTTATGAAAACAGATGGTGGTAGAACTCTTTTTTTAAGAAGTTCAGCTCAAACTTCCGTTCAATTTAATATAAATTCGAAGCAAATATCAGGAATAAAAATTCCAGTACCACCTATTGATAAGCAAAAAGAATACATTTCCACCTTGAATGAAATCATCGAAATGAACAATTATTCTTTAGCACAACGAGAAGAAGCTTTGAGTAATTTTAATTCTCTCATGCAACGAGCTTTTAAAGGCGAACTTGAATTAAAGGATGTGGCGTAACGCCATATTAAAAAGGTAGTAGGAAAGGATAACCGAATGTCGAACTTTAACTTTTTAACAGAATGGCCAGAGTTACAAGAGCACGCGAAACAAGCGGAAGCTGTGGTGAACTCAGATCCTCGTTCAAGCTGTTTTTATAGTCGCTATACCTTAGAGCGATTAGTACAGTGGATGTATGAGTTCGACAATTGGTTAGAAAAGCCTAAATACGACACCACGCTAAATACCCTAATTAACCAACGAGAATTTAAAAACTCGTTGGGCAGCAATATTTTCCCTAAAATTAAAGCGGTACAAAAGGCCGGTAACAATGCGGTACATAGTGAACGCAAAGTATCGCAACTTGAATCAACACAAAGTTTAAAAGAACTGCATCATATTCTGTATTGGTTTTATCGCACTTATACCGCCTCTAAACCTGTAACAAACCAAATATTTGATTTAGCCAATTTACCTAAAACTATTCAAATTGACGCTAACTTGGTGATGAACAGCGCCAAGAAACTAAAAGAATTACAAAAGCAGTTATCTGAACGTGATGATAAACATCAAGAAAAGCTTGATAAAGAGCGTGACCAAAATCTTGAACTGCAAAATCAATTAAAAGCGCTGCAACAACAGTTAGCAGAGCAAAAAGCACAAAATGCCAAAGTTGCAGAGCAGGTTAAAGACCCACACGATTATAATGAAGCAGAAACTCGCACTTTTATAATCGACCAGTACCTAAAAGAAATGAGTTGGAATTTAGATGCGGCTAACGTTAAAGAGTTTCCAGTTAGTGGTATGCCTATTTCAAAGCAAAACCCTAAAGGTAATGGTTTTGTTGATTACGTGTTGTGGGGAAAAGACGGCAAACCGTTAGCAGTAGTTGAAGCTAAACGAACCACCATTAACGCCAAAGAAGGTAAGCGTCAAGCAGAGCTTTATGCTGACTGCTTGGAAAATGATCCCCAGTTCGGAGGGCAGCGCCCACTAATTTATTACACCAATGGTTACGATATCTATTTTTGGGATGATGAAAATTACATTCCTCGCTCTGTTCAAGGCTTTTTAAACCAAGACGAAATGCAGCGCATGATTGACAGGCGCACCTTGGCTAAACAGCTTAAAGAGATAGAGCTAGATACCAATATTGCAGGTAAAGGTAGGCCGTATCAGCGCTTAGCGATTGAATCGGTTTGTGAGCAGTTTGACGCTGAAAAACAACGGAAGTCATTACTAGTTATGGCAACGGGTACAGGTAAAACCCGTACTACCATCGCCTTGGTTGATATTTTAATGCGAGCTGGTTGGGCTAAGAATATTCTGTTTTTGGCTGATCGCAATGCGTTAGTAAACCAAGCAAAAAAAGAATTCTCAAAACTTCTGCCTAAGTCGTCACCTGAAATATTATCAAGTGGCACCAGTGCTTTAAAAGGCAGGTTGTACTTTTCAACCTACCCAACCATGTTGAATTTGTTAAGCGCAGCGCCTGATACACGATTATTTGGTGTTGGCCATTTTGATTTAGTGATAGTGGATGAAGCGCATCGGAGCGTTTATAAAAAGTACCGCTATATTTTCGATTACTTTGATGCTTTATTGCTTGGCTTAACTGCAACACCAAAGAGCGAAATAGACAAAAACACTTTTGATATTTTTGAGCAGCCAGACGGCGACCCAACCTATGCTTACGAGTTAAAAGAGGCGATAGACGATAAGTTTTTAGTACCACCTAAAGATGTACAGGTCGATTTAGGCTTTATACGTAAAGGTATTAAATACACTGAGCTTTCTGAAGACGAAAAAGAAGAATGGGAAAGCAAAGAGCAACTTGAAGATAAAGACGAGGTATTACCGTCTGAAGTAAACAAGTTTTTATTTAACGAAGATACCGTAGATAAAGCGCTTGAAGTATTAATGGAACGAGGCGTTAAAGTTGCCGGTGGTGATAGATTGGGTAAAACCATAATCTTTGCCGCTAATAACGACCATGCTGAGTTTATTGTCGAGCGTTTTGATGCAAACTACCGTAAATATAAAGGCAAGTTTGCTCGGGTTATTACCTATAAAGAAACCTATGCCGATTCGCTAATTGAAGAGTTTAAAGGTGAGAAGAAACCTTCTGATCCTAATATTCCGCTAACAATAGCTGTGTCGGTAGATATGCTTGATACCGGTGTTGATGTACCTGAAGTGGTTAACTTAATGTTCTTCAAGGTGATTAAATCGAAAGTTAAGTTTTTACAAATGCTTGGTCGTGGTACTCGTTTGTGTGAAAACCTATTTGGCCCTGAAGACAATAAGCTTTTCTTTAAAGTGTTCGATTGCTGTAAGAACTTTGAATATTTTGAAATGAACCCTGATGGTGCTAAAGACAATGGTGCTAAATCGCTCTCGCAAGCCATATTTGAAAAGCGATTAACCATATCGCAGCAGTTAATTGATAACGAGCAATTTGGTATTTACGGTGCAGAATATCAACGTTACTTGATTGATACGCTACATAACCGTGTCGCTGGAATGAACTTAGACAACTTTGTTGTCCGTCCTAATCGACAAGTGGTAGAGAAATATCAAAAAGTTGAAACATGGTTTAAGTTAACTAATGAGCATTTAGCTGAGCTTGAGAAGCAAGTATCGGTGTTACCAACAGAAGCTGAGCCGTTAGAGCCTGATGAGAAAGAAGAAGAGTTAGCGCTGCGTTTTGACCACATGATGCTAACCATGCAATTAGCATTAACTGAAAAAACAGGTATAACTGATTTCTACCGCGATAAGCTGAATCAAATTGCCGCAAAACTTGAAAGTAAAGCAAGTGTACCAGCTGTTGGTGAACAACTTGAATGGCTGCAATACGTGCAATCAGCGAACTTCTGGACTGACTTAACACTAGAAGAGCTAGAGCAAACTCGCCGTAAATTGCGTTTATTAATGCGTTTTATCGAAAAAGAAAGTACTGGCGTGGTTTACACCAACTTCCAAGATGAAGTATTAGGCGTGCATGAAAATGAAGGCGTATATGAATTTGGCCAAGATGGTGGTTTAGAGTTATATCGCAAGAAAGTTGAGTCTTACATCAAAGAAAACCAAGACAACTTAACCATACAGCGGATTAAGCGAAACCAACCGATCACCAAATTAGATTTGGAAGAATTAGACAATAAGTTATTTGAAGCCAGTGGCATTGATAACATTGAAACCTACCAATCAACCATTCACCCTGATAAATCACTCGGTGTGTTTATTCGTGAGCTAGTTGGTTTAGACCGAGGCGCAGCTAAAGAAGCCTTTGCCGACTACCTAGATGAAGCTAAATTTAACAGCCAACAAATACGCTTTGTAAATACCATCATCGATTTCTTAACTCAAAACGGCGTAATGAGTCCAGCCATGTTAGCTAAGCCACCGTTTTCAGATATTCACTTTGAAGGTGTATTCGGTTTATTTGACGATGGTGCAGTGATGGATTTAAGAAATCGTATTAAACGTGTGGAAGCACAAGCAGTGGGTGAGTAAATAATGAATACTAGAGAGATTGTCGAGGAAACTATAGCCTCTACTGGTAGTGGTAAATCTGCTGATGTTTGTGCTCAGGCTATTTTGTGTCATTTGATTCAAGATGAGATGCCGTTTCGAGGAATAGAATTAAGAAGTTTCGATGAGCTAGCTATAATGATGAGACAGGCTGATTCTGCTCATATATATGCAGAAGGAGGCATTTTTTATTTTTCCGCATTTTATAAACATACTGATAGATACCCTATTGGGAGAAACTATTTCATTCAAACAGCTAAGTTATTTGAGGTACCTCAGCTTAAATCAAAGTTTGAAGTTAACGGTATTAAATTACCCATTATTTCAGCACATGATTTTGGACTTCTCCTTGAAGAGCATAATTTCAAAAAAAGAATTAAAGCATTCAGGGAGCGTCAGTCTAAAGAAACAAAGCTTTTTAAAGGGTTATTCGAAGGTAGGACAGAATCGACCAATGTAGAGAAGGCGATGTTTTTAAATACTACTGGTTGTTTAGTTTGTGGTAACGATGAATACCAGATGGTCAGTTCAACTCTTAGTGCTCAAAAGGGCTTTATGCTTGGTTTTAATCTTTGTAGTAAGCATATTGATATAGCAAAGGATGAAAACAGTTTAATTGAATATTTGGCTAAGGCATATGATCAACCTTCACCAATAAAAGTGATGCCTTTGGGGGCTGAAGAGCATTTTAACGAAGTTAAAAATTGGTTGCCTGAGGCTTTAGGTTGTGAACTTTTAAAAGCCAGCAATAACACTTTAACTTTAATTCGTCCTTCAGGATTGAAAGGTATATTTAGGCTTGATGATTTGTGTGATTACGCATATATGATTATTGACTCTAAGGGAAAAGAGGTTGCTAGAATTGATTCTGCCAACCATCATGATGTTGATTACGGGCCTGATCACCTTCACCCTAACTTAAGAAAAAATAAAAAAGCAGTGGAATCAAGTTTTACAACTGGTAGCCCTTTAATCGATACAAAGAAAATTATTGGGCTTATTGAGCAATATGAAGCTAAAAATTAAAGTTTTGAAAAGTGTTTTTTTACTTTTTCAATTTCATCAAAGATGTATTTAAATTTATCAAAATTAATGTTTGCCTTACCTGAGCGCACTACCTTCGTGGAAAAAATATGCTTGCCGTAATGTTTGGTTTCATCAAAATGCTTGGCAGTTGAAAATGTCTTGCCATTGATCTTTCTACCCAAAGTTCCAGCATCAAATAGGTCTTCCATATCGGAATCTTTACCGGTGGGGGTCAGTGGAGTCAAAATAAGATACAGATTATGGAACAAATGAATAAAGCCGCTACTTTTTAACGTGGCTATATTATTGGGGCATGATTTAACATTATTTACTAAATGGTTTAATAAATCTTTAGGTCCTGTGTCATTATCAAGCACTAGTATTACTGGATTCTTAGCTTTCTTGTTTTCGAAGTATTTTAAATCGTCAGCATATCTTTGAACAAACCTTAAAAAAGGTGTTGCACCATCACCTATATCGAGTAAGTACATTGTTTTACGATTTAAATCGGGAAATTTTAGTTTCGGCGAATACTGTGCTTTTTGTGACTTACAGTTAACTAAGTTAGGGTAGGTAGCTTGAAGACGACTTAAAGCACTTTTTAAATAAACGTTATCTGTTTTACCTTCAGTCAGTATTGTTGGGTATTCGTTCGCAAAAAAGTGCTTATATTGCAAAAACCTCCCATAAACTTTTTCCCGCGAATTTAATTTGCCACGAAATTTATTAATGCCAGTATGTATCTTCGGCTCAGATTTTGGCTCTGGCTTTTTCTTTTCTTCGAGGTTGTTATAAAAGTCGACAGAATCAATAAAAGTTAACCTACCTTCAAGCTCTGATAAATGGCCGTCTCTGAAAGAGTCATCTTGTTCGGAAATCAGAAACTTTCCTGTCTTAAATAAAGAGTGAGCCATAGCTCTGGTTAAACGCCAATATTCTGATTTAACACTTACTTTTTTGTTTACAACTAGGCCCGTAGCTTCTTGCCTTGAATCTTTAAATTGTAGCCTAGTTTTTTTGGGGTTTACGGAAAACCCAGCTCGTCTTATTTCACCTAGTAACTTTAAACCTAATGTTAAACTTTCAATGTCGCTAACTATTGCAGCGGGAAAGCTCTTTTTTCTGGTTGAAAAAGTAATATCATCAGCATATTTGGTATACGAGCAGCCATTTCTTTTAGCTAGCTTTGATAACTTAATATCAAGACTGTTAGTTATGAGGTTAGCAATCACTGGAGAACATGGACTACCTTGAGGTAAAGTGTCTTTGTAGCACGCTATTTGAGCAATAACTGTTGCTATATAGGGATCTATCTTGAAATCCTTGTTGGCAATGAAGTAGCCCCGAACTCTACCAAGATTGAAGCTACCAAAAAAATCTGCCAAATCTAAATTTAATACATTTTTTTTACCACGGTGTATGCGGGCATTAGTAATGATGGATTTATCTCGCTCATACCCATGTGAAAGAGTGCATTCAACTTTCTTGTCAAACTGAATTACCGTTTTACAGTCCAATAATAAATCGGACAATTTACGTTGTAAGTCTTTTAATTCATCTGATGGAGCACAGATTGTCCTAACGCCACCAGACTTTTTAGCTATGTCGAATCGATGATAGTGAGAATTTACGTGCGACTTAACACCTGGCTTATACAAGATATTTGTAAGAAAAGCAGCTGAAACGCCTAAAACTGAGGCTAACTCTGATTTGGTCTTAGCCTGCTTTAACAGTAAGTAGTTTCTTCTATGAATCAAATTATGCCCTAATGTATTTTTCCTAAGAAAAGTAGCTCACATGCACTCTTACGCGCCGCGAGCGAGTAATTCAAGAAAGCAATTTAAGCAATCCGAGAAGGCGAGTCACTTGGACAATGTTGTCACAGGTTGCGAAACGCAACCAACAAATCTGCATGTGAGCAAACACGATAATATTTAGTTTTATTATAAAGGCAATACAAGCTGTATTTTTAACGCAAAGATTAAAAAATAACACTTTACTGTTTCACAAAACTCTATCACATTATAACCATACGGACTCAAAGGCACGATTTTTGTGGCCTGAAGTAATTTGATATTTGTTAAAATCAATGACTCTTTGGGTTAAACATCCAAAAGATAGCCTTTATTGTTGCCATTTATGTAAAATATGAGTTCAAATGTCATCAGTAGCGGTATAACTTAACCTTCGTTCAGTATTGAATCATCATTGGTTCAAGTATCCTAAGTTCCGTACAGCTCACATAATTAAAGGCTTTGAGGCTTTTTAACTATGTAGTAAGAATGTCAAGAAACGGCAACGAAGTTGCCGCTCTCAGCTATATTATTTTTTCTTTACAGGCGTCTCATCCTGAGCCTTTAAATATGACATCATCAAACGGTGCTGGTCTTCGTATCGCCCACGATTAGTGACATTAGGGTTAAGGATAAAAACACCACCGCCTCGATTAACCATCAGATCTAGCCTACAATATTTTGACAGGATATTGTTGACGCTATTTGGTTTAATGCCGACGGTTCTAGCTGCTTTATCTTTATCGCTTCTCGTCAACGAAAGTTCGTTTCTAACCATTTTTACTTCCGATGCTAGGTAGATGTACATCTGTAACTGTTTAGTAGACAAACCGCTTAATGCACGCACGCTGTGACCATAAAACTTCGCATATTTCATTCCATTTGACATAACTTTACTCCTTTTTTATTAATGCCAAACTAAACATAACGTAATCGCCAAACTTTTCTGTGTTGGCCACTAAAATATATACTGTGGTGTGTAATGGTAGTGATATGCAGTGGGGGACGGTGTACATTTATCCTGAAAATTTACTATATACTTAGCAAAATAAATGATTTTGGTTTTCATATGAAAAATGAAAATTCATTAACTCAATAGTGTTTATTCTTTTTAGAAGAAATATTGCTTCCGCTTGGCCTTTTTTGCTGACGTATTAAGTAAAAAAATGTGTATATTTACAGTGTGAAACTCAATTTAACGGCATTCGTGTGGATTTCCCTAACTTTTGTGATAGTGAAAAAGAGCCCTAAGATCGCCATCAAAATTTAACACTTTACTCTGTCACAAAACTCTGTCACGTTATAGCCATACGGACTCGAAGGCACGAGTTCTGTGGCCTACAGATTTCGGTCAGAGAATCCCTCTCTCTCCGCCATATAAATAAAAAAGCCCCAGCGTTGTCCGCTGGGGCTTTTTTATTTACGCGGAGTTGGGCGAATTCGGACTCTTTAGGAGCGAAGCTCCGCCCGAATGAGCGACAGGCCAAGGATGGCCTGTCTGGGTGCATATCATCATGGACGTGTATGTGACTAATTACCGCTTTACCTACCATCCCGAACGCCCAAGCACCCATCAAGTATCTGTATGTAACTCAGCTTTTTGTATATGGCGGATAGAGGATTTGGTTCGAAACCTAAATTCGACTAATCGACTGGAAAATTTGAAAAATGGATGATTTGGAATGTAGTCGTGAAATGTCAGATGTATTAAATAAGCTTGTCGGGTGTTTTAACTTAAAATTGGTTGTAAATACTACTTATAATTCTCCTTAAAAATATAGATGTAACTTATTGAATAGTATAATTAATAAAGTTATTGTAATTTTATAAGAAAAGTATTTCGTTTTCACGCCTAACAAGGAGAGATAGTGAACACTGACCAAACCTTCCAAAAATTAAAATCAACCCTTCATACTAGTGCTGATGATTTATTGATTGTTGGCAAACTACATAGAAATACCCCATCAAATCCTAATTGTGGTTTTATATCGGCGTTTTTTCAAATTGAAAATGGAATAGTTGAGCCTATTACGTCAGATCTTTTAATGACTGGTCAAGGAGATTTAACCCCATCAATTTTTGTCCGTTCAGGTTACGAACAGCTTGAAAAAGACTATGGTTCATCAATTTTTATTTGTAGAGCTGAGGCAATTCCTAACCCTGATAGGAGTTGTAAATATTGGTTAGCATATAGTGCTGGTAACAGTAAAAATCACTCTAAACTTACTAAAGAAATGGGTTTCATAGCTGAAATATCTAATGACTACATTGATGTTGTTGAGTTAGAAAACTCCCCATTTCAACATAAAATTGAATCTTACGAAAAATTGTATTTTGATACGCCTTTTATATTTGAATTAGACAGTGATAAAACAAAACTCGTAGGGCCTTTGTATCAAAATGCGAACTCAGATGAGATGTTTCATGGCCCCGGTAATAGAATGTCGTATCCTTTTTGGAATGGAAAAAAGAGAGAAGAGTTTAAGTCGTTTGTAATCGACATCGCTGATTATCAAAGGTGTATCGCAACCATTAAAACTGAAGATGGAGAGCGAAAGTTTTTGATTAATTTAGAGTTGCTCTCTTTAAATGAAGCAGGAAAAATACGGAATGAAGCATTTAAGTCAATTGATCTTGCACCTTATAATGTTGTTTTAAATGAATTTTATAAATTGGCTGACAAGTCAAATTCTATAAAGGCATACCCCAAGTCTAAGGTAAAGGAATGGCTCGAAAATAAGTCAATAAAACTAACAGAAGAGAGAAAACTTCTAGTTGAAAGTTTACTCCTTAACTATTCATATGAACTTGATAATAAAGAAGAAATATTTAAATCTATTCTAAATTCTGACAATGCTGTTACGTTATTGAAACAAATAGCAGAGGAGAATGAAGATAAATATTTGTCAAAGTATAGAGACCAAAAAAATATAGAATTGGAAAAGCTAAATATTGAATTTGAGCAGCAAAAAAGGGAGATTGCCCAACAAAATTCAGCGATAAAAGAAGAAATTACAAAATCCAAAAAAGAATTACAATTAAAATATGATGAAAGAAAAACACTTCTTGATGAAATAGAAAATAAGATCAAAGTTGAGCTAGAAAATGTTCAAAACTCAGAGAAGTATAAATCGCTACTTGCCCAAAAAAACCAAGAGTTAACTGTATTAAATAACCAAATAAAAGAAGCGACTGATAAATATGGGAACTTTGACGATATTGAAAAAATTTCGTCAATCAAAAACGATTTAAATGAAGAAATTAGTAATCTAAGTGCTGTACAGGAACATTATAGAGCGACACTTAGTAAGATTAAAGATGACATTAACGCAGAGATCCCAATTCTTGCGCATAAGTATCTCAATCAACAAATTATTTCTGATATCCAAAATTTTGATTTTTATAAATATAATGAAAATAGAACTTCTGAATCTGAAGAAGTTCAAAAGATAAGCGCAGTTAAGACAGCAACAGATTTTCAACTTGATGATTTACAATTGAACAGGTCATCTGTAATCGAGAAGGTTGCTAACCGTCTTCAAAAAATGAATAGAACGGTTGATAAATTTTTTGTGGAGTCATCGTTAGTAGCTATAATGCAAAGCCAATATGCTGTATTTATGGGGCTCCCGGGTACAGGAAAAACGTCATTTGCAACACAACTTACACTAGCTCTAGGTTCAAACGATAGTACACTCCTAGTTCCGGTAGCCAAAGAATGGACTAGACCAAAAGATTTAATCGGTTATTACAACTCTCTAACTAAAAGTTTTGAAACTGGGACAACTAAATTTAAACCTTTTTATGATAGGTTGAACCAGCTAGAAAATAATGAACTCCCTCCATCATTTCTTATTCTTGATGAATTTAATTTATCCCAACCAGAATACTACCTATCTAGTTTAACAGGATTAGCTGATTTAGGTTCTAGTCGAGATATTGAAGTAGGTGCAAACAAGCATATAACAATTCCTGAATCAAACAGATTTATTTGTACTGCTAATACAGATGATACTGTACAAGGACTTACACCTAGAATGATCAGTCGTTGTGTATTTATAAAATTTGATGATTTACCTGAATTAAGTGAAACACAGGATGATTTAATTTTTTCGACTAAGTTCTCACCATTCATTTCTGGAAAAGATTTAGTAGATTTATTCAATGTTGATGAGACTGATGTTCTTTCCGATCATCTTCAAGAAGCGATTAACCATCTTATAAGTATTCTTCGTTTAGTGGACTTCAGTTTGGGTAACACTGTTTCTATTACTCCGAGAAAATACAACCAATTGATAAGGTTCTGCAAGGTAATGAATAGCCAAGAGTATGGTTCTGATAAAATCTTGGATGTTGCCTGTCAATATTATCTGCTTCCTATTATATGTGGGAGCGGTGAAAGATTTAAACAGCGATTGTTAAAATTGAAATCTGCATCTGAAGATTTATCTCTCGAGAAATTTACTAATGACATTGACTGCCTTATACAATCTGGAGAAAGTAACTTTGATTACTTTCAGTTTATAATGGGGTAGCAAGTGAGAGTATCTATTGTTGAGCTTAGAACTAGAGTATTAAAAGAATTATCTATAGATTGCAAAATCGAAGTTAAAGATGATGCCGAATATCAGATCATAATTGAAGTCGAGCAATTTAATGAGGTTATTATTACCGCCCCAACATTAAGTTTGGGAGATGTTTCTTTACCGCTGTCAGAAGGGGAGCACATACTTGGGAGCACTTTGTTCAAAACTAAGGATAAAGGAAGTTTTTATGATAAAGCCATTTTTTTAAACTATTTTGGTGAATGCGAACTTGCGATTGTATTTAATGATTCGCAACTAACATATTTATTTGATGTAAACATAACTTCTCATAAAGCGAATATTGCTAAAGATATTGTTAGGTATCTCTCAAGTAATTCTGAAGATATTTTGCAGTCTTGTTATAGCAAATCAAGAACAGGCTATGATTACAAACAAGGCACTCCAAACAAGTTAGTAAAAATGAAGGCTTTGGAAGACGCCATTAGCCAATTAGAATCTGCCATTCCAAAATTTCGCTTTAATAGAAAGCATGATATCGAGTCACGAGTTGAATTCCACAGCTCTAAACCTCCGGTTTTTTCAGATAGGATAAATGATTGGCTTTTTGATAATGTCGATGAGGTTGCAGTAGCTAATTCTAATGATTACAGTTTTAAGTTAAGCAGCAATTACGTGAAAGTGGAGTTGCCAAACTCAATTAATGTGCTTGATACTGATAAAAAAGAGAACCATGTAATACATTATTTTGTTAGGACGGCTCAAAAATTCTTGAGACAAGAATTGGATGTTTTCCGAGTCAACTTTGTTACAGCAAATCAATTAGACTCAGAATATGAAGGCTATATTAAGTTTGATAACGTAATTAAAAGCTCCTTAAAAGATGTTTATCAAAATCAGGAAAAAATAATAGTAAGACTCTTGTCAAAATTAAATTTTATTCAAGGTCAAATTAATAAATACTTGCCCGTTAGAAAGGTGAAAGCTTTTATGCCACAGCAAACTAGCTACTCACTAAGGCATAAGCATTATTTAAAATCATTTGAATCAATTAAAATCTTTTATTTAGCTGAATCAGCTAATAAGCAAAAAGAGTCTTTTTTATTAGGGTTGAGAAACCTTTCACAATTATTTGAATTTGCATGTCTTTATTATTTAGTTAATTACCTTAGACGGTTTAGCACTTTAATAGAAGTTGATTGGGTTAAGGATAGCTATAGCTTGATTGGTTCGAAGAAAGAAGAAGTTAATGTTCTAGGTAATTATTTTGTATTTGAGAATGACAATTTTACTTACACATTATTTTATGAAAAAAAGTTTTATGCATTAACTTCCTCGTCTGATAAACAACTAGATAATTTAATTAGAGTCGATAGAGGGGCAAGCTATTTTGAACCAGACTTCACTTTAAAAGTTGAGGACAAAATTAGTGGGGAGTATTACTTTGTTATACTTGATGCCAAGTTTTCTAGAAAATATAAAATGTCAGATAGAGACGATAGTATTGGGATTTTAAGCTCCATTTTTTTAAAGTATGGAAATGGACTTAAGGTTTATAGCAATAATGGGATTGAGTCTCTAACAAAGTTTGTTGGCGTTATGTTTGGGTTAAAGAAACAGACTGATAATACTAGGAGACTTACTTACTACGACCCTAAATATGACATTGATAGTGAATTGCCTATTTTACCTTTTGCCAGTGCGGATTTTATAGATTTTTCAAGCAGTGAAAATCCCTACTATGAAATCTTAGACAAGTACATTAAATACTGATTTTGCAATTGTTTTAACGTACTAAAGTTTAATGAGGTTATAGTGAATTTTAACCTTATTTTAACAAAGGACTGCTGAAACAGATTCTCTAAAAATCATTTTATAACATTGTTACGATAATTTTGATAAAAAAGAGTAGTTATGAATATTTCATTCAAATCTTTGGTGGCTCTGCTATTGTTTTACCTGTATTCAATGAATTTTATATAAAGAGCTTAAAACAAGAGGTTGGATAATTGATTAGTTGTTTTTTACGGCTAGTGGAATGAATCGAAGTTATAATTACGTTTAGTTTCTCAAACGTTAAATAATAAGCATGTCTGTATTGTTAGCTTAATTTAGTGTAAATACGTTTTCTCTGTGAAATTGTAAAAACTCAGTATTTGGCATAAACCTCTTTGGCAATATCAATCCTTGACCATTAAATTTTACGATTGCCTTTTGGGTGAATTCATCGTGTTGTTTTAACCTGTTGGAAATTCTCACTGTCATATCGTCATCGATAGTAATTAAACCCTGGTCAAATGCTTTGTCATGTAATGAGTTTAAGGCTAATCCGTTGTGTGGATTAAGGCGGTGAGTCTTATCTTTTTGCCACGGGATTATGTGACTAGCTACAATTAGTTTAGTTTCTTTTAAACCGGTAATGCAGCATTGGTTGTCATAACTGGTAAGTACAGTCTGCCGGAATAGTTGTTGGCCTTTACGTGCTTTTGCGGTAACGAAGTGATCGTCGGCGCTATAATCTGGGGACTCGAAATCGGCTAAGTTTTTGTTATCAATTAGTTTGGCGTTAAGTGTTTCGATAACATCAATAGATTCTTCTAGTAATAGGCTCCAATCTTTATTCGCTTCTTGCCAAATTGCTCGGTCGGTTTTGGATGCCCCTTTTAGACCTACGCGTCCGGTTTTGGTTATTCTGGGGTCAAGACTGGCAAAATTACTGCATTTCATCGCCAGTGCACTTGGACTGCGCCCAATCCATTCAGCGAATCTGATTATTTCGGGATTCTTAGCATGAAGTTTACCAAATGGCGTGCGGCAGTAAATATTTAGTGCTACCAGTAATTGTTGTCTTGTCCATCCTATGGATTTGGTCATTTCAAAACTGTATATGGTTATGGGGATATCAGTAAATCAGAAATGGAAAAAAATTACCAATAACAATACGAATTGACAGGCATGCAATAATTATTTCTGATCAAAAAAAAGAGCTATTATAACTCTTTAGTTTTAATCTCTGGTGACACCGCCACTGCTTTTTCTGCATTTAAAGTTTCAGCTAAAAATGGCTTATTCTTAGGGCCAGTGACAAGGGGGAGGTTGGTTGTTCTAGAAGCCGGCTTCGCCCAGTTGAATAGATCGAAAGGTAAGTCGAGATTGGGTGGCGTTTAACTTAGACGTATGATTGACTAGGTTAAAGCGTTCACATCGGGTAGGAAAAGTACATTCTGTAGCGAGCGACCTTTTTTGCTTGAATTCAAAGAACACATATGACAACCCTCAATATTAAATCAAATTATCCGTTCGTAACGTCTTTTGTTTTACCTGATGGGTTATACGTTTGATTTGTTCTTGGCAAAGTTGTTGACCATATAGTTTGGGTATTTGATGGCTTAGGGTTTTAGTTGCTATAACAGGGAGTATTGGTTTCGATATTATTTTAACGAACCAACCGGGGATAGTGACAACTGGGCAAACGGCTATTTTCTCTCCTGTGGCTTCAGTTAACCAATTGGTTGCCCATTTAGCTTGTCTTGTGGCTTGTTCGATAATATTTGTGTCAGTGTAGTTGGGGAAGTCTAGAATCTTGCCCTTTACGTTAACTACATGTTCTTGGGATTTTTTGGCTGTGGTTTTAGAGTTTGTAGGCTTTCTTTTGCCTTTGGTTTCGATTGCGAATACGCCATTTGGGCCAACGACTAGATGATCTATGTTGAATTTGTCACATTGAATGTCGTGGAATACTTTATATCCAGTGGCTTCAATATTATGTAACTCTGAGGAGACAAACCACTCTGCCTCTAAGCCGAGCCTCAAGTTGTTTCTACTTTTTGTGGTTCTTATTGTTTTAACCAAAATGTAGATAATCCCTATGACGTAAAAGGGTACTAGCAACCAAGGCATGACTTTTTCTATTCCTAAAAGCTTATATGCACCGACATAAATAAATGGCAAATTAAATAAGAAAGTTAGCATAATAAGGTGCCCGAAAAGGTCGGCCGACTTATCATTAAATTCTGACAGCACACTTTGGCCAGCGACTCTATGGCTAACACTTACATCAAATGGGTAGCGTTTATTACGACCTGCAGCAGCTAAAGTAAGCTTGATTACGCCAACAAAAATTAGCATCGGTAGTAAAACAGCTGCAGGCATTATTAATCCATCAAAAATATTCAAAGAGACTTATCCAAATGTATTTGTAGAATACAAATGATACATAGAATTATACGCCGCCATAAATATCTCAATGTATAACAATAGCTAGAAAACTATGCGCTTAAAATTGGTTGGAGTGCGGCTCAGACAAGTGACCCACAGCATCAACTTTTTTGAAACCTCAGATTCACCTGCATAGCTACTTATCATCCTTCAGTCCCAGGCCCGCGGTTCTGAACCCCGCTGATTTAATAGTTTGACGATACTTCTATGTAAAAAGCAGACCTTGAAATATTAAAAAAACACTACTTAGTGGGGCAATAATTCGACGAATACGTCATTTTTGTTTTCAGATGACTGAGTTTCTTTGAGATCACCAATGAGCTCGCACTGAGTCTTGATATTGTTTAAGATGATGTAAAGACTAGCATTCATCACCAGCAAAAATTTACTAACTATCAAGGAAAAAGTTATCAATGATTTCTAAAGAACCGAGCTGGGCAGTGTCACCAAGCAATAAAATTCAAATCAACTCAGTGGCAATTGATGCAAAAGGTAAATATTCTATTTTTGGTAGTTCGAGTGAATTTGACAGTGGTTGCTTTGCTGTTTACTGCTATAACGCGGAAGGCAAGCAATGTTGGCAACAACCTATTTCCATGGAGCCTAGTTATCAAGGTGTTTTTTGGGTTGCGATCAGTAACGATGGCTGTTACGCGGCAGCAGGCGGTGAACTTGCTAAAAAAGGCGATGGTTTTTTACATGCTTATAGCGTTGAAGATGGAACAAGTTTATTAAAGGTTAAACTAAAGGCTCGCGTGAATCAGGTAAGTCTTTCTCATGACGGGCAATTATTGCTTGCCATATTTGACGACACGGTGCAGTTATATCAACTAAAGGCTGGTCAATATCAAATGGTCTCTGATACCACCTTTCCCGGTTTTTCTTGTAACAGTTGTGCCTTATCTGACAATGGCCAGCATGCGGTAGTGTCAACTATCAAATACAATGATGATAATAATACTACAACTGGTAAAATTGCTGCCTTTGATATTGTTAGTAATAAATTGAAGGCTTTAAGTCCATGTATTTTACCTGTGGGGTCAATGCGTGTAGCGATCACTGATAGTGGAAAAAATTGGGGTGCATCGTTGCATGATGGTAGTTGCGTAGCGTTTAGTCACGGTAATCCCAACACTGCATTATGGCAATATAAGCCTAGTATTGATGGTCTTGAACTGGCATATGGTTTTGATATGACTCAAACCTCTGACGAAACGATATTACTTGCTGTAGGAGCTAATAAATCAGGTATTAAACAAGGATGTGTTTATCTGCTCGAATCAGCTGATTCGAAGGCTTTGCTAAAGTGGCAAGCTGATTTGGATTATGCCGCGAATCCAGGAATTAGTCTTGATAAAGAAGGGTTATATGTTACCGCTACAGATGGTCAACCAACGGACGAAAATGTTAAAGTCGTGCAAGAATCTCCTGGTCATTTCTATCTTTTTGATGGTAAGACAGGTACACAACAGTGGAAATATAAAACAACCTTGATGAATTGGCCCATGATGATCAACTACAATGGCGATAAAATTATTGGTGCCAGTGACAATGGCACCGCCTATTTTTGGGAAAAGTAACTGCTAATGGAAAGAAATGAATTTTCCTCATCGTGGCGTTATATCAATTATAAATTGGGATGGCTTCGCTTTTTACAAAACTCAGGTGCTGCCCGGGCAGGTTTATTATTATTAAGCTGGGTGGGTATTTGGTTTGTTGGGGGGTTAGTTGAATATACTCATCATGCCAGCGTTTGGTTTCCTCCAGCCGGTTTAACCTTTGCTGTACTTTTTGTAGTGGGTGGTCGTGCTGTTCCAATATTAATGGTAGCGGCTATTTTGGTTACTATATTAACCAATCGCCATTACCAAATTGATTTACATAATATTGGGCTTTTAAAGGCCAGTGTGTTATTTGGTATCGCGCATATCATCCCTTATTATGCTGGTAGCAAGGTATTATATTGGTTAACTCAAGTACAAAGACTTACTTTGCCCTTGTTGATTATCTACTTTTTGTTAATAGCTGCAATTTCAGCACTGATTGCCGCTATGTTAGTTATTGGCTCATTGATTTTGTCAGATATGATGCCGGTAAATGACTTTTCTACTACTTGGCTACCATTTTGGATCGGTGATATGGCGGGCATAATTGTACTTGGCCCGTTATTTTTTTGTATTATCCGTCATGTGTATCCAGATAAGTATTTTAAAATATTAGACCACATTGGTGTGCAGTCATCTTCAGCATCCCCCCAGTACAAATACAAGATATTGTTATCCTTAGGTTTAGTATTGTTAGCCATGCTATTGGCTAAATTTACTCATTCAATGAATAGTTCTTTTGCTATTTTCTTTTTGGTATTACCTCACATGTGGATTGCTTGTAGTGAAAATGCCTTTTTTAATATAGTTAGCTTGGCTTTAAGCAGTTTGTTGGTTGTATTTTTGGTTGATACATTGTATTTGATGAATTTTGTGATGGTTTATCAATATGCGATTACTGTTGTGGCAGCTAATGCACTGTTTGCCATTGCAATTCCTGCTTTAATTTCTCGTAACCATCAATTACAAAGTAAAGTATTTATTGATAGCCTGACACAAACTGCATCTAGGGAATACCTCATTCAACAATGTGAAACTCAAATATTACATTCACAAAGAAGAAGTCAACCATTTTGCTTATTAGTGTTAGATATCGATTACTTTAAAAAAATAAATGATTCTTACGGTCACGACGTAGGTGATCAAGCTTTAAAAACGTTAAGCGATACGGTTAAACAATTATTAAGACCAGCAGATCTGTTAGGCCGTTATGGTGGAGATGAATTTGTAGTGCTATTACCTGACACCGATGAACAATTGGCAGCGACTATTGCGAATAGATTATTAGTGCAGATCAATACTATTGAATTGATTAAAGGTGAACCTCTTAGTATCAGTATAGGCGTTACTTTAATGGATCAATATGATGATTTTCAAAGTTTATTTAAACGAGCAGATAATGCATTATACGATGCAAAAAAATCAGGCAGAAATTGTGTTTTTCAACATTAATTACCCAATTGGGACTGTCGTTAATTCAACAGGCTAACAAAACAGTCACAAAACCAGGTTTGTCGTAACAATCCCCTTTTCTAACTATCGACATTAAAGCATCCTAACTTAATGTGTTTTACCACAGGTGATGGCATTATGGATGGTTATATAAGTCCTATTCTTTGGTCTTACGAAGGTTGTATTTATTCCATAAAACAGACAAAGCCAACACAATAACAATAGCTAAAGCTAGCCCTAATAATGAAGGGTATTCGTAGGCCTTAAATAATTGCAATATAGCCAGACTCACAATGAAATAAATGGCTACAAGCCAAAAAGGTATTTTTACTCTGGGAATTGCCATTTTATGGTTCCTAATCTTTGATGTGTTGATGGTAAGTAGCAGGTTTTGTTTGTTCTGATTTACCGTTTATTCATGTTAACTCAATAACGAGGGGATATGCACTGAGCTAATGTCATGGCTTAATTTAAAGTGGTTAGCTGCGTATTAAAAGAATAAAAGGCGGTGCAGTTAGCTTGAATCACTTCTCGCGCTGATTCTAACTATTTACTGCCTCTGGGGCTACAGGTGGCATGCTCATAGATGTGCCTGAGTGTATCCGAGTGGCCAATTACTTGTTAAGTATGTCATGTAGACCATTTTTGTTTATGGGGATTATAGTCAGGACTAGACCTGCCGTGGTTTGATATCACTGTCTGCACCGCTGAGGGGAAGTAGAAGCCGATTTTGAGTCGTGTTGCTATTGATTATAAATAGACCCCCTCGCTCGAGGGAGTCTTATGAAAAACTAGTCTAGACCTTCATACCAAGCTGTTATTTGAGGGAGTGATTCCCATGTTCCGTCGCTGTAAAGTACGGTAGCACCAACATTTTTAGAGCTATATTGGCGAATATCTATGGAGCAAGTCATATCAGTGGTAGCACATTGTCCTGATGCGTCACCTGTCCAAATAATGCTGCTAATACTGTTGTTTGATGAAACTTTAAATACTGCAGATGTAACTCTAGCTGGAGCCGCGGATAAGCAGCCGCCAGATGTAAACGTATCATATGCTAATGTATCTACAAAACATTGCATTTCACTAGATAAAGCTGACCCCGTAACGACTGTAGTTCCTATTAAAAATGTATTAATAATCATTCTTTTCATAATCATTCCTTATCAAATATTGTTTACACGGCAAAAATACCGTCATTTTATGGTAATTAAATTATCCGAAATGTAAAGTGGTTTGATATGAATAATCTCAATGAGAAACTTAGTGATTATTTTTTATAGCGTGATACGCACGTTAGAATCGTATTTTCAGTATTTAGCTTAATTTATCTAAAGTTAACACTCTGAAATTTGCCTAAAAATATTTTTCAATATACTTGAGTCAGAGTCAGAGTCAGAGTCAGAGTCAAGTGAGGGAACGTATGAAAATAATAAGTTTTATACTTGGTTTGACCATAGCTGCTTTAATAGGCTTTAAATTGCTGATGGGTCTAGGCTACGACTTAGTCATTGGAAAATTAACCGATAACGTTATCTTTTACCGTCAAATTGAGCAAGGCAATCCAGAGTTTACTCAAATGGCAATCTCGTCATCTCTAGACCGTTTCATTCGTCTTGCTGAAGAGGGTGAAGAGTCTTTTTGGGGTTCACCAGATAAGAACGACTTGCAAGCGTTAATTAGAGCAAAAGAGTTACATGCTCAATTAAAACTGCTGAATGATGAAAACCGTTCAACTAAGTAACAAAATTCAGCACCAATAGTTTCAGGTTTAACCAAACTAAAATTTAATGAAGTAGCAAGCCAGGTTAGTGACACTTTATGTAATCTTAGCGACCAGCTCTGCCTTAGTCTTTTAAGCTGCCCTTGTATGGATGTTGGAAGATAGAATAACGTAGCAGTCGTTATCTAGGTTGATAGTTACTGATATGTAGCATTTAGCTAAATCACATTTTACATATTGGGGCATTGTTTTCAGTTTTTGCTATTTAATCACCAAAGTACGGGTAACTAACAACCACTTAGGTGTATTATCTAATTAACAGAATTGCATTCAAATATTTGGTTAATGGTAGTCAGTTATTTTCTTAGTGTGCAACTAAAGGCTAATTTAAAGTTATTTCAATACTAGCTATAGTTTTGAGTCAGCTATCTTTTTCTACGGGGCATTTGTGGAACAATTTACTGCGTTACTATTGAATATTGCTTTGTATTCAATCGTTCCACTCTATTTAATAACGTGTAAACCTCAAACTCGACTAATCTCGCTTTACGTATACAATGGTGTTGTGCTCTTTATTGGCAGTTTTGCGGGAAGCGTTTATTCTTTTTCTTTAGCTGAAAACCTAGTGTTATCCGGGGGTAATATTGCATTTGGTGCATTTTTAATGAACACAGTTATTTTAATCGTAATAGAACGTAATGTGGATTCATTACGTAATATGCTCAGGTTTGTTATTCTCATCGATATCTTTATTTTCGCCATTTTCTACTTTATTTACTGGGTGATTTCTTCGGAAATTGCTATTAACACCTTTAATTTACCAGCAGAATTATTCAGTATTTCCTTTTACATACTGCTGCTTGGGGGAATGTTAATTTTATTCGAACTCCTTCTCTTAATCGTTATTTTTACACAAGTCAGAAAGCTGGTTTCCAATGTTGCCTTTATCGCAGTTATCTATACGTTAGCCTTTATCTTTGTGATGTGTTTAGACGGAGTTTTATTCCCAATAATTGCTTTTAGTACATCTCCGCAATTAACTGAAATTATTGTAGGCAATGTATACAGTAAGTGGCTGTTAGCTATGTGTTACAGCGTACCTTTATTGATTTTTTACACTGTGTTTAAACATAAACTCGTACAATTTATAGAAGCACCATTACAAATTAAAGATTTTATTTTTATGCCACGTAGTGCCTTATTAGAAAAGCTCCATCAATATGAAGAGCGGGATAAAAAACTACAAAGAGAGAAAGAAGAGTTACTAGATGTATCTATGCAAGATGGGTTGACATGTTTATTTAATAGGCGAAAGTATGATCAGGAATTAGCAGATCAATGGCTAAAGTGTGAATTAAGCGCTTCTCCGTTAACGCTAGTTATTGGTGATGTAGATTTCTTTAAGGCCTACAATGATTTCTATGGGCACGGTAAAGGAGACGAGTGCCTAAAAGAGGTGGCCATTTTATGGAAGGGGGTTTTCAAACGGCCATCTGATATTGGTGCTCGTATCGGTGGAGAGGAGTTTGCTTTTATTCTTCCCAATACGAGTGTACAAAGTTGTGTAAAAAGCCTTGAAAAATTTATGCAGAATTTATGTGAAAAACATATCCCTCATGAAAAATCTCCTGTTGCCGCTTACTTAACTATGAGTTGTGGGGTTGCCTCTGTGGTCCCAAATGAAGAAAGTTCGATTAAAGAGTTGTTTGCTATAGCTGATTTACGATTATATAAAGCTAAAGAAATAGGTCGTAACACCATAGTGGCGCAGTAGCTTGTGATCTAGATTCATTTTATATGCCTAAATTAAGGCCTATAAACTTGCACTTGTGTATATCCTTGTTCGTTTAACAGCATAGCCTGTAACTGACTCATTACGCCTCGCTCGCAGTATAAAAAGTACTGATGGTCTTGAGGTAAAGCCGCAAACTGTGATGCCAATTTAAAAAATGGTATGTGTTGTACTTTGGTGTTTGCTAGCGTTAGAGGTGCTTGCTCTTGTTCTTCGGCAGTGCGTATATCTAACACTATGGCGTTGTCTGGGAGTACGTCAACCTCAGTCACGTATTCGGTTTGTTGTGCAGCTTCTTCAGCAATTGACAAGATGTCTTGTATTTTGGCTTCTGCCACTACTCGCTCGATAATGCCAAAGTCGAGTTTGCTTTCTTCATTGGCTATTTGGGCTGGGTCAGCCTTAGTGGTGGGTTTTTTAGAAATCACTCCACAATATTCTGGCATCACTTTAGCGAATTCTTCGGTACCAATATGTTTGGCTTGGTCAATGATTTCTAGTTTATCCATACAAATCAAAGGGCGAAGTACCAAGGTGTCGGCGGCTTTATCGATAACGCTCAAATTGACTAATGTTTGGCTAGATACTTGACCCAAACTTTCGCCAGTCACTATGGCGCTAATATGCATTTTTTCGGCTACTTGGCTAGCTGCCCTTACCATCATGCGTTTAAGTATCACGCCCATTTGGCTGTTTGCTACGTTTTCAAGAATATCTGCTACCACAGGCTCAAAATCAACTGAGATAAATTTTACTCTGTGAGATTCGCTGTAACGTTTCCATAAATAGTAGCTAACTTGTTTTACGCCAATTTCGTGTTCGCGGCCGCCTAAATTGAAAAAACAAAAATGGGTGCGAGCGCCTCGTCGTATCATTTGATAAGTGGCCACTCCTGAATCATAACCACCCGATATCAGTGATAACACACTTTCTTGAGTAGGTAAGGGCATGCCGCCTAAACATTTAATGCGGTGATGGCTTTGAATCAAGGTGTTGTCGTTTACTTCAAACTCAATGGTTAGGTCGGAGTGTTTAAGCTCTACACCTTTGGTATCACAATTTTGGTTAAGGTAACTGCCTACGTAGCGTGCAATATCTAATGACGAAAACTCATGTTTACCTCGTCGTCTTACTCGTACTACAAAGCTCTTATTTACTAGTAAAGGTTGCCAAGCTTGCTTAACTTGTTGGCATATGTCGTCTAAATCGGTAAACGTGCTTTTTTCAACCTGTATTATTTGATCGATACCAGGAATACGTTGCAGTAGTTCAATGACCTCATCAACTTTATCTAAGGACTTTTTATTTACGATTAGCGTAAATTTGTCCCAAGATGCACGCACTTCAACAGAAAGGTGATTTCTTTTAAAAATACGGCGAATATTTCCCTCAAGTAAAAATGTAAATCGTTTCCGTACTTGGCGGCTTTTAATGATGATTTCGGGGTGTAATCGGATGACAAACTGCATAATGAAGACGTAGGCTTTTTACTAAATAGAGTCGAAGCGCGGATTATAACCACACATACTGCCATTGCAACTCACAGTATGTGTTTACAGGCTCTAAGCCTTTAAATATGGGTATAGATGATTACCTTTGGTGTCACATTTTGATTGCTAGCCATTCCTTTCGTTAGCAACTCGAATAAGTGATTGATTCATTTATTAGCACATACTTTGTCGTTTCAAACGTTATCACTTTTGTGGGGTTAGTCAGCTCTAGGGTGACAGCACAACCGGTACCCGGGAATTGGTAGGTAATATTTGTCAGTATGTAGTCATTATTTTCAGATACGGTAATACTTATGCCATAGCCACCAGAGCTTTGAGGGCCCATATCAACCAATAAAATGGACTCGCTTTCAAAGTCGATACTTTTAGCTTTATCAGAGGTGCGTTTTAATAGTTCGGCTTCATAATCACTTTGAGAGCGTATCAGTAAGGTGCTTTTGTTGGTTATATTTGCATACTCATTGTATTCAATATCATGTAGAACTTGATATTCCATTTGCGGAACGGGAGAGGTTGCTTCCGCATCACTACAGCTTTGTAGTGGTAACAAAAAAGGAAGTAATAAAAGTAGCTTGTTCACTGATTTCCCTTAAACACATTACAGTGTGTTGAACTTACCTGATGCGTATCTATTTGGGTAGTATTTTTATGCTATTTCAGTCAAGCACTAAATATTTCTTATTTTTTGTGATTTTTTTAAAGGTGCTGCGAATCATTACAGTGACACTGAAATTGGAAGCCGTTATGGACATTTTAACCAAATTACAGAAACCGAGAGCCAAGGTATGGAAAAGAGTAAAGCAAAGTGAACTCACATAATGAACCGCTGACCTTTGAAGCAATGATCGCTACTCATAAAGGTATTCTTTATAAGATAGCCCGAAGCTACAGTTATTGTGATGAAGAAAGGCGAGATTTGATTCAAGAGATTACATTGCAGTTGTGGCGTTCGTTTACTCAATATGACCCAAAATTTAAGTTGAGTACTTGGGTGTATCGTGTGGCTTTAAACACCGCTATATCTTTTTTAAGACGAGATTCTCTAAGAAAAGCACATATTGAGTTAACGGATATGAGTTTGTTAACTGAGCCAGTTGATAGCACCAATACTGAGTTAATGCTTGAAATACAAAGGTTACTAAAGTTATTAAATAAATACGATAGAGCCTTATTTATCATGCATTTAGATGGTTTGGACTATGCCCAAATAGCAGACGTATTAGATATTTCGGCAAGTAATGTAAGTACAAAAATTTCACGCATTAAACAGCGTTTAAACACACTTTTTATCGGAGATGATAATAATGGATAACATAGAGAAAATGACCCAAGCATGGGCGCAGGAAAACGAAAAACTAGAACAAAGCATTACAGTAAGTTCAGAGGCGTTGAAGCAGGTCGCTTTGCTTAAGGCTGAAAAAACAATGGGTAATTTTTTGATGGTCAATATTTTTACCGTTGTTGTGGGGATTTTAATGAGTAGTTTTATGTTGCACTTTATTGTGACCAATATGAGCAACACCAATATGCTACTGGCGGGAGCTGCCATTTTAATTTGGTCGTGCTTAATTACGTTGGGTGGTATAAGACATTTGTATATGCAGTTTACGTTAGATTATTCTAAACCCGTAATAGACGTGCAGCGGGACCTCACAAATATAGGCTTGTCTGTACTTTTTTATTTAAGAGTGTCTTTGATTATTTTACCCTTTTATTTTGCTTATCTTGTGGTGGGGTTTGAGCTGTTCTTTGGCATAGATATTGTGCAGCATGGCGATACGTTTTGGTTAATGTCACAAGCTGCATGCTTTGTTTTATTTGCAGCCTTGGCAATTTATTTGTTTAAGCAACTTTCACCCAATAATATTGATAAGCCCTTTACAAAAGTGCTGTTAAGAGGATGTGGTAATCAAGCATGGCGGGCAGCTCAAGAGTTAAATGAGTTGCAACGATATGCACTATAAATCAAGTGAGCACACCGCAACTATGTTTGAGGTGTGATTTACATTAATTGATGTAGGTAGCTTTTGAGACTGGGTAAAAATTAAAAACTCAGGCATAATTACCTTGGTAGTGTTTGATAGTACATTGGCAAGGTGGAATAAATATTAGTGGATAAAATTAAGCTTACACAAGATGAGAATCTTTCCATTAACATTAGTTTTCCTTTGCTACCTAGTGACCATCAACGGCTAGATGTTTATTTTTCTTTACCTGAAGAAATGGGCATTAGCTCCAAAACTCTAACCGAAGAACACTATTTTCACAGTAGTATCCAAAGTCAAAGTGCTTATTATTCTGATCAGCTGCATTTACCTCTAGTACGCAGTCGTTTTATCAGTCAAAAGAAAGGTGAACAAAGCGACTATCGCTTAAATCTAAATTTGTTTTCTTATCAAATTCGCATCGCCTTAGATATCGATATAAAACAAACGCTTAAGCTTAAAACGCCCAAAAAATTCTATCCTCAAGCCATAGAAATAGCGGAACAAATTTCCGGGTTACTTAAAAAACTACGACGCTACACGCCACCGGATAAAAAGTTTAAAGCGTATTTTGAAAATGCTGATAATTACTTGAGTTGGCAAGTGGAGCAGTCTTTTTTAAAGTTGATATCAAGGGCACCTAAAAGTAGCGACTTCTCTAGCGAGCGAAACTTTTTATTGGCCTTCTGCCGCCGCGAAAATGAATACAGAGCCAAGAATAACTACAACTCAGAAATTACCTTAAGTGATCCCAACCGTATTACTAATAAAATGCGTTTGCTACAAAGATTAATTGAATATGGTGTGGTGTTTAATAAAGACTTCAGAAACTTAAACACTAACTTAAACCGTATGGTACGGGGAACGGTTACTGCGGTGATAATGGCCTTTGTTATGATGTTAGTGTTAAACGCCCGCACTAGTTTCACTGAGGTCACCATTGCTTTGGTTGGGATGTTAGGTGTGGTGTATGGCTTACGGGAAATTTTTAAAGACGACATCACCCGTATATTATGGCGCTGGATCCAAAAAGGCTTACCCAAGTGGCGGATTATTTTCAGCCACACGGCCACTAAGTCACGGGTAGCAACACAAACCATTTGGTTAGAATACATTCGTAATAAAGACTTGCCCATTCGAGTCGACAGCTTGTTTCAAACCCGTCGCCAACAAAACAAACAAGCTGCACAACTGCTACATTTTAGAAGTGACACTAAGGTGAGTGCTAAAAGCTTTTTGCCAGGCTATGAAGCCATTCAACAACGTATTAATTTTAATTTAACGCCATTTATTCGCTTTTTAAGAAAAGGTGAGGGGCGTTTGTACTCACTTGAAGGCAGTAAAATATCTAAACAAGCGGTAGAGCGTAGATACCAAATAAACATGGTGTTAATGCATACTGACAAAGAAGATGAACAACAAGTGCAACGGTTCAAAATCACACTTAATCGCTCCAATATTATTAATATTGAAGCGATGGATTCTAATATAGGTGAAGTCTAGGGGGATTAGTGCCCCTCATTACACATAGGTGAGTTGCCTTTACATAAGCTATCCATTACTTGAGCTGTTTCTAGCTCTACGTTTTTGCTGATGATTCGTTTGAAATGCTCACGTAACCAAATTAATCCCTGGTCTCTGTCTTGCCGTTTATGCCAAATGCTTGATACTTGTTGTGGCATCAAATCTAACGGCGGCTTAGTGGCCGCAATGTCTCCATTGATGATTTCTTCTGCCACCGCTGAAATCGGTACCACACAAATCAAGTCGCTATGTTTTATCAAACATGCCACCGATGAAAAGTGATTAACAGTGACCGCTATACGCCTAGTTAAGCCGTGTTGTAGTAACACTTGGTCAGTGTAGCCTGTGATATCTCCAGACAGCGACACTAATAAATGATCGGCGTCTGCAAATTCTTGTAAGTTTAGGTCAGCTTTAGCTAATGGATGGTCATGATTCATTACACAAATAAATAGAGGGGAGAATAAATATTCGGCTCTAAAAGTATTCGAAATAACCCCTGAAGTGCCTATCACCATATCGACTTCTGCATCTTCCAAAATTTGCTCGGTATTCACTATTGTGTACGGCACCGCATGAAGATTTACCCCCGGTGCTTCTTTCTCTATGACCTCACGTAACTCTGCCCACACCATGTCTACGACTATATCGGTTACCGCTACTCTGAAGGTGCGTTTTGCCGTAGCTGGGTCAAATGCCTTAGGATCGACCGCTTCGGTTAGGGATGAAAGAGGATCTCGAATTTGATTCCATAAATTCTGGGCATGCAAAGTGGGCTGAATATTTCGACCATCTTTCACAAATAACTCATCTTTCCATGCGGAGCGCATTCTACTCACTGCATTAGATACGGCCGGCTGAGTCATCGCTAAGCGGTTAGCGGCTCGGGTGATCGAGCGCTCGGTCATTATGGCGTCGAAAACCATCAATAGGTTTAATTCTTGTGGCCGCATAGGGTACTCACTAGTAAAAATTGTTTGCACACAATACATCACAAAATAAAATGTGTCACATATAAATATATAATTATTTTTATGTTTTATAACGCTTCATAATTCACACTCGAAAAATGACAAACAATGAGGATTAAGAGGGTGAGGGTTAGTAAAAGTTTTGGTGTAGCTATATGGTTGGCTATTTTCACCATACTTATAAGTCAGCATTCATTTGCAAGCGAACAGGGGGTAGCGATTGACTATCTTCATGGAGAGCAAGAATTGACAGGTATCCGGTTGGCGTATCGTCCTTATTACACAAACCTAGCAAAATTTGAGTGGTTAGGTGATTTAGATGTGTATTGGGAAATGAGCCTGAATTTCTGGGAATTTGGCGATCAAAATCAACATGAAACAAATTATGCCTTAGCCCTGTCCCCTGTGTTCTCAAAGCAATTTGATACTTTATATGGCAAATACCCCCTTAAATGGGAGTTTGGAATTGGGGTTTCATTGATAACGGACACTCGCTTTGCGGGTAAAAATGTTGGGTCACATTACCAGTTTGAAGACAGGCTAGGGATCATTATGGAGTTTGGTGAGCAACTCAAAAGCTCGGTAGCTGTGCGCTATATGCATTACTCAAATGGTGGGTTAAACGACCATAACCCAGGTTTGGATTTTTTAAATGTTTCGTACGCTAGGCGCCTTTAATGCCTAGTTAAACATGATTGTATTTGTTTTATTTTAATTATTAATTTTAAGCTCAAAGGAGCGCACACACATGAACACACCCTTGTCTAAAATCATAAAGAATGTGAGCTTAGTTTCGCTCTTTCTTGTGACAACACTTGTTGCCAATGCAAGTTATGCTGAGCAAAATAATCCCCAGTTACTGTTAGAAAAAGTCACTAATACTACCTTTGGGCGAATTGAAACAGAGCAGCAAACTATTGAGTCTAACCCTGATCATTTACGCACTATAATTGAAGAAGAGTTAATGCCTCATATTGATTACAAATTCGCTGCATTTAAAGTATTAGGCAAACATTTTAGGTCGGTGCCTAAGGCACAAATTCCTGAGTTTGTGGAAGAATTTAGACAGTACCTAATCTCTAATTTTGCGGTAGCTTTGGCAAGTTATGGTGGCCAAGAGTTAATATTTGAGCCCACTAGAAACGTAGACGAAGCAAAAAGTATGACTGTAAAAGCCATTATCAGAGAAGAGGCGCGTCCAGATATTCATATTAACTTTAAGCTACGTAAAAATAAGAAAACCCAAGAGTGGAAAACCTACGACTTAGTTGCCGAAGGCATTAGCTTGTTATCTAGCAAGCAAAGTGAATTTGCTCCTATGATCCGCCAAGAAGGTATTCAAGCGGTAATTGATGTGATGAAAGAACAAAACAGTGAGCCGTTAACCGTTGCCGCTAACCGCTAATTGCAGCGAGTAGTTCTGCGACTCAATATGTTGAAACGGGTTATGCTTTACAGGCGTAACCCGGTTAAGGGTTAGGTTTTATTTTTAGACCACTGCTTAGGATCTAATAAGTAACACTGTTTAAATTGCTCATACAACTTTGGATGGTGGTTTTCTAGTGGGTGAGGCTTTTCAAAAAAGGTCTCAGTGACCACGGCAAAAAACTCTGCTGGCGAAGTGGCCCCATAACTATCTATTACATCATCTATGCCATCAGCCCATTTTTGTTGCTGTACTGTAAATTCTGCATTCAAGACTTCTGACCAAGCTTGGTATTGGGCTGCGGTTGGCAGCATAGGTAGGCCATCCATTGCAGCATTTTCTTCATCTAATTTGTGAGCAAATTCATGCATCACCACATTACGCCCATCACGGCTGTCTCTCGCCCCTTGTATGACATGACTCCAAGCTAAAACAATAGGCCCTTTGTGCCAAGACTCTCCCGCTCGGGTGCTAGTATCAGTAATGTGTAACATACCCTCGGTGCGGGTGTTTTTAGCAACATAAGTATCTGGGTAAACCAAAATACTTTGAAACCCAGGATAGTAGTTGCCGGGTCGTTTCAAAATAAGCACACAGGCTTGGGCTGCAATCAATACTCTGACTTGGTCGGTTATGTCAAAGCCATCGCGGCCCACTATCTCTTTTTCGTCTAAAAATATCTGAATATGTTGTTTTAATGTCTGCTGTAGTTCATCAGGTAAGCGGCTGTAAAGGGGAAAGTCATCTTCTAATATCTGTGAATAGGCCGCAGGAAATGGTTGGGCTCGCAGTTCAGCGCGCCTTTGCTGCTGTTTTTGAAGTTTGCGCTTATCTCGATAAAGCCAATAGAGCAGTATTAAAACAGGAATAGACAACAAGCAGTAAATCATAGTGTGAACCTTAGTATGGCGGATACTGATGAAAAATCGGTGTTTAGTTTATCAAGTAATCTTGTTTGATGAGGGAATAAAAAACCGTGGCTTTTTATAAAGGGTAAGCACGGTGATCACATATTTTGCGATACAATAACCCCGTTACCTTTTCTCGTACCTGTATCATTTTTTTATCAAACAAGGCTCAAAATGAAGATACTGCACACCTCTGACTGGCATTTAGGACAAAGCTTCTTCACCAAAAGCCGTAAAGACGAACACCAAAAATTTATTGAATGGTTATTGCAACTCGTTGCAAAAGAGCAAATCGATGCGGTCATCATTGCTGGTGATATTTTTGATACTGGCACCCCTCCAAGCTACGCCCGAGAAATGTACAACCAGTTTGTGGTGGACATGCAAAAACTCAATTGTGTGTTAGTGGTGCTGGGCGGTAATCACGATTCGGTATCAACCTTAAACGAGTCTAAACAGATATTGGCTTGCCTAAATACCTTTGTGGTGGCAAGTACCGGCATAACCACCGACGAACAAGTCTTCACTATTACCGGTAAACAAGGTGATCCCGTTGCGATTTTGTGTGCTGTGCCTTTTATACGAGCTCGTGATGTGTTGCAAAGTACAGCAGGTGAAACCGGCCTGCAAAAACGCCAAGCACTAGGCGAGGCTATCAAGCAGCACTATCACCATCTTTATGACATCGCTTTAGCTAAAAAACATGCCTCTGGACAAGATTTACCTATTATTGCCACGGGCCATTTAACTGCATTGGGGGTAACGCAATCAGAAAGTGTGCGAGATATATACATAGGCACACTCGACGGCTTTGCTGCAGATGGGTTTCCGCCGGCTGATTACATAGCACTTGGTCACATTCATAAACCACAAATAGTGGCTAAGTCTGAACATATTCGTTATTGCGGCTCGCCAATCCCCCTTAGTTTTGATGAACTGGGTAAGCCTAAACAAGTGATGCTGGTGGAGTTTTCTGGCGCGACAGTCAGCCAGTTACAGCCAATTGAGGTTCCTAATTTTCAACCTATGGAAGTCATTAAAGGTGACTTGGCTGCTATTACTACTAGGTTGCAGGCTTTTGAGCAATCAAGTGCTAGTTCGCTACCTTGCTGGTTATGCCTTGAGGTAGATAGCCAAGACTATTTGTCTGACTTGCAAGAGCGCATTCAAGGGTTAACCGCAGACTTAAACGTTGAGGTGCTGCAACTACGCCGTTCTCGTAATCAGCGCCGTCAACTCTTGAATCAAGCCAACAATGAAACCCTAGCCGAATTAGCCCCTGAAGAAGTATTTGAAAAACGTTTAACCATGGAAACCTTCGAAACGGAACAAGAGCAAACCACACTTAATAAGGTACGCCAAAGGTTTAAGCAAATACTCTCAGAGGTACAAGTGCACGGGAGTGAGCAATGAGAATTTTAAGCATACGTCTTAAAAATTTAAACTCATTAAAAGGCGAGTGGAAGGTGGATTTTACCCAGTCCCCTTTTATTGATAACGGACTGTTTGCCATAACCGGCCCTACTGGGGCAGGTAAAACCACCTTACTTGACGCTATTTGTTTAGCCTTGTATCACCAAACCCCAAGACTTGGGCAAATTACCAATTCAGCCAATGAGATCATGACCCGCGGCACAGCCGAATGTTTGGCTGAGGTTGAGTTTGAAGTAAAAGGTAAGGCTTATCGTGCGTTTTGGAGTATGCGCCGCTCACGGGGTAAGGTAGAGGGCAATTTACAGCCCGCAGATGCAGAGCTAGCCGAAGTCAGCACGGGTAAGGTCTTAGCCACGCAGATACGCCAAAAAAGTGAAGAGATAGAAAAAATAACAGGGTTAGACTTTGGGCGTTTTACCAAGTCTATGATGTTATCTCAGGGTGACTTTGCCGCATTTTTAAATGCCGACGAAAAACAACGAGCCGAGCTTTTAGAAGAGCTAACAGGTACCGAGATTTACGGCAAAATTTCTATTCAGGTACACGAGCATTACAGCCAAACCAAGCAAACATTAAAAGAATTACAAGCGGGTGCCAATACCTTTTCTTTACTTAGCGCTGAGCAAAAACTCGGTTTGCAAACCGAACTTACTGAATTGCAAAACAAACAAGTAAGTATTGAAAAACAAGCTAAAATTCACGAAAACCATATTAAATGGTGGGATAAGCAGCAAAGTGCTCAAAAAGGGCATGACAATGCAACTACCCTTTATTTACAAGCGAAGCAGGCAATTGCAGATGCTGAAGATGACTTGGCCTTATTGCAAAAAAGTGAACCAGCAGAGCGGCTACGCCCTAATTGGCAGCGCCTAGTTGAAGTCACAAGCCAGTGCCAAACCACTGAAGAACAGGTAAATGAGCATCAAAAAACAGAGTTAAGCTTGCAAAAACAGGTATCAGCGGCAAGCGATACGCTCGCAACTGCGACGCTCGCTTTGCAAACGGCTAAGAATAATCAGCTTGCCCAAGAAAAGCTTATCACCGAGCAAGTGATACCGTTAGATAATCAAATTACTCACCTTCAAGAAAACCTAAATAAACAGCAGCAACACATCGCAGAGGCTTTGCAGCAGCAACAACTGTCAGACTCGAATAAACAGAGCTTAAGTAAAGAGTTAGCCGAATTAACCGAGCAGCAGACCCAAGTACAAGATTATTTGAATGAACATGCAGCTGATAGCCAAGTGGCTGAACATCTTAGTGGCTGGACAGCGGCCCTTGAGCAAATTAAGCGAGACCAGCAAAGTGCGCACGGGCTACAACAGCAAGCCGTTACCTTAGAACAACAAGTTAACGAGAACAGTCAAGCTCAAAAGCTGATTAATCAAAAATGGCAAACCCTGAATGAGGGGGTTACTCAGCAGCAAGCGGCCTTTGCTAATAAACAAGCAGAGTACCAAGCATTAAGCCAAAACTTAAGCGCGGCCGATGCTGAGCAACAACAAACACAGCTTAATAATCTGTGGCCAGAGTTGCTTAAAGCTCAAGACATACAACGCCGATCACAACAGCTAATCACGGCTAAACGTGATGACCAACAAAAGCTATTATCGAGTCAAGAGCATGCAGACTCGCTAGGTAGCGAGCGCACCTCGTTACTTAAAGCATATCAAGAACAAGCCCAGCATTGTAAAGACCTAACGCGCTTAGTGAGTCAAGAAGAGCAGTTAGCCGAATACAGAAAACACTTAGAAGAAAACGAGCCTTGCCCGTTGTGTGGTGCCTTGACGCACCCTAAAGCCGCTGACATGCAATTGGATATACCTGAAACGGTTACCAGACTAAAAGAAGCTGAAACTCGGTTTAGTCAATTAGAAGTAGAAGGCAAAGGGGTACGTGAAAAACTAGACTCGCTACACCTCAATATTAAGGAGTTACAAAAGCGACTATCTGAACACGACACCCAAGACGTGCAACTTAATACGCACTGGCAACAATGCCAACAGGCCCTACAGTGCGACCTTGCCATTAGCGACCAAGCAGGTTTGCTAAGCTTTGAGCAAAATATCAAGAATCAGCTAGACAAGGTATCAACTCAGCTCAGTAACCTTAAGCAAGCCGATAAAGCATTACTTAGCTGCAAAGAATCACTTAACCATAGCGAAAGAGAAGTAGATAAGCTCAACAGCGAGCAAAAATTGCTAGAGCAAAGCCAACAAACCCTGGAGCAAAATCGGCAACAAACCGCTACAGAATTAACCAAGTTAAATACACTCGTAGAGCAGGCTCACACTAGATTGATGAGCCACATTAAGGCTTTAAATTACACATTGCCAGCGGAGCAAGAACTTGCACAATGGCTACAAGTTAAAGAATCTGATGTAAAAGTGTACCAAGATAAACATCGTCAAAATGAACTGATAAATAATAAACTTGTAGCTAAAAATCATGATTTTTCTGGTTTTGAGAAGACGTTAGTTGAGCTAGGTGAAAAGTTAAGTTCGATGCAGTTAGAAGACGCCCGTCTTAAAGATGAGTTAGCTAATGCAAACCAACAGCGACAACAATTGTTTGGTGAGCAAACTGTATTTAATGCCAGAGAAGACGCCAACGGGCGGTTAACTCAAGCCGAGCAGTCTTATCAAGTGGCACTTGATTCTCATAAGCAAATAGAGCGGCAGCATGGCGACTTATTAGCCGCCATAAAAGTTAAATTACAACAGCAAGCTGAGTTGCAGCAGTTGCGTAAAGAGCTAGCTGATAGGTGGCATGAGTTACTGAATAACAGCCCGTTTTCGAGCCAAAGTGAATTTGAACATGCACTATTACCTGAGCAGCAACGCAGCGATTTACTCACTAAAAAGCAAAGCCTAGATAGCCAATTGCAAAAGGCCAATACCTTATTAGAACAATCAAAAACCGAGCTCAACGCCCTCAATAATGAACCCCAAGCAAGCACTTGGCAGCAAACACCGCAACAACAAGTGCAACTGTTAATGGCGCAACTACAAACTGAAAAAGACGCCTTAGTTGAGCGCAAAGGTGGCATTAGCAGTCAACTGCAAAAAGATGAAAACGAAACCGCGCGACAACAAACCCTGTTAGATCAAATCGCTGAGCAACAACAAGAGTATGACCAATTGAGCTATTTGCACGGCTTAATTGGCTCAGCCAATGGTGATAAATTTCGCCGCTTTGCACAGGGCTTAACCCTAGATAACCTAGTATATTTAGCCAACAAACAACTAGACAGAATACACGGCCGTTATTTACTTAAACGCAAAGAAGAACAAGGTTTGGCACTTACGGTGCTCGATACCTGGCAAGGTGATGTAGAGCGCGACACCAAAACCTTATCGGGGGGCGAAAGCTTTTTAGTAAGCTTAGCGTTGGCACTGGCCTTGTCTGATTTAGTGAGCCACAAAACTAGTATCGACTCGCTGTTTTTAGATGAAGGGTTTGGCACTTTAGATGCTGAAACCTTAGATATCGCATTAGATGCTCTAGATAACCTTAACGCCTCTGGCAAGATGATTGGCGTGATAAGCCACATCGAAGCGATGAAAGAGCGCATTCCGACTCAATTACGGGTAACCAAGAAGAGTGGGCTCGGGGTGAGTGAGTTAGAGCGGGAGTTTGCTGTTGCGTAACCGCGTTGTTTGTTTATGCACTGTGCACCTAGAAGAAAGAACATACATAACGTGTAGGTCGGGGTTTAGCCCGTCAGCTCATCTAGCGGTGAGCATTAATTAGCTTCGTTTAATTCTCAACTTCGTTAACGTTATTAATGATTAAATCACGCAACCATTTATGGCCTGAGTCTTGTTCAAAATGTTTATGCCACAGTAATACATACGCACCAGATTCAAAGTCGATAGGCATGGGTAAGGTGCGTAGCTTAAAATGCGACGCCATTTGGTTGGCATGCCTAGCAGGGGCGCATAACACTAAGTCACTTTGCTCACATAGGCTCATTGCACAGTAGAAATCAGGCATTTCTATCGCAATATCCCGATATATGTTCTGCTCTGTCAACACATCATCTAACAACCATTGATCTAACCCCCCCATAATGACTTGGATATGCCTGTATTGTAAAAAACTCTCTAAGTCCCAAGTTTTGTGTAGTGCTGGGTGGTCCTCTCTTACTAAACATAAAGAGTGCTCACGTATTAATGTGGTTTGATTTAAGTCATCAGGGATGAAGCGCATATGCAGTGGCGAGCGTTGGTCCCATTCGCGACATGCAATGCCTAAATCAATCTCACATTTAAGTAATTTATCGAGACTTTGGGGCTCCCATGTTTGCGTTAGTAATCTTACATTTGGGGCTGTAGACAATAAGTTGGGCATAAAATGCGGGAAGGTCAAAGAATAGGCTGTATTCAACAAATCGATGCGAAAGCTACGATCGCTCACTTCAGGCTCAAAGGCTTTAGGCCTTGTAAGTTGATCAAATTGGGATAACAGTTGTCGCAATTGAGGTAATAACTCGATGGCACGGGGCGTCGGTTTTAAACCTTGGCCTGTGCGCTCAAATAATGGGTCTTCAAATATATCTCGCAGTCGCGCAAGATGCTTGCTAACAGCAGACTGACTCAAGTTCAAACGCCTAGCCGCAGAAGTTACACTGTGTTCTTCAAACAAGGTGTTTAGAACATGTAATAGCTTTAAATCAAGATTTATCATAAATACCTATTCCATTTTAGAATAGTTGCAATCACAACAATTCATTTTTACTCATAATGCTAATGTCATATACTTGCGCTGTCTATAGTGGCTGCCTAGTGTTCAGAGCAGTCCAATTTTCGGAGCAATGAATGACACGCACAAGCTTATTACCCCTATTGATATTAATGGTGTTATTCAGCCCTTTAGCGATTGATATATTTTTACCGGCGCTGCCGATTATGGCGCAAGATCTTTCTGTGTCACTAGTTACCATGAGTTGGAGCGTGACCATTTTTTTAATGAGCTTGGGGCTTGGGCAACTAATAACTGGCCCATTAGCTGACAAGTACGGCCGAAAACCAGTAGCGTTAGCAGGTGTAATTGTTTATGGCTTTTCGTCAGCGCTCATTGTCATCGCATCCAGTATTGAGCTGGTACTTATTTCTCGTTTACTACAAGGATTTGGGGCTTGTGCCATTGTAGTGGCGGCCTTTGCGTGTGTACGAGATCGTTACGATGCCGTCCAAAGTGGTGTGATGTATAGCTACCTAAACGGCGCTATTTGCTGCATTCCGGCGCTCGCCCCACTTTTAGGTAACCTACTGACTGAATATTTTGGTTGGCGCAGCAATTTTGAATTTATGGCTGGGTACGCTGTTTTCGCAGGGCTGATTATTGCGTTTTCCCTAACTGAAACTCAACCTAAAAAACCGGCAACTGAAACAAGGTTAATCAACCTACATGCCTATGCAGATATTGTGAAACATCCTGTTTTTTTATTTAACGCCGTAGTTGTGATGCTAGCTATGGCAGTGATTATTGCTTATGTCACGGCTGCACCGGGTTGGTTGATGGTACACCTTGGGTTAGACAGAGAGGATTTTGTGTTTTGGTTTAGTTTAAATGCGGTGTTAAATGTAGCTGCCAGTGTGTTAGCGCCAAAAGCGTTAATCAAATGGGGGCCACGAATAACTATTGGTTTTGGTATGTTAGTGCTCATTGTATCTGGATTGTTAATGCTAGTGTTTTTGTCATGGCACCATCCAGCTGGTTTTATGTTACCCATAATGCTTAGTTCAGTAGGGTTTTCATTGATGATGGGGGCATGTGCTGGCCAAGCATTAGCTCCTTTTGGCGACAAAGCAGGCACTGCGTCAGCATTGTTGGGGTTTGCGCAAATGAGCGGCGCATCTGTAATAGTAGGATTGTTACAACTAACAGGACTCGACGCAGCACAACAGTTAATCGTTTTAATGCTAAGTATTATGCCTATGTATTGCTTATATAAAACGCCGTCAATTAAGCAGAAAATTACCTTTACAGCAAGTAGGGCTAGTTGAGATAGCGCGAGTATGCACAATAAATGAGTACCTTACTCAATGATCAAAGTGAGTACTTAGTGCACCCTTCACTCCACTTTTAAACTGAGTTACGCAGTTAAATATCATGGGGCGATGTAACTGTGTGCTTTGCCCACAATATAAGAACATACATAAGGTGTAGGTCGGGGTTTAGCCCGTCAGCCTATTTAACGGTGAGTATTACTTAGTAAATTAACTGCTCCCCTTTTATTTTATGCTAAACACTCAACAAGCCTTCAATTTGAAGGGGGATCTGCATAACAGCAAGATCTAGAAAAATATCGTTTTTTCTCTATTTGTTGCATCAGTAAAAGGCAATAAAGTTAACCTGTACAAAGGGTTAGTTGCCGTGATAGAAATAAGTATGTAGAAATACGGAAAAATTGTTAAGTGCACGAACTATGACTGAGCATACATCACCAGTAGGATGGTATTTGGGTTCATATTTACTAAGGTTGTTCGAACTCGAAGACTCAACGAAAGATGACCCAGAGAAGCGATTTCTTTCTTGGGAAAATACTGTCTTGGTACGAGCCGAATCTAAATCTCATGCTTATGAAAAAGTCGTAAAAATAGGCAGAGAGCACGATTATCCATATAAGAGCGGCTCAGAAGGCGTTGACGTAAAGTGGGAGTTCTTAGGTATCACAGAGCTACTAGCTATCTACGATGACATCGAAGATGGGGCCGAATTACTTTGGTCAGAATCAAATCGAAAACTAAAGAATTTAAAGGGCCGAGTACTTACTAAGCATCAGTGTTTAGAGGACTAGCACTTAACAAATTGCTCCAGTTGACGCAGTGGTCTACGTTCTTTTTGTACATTCGCTACGCTCATTGTTGCACAAAAAAATATTACAGAGCCACTACTTACCGAGGCGTTAGAGTTCAATGGTGTTTTCGATAACTATTCATTATAACCTTGCTGAGTACTTGGCTATTGTAAATGAAGTTGCAAGCTTCAAAATTGGTAGAAAAGCCATCGATAAATGGTATTGGAGACTAACAATTTACGTAATTGGAACTCCCATATTTTTATTCAAATCTGTCAGGGAAGGTAAATGCTATTTTGTATTTTCTGAATTAGGTTTTGAGCGCAATTCGAACTTAGGCACTAGTAAATTAACTGCTCCCCTTTTATTTTATGCTTAACACTCAACAAGCCTCCAATTTGAAGGGGGATCTGCATAACAGCAAGATCTAGGAAAATATCGTTTTTTCTCTATTTGTTGCATCAGTAAAAGGCAATAAAGTTAACCTGTACAATGGGTTAGTTGCCGTGATAGAAATGACTCATGTAGAAGTATGGAAAAATTCCGTGTTTAAACAAGGAACTTTTCTGGATATTAATATTGTTAAGTGCCCTAGGAGATTTCGGTGAACAAAAAGTGGATATTATTTGCTTCAGCATTTTTTATAGCTCAGGTAAACGCAAGTGACTTGATTAAACTATACGAAGAGGACCAAGCCGTTCGAACACATTTAAGAACCCTTCCAAATAGTGAAGTCAAAAGATACATCACTGAAATTATGCTTCCGGGTGACAAAGCTAGACTTTCTCAAATTGAAAGAATATTAGAAACTGCTGAAAATTTATCTTCTCAAGAATATTTTGCTGCAGCAATGATAATGCAACATGGTTCAGAGCTTAGTCATTATAAAAAAGCGATGGAGCTTTCACAGACATCAGTTTCGCTTGATCCCTCAAATACAAATGCTAGTTGGTTATCATGTGCCGCTGAAGACAGATATCTTCTAAAACTTGGAAAACCTCAAATATGGGGAACCCAATTAAAAAGAAAAATGAATGCTGCGGGAACACATAAAATTTACTATTTAGAAAACTTCGATAAAGATGCTCGCCCTGACGAGCAAAGAAAAGTGTGTGGTATACCAGTTTTGTCTGAAATTGAATCCAGACTTGAAAAAATGGCGAATTTAAAGAATAGAAATAAACAATATAGTTTATGGAAAACGGGTACTTAACAAGTGATTATGGCATATAGCTAACTTTTTGCTTTGGGTGCTTCTCATAAAATCCCGCCTCTGAGCTAGGAAAAATGATGGGCTGAAGCCCAACCTACAAATGTCTGCCACCATCTAGGTGTATTGTGCGGCCGGTGATGTAACGGCTTGCTAATAACCATTCAACGGTATTGATGGCTTCTTGAAATGAGCCTTCAGTTTGCATTAAGGATTTATTTCGAGCCTTTATTTTATAACTATCATCGTCATCTTCATTAAACGCTAGCAGGGCTGGGGCGATAGCATTAACTTTAATATTTGGGCTGAAACGTTGGGCGAATGACAGGGTTAGATTTTCTAGTGCGGCTTTGCTGGCTGCGTACGCAATATGTTTCTTACTCCCCTTAGATGCGACATAGTCACTGATGTGAATAATGTCAGTAAACTCTTGGTCATCTTTAGAAGTTAGAAGCGACTGAAAAGCTAGGTTTAACTGATAAGGTACTTCGGCATGTATGGTCATCATGTTAGAGAATATTTGATGATAAGCGGTGAAGTCTAAAGTCTCGTTATCATCATGCCAGTCTGATGCGTTATGAATTATGCAGTCTAGGGTGTCGTTGTTGCTGACCACTGCCTTAATAAATGATTGGGTTTGCTGGTGGTCGTAAAAGTCTACCTGGTAGAGCTGCGCGCCCTTTGTTTGCAATTTTGAAATAGATGTTCTTTCGGTGCGATAGGTGCCTATGACTGTGTATTGTTTGGCCAAAAAATATTCGGCCAAACATAAACCTAAGCGTTGCCCTACGCCTGTTATCACTACCGTTGGCATTTACTTTAAAAACTCTTGTCGGGTAATCGAGTTTTGTTTGAAGCTGCCACCAAGGGCTGTGGTTGAGGTATGGGAGTTTGTGTCCATCACGCCACGAGATTTAACGCAATAATGGGTTGCGTTAATTGATACTGCGACATTGTCGGTATTCAATAGTGTCTGTAGTGCCACTAAAATTTGTTGGGTTAGGCGTTCTTGTACCTGTGGACGCTGGGCAAAAAATCGTACTATTCGATTGATTTTTGATAAGCCGATAATGCTGTCGTTAGGTATGTAAGCTACGCGGGCTGTGCCATCAATGGTGACAAAGTGGTGTTCGCAGGTGCTGGTTAAATTGATGTCGTCTACTTTAACCATTTCATCAAGCTTCATCTTGTTCTCGATGGCTGTGACTTTAGGAAACGTTTTGTAGTCTAAACCCGAGAAAATTTCATTCACATACATTTTGGCGAGCCGATGAGGTGTTTCGCATAGGCTGTCGTCTGTTAAATCTAGGCCAAGTGTGGTGACGATATCGGTAAAGCTGTCTTTGATTTTTGCGTATTTTTGCTTGTCGGTCAGCTCATTGTCAATCATAGGGGTTTCTAAGCCACGCTTAACCAATGCATTTCTGACCTTTAATGCTTCTTGGCTGATTTGGCTAGAGGATTTGTTTTCACTAGCAATGCTCAAGGCCGCGGTTTGTGTTGTCATGATTATTTCTCCTGTGGACTGTTGCTGTGAATATCGAGTGACAGAGATACCGAATCGGCAAAACGCAGAGCATGGGGTTTGTCTATTTTGACTTTGGCATAAACAACATCTTGATGCTCATTACAAATATTGAGTACATCTGCTACCAGCTTTTCGAGCAATAAAAAACGACCAGACTCCACATGTTTAATAATGGCTTTGGTGATGGTTTTGTAATTTAGGGCGTCAGATACCTGATCTTCTAAACATCCACTACTAAGAGGGTAGTGAATTTCAGCATTGATCACTATGTCTTGTTGTTTGTTTTTCTCTTCTTCATTAAACCCAATAAAAGTTCTGAGCCTAAGATTCGTTATTTCGATAATGGCATTCATCGTAGAAGACGAATTTTTAGACGACTGTTGAATTGAGTTATCTTTTAAAGCGAAAGCAGGAGCATTCATTGCACGTCTCTTCACTGTTTCTTAATTTGTGTTAGTTGTACGCCTTTGTTTTGATTTTGGTTCAGTTTAAGAGGCGCTATAGCGGGTGAGATAATACTTATTAATATTGATTTTAAATACAAAATTTTAATATTTGTTTCATTAAAGTGTCTAAATGTTAGTGGTGGTTATATAAGTATGTGTTGCATTGGCTTTAAAGTCGTTACAAAAGAAGAATGTATAGGTAGTGTCAAATTATAACCGAAGTGATATAAAACTTTAGTTGGTCTAATAAATGGCTAACGGGTGTTTAAGCACTTAAGCGTTTGATTACGGACTATTGACCTCTATGAATTTTGTACATGTTCAGTTTATTTCCCTCAAGGAACCCAATGAAAAAAATTAAATCTTTCGCCTTTCTACTTGTTCCTCTGGCTTTTTCTGTTGATTCTTTGGCTGATGAGTTTTCTTTTGGGGCGGGTGTTGGGAGTTTATACAGCGGAGTAGGCGTTAATATTGCGATGCGCTCGGATACAGACTTAAAGTACCTGTCTGCTGGGTGTGTAAGCTATTCAGATAGAGGCGGCTCTACTTGTGGAGTAGGCGCTGGTTGGGTGACAACAGACTTGTTTGATTTTCAAAACACTCAGCATGGCCTTGGCGCTTATGTGGGAGTGGTAGGCACTGAAAGCACCTTCTTTACTAAAGATGAAGCTATCTACGGTGCCGGGTTTGGTTATCATTATTTTTTTAATGGTATTGGAAAATCTGGAGCTAACGCTGGCTTTTCTTTTGTGGTTGGTGATGCAAATTCAGGCACTCACACTGGGTTAATGGCTCAGATAGGTTATCAATTCTAATTAGTCATCAATTACCCCTATTGATTATGCTTGTTGATAAGTCGCTGCTCATTTTAAATAACGATATTTTAAAAGGACGTTTGATGAAAGTAGAGAGTTTTATGAATATCATTTCAAACCTTGGTAAGGGGATATTAATGGGTGTCGGAATAGGATCCTCTCTTTTTGGGGTGTTACTCATGGCAATTTTTTTCAACCAAAACGAATCGGTAAATATAGGTGGACTCGTTGCTATTTTAGTAGGAGTGAGTTGTTTGCTGATGGCATTAAAGGTTAAAGGTAAACCCCATAGTAACTGAAAACTCTATTTTAAAATCCACATAGATTAAATCGCCATCCACTGGTGTTCAAAAAGCAGCTATCGCACACATTCAATTGTCAGGCTAAAATTATGGAAGTGACTAAATAATACCCGTCATAACTTTTTAGAGCCTTACCTCGACTAACCTAGCTGATTTGCCTTACGATACGGCCCTTCGTAATCAAATAACCTTTCGGTAACTTGCCAGTGATGTTTTTGTTTCTTGGCTATTACAAAGTCTGGGGTTGGCAGGTAGGGTAAAAAGTTCTGTAAATCTTCCAGTGACTCAAACTGAATCAATTGGGTGCCTTTGGCTAGCCTTCGGGCGAATAGCTCATTAAAGCTTTGTCTCGATTTTTTAAAATTAAAGCGAAAGGTTTCTGATAACGTCAGGCCGTCTTCGTCGTGGTAGGTGATTTTTACTGTCTTGTCGGCATGGTTGATTTTCGGGGTGATGGCGGCGCAGCGTAGTACTTTATTGTTTTTTAAGTTTAAGGCTTTGCGCAATATATCATCGGGGTCGATTAGTTTTTCATGACAGTGTTGGCATTGCCGTGCGGCAATATCGTTTTCTTGGTTGCAGTGGGGGCAGTGTTTAAAGCGAAAGCGGTAGCTGCATTGCTTATCAAATGTAGGGTTTTCAACGCCATCGAGGGGGGCTATGTTGTCGGAGTCTTCAATTAAACCTTGGCATCGACGGCCAAAGTGCTTAAGTATATTCCCTTCAGAGTCTGTTCTGCCCCAAAAGGCATTGGCAAAACCACATTGAGGGCAATGAATTTGTACCGCAACTGAGTCTGGGGTGGGCTTTTTATCGCCTATTTCTGGTTGAAAAATATCGTAACCATTGTTGGTGTAATCTAATACTAAGCAGTCTTTTTTGCCTGGGCTTAGCCGTAAACCTCGACCGACAATTTGTTGAAATAG
>NZ_JBDVBQ010000040.1:0-96275 GCF_039942875.1 Paraglaciecola sp.
TTTAAATAATTGTGTAATAAATATTCATTACCCAAGACTATGGGAGTAATTGCAATAAAAAGGGAAAGAAACATGTACCTGTTAGTACTTCATACACATATAAAATGGATACAGAAAACTATCAATCGAAGATTGTCTAAATCAAACAATTAGGAGCAACTTATGGACCCGTTAAAAATTACTATTTTACTTTCAAGCTTAGCCTTAGCGTCACTCGCTATCTGTTGGTTAGACTACCAAAAAGGTTGGCACCTAGCCGATTGGTTAAATGGCCGTTGTAGTAACCCGTTTATACAAACTACTCAGACACAAAAAACAAATACTAAGCAAAGCCTAGATGAAAAAGATGCTTTAATTTTAGAACTAACAGAACGGATTCAAGTGTTAGAAAAAATAGTCACCGAGCCCGCTTATGAGTTAAATAAAAAGCTAAATCAGCTTTGATAGATGCACTGGTAAAAATTACTTACATATCTTTAATTTCAGAAGTATAAATAATTGCTAGCATTAACTCTCAATCATAAGGAGTTTTAAACTTGAAAACATTTTTTAAATGGCTTGGTATCACTATTTTAGCGGTAGTCATCATAGCAGGCGCTTGGGCCACTCATGAATGGAAGGCAGACAAACCTTTTTCGTTTAATAACTTCTTAAATCGAACTTTAATTAAAGAAGCATTACAAAGCCCAGAAACGCTTACCTCTATTGGCGTACTTGACAGCATTGGTATTACTGGGCACAACGCCCACTTAAATGATGTGAGTGAGGCCAACTCCTTGGCCAGTTATGAGAGGCTACGTAAAGTTCAAAGTACTTTGATGCAATATAAAGACGAGGACTTATCAGAAGGTGAGCAACTTTCAAAAGAAGTCGCCCTGTTTTTATTTGATATGTTAGAAGACTCTATTACCTACCAATATCATAACTACCCCTTTAACCAGATGTCTGGGGCGCAAAGTAATTTTCCTAGTTTTATGGACGGACAACACCCCATTTCTGATGTGCAAAGTGTCGAGTATTATAATTCTCGTTTAAGTGAATCAAAGCGCTACTACACACAAATGTTAGAGGGGATGCGAATTCGGGAAGAAATGAATATTTTCCCTCCAACTTTTGTAGTTGATAGGGTACTAGAAGAAATGCAAGGCTTTATAGGAACGCCAGCTCAAGAGAACATTTTATATACCTCACTAGAACTGAAAATAGATAAAAGTGACGAGATAACCGAAGAACAGAAACAAGATCTGCTCGCTGCGACAAAATCCGAAATCGAGAATACGGTTTACCCCACATATGAAATGCTAATTGAGTATTTTCAGACAATAAAAACTAAAACAAATAACGACGATGGACTCTGGCATTTACCTCAAGGTGACCAAGTCTACAAGTTGGCCTTACGTTTTTACACCACCACCAATTTTAGCGCCGACGAAATTCACAATATTGGGCTATCAGAAGTTGAGCGCATTCAAAATGAGATATTAAACATACTCGCAACAGAAGGATTTGATACATCATCGGGCTTTACTAGTGCGATTAATGATTTAGCTGCAGATACACGCTTTTACTACTCAGATGATGATCATGGCCGAGCTAAGATTTTAGAAGACTATCAAACTATTTTAGATGAAATAAACGCTGATTTAGGAGATAGCTTTTCACTACGACCAGAAGCCGGTTTAGAAGTAAAACGCATCCCATTATTTAAAGAAAAAACCGCTCCCGGTGCTTATTACAATCCACCTGCTATGGACGGTTCTCGACCCGGAGTGTTTTATGCGAACTTGTATGATATTAAAGCCACACCAACCTATGCAATGCGCACATTGGCATACCATGAAGGGATCCCAGGCCACCACTTTCAAATTGCCATAGGTATGGAGCTTGAGAGCCTTCCCATATTTCGCACCTTACCCATTTTTACTGCTTATGTAGAGGGCTGGGCGTTATACAGCGAGTACTTAGCATGGGAGCTGGGCTTTCAAGATGATCCCTTCGATAACATAGGACGCCTACAAGCCGAGCTTTTTAGAGCCGTTAGATTAGTCGTAGATACAGGGATCCATGCAAAACGATGGACTAGAGAACAGGCCATAACTTATATGTTAGCCAACACAGGCATGGCTGAATCTGATGTAGTTTCTGAAATTGAGCGCTACATAGTCAACCCAGGGCAAGCCACCGCTTATAAAATGGGCATGATGAAAATACTAGAAGTGCGAGAAAAGGCTAAGAGTGCTTTGGGTGAGCAATTCACACTATCAGAATTTCATGACGTAGTGCTTAAAAATGGCGCGGTACCTTTAGATATACTTGAACGTTTAGTTGATACTTGGGTAGCAGATAAACTAGCGAGTAGTGAATAGTTAACCTTAACACAGAGTGGTTACTAAGGAGTAATCGTACATTGTATGGTTACTCCTTATATGACTCTGAAAGCAAATAGGCATTTTATAAGAAGTTAAAACAGCTACTCATTATTTGCCTTTTTCAAGAAAGGCACGGCTATTTTCCCCATTGCAATGGCATTGCCTAACAACACTATTGCCACCCCTATAAACGCCTCTGTGTGCCAAGTATACCCTTCAAAAATGGTCGATAAAATTAAGGCGACTATTGGATACACTAACACCACATAAGCAGCTTTGTCTGAGCCCATTTGTTTCACTAACTGCATATAGGCACCAAAGGCTAAGACTGAACCAAAAACGGTTAAATAAGCGAGTGAATAGTAATAATTTGGATTGCTAGGGATCACAATTTCTGCGCCACCAGCCAAAGCACTAACCGTTAAAAACAACACACCATAACTCATTGCCCAAAAGTTCATTTGGATAACAGGAGTGCCGTGATCCAAAATTCGCTCTGAAATCACATTACCTAAAGAGGCAAAAAAGAACGAAGCCAAGGCAAAGCTAATACCTAACACTATATATTCGTTGGCGCTTACCTTAGAAAACTCAGGTAAAAATATCAAACCAATGCCAATCAAGCCAAAAGTCGCGCCCACAATTACCTCTGAGCGGATTGGCTTTTTAAGTAACACTCGACGTAACACCACATTGATATACACCATGCCCGAGCTCATCAGGGCAACAATGGCACTAATAATATATTGCTGACTTTGATAAAGCAGACTGTAGTCTAAGGTATATAAACACAGGCCAACTCCCGCCATTTTGATATGGATATGCCTAGGTAAAGCCAAAGACAACTTTTTGAATTTACAATAAGCGAGTAAAATAAGGGCGGCAAAAAAGAATCGAATAGCGACTGATAAACTGGAGTCAACTTCTCCAAATTGAAATGTAATTGCTAGCCAAGTCGAGCCCCAAATCAAGACAACAACAGAAAATAGCACGGGATTAGACAAAAATTTATTTCTCAAAATGAAAGAGTATACTGCCTGCTAGTGTAACCAGATAATTTGATTTAAGGACCCTTCAAATGAAAAAAATATTATTGTTTTTAACCGTTACCATCATAGCTGTTGTTGCTGTGGTGTTTTACCGTGCCAATACTGTGTTTGAAAACAATCAATATCAGGTAACTGAGGCGTTACACCCCATTCAAATAGATGAATCAGCAGCATTACATAGATTTGCAGATGCCATAAAAATTAAGACCATATCCTACGACGACGCTACAAAATTAGACCCTAAAGCTTTCCTAGCATTTCACCAACACTTAGCGGACTCGTTTCCTTTGGTACACCAACAAACAACACTACAAAAGTTTAACGACTACAGCTTGGTTTATCACTTAAAAGGCCAAAACAATAAGCTAAAACCGGTATTATTCATGGGCCACATGGATGTAGTACCAGTTGATCCAAATACTGCATTTGAATGGTTACAGCCACCTTTTAGCGGCAATATTGTTGATGGCACTGTATGGGGCCGAGGAGCCATTGATGACAAGATTACAGTGCTTGCCTTAATGGAGTCATTAGAGATATTTTTGGCTAAAGGTATTACGCCTCAACGAGATATCTACTTTTCTTTTGGACATGATGAAGAAGCAGGAGGAGATGGTGCTCAAGCTATTGCTAAATACTTTGCAGCACAAAGTATTGAATTCGAGTACATATTAGATGAAGGCGGATTAGTCACCGAAGGGATAGTCGCAGGAACCAGCGATCCAATAGCCGTCATTGGTGTTGCTGAAAAAGGCTTTGTAAATTTTGATCTAACAGTTAGAAGCAAAGGGGGCCACTCTTCTCAGCCACCAGCTCATACTGCCGCAGGTATACTTGCAGCCGCTATTGTAAAAGTAGAAAACAATCCCTTTGAAGAAAACTTAGAGTTTTTAGGCTTGATGTTTGAAAACATTGGATATTCTATGCCCTTATCGCAACGTTTACCTTTAAGCAACTTGTGGTTACTAGAACCATTGGTAAAAAACGCTATTTTAAGTAACCCTACCTCAGCTGCAAGTGCCCGCACCACCACCGCAGTCACTATGTTGCAAGGCAGCACTAAATCAAACGTTTTACCAACTGTAGCCAAAGCAACAGTCAATTTTAGAATATTACCTGGTGATACTATTGAGAGTATTCGAGCTCATCTAGAAGAGGTTATTGATGATCCAAGAGTGGAACTTAGTGCTTCATTAGCGAACGAAGCATCATCAGTGTCACCCACAGAACACCTAGGGTTTAAACTGATTGAATCCACCATAAGGCGTATAGACGACAGTATTTTAGTTACCCCTTATCTAGTAGTTGGGGCAACTGACTCTAGACACTTTCAAGGTTTATCAGACAATATTTATCGTTTTATGATGGTATCGCTAAATCAAGATACCTTAAGCCAGTTTCATGGGTTGAACGAACAGATCAGTGTGCAAAACTACCTAAATGCCATACAGTTTTATTATGCATTATTAGAGCAATCAGCTATTGCTAATTAAATAGTAGACACTAGCGACTAAAAAGCTGATTCCCGCGGGCATAAAATATAGTTAAAAGTAGCATGACTAAAGTCAAAGCTATAAACACTGGCTCAAAAGCGCTACCGAGAATTTCTCGTGGCGTTTTTGCCCAAAATACCGCAAAAAATAAATGACTAGTCGCTATAAATCCAATCCAAAAATTTACATGCTGAGCCCATTTAACTTGTTTTAAACCATACCAAGCCAAGTTACCCAGCAACACAGTAGGAAGTAATAAGATAGTTGGGATTATGTAATGCTTGCCTAGAATAAACGTTTGTAATACCGCTAAAAATCCAGCAAAAGCACATAGCGCTAGCAAGTAATCTAGGCCGTGGGCAACAGAGAGTTTTTTCATTATTATTGTCCTCGGGTTGTGATGTAATATATGCGCTAACTTGGAAATCCAGCACATGGGTTTGCGTTTGTACCTTCATCATACCAAGATGCACGCTCAGCCCAAAAAATATTGTCATTAGGGTGTATGTTGGGATCTTCGTTTAACGAGCCTGCCGGTACAATTAAGGTTTTACTGGTCTTGGTGACAAAAGGCAAACCACTACCACATTCTGAACAAAACACTACAGTGAAGTCCCGGTCTGGGTCATCGTACTGTTTAGTTAATCTTTGGCCTGATATCCACTTGATAGCATCGGGCGTAGTAAATGAATTTGCAGCATGGGCTGAACCTGTAATCTTTTGGCACTGCTGACAATGACAAAAATAAAACCGAGTAAAACTATTATTAACTTCAAACGTCACCTTGCCACATAGGCAGCCGCCAGTAATTTTTTCGCTCATAAGTTTATCTCTTAATATAGATACCGACTAAACGTATATTAAACCCTCCGCTTGCATCAGACTCAAAGTTACCCGCAAGGCCCATTAGACCTTTAGCTATTGCACTTTGAATTATCGACCCTTTACACCAAACCACTTAAACGTACTGAACCCCATACCAGAAATGATATAGGTTCTTAGCGTCAATTTTGTATGAATAAAATTAGCTCTCAGGTAAGGATGCTATTTGATATTAAGCTAGAAATTCTTCACTTAATAGTTGTTGGCGCTTTTACTAGTGCGCGGCGTACCATTAATAACTAAACTAAACTAAACTTAAACAAGCACTCGAAACGCTAACTCTTTTATAACCTTGTCCACCAAACAATATGTCGTCAGAAAAGTCGACTAATATTTCATAAAAATACTCTTTACACTCTGGGTCGCTAGATCGCTTAGGCTGACTAGATACTATCCCAGAGATATACTCATTTGGTGATGATACATCTTTTACCACGACTCTCGTTCCAACTGAAAAGATTTGGCCTGGTTTTTCGCCACCAACATCACTCTCCATGATTCCTCCAGCACTCGATTTTAACTTGCGTAGGTGCACAACAAAGAAGGTGGGCAGAAAATACAGTACAAAAAACAATGTGACGTCCCAATTCAGGATTTAGGACCTAAAAGAGAAGATAATTTTACCGTTGGAATGCTAAGAAGACCTTTTATGCACAAAGTTACTCTTATTCTATTGATTAAAAAGCTTACGGTAGAGGCTCGGAGTAGTATCAAAATATTCTTTAAATAATCGATTGAAATTACTTTTGGAATTAAACCCACACTCTAACGCTACATTTAGTATCTGCTTATCAGGCTTCTCTTTAAGTAAAGAGGCTGCCGCTTCGAGGCGCTTGATATTAATGAGTGTTGGGAAAGACGTATTGAGTTCGCTACTGATTAAAGCAGACAGTTGATCAGGGCGAACATGTATCATGGATGCCACATTTTCAACATTAAGACAGGGCTCTAAAAATGCCTGTTCTTTATCAAGGTACGCTAATAATTTCATTATGGTGTTGTGTGGGTTTATATTGCTCAGACGATTTTTAGACTCTTGGCGAGTCGCCTCTTCTGATGAGGAATCTATGACTGATATTTCATTATCAATATCGCGTTGGCGAAGTGCAATTTTTTCCAGTTTTATTAATAATTCATCACGCTCATGGCGTAACGCATAATGTCTGAACATCAGACTCAATGATATCAAGATGACATCGAACAAGAATGACCATAGAAGCATAGTGGAGGTTGCACTTGTATAAGGTAACACCCCAAGAAAAGTACAAACATAAACGAGTGTCGCTAACATAGTAAATATTAGTGGCGAGCCAAGCCACAAAGCCCAATAACTATCTCGTTGAATAGCCCTGAACGTAGCAAATGTCGCTAATAGCGCTACTCCACCGGCTGCGGTTAACACTAGTACTGCACGGATTTGGTTACTGACAGGAAAAAGAGTGATTATTATACTCATAAAAACAAACATCAAATATGCATTTATAAGATGGTGAAAACGGGGCATGACAATAGCGCTGCGCACATACTTTTGTAAGAACAGCGAAAAAAATGTGCAGCATAGTAAGGCAAAGATGTAGTGACTACGATTTTTTATAGCACTATTATCAGGCCAAAATATTAGGTTACCTTCGCCAAAGTAAAATAGGTTGTAAGCAAACCCAAAACAAAGAGCGGCTGCATAGTATAAGGTAATTTTATCCGTAATTCGGTAATTCATCGCAATTTGAAAAGCGATAAAAACCAATAGAATTATGGCATAAAAAACATGCATTATTTTTATCTCTGATGAGTATTGTCCATATGTAAAACTCCCTCGTATCGCAGGTAAAAAAGAGACGATTGTTTCTGACTGCACACGAATATAAAGCTGACCAGTTTGCTGTGCTCTTAGTGTAAATTGAAACGTAGGATAGGACGAAAGCTGCCCCGAAATAGGTCGATAATCTCCTGATGATAAGTGTTGCAGACCTTTAGAACTGACAAAATAAAAATCTACATAATCAAGTCGAGTATTGTTTAAGGTTAAATACCATTCGCTGTTTTCAGTATGGTTAATTAACGTTTGTTTGAACCAATAAACTTCAGATGAAAACCCTTCATCGAATAAGGTTGAACGGCTGCTCTTCCACCCCTGTGATTGCTGAGTTATCCCATTAAAATCCAAATCAATAATTTGATATTGAATGTTAGAAAAATTATTAACTGTGTCTTTTTTCAAGACCATTGTATTTGATTGAGTTTCACTCGCATTGGTTTTTACAACCAGCAAAATTACCAGTAAAAAAAACGTCCATTGCCTTACCTTCCAACTACTCATATTGCTACCTTGGGCCAACTACGCGGGGCATATAAACACCCCTAACCACACCATAAAATGGTAAATAAACATACCAGATTTAAAGCTACCTCTTGAGGGAATAGCAAACTTTCTGGGGTGGTACATTTATTACAATAAATCGCTAGAACTAACATAATCATTCACGTTTCTAGCTCTTATCTCAAAAAATAAACATCTCGTTAGGCACAAATAACGCATCGAATATTATCTACATCAACGGATGCAAATTAGATATGAAGTGCGCTTTTAAAAAGCCGATAATTTTTAATTTATGCTACCACACTAACAAAAATTAAATAAATAATGAGCATCTCGATAAATTGATTTCTCTATTAGTAATCGAACGAGAATACAGTAAAGAGGTAAGTAATTTCGTCCTAAATCATGATATTAGACATGTTAGTTGCTTAACAACCTCAACTTCTTGACTGTATGCATGGCCGCTAGGGTTAAACCATACAGCTTGCAATCCCGCGCTGTTGGGCGCTAACACATCTCTTTCTAAAGAATCTCCCACCATAGTCACTTGATGGGTTTTAACACCTAGCTTTTTAATGATTTTAGGATAGTAGGCTTTGTCAGTTTTACCTGTGCCTAAGTTTTCACGGCAAAATATTTGGGTGATGTGGTCACTCAAGCCCGCTCTCACTAGCGCTTTGCGAATTTGAGCTTCAGAAGAGTCTTCTGCATTGGTTGCAAGGTGGCATTGAGCATGTTGACTCAGGTGTTTTAAGCAATCTAACGCGCCACTTACCACTTGTACTTGAGGCCAGTCGCACATTGGGCCGACTTGATTAGGGAGGTCCACCATAAGCGTGTCCCCCCAATCAAATAAATAGTGCTGGGTCATTTTTGCATAATGTTGATTGCGGCATTGGTTAGCGCTTGGCTGGCAGTATTAATCACAGTTTTCGCTTCTGGTGCCCAAAATGGACTATGCAAAGAAGGCAGTGATATTTCACCTTTTTGAGACTTTTCCCATGAGTCATGGGGTACGCCACCAACCCAAAAGATCACACTTTGAATAGATTTGTCAGCACGGTAGAAACGCCCAAAATCTTCGCCTCCCATTACTGGTGGCGATTTGATAACTCTGTCTTGTCCAAACTGTTTTGCAAATAAAGCCAATAAGTCCTCACTTAATTCAGCCGTATTGTAAGTGGCGGGAGTATATTCATCCTTTAATTTAACCACAGGCATGAGGTCTTCTGGGATACCTGCCGCTATGGCTTCACCCTTAGCAATACGCGCAATTCCGTCTAGTAAGGCTTGGCGAGTTTCGTCAGAATAGCTACGAATGGTGAGTAGTAACTTAGCTTCGTCAGAAATAATATTGTGTTTAGCTCCAGCATGAAAACTCCCCACAGTGACGACTGCAGCATCTTGTGGGTCTAATTCACGGCTGACTAAAGTCTGCAGTGAGCCGACAATACGACTGGCTAATACTATTGGGTCTTTGGTGGTATGTGGGTAAGCGCCGTGGCCACCTTGGCCTTTTACTATGATATCAACACTATCTACATTGGCGAGTGCAAACCCTGGTGTTAACCCTATGGTGCCTGCGGGTAAACCTGCAGAATCATGGAATGCTAGGGCATAATCAGGTTTAGGGAAACGCTCATACAAGCCATCATTTAGCATGTCTCTTGCGCCTTTTCCTCGCTCTTCAGCGGGTTGTAAAATCATTACTAAAGTACCTGACCACGCATCTTTTAATGACACTAAAGCGCTGGCTGTGCCTACCCAGCTCGTCATATGGGTATCGTGACCACATGCGTGCATTACACCGGACTCAATACCATCTTCCGTTGTAGCACGCTCTTTAGAGGCAAAAGGCAAGCCGGTTTGTTCTATTACCGGCAGTCCGTCCATATCCGCACGTATCATCACCACAGGACCTGGGCCATTTTTGTATACGGCAACCACACCTGTGCCACCCACGTTTTCTGTCACTTCAAAACCTAAAGCTTGTGCTCTTTTTGCAAGTTTTGCCGCTGTTTTTACTTCAAAGCCGCTAAGTTCAGGGTGGGCATGTAAGTCTGCATATAAATCCATAAGTTGTGGTAATTGAGACTCAATGTGTTTGCTTATTTCATCTGCATAAACCGGAGCATTGCTACTTATTAACATTAACCCAGCGGTGATTACGTGTTTTATCTTCATGTTTTGCCTTTTTAATTATTTGAAACGAGCGATGATGTTTTATTGTTTATGAAACAGCATGACAGCAGAAAACTAAGAGGGTTATTTATACAACAAAGTACAAGATGGGTGTAGTGAATCTATCAAAGAAAGGTAATACAGTAGATATCTATTCAAAAAATACAAGGTAAGCTCGTTAGCGCTGTTCCTTTGCTACTAACGAGTTACCGTAAATGACAGTTAAGCTCTTACTTCGCCATCACCCATAACAATGAACTTCTCTGTGGTGAGTGATTCAGCGCCCATAGGTCCGTAAGCGTGTAATTTACTTGTAGAAATCCCAATTTCAGCACCTAGACCTAATTGGCCGCCATCAGAGAAGCGAGATGATGCATTTGCCATAACTACAGCAGAGTTTATACGACGTATAAATTCTTGGGTTTTAGAGTAATCTTGACTGGCAATAACTTCTGTATGACCTGAGCTATATTCTTCGATGTGCTCAATACCTTGCTCAAAGTCAGATACCACTTTAACGGCAATTTCCATGGCTAAGTATTCGGCATGCCAATCATCTTCGGTGGCTAATTGTGCCCCTTCAAAGTATCCAATACTGTTTTCACATGCATGGATCACCGTATTATGCTCAGCCAATAATGCGGCAGCTTTAGGTAGAAATGTGGCAGCAATGTCTTTGTGTACAAGCAGCGTTTCTAAAGAATTACACACACCAGTACGTTGGGTTTTACCATTTTTCAGCAGATTAATTGCTTTGGCTTCGTCAGCTGCGCTATCTACATAAAGGTGACAGACTCCTTTGTAATGTTGAATCACAGGTATACGGCTATTTTCAGACACAAAGCGTATGAGTCCTTCACCGCCTCGGGGAATAATTAAATCAATAGACTCATTAAGGGTCATTAACTCGTTCATTACAGCACGGTCGGTATCAGGCACCACTACCACCGCTGCTGGATCAAGTTGTTGCTTAGCTAAAGCAAACTTAATACATTCAGCTAGCGCTAGGTTTGAGTGAACGGCTTCTTTCCCCCCCCGTAACACCACAGCGTTACCTGCTTTCAAACATAATGCAGCGGCATCAATTGTTACATTTGGGCGCGATTCATAAATCATCGCGATAACACCTAAAGGGATACGCATTTTACCCACTTGGATACCACTTGGCATACGCTCAACTTTAGAGATTGAGCCAACTGGATCAGACTGCCCAGCGATTTCAATGACCGCATCAGCAATACCTTGAATACGCACAGGATCAAGTGCAAGGCGGTCTAGCATGGCGGCATCTAAACCATTTTCTTTGCCTGCCGCTAAATCTTTAGCATTGGCGATTAAAATACTTTCGGTATTTGATATTAAAGACTCAGCGATATCAGTTAATAGCTGATCTTTTTGCTGAGCATTTAAGTTTGCTACTTGACGGGCCGCCTTTTTAGCTGCTTTAGCGGCTTCCGTTATAGAAAAACTCATGGTGTATTTCCTTTAAAATAATGTATTAATTACAGCAGTACTAAGTCATCTCTATGCACGACAACTTCACCTAGGGTGTAACCCAAAGTATCTTCAATATCACTACTGTTTAGACCTTTAATTTGCGATAGTTCGGCGGCGCTATAGAGAACTAACCCTTTAGCGATAACTTTCTTCTTATAGCTAATATTAACCGCATCACCAGATTCAAACTTTTTAGTCGTACTGACTATACCTGGTGGTAACAAAGATGCGCCATTTTCAAGCAGGGCTTCTGCTGCGCCTTGATCCACTCTTATAGTACCTTTTGGCTTCAAGGTATATTTCAGCCAGTTTCCTCTGGCACTATGGTTGCTCTCAAGTGGCGTAAATGATGTACCTGCCAACTCTCCTTTAGCTAAGGTGGTAAATACTTCTTCATCACGGCCATTAACGATTAAGGTTTGAATGCCTGAGCTTACACATTTTTTAGCGGCTTGAATCTTAGTGTACATACCACCTGTACCAGATGAGGTTCCGGCACCGCCTGCTAAATCAAAAATGCTTTGGTCGATACTGGTAACTAAAGGCATTAAACTGGCATCCGCGTTTTTCCGAGGATCAGCATTATACAAGCCATCGATGTCAGTACAGATTATTAAAGTATCTGCTTCAGAGACTAGGGCAGTATATGCTGCCAGATTATCATTATCGCCCACTTTTAATTCATTGATAGCCACCGTATCGTTTTCATTTACGATCGGTATTATGTGATTTTTTAATAATTCACGAAGAGTATTTTTGATATTAACGTAACGTGTACGATCGTGAAGATCATCGGACGTTAGTAGAATTTGCGCGCAATCACTTGCGAATAGTTTTGCCCAGTTGGACATCATTTCCATCTGCCCAATGGCAGCCATTGCTTGTTTCTCTGCAATGGACGGTCGGTGGTTATGGGCTATCTTCCCCCTACCAGCAGCAACACTGCCCGACGATACTAAAATCACTTCTTTACCTAGCTTACGGCTATCAGTTATAAACTGAGCAATATGAGCCAAATATTTTGCACTACACTGATTATCAGATGGAGCAATCAAACTGCTCCCCACTTTTACAACGGCTCTTTGCCATTCGAGTTTTTTCATCATCCCCCCTATAATTAAGTTGCATTAAGGGTACGGCAACCAGCTTAATAAACAAGCTGATGTAGTTATAAGCTATGGTCTAAAAAAAATATCAGTGCTATTTAGACGTTATTTATTTATGCAAAAACGAGCATTTTAAATATAACAACAAAACAAAAGGATCTTAAAAACGCCAGGTATATAAGCGTACTTTTTCTTATAAATGAGATATTATAACAACGTTTATTTGGCTAAAGATTATCATAAAAATTCTGGTCTCTAAGCGCTTCACAAAATATAACTATCAGGGAATCCAATGTTTAAAAAATTTATTACGGTAGCCGTGCTATCGTTTTCAGCTATTGCCTCAGCCAATGCTGCAATTAATCAAACTAAAGGTGATTTTGAAGATAAATTTCGCCAATTAGACGAATCTTTACCGACACCAAACGTTTACCGTAACGCCGCAGGTGAACCGGGCCATAAATATTGGCAGCAACAGGTTGATTATAAGATAAAGGCTAAATTAAACGAAGAAAAACGTCGTATAGAAGCAAGCCAAACTATCACTTATCACAACAACTCTCCGGATACCTTGAAGTATTTATGGATGCAGTTAGACCAAAACAAATTCCGAAATGATTCATTGTCTGCGAAAACAACAACCTTTGGTGGCATTGGCAATCGTGGTCCTGCAACCGCATCTGCTTCATCTGGTAAAGCCGCTCAGCTTAGCTTAGACGCCTTGCGTCGCCAGCAATTTACCGAAGACAATGTTTTAGGATACGACATTCAGTCAGTGACTGATAAAAGTGGTAATAAGCTTAAGTATACGATTGTAGGTACCAATATGCGTATCGACTTACCTAGCTACTTAAAGCCTGGTAAGAAAATTACCTTCAATCTAGATTATGCTTTTAACATAGTTGAAGAAGATGCGGTTTCTGCCCGTTCTGGTTATGAACATTTTCCAGATGACGAGCGCGAAGGCGGTAATGATATCTTCTTGCTCGCCCAGTGGTATCCACGTTTACACGCTTATACAGACTATGAAGCTTGGACCAATAAAGAATTTATTGGCCGTGGTGAGTTTACCTTAGAATTTGGTAACTATGATGTAGAGCTTACTGTTCCTGCGGATCATATCGTCAGTTCAACCGGTGCATTACAAAACCCTAAGAGTGTTCTGACGTCGACTCAACGTAAACGTTTAGAACAAGCTGAAGATGCAGACCGTATCGTATTTGTTGTCACTGCAGAAGAAGCGCTAGAAAACGAAAAAGAAGGCACAGATAAGTTAAAAACTTGGAAATTCAGTGCTAAAAATGTTCGTGACTTTGCATGGGCTTCATCACGTAAGTTTATGTGGGATGCGCGCGGTCACCAACAAGGTGGCGACGACCAGCCTCTAGTTATGGCTATGTCTTTTTACCCTAAAGAGGGGGGAGACTTATGGAAAAAGTATTCGACTGAAGCCATTATTCAAACCTTAGAAGTATACTCACGTTTTTCTTTTGATTATCCATACCCGGTAGCTCAGTCTGTTAATGGGCCTGTTGGTGGTATGGAGTATCCAATGATTACCTTTAATGGTCCTCGTACAGAATTACAAAAAGATGGAAGTCGTACGTATTCTCAAGCTGAGAAGCGCTTCTTGATTGGCGTTGTTATTCATGAAATTGGTCATATTTATTTTCCAATGGTGGTTAACTCTGATGAGCGTCAATGGACCTGGATGGATGAAGGGCTGAATAGCTTTTTAGACGGTGTGGCTGGTCGCGAGTGGGATCCTACTATTCCTTGGGGTGTAGAGCCACGTGACATAGTTGATTACATGAAGTCTTCCACTCAAGTGCCTATTATGACTCAATCAGATAGCGTATTACGTTTAGGCCCGAATGCTTACACTAAGCCCGCTGCGGCATTAAATATTTTGCGTGAGACTATTTTAGGTCGTGAGTTATTCGACTTTGCTTTTAAAGAATATGCACAACGTTGGAAATATAAACGTCCTACACCTTCTGATTTTTTCCGTACTATGGAAGAAGCCTCAGGCGTTGATTTAGATTGGTTCTGGCGTGGTTGGTTTTACAGCACAGACCATGTGGATATTTCATTAGATAGTATCTATAAACTACGTTTAGATACTCTTGATCCTGATATTGATTTTGATCGTCTACGTCAAGAAGAGCTTGATAAGCCAATGTCTTTAACTGACGAGCGCAACAAGGCTGAAGGCAGAGAGCTTTGGGTTGACCGTTTTTCTGACATTACTGATTTTTATGACGAAAACGACCGTTTTACGGTTACCAATAAAGAGCGTAATAAGTATCAGAAGTTTTTAAGCAAACTTAAGCCTTGGGAAAAAGCAACCTTAGAGCGTGCAGTAGCAGAAGACAAAAATTACTACGTGTTAGAGTTTTCTAACCATGGTGGCTTAGTGATGCCTATTATACTAGAGCTTACCTTTGCCGATGGAACGACAGAAGATCAATATATACCTGCTGAAATTTGGCGTCGTACTCCTAAAGCGGTAAGCAAAATGATTATTACCGATAAAGACAAAGAGCTAGTTAGTGTGACTGTTGACCCTCGCTGGGAAACTGCCGATGTGGACGTAAGCAACAATCACTACCCTCGCAAAATTATACCTTCACGTATTGAGGCCTACAAAACCAAGAAACGTACTGGCAAGGTATACCGAGATATCATGCAAGATATCAAAACTGAGGCAAAATCTTATGATAAAGATGCAGCAGAAGACGAAGACTCAAACTAAGTATGAGTAACCTTGTAAAACTATTAGTGGGAACGCTGTTATTCACAGCGTTTTCACTATGTGCTCATCAGCAGAAAACATCGATAAGCACGGTATTGTTCAACCCTCGTACTAATAATATTGAGATTATGCATCGTTTTAGAGTGCATGATGCAGAACATGCAGCTAAAGAAATTTTCGGTAAAGATGCTGATATGATTGACTCAGAAAGTACTCAACAGCAATTTAGTGATTATGTAAATGAGCGCTTTACTTTATTTGATAGCCAACAGCAACCAATAGAATTAAAGGTAGTGGGTTATGAATTAGAGGGGAATTTCTTTTGGGTGTATCAAGAAACGACACAACCAACTAAGTTAGAAAACCTCACAATACGCCATGACGCATTACGTGACTTATGGCCAGAACAAGTCAATACCATTAATGTTGAGGGCAAAGGTAAGTTGCAAACCTTAACCTTTGCAGATTCAGTTGAATTGCTGCAAGTGTCCCTTAAACAACACTAATTAAATTAGTTTCTGAAAAGGCCTTTGTAATCTTTACAAGGGCCTTTTTTATTATCTGCCATATATTTTTCTAATTATTCTGAAAGCTTGATCTAGATCATAAATTAGCATTATCCAAACCTTAAACTTTATCCAGAACTTAAGATTTCAGTTTGAGGAGAAAAATAATGTGGGACTTAATTTTAAATGATCCAGTGGCGTGGGGCTCTATTTTAGGAATAGGCGTGGTCGTATCATTATGCAGTTACTATGCGTATTTGTTTATTCATAACACTAACCAAAATCTTTGAAAGGCTAGTAGGGTTGCCCCATAGAAAACGGCAATACGCTAGCTTTTTGTGCGGACTGTGGGTTGCCTATCATTTCATCGTAAGGTGACTCATGTGACATCTGTGCCTTTAATACTTTGCAATTGGCAAATGCGTTTCGAACATCTTGACTGCTGAAAAAACGCATAGGTTTGTCACCTTTGTACACTAAGCCGGAGACGCCATTTACTTCTAATTCAACCAGATAAATACTCATTTCGTATGAATGTACGGTAAGTTTATCTACGACCGTCTGGTCAGACTCAATTGTTTTTATGCTGAATGTAGAAAGGGCCATTATGTTTGACTTTGCTGGTTTCAATTATTAAATAGTACGGACTGTTTACTCATTTGGTTCAACACTAAACTCGCTACCCATAAAGTTGGGCGTTAGCCTAGTCAGTGTATCCCCATGGCGCTTTAGGGGCCGTAATGGGCTGGGTTAAATCAAAGTCGACCCTAAACTCACGCCCTTCACGGACTAACCGATATGAAAAAGTATCAGGGTAAATATACATTTGCCACACATTGGTAATCGACTGAGGTAAACTTAGCTTGGCAAATAACTCTTTTGAATACTGGTCTGCCGGGAAAGATTGGATCTGCTCGAAGCCGGCATCTAAGGTGTGGCCACCATACATAGTGACAGGATCATAACTGCCGTCTTTATGTCTGTGATCATGCTTAAGACTCAAGCCACTGCCTGTTTTCTTGATGATCCAAGTACGAGACGCATTGTCGCCAACATAAAAAGGTATTTGTAACTCAACGTCATCACAATAACGGACAAACATAACCAACTTAGCATCAAAGGCTGCGCTGGGTTGGTTATCAACTGTGACTTTACCTTCAAATGCTTTACCGCAATGCTCGGCGATATTAGAGAAAAACGTATCCTGAGTAGGGATTGAAACGAGTGGTGCCGAGGCTGAAAAGGCTAGGGTTGAGATAAAGCTAGTGACAATAATAACAGCAAATTTGAATAACATTATGGGCTAGTACTCTGATTAAGGCATGTAATTTAGATTTAACTTTACATATTTTTCAATGCCTTACAATAAAGTTTAATTGCACTTAACTATCCGTTAGCCATATATTTTTTGTTGATAAAAGAATTTATATGAAACTATGGGGAGTAAAATGTTCTAAAACCGAGTCTATAAATTAAGAGCTTACGTTTTTTAAAGCTTATCCCATTGGTACTTGTTAATTTACTAACTACACATATCAATTGAGGTGAATTTTAAGTAGGCTAATATCTAAAGGGTTTTGGTAGGAAGATAACATTATGAACGATAAAACTAGCAAGTCATTAGTACCCCATTTTACTATTGCAGCAATTGTAGTCTTAGCCATTTTAATTATATTTTTGTGGCCGTCTGAGCCTGCTCCATATACTCCTGAAATAGAAACTGAACCTAGCGCAGCACCTGTTGAAGTTTCACCTATGGAGGTTCCAAATGTAGATACTCCTCCAGAATTCGAAGCTCCTCCAGCCATGAATGAGTTTGTCGAGCCAGAGCCAAAGCCAAAGCCAGAAATAATCCCCGAGCCTAAACCATTAGATATAAGTGATGGCACCGTTAAAACTAAACTATTAACCCTTTCTGATTACGATGCCTTTGCTCGTTTGCTCATCAATGATGCTCTATTGGAGCGATTTGTAGTTATGACCACGACACTTGCTGATGAAGATATAGCAGCTAACAATAGAGTCCTTACGCAACCCGAAAAGCCGTTTCGTACCTACAGTCAAGCAGGTAAAGATTGGATCGATCCTGCAAGCTACAAACGTTACACCCCTTATGTTGATGTATTTGAATCTTTAGAATCATCGTCCCTGTTGGCTTTATACGAAGAGTACAAACCTGCGATTAATGATATATTTGCAGAAATAGGTAATCCAAATGACAACTTTGATGACAAATTATCTGACGCTATAGATATACTGCTAGACACCCCAGAAGTACCCGTGCCAGTAGAGGTTTATACTGACAGCGTAATGTTTAAATATGCAGACAAAAGAATTGAATCTTTATCAGCGCCTCAAAAACAACTATTACGTACGGGCCCAGAAAATATGCGCCGCATCAAAGCAAAATTAAGAGAAATTCAAAGCGTCTTACAGGGCACCTAATTACTCATGGAAAACTTTGATTTAGGCTCTTTTCAAGCGCAGATAAACTCTCAACAAAATGCTATGCCGCCGTTGGAAAAATGGAACCCTGATTTTTGTGGCAACATAGACATGCAAATAAAGCATGATGGTAGTTGGCTTTATATGGGTACGCCTATAGGTCGTAAAGCCTTGGTTAAACTTTTTGCTAGTGTGTTAAAGCGTGAAAGCGACGAATATTTCTTGGTGACACCTGCAGAAAAAGTTGGAATTCAAGTTGTAGATGCCCCCTTTATTATTACTCAATGGCGTAATGAAGAGGGTGAGTTAGTACTAACTTCCAATGTGGGAGACATTTTAAAAGTTAGTGCTGAAAATCCAATAGAACTATTTAACGATAAATTTACAGGTGCCACTTTACCCTATGCCAAAGTTCGCCGAAATTTGTGGGCCCGTTTCCACCAAAATGTATTTTATCAACTAGCCGAATTAGGCCAAGAGCAAAATATCAAAGGTCAGGCTCACTTAACGCTAAATAGCGGCGATTACTGCTTTAGTTTAGGGACACTCTAAAAAGACTACTTGTGAAACATTATGTTTTAAACCTGTTATAGCTTTATTTATCTTGGTTCAACCAATGATACCTGTCACCGCAGCGACCTTGATCCAAAAGCTCATAAAGCTGGGGTTAAAATAGCCTTTGGAACAGACTCCGGCGTATCTGCCCACGGTGACAATGCACTAGAGTTTCAGTTAATGGTAGAAGCATGCATGAAACCAATTGAGGCAATCCACTCTGCCACTAACACTACTGCTGAGTTGTTACGAATAGAAGATATATTAGGGACAATTGAAGTAGAAAAGCTTGCTAACTTGCTAGCAGTTAAAGGTGACCCGCAGGCCGATATTTCACTATTACAAAATGTGAGTTTCGTTATGAGAAATAGTGATATCTACAAGCATCTGTCAGCCTTGGATTTAAATTACTTATTAAAAATTCACGCTAAAATAACCGATAATAGTCTGTTTCGATGCATCATAAATATCGTTATTTGTTGAAGGTGGGTACAAATCCAAGCCAGTAACAGACTCTACAGTCCGTAATTCACCTAGGCGAACTTTGCCAGCACCTGTTTTTATATAGATCCCTGTAGTAATAGGTAACTCAAAGACAAACGTATTATAGGCAAAACTCACGCCTTTAAGATCGACCTTTTCCAGTCTCTGATTATCAATAGACGGGTCAATAATTGACATTGAATCGTCAGTAAACAAACCAAACTGTAAACTAGTTTTTTCAGACAATTTATAATGAATACCCGCCGCATAATTTGTAATACTCGAAAATGGGCGAGTTATTGGAACTGACAAGCTCTCTAAAGTATGCACTTCCATATCAACTGCTTCGTAGTAACTTACATCTAGACTTAAACGAATAGAATCAAACTGATAGGCAGCACCTAGTCTGACATTTATGGGATATCTTTGTTTTTCTTCACTAGAGTCATGAATTCGATTAGCGGTATTGATACCGGGCACTTCTGAAGATATACCAGATACAAAAATAGTACTGCTAAAATCATGTTGCCGTTTAATAGCTATATTTTTAGTTAACTTAGCACCAAAACTAAACGCTTCAGCTTCATACAATACAGACAGGCTTGGAATAACAAAATATTTCTCATCGCTAAATCTAGCGGCACCAAAAAAACCGCCTTCTATCACATCAATACCAACATCAGTATTTGTGACAACACCTGAAGCCTGATAGGTTTCGAATTGACGGTATTCTAATGCTAAAGACAGTCCTATATTCCAGTGTTCAGATAAACTCCGAGCGCCCGCAAATGAAAGCTGGTATGCCGCATTATCAATATCAATAGTGGCAAATTGGTTTTGATTGACGGAATAAGTGTCTTCGGTGGCCGGAATATCAAAGTAAACGTCTCCATCTGAACGCTCTTTACTGTAGTCAGTTACCATTAAAGCGGCGCCTAATGTCCATGTATCTGTAGTTTGGCTCACTCCAAAAAAACCAGGAACTACCGAAAATGCCTGACGATTAAAATCTTCTTGGGCTCCATATACCCTCTTAAAGCTAGTTTCTTCCCAAGCAAAGGTATTGATTGAAGCCATATTACGAGAGCCTAATTTCACTAAGCCCGCTGGATTATAAAAAATAGTTGAGAGATCATTTGCTACCGCGGTAAATGCCCCGCCCAATCCCACTGCATTTTTACCAATAAGCAAATTATTGTAATGATATTCGTCAGCCAAACTGGATTGAACTATCGCGACTAACAACCAACAAGTGAACCCATTTTTCATTCCATTCCCCTCATACACTTGATAATGTTTTTACTTGAAAGCCTTTTTACTATTTACTGGTCTTTTACGTGTTAACAACATAAATTAACTCTCAAAAAATATACAATGTATGTAAGTTAACCCAATTAACAGCAATGGAGCCATTTAATGAAAACCAGTTTAGTTTTACTCATAACACTAGTCGTTAGTGCTAACACCTTAGCTGCTAACAGTTTTGATGCAACAGCTGAGAAGATCAAGAAAGCCTTAGCCTCAGATATTAGAACCGAAGCCGATACCGTTCGAGATAAAAACCGTAAAGCACTAAAAACACTAGAATTTTTTGGTTTGCGTGACGATATGAAAGTCATCGAGCTTATTCCTGGTGGTGGCTGGTATACCAAAATTCTAGCCCCAGTTGTTAATAAGAAAGGTCAATACTACGCAGCTATAGGGACAGGCCGCGTTGAAAAATTGCTTGATGAGCCAGGCTTTAAAAATGCAAAGATTGTAGCCAAAGATGCTAATTTTTATCGCAAAGAAGGCGAGCGGGAATTTTCTCTATCTGGTGACTCTTTAGAGGTCAAAAACCTAGATATGGTGTTAACTTTCCGTAATTATCATAACTTTGGTGAAGAGGGTCGTCGTCATATGAATGATTTAGCCTTTGAAGCGCTGAAGCCAGGTGGTATTTATGCTGTTGTAGACCACACTAGACGCCACATGGAAGCTGATAATTCACAGAACGGCCGCAGAGTAGATCCTGTTTTAGCCATTAAAGAAATACAAGAAGCTGGGTTTGAGTTCGTTGACTACAGTGATTTACACTACCGTATTGACGACGAGTTACGTTACGAAGTAGGGGTTAAAACAGTGACAGGTAATACTGACCGCTGGACCCTTAAGTTCCGTAAGCCAAAGTAAATTTTTTTAGAGTATAATTTTTAAATAAAAGGCCGCTATTTAGTGGCCTTTTTTTATGAGGTAACGGTACGGAGAGTGTTCGATTGATTGATCCAGCAGCTCATGTTCCATAAAACGGCAAAAGCTGGGGATATCCCGAGTGGTAGAATGGTCATCAGCCACTACCGCTAGGGTGTCACCTATTTGCATTTCACGAATTTTAAGACGCACCATCATCACGGGCTCTGGGCAACGCAGACCTATCGCATCTAATTGATAATCAGCTGACTCAAAAGGGCTAGGGTCACTCACAGTTGACTATATTCCGTAGTCTAAGCGGTATTGCTTGATATTCGCTAAATGCTCGGCCATCTCTGGTTTATCTGCCAAGTATTCAACCAAATCTGCCAAGCTAACAATACTGACAACTTGAGTATTAAAGTCACGTTCGACTTCTTGAATAGCTGATAATTCACCTTGGCCTTTTTCTTGTCTGTCTAGTGCTATCAATACACCAGCAAGGTCTGCTTTGTTCGCTTCAATTAGCAACATTGACTCACGAATTGCCGTACCCGCTGTAATAACGTCGTCCACCAGCATGATTTTACCTGCTAATGGGCTACCCACTAGATTGCCGCCTTCACCATGGGTTTTAGCTTCTTTACGGTTAAAACAATAAGGTTTATCTACCCCATGTTTATCCGCAAGGGCTACCGCTGTGGTGGTGGCAATAGGGATGCCTTTATAAGCGGGTCCAAACAGCACATCATATTCGATGGCAGCGTTTTGTAACGCTTGTGCGTAAAACTGCCCAAGCTTGGCTAAATCACCGCCTGTATTAAATAACCCTGCATTAAAAAAGTAAGGGCTAGTGCGACCTGATTTAAGGGTAAACTGACCAAACTTTAAAACATTACGAGCTAAAGCAAACTCAATAAAATTACGTTGATAATCTTGCATGGTCAGTCCTAGTTTAAAGCTAATTTCTGAGCGTCAAATAACTCGCGAATACCGTCTTTCGCAAGTGATAGCATTTCATTTAATTCATCTGCATCGAAAGGTTCGCCCTCTGCGGTGCCTTGTACTTCTATGAATTTACCTGTGTCGGTCATGACAACGTTCATGTCTGTTTCTGCATCTGAGTCTTCAAGGTATTCTAAATCAGCAATCGCTACCCCTTTGTAAACACCTACTGATAAAGCGGCAATCATGTGTTTAATAGGGTTAGTTTTTAAAATACCCTTGGTACGCATCCAGCTTAATGCATCTGCTAGGGCGACACATGCCCCTGTGATAGAGGCAGTACGCGTACCGCCATCTGCTTGAATAACATCACAATCTACTACTATGGTATTTTCGCCTAGCAGCTTTAAATCAACCGCTGCACGTAATGAGCGAGCAATTAAACGCTGAATTTCAAGAGTACGACCACCTTGTTTACCTCTAGCCGCTTCTCTGTCTGAGCGAGTATGTGTGGCTCTTGGTAACATGCTATATTCGGAGTTTACCCACCCCTTGCCTTTGCCTTTCATAAAGCGCGGTACACCTTCGGTGACGGTGGCGTTACACAATACTTTGGTGTTACCAAACTCAATCAACACTGAGCCCTCGGCATGACAGGTAAAATTACGGGTAATAGTAACAGGGCGAATTTGATTGGCAGTTCTTCCACTTGGACGCATGGTGCTCTCCTAAATACTCACAGACAAAATTATGGCCGCAATTATAGAGGCATACGTACAAATTATCTTGAGTTTTAAAGCATTCATAACCAATTATTTAGCGAATACTAGGCATGGACTCTCGCACCAAAGAGTAACAGGGGTATAATGCCCCCGAATTAAAACTTAGGAAGATTTCAATGATTTACAGTATGACTGCTTTTGCCCGCCGCGAACTTAAAGCCGATTGGGGGTCAGCCGTATGGGAAATACGCTCTGTTAACCAGAGGTTTCTTGAAACTTATTTTCGTCTTCCTGAGCAATTCAAAGGCATGGAACCCGTATTACGTGAGCGTTTTCGTAAACAATTACAAAGGGGTAAGGTCGAATGTGCGTTGCGTTTTTTCGCTAACGACGCAGCAGTAGGTAAATTAAATTTAAACGAAGACCTAGCCAAACAAGTCATGCAAGCGGCTAATTGGGTGCAAGCGCAGGGCGAGTCAGTCGGAGTGAACCCAGTAGATGTTCTAAAATGGCCTGGCGTGATGTCAGCAGAAGAAGCCGACATGGACAGTATTCAAGGTGATATATTGAAAGAATTTGACCTTACCTTAACCGACTTTATTGCAGCTCGTGCAACTGAAGGGGTAAACCTTAAAGCCATGATCGAACAGCGCTTAGACGGCATCAAGGTAGAAGTAGAAAAAGTCACAGCCCATATGCCTGAAGTCATAAAATGGCAACGTGAAAAAATACTCAGCCGCTTTGAAGAAGCAAAAATAGAGTTAGAATCAACCCGTGTCGAGCAAGAAATGGTAATGCTAGCGCAAAAGGTAGATGTTGCCGAAGAGCTTGACCGCCTAATATCCCACATTAGCGAAACTCACAAAATCCTTAAAAAGGGTGGGGCAGTAGGCCGCCGTTTAGACTTTATGATGCAAGAATTTAATCGGGAGTCGAATACTTTGGGTTCAAAGTCCATCAATACCGATATCACCCAATCAGCGGTAGAACTTAAAGTGTTAATCGAGCAAATGCGTGAGCAAATAGCGAATATTGAGTAATTATTTTAACCGCACAATTCACCACCCATAAAAAAGCCATCACAATTGTGATGGCTTTTTACGCTAAGCGAACTCAATCCTTAATTTATAAAGCTTTTACGCCCATGTTATATAAGGTGAATCCGTAGATATCTGCATATTGTTCTATGGTTTTACTGATGGGCGTGCCTGCTCCGTGACCCGCGTCTGTTTCTATACGAATAAGCGTCGGGCTAGTACCCGTTTGGTTGGCTTGTAGCATAGCAGCGTACTTAAATGAGTGAGCAGGTACTACGCGGTCATCATGGTCAGCTGTAGTGACCAAGGTAGCAGGGTATTCAACACCTGATTTTATCGTATGAACTGGCGAGTAAGCTTTTAGGTACTCGAACATTTCTTTACTTTGTTCTGCTGTACCGTAGTCATAAGCCCAGCCCGCACCTGCGGTAAAGGTGTGGTAGCGCAGCATATCCATAACACCAACTGCAGGTAATGCTACCGCAGCTAAATCAGGGCGTTGATTGGCCACAGCTCCCACCAATAGGCCGCCATTCGAGCCTCCACGCAGAGCAAGATGTTCGCTACTAGTATATTTGTTATCTACTAAATACTCGGCCGCCGCAATAAAATCATCGAACACATTTTGCTTTTGTAATTGAGTACCCGCCTTATGCCATGCTTTACCATATTCACCACCACCACGAATATTAGCTACTGCATAGCTACCTCCTAACTCTAACCAAGCTGCCACAGTAGAACTAAACTGAGGAGTAAGGCTAATATTAAAGCCTCCATAACCGTATAAAATAGTTGGGCTGCTACCGTCAAGCTTTGCATCTTTATGTTGGGTGATAATCATAGGCACTTTGGTGCCGTCTTTAGATGTATAAAATACTTGTTTAGATACATATTGGCTGCCATCAAATGCCGATGCTGGCTTGTTGAATAATGCCGTTTTTCCAGTTGTAATATCGTATGAATAGATAGTGGTAGGCGTAGTGTAATTGCTAAAGGTGAAATACGTTGTAGTGGCTTTTTGTTTGCCAGCAAAGCTGCCTGCTGTACCAATGTCTGGCAAGGCAATTTCACGCACTTGCTCACCCTCAAGAGTGTATTGAAACACCTTAGAAATTGCATCTACCATGTATTCAGCAAAAATATAGCCACCAGCTGTGCTAGGTGATAAAACATTTTCGGTTTCTGACACCACATCTTGCCAATTTTCTACATTGGGAGCGCTGGCTTTAACTTTTACAATTTTACTATTAGGTGCTTGGTAGTTTGTTACCAAATACAGATCTTCACCTTTATTAGTTAACAAATAAACATCTGACACTATGGATTCCTTCACCGTTATCCATGTTGCGTTCACATCGTTTAAGTGTTTTAAATAAGCGCGATTACCCGACGTTGAGTTCGCTGCAGAGATAATTAAATATTGATTATCGTCTGACACTTCGGCGCCAACATAACGATGTTTTTGATCGTCAGTATGACCAAAAATAGCCATATCATCTTTTTGGGCGGTACCCATTTTGTGATAATACACTTTGTGCTGGTCGGTTTTTTCACTTAACTCAGACCCTTCAGGTTTATCATAGCTAGAGTAATAAAAACCTTCATTCTTGTACCAAGAGACACCTGTAAATTTAAGGTCTACCAGTTTGGTATCGACCTTTTCCATAGTATTGGTGTCAATTACATAAAGCTCACGCCAATCACTACCACCAGTTGAAGTTAAGTACGCAGCTAAAGATCCGTCATTCGAAAATGACAGACCCGCTAATGATATTGTGCCGTCATCACTCAGTTTGTTTGGATCGATAAATACTTGTGGCTCACCTTCACCTTTTTGGCGATACACCACACTTTGATTCTGTAGCCCATCGTTCTTATAAAAATAGGTGTAATCACCCTCAGTAAATGGAGCAGAAATTCTTTCGTAGTTCAGTAGATTTTTAACAACGTTAGCAATTTTATCTTTGTAAGGTACTTGCTCTAAATACCCTTGTGTCGTTTTATTTTGAGCTTTTACCCAAGCTTCGGTTTCTGTACTTCTGTCATCTTCAAGCCAGCGGTACGGATCGGCAACTTGCTCACCAAAATAGGTATCAACTACATCTCCTTTACGGGTTACTGGATAAGTTAACACTGATGAAGCTTGAGACTCGACTTCTGGCATTTTTACGTCCTCTGTTTTTGGCTGACAAGCAAGCAATAGAGTAGTTGATGCAGTTATCAACACGCTATTCCAGGTCGTTTTTAGCAAGCCCTTTTCTATATTATGTTTCATGTAGTTCCCGTTTCATTTTATTATTAATAAATGCTGTAATTGTCAGGATTTAGCTTAATTTAAGCAATAGTATATCGAAGTTAAAAAGAGTGTCAGTTTTATTTACAAGCAACATTTAATTAACATCAAAATAAAACGTAATGTATTGAATTATATAAATAAAACTTTATTGGCTTACTTTTTGATTATCATTAATTTATGCAGATATTTTATATTCATATATACAAAATATCTATACTCAAAATGATAGCCTTTGGATTTTTATAGGCCGATAACATTTCACTGATAAGGTTGTACAGATGTCTTGTTTAACACGAAAAATGCAACAACAATTAACCCGTTACGTGCAAAAAAATAGCGCTGATTTTTCGTCTACCGATCCTGCATGTATTCGTGAAGATTTAGTCAATAAGGGCGTCTGCCCATCAGCTGTCACGACAGATCAACTTAGAGTGATTTTAAAATTACTACCTGAACAAATTTGTCGTTAATTACAACGCAATTGATTCATTAAAATAGCGGTTAAAATCCAATTTATAGTCGCTGGCGATTACGGCTTCTACTATTTGTACAGTGTTATTACTTGCTGCTAAGTTGAGCTCTTTGGGCTCTAAATAATGACTACCACGGACAGAGTAAAATACCTTAACAACAGGTTTAATAGCATGTTCAGGATGTTGTTTAAGCACCATAGCGACCTTTTCGTTATCTAGTTTCACTAAACTACCAACAGGATAAATACCGACACAGTGAACAAACTGTTTAACTAAGGCTAAATCAAACTTATTTGGGCTATCTTTTAGTAATATTTGTAAGGCTTTTTTAGATGGCATACCCGCTTTATAACATCTGTCTGCTGTTATAGCGTCATAGGTATCCACTATGGCAATCATGCGGCCAAACTTAGTTATTTGTTCTCCTTGCAATCCTAGTGGATAACCCAAGCCATCTAACCTCTCATGGTGCTGACTTATGGTCGTAACCATAGAATCAGGTAATCCCATTTCATCTAACACTTTTGTGCCATAAACCACATGTTTACGCATAATCTCCATTTCTGAATCAGTTAGGCGTCCTGGTTTATGCAATATCGCATCAGGAATTTTAATTTTTCCAATATCATGTAAAAAACCAGATAATGCGAGCTCTTGCACTTGGTCTTCAGTTAGCCCTAAATGAGTTCCAAAATGAGCTAACAAGATAGATACATTTAAAGAATGCTCTAAAAGGTAAGTGTCCTTTTCTCGTATTTTGGTCATGCACATTAATGCATTTGGGTTTCTATCTATGGATGAGACTAGGCTAGAAGCGAATTCTTGTGGCACAGCTACATCTACAGGAAGGTTTTTAGCCACATTGTTTAACAGGTTTTTTTGAATATTTTTACCCTGCGCATGCAACTTCATAGCCATTGCAAGTTCAGATTCAAAAGGTACGTCGGATTTAGGGTTTACAGTGACGTTTTGCTGTTCTTTTTCTTTAACATTAAGTTGTTTACTTAAATCAATTGCAACCGCTAAAATACCTTGTTTTTTTAACTGATCGATCGCTTTTTTAGAGGTTACTCTACCTCGACTAGCTATCTTGAGTTTACTTTTTTGTTTTACGATAGAGTCAATGTACATCCCTTCTGTAACTTCATTTATAAGTATAGTCTTTAGCAATTTTTTAACTCTAAAAGTGTATTTAAAGGGACGACCTCACTAAATAAGATTGCCTAAGCCAGTAAAATATTAAGCATATTTTTCAAGAGAATCAAAATTTTAATTTCCATAATAACTCCCCCAAATCAGGTTGCCATTGAAAAATGTTAAGTTTTACTCTGTTATTCAGAACAACAACATTTTCTTGTTGCAAGTATCCAATCTGTTTTTTTGATTGCACCGAACCCGATACAAAAGCAAGCTGTCCAGTAGAGCGTAACACTCTATACCAAGGTACTTGCAAATCTTTTGGCACAGCACCTAAAGCTTTGCCAACTAACCTTGCTCGACCTGGTAGGCCTGCTAAATCCGCTACTTGTCCATAAGTAGCCACTTTTCCCTTTGGAATAAGCAGGGTAGTTCGCCATATTTTTTGCTGAGGTGATAATACTTGCATTTAAACAACTGGATACTGGGTGTTAATGTTTTCTATATTTACTGCTTCTTTTTGATTATTAATATGACGGTACCGCGCCAACTCTGAAGGAGCAATAAACCCAGCCACTCTTTCTATATCATTCAGCTTTATGCCTTGATTAACCAAGAAACTGATATACGTATGACGTAATACATTTAGATCAATTTGCTCTGGAAGAAGTAAATTTGCATCATGGGCAGCATTAACTAAAAGGAGTGAAAAGTCCTGATCAGGATCAAGGTTAGACCATATATCCTCATTGCCACTCGTTACACATAAATTATTTAAAATTTCACTTAGGTATGAAGGTACGGCTAAAACTCTTGATGCCACTCCCTTTATAGTCATCTGAGAATAGTCTTTTTGAAAATCTCTGGCACTGATGACTTTTAACTCTTGTTGCTCAACACCACACATGGTTAAACCGATTAACACCTTTGCTTGTTTGTTTGCTACTGCAAACAAAGATTTGCTTTCAACAATGGTCAACAACCTTACAGCTGGTGCTTCGAGCTGCGACAATGATTGTGGGTTTGCTTGGTTAAGCTGTACAGGCTGTTGATTATTAAGATTAGCTAAATCTTGATTAACATTTTGCCCCGGTACTACAACAAAATTACTTGAGGTACCTTGTGATACGTATTGTTTGAAGATAAAACTATATAAAAACAATGCCAATATGGCGATAATCAATGATCCAATTAAACTAATAAAACTGTTTAATAAATAATTAGGTGATATAGCAAAGTCAGGGATAAAAGGAGGTTCTAACAAGCTGATTTTTGCATCAAAAGGTTTAGATACCTGTTGCGTTATTTGTTGTGTTTTTATTGTTTGAGCCTGTGCTTGCAATGCTTTTAGCTCTGTATCTAATTGTTTGAATTCTTCTAAATTTTGATTAAATGTTTGTGCCAGTTTATTTTGCTCATCTAGCTGTTTTTGCAGCTCTACAACCTTATTGCTGGCTGTTTGCACATCTCGCTGGACTTCTTGCATATATGCTTTTTGACTAAGTTTGATTTGTTCATCGAGAAAAGCTTGTAATTTTATAGCTTCTTGCTGGCGAGCCACAATAACAGTGTCTCGTTCTAGATAGGCTTGGGTATATTGCTCTGACAAGGCATCTAACCCTGCTGTTATTTCTTGTAATTTAGATCTGGTTTCATCAATGGCAAATTTATCTTCTGGACGTACTAGGGTTTCTCCATTACTAATAGACACTTCAACGCTAGACAGGAGGGCACTTTTTTCAGCCTTTTCTGCAATAGCTAAATCAAGACTAGTACTTAAATTTTTTACTTTATTTAAGACACGGTTTTCATCTCGCTCTAAAGAAGTAATGTTATTGCTCTGTGCAAAGTTTTGTACTTGATACTTTTGTTCAACAATTTTTTGCTCTAGCAATAAAAGTTGTTCATTTGCGGATTCTTGTACTTCTGTGTTGCTCACTTCTTTTTCAGAATCGATAAGTGCTAGGTATACCTCTACCCAAGTTTCTAATATAGGTTTAAGAATTTTTGGATCGGAACCGTTTGCCTTAAGTGTAATAATACGACCAGTTAAACTTGGCTCAACTTCTAAGTTAACAACCAAAGTTTGCAAACTAATGTTTAAGTATTGCCTTTCAGATAACGCCTCAGAAACTGCCGTTAAAACACTGCTGCTTTTAAGCCTGCGGGTATGTATCGTTATTTGCCTTTGTGGCAAGTCTGCGAATACTTGTTCTGTTTGCGAAGGATACGAAAAATGTAATATTGCTTGGCTTTGATAAACCGCAGCTTGACTCCAAATTACAATATTAGAAATAACCATTAATAAGCAGAATGTACCAATTAAAACCTGCCATTTACGAGTTTGAAATTTTTTACGTTCTAGATCAGACATATACTGAGAGCTGCCCGAAAAAGGCTGATTGGGTATGTAATCAAGTTTGTTATTAAATGCCATTTTAAAAATCCAGAATTCGGGTAGGCAATATCATCAAATAGGTAAGGTATAAGCTAAACATATAAATCCTTTTTTATGTTAAAAAAGTTCATTTGGTTAGGTAAGTACTAATATAATTAACAAATCTAACAAGTGTGTGCACAAACACCAAGCAGAATATCTGTTGAAGGAAATAAACCCAATCAAATATGAACATTTCTAACATAAAGAAAAGAGAGCATTGTATTCTATGTGACTATCCTCAAAAAACGTGTTTGTGTGCTTGGGTTTATCCGCTTAATAGCCCAATAAACATAGTCATTCTGCAACAGCCAAAAGAAGCAAAACATGCCAAAAACACAGTTAAGTTACTTAATTTAACGTTAAATAGAATAGATGTGTTAACAGGAGAGTCACCTGAGGATTGGACAGAATTTATTAAGTTAGTGTCGCAAAAACCAGAGAACTTCAGTGTGTGTTATCCCCATGAGCAAAGTAAGCCACTAGAATCTCTTATCAATATCGAGCAAAAGCAAGATTATTTTCCCTCAGGGCATACAGTGATCTTTATTGACGCATCTTGGCGGAAAGCTTTAAAAATATGGAAACTTAATCCGTGGCTGCATAAACTACAGAGTTGGCACTTCTCTGCACCTCCCATTAACCAATATAAAATTAGACATACCACACAAAAAAATAGCCTTTCAACCTTAGAGTCTGTGGCCTATATACTTGAATATACTCATGGTATTAACTGTGATCCTCTTTATAGTCTATTCACAAAAATGCAGCAGGTTTGCTTTCTAGAAAATACTGGGAACTAACACTGTCTTCCTTGCCTAAATGACATTTTAAAATCTTTAAAGAATGAATATTTTCCCATTTTGAAGAAATATTCTACATGTAACTGACTTTTGCCGGAAAAAGATGCAGTATATAAACTCCATACTTTAGTACTTTACTAAGGTAGTTAACTCGTTATGGGTTAAATTATAAACTGTAAATATAGAGACTGATTTCCACTTCAGTATATTGGAAACTCACTGCTGACTTTTATAGATAAAACCAGATATTAACAAAAGATAATAGAGCTCTAATAATTAAGATTAGATATGGCTCTGAACTATAAAAGTATATAAAGATGTATTATAGAAGTTTTAAATTTGTAAGCTTTTTAGCGCTATTTGCTGTTATGTTGGGGCAAAATTTATTTGCTGCGACAACTGATAATATTCCTAGCATCAAACTGAGCAATCTAAATGGTCATAATCTTACCGAGCAGATTAGTTATTTTTCTTTACTTGGTAATTCACAAGCCCTTCCAAGAAACAAAGCGACTCTCGAGGCTTTAATATCTTCATTACAACCCCACACTGATACCAATTTAAGTGGTGATAAATATGTGGCGGTATTTGAATTAAATAATGACACTCAGCAAACTGAATGGTTTATATATCCTTATGGTTCAGTGGTGCAACGTATTGAGATTTTTTGTTATGACTGTAGCAAGTTTAATGAAACGGTAAAGTCAGGTCATGGCCTTAATAATCAGCAAGATTTTCATTACGGTAGTAAAATAGAAATAAGTCCAGGACAACGTAAAACAATTGCAATATTGTTTGATAGCCCTTACTTTTTTTCACCTATAAAAATAGTTGTTAAACCTTTTGAGCAAACCGTAAAGCTATTTCATATTGAAAATGTATTGTTGCTAATCGGTTTAGGCATTTCCTTAGCATTAGGTATTTATAATCTTTTTATTTTCTCTAGCACTCATAATTATCAATACTTAACTTATGCACTTTCTACGTTAAGTTACGGTACTGCTTGGGCTATAGTATTTGCCGTACCCCACTACTTAGGTTTTGAAAACTCACTTATATTTGGACTGCCGGCATTTCTTATTGGCTCTATATTTACTTGTTTTTTCAATATTCAATTTTTACAGTTAGACAAGGTCAGTCCTAAGATAGCTTTGACCTTGAAAATAGTAGCCTTAATAGCTTTAATCTCTATTCCTTTCGCTTTTTATAATTATGAAACAGGTTTATATCTAGCAACTTTTTCTACTTCATTAACGGCATTTATAGGTATTTATACCGGTGTACGTTGTTGGATAAATGGGTATTCCCCTGCCAAGTATTACACACTAGCTTTATTGTCGGTAGCTCTGCCAAACATGGTAGTAAATCTGATAAATATTGAATTTTTACCAGGGTTAAACGTTAATATCTATCTATTAGGTTTAATAGGTAATTGTCTAGACAGTTTACTATTAGCATTTGCATTAGCGGCACAATTACGGGTGTTAACTCTTAAAAATAATGAACTCAATGCCAGCTTAGAAACTAAAGTAGCAAGACGCACTGTTGAGTTGAAAGAAGCGAATTTAAAACTAGAAAAAACAAATAGTGATTTAATCGAAGCCAATAATGCCAAAGGTCGTTTTTTGGCTACTATGAGCCACGAAATTCGTACTCCTTTAACATCTATTATTGGTTATGCAGATGGCATCTTAACGGGTGATATTGATAAAGCAGAACAAGAACGGGTAACTAAAATAATTGCCGAAAATGGTAATCACTTGCTGAATGTCATTAATGATATTCTCGATATAAGTAAAATTGATGCAAATAAGTTAGAATTTGAATCTATTCCTACTCCACTTTTTTCTGTTTTAGCACAAGTAGAATCACTAGTAGGTAAAAGGGCTAGAGATAAAGGATTAGCATTTTATTTAAACTATCAGTACCCCTTGCCAGCTCATATAAATACTGACCCTACACGTTTAAAGCAAATTTTATTTAACATCACAAATAATGCCATTAAATTTACAGAAAATGGGTACATTGGCTTATCGGTCGCTTTGGTTCAAAATAAATTACAAATTACTGTCAAGGACTCTGGAGAGGGGATATCACTCGAGCAGCAAGAAAAACTTTTTCAACCATTCACCCAAGCTGATAATTCCATTAATAGACGTTTTGGAGGTACGGGCTTAGGCTTAAGTATTTCTCAACGTTTAGCAAAAGGACTTGGGGGTGAAATCACCTTTAACAGTACGCTAGATAAAGGGTCAACTTTTACCTTAAATATAATGGTAGATGTTGTAGAAAACACTAGTTGGATAAATAGTGTTGCAGAGATATGGCGGTCTACTCCATCACGATCTATTCAACCAGCAAAGATACCGAACTTCAGTGGTAACACAGTATTACTAGCGGATGATCATCCAAATAATAGGGAGCTTATTTCTCTATTACTGAAACGAATGAAAATAAAAGTGACTAAAGTAGAGAATGGTCAACAAGCATTAGAGGTCCTATATCGTCAAAATTTTGATCTAATTTTACTTGATATCCATATGCCTATAATGGATGGAACCCTTGCGTTAAAACAGTTGCGTTCGACAGGTAACAATACCCCTGTCATTGCACTTACTGCCAATAATATGAAGCATGAAATTGACGAATACATGGCTATAGGGTTTTCAGAACACCTAGCAAAACCTATAGACAGAAGAGATTTTATTCGTAAATTGTCTTTATTTTTAACAATGCAAGGTGATTCGGAGCAAGTGTTAAGTAAAGAAGATATGTTAAATTTAGTGAGTGAATATCAGGATAATTTGCGAGAACAATTAGTTAAAATTGATAAGGCCTTAAAACAACGAGACCTTTCACTAGTCTCTGAAATTGCACATAATATAAGCGGTTCTGCAGGCTCATTTGGATTTGCTTTAATAGGTAATAAATTTGCAAATATTGAGAAGTCGGCGTTGCAAGACGATGAAATAGCCATAACCTTTGAACTCCCCAAAATAATAGCTCTAGCTCATCAGTGTACCGACTTACCCTGCGTTAACATCCCACAAGGCATAGTTAACCATAAGAATAACGTAGAATTATTTTTAAAGGCTATCTATGAATTTGCAGAGGATGCAGAACAAATATTTATTCAGTTACAAGATGCTTTAATTAATTCCGAAACAAACAGTGCTTTGGTCCACCTATATAGGTTATTACCTAGTACACACGAATGTGCATTGACTGAGGCGGAATCCGCTCTTAAATCTATGGAAGTTATGATTACTTCTGGGCATTCAAACTTAAGTGAATTTAAACCCTATTTAAATTTGATAGAAACGCAACTCAGGCAACTTAATAACGTCTTAGAGCCAAACTTAATGAATTGAAATTAAGGGGCTTTACAAAAAATTGTGTTACTTTTTGACACCCCAAATTTCTTGTAACCTTTGATCTCTGCCGCAGTTCCAACGATAAAGCTTATATCTAACAGGACTTTTCTTGTAATAATCTTGGTGGTGTATCTCATTACCTTTGATAGGATAAAATTTTGTAGTATTTAAAATAGGGGTAACAACTGTTTGTTCTGGAAATTTCGAAATAACTAATTGTTTAGACGCTTCAGCTAATCTTTTTTCATCTTCATTTGCTACAAATATAGCGCTTTTATAACTAAACCCTTTATCACAAAATTGGCCACTATCATCAAAGGGGTCAATGTTTATCCAGTAGTGATCTAATAAGTCCCGATAGCTTAATTTACTGGCGTCATAATCAATTTCTACCGCTTCATAGTGACCATAATGATTACCACGATACGTGGGATTTTCTAAGGTCCCCCCAGTAAATCCTGATATGACTTCATTAACACCGTCTAACTTTTCGAAATCTGATTCCATGCACCAGAAACATCCCCCTGCGAAAATGGCTTTTTCAGCAGAAGTTTCTAAACTAAACGCTCCAATAATAAAGAATAAGACGACTACGGTGTATTTCATTACTAACTTTCACTCTAATAAAATGGTGTACTTAATAGGTATTAAGACCTGTATAAATACAAAACATTTCATTTTTATTTTATAGATAAAAACTCAAATATGGGTGAGCATTCATTAAAAACCTAATACCTCCAACTTTTTAAATCCGCTCCTTTAGGTGCGGATTTTTCAATACGCTTTAAAATTTGCGGTACGTAAAAGGTGTTATAACGTAAACGAGATATTGCATTTGAATTTTCGTGGTCACCATTCCAACAATGTTCATGACGGTCCCCGTAATCTATAACGCCTTCGTAAGCTGGTGCTGCATTTTCTAAAAACTTTTCTGTTAGATAAACCGCATTATTAAGATAGAAATTGTCCATATCTCCTACATAAATATGAATTTTCCCTGTTAATTTTGGGCCAAGTTCAGTCCAATCTCGTTCCATAATATAACGCAAATCGTAATTTTCACGCCAATATGCAGCGACGCTTTTATTTATTTTTCCCGTTTTTTTGTTCCATATACGTTGAGGATAACCATCTTCACCATTAGGAGAATAAACAGCTTCCCAAATGTCCCATTGCTGACCAGAACGAGATTTATCTCCAAGTACTAATTCCCAATGGTTATCCATTTCCATGTACCCAGATAAATGCCCTAGATAGTTACGGTGCGATGGTCTATCAATTTTTGTAAAACTACCTTTACGGAAATAGGCATTATCATCTTCGTATAAATTAATAGTAGTAAATTGACGAAAATCTATTGGGTCGGGACAAGCAGCAAATGCACCATTGTATTCCTCTGGGTATTTAACCTGTACAGCAAGAGCTTCCCAACCTCCAGTTGAGCCACCATAAAGAAACCTTGCCCAACCTTCTCCTATGCCGCGAAATTCTCTATCTATGGCTGGTATTAACTCATAAGTTATGGCATCCCCATATGGCCCTAAATTATCTGAGTTCACAGCGTAGCTATCATCGTAGTAAGGATTACTATGGTCAATCTCAGCGATTAACATCCTAGGAGTATCTTGGGCTACCCAATATTGATATAAATCATAAGACTCTTGAGCTACGATTTTGTTATAACAATCTAAATCGAAGCGTTGGCTGTATTTACATACTAACTTGGGGTCTGGTGGCGTTTCACTAAAGCCGCCAAAATTAGATGGGAAATGGCCATGAAAAATAGAGAGAGGAAAACGGGCTTGGGGATGCTTATCAAAGTCATGAGGTACTAATACATGTGCTCGAAGAAAAATATCGGTTCCCCAAAAGTCTGATAACAATTGGCTACGTATTTTAATATGTCGAATGTACTCAGTGTCTTTCGGTTCTTGAATATTGGGGTTAACTTCACTGAGAATGATGTTAATTATATTGTTATCTGCTGGGTCGAATATGACTTTGAAGGGTTTACTTACGAGGTTTCCAGGCTCTTTTTCCAATTCTGTCCAGCGCTTGGTATTGCAGGTAGTTTTACAGTTTTACCACTTGCAAGGTTAAAGGTTTGATATTTATGTAAAACAGCCTGAACATAATATTCACCTTTAGGAATACTTTCTATGTTTTTAGCTGGAAAACCCAATACATCATTGCCTATAGTTTTTGTCTCGCCTCGTTTAAAACCTTCAACGTTAATACCAAAGATTTGCGCCCCATCAAAACTAGAGTTTACCTGATACATTGGTTCTAATTTGTTGCTAGCAGCCAAAATGAGTATTAAACGCCCATCGTATATTTTTTCGGGTGCAGATTCGGGAAGCTTCAACTCAAATGTTACTGCGTTTAAGTTCTGTGTAGAGAAGAATAGGCTAAAGGTTAGTACTAGCCTGCAAAAAATATTTTTGAAACTCATTTTGACTCCTTATTTGTAAGCAACTAAACACTCAATTAAACCCATTAAGTTACATCTTCTTGCTAGTTTATCCTTTACATTATCAATAGTTATAGAGAATTAACCTAAAACTCAATATAAGTAATATGTCCTAGTTTTTGAATTGTTCAATTCATAAAAAAACCCAGCGCATGGCTGGGTTTTTTAATTTTGTATTTTTTGACACTTACTTACGCAATTTTTGAATTAACCTTAACTGCGCAATAGCTTCTGCTAGCTCAATGGCTGCTTCTGCATAATCAAAATCAGCGCCTGGATTAGCGATATGTTCTTCTGCGCGTTTCTTCGCTTCAGTAGCTGCTTGTTCGTCTAAATCTTCAGCACGAATAGCAGTATCAGCCAATACAGTTACGGAACCCGGTTGTATTTCAAGTACACCACCATTGATGTAGATATTCTCTTCATCACCGTTTTGTACTAAACGTACCATGCCAGGTAACAATGTAGTTAATAAAGGAGCATGACCAGGATGTATACCTAGTTCACCTTCACTACCAGTAACTTGAATAGCTTCAACCTCGCCAGAAAAGATACTGGTTTCAGCGCTTACTACATCTAGTTGTACTGTTGTCGTTGCCATAATGAACCTCCAATAAAGTTCTTAAACATGCAGGCATTTTTGAGTCTATTTACCTTGAAATCTAGAAGGAGATACACAAGGTATTACTATACCTATGCACCTCCAACACGATTTCGTGATCATAGACTAAAAATTACATGTTTTTAGCTTTCTCGCTAGCTTCTTCGATAGAACCAACCATGTAGAAAGCCTGTTCAGGAAGGTCATCAAATTCACCTTCAAGAATGCCTTTAAATCCACTGATAGTGTCTTTCAAAGATACATATTTACCAGGAGAACCAGTAAATACTTCTGCTACGAAGAAAGGTTGTGACAAGAAACGCTGAATTTTACGAGCACGAGAAACAGATAACTTATCTTCTTCAGAAAGTTCGTCCATACCCAAAATTGCGATAATGTCTTTCAGTTCTTTATAACGTTGCAATACTGATTGTACGCCACGGGCAATATCATAATGCTCTTGACCAATAACTAGAGGATCAAGCTGACGTGACGTTGAGTCTAGTGGATCAACCGCTGGGTAAATACCAAGAGAGGCGATGTCACGAGACAATACAACAGTTGCATCTAAGTGAGCAAAAGTTGTTGCTGGTGATGGATCGGTCAAATCATCCGCAGGTACGTATACCGCTTGGATAGACGTGATTGAACCTGTCTTAGTTGAAGCGATACGCTCCTGTAATACACCCATTTCTTCAGCTAGGGTAGGCTGATAACCTACAGCTGACGGCATACGACCTAACAATGCAGATACTTCAGTACCAGCAAGTGTGTAACGATAGATGTTATCTACGAAGAAAAGAACGTCACGGCCTTCGTCACGGAATTTCTCTGCCATGGTTAAACCTGTTAACGCTACGCGTAAACGGTTTCCAGGAGGCTCATTCATTTGACCGTAAACTAGCGATACTTTATCAAGTACATTAGATTCGTTCATTTCGTGATAGAAATCGTTACCTTCACGAGTACGTTCACCTACACCTGCGAATACAGAGTAACCACTGTGCTCGATTGCGATGTTACGGATAAGCTCCATCATGTTTACGGTTTTACCAACACCGGCACCACCGAACAATCCAACTTTACCACCTTTAGCGAACGGACATACTAAGTCGATAACTTTGATGCCTGTTTCTAGTAGTTCAACTGAACTTGATTGATCTTCGTAAGTAGGTGCTTCACGGTGAATAGACATACGTTCTTCTTCACCAATTGGACCTGCTTCATCGATTGGGTTACCCAATACATCCATGATACGGCCTAATGTGGCTGTACCAACTGGAACCTGAATAGCTTCACCAGTATTTTCAACTGCTAAACCACGGCGCAAACCATCAGTAGTACCCAATGCGATTGTACGCACTACGCCACCACCAAGTTGCTGCTGCACTTCTAGGGTCAAACCTTGCAATTCACCTTCAGTGATTCGCAACGCGTCATATACTTTTGGAACCGAATCTTGTGGAAACTCGATGTCCACAACGGCGCCAATTATTTGGACGACCTTACCTTGACTCATGTTAATTCCTCTTAAATTCTAAAACCTTTGCCTGAATTTACTTACAAACTAGACCGCTGAAGCGCCGCTAACAATCTCACTGATTTCTTGTGTGATAGCTGCTTGACGTGCTTTGTTATATACCAATTGCAAGTCGTCAATTAAGTCGCCGGCGTTATCTGTTGCAGCTTTCATTGCAACCATTCGAGCAGCTTGCTCAGAGGCGGCATTTTCGACTACACCTTGGTATACTTGAGACTCTATAAAGCGAACCAAAAGCATATCTAAGATAGGCTTAGGATCAGGTTCATAAATATAATCCCAACGATGTTGTAATGTTTGTTCTTCAGATTTTGGCAAAGGCAACAATTGATCGATCTGTGGCTCTTGCGCCATAGTATTAACAAACTTGTTAAATACCAGATATAAACGGTCTATTTTGCCATCGTTGAATGCTTCCAACATGATACGAACCAATCCAATTATTTCTTGGACAGTGGGCGCATCACCTAGACCAGATTCAGCAGCAAGTACATTGCCGCCAAAACGGTTGAAGAATGCTACAGATTTTGCACCTAGGGCAGCAAAGTCTGTTTCAACACCTTGTTCTTGCCATTTTTGCGCTTCTTTAGCGACCAATTTGAATTCGTTAGTGTTTAAACCACCACATAATCCACGGTCTGTAGAAATCACAATATAGCCCACGCGTTTTACTTCGCGGTCTTCCAAATATGGATGACGATATTCAAGGTTAGCGTTTGCCAGGTGACCGATCACGTTACGAATATTCTCAGCGTATGGACGGCTAGAAGCCATACGGTCTTGCGCCTTTTTCATTTTAGACGCTGCAACCATTTCCATAGCGCTGGTGATCTTCTGAGTATTTTTAATACTACCGATCTTACCTTTTATCTCTTTACCGCTAGCCATAAACTCTATCTCCGATTATTCAACATACTGGCTACCTTTATCTAATAAAATTAGATTTCAGTAGCCAAATTGATTACCACGTTTGTGTTTCTTTAAACTTAGTTAAAGCTTCATTTAGTGTGGCTTCAATTGTCTTGTCGAAATTACCAGTTTTATTGATAGTGTCCATCAGCTCGCTGTATTCACTGTTCATATAAGAATGCAGAGATGCTTCAAAATCTAGAATTTTATCTAGTGCAACATCTTTCAAATATCCTTTTTCAACAGAGAATAAAGAAACACCCATGTCACCTACTGAAAGTGGTGCATATTGGTTTTGTTTCATTAATTCAACAACACGCTCACCGTGTTCAAGCTGTTCACGTGTTGCGTCATCTAAGTCAGATGCAAATTGTGAGAAAGCCGCTAATTCACGATATTGAGCTAGAGCTAGACGTATACCACCACCTAGTTTCTTAACAATTTTCGTTTGAGCTGCACCACCTACACGTGATACCGAAATACCTGCGTTTACAGCAGGACGGATACCCGCGTTGAACAAATCTGTCTCTAAGAAGATTTGACCATCGGTAATCGAGATTACGTTAGTAGGTACGAATGCAGATACGTCACCAGCTTGAGTTTCGATAATAGGTAAGGCAGTTAAAGAACCTGTTTTACCTGTTACTTCACCATTAGTATAACGCTCAACATATTTATCATTTACACGTGCAGCACGTTCAAGAAGACGCGAGTGAAGATAGAAAACATCTCCAGGATACGCTTCACGACCTGGTGGTCGACGTAACAACAATGAAATCTGACGATATGCAACAGCTTGCTTAGACAAGTCATCATATACAATCAACGCGTCTTCACCGCGGTCACGGAAATACTCACCCATGGTACAACCAGAGTAAGGAGCCAAATATTGAAGTGCAGCAGATTCAGAAGCAGAAGCGGCAACAACAATGGTGTTAGCCAATGCGCCATGTTCTTCTAACTTACGTACTACGTTTGCAATAGTAGATGCCTTTTGGCCTACCGCTACGTATACACATTTAACACCTGAATCTTTTTGATTGATGATGGCATCAATCGCTAATGCAGTTTTACCAGTTTGACGGTCACCGATAACTAATTCACGTTGACCACGACCTACTGGGATCATGGCATCTACTGATTTATAACCAGTTTGAATTGGTTGATCAACTGACTGACGTTCAATAACGCCTGGTGCAATTTTTTCAACAGGTTCAAAACCGTCTGCATCGATAGCGCCTTTACCATCGATAGGTGCACCTAGTGTGTTCACAACACGACCAAGTAGGTTACGACCTACTGGTACTTCTAAGATACGTCCAGAAGATTTTACTTTTACGCCTTCTTGTAAGTCAGCGTAAGGACCCATAACTACCGCACCTACAGAATCTCTTTCAAGGTTCAATGCGATAGCGTAACGACTACCAGGAAGCTCGATCATTTCACCTTGCATTACATCAGCAAGGCCATGGATACGGATAATACCGTCGGTTACACCAACGATAGTCCCTTCGTTTCGAGCTTCACTTACTACTTCGAACTTCTCAATACGTTGTTTGATTAGTTCTGCAATTTCAGTGGAATTCAGTTGCATGCTCTTTTCCCCGTTATGCTTGTAACGCGTCTGAAAGACGGTTTAGTTTACTTCGAAGTGAACCGTCAATTACTGTATCACCGGCTTTAATTAGTACGCCGGCAACTAGTTCAGGATCCACGCTACAATTTAGCTTAACTTTTCGTGCAAGACGTTTCTCAAGAGAAGCACCAATTGCTGTTTGTTGTGATTCATCAAGTTCGACAGCCGAAGTGATTTCAACGTCAATCTCTTTTTCAAAATCAGCTTTAAGCTGATTAAACAAAGCAGAAATATCGGGCAACGCTTGTAAACGTCTATTATCAGCCAAAACCTTTATTAAGTTCTGGCCATGTAGGTCGAGTTGTTCGCCACACACGCCAATGAATATTTCAGAAAGCTTCTCTGCCGCAACAGAGCCAGTTAAAAGTTCTTTAACCGTTTCATCTTTAGAAACTTCAGCAGCAAAAAATAACATTTCTTGCCATTGGGTAATGGTTTTGTTCTCAACCGCGTAATCGAACGCAGCTTGCGCGTAAGGGCGAGCGATAGTTGTCAATTCAGACATAGCTCAATTCTCCCTTACAATTCAGCGACAAGTTTTGCAACTATGTCACTTTGTGCTGCAGCATCAATTTCTCTTTCAAGGATTTTTTCAGCACCAGTTATCGCCAGAGCAGCTACTTGTTTACGTAACTCTTCTTTAGTGCGATTTCTTTCTGCTTCAACCTCTGAATAACCCTGAGCAATGATTTTCTCACGTTCAGAATGACCACGTTGCGTTTCCTCATCAACAATCTGAGTACCACGCTTTTTAGCCTGATCGATAATTTCAGCTGCTTGCGCTTTAGCTTCTTTAAGCTGAACGTCTGCATCTGCTTGAGCAAGTTCGAGAGCTTTCTCGCCTTCCTCAGAAGCTGCAAGACCATCAGCAATTTTCTTTTGGCGTTCTTCAATAGCACCAATGATTGGAGGCCATACATATTTCATGCAGAACACAACAAACACTAAGAAAGCTATTAATTCGCCTATTAGAGTGGCATTTGGTAACACGGCCGCTCCTCCTCTTTAATAGTTGTTAAAAGGTATGGTTAACTATTACTGAGCACCAAGAACAAACAACATATAAAGAGCGATTGCTACACCGATCATTGCAATCGCATCGATAAGACCCGCTACAATGAACATTTTAGTTTGTAATTGATTTGAAAGTTCAGGCTGACGAGCAGCTGATTCCAAAAATTTACCACCTAAAATACCGAAGCCAATAGCTGGCCCCAATGCGCATAGACCAATCAAAATACCAACTGCGATATATAGATTACCTAAGATTTCCATAGATTTTCACCTTGTGTTTAAAGTTAAAGTTAAAATAAAAAAACGTGTAAAACTTGTTTTGTAGGCGTCCTTGCCTCACCCAAAAGGGCCAGCTAATGCTGTCTAAATTCTTTCAAAAAATTAATGTTTTTCGCTCGCCATACTCAAGTAAACGATTGTTAACATCATGAATATGAAAGCTTGCAATGGGATAACCAATAAATGGAATGCTGCCCATAAAAAATGAATAGGTAATTGCCAAAGACCAATAGTACCTGCAATAAGAATGAATATGAGCTCACCCGCATACAAGTTACCGAAAAGACGTAAAGCAAGAGACAGAGGTTTAGCAATAAGTGCTACCACTTCCAATATAAAGTTAAACCAATATAACCAAGGAGTATTAAAAGGATGGGCATAAAGTTCTTTCAGAAAACCGCCGACACCTTTGATTTTTATTGAATAGAAAATCATTAAAGCAAATACACCCAAAGATAAAGCAAAGGTCATACTTGTATCAGTAGTAGGTACTGACTTTATATAAACATCATGGGGATCAACACCCATCATAATACCGATATTTTGAGCAATATAAGGAATGAGGTCGACAGGAATTAAATCCATCAAATTCATCAATAAGACCCAAACAAAGATAGTTAAAGCTAAAGGAGCGATAACCGGACTCTTGCCCTGATAGGTTCCTTTAACAGTGTTATCTACAAACTCGACAACTAGTTCAACGCAAGCTTGCCATTTACCTGGTACGCCTGTTGTCGCTTTTTTTGCTGCTGAGCGAAAACTAACTAAAAACACTAAACCCAAAACCACCGACCATGCCAACGTGTCAATGTGAAAAGTCCAAAACCCTTCACCGACAGAAGCATTAGTTAAGTGATGTTGAATGTAAGCGCTGACGCTTTGTTCGTCACCTGATGCTGCCATTTTTCCATCCACAATTTAAAGTTAAAAACTGGTACTAAATCACGTTTTTATTTCTATCTAACAACGCGATTCAAAAAAATTATAATCGGCCATTGGGCCATCAAAGTTACTACATAAGTAACTATTAAAGGCAAAGGTTGTAGACTTTGCCATTGATATACAAACAAGAACAATAAAATTGTAAACAAAAATTTCAGTTTACTTCCCTTGTTAAAACTCCGCACTACTAGCTTAATTTTACTAGCACCGGCATATCTGAATGCTAAGAAAGCAAATATAGCACTTGGTATAATACATATTAAACCACCATAAAGTGCTGATAAGCCTTCATTTTTTCCTAAAAAAAAGGAATATAGTAAGGTACATATAATGGCGATTATACTTTGTAATAAAAGTATGTTTTTAGCCAATTTTTGACCTTCTCGGACCAAACTAGTTACCAATTGATCCCTCTACGTATATAAACCTATCGAAAAGCGCCAAAATTATACTTAACTTACGCTGATTTACAACAATAAAGTCTAGTTTGGTGCATAAAAGCACTATTATGGAGAGCACTATAAAGCATTAAATTTTATAGAGATTATATAACTCACGTATTTGATTAAGGCTATTATTATATTTACTCAATTACTAAATTGGTTTACCAAAATAAAATTTATCTAAATACATTATTTTATATGACTCAAAATACCATCAAGCTGATCAAGACTGGAAAAGTTGATGACTAACTTACCTTTGCCCTTGGCGTTGTGAGCAATATTGACAGGGGCACCTAAGTTTTCTGATAAGGTAGTTTGTAACTTCTCAACGTCAGGATCGGGCTTAATTGGTGCTTTTGGTTTTACTGGGGTTAATAATTTTCTAACTAGAGTTTCAGTATCTCTAACCGTAAGTCCTTTTCCAGATACGGTCTGCGCTGCTTCATTTTGTACATCGCCTTCTAGTGATAATAATGCTCTAGCATGGCCCATTTCTATATCACCATGCTCGAGTAACAATTTAACATCGTCATTTAAATTATTAAGACGCATTAAATTCGTTACGGTAGTACGTGATTTACCAACAGCGGTTGCGACCTCTTGATGACTTAGTTCAAACTCAACCATTAGGCGGTCTAATGCTTGTGCTTCTTCCATAGCATTTAAATCTTCACGTTGAATATTTTCAATTAATGCAATGGCAACAGCAGATTCATCTGGAACGTTTTTGACTAAGCAGGGAATTTCATCTAATTGTGCAATTTGAGAAGCACGCCAGCGTCGTTCACCAGCAATTATTTCAAACTTATTTTCTGCAACCTCTCGAACGACTATAGGTTGAATAACCCCTTGGGATCGAATTGACGATGCTAAATCTTCTAAAGCTTCAGAAGACATGTCTTTACGAGGTTGGTATTTACCAGGCTGTAAAAACTCAACTGGGATTTTACGTAATTCACCTTTTTGCTCTGCTTTATCTAATTCAGAACTTGTAGCACTTTGACTAGTAGCTAATAAGGCATCTAACCCTCTACCCAATCCTCGTTTTTTTGCCGACATGTTGTCCTCTAATTTTTTATTTTTAAGTAGTTTTCTTTTTGCTACGACGTAAAATTTCACCGGCTAGAGCTAAATACGCTTTTGCGCCCGTCGAAGACTTATCATAATACATAGCTGGCGCACCAAAACTTGGCGCCTCAGCAAGTCTTACATTTCTTGGGATAACCGTTCTGTATACTTGATCGCCAAAGTGTCTTTTTAGCTGCTCCGACACATCATTTGCTAATCTATTTCTAGGATCATACATGGTCCTCAGTACACCTTCTATTTTTAACGCTGGATTTACAACTGACGCTAACTTTTTGATGGTGTCCATTAAGGCGGTAAGCCCCTCAAGCGCATAATACTCACACTGCATAGGCACTAAAACAGAATCTGCTGCTGCCATAGCATTTACAGTTAACTGATTTAACGATGGAGGGCAGTCTATAAAAATAAAGTCATAATAATTTTTTACAGGTGCTAATGCATTTCTAAGTCTTACTTCTCTTGCAAATACTTCCATTAGTTTAATTTCAGCAGCTGTAATGTCACTATTTCCTGCTATGAGATCATATTTTCCTGAAGTTTCTTTAATTAAAACTTCATCAATGGGTTTTTCTTCAATTAATAATTCATAACTGGTGTTTTCAACACTATATTTATCTACACCACTGCCCATGGTGGCATTGCCCTGAGGATCTAAGTCGATCAACAAGACCCTACGTTTAGTCGCAGCCATAGATGCAGCAACATTAACCGCTGTAGTTGTTTTTCCAACGCCACCTTTTTGATTAGCGATCGCAATGATTTTGCCCAAAATAGCCATCCATTTATGTTGGCAGACTAGATAGACATAAAAACTATGCCTAATTAAATAGCGTCTAATCTGATGGTTGTTTTATTATTTTGACTATATGACGTTCACCGTCAAGGCCTGGAACGTCTAACTTTATTGTTTCTTGCAAGGTAAAACCTATAGGTAACTCTTCAAGCTCATCCAGAGGAAGTTGACCTTTTAAAGCAAGATAAACTCCGTGGGAATCTACCAGATGCTGACACCAGTGCAACATATCTTTTAATGATGCAAAAGCTCTGCTTAATACTCCATCAATTTTGAAAGTTGGAACGTAGTCTTCAACTCTAGATTGCACAGGCTCAATATTTTTAATATTTAGTTCATGTGCTACTTGCTTCATAAAGCGTACACGCTTTCCTAAACTATCTAATAAAACAAAATGTTTATCTGGGCACATGATTGCCAAAGGGATGCCAGGTAAACCTGGGCCAGTTCCCACATCGATATAGTGCATTTTGTCCAAGTATGGAGCCACAACTATAGAATCTACTATATGTTTGATCACCATTTTTTCAGGCTCTCGAATAGAAGTTAAATTGAAAGCCTTGTTCCATCTATTAACCATTAAAATGTAGTTAATCAGTAGTTTTTGTTGCTGTTCGCTAACCTCTAAAGAGGTGTTATTAATGCTTTTTTTTAAAATGGTGAGTAATTCTTCACCTAAAATATGTTGTTCTTTCATCAGGCTATAATTTTCTTATCGTTGCTGCTAGAGCCCACTAATAATCCGTGCTTCTTCAAATAAACAAGTAATAGTGAAACGGCAGCAGGTGTAATACCTGAAATCCTACCCGCTTTACCAATAGTTTCGGGTCGCGCGTCACTAAGCTTGGCAACAACTTCATTACTTAATCCCGAAATTTGACTAAAATCAAAATCTTTTGGAATAAGCGTATTCTCGTTACGTACGGTTTTGGCAATTTCATCTTTTTGACGTTCGATATACCCGGCATATTTAATTTGTATCTCGACCTGTTCTGCTGCTTGTTCGTTATCTAAACCAGGGCCAAAGGTATCTAAACCTATTAACGTTTTATAAGTCATTTCTGGACGTCTGATTAAGTCTTCTAAAGAATTTTCCTTAGTAACTGGATTTTTTAAAATTTTATTCAACTCGCCAACAGATTCGTGTTTTGGATGAACCCAGGTTGCCTTTAAGCGTTGCTTTTCAAGTTCAATTGCTTCTAATTTTTCATTAAAAGCTTTCCAGCGATATTCGTCCACTAACCCAATTTTATGGCCTTTGGCAGTCAATCTAATATCCGCGTTGTCTTCTCTCAGTAATAAGCGATATTCGGCTCTACTGGTAAACATACGATAAGGCTCTTTAGTCCCCATTGTGGCTAGATCATCGATCAATACGCCAATATACGCTTCATCACGGCGTAAAATAAATTCTTCTTTTTGTTGTACCTGACAAGCAGCATTCGCCCCTGCTATTAAACCTTGAGCGCCTGCTTCTTCATAGCCTGTTGTGCCATTTATTTGTCCGGCAAAAAACAGTCCACTGATAAATTTTGTTTCTAATGTTTGTTTTAGATCCCTTGGATCAAAAAAGTCATATTCGATCGCATAACCAGGGCGCACAATATGTGCATTTTCAAAACCAACAATTGAACGAACTAAGTTCATTTGAACATCGAATGGAAGACTAGTTGAAATACCATTTGGATAAACTTCGATGCTATTTAGCCCTTCTGGTTCTACAAATATTTGGTGTGAATTTTTATCTGCAAAACGGTGAATTTTATCTTCAATTGAAGGACAATAACGTGGACCAATACCTTCAATTACCCCAGTATACATAGGGGATCTATCTAATCCGCCACGAATAATATCATGAGTTTTTTCATTGGTATGAGTAATGTAACAAGGTACTTGGCGAGGATGGTCACTAACTTTACCTAAAAATGATACAACTGGAATTGGTGTATCACCATGTTGAACCTGCATTGCATCAAAGTTTAATGTTCTGGCATCTAACCTAGCAGGCGTTCCAGTTTTTAATCGATCAACTCTAAAAGGTAAGTCTCGTAAACGATCCGCCAAAGCGATCGAAGGAGGATCGCCTGCACGGCCTCCTTTATAATTTTCCATGCCTATATGTATTGTACCGCCTAAAAACGTTCCTACGGTGATTACAACCGCTTTAGCATGGAATTTAAGACCCATTTGAGTGACTACACCCACAACGCGATCTTGTTCTACAATAAGATCATCACAAGATTGTTGAAATAACGTTAGATTTTCTTGGTTTTCAATAATATTTCTAATTTCATTTTTATAAAGAGTACGATCTGCTTGTGCTCGGGTTGCTCTGACCGCTGGGCCTTTACTTGAATTTAGGGTTCTAAACTGAATACCTGCTTTGTCGATCGCTTTGGCCATTACTCCACCTAAAGCATCGATCTCTTTTACTAAATGTCCTTTACCAATACCACCAATAGCTGGGTTACATGACATTTGACCCAAAGTTTCAATGTTGTGTGTGAGTAATAAGGTTGATGCTCCCATACGTGCAGAAGCTAATGCCGCTTCTGTTCCTGCATGGCCACCACCTACTACGACTACATCAAAATTTTGTTGATAAAACATGGTATTCCTCTAACGCTGTTGATCATTTTGTACCCTTTAAAACGGGGCGCACATTCTATATAGATTTTGACGTAAGTAAAATGCTTAAAATTTATTCAGATCTTAAATTACGATCTCATTAGTATTTATAAGATCTATTAGATCTTTACTTATTATTACTATTATTAAGGATCTAATTTTCTGTTAATAAGTGCTTTTTTACTTTTAAAATCAATCATTTGAATAACGATCAACCATGTTAATAAAGCGATAGTAAGTTGGTATAATATGGGTATAAACAGCTGTTTTATCCACAAGCGCATTTTCTAAATATTTTACTAAGTGGATATAATTTATTTCTACAGGGGTTATACATAAAACTATCCACAATGTTGAATATGTTTTGATCTAACTGTGTGTAACTTGTGATCTAATTATAGCATTATTTTAGTTAGATCTTGATCGCTAAGGAAAAATTGATATTTTTGGATCCTTAGATCGTTATTTTTGTTTCTTATGTATATTTTTTGTAGATGCTAAACATAAATTTTAATATTTATTATAAAAAAAATATATTTGGTTAGATTTAAGACTTTTTTAGTGAAAATTTTATACTTGAATGTAAAACGGCGTTAATAATAACGTCGTTTTTATCTATATTTATAATGTTTATCTAACCTGATTAGGTTGATATCCAGTTGTTGATTGTGCTCGCTGTGGCTCTGCTTGTGTAGGGACTATTTCTTTACGACGACTTGGTCCAGAAAATTTCACCTTGTAGGTGTCATATTCTTTTATTGATTCAAAACAATAGGGCCCTAGAGCTGTTTCTAATTCAGCAAGGTTATGATTAGTAATTAATATACAGTTTTTATTATTGGCTAAACGTTGCCTAAGTAAATTTCCAAGCCAGCTTTGGGCATTCTTTTTAAGTATGCTTTCGTTAACACACACTTCATCGAGTATGAGTAGGTCTACATCTAATAATTCTTGGTTTATCTCCCTAAATTTTTGTCCAACATCATCTTTTGCATTGTAATCGTATGAGAAAAAACGCAGCTCTAATATGCTGGATAGTTGGCGATATAATACTGATATTTCAAATTTTTCTATAAGTTCATGTGCTATAGCACCTGCCGTGTGAGATTTTCCGCGACCGTAGTCTCCGTAAAAAATCATCATATGAGAGCCACTTCTACGCCAGTTTTGATCTTCATGAGCAGCAATAAAAGATTTAGCGATGCTTACTGCTTCTATAACGTCATTACTGTCTTCTATTAAGTTTGCAAAGGTCCATTTTGAGTTGAGATCTGAACGCCCTTGTATAGCTTGTATACGTTGTTTTTTACCCTGTTGTTGGATTAACCTAACATCTCTATTCGCTAATGTTTCATATTCGCTTTTTAGACTTTTATAATCAGTATAACTATCTGGGACATGTTGCCGTCCTAGCGCTTTACCTAATTGTTTAATTTTGTCTTGAATACTGTCCACGAATTCTATAGTCCTAGATTATAAAGTTAAGTTTACTGAGTTTTTTTACTATATTTTGCCACTAAATTTTTAGCATTGTCGTCTGCAACTATACCAGCTTTGGTTTTAACCATTTGCTGTCCTACTTTTTGTGTTTCTTTAAAATTATTAGCCATTCGCATTTTCTTCAAATTGAATATAAATTTTTGTGTCCATTGATATTCGCTAAATTGTACTTCAGGTCTGCCAAGCCAGTAAGCTATAAAGTCACCTAACTCATTATCAGTATATTGGTAATCAATAAGACCTATTAGTTTGGCTAAATCGGCTACTAAGTTTTCGTTAGGCTGCCAGTCTAGATGCATATCAGTCCAATTTAAATGTAGTTTGGTATAGTCATCAACTTTCATTGTGGTTAAAGGTAACACTAAGGTTTTACCATTAAAACTGCGGTTAATCTCTACTTCTTGTTCAAATTTTACGAGTCCAATATGAAGTAATTCTTTTATTAAACTATTAATTTGTCTGCCAAGAGTGAATTTTTGTTCTTTTTCATTAAGAAGTGAAATTAGGTATTTATAATTTAGAGGCGCGCTTACTCCTGATTTTTTATTTACAGTAGGTTTTATACCTAACATATATAAAGTCCGAGCATCATTACTGAGAGATTGTAGTAGGGCAGTTTGTTCAGCCTGATTGAATTGCATCTGCTTTTTTACTCACTAACCTAAATTTGAATTTTTTAAATAAGTTTCTAGATATTCAACTGCAATATTTTCAGGAATAGGGTGATTTAGAACATCAATATGCATGGCGGGTATTAGTTGTTTTGCACCTGTGTTGGTCATTAACATTTCTAATTTGTTAGCACCATAACAAAAGGTGTCATAGCTACTATCGCCTAAACCAATAACGATAAAATTTGTATTCAAAAATTGTTTTGCTAACAACTCTTTAGAAAAAGGTTCAATATTTTCTGGTAAATCACCAGCTCCATGGGTTGATGAACAAATAATCCAAGTCGCGTTTTCATCTAATTCAGATAGCTTAGGAGTAAGGTGAATTGTACTTGTATGTTGGTTTTCAGTTAGGACTTCTTGTACTGCGTCAGCTACATATTCGGTTGCACCTAACACACTGCCTACTACTATTTCGAACTTTGCCATTCAAGTATTACGTATTTTGTGAGTATTCTTATATTGTACCTTGAGGATAATAGATCAACACAGATAAATTTTTAACTTGATTAAATTGGTTTTATTTTCCTATGCAAAAAGATGAAAATATTTTGCTGAGTAAGTCATCTGATGTAAATTCGCCTGTGATGTCATTCAAGTGGTGTTGAGTTAATCGCAATTCTTCGGCTAGTAGTTCGCCGGCTAAGTTTTCCTCTAATTGTTCTTTTCCTAGATATAAATGTTCAGCTGCTCTATCAATGGCATCTAGATGACGACGACGTGCTATAAATTGTCCTTCAGACTCTAGACTAAATCCCATGCAGTTTTTTAAGTGTTCTGTTAAATCATTGATACCAATGTTTTCACTAGCAGATAATGATATAACTGGATATTCACCCATATCATTTATACCGATAGATTCATTTGATAAATCTGCTTTGTTTCGTATTACGCTTAAACCAATATTCTTAGGTAATTGCTCATAAAACTCTGGCCATATTTCTTTGGGGTGGGTTTCCTTGGATTCCGTACTATCTAACATAAATAGAATGCGGTCAGCTTGATGTATTTCTTGCCAAGCTCTTTCTATTCCTATTTTCTCAACTTTGTCTGGGCTATCTCGTAAACCAGCGGTGTCAATTATATGTAACGGCATACCATCAATATGGATATGCTCTTTTAATACGTCGCGAGTGGTACCTGCAATATCGGTGACAATTGCGGTGTCTTTTCCTGCGAGTGCGTTAAGTAGACTAGATTTTCCGGCATTGGGTTTACCTGCAATAACCACACGCATACCTTCTCGTAATAGTGCGCCTTGTTTAGTTTGCTGCCGCAATGCTTCAAATGAGAGGATAATGTCATTCAAATCAGATTGGACCTTACCATCGCTTAAAAAATCAATTTCTTCATCAGGGAAATCAATAGCTGCTTCTACATACATTCTAAGGTGTATTACATGCTCTACTAACTTGTTTACCTGGGTTGAAAATTCACCTTGTAGTGAGCGTAATGCACCCTTAGCCGCTTGTTCTGAACTAGCGTCAATGAGGTCAGCAATAGCTTCTGCTTGTGTTAAGTCTAACTTATCATTTAAGAACGCTCGTTCACTAAATTCACCTGGTCTAGCTATACGTATTTTCGGTATTTTTAGGATAGTGTTAAGTAACATATCTAATACAACCTGGCCACCGTGTCCTTGAAGCTCCAAAACATCTTCACCAGTAAAGGAGTTAGGACTTTTAAAAAAAATGGAAATACCTTGGTCGATAAGATTATTTTGAAGATCAGAGAAGGGCAAATATTCCGCTTTACGGACTTCTGGAAGTTTTCCTAAAACAGCTTCAGCAACATTACTAGCTAAGTCTCCTGATACTCGGATAATTCCAACACCGCCACGGCCTGGCGCTGTTGCTTGTGCAACTATTGTATCTTGCTGTGTTGGTAATCCGGTTGCTGTCATGCCTTTCTAATCTCTAAAGTTCGTAAACTGCAATGGTAAATCTAACTCAGCTTCTTTAGCTAGGCGCATAGCACTTTGTAAATCATCGCGCTTTTTACCTGTAACTCTGACCTTATCTTCTTGTATTTGAGCTTGAACTTTTAGTTTGGATTCTTTTAGTAATTTAATTATTTTCTTTGCATTAGGTTGTTCTATGCCTTGAATAAACTTAACTGCCTTCTTGTAAGTTTTGCCGGTAACGTCAATATCTTGTGGATCAAGGGCGGCGTTACTTACTCCTCTTTTGGCGCAGGCACTACGCAATATATCCATCATTTGTTTAATTTGAAAATCACCCTCGGCTTTTAATGTTACCACTTCATTAGTATATTCAAATGATGCCTCTACACCTCTAAAGTCAAATCGTGTACTGAGTTCTCTACTTGCATTATCGACTGCGTTTTTAACTTCTACTAAATCAATTTCTGACACTATATCTAATGAAGGCATGTTTGCTCCTTATGTAACAAATTAGTGATTAAATTATATGGAAAAAAAAGCCCGTTTTATATGCAATATTCGCTATAAAACGGGCTTTGATATGTTGGTTACTAATTACTTAGTTTGAAGACCACGTTTCTCCATGGAAGCATAAATAAATTTAGCCTGTATTAGGGTAATAACATTACTTACTAACCAGTAAAGTACTAAACCAGCTGGGAATATAAAGAAGAATAAACTCATGGCTACCGGCATAAATTGCATTATTTTCTGCTGCATAGGATCTGTCATAGTCATAGGTTGTAGTTTTTGTAATAAATACATACTTGCACCCGTTAATATGGGCAGAACAAAATACGGGTCTTTAGCACTTAAGTCAGTAATCCAAAATATGAAATCAGCATGTCTCAGCTCTACACTTTCAAGTAATACCCAGTATAAAGCTAAGAATATAGGCATTTGTAGTAATAATGGAAAACAGCCACCCATAGGATTAACTTTATCCTTCTTATATAGCTCCATCATACCTTTTTGTAGTTTTTGCTTATCGTCGCCACATCGCTCTTTTAAAGCATCCATTTTAGGCTTTAGCGCGCGCATTTTTGCCATAGATTCATATTGTTTTTTGGTTAAAGGATACATTGCCCCTTTAACGACTATGGTGATCAAAATAATGGCGTAACCCCAATTACCTACTATGTTGTGTATCCATTGTAGGAAATAGAATAAGTATTTTGAAATCATCCATAGAAAACCATAATCAACTGTTAGATCTAATCCTCGAGCAAGTTGTTCTAAGGTATCTTGATCTTTAGGGCCTAAATATAAAATACTATTTATTTGTTTAGTTTCACCTGCTTGTATAGTGACAGACTCACCTGTAAATCCGATGACACCATTTGTATTTTGTTTAACGGTACTAAATAGTTTATTGGTTTGGTCTTGAGGCGGAACCCATGCTGAAACAAAGTAATGTTCAATCATTGCAGCCCAACCAGCTTTGGTGGTTTCCCTAAGGTTTTTGTCGGTCATATCATCAAAGGTGTATTTCTCATAAATATCTTCTTCTACAGAGTAAGCGCCGCCGCGATACACAGGCATAAACATGCTGCCATCTTGTTCAAGCATACTTTGTTTTAATTGACCAAATTGTTGCATTTGTTTTGCAGTACTAGTGTTGTTTTCAACAACATAGCTAACATCGATTTTGTGACTACCTTTTGAGAATATAAAGTTTTTAGTAACTTTCATTCCGTCTGGTGTAACTAGAGTAAGAGGGACGGTTAAAGTCTCACCTTGCAGAGTATATTCATCTTGTGTTGTTAAATAAGTAGGTCGACCTTTTGCGTCAACACCGTCTTGCCCAATTAAACCACTTTGGGCAATAAATAATTTATCTCCATTTGGTCTGAGTAAGCTGTATAGCTCCTCAGAGTCTTGCTCTACCGGATATTTAACAAGATTAGCAGAAACAACATCGCCACCTTTGGTATCTATATTAAGTATTAACGTGTCTGTTACAACTGAAATTAACTTTCCTGTAGGTTGGTTGCTTGTTTGGATAGTTTGACCATCTGCAGATGCTACAGGGATATCTTCTGTTCCAGAAGGATTTGCTATAAAGGCTTCTTGAGAAGTGTTACCAGAAGGTTGTATTGGTTGTGGACCGTAATCTACCTGCCATTGCTGCCATAATAGAAAACCGACCATAGCTAGGCCAATAAACAAAAAACTACGTTGAGATTCCATAAAGTACTCTAATTAACTGCTAAATTTCGTGGGCGATTTATTTAAGTGTTTATTCATATATTAAATCACGGCGATATTACTATTTTATTTCTTACCTGCTCTTTATAAGGGCAGTTGTATAAAAATCACTCTTTATTTGATTTTTTTTCTGGTACTGGATCATATCCCCCTTCATGAAGGGGATGACATTTTAGTATGCGTTTGATACTTAACCAACTTCCAATAAAAAAACCATGTTCTTTTATTGCCCCAATTGCATAATAAGAACAACTAGGGTGAAATCGACATGTTGGTCCCAACATTGGAGAAATTACTTTTTGATAAAGTTTAATTAATCCGATTGGGATTTTTCGCAACGCTTCGCTAATTTTTTCCATAATTTATTAAGTAAGGAAAACAGCTCCTGATTTGATAATTTATCTAAGCCACTTTTACCGACTACAACTATATCAATATTTGGAAACGAATGACGTTGTAAACGAAAGCTCTCTCGTATTATACGTTTAAGTCTATTTCTGTCGTGGGCATATTTAACTCTTTTTTTAGATAAAGTAATGCCTAAACGAGGATTATCTGATTCGTTAAATCTAGCTAGTAGGGTAATTTGGGGAGAAACTGCAGGAATTGCTTTATTGAAAACATATTCAAAGTGGGTGGGAGTAAGTAGTCTTAGCTCCCGAGAAAAGTTATTTTCACCCACCTTGGATAATTAAGCTGATAAACGAGCACGGCCTTTAGCACGACGATTAGCTATGACCTTACGGCCATTCTTAGTCGCCATACGGGCACGAAAACCGTGTGAACGCTTACGCTTTAAGTTGCTTGGTTGAAATGTTCTTTTCATGACCTAGTCCCGTTACATAAGGTTAAACAAAATGAACACTGTAATAACCAAATGTTTGGTTCGACTGTGCTCAAAAATGACGCTGAATAATAGAGATCACTTGTGCCTTTGTCAATTAATTAGTGGCAGTTCATTGTAATTTTATTCCGCTATTGGTGTTTATCTCTGTAACCGTTAAATAAACCTATTATTTTTGATAAGTTTAATAATTTTTATAATTTATCCACAAAAAATTCCCTGAGACACAGATTTACTCGTTCTTGATAGTTAAAAAAGGCCTATTAAAAGCAATAATTGTTATGAATAAATTCAGGTTTATTAATTATTTATATCCCTTAAAGTAAATAAATATAAGGATTTAGGAACTTAAATGAATTTATTTTAAAATGGTTATTGCCTTGAGGTGGTGTTTAGCGAGATAATTCACAGCTAGTTTAAAAATGTGCATTTTTAACTTATATTTAATTGTAATTTATTATTTTCAAATTTTTAATATTTTACGTATTTCTTCTTTATAGCCTATGTTGTGTATGGCCGGAGTAGTTTTTTTTAATGTCTATATGGAATCAGTGCCTCGACAGGTTACAGCAAGATTTACCTATTCAGCAGTTCAGCATGTGGATAAGACCTCTTCAAGCAGATTATGATGAAGAATATCTAACATTATTTGCTCCTAATCGCTTTGTTTTAGATTGGGTGAGAGATAAATATTTTGTTCAAATTACTCAGTTATTATCAGAATTTTGCAATAATAAGCCACCTCAATTAAGGTTTGAAGTGAAGCTTGCTGATGTTGGAGTAAGTGCACCATCCAAAATGACAACTAGAGTTTCAACCGTATCTACTGCTACACCTTTAGTGCAAAGTTCAGCAGCAAGTGGAGTCGCTGCTTTAGCTAACCATAATTCAAGTTCCCAAGTTATTGATACGGTACCAGCTCATAAAAGTAATATTAACCTTACATATAAATTTAATAATTTTGTTGAGGGTAAATCAAATCAACTAGCAAGAGCTGCTTCTCAGCAAGTAGCGGATAATCCAGGTGGTGCCTATAACCCACTATTTATATATGGTGGGACTGGATTAGGTAAAACACATCTGTTACATGCTGTCGGTAATGGAATTATAGATAATAAAAAAGACGCTACCGTTGTTTATATGCAATCTGAAAGGTTTGTTCAAGACATGGTAAAAGCATTACAGAATAACGCCATAGAAGAATTCAAACGTTATTATCGCTCAGTTGATGCATTGTTAATTGATGATATTCAATTCTTTGCCAACAAAGAACGCTCCCAAGAAGAGTTTTTCCATACCTTTAATGCGCTACTAGAAGGCAATCAGCAAATAATTTTAACGTCTGATCGTTACCCCAAAGAAATTACAGGTGTAGAGGATAGGCTTAAATCTAGGTTCGGGTGGGGATTAACTATCGCTATCGAGCCTCCTGAGTTGGAAACAAGGGTGGCTATTCTAATGCGGAAGGCGGTGGAGAACAAAATATTCTTACCAGATGAAGTCGCGTTTTTCATTGCTAAAAGATTAAGGTCAAATGTTAGAGAGCTTGAAGGAGCATTAAATCGTGTGATTGCTAATGCTAACTTCACAGGTCGGCCAATTACCATAGATTTTGTGAGGGAAGCTCTTAGAGACCTATTAGCATTACAAGAAAAGTTGGTAACTATTGATAATATTCAAAAGACGGTAGCGGAGTATTACAAAATTAAAATGGCAGATATTTTGTCTAAACGCAGGAGTCGTAGCGTAGCGAGGCCAAGACAAATGGCTATGGCTTTAGCTAAAGAATTAACAAATCGTAGTTTACCAGAGATAGGAGATGCCTTTGGCGGTAGGGACCATACTACTGTATTACATGCATGCCGAAAAATAGTACAGCTAAGGGAAGAAAGTCATGATATAAAAGAAGATTATCAGAACTTAATTCGTACACTCTCTTCATAAAAAATATTACGAGTAGAAAATGAAATTTAGTATTAGCAGGGAAAACTTTTTACAACCCCTTCAATTAGTTTCAGGCGCGGTTGAGCGTCGTCATACATTACCCATCTTGTCTAATGTGCTAATAAAAGTTAGTGAGAACTCACTTTGGTTAACAGGCACTGATTTAGAGGTAGAACTTATATCAAACGTTACTCTTACTGATGCGTTTGTAGAGGGTGAAATTACTGTACCAGCTAAAAAGCTGTTGGATATTTGTAGAGGTCTGGCGGAAGGTAGTAATATTGACTTCAGTGTCGACGGCAACAAAGCCATTTTACGTTCAGGTAGAAGTAAATATAGTTTATCTACTCTATCAGCAGAAGATTATCCAAATCTAGAAGATTGGCAGGGTGAACTTGAGTTTGAAATTTCGCAAGCTGATCTAAAACATCTTATTGATAGTACACACTTTTGTATGGCTCAACAGGATGTACGTTATTATTTGAATGGTATGTCTTTGGAAACAGAAGATAACTTGATTCGAACAGTCGCTACTGATGGGCATAGATTAGCGCTATGTCGTTTAGCCTACGAAAATGCAACTTTACCTAATCGCCAAGTTATCATTCCTCGTAAGGGTGTTTTAGAAATTATTAGGTTAATTGAAGATGATGAAAAGTTAGTTAAAGTTCAGGTTGGATCAAACCATATTAGAATTTTTTCAACGGACTTTATTTTCACTAGTAAGTTAGTTGATGGAAGGTTCCCTGATTACCGCAGGGTACTGCCAAGAGACGGTGATAAAAAGATAGAGTCTAGCAAGGATGTATTAAAACAAGCGTTCTCGAGAGCTTCTATTCTTTCTAATGAAAAGTTTAAAGGTGTACGCTTAAACTTATCTAGTGGTGAACTTAAGATTACTGCCAATAACCCAGAGCAGGAAGAAGCCGAAGAAATAGTGGATGTTGATTATCAAGGTGATAACTTAGAAATAGGATTCAACGTGGCTTATTTGATAGACGTTATGAATGGTTTAAGTTGTGATGATATTCGAATTACTTTAGCTGATTCCAACAGCAGTGCGTTGCTTGAAGACGCAAAAGATGACTCTGCTCTATACGTTATTATGCCAATGAGACTGTAGGTGTAGTTGTTTATTTATATGTTGTTTAAACTGATATGAAACTGGATAAAGTCCAGATAAGTAATTTTAGAAATTTAGATAGCTTGTCTTTTACTCCCAATAAAAATCTAAATATTTTTATTGGAGAGAATGGAAGTGGTAAATCCTCAATATTAGAAGCATTGCATTATTTAGGCTTTGCTCGTTCTTTTAGAACATCCAAGCATAAGAATGTTATTCAAAGTGGAAAAGATAACTTTACCGTTTATTGTTCTAGCCAAGAAAAAGAGCTTAACTCTTTTCATAAGTTGGGTATTAGTCGACATAGAGACGATAGTTGTGTAGTTAATATTAACGGTGTTAAATCTAAGAAAGCTTCAGATTTGGTCAGTTATTTACCAATACAAATATTTACCCCCCAAAGCTCAGATTTACTTTTAGGCGCCCCAAAACTTCGGAGGCGTTTTATCGATTGGCTATTGTTTCACGTGGAACAAAATTTCAACCTCGATTCAAACGTTTTCATGAAGAGCCTTAAGCAACTCAATGCTCTTTATAAAAACAACACTAATAATAACTTAGGTTCAGAAAATTATTGGGCTGAATTATTTTGTAATCAAGGAGGCAAAATTTCGGAACAGCGTGAAAACTTACTCACAATAGGGTTGATCCCTATGATTAATTCTACATTAGCAGATTTTTTACCTGAGTTTTCTTTCGAAATTTCGTATTATAGGGGATGGGAAAAAGAGCTTACTTTAGAACAATCATTAAAAAAAAATTTGATACGAGATTTGCGAAATGGTTTTGTAAGTGCAGGTCCTCATAAGGCAGATATAAAAATTAAGATTAAGGGCGTAAATGCTCATGAATTGCTTTCTAGAGGGCAATTACGGATGCTTGTAGCAAGTATGCAACTAGCCCAAACCCTTTATTTACAAAGCAAAACCAATAGGCCATCGATATTCCTATTAGATGATATCGGTGCCGAACTAGATGAAGATAAGCGTAAGGTATTTATATCTAAATTAGCAAACTCTGATACGCAATTATTCGTTACAGCGATTGATATTAACCAATTAGAATTTATAGAAAATTATAATGATAAAACAGTGTTTCACGTGGAACATGGTCATGTGAAAGAGGAGATTTAACTAAATGGCAGAAGAAAATGTTTATGATTCGTCCAGTATCAAAGTCCTTAAAGGATTAGATGCTGTAAGAAAAAGACCTGGTATGTATATCGGTGATACAGATGACGGTACCGGGCTTCACCACATGGTGTTTGAAGTAGTAGATAACTCTATAGATGAAGCTCTAGCAGGGCACTGTTCTAGTATCAACGTGAAAATTCATATCGATGGTTCAGTATCTGTTAAAGATGATGGCCGAGGAATACCTACCGAAATCCACGAAGAAGAAGGTGTATCAGCTGCAGAAGTTATCATGACAGTACTGCATGCAGGTGGTAAATTTGATGATAATTCGTATAAGGTTTCAGGCGGATTACATGGTGTTGGTGTATCTGTTGTAAATGCGCTTTCCAAAAGGCTACAAATTCAAATTCGTCGCTCTGGTAAATTGCACGAGCAAGAATATCAACATGGTGAGCCTCAAAAGCCATTAGCAGTGATTGGTGATTCAGAAACATCTGGCACAAGCATTCGTTTTTGGCCCAGTGAAGATACATTTACTAATGTAACTTTCCATTACGATATTCTAGCTAAAAAACTACGTGAGCTATCATTTTTGAACTCAGGCGTTTGCATTATTCTTGAAGATGAAAGAGATGGAAAAAGTGATAGGTTTGAATATGAAGGTGGGATCACTGCCTTTATTGAATATTTAAATCAAAATAAAACACCTATACATCAAAAAGTTTTCTACTTTGAATCAAATCGAGATGATGGGATTTCTGTAGAAGTTGCCATGCAATGGAATGATAGCTTTCAGGAAAATGTATTTTGTTTTACTAATAATATCCCACAAAAAGATGGTGGTAGCCATTTAGCCGGCTTTAGAGGAGCATTAACACGTACCTTGAATAGTTTTATGGATAAAGAAGGTATGGCTAAAAAGTCAAAAACTAGCACTAGCGGTGATGATGCTAGAGAAGGTTTGACTGCTATTATTTCGGTTAAAGTACCTGATCCAAAATTCTCTTCACAAACTAAAGATAAACTTGTTTCTTCTGAAGTAAGACCAGCAGTTGAAACAGTAATGGGTGAAAAACTACAAGAGTTTTTACTAGAAAATCCATCTGATAGTAAGATTATAGTCGGAAAGATTATTGACGCCGCTAGGGCTCGTGAGGCAGCAAGAAAAGCTCGAGAGATGACCCGCAGAAAAGGCGCCTTAGATTTAGCTGGATTACCAGGTAAATTAGCCGATTGTCAGGAAAAAGATCCAGGTCTTTCTGAACTATATATAGTGGAAGGGGACTCTGCTGGCGGTTCAGCCAAGCAGGGAAGAAATCGTAAAAATCAGGCAATACTTCCGCTGAAAGGTAAAATATTAAACGTTGAGAAAGCTAGATTCGACAAAATGTTATCTTCTCAAGAAGTCGCAACTCTTATCACTGCTCTAGGTTGTGGTATTGGTAGGGATGAATATGATCCTGAAAAACTCCGTTATCATCGCATAATTATTATGACAGATGCTGATGTTGATGGCTCTCATATACGTACATTGTTGTTAACGTTTTTCTATCGTCAAATGCCAGAAATTATCGAACGAGGCTATATCTATATTGCCCAACCTCCTTTGTATAAAACTAAGAAAGGTAAGCAGGAACAATATTTGAAGGATGATGAATCGTTAACTAAATACCTAACTTCAATAGCATTAGATAATGCGTCTCTTTATGTAAATGAAGATGCTCCAAGTATCACAGGTGTAGCCTTAGAAACCCTTGTGAAACTATACCAAGATACAACTAGTATGATTACACGCATTAGCAGAATAATGCCTGAGGTAATCTTGAATAAGTTGGTATATAGCAATACTTTAGAATCTGAAGATGTAAATGATGAACAAAAGTTAATAGCATTTGCTAAAGACTTTACTGCTGCATTAACTATCGATGAAGTTGATGGAGCTACTTACTCATTTGAAGTTCGCCATGATTCAGAAAGAAGTTACTGGTATGTAGCTATTATTATAAGATTACATGGTATTGATACTGAATATAAATTAGATAAAGAGTTTTTAGAATCTAATGAATATAAACGTATTAAAGAATTGAATGTGGCTATAAATGGAATTATAGAGTCAACAGGCTATGTTAAACGTGGTGAAAAAACCAAATCTGTCACTTCCTTTGTAGACGCCTTGGATTGGTTAATGGCTGAGTCTAAACGTGGTCAATACATACAACGCTATAAAGGGTTAGGTGAGATGAACCCTGGTCAACTGTGGGAAACGACTATGGATCCAACATCTCGTAGAATGTTACAAGTCAAAATAGAAGATGCCATTGGTGCAGACCAACTATTTACTACTTTGATGGGAGATCAGGTTGAGCCTAGACGAGCATTTATAGATGAAAATGCTCTTAAAGTTGCAAACTTAGATGTCTAGTTTACCGGTAAAATAATCAATATAAAAAAAACCGCATCATTTTGATGCGGTTTTTTTAGTTAAATCAAAAGCTTATTATATTTTCCTGATACTAACTTTAGGTGCCCCAAATCCTCCAAAATCAATTGAAAACTCAAATGTACCCGTTTCAGTTGGTGTAAAAATGAAATTATTATCAGTCGACTCACAATTAGCTTTATTACGAGAACCCGGTTTAACGACAATATTAGCGTTGCTTGCATATCCACAATTTAAACCAGGCGTCCAATTTTCATCGGCAAATTTAAAGTCATAGGGTTGACCATCTGCAATTAAGTCAATACGCGTAGCATAGACTTGATCTGCTACTTCTTTTAGTTTGTATTGCTCGTCAGCTTCCCACCAAGAAAAAACGCCTCTTAGATAGAGTTTGTCGTAACCTTCATCTTTAGCAAATTCTTCAATGACATTTGTCGCACAGCCACTGAAAACTAAAAGAAGTAATACGCTAGAAATACAACTGCGTATATTGTTCATATTTACCATCACCTAAAACTTAATGTAAAAATTTTAATTTAAAACAGAAATATCTGCACAACTTAAAAATAAGCCTCGAAGCCTTGCTAATAATGAAAGCCTATTAAGTTTGATAGCTTCATTTTTATCCATAACCATAACATTATCAAAAAATGAGTCTATAGGCTCTCTAAGTTCTGCTAGATGAGTAAGAGTATCCTTATAGTTAGATATTGCTAATAGGGGCTCTACGGAGCTTTCTATGGCTTCTAAATTGTCTACTAAATATATCTCAGCAGCCTCTGTTAACAGAGATTTATCTAATGGCTTACTAATATCTATCGGGTTCTTAGCCAAAATATTAGCAACACGTTTATTTGCCGCTGCAAGTGCTTCTGCTGATTCTAGCGTGTTGAATGCCTTTACCGCTTCAACTCGTGCAGCAAAGTCGGCTGGACGAGTAGGGCGATTTACTGCCACTGCTTGTACTACCTCTGACGGCACGCCTTGTTCTGCATACCATGCTTTAAATCGAGCTAGAACAAAATCTACGACATTATCAGATAAGCCATTAGTTTTAATTTTATCTTCAAATGTGATGATAGAAGCTTCAACTAACTCTACTAAATCTAAAGGTAAGGAATTTTCTACGATGATCCTTAAAACACCTATTGATGCTCGACGTAAAGCAAATGGGTCTTTGTCGCCTTTAGGTGTTTGTCCAATTCCAAAAATTCCAACTAAGCTATCTATCTTGTCTGCTAGTGCTACACACATACTTATTTGTGAGGAAGGTAAAGAATCGCCAGCAAATCGTGGCATATATTGTTCATTTTGTGCAAGTGCAACAACCTCTGGTTCACCATCAAGCCGCGCATAGTGCATACCCATTACACCCTGGACATCTGGAAACTCCATAACCATATTAGTCATGAGGTCGGTCTTACTTAATAAGCCGGCTCGATAGGCTAGTTTAGGTTCGTTGAGCCCAAGATTTACAGCTATTGTCTCTGCTAATTTGGCAATCCGTTCACTCTTCTCGTAAACTGTTCCTAATTGTTTCTGAAAAAGAATAGTCTTTAGGCTTTCGAGTCTTGATTCTAACGTTACTTTTCTATCTGTATTAAAAAAGAACTCGGCATCTGCTAACCTTGGCCTGATTACTTTTTCATTTCCTTTAATTATAACTTGAGGATCTTTGCTCTCAATATTAGTCACAAAAACAAAAGTAGACTTTAATTTCCCGTTAGAATCAATAAGTGGGAAGTACTTTTGGTCGTCCTTCATAGTGTAAATTAGCGCTTCTTTAGGTACCTCTAAAAAAGATTTATCGAAATTAGCTGAAAGGGCAACTGGCCACTCTACCAATGACGTTACTTCATCTAATAAATCTTCGTTTATATCAGCTATACCATTTTCTTGCTTTGCTATAGCTTGAACAGCACTTAGTACTTTTTGCTTGCGTTGTACGTAATCAGCCATAACATAATTCTGTTCTAATAGACTTATATAATTATCGGCTGTATCTAACTCAACATATCCTTGAGAGTGAAATCTATGCCCTTGGATATTCCTAGATGACTTAATACCTAATACGGAGCCTTCAACTAAGTCACTTCCATATATCATAGTAAATGTGTGTATGGGACGAATAAATTGCGTGTCTTTAGAGCCCCAGCGCATAGCTTTTGGGATTGGTAATGCTTTTAATGATTTATCCACTATGTCCGCAATAATGCTCTGAATAGGTAGTCCTTTTACTTCTGCTTTAAATAACAGCCATTCACCTTTTTCGGTTTTCAACCTTTGGGCTTCGCTAACGTCTATTCCGTTTGATTTTGCCCAACCCTGAGCTGCTTTTGTAGGGGTACCGTCTGCGTCAAAAGCTGCAGTTATCGCTGGGCCGCGCTTTTCTACTGTTTTATCTGATTGGTATTCTGACACATCCACTACTTTAACTGCCAACCGCCTTGGTGAGGCAAACCAAATCACTTTCTTAAAACTAATGTCACTTTCCGTAAGTAATTGTTCTATATTTTCTTTAAAAGCTGTAGCTAACTTAGATAAAGATTTTGGTGGTAACTCTTCAGTACCAATTTCTACTAATAAATTGTCTATGCGCATGGCTACTTCTCCTTTTTACATAGTGGAAAGCCAAGGTTTTCTCTAGCTTGGTAGTAAGCTTCGGCACAAGCTTTTGACAGTGACCGAACTCTTAAAATGTAACGTTGGCGTTCAGTGACAGATATAGCATGTCTTGCATCTAATAAGTTGAATGCGTGGGAGGCTTTCATAACTTGCTCGTAGGCTGGTAATGGAAGGTTTGCTTCAATTAACTTTTGACTGTCTTGTTCACATTGGTCGAATGTTGCAAACAAATAATCTACATCTGCATACTCAAAGTTATAGGTAGATTGTTCAACTTCATTTTGATGAAATACATCTCCATAAGTGACTTTACCCATGGGGCCATCTGTCCAGACTAAATCGTAGATACTATCTACACCTTGAATGTACATAGCTAACCTTTCTAATCCATAGGTTATTTCGCCAGTTACTGGAGCACACTCAAGCCCACCTACTTGTTGAAAGTAGGTAAATTGGGTAACTTCCATTCCATTTAACCAAATTTCCCAACCAAGCCCCCAAGCCCCGAGCGTGGGGGATTCCCAATTATCTTCTACAAAGCGAATATCGTGAACTAAAGGATCAAATCCAAGCTCTTTAAGAGACCCAAGATATAACTCCTGAAAATTATCTGGGGAAGGCTTTAACATTACCTGAAATTGATAATAGTGTTGTAGACGGTTGGGGTTTTCTCCATATCGGCCATCTGTAGGGCGACGACACGGTTGTACATAAGCACTATTAATTGGTTCTGGACCAATAGAACGTAAGAATGTCATCGGATGGAAAGTACCAGCCCCAACTTCCATATCTAGAGGTTGAATTATCACGCAACCTTGTCGGGCCCAGTAATCTTGAAGCGCTAAAATTAGCCCTTGGAATGTTTTACAATCAAACTTCTGCATTTTCCCCTGCCACACCATCAATAAATTTAAAAAAACATCCGTAAGTATACCTTTTGTAGAGCCTTCTATGTACCTCTAAAGGTGATTTAAACGGCTATAGGCTATTACACTTAGCGTATTCTTTTAATTTCTTAATCATTTAAGTGAGTAGGAGACTGAGGGATTAATGAATTACTGTAAACTTAGTAAGAGTTGATACTTCATTAAGTATCTTAGAAGATAACTTTGCTTCTAGTTCTTCCCTAAACACATCTTGTTTGAAAGTTTCCTTTTTTGACTGGGCTTTTCTTTTGTCATGGGTGGGAAGATGCTCGACAGCGATAAAGAGCTCATAGAGAGCAGGGTATTGTTCGTTCACGTTAGGCTTATTAGATACGGGTAAACATTCTAGTAAGTGCACTAACCGAATACACCCTTCTGACAGATTGCACTGTTGTTGTTCTATAGCTAAAGCTATCGTTTGTATACTTTCGATTATTTTCTCGATTCGTAACTTTGCGGTGTTTTCTTTTCGCTGTGTTTGTACTTTTAGCTGGAATAAAAGTGAGCCAGCATAAAATGCAAGCGCGCCAATTACAATAAGAGCAATAATGAATAGTAGATAGATCATAAATTAATTAGTGATAGTTTAATCTTTAAAGTCGTCAATATTTAAAGCGTCAAGACCGTCATACATGCTTGATGAACTCGTAGTATTATCCAATTCTTCAGGTGCATCGGATAGCCCAAGTATTTCGCAAAGTTCTTTGTGTCTCGCTAATTTAATGTCCATGTAATGTCGTTCTTCTCTAGTAATTTTGCCTCCTGCATCTTCTTTTTCTAGTAACATTGAAAGGGTCATATCTTGTTCTAATTCAGCGAGTTCTTGAGCCGGTGAAAAGTGCCTAATCTTGGTTTTTGTGGCAGCCTTTGTTGTGCTTTTTACCACAACTAATTCAATAGGCTTTTTGCTGCCATGCCTAGGATCTTTTGATATATTAGATGAGCCAATGCCGACAGTAGTTATCGATTCGCTGTTTCTACTTCCTGCTGGCTTTCCTTTAGGTTTTTTTAAGCGCTTTTCAGTTGGTTTACGAACGTTTGAAGAGGTTTTTGTGGTTCCTATTTTTCCAACTTTTCGCGATTTCTTTTGCCTTGGCATAACACACCTGTGTAACTCATGATAATTGGCGTGATTCTACCTTAGTTTTAGTTAATCTGCGTGGCTTGCGTGATATTTAGATAGAAAAAAAGCGATAGGGTCACTATCGCTTTTTAATATAAGAGTGTCACACTAGACACTTCTCCCAGTATTGTTCTTCCTAAACTTAGTTGCTCCTAGTTATCTTCATTTATAAATATTGTTATCGAAGATATTCATTGATCTCCATGATGCTTTGTTTTTCGTCCTTGTAATATTCTAAACTTTAAAGCATACACGAATGAGTCGTACTTACAATTTATTTACATGTCTGTATGAAATATGTTCTAAATTATTTCTAGTGTAAAATGTATATGTATAGTCTAGTGAAGGCCTGATACATAACTAGATATTATTTCTATTTCCTTATCTGTCATTTTCTTGGCAATATCACCCATCATGCCATTTAAAGAATTTGCACGCTCCCCAGAGCGGAATGCTTTGAGTTGGGTTGAAATATATTCTGCGTGTTGACCACTAATATCAGGGAAGCCAGACAAACTAGTTCCGTTACCTCTAGGGCCATGGCACGCTATACACGCAGTAACGCCGCGCTCTATATCGCCCCCCACATAGAGCTTTCTTCCTGCTTCAACTATATCTTCTGCTGCTTCACCGGGGCTTGCTTCTTGACTCGAAAAATAAGCGGAAATATCTTCAATATCCTGCTCTGATAAGCCTACTGCCATACCATTCATCACAGCGTTATTGCGACCTTCGGCCCCCCCACTTTTTGCAGCAAGCTTAAATTCGTTTAGTTGTTTAACTAAATATTTAGTATGTTGGCCTGCTAACTTAGGATTCATCGCTATGGCGCTATTACCATCCATTCCATGACAAGCAGCACAGATAGCTGACTTGTTTTTACCTTGTTCAGCATCACCCTGTGCGAAAGCACCGGTACTAAAACCAACGAATAAACTTATTAGAAGACCAAGATTTTTCATTATTTTCTCTTTAAACATGTGATTAGAGGGTTCTTATTAAACCTTAACTGGGTATTTTACACATTTACAGCGTTAGTAAAATAAATTCATTCACCTTTTCCCTGATATAATTGTGGAAATATACAAAAAACATCTGGTAGCAAACCATATTTGGAGTCAAAGTGAGTCATTATAATCAAGCAAGGTTTAGTATTAGTGCCCCAGACATTACGCATTTGGGGCCAGATGAGGGAATTGAAATAGCGTTTGCTGGACGCTCCAATGCGGGCAAGTCTAGTGCGCTAAATAAACTTACTAGGCAAAAGAACTTGGCTAGAACAAGTAAAACACCGGGAAGAACACAGCTAATTAACGTGTTTTCTCTGGATGAAGACAGAAGGTTGGTAGATTTACCGGGCTATGGATATGCTCAGGTTCCATTGGAAATTAAGAAAAAATGGCAAAAATCTTTAGGAGAGTATCTTCAAAAAAGGAATAGTATAAAAGGTTTAGTTGTTCTAATGGATATCCGTCATCCATTTAAAGATCTTGATCAAGAGCTAATATATTGGGCTGTTGCTGCAGATTTACCGGTTTTAGCTCTCTTAACTAAAGCTGATAAGCTCAAGTCTGGGAAACGTAAGAGTCAATTATTGATGGCAAAAGAGGCCGCTATGGCATTTTGTGGTGACGTTAGTGTAGAAGTTTTTTCGTCTACGAATGGGATTGGTTTGGATAAGCTCCAACAGAAACTTGATTCTTGGTATGGATATGAGTTTAAAAAGAAAAGTGAAATATAAGGTGTTTTTTAGGGTAAAAAAAACCCCAGCAATAAGCTGGGGTTCAAACAAAGGTTAGAAATATCAAACCTCTGTACCCTACGGGCGAATTCTATAAAAAATGCCCTGATAAACCAAGTAGATTATGCGTTTTAATCGATTAACTGAACTTAATGTACGATTAATGGGCCTCATCCCAGTTTTCACCTAAACCCGCTTCTACTACTAAAGGGACATCTAAAGTCACAGCTTGCTCCATTAAGGATATAATTTTAGCTTTGTATTCAGATATTTTATGTTCCGCAATTTCAAATACTAGCTCATCATGTACTTGCATTATCATTCTAATTTCATCGTTGGGGAGTTCTTGAATCCATTGGTCTACTGCCAACATTGCTTTCTTTATAATATCAGCCGCTGTTCCTTGCATCGGAGCATTAATAGCGGCCCTTTCTGCTCCTTTTCGGCGCATACCATTGCTTGCATTTATTTCTGGTAAGTATAAACGCCTTCCAAAAACTGTTGAAACATAGCCTTTCTCTTTGGCTAACTCTCGAGTGTTTTCCATATAGGTTAGAACGCTAGGGTAGCGTTCGAAGTATACATCCATATATTTCTGGGCATCCTGTCGCGAAATATTAAGTTGACGAGAAAGGCCAAATGCAGACATGCCATATATAAGTCCAAAGTTAATGGCTTTGGCGTTTCTACGCTGTTCGGTTGTAACGTTTTCTAAAGGTGTGCTGAAGACCTCAGAAGCCGTAGCAGAATGTATATCCTTTCCAGATGCAAAAGCTCTTAGTAAACCCTTGTCACCAGATAAGTGCGCCATAATACGTAGTTCTATTTGTGAATAATCGGCTGCTACAATTTTATAATTATCTCTAGCAATAAAAGCTTGTCTTACTCGCCTACCTTCGGGGGTTCGAATAGGTATATTTTGGAGATTAGGATCTGTTGAAGATAACCTACCCGTTGCAGCAATTGCTTGATGATAAGAGGTATGCACTCTTCCGGTACGCACATTTATCATTTTTGGAAGCTTATCCGTATAGGTGTTTTTTAGCTTGCTTAACCCTCTGAACTCCATCAATAATTTAGGAAGAGGGTAGTTGTTAGCTAACTCTTGTAAAACTTCTTCGGCTGTTGACGGTGCTCCTTTGGGGGTCTTTTTAAGAACAGGTAATTGCATTTTATTAAACAAAATTTCCTGTAATTGTTTTGTTGAGCCTAGATTGAACTCTTCGCCTGCTAGTTCATAAACTTCTTTTTCTAGCTCAAGTACTCTCATCGCAATGTCTTGACTTTGTTGAGCTAACTGTTGGCTATCAATCAATACACCAAACTGCTCCATTCTAGCCAGCACTGGAGCTAAGGGTAACTCTATGGTTTCAAATACTTCTTTGAGTTCCTTTTCTTCGCTTAACTTGTTCCAAATAGTATTATGTAATTGCAGCGTAATATCGGCATCTTCAGCTGCATAGGGAGCAGCTTTTTCTATCGGGATTTGATTAAAGGTTAGTTGTTTAGCTCCTTTCCCTGCTATGTCTTCAAAATGTATGGTTGTCTTCCCTAAATAAGTCTCAGCTAAACTATCCATATTATGTTTTGAGCCAACACTATTTAATACATAGGACTCTAGCATAGTGTCGTAAGCGATCCCTTGAAGGTTTATTCCATAATTCGCTAGAACATTTTTGTCATACTTTAAATGCTGTCCTACTTTTTTAATGGACTGATCTTCCAATATCGGTTTTAAAGCATCAAGTACTACTGACCTTTCTAATTGCTCTGGAGCATCTAAATAGTCATGTGCAAATGGAACATAAGCGGCTTCTCCTTCTTTTACACAAAAGGAGACGCCAACTAATTCTGCATCCATATAATTTAAACTGGTCGTTTCTGTATCAAACGCGAATAACTCAGATGAAGAGATTTTCTCTATCCAAATATCTAATTCTTCTTGGCTAAATATCGTTTGATAATTTTGATTACTCTCTTTAATCGACTCACCAATATCTTTTTCTGCGGATTCATTTTCTAAAGGTATTTCAGCTTTTTGAGCTATCTCTGTTAATAATCGTTTAAGCTCAAACTTATTGGCGAGTTCAATTAAACGTTCATCGTTTGGTGAGACTGGTTTCAACTCTGTAACGTTAAGTTCTAACTCTACATCAAGTTTAATGGTGGCGAGTTTATATGATAATGGCAGAAACTCTATTGCCTCACGTAAATACTCTCCAATCTTTCCTTTAACCTTATCTGCATTTTCTATAACCTCTTGTAACGAGGCATGTTCGTTTAGCCATTTGGCTGCTGTTTTAGGGCCGCATTTATTGACCCCTGGAATATTATCGACTTTGTCACCCATTAAGGCTAAATAATCGATAATTTGATCTGGTTTCACTCCAAATTTTTCGACAACTCCAGCTTCATCCATTTCTACGTTTGTCATCGTATTGATTAGCCTGACATGAGGGGTCACCAATTGAGCCATATCTTTGTCACCTGTAGATATGATGGTTTCAATTTTCAACTCTGATGCCTGATGGGCTAGGGTACCAATTACATCATCGGCTTCGACACCTTCGATTACTAATAAAGGTAATCCCATAGCTTCAATTATTTGATGAAGGGGTGCAATTTGGGTTCTTAAGTCATCTGGCATAGGTGGCCGATTGGCTTTGTATTCAGGGTACATGTCGTTTCTAAAGGTTTTCCCTTTGGCGTCAAATATCACCACAATATTCCCCGCGGGATAGCTTTTTTGAAGACTCTTTATCATATTTAGGACCCCAGTGATGGCACCTGTAGGTTGTCCATATGAAGTACTTAAAGCTTGTAAATAAGGAACGTGATAGGCCCTAAATAAATAAGATGAACCATCAACCAATATAAGAGGTTCGGATAAAATTTGTAGAGTATTTTTCATGGTATTAAGCCTGGATAGGTTGTGATGGCTGAAGATTAATAAGGATGCCATAACTGAAATTAATCATCTATGTATACTATAAAGGTGAATGTGGATAACTATGTAGATAATAAATAAAGAAGGTAAGCAATTTGAATTGTGATAAATATTAATATTACAATAAAATTGTTATATAACAGTATTTTACTTTTTTTCACACTAATGATGAAGATAGTTGTTTTTGAAATAATCTATGTGGATAACTTAATTGAAGTATTATTTATTTCAAAAATAAGCGGATAAGATACACACTAATTATAATAGATGAAAGTCATTTTTTAGTTTTTTAAAGTAGAGATTTTAAAAAAACAGCCTTAAAAATTATAAGCACATTGTTGTCTGGATAAGTAGATAATTATCACCCCCTTCTTTAATACATTTAGTTTCATAAAAACCTAAATCATTTTTAGACTTATAGTGGTGTTGCTAGCCAAATAATAGCTGTAGATGTACCTTTCTGTTATCGTACGGTTCTATTCTTTTTTATTAATAATATACAATGTAAAGATCAAACTTAATGGGAGGCCTTTAAGCTATTTATGCTGTATTTCTCCGCGTCTATTATAATTTTGGTTAACGTTTTATGAGAATCAATTAAGTTATGCAATACCGTACGATTATCCGAATTTTAGGGCTATTAATCGCCTTGTTTAGTGTAACTATGATTCCACCTGCTGTCGTCTCTGTTATCTATGAAGATGGTAGTGGCTTACCATTTTTAATGGCATTTATTTTATGCTTGGTTACTGGATTAGCCATTTGGTACCCAAACAGAAAATATCGCTATGACTTGAGAGCAAAAGAAGGTTTTTTAATAGTAGTGTTATTTTGGACTGTTCTAGCAAGTTTTGCGGCCTTGCCTTTCTTGTTACTAGAGCAGCCTCAAATGTCCACTTCCGATGCTTTCTTCGAGTCTTTCTCTGGCTTAACTACCACGGGGGCTACCGTTATTGAAGGCATTGATTATTTGCCTAAAGCCATTCAATTTTACAGGCAGCAGCTCCAATGGTTAGGGGGGATGGGGATTATTGTATTAGCTGTGGCTATTTTACCTATACTCGGGGTAGGGGGAATGCAGCTGTATCGTGCTGAAACACCAGGACCAGTTAAAGATTCAAAAATGACCCCTCGCATTGCTGATACAGCTAAACACCTTTGGTATATCTACTTGTCTTTAACAACTGCATGCACCATAGCTTTTTGGTCGGTGGGAATGAATTGGTTTGATGCAATCTGCCATGCATTTTCAACTATTGCGATTGGAGGATTTAGCACCTATGACGCGAGTCTAGGCCACTTTAATAGCGTTGGTGTCAATATTGTATGTGTGATCTTTTTATGGATAGCGGCGTTAAATTTCTCACTTCATTATGGAGCGGCAAGTGGTCGTAGTCTAAAGGGATATTTTTATGATCCTGAATTAAAGGCTTTTTTCCTTATCCAGTTTTCTTTGGCACTAGCATGTTTTGTTGTTTTGATACATTTTAGTTGGTTTGATGACGCCGGTACCGCATTTGACCAGGCCTTAATTCAGTCGGTTTCTATCAGTACTACTGCTGGGTTTGCTACAACAGAATTTTCTCAATGGCCGGCGTTTTTACCTATTATGTTAATTTTTTCTAGCTTTATTGGAGGGTGTGCTGGCTCTACTGGTGGAGGTATGAAAGTGATAAGAGTTTTACTTCTCTATTTACAAGGGAAGCGTGAGGTAAATCGCCTTATACATCCAAAAGCAGTGTATTCCGTAAAGTTAGGGGATAGAGCCTTACCTGATAGAGTTGTCGAGGCAGTTTGGGGGTTCTTCTCTGCTTATGCGATGATTTTCGTGATTATAATGGTGTGTTTGATTGCAACAGGTATGAGCGATGTAACTGCATTTACTGCAACCGCCGCCACCCTAAATAACCTTGGTCCTGGTTTGGGTGACGTTGCAGGCACATATGCTGACGTCTCAGACGCTGGTAAATGGTTGTTAATCTTAGCGATGCTGTTTGGTCGCTTAGAGATATTTTCTTTACTAGTCTTATTCTCACCAACATTTTGGAGAAGTTAACCAGTTTTCGCACATTGGCTTTTTTAGGTTTCAAATAAGCTTTGTTCTGTAATGAGTTCTATATGACCAATTCTTTCTTTAAAGTCTGCACTAACGGCTTCATTTTTGAGTATTCTAGTTCTATGTCTTTCGAACAATTTGCTGTACTTAACTATTTTTTTACCTAAAATTTCCCACCCTTTTTGTTTGGCTTCTAAAGGCCAATCTTCGAGTTCTATTTGAGAGGTTTCTAATTTACCTGTGAACATTCCATAAAGCATATGTAGCTGGTTATCAATATTACCTTGCTTTGATTGTTCTATTGTTAACCCACTTAGCATTGACATCCAATTTATAGAGCTTTTTAAGGCCTCATAATAGTTTTCTAATGCATCTTCATCATAGGCGTCTATCTCAATGTCACGGGAGCGAGTTGTAACATTACTAGAGCCTTTGTTAGAAAAAACGCCTGCTGCCATAGAGGTAAAGCTAGACTTTTCTTTTACCTCTGGCTTAGGAGGCGCTTCTTTTTTAGCAACATAAACGGGTTCTTGTTGCACCGGCTTTGGCTTGGGTTTCGATACCTTTACAACCCCTTTTGGGCCAGCAACCACATCTCCAACTTCCACTCCCTTATTCTCAACCAAAACTCCATCTGAATAACTATCTTCTACTGCGGTAATTTTCACTTTTCCTAATGTTTTATACTTTATCTTGATCACTCTACCTGTTTTAGGGTCTTTGATGCTGCCTGTAGGGCGTCTAACTTTATAAGTATTGCCTACTACTAAATTTGAGCTAAACCCCTTATTTAAAGTAACCTCATCGTCATCTATATAAGCTATGAGAGTGTCTTTTGAGGTTGTGATAGGTATTGGGTTGGAACCAGTAGAGCTTAGTTTGTTTTCTAAACCTGCATCACCTATCTTTTGTGCAAGGTCTTTCATTGCTTTACGTAGTGACGCAGTTTCATTTTTGGTGTTATTTTTTTCTCCTCCACCAAACCCGAATACTTTAACATTGGTTGATGACTTTTTGCCCGTACCTGTATCAGCAAAAACGATTTGCCCAGTATTCACGTCGATAATCCGCACATCGACGCTAGCCATAAAGTTCTTTTTCCCTATATTAACACCCCCACCCCCACCACCAGAGTTACTACTACCAAACTCAGTAATGGCTCCTGTTACGATAAAATCGACACCTATTAGACGTCCGATTTCTGCCGCTGTAGATGGGTCTATTCTTCCCGACTGCCCAAAGTCCTGTTCTTTTAAGATACTACTCATGCGTTCTCTTTCAAACACATCTAGTTTTGTTGCTTTAACAAGCTCTGTCGTTAGCATATCTGCGGCGCCTGAATTTAAACGCCAACTTGTGCGGTAATGAGTACGGTTTTCAAAATCGACTATTGCTACTCTTGGCGCAGCTAATGCTTCTGCGTTTATTGCCACTAAACAAATCATCACTAATATTGAGCGGATATACAGCCTCATTGTTAACTCCTTTTTAATATATATTTTTCTAATTATTAGTTTCAATTCTAAAGTCAGCGGACTTTCTTAGTCTTGCCTTAATTGATAGGTTTTCACGTAGCAGCACCTTTTTTTCCCATGCGTCATAGCCAGGTATACTAATTTTAACAGTATGCATACCTGCAGGAAGGGAAAGTGATTCCCCCGCATTTCCGTAAAATACACCGTCAATTTCAACGTCTGCTTCATCTGGGACTGATTGTATTTGGACTAAAACTGAGCTGGGAGTATTGTCTTGTTCTAGTTTAAATTGGTTGCTTTGATTTATCTGTTCCACAAAGCTAGTACTAATTTGCTGTGCTAATTCGGTAAATGTACGATTTTTGTTTGAGCGGTTTTGACTGTCTTGCAGGGTATGTTCGGCTTGTAGGCTATCTGAAAAAACAATGGCACCAGTTTGCGTGTCTAATATGCGAACACTTACACCTAAGTGATAAGTTTCTTTGGTGGTTCTTACTCCATATCCAGAAAAAGTTTCTCTATCAATATCTGCATTTAAAATTTGTCCAGTTAATAAATATTCTGCACCAGTTAAGTTTCCAATTTGAATGACCTGATTTGAGGCTACTAATCCACTTGAGCTCAGTTTTAACTCTCCCATTATGCTATTTAGTCTTTCTCTTTCTACAACAATAAATTGAGAATAATTAACTAACTGATTGGATAGTAGGTTTGCGATTTCTTGGCTTAAGTATGGGTATCTAATACCGGTACGATCGAAATCAATGACTGCTATACGAGGGTTAGATAAGGCACTTTGACTGACGAGTAGCATAGTCAACAAAGCCATTGAAAATAAAGAACTGCGAAGATTTATGCTAAGTACAAGTTTAAAATAGTCCATCATTCTAAAATACTTTTATTGATTAATTTTTGTTCGTACGTTCAAAAAATAACATACCTAAATTAAATAGGAAACGTATTTTAGAGATTTGAAAGTAAACTTTTAGAACTTTTAAATGGGTGGGTTAATAATCTATAACGTTATCCAAAAAAGAAGGCACTAGGTTGGAATAGTTTTTCAACGTGGCTTATAAATTTTTTGTCGACTAAAAATAAAATAACATGGTCATTTGCTTCTATAACAGTATTGCTGTGGGCAATGATTACTTCATCACTGCGGACAATTGCGCCTATAGTTGTACCTGGAGGTAGATTTATGTCACGAATTTCTCTTCCGACTACCTTAGAAGTATTTTTGTCTCCATGGGCAATAGCTTCAATAGCTTCTGCTGCACCGCGTCTTAAAGAATAAACGTTAACTATATCTCCTCGTCGAATATGGGTTAACAATGCTGAAATGGTTGCTTGTTGAGGCGAAAAGGCAATGTCAATTTCACCTCCTTGTACAAGATCAACATAAGCGCCTCGTTGAATTAATACCATTGCCTTTTGGGCACCAAGTCGCTTCGCTAGCATGGCCGACATAATATTGGCTTCATCATCATTAGTGACAGCTATAAAGGCGTCAACTTGTTCGACATTTTCTTCTGTTAATAATTCGTGGTCTGAAGCATCTCCAGAGAATACAATCGTTTTATCAAGATGAGCAGACAAATATTTAGCGCGCTCTGGACTATATTCAATTAATTTAACGTTATGGTTATGTTCGAGTAATTTAGCAAGGCCAGCCCCTATTAAGCCGCCTCCTGCAATCATTATACGTTTGTAACTTGATTCAAGTTTCTGTAGCTCGCTCATTACAGCACGTATATGTTTTGTTGCTGCAATGAAAAATACTTCGTCGTCCGCCTCGATAATAGTAGTGCCGAGTGGCCGAATAGGCCTACCTCTCCTATAAATTGCGGCAACTCGGGTATCAACATTGGGTATATGCTCTTTTAAGGTAGAAAGCGCATGCCCAACTAATAAACCTCCATAATAAGCTTTCACTGCGACTAAACTCGCCTTGCCCTCAGCAAATTCAACAACTTGTAATGCGCCTGGATAGTCGATTAGGCGTTTGATTGCTTTAGTAACTAATTGTTCAGGTGCAATTAGATGATCCACAGGAACATCTAGGTGTTTGAATAATTGCTCTTGATAAATAATGTACTGTTCAGAGCGAACACGGGCTATTTTTGTGGGGGTTTTAAACAAACTATAAGCAACCTGACATGCCATCATATTGCTCTCATCACTATTCGTAACGGCAATCAACATGTCGGCATCTTCAGCTCCGGCTTTTTTCAGTACATCGGGATGAGAACCCATTCCAGAGACCACTTGTAGATCTAGTCTATCTTGGAGTTGTCTGAGGGTTTCAATATCAGAGTCAATGACGGTAATTTCGTTTTTTTCACCGACTAAGTTTTCTGCTAAAGTCGCTCCGACTTGTCCTGCGCCTAAGATAATTATTTTCATGGTTATTCTTGGTTTTCAAACCCTATTATTAATTTTATCCAAGCTAGCTTAAAGGTTACATTAAGCTGATAATGTATAGCTATCGAGCCTCTGACTTTAACAGTCTGGCATAATAGAAACCATCCATTTGTTGCTCCCCTGGCAATATTTGACGGCCAGGTTTAGTAGTGGAATCGTTACAAAAGCTATTGTCTAATTGTGCGTCAGGAGTGCGAGCCAAAAACTGACTAACTTGCTGATGATTTTCTTCTGGTAGTATAGAGCAGGTGGCATACAATAATGTGCCTCCGGGTTTTAATGTTAGCCATATTGCGTCTAATATTTGTTTTTGTAGCTCTACTAATACTTCTATATCAGCTGCCTTACGTAACCATTTAACATCTGGATGACGGCGTATAATTCCAGTGGCAGAGCATGGGGCATCAAGTAAAATTCGGTCAAACTGTTGTTTATCCCACCAAATATTAGGCTTACTCGCATCACCAATAATAATTTTAGCTGTATGTTGTAACCTTTCTAAGTTTTCTTCGATTCGTTTAGCCCTAATTGGATCAACTTCTAAAGCGCAAAGGGATGCTAGTTTAGGCTGTAATTCCAGTATATTGCAGGTTTTCCCTCCAGGAGCTGCGCAACAATCCAAAATATTGTCTCCGGCTTTAGGCTCTAAATAAGATGCTGCTAGTTGAGCTGCCCCATCTTGGACCGCAAACCACCCTTGGTCAAAACCTGGTAGAGTTGTGATATCACACCCCGAAATTAATACCAATCCAGCATCATGATCGTTGGATTCTTGATATTCGACATTCGCTTTATTTAGTGTTGTCTTATATTTATCTGAAGAAATTTGTAGTGTGTTTACCCTTAACCAGATGGGAGCTTTAACCTGCATGTTGCTCACAATATCGGTTATATCATCTTGGTATTCTAATTTTAATTTTTTAAATAACCACTTAGGTAGACCTGATGCAATCTGTTCATTAGGGGATGGTCCTTTGAAGACTTCATCTCGTAAAAAAGTACGTAAAATTGCATTCACTAAGCCTTTCATTGCATCTGTGTTTAACCCTTGGCAGGCTGATACTGTTTCTGAAACCGCAGCATGTTGGCTAACGCGACTAAATGCGAGTTGATAAAAACCTAGCATGATTACATGTTCAACAATTTTGTATCGATTCTTAAGTGGTTTATCTAATAATTGTCTCAACCAATATTGAAGTATAGGGAGATTTCGCAATACCCCATATACCATCTCTTGTAACCAGGCTTTATCTTGATCTTTAAGCTTCTCTTGAGCCATAGGTAAGCACTCTCGGGCTGACTTACCTTCTTCTAGTATTTGAAATAGAACCTTAGCTGCTTCTGCTCTAAGATTAAGAGGGTGGTGTTTGGTTCGCACAGGCTTGTTTTTATAATTCATCTACGAAAGCGCCCAATTAAGTCGGTCATTTTAGGGCCGTACCTTGTTTGAACCATTCGGCTCTGCCATTTAGCAAGTCGGCTGCTGACATTGGTTTTTTACCCGGTGGCTGTAGCTTGGTTAGCAGAAGGCAGTTTTCTTTTGTAGCAACTAGAATTCCACTCTTTCCTGCTTGCACTATATGTCCAGGAGGTAAGTTTAACTTGTCTGCAGGAGTCGCAATGACTTCAGCTGCATGTACTTTGATATTGGTATCTTGCACACTAAAGAAAGCCATGGGCCAAGGGTTAAATGCCCTGATATTACGTTCTAGCTGCAAGGCTGATGTGTACCAATCAATTTTTGCTTCTTCTTTGGATAACTTTTTAGCATGGGTTGCTAGGTTGTTATCTTGCTCTTCGGGCTGTAAATATTTTAGTCGAGACAAGGCTTCTAACAGAGCTTTAGGCCCAACTACGGATAATTTCTCATACAAACTGGCACTGGTATCTGTAGCTTCAATCGTCAGTGCTTGTTTGAGTAACATTGGGCCTGTATCGAGGCCTTCGTCCATTTTCATTATAGTAACGCCTGTTTCAGCATCTCCTGCCCACAATGAACGCTGGATGGGGGCTGCCCCTCTCCACTTCGGAAGAAGTGAACCATGAACATTTAAACAACCCAACTTAGGTGTATCTAGGACAAGCTTGGGCAGAATTAAGCCATATGCAACCACTATCATAATATCTGCATTTAATTCGGCAAGTTGAGCCTGTGCCTCTGCAGGTTTAAGGGAGTCTGGTTGGTAAACATCTAAACCATTCTCTAATGCTAATTGCTTTACTGCGCTAGCTTGAAGTTTTTTTCCTCTGCCTGCAGGCCGATCAGGTTGGCTATACACGGCAACTATATTATGTTCTGAATCGATAAGTGCTTGCAGGTGTAGGGCTGCAAACTCTGGTGTACCAGCAAAAATAATGTTCAATGATGTATCCAATGGTTACTTAGCCTTTTGCGGCTAGTCTGGCTTCTTTTTCAAGCTTGGTTTTGATTCTTTGTCGCTTTAGGACTGATAAATAATCTACGAATAATTTTCCCATTAGGTGATCTAATTCGTGTTGTATACAAATGGCTAATAGGCCATCGGCATCAAGAGAAAATTGTTTTCCTGATTTGTCTAAAGCGGTTACGGTTATTTTTTCTGCACGTTCTACTTTTGCAAAATTATTAGGAACAGAGAGACAGCCTTCCTCACTAATGGTTTTACCTTCTTTGTGAGTGATTTCAGGGTTGATAAATACTAACGGTTGATTTTGTTCTTCAGAAACGTCCATAACCACAACACGTTTATGGACGTTAACTTGTGATGCTGCCAACCCAATACCGTTTTCTTCACGCATAGTGTCAAACATATTTTCCACTAGGGTCGTAATTTCTTTATCAATTGTGTCTACTTGTTTTGCTACAGTACGTAGCCTTTCATCTGGAAAGCGTAATACTTCTAATATTGCCATGATATATTTCAACTATAATCAGTCTTATAAAAGACTCAGGAACTAATTTACCCAATCTAAACTATACGCAACATGGTTTAAGTTAACATTGGTGTGTGTATTATTTACTATACGATTAAATAGAATCTGCTATTTAATCGTATTCATCCTAAGCTATTCTAGCTTAAATGGATCCAAAACATAATAGTGACTGCTTTAGGGTAGATATAAGAATGATAAGTAAAAAGATATATAAGTTTCTCGCTGTTTTAGTACTCATCCCTGCTTTGTGCTTTGCAGATGCCATTACGGTTAAAGAAAGTGCTCCAGAAGTATATGTCGTGAAAAAGGGCGATACCCTTTGGGATATATCTAACATGTACTTGGACCAACCTTGGTTGTGGCCAGAATTATGGCGCACAAATATTCATATCACTAACCCCCATTTAATATATCCAGGTGATGAACTGCGTTTAGTAAAAAATGCTGCTGGTGAAATTGTTTTGGAGGTGGTGAGAGATGAACCAAAACTAGAGATTAAACTATCACCAGAAGGTAAAAAAACCAGTAAATTTGTTGAGCCTATACCTGCTTTACCCTGGTCAGTCATCAGGCCTTATGTGGAAAATGAGTCTGTAATGTCCAAGGATGATTATGACCGCTATCCTTATGTATTAGGAAATAGTGACGGAGCGGTTAGGTATGCCACAGATAGCGTTGTTCTTAGTAAAGCATCGAGACGCAAAAACGACGATTTGCAGATTGTTAGAAAGCAGAATGAATTATACGATATGGAAGGAAATTTTCTTGGGTTACAAGTCCGTCATGTTGCTGAAGCAAAACTAATTGATACTGATCTTGATAAGCAAAGTTTAATTAAGATAGTTGATGCTAAGTTGGAAGTAAAACGTGCAGATAAAATTATCCCTGCAGATAGAAGTTTACCCGCAGATATTTTATTGACTGCAGCTACTGAGCAAACAGGATTTATTATTGATGACTTAGAACAACATAATTTACTAGGTAAATATAATGTTGTTATTTTAGATCTAGGTAACGAAGAGGTAGCACCAGGAACGATCATGGGTATTTATAGTCAAGGTCCCGTTATTATAGATGGACCACAGCCCAAATATGAAGGTGAAACAGCTGCGATTAGAAGTGCTTTTAATATAGGTGATGAAATTAACCAACCCGCATTTAAGGTAGGGGAAATTATCGTGTTTAAAACCTTTGAAAAGGCAAGTTATGCACTTATTACAAAGTCAGCTAAAGTCATTAGAAAAGGAATGATAGTCGCGAAACCATAACAAGGAGTACTTTATGAGACAGGACGTTGCCCATGAAACTGTATTTACTAACGATGATGAAAAAGCTCTAATTAATTGGCTAATATTAAGTCAAATTCCAAGGTTTGGTGTTAGCCGTTGGTTAAAGTTTTATTCAAAATTTAATATCAATTTGGCAGAGTTGTTGTCTTCATCTGCCGAAACTCTCGATGCATTTGGCTTCAATCAACAACAAATCTCTGCAATTACATCACCCAATAGGCAACTAATTGATAAAAGTTTGCAGTGGTTTTATGACAAAGAACAACGATTTTTGATTCATTTTGCTCACTCAAAATACCCCTACCTACTTAAACAAATATCCAGTGCTCCTCCTGTTTTATTTGGTTATGGTCGTTGCGATTTATTGTCGAATTATCAATTATCAATGGTTGGTAGCCGAAACCCTACTCATCAAGGTAAAGAGAATGCTAAACGTTTTGCTCACTTATTAAGTGAGTCAGGTTGGATTGTCACAAGTGGTCTAGCTATGGGAATTGATGGTTTGTCTCACCAAGGGGCATTAATCGGAGAGCGCTCAACTATAGCTGTATTAGGTACAGCTATTGATAAAATGTACCCCCGAAGGCATATAAAATTAGCAGAACAAATACTTGAGAACGATGGTGTGATTATATCTGAGTTTGCACCTGGTTCACTAAGTCGCCCCGAGAATTTCCCCCGTCGAAATCGCATAATTAGTGGTTTGTCCTGGGGAGTGCTGGTCGTAGAAGCGGCGATTAAAAGTGGTTCATTAATAACGGCAAAGTATGCTTTGGAGCAAAATAGGGAAGTACTTGCTATTCCGGGTAATATTCAAAATCCCCTTGCTGCTGGGTGTAATCTTCTTATTCAACAAGGGGCAAAATTAGTAACTTGTATTGAAGATATTTTAGAGGAGTTTCCCCAGGTTAATGATTTTTCAGCTAACTCGAATGAAGATAAATTGCAAAAAAAATCATTTCAAAGCTTGGCATCTGACAAATTGTTAGATAGTGTAGATTTTGAAGTGACACCACTAGATATAGTAGCTCAGCGCTCAGGCATTGAAGTAACTGAAGTTATGTCAAAATTATTAGAGTTTGAGTTACGCGGTTTAGTAACTACCGTTCCTGGAGGTTACATTAAGTTGGGGGAAAAATAATATGTTCGATATCCTCATGTATCTGTTTGAAAACTTCATTCATAGTGAAACAGAGATCCGTGTTGATCAAGATGAATTGACTGATGAACTTATCAGAGCAGGTTTTCATCATGATGAAATATACAAAGCTCTATCTTGGCTAGAAAAACTAGCTGCACTACAAGAAACAGATATTAATCCTTATTTAGTTAAAGGACCTACCTCATTTGTAACTCGTGTCTACACTCAAGAAGAAGAAATGCGATTAGATATTGAGTGTAGAGGCTTTTTACTATTTTTAGAGCAAATTAATGTTGTCGATTCAACTACCCGAGAAATGGTAATTGATAGGGTGATGGAAATTGAATCTAAAGAGTTTTGTTTAGAAGACATGAAATGGGTTGTGCTCATGGTATTATTCAATGTTCCAGGCAAAGAAAATGCTTATGCTCAGATGGAAGATTTATTGTTTGAAGAGCCAGAAGGACCGCTTCACTAATTACAAAAGAGTGATTAAATTATATGTCTAAGATTGATCACTCATTGTTCTCAGCACAAGAAGGATCTGAGCAAGCTTTTGGACCTTGCCCAAAATGTTCTGCAAAGTTAGGTATTAGGCACGGAAAATCTGGTGCTTTCATTGGCTGCACTCAATATCCAGGCTGTGATTACTCAAAGCCTTTACACGAATATGAAAATACCGAGATAAAGGCCATTGAAGGATCATCCTGCCCATTATGCAGCAGTGAATTGGTGATAAAAAAAGGCAGATATGGACTATTTATTGGGTGCAGTGACTTCCCAACTTGTCATTATATCGATTCGCAAAAACACAGTGAGGCAACCAAGCTAACTTGCCCCAAATGCGGAAAAGGTCGGCTGGCAAAGCGCACAAATAAGTTTGGCAAGTCATTTTATGCGTGTGATAATTATCCGAAGTGTAAGTATGTACTCAATCTTCCCCCTGTTGAATATCCGTGTCCAAAATGTAATTGGCCATTAATGCAGGAAAAGAAAGGCAGCTCAGGGCAGGAGCTGCTATGCCCTCAAAAGCCTTGTCAGTACTCTATGCCTAAGCCTGAACTTAAAAACATAAACTAAAAGCTAACCCTAAAAATTACCTAGGTATTGCTGTTAAATATTCTACAAAAGAAGCCAAGATGACATCCTCAACCAAACATTCCTTTTCTTCCCTACTGCGTGGCATTTTTAAATATTTACTGATTTTTATGGTCCTTGTTTATTTGCTCATTTGGATTACATCCCCTTGGGTAGTGCGCTATTTTGCTACTGAACCCGTAGGTGATTTAGGCTTAACTTTAGGAGTTGATTCTAGTATCCGCTTTAATCCCTTTACTTCTACTTTGACTGTTAGGGATTTATCGTTACTCGATACTAACCGAACTACAGTATTGGCGGTGGATGAGCTTGATATCAGCGTGCGCATACATAGGCTGCTGTTTAAACAGATCTATATTTCTACTTTTAGTATTAAAGAGACCAAGTTAAAGGTTACTAAAAAAAGCAACAGCTTGTATGTTGCAGGTATTAATTTAACACCAGGTGATAATACTCAAGATGTTGATGAACCTACACCTAAGGAGGTTGTCGAGCCAATCCCAGATTTCCGCATAATTTTGCCTGAATTCAAATTGGAAAATTTTACTGTAAATGCAGATATTGACAGTGTTCAACAAACATTAACGTTAAATGACTTTTCTCTAAATGATGTGGAAGTAGACCAAGTAGATCATAATTTAGGGTTAAGCATAGATGCTAAAATAAATAATGCCCCTGTGGTCATCAAATCAAGCTTATCAATGCATGCTGGTGTAGGCGTGATTGATTCGGAGGTATCGTTAAATAACTTAGACTTAGATGAATTAAGCCCCCTCTTAGCCGATTTTGGGGTAAACATGTCTGGCCTATTATCCTTTAGCAGCTCGCCTAAATTACAAATATCTGCAGACGAGATAAAACTAGCTTCAGAGCGAACTATCCTTACCTTTGATACTTTATTAATAAACTACGAGCCTTGGATTTTTGAAGGTAAGCGTAATCAAGTCACCCTGAACAATTTGCTTGTAAAATCTACACCTATTGGTGAATTGACAATGTTATCTACAAACATGAAAACTGAGTTTACCCAAGGAAACCTTGGTCTACAAAGCACAGATAATAGCTTGATAAACTGGGAGTTAATAGATGTTGCAGCCAATGCATCTGTTGTTGATATGCAACCACATATCTCCGAGTCAGCAGTTACTATTAAGTCTTTAAATTTATCTGAAGATAGGTCGTTAGCAGAAGATTTACCCATTGTGAGTATTCAGGAGCTATCGATAAACGATATTAAGTTTAATGATAATTTCTTATCTATAGATGCGATTACATTACAAGGCTTGTTAACCGATCTTAAAATCAATCCAGATAAAAGTATTTTAAGTTTGGTTGACACTAGCGCTCTTAATCCAGATGAAGCATCAGCAAAAACAACAGATGCACCTTCTACTGAGTCGAACGAAGAGCTGGTGGATGAAGGTTTATCGCAACAGGAAGCGGAGCAAAAGCCAGCAATAGGTTTTGCACTAAATAAATTTATGCTTGTAGATGACGCCATTATTTTACTTAACGATCAAAGTGTTTCACCAACCTATGATCAAAAAATCACTATAGAAACTCTTCAAATTGGCCCGATTAATAGCTTAGATACAGACTTGCAAAGTCCATATGAATTAAAAGCTAAAGACCAAAGTTACCTAAAGATTGATGCTAGTGGGTTTGTTTCCCCATTTGGTGAAGCTTTAAATGCCAGCCTATTTGGTAATGTAGATGAATTATCACTACCTTCTATTTCTCCTTACATGAAAGACGCCCTTGGCTTTGAAATGAAGAGTGGCCAGTTAGACTTAAACTTAGATGTTAAAATTATTGATGACCAGATTGCTGGAGATACCACTATTTTTATGCGCGGAATCGAAATGGCCAGCGCTGATGAGGTCGAGCAAGGCACGATTAAAGAAGGTAAGGCTATGCCATTAAATATTGCGCTAGGTATGTTAAAAGACGATCAAGACAATATTGAATTGACAGTTCCATTGCGTGGAAATATCGCCTCACCATCATTTGGTATCGAAAGTTTTATAGGATTGGTGCTAAAAAAGGCTGCAATGTCACAAGCTAAAGATTATTTAATGACAACATTTGTTCCCTATGCATCCGTTGTTTCGGTAGCTTTATCTGGTGCTGAATATTTACTTAAGGTGAGATTTGAACCCTTGTTATTCGAGACCGGGGAGGTTTCATTAACTGATGAAAATCAACAATATTTGTCAGAGCTGGTGCTGCTTATGCAGGATAAGCCAGAACTGCAGCTTAAAACCTGCTCTATTTCGAATTATCAGGATTTAGCCGTTGCGCAGGGTACTGTTATTACTACTGAATTAAAGTCAGAGGTAAAGGTTTTAGGTGATAAACGCCAGGCCAATTTGAAAACTTATCTCATTGAGCAAGGTATTAAGTCTTCACGTATTTTGTATTGTTCTCCAGAACTAGATACATCAGATACTGCTCAGTCTAGAATAGAATTGAAGACTGATTAATAAAACCTTATACGAATATTGAGAGCGAATTACGTGAATATTAAAGATTCAGAGCTCATTTTAGAGACTTTGTTGCAAGGGGGGATTATTGCTTATCCCACAGAAGGTGTTTTAGGTTTAGGGTGTGATCCTGATAACGAAGAAGCGGTTTTTAAATTATTAAAAATTAAAAATAGGCCAGTTGAAAAAGGACTGATATTAGTGGCCAAAACATATTCCCAACTTTTACCCTATATAGATGATGCTCGTATTCCTATGGATATGCGTACGGAAATATTTTCTAGTTGGCCAGCTGCTATAACTTGGTTGTTACCCGCTTCTAAGCACGCACCTAAATGGATTACTGGTGATAGTGATTATATTGCAGTTAGGGTGTCTCAACACCTTGTTGTAGGTCAATTATGTGAGTTGTTTAACAAGCCTCTTGTTTCTACCAGTGCTAATGTCGCTGGCACTCAGCCCGCCCTTAATGCTGAACAATTAAATAGACAATTTAGTGAGCCTCCTGTTTTGGTTGAAGGTGAACTGGGTGGAAATAAAAAACCTAGTCAAATACGTCATGGGATGACAGGACAAATTATAAGAGACAAATAAATGACATCTGAATTTAATTCAAATATTGAAAAAGTTAAACAATACCTATTAAGGTTACAAGACAATATCTGTCAGACCCTAGAGCTTGCTGATGGCAAAGGGTCTTTCGCTGAAGATAATTGGCAGCGAGAATTAGGCGGGGGCGGTCGCACGCGAGTCTTAACAAATGGTAATGTGATTGAACAGGGTGGAGTAAATTTTTCCCACGTATTTGGAGGTGAATTACCAGCCTCAGCAACGGCTGCTAGGCCTGAACTAGCTGGGCGAAGCTTTCAGGCTATGGGAGTATCTTTAGTTATTCACCCTCATAACCCGTACGTACCGACTACTCATGCAAATGTTAGATTTTTTATTGCTGAAAAAGAAGGTGAGGAGCCAGTATGGTGGTTTGGAGGAGGCTTTGATTTAACGCCTTTTTACCCATATTTAGAAGATGTTCAACATTGGCATCAGGTAGCAAATAAGCTCTGCGTACCTTTCGGTACGGATGTGTACCCAAAATATAAAAAATGGTGTGATGATTATTTCTATTTGAAACACCGTGATGAAACGCGAGGTGTTGGTGGATTATTTTTTGATGACTTAAATTCTGAAGGTTTTGAAAAGAGCTTTAAGTTCATGCAAGCCGTAGGTAATGGATTCTTAGAGGCTTATGTACCTATTGTTGAAAAAAGAAAAGATGAATCGTTTACACAAAAAGAACGAGACTTCCAATTATACCGCCGTGGTCGTTATGTAGAGTTTAATTTAGTGTATGACAGAGGCACTCTTTTTGGGCTTCAAACTGGAGGCCGTACTGAGTCTATATTGATGTCGATGCCTCCTTTAGCTAGATGGGAATATAATTTCAAACCTCAAGAGGGTAGTAAAGAAGCTGACTTGTATAGCAATTATCTAAAACCTCAGGAGTGGTTGTCGTGACTGACAAGTATACTGTTTTCGGCAATCCAATAGCGCAAAGTAAGTCTCCTATTATTCATGCTATGTTCGCAAAGCAGTTCGGCATGGATATTGGGTATGACAAAACTTTTGCAACACCAGATAATTTTGTAGAAACAATTGAGTCATTCTTTGAGGACTCAGAAACCAAAGGATGCAACGTCACTTCACCATTTAAAGAGCAAGTCTCAAAATGGGTAGGGGAGTTATCTAACAATGCTAAATTAGCAGGTGCTGTAAATACTGTAATCCGTAAAGAAGATGGACGTTTTCTGGGTGATACCACTGATGGGCCAGGTTTGGTACAAGACCTATTACGCTTAGGGGTATGCATTAAAGGTATACGAGTTTTATTGTTAGGGGCAGGTGGAGCCGCTAGAGGAGTGCTGCAGTCTATTTTGAATCTGGCTCCGGATTCGTTGGTCATTGCCAATAGAACTGAATCAAAAGCAAAGTTATTGGCTTCTTTAATCCCTCAAAATAACTTTATTGGGGTTGGGTTTGATGAATTAAATTGTATTGAACAGCCTTTCGATTTGATTATTAACTCAACTACAACGAGTTTATCTGGCGAGTTGCCGCCAATCGCAGATAAAATTATCAGTCAAAGTACAACAGTGTACGATATGAGTTACGGTGACAAGCCTACAATTTTAATGGAGCACGCTAAAAATTTAGGTGTAAATAGTACTTTTGATGGCTTAGGGATGTTAGTCGGACAGGCAGCGGAAAGCTTCTATTTATGGAAGGGCGTGCGCCCTGATGTCGAGCCTGTTATTAAGGCATTAAGAAGTACGTTATAGCGTCAAAATAAAGGTGAGCTTATTTGCTCACCATTTTGGGTCACAATTATTGTTTTAAACCTTCTATATATTCACTCTTTAGTGTTACGTAATTAAGTGCAGATTGTTTCAAAAATAGAGTTTCTGACTCTTTTAATGGTCTTGCTTGCTGCATAGGGTTGCCTTTATACAAAAAGCCGCTCTTTAATGTTTTATTTGGTGGCACTAAGGTTCCTGCTCCTATAAAAACGTCATCTTCCACTACAACACCATCCATAATTATAGCGCCCATACCGACTAATATACGGTTTCCTAGTATGCAACCATGCAGCATACACTTATGCCCTACCGTTACATCTTCGCCTATTATTAGTGGAAAGCCATTAGGGTTTGCTACGCTGATACGGCTGACGTGCAAGACAGTTCCATCCTGTATGTTGGTTCTGGCTCCGATTTTTATATAATTTACATCACCTCTTGCTGCAACCAGTGGCCAAATACTCACGTCCTCTGCGCAGGTTACATCACCAACTAATACAGCCGATTCATCTATATAAGTACCATTACCTAGAGTAGGTAGTACATTTTTGTATTGTCTAATCGTCATTTTTAGCCCTGCCTATTTATATCGTTAATTGATAGTAGCAAAAAAGTTTATTGTGCCCCTCTAAATCGGCTTATAAACAAGCCATTTGTTTGATAACTGTGCAGTTAGTAAAAAAGATTAAAAAAGGGGTTGCAGTGAACCAAGTTCTCTCTATAATGCGCATCTCGCTTCGGGGAGTCAGCCAAAACGGTGACACTCGAGACAAGATTTAATAGATTTAAACCTTGTCATTATTATGCTTTTAAAGTGTTGTAGTTAGCGGGATGCGGCGAGATTTAATTTGAAAAGTTTTTAAATTAAAACGTTGACATCAAAGTTTAACGGCGTATTATACGCCTCCCGCTTAAGAGGGTCCACGGACAACTTAAGCCGCTAACGAAGTTGGCAACGCTCTTTAACAATTAGAACAAGACAATCTGTGTGGACATTCACTTAGTGGATGTTTACCAAAAAAATTCATATTTTCGAAATATTTAATTGAAGAGTTTGATCATGGCTCAGATTGAACGCTGGCGGCAGGCCTAACACATGCAAGTCGAACGGAAACATGTCTAGCTTGCTAGATGATGTCGAGTGGCGGACGGGTGAGTAATACTTAGGAACATGCCTTTGAGTGGGGGATAACTATTGGAAACGATAGCTAATACCGCATAACGTCTACGGACCAAAGGGGGCTTCGGCTCTCGCTCAGAGAGTGGCCTAAGCGAGATTAGCTTGTTGGTGAGGTAAAGGCTCACCAAGGCGACGATCTCTAGCTGTTCTGAGAGGAAGATCAGCCACACTGGAACTGAGACACGGTCCAGACTCCTACGGGAGGCAGCAGTGGGGAATATTGCACAATGGGGGAAACCCTGATGCAGCCATGCCGCGTGTGTGAAGAAGGCCTTCGGGTTGTAAAGCACTTTCAGTTGTGAGGAAAGGTTAATGGTTAATACCCATTAGCTGTGACGTTAGCAACAGAAGAAGCACCGGCTAACTCCGTGCCAGCAGCCGCGGTAATACGGAGGGTGCGAGCGTTAATCGGAATTACTGGGCGTAAAGCGCACGCAGGCGGTTTGTTAAGCTAGATGTGAAAGCCCCGGGCTCAACCTGGGAATAGCATTTAGAACTGGCAGGCTAGAGTCTTGGAGAGGGGAGTGGAATTCCAGGTGTAGCGGTGAAATGCGTAGATATCTGGAGGAACATCAGTGGCGAAGGCGACTCCCTGGCCAAAGACTGACGCTCATGTGCGAAAGTGTGGGTAGCGAACAGGATTAGATACCCTGGTAGTCCACACCGTAAACGCTGTCTACTAGCTGTTTGTGAGTTTAACTCGTGAGTAGCGAAGCTAACGCGCTAAGTAGACCGCCTGGGGAGTACGGCCGCAAGGTTAAAACTCAAATGAATTGACGGGGGCCCGCACAAGCGGTGGAGCATGTGGTTTAATTCGATGCAACGCGAAGAACCTTACCTACTCTTGACATACTAGAAACTTTTCAGAGATGAATTGGTACCTTCGGGGATCTAGATACAGGTGCTGCATGGCTGTCGTCAGCTCGTGTCGTGAGATGTTGGGTTAAGTCCCGCAACGAGCGCAACCCTTGTCCTTAGTTGCCAGCCTTAAGTTGGGCACTCTAAGGAGACTGCCGGTGACAAACCGGAGGAAGGTGGGGACGACGTCAAGTCATCATGGCCCTTACGAGTAGGGCTACACACGTGCTACAATGGCGAGTACAGAGGGAAGCGAACCTGCGAGGGTAAGCGGATCCCTTAAAGCTCGTCGTAGTCCGGATTGGAGTCTGCAACTCGACTCCATGAAGTCGGAATCGCTAGTAATCGCAAATCAGAATGTTGCGGTGAATACGTTCCCGGGCCTTGTACACACCGCCCGTCACACCATGGGAGTGGGATGCAAAAGAAGTGGCTAGTTTAACCTTCGGGAGAACGGTCACCACTTTGTGTTTCATGACTGGGGTGAAGTCGTAACAAGGTAACCCTAGGGGAACCTGGGGTTGGATCACCTCCTTACTATTACGGCGAATGTTCACTAAGTTGAGTGTTCACATAGATTGTTTTGTTTTGAATAAAGAGAACCGAGAGACGTTTTAGACTGAAAAGTTAAAACGGGGCTATAGCTCAGCTGGGAGAGCGCCTGCCTTGCACGCAGGAGGTCAGCAGTTCGATCCTGCTTAGCTCCACCACTTATAGGCTTGTAGCTCAGCTGGTTAGAGCGCACCCCTGATAAGGGTGAGGTCGGCAGTTCAAGTCTGCCCAAGCCTACCAAATCTTTCCTATTCTGCGTTATGTAGTTCGTCGTGTATAAAGACACACGTCCTCACTACATGCCTTGACTAGAAAAGATTAGATGCATGCTCTTGGTGTTAATAAGATTAAGTAGCCTTAATCAATAATCATTTATTAATGTTTATTGATTAGGGTTTTTTAAACCTTAAATGTTCTTTAACAATATGGAAAGCTGATAAAAAAGTAATCGAAAACTAAAAGAGTTGTTCTTAGGAACTTACTCTATCTGATTTTTATGATTAGTACTTGTCACGCATACGACAGCGACGAAAGTTGCACCTAACCTTGGATAAAAGGCCAAGGGGTAGACGAGTTGTTTGATTTATCTCTGACGTTACTGAGATGAGGAAAGATAACGTGTTGTTACTTAGGTTTACTTAAGTAATGAAGAGGTCATTTGGGGTTGTATGGTTAAGTGACTAAGCGTATACGGTGGATGCCTAGGCAGTTAGAGGCGATGAAGGACGTGTAAGTCTGCGAAAAGCTGTGGGGAGCCGACAAAATGCTTTGATCCACAGATGTCCGAATGGGGGAACCCAGTCCTTAGGGATTATCTGCAACTGAATACATAGGTTGTAGAGGCAAACGAGGGGAACTGAAACATCTAAGTACCCTTAGGAAAAGAAATCAATTGAGATTTCCCTAGTAGCGGCGAGCGAACGGGAAACAGCCGAGATGTTAAGAAGTAGTGGAATGAGTTGGAAAGCTCAACGGTACAGGGTGATAGTCCCGTACACAAAGCGTCTTATCATCCATATTAAGTAGGTCGGGACACGTGTTATCTTGACTGAAGATGGGGGGACCATCCTCCAAGGCTAAATACTCCTAACTGACCGATAGTGAACTAGTACCGTGAGGGAAAGGCGAAAAGAACCCCTGTGAGGGGAGTGAAATAGAACCTGAAACCGTATACGTACAAGCAGTGGGAGCATACTTGTTATGTGACTGCGTACCTTTTGTATAATGGGTCAGCGACTTATATTTAGTAGCAAGGTTAACCGAATAGGGGAGCCGTAGCGAAAGCGAGTGTTAACTGCGCGTTTAGTTGCTAGGTATAGACCCGAAACCCGGTGATCTAGCCATGGGCAGGTTGAAGGTTGAGTAACATCAACTGGAGGACCGAACCGACTGACGTTGAAAAGTCAGCGGATGACTTGTGGCTGGGGGTGAAAGGCCAATCAAACCGGGAGATAGCTGGTTCTCCCCGAAAGCTATTTAGGTAGCGCCTCGGACGAATACCACAGGGGGTAGAGCACTGTTAAGGCTAGGGGGTCATCCCGACTTACCAACCCTTTGCAAACTCCGAATACCTGTGAGTACTATCCGGGAGACACACGGCGGGTGCTAACGTCCGTCGTGAAGAGGGAAACAACCCAGACCGCCAGCTAAGGTCCCTAAATATTACTAAGTGGGAAACGAAGTGGGAAGGCTAAGACAGCTAGGAGGTTGGCTTAGAAGCAGCCATCCTTTAAAGAAAGCGTAATAGCTCACTAGTCGAGTCGGCCTGCGCGGAAGATGTAACGGGGCTAAGTAATATACCGAAGCTGCGGACGCATAGTTTACTATGCGTGGTAGGGGAGCGTTGTGTAAGTGGCTGAAGGTGAGCTGAGAGGCTTGCTGGACATATCACAAGTGCGAATGCTGACATGAGTAACGATAATGGGGGTGAAAAACCCCCACGCCGGAAGACCAAGGTTTCCTGTCCCATGCTAATCAGGGCAGGGTAAGTCGGCCCCTAAGGCGAGGCAGAAATGCGTAGTCGATGGGAAACGGATTAATATTTCCGTACTTGGTATATCAGTGAAGGGGGGACGGAGAAAGTTATGCAAGCCTAGCGTTGGTTGTCTAGGTGAAAGTGCGTAGGGTTGAATCTTAGGTAAATCCGGGATTCTACATGCCTGAGACACGAGACGAGATACTACGGTATTGAAGTTGCAAATACTCTGCTTCCAGGAAAAGCCTCTAAACTTATGATATATCGAACCGTACCCCAAACCGACACAGGTGGTCAGGTAGAGAATACTAAGGCGCTTGAGAGAACCTGGGTGAAGGAACTCGGCAAAATCGTACCGTAACTTCGGGAGAAGGTACGCCCCTGTTTGTGATTGGACTTGCTTCATGAGCGAATGGGGGCCGCAGTGAAATGGTGGCTGGAACTGTTTATTAAAAACACAGCACTGTGCTAAATCGAAAGATGACGTATACGGTGTGACGCCTGCCCGGTGCCGGAAGGTTAATTGATGGGGTTAGCGCAAGCGAAGCTCTTGATCGAAGCCCCGGTAAACGGCGGCCGTAACTATAACGGTCCTAAGGTAGCGAAATTCCTTGTCGGGTAAGTTCCGACCTGCACGAATGGCGTAATCATGGCCACGCTGTCTCCACCCAGGACTCAGTGAAATTGAAATCGCAGTGAAGATGCTGTGTACCCGCACCTAGACGGAAAGACCCCGTGAACCTTTACTATAGCTTGGCACTGAACATTGACCCTACATGTGTAGGATAGGTGGGAGACTTTGAAACTTCGTCGCTAGATGGAGTGGAGTCGTCCTTGAAATACCACCCTTGTAGGTTTGATGTTCTAACGTTGTTCCCTAATCGGGAATGCGGACAGTGTCTGGTGGGTAGTTTGACTGGGGCGGTCTCCTCCCAAAGCGTAACGGAGGAGCACGAAGGTTGGCTAATCCTGGTCGGACATCAGGAGGTTAGTGCAATGGCATAAGCCAGCTTAACTGCGAGACAGACACGTCGAGCAGGTACGAAAGTAGGTCATAGTGATCCGGTGGTTCTGAATGGAAGGGCCATCGCTCAACGGATAAAAGGTACTCCGGGGATAACAGGCTGATACCGCCCAAGAGTTCATATCGACGGCGGTGTTTGGCACCTCGATGTCGGCTCATCACATCCTGGGGCTGAAGTCGGTCCCAAGGGTATGGCTGTTCGCCATTTAAAGTGGTACGCGAGCTGGGTTTAGAACGTCGTGAGACAGTTCGGTCCCTATCTGGTGTGGGCGTTGGATGATTGAGGGGAGCTGCTCCTAGTACGAGAGGACCGGAGTGGACGAACCGCTGGTGTTCGGGTTGTTTTGCCAAAGGCATTGCCCGGTAGCTACGTTCGGAATTGATAAGCGCTGAAAGCATCTAAGCGCGAAGCGAGCCCCAAGATGAGTCATCCCTGTACGTTTAACGTACCTAAAGGGTTGTTGAAGACTACGACGTAGATAGGCAGGGTGTGGAAGCGTAGCAATGCGTTGAGCTAACCTGTACTAATTGCCCGTGAGGCTTAACCATACAACGCCCAAGTGGCTTTATGCACTAAGCGTTGTGAGTGACAAGTAACAACATAGAATCAAGAGTAAGACTAGAGAATACCTTTAGCTTCGATTATTTGCTCAATAAGAGCATCAGCTTTTACATATTAACGATAAGCATTGATGAAACAAGCAAGCCATAAGGCTGAACTTGGTTCCTCATTGCGTTAATTCATCACATTGCTGACGCGCTGTGAGCAAGTGAATTAACACGACAAGTTTTTGTCTGGCGGCCATAGCGATGCGGTCCCACCTGATCCCATTCCGAACTCAGAAGTGAAACGCATTAGCGGCGATGGTAGTTTGGGGTTTCCCCATGCGAGAGTAGCACACTGCCAGACT
>NZ_JBDVBQ010000041.1:0-107445 GCF_039942875.1 Paraglaciecola sp.
AAATCAAGCAGCCCATAATCCGTTAGAAAGGGTAAAAACAGACAACCTAACCCAATTAATAAGAATATCGCACCAGCTACGTCTATATAAGCCGTTATGCCAGTCTCTTTAGATATTACCCAGTCAGGACCTACCTGAAAAAACGTCATACTTGATGCTACGCCCCCTATGATTGCCAGCAGAGTCCATAACCAGTGAGAGGCGATAAATTTTTCACTTAAAGGCAACTTTTTAGCAAAGCTTTTAGGGGTTAAATTGTAGATAACCGCCACCACAGCCCCTAAGAAAAAGACGCTACAAGTGAATACTTTCATGTCGTTACCAATCATTTGGGTAAACAGGCTTGCCACTAGCCCAAGGCTGATTGTCCACGAGTCATTATACTGAAAGGGCACCAAAAAAAATAACACGCCAAATAAAGAGCACCCCAATAGTTTGAGCCAAATTAAGGGAGAGGATGCGGCTTCTTTCTGTGAGGAGCTCTGTTGTATTGTCATGTTCTGTTTCCTAACGTTTAACTGTTTTAGTTGACTAATATTTAAGGTGTGACTTACTTAACCTCTAAAATGCGTAGCCACATTCAAGGGCCGCTTCATCAAGTTCAATTAAAAAGGGGGCATCATAGGCTTCTGCTTGATTTAACAATGCGGATAATTCTGTGAGGCTTTTTGCATGCGCCCCATTACACCCCATAGCTTTGGCAAGTGCCACATAATCTGGCGGAATAATGTCTACGCCATTTTTTTCGACTTTGGCATCATCCATAAAGCGGCGAATTTCACCATGACCTTGGTTATTCCACACGATATAAATTACGGGAACATTCGCGTCCACCGCACTGATAATTTCATTTAGGCTAAATTGTCCACCACCGTCACCTGTTAAACCAATTACGGGTAGCTTGGGTGCGCCTATTTTTGCTCCAATAGCTGCAGGAAACGCATAGCCTAAGGTGCCGTAACCACTGGTTGAATGGAAGTATCGGGCTGTGTTGTTGGTTTCATAATAAGCTTGGGCGTAGTAAGCAGGTTGGGTAGAGTCACCTACGATAACGCAGTCACCTAAGGTGTCTGTGATAGTTTTGAAAAAATCTCGGTAAATAGTTTTTTTCATATCTTGGGTGTCTTTGCGTAAGGTATCGCAACGTGAATGTACTATATCTATATTTTGGGTTTTAACGGCAGATAGACCGCTATTGATAGCGCTTAATGCTTGTTGTGCATCTGATAAAATAGGTAAGTCTGGTCTATGGTTTCGCATCAGTTGTGCGCTATCAATATCAATACGAATGAGCTTACCTTGGATCTGTAAATCACCTAGAAAGAAAAAATCATAATCAGTTTCTGCCAGCTCAGTACCCACTGCAAGGACGACGTCAGCTTGTCTTTCGATTTCTTCACGAATGGCTGGATGAGAGGGAGTAGAGCCAATGGCTAATGGATGATCTGGCGGCATAACCCCTTTACCATTGCAGGTATTTACCACTGGCATGTTGAGTTTTTCTGCAAGCTCTTGGGCAGCAAAATCTACTTTTTTAGCTCCGCCACCCAATATCATTACTGGCCGCTTCGCTTGGCTAAGTAAAGCTACTGCTTGCTTGATGCTATCAGGTTGCGGCGCAGGTGCTTGGGGCACAGGCCAAGGTTGCATATCTAGGTGGCTCGCATCTTGTGCTAATACATCAATGGGGATTTCAATGTGCACAGGGCCGGGTCGTTGGCTACTGAAAACCGCAAACGCTTGAGCTAATACTTTAGGTAGGTTGTCTACACTCAATAAAGTATGACTATAACGAGAAACTCCAGAAGTCAGGGCCAACTGGTTTGATAGTTCATGTAAACGCCCTTCGCCCATGGCTAACTGCTGCGTGCGGTTTACGGATGAAATCACTAACATAGGAATAGAGTCTTGTAGTGCTTGTCCCATGGCGGTGACTATATTCGTCATACCTGGCCCTGTGATAATAAAGCACACTCCGGGTTTGTCTGTGACTCTGGCATACCCATCAGCCATAAAACCTGCACCTTGCTCATGGCGTGGCGTAACATGCTTAATGGGCGAGCCTTTTAAACCTCGATACAACTCAATGGTGTGTACGCCAGGTATACCAAAAATTGTATCGACGCCATAGGCTTGTAATAATCGAGTGAGTGCTTCACCACAGGTTTGTTGTTGCATGCTAATTCTCTATATGTCTGTTCTTATTATTGAATATGCGTTCTCTAATCTTGTTGTGACGGTTATACCCAGAGCCAACAACTAAAATACTACGCTTTTTCTAATGATTGTTGCCACAGTTTTTGTACGGTTTCTCCCATGATGAGCGCTTCTTCCCAGCGATCGCTCAACTCTTCACCGTCTGCTCCTGTTATGGCATAAACCGGTGGGCCTAATTCGCATAAAAATACACATGCGTCATCGCTTTGTTTACCGTGTCTGGCAAGCCAATTATCAAAGCCTTCTGACCACCAAGTTTGAAATAATTCAAACCAAGGTTTGTTTTGGGGGAACATAAAAGGTACTTGTACTTGTTCTCTTGTGGCGACACGGCCATGAAAAGCCTCTGCTTTTGTTAAAAATTCAGAGATACGTTGTTTCGCTAAGTCATGAAGAGGTAGGTAATATTCTTGATTCACTAAGGTATGAGACAAATCAGCCACCATTAGTAACTCAGGTACTTGCTCCATAAGTTGCAAAGTAAACAATAAATCGTTGGTCATACAGTTGCGATGAATTTCAACGTGGGAAGGAATGCCTGCTTGCTCACCAATAGCCAACCACTGTTGTGTGATACCTGCTACATGTTCAACACTCCAAGGTTCAATCTGACCTACTATAGCGATAAATCTGGGTTTGATAGGCTGTTTAGCTGCAAACTCGACAATATCTTTATAATGGTCGACACTTTTTACAAAGGCGTTGTATACCAAATCTAAGCCGTGTGCTTGTAATAAGGGCATGGCGGTTTCTATCAATTCTAACGGGTGATAGCCAATATCAAAACTGACTCCTTTGAAGCCTGCGTTTGATATTTTTTCTATTTTTTCTTCAAGACTTAACTCAAAACCATCGGGGCGTTTATATTCCATCGCCCACATTGATTGGAAAACGTCTAGCTTTGCCATTATTGTTCCTTACTGTCGTTGGGCTTGATGCCATGCTTTGCAAAGGCATCAAGTAACGGATTTAATTGGGTTTGAAATTGACGCCAAAGACCTACAGAGCGACTATAAATCGGCTCTCTTACTTGGCTGGCACTCGCTGTTTGGCTGGCGCTACTATTTTGATGAAAGTTAAGGCATTCTGGCGCCCAATCTAATTCACAAAACGCCAGTAACTTACGGGTTTCTAATTCTTGAGACTGAACCAGTTGTTCGTAGTCTATGGTGTGTATTTGTGCTGGAAATTGTAATTTCCATCGTTGCATCATTGTTTGATACCCAGCGATAAAATCAGCCGTGTCTTCTAGCGCATAGGAGTATTCGTAACCTCTATCGAATAACATTTTGAAGTTGCTCAAGGCGGCATCAAAGGGGTTACGGTTGACATGAATTATTTTTGCATTGGGTATGGCTTGTAAAATCAGGCCACAATATAAAAAGTTATAGGGCAGCTTATCTACAAAAAACGCTGCGCCTTCAACATAGTTGTTCGCAAGTTGTAGATAGCGATTTGCCATATTGTTTAAGGTGTCAGGGGTGACACTTTGCACTAACTCTTGATCTACACCTTCAAGCCCAGCGGCAATAGGCTTACCTCCTGCCTCTAGCAAGGCCATAGGAAACGCATTGAGTTCACCGCCACTGACTACATTGGGGTGACTGGCAATAATACGTTCAACTAATGTTGTGCCTGTTCTGGGCAGCCCCACAATAAAAATTGGAGTTTGTGACGGAGTTTGAGCCGTGCCACTCATTTGCTTTTGAAGTGCTTCAGAAAACCCCACTATGGTTTGCATCAAAGCTAAATCTTGCTTGATATCATAGGGGCGTTGCTGGCGCTTTATTGCACTACCAAGACTTAAATGCTGAAACGCTTTAGGATAATCCGCTAAGTCTTCGTAAACTTTGCCATGGGCATAATGCAGCATAATATGGCCATGATGACTCGCTGGTAATAACTGACTACAGCGGCTTAGCAGCGGAATAATATCTTCAGCTGTTTTGAAGCGGCGTAACTGAGACAAGTTATAGCAGGCTTGATAATTCTCAGGCTCTAACTTGATGACTTCTCTGTACAAGGTTTCGGATTCGGCTAACTTACCGTTAAAACGAAGCAAAGCAGCCAATTGATTACGGCTGCGCTTGCTATCTGGCTCGACGTTTAAAGCTTGGGTGTGTGCGTTAATGGCTAAATCGAGTTGATTGGCCATGTAACGTAATTCTCCAAGCTTATCCCACTCTTGAGCGCTATTGTTGCTGTTTAGTAAAGATGAGGCTTTATCAAGGACTTTAGTCGCCGCTGAAAAAGTTTGAAATTGTAAATAACATCCAGCTAAGTGAAAAAGGTGCCACACATTTTTGGGATCACAATCAATAGCTTTTAAGGCACTATTGATTGTCATTTTGGTTTGCCCTAAGCGCAGACTAATTTCTGATAAGTCTTGCCAAAGCAGCCCATTAGTTGCCTCTTTTTTTAGTGCTTCAGTACAAAGCCTGGCCGCGTGGTTAATATTGTTAGCGGCCAGGCTTGCCTGAATCAGCTGGTGGTAATGATCGTCAGACTGATCCAAAATTTCCATTCTCATCAATAGTTAAGTACTGGTTTTATTGTGTCAGAACTTATAGCTCACAGATACACCCACAGTGCGCGGGCGCACACGGTATAATTGGTCACCTAACTGTGCAATATCGTATTGCTCACCTGCTTTTACCTCACCTGCTGCTGCATCAATGATGTATTTACCATCACCATCAGATGCTGTTGCATCGTCTGCGTTTAGTAAGTTTTCAGCGAACAAAGCAACAGACCATTGGTCTATGTCGTATCGGACACTGGCATTCCATAAGGTTGAAGATGGAATTTCATCGTACCCTGTTTCATAAAAGATAGAGGGTTGTGCATAACCAGTTGTAAATTCATCTTTAAAAGATACACCGATTTTTGCCGTTAATTCACCATCTCCTAGTTCTTGGGTAAATATCAATGAGCTGACTAAGGTAGACTCAGGTATGCCAGGTAAAGACTCGCCATCAGCTGCAGCAAAACTTCCGTCTGGAGCTAAAAAGTCCTCTGTTAGTTCAGCATTGGTATAGGTATAACCAAAATTAAGCTTTAAGCTTTCAGTAAGATTAGCGTTAAGCTCAACTTCAATACCTTTAGACTCAGCACTTTGGGCATTGATCATCGCAGGGAAACCACCAGCCGGTGATTGCACTAATAGAATTGGGTCTTCCCAGTCGATGAAGTAAGCAGTGGCACTATAGTAAAGATCGCCATCTAGCATGCTGCCTTTTACGCCCACTTCATAGTTGGTTGATTTGTCTGGTTCAAAAAACAAATACTCTTCACTTTCACCAAAAATACCCGTGGTCGGCAAACCATTAGCGCCACCATGGCGGAAACCTTGTGAAATGTTGAGGTAAACTTTGGTATCTAGGTCAATGTCGTACGCTATGTTTAAGCGGTATAGCAGATCGCTGAAGTCTTTTTCGTCTTCGCCTGCTGCATAACCTCTAGGATCAATGCCTGAGTTTTCAGTATCGCCACAGGTGAAAAAGCCTAAAGTGGTGTTCCAAAACTCTTCACAAGCGGGCAGTAACACTTCTTGTTTGGCATAAAAATTCTGCTCAAAATAGCGTAAACCTGCTGTGATGCTTAGCTCTTCGGTGGGGTAGTAAGTGACTTCACCAAATATCGCGTAGTCTTCAAATTCAGTTTTTTGAATGTTGCCATAACCCACATCGGTTCCCACTGGGTTAGTGATGTTAAAGGCCGCATCTAGACCATAAACATAGTCGTAAGCATCCGCTTCAAAGTCTACTGAATTATAATAAACACCCAACAACCAATCTAGATCGTCATCATTTGAGCCTGCCAAGCGGAACTCTTGGGTAATCGTGTCTGTTTTGTAGGTCTTTTCGCCCACAATAACTTCTGACGCGGGTGAGGTTCCACCTGTGTAACCATAGTAAGAAATATAATAAGGTCCCCACCAAGTTGAGTGACCGTAGTTGTAGCTTTGGTCATAGCTGCTTTCGGCTTCGTTACTAGTAATAGAGGTAGAAGAAGTAAAGTCAGCAAACCCCAATTCATGTTCGACTACAAGTGAAGTGATGCTGGTTTCACGTTCAAATTGTTCAATGATTTTTGCTGCTGACTGATAACCATCTAGACCTTCTGAACTTGCTGAAGAACCTTGCACATCATCTTTTTGCATGTTGTAAGTGAGGAGTACCTCAGTTTTATCTGTAGGTACCCAACGAGCAGATAAACGAGCCATGGAGACGTCTTCATCGTTGATATCTTTTGCTGTGAAATACTCACCAGTAGGTTGGTTGTTGCTATCTAACCCTGCGATATAGTCGCTGTCGATGTAACCACCATTTGCCAACTGAGTGACGACACCACGGATGGCAAAATTGTCACTTAATGGCACGTTTAATGTGAACTCAACATCATGGTTTATATCACCGGCGCCATCGGTAGATGATAACTTAGCTTGGGCTTTTCCTGATACCTCATCGAACTCTGGTTTATTGGGAATATAACGTATGGTGCCGCCTAAAGAACCCGACCCATATAAAGTTGATTGTGGACCTTTGAGTACTTCTACACGATTCATGTCACGCAGTTCAAGGTTGGCAAACAGAGGGGTTTCACCTAAATAAATTGAAACAACTGGGTCGGTTGTCATGGCGAAATCTTCTTGAGCGCCACCTGTTAGGTTAAGACCACGCATGATGATGCCAGAAGATATACCATTTTTACCCCGTCCTACATCAGTTAGTGTTAAACCTGGGATAGAGCGGGCAATACTAGAAAAATCAGTAATGCCAGCATTTTCTAAGGCTTCACCACCGTAGGCTGAAATACTATAAGGTACTTCTTGAATGGTGGTTTCACGACGAGTCGCGGTAACAGATATTGTCTCAATATCTTTGGCTTTTGGGCTGGTGTCTTCTGGTGCTGTTTGCGCCATACTTAATGCTGGCGAGCCCATAAAAGCACAACAAATTGCCACGCTTAATTTGTTTGGTTTAAACATCTAAATACTCCCTCGAACTAAGTAGTAATAATTAATTTATTATTTTTATTTAACTGTGATGGATATTATTAAGTGCATCTAAAACTGGCAAACAACAAAAACAACTGATGGTATTACAAAATGGAATGGCTACAATGGATACCAATTCAATAATGATATAGATAAGCTTAGGGTGTTAAACTTGAATAAAGTAAAGGTGGTGTAAGTGAGAGGAAAACTCCCTACAATTATTTCATTGCAGTGTTTTGATGCCGTAGCTCATCATTTGAATATGACCTATGCTGGTAATGCTTTGCACCTCACCCAAAGTGCGGTGAGTCGTCAAGTTAAGAATTTAGAAAAGCTGATTGGCCGTGAATTGTTTTACAGGCAAGATAATCAACTCACTTTGACGCCAGTGGGTGAACAGTATGCTGAAGAAGTCCACAAAATGTTAAACAGCTTAAATGCTGTGACGCAAAAAATATCCTCTAATACTGACTATACCAAAACCGTTAAGTTAAAAGTGGTGACTGAACCGACCTTCGCCATTGCTTGGCTAATGCCCAAGCTAAACGAGTTTTATACTAATTACCCAGATATTGAAATTGATTTAGGCACCGACTTTGAGTCGGTTGCCCGTAATACTCGTCGTTGTGATTTTGCGATACTGTGGGGGGATGGTGATTGGCCACATTATTATGCTGAACCACTGCGACACGATACCTATTTTGCAGTGTGTACTCCAAAATATTTAAGAGGTAGAAAGCCCGTTAAAACCATGCGAGAAGTGGCCAATTTTGATTTTATTCATCAAAGTAATGCCATGTCCACAACCGATGAATGGTTCTTAAAAGCAGGTATGACTGAGAAAGAAATTTCTATGATAGGTGGCCAATACTTCGACTACTTTATCTATTTGTTGCAAGCAGTGAAAAATAATATTGGAGTGTCGATACTGCCAGAGTATTTAGTCCGAGATGCCATAATTGAAGGGGAGTTAATTGTAGCCTGCGAAGAGAGCTTCAGGCCGACGCAACGCTTTCATATACTTTATGATAGTGAGCGCCAAGATGATTATGCTATTCGTCAGTTTAGAAAATGGCTACTCACTCACAAAGATGACATGTGATGGGAATGCATAATGCAAAGTAGCCACAATGACTTTCTAAGTACCGAAACACAAACTGAGTTGATTAATGCTCTGGGCACTAACCACTTTTTTAATGTCTTGGTTGATGCGCTTTCGGCAGTTATCTGTTTTGGCAGTAGCTCAGCGATTTGTTACAACAAACATAAAGCCCCCGAGTTATTGTTTTCGAATTTAACAGAGCTCGAAGATAAGATTTTTTATGCGCGCTTTTTAGATGGTGCATATGTGGCCAGCCCAGCATATCAAGGGTTTATGAATGATTTAGATGATGGTCTTTATGCATGGAGCGAGTTGATGCCAGAAGGGTTCAAACAATCTCAAATGTATGCGGCTTATTACCAAGAGAGTGGCATTGAAGATCTCGCTTACTTCTTTGTCAATTGTGGTGATTTAGGCTTTATTCAATTTAGCATTGGCAGGCATTCTCCTAGCTCTGTTTTTACTGAAGCCGAACTCCTATCTTTACAAACTGTAAGTTCGGTACTGATTGCTCTTGTAACAAAGCATTGGCAGTTCGCAGAGCAGCAACAAGGGCAAAATGTGGTGCCACTTTCTTCAATGGTGTCAGAAAGAGTGAACTATTTACTTAACCATTTTGAACCTGAACTATTGACAGCCAGAGAGCGCCAAATAGCGAAATTGGTGATTACAGGTCATTCTTCACAGTCCGCTGCAGACAATTTACATATTTCGCCGGGTACTGAAAGAGTTCATAGGGCCAAACTCTATGCCAAATTGAAACTACGTTCTAATTCAGAGTTGTTTTCGTATTTTTTGAATCAGTTAAGGTGTGTTGATTAGGCAAAAAAAAGGGAAGTACTCACAGGTACTTCCCTTGTATATTTTAGGTTTTGTTATGGACTACTTTGCCGTTTTTAAACTTTCAGAATAGTCTTTGGCAGCCTGTAAAACTCTAAGGGCATTATTAGCCCAAATGTCTTCTAAGTCTGATTTAGTGTAGCCTTCATCGAGTAGACGTTGGGTGATCCTAGGTAGGTTAACTACATCCATCATATCTTTGACACCACCGCCGCCATCCCAGTCGGCACCTATACCCACATGTTTTGGACCTACCACTTTTAAAGCGTGTAAAAAGTGTTTCATATACACTTCAAATGTGGCTTTTACTGCTGGGTGCTCATGTTCTATCTCGCGACGTTTTTCAATTAGTGCATCCATGTCTACACCTTGCGCTCTGAGTGCAAACAAGCCTTTGTAGGCTTCTGCACGCTCAGGATTTTTAGGTAAATCAGCAAGGTAGTCACTGTAAGCGTTCATTTGAATCACGCCCCCCGATGCAGCTAACTTTTTAAGTAAAGCGTCATCAACGTTACGGGGGTGGTCATAAATGGCTTTAGTACCGGTATGAGACAAAATGATCGGTGTTTTCGATAAACGTATCATGTCTTCGGTTGTTTTATCATGAGCATGAGAGCCGTCTAAAACAATACCTAGGCGGTTAGCTTCTGCGACTAGCTCTTCACCTAAAGGTGATAAGCCGCCCCATTTTATGCCTGATGGATCAGTAGAGCTGTCACCAAACTGGTTGTTTTTAAAATGTACCGGACCCACCATTCTTAACCCAAGTTTGTAGAATGTTTCTAGTAAACTTACATCTGTACCAAGTGGGTAAGAGTTTTCCATACTCATGTAAACTATGAGTTTACCGGCTTTTTTTATGGCTGCAGCGTCTTCTGGCTCAGTCGCAAACTCAAATACATCTGGGTTAGCTGTCACCATAGTGTGAATTGCAAGTGCTCTAAGGATAGCGGTATCACGACTGTCTTCGTAGCCTTCCTGAGTCAGCGGGCCTTGTGGTGAGTAAATCACCCAAAATCCACCATCTAAGGCACCCTCTAACATTCTTGGTACATCAACTTGTGAAAAATCATGACCGTAAGTATGACGCTCTAGAATATCAAAACCCGGTTGTACTAAATGGGCAGGCGTATCTAGATGGGTATCTAAGGTCACGATAGAGCGTTGTATAGCTGTTGCATCCTCTAAAGAAGTAGGGCTAGCGCAAGCGGTTTGCGAAAGCAGCAAACCTATAGCGACAGATACCATTTTTTTATTCAGTTTAAGCATATTTCTCTTCATTTTATTAGAAGGCTACCGTTAATGAAGCTTGGAAGTTACGTGGGTTCAGTGGACGATAAAATGCAGAGCCTATGAAAGCGAAGGACAATACTTCTTCATCAAAAAGGTTATCAACATTAAAGCGTAAGCTAACGTTTTCTGGCATACCGAAAGGATTTATACCTCCTAAGTCTAAATAAGCACTCACTAAGGTGAAGCTTTCCATTGTATAGGTTTCAGCATAGTCCGTATAACGACTGCCAGTATATTTGGCTGAGACATTCGCAACAATCCACTCTGTGGGTTCATATGTAATACCGGCTGTCACTAGCCATTCTGGGCTATCTGCTAATCTACTACCTGCTGGGTTACTACCAAAACCGTCAACTAAGGTAGCATTTTTATAAGAAATGTTAGCGTTGAAGTAAAGTTCTTTATCAAATGCTTCTGGTTGATATACACCACTTAACTCAAATCCGTATGCTTCTGAAGCGCCGCCATTGATATAAAAACCTTCAGGTTGACCCGTTGCAGGATTGATGACGTTACTAGCAAATAGTCGGTTGTCGAATCGAGTGTAGAATAATGCAAGTGCAGCGTTAAAGCTTTCTTGATTGGTTCGATAGCCTAATTCAAAGTTATCGGCTTCTTCACCTTCAGGAGTGTCCGCTTCAAAGCTGATCGCGTTATCATAAATATCGTCTGTGCCACTTGGTAGGGCAAAGTTCTTTGAGTATGACGCAAATAATTGGTCGTTATCATTTAATGCATATACTGCACCGATTGAAGGTAAAAAGTGATTGCTGAACTCGCCTCCAACAGATTGAGGACCATAGCCCGCTTCGCCATCTATTTCATAATCGTTATAATCACGATAGCCATCTAGTGAATAATCAACACTTAAAGATTTAAGACCCACTTCTAGTTTTAAATCATCATCCATTAGGCTGATGGTGTCTTTAATGTATAGTTGGGTGGTGTCTCGTACTGAAGTGTAGTCACGTCTGTAGTAAGCTACTTCGTCCCATATTACGTCACCATCAGCGCTACCTGCTGTTTTATTGAGGCGCTGTTGAGTACGGTTGTAGGTATCTTCTTCAAGCCATGCCCCAAATTCGATATGGTTGTTTTCAAGCTCTAAGCTAAAATCAGCCACAAAGCCTTTACGCTCGCCACCAACAGAAGACAAACCGTATTGTACGCCTCTAGGGTGCACTACATCTAATCCAGCAGCGGCTTGGTCTGTGTAAATACCCAATGTATTGCTATAAGAATCTGGAGATACACCATAGCCATCTTTATCTTCTAGGTAGGCCGTGCCGGTGAACATTAAGTTGTCGGTTAAATACGTGTTTAGCTGCAATGAATACAACTTGTCATCCCGCACGTTGATACGGTCTTCGTAATAACTTGTACAGTTGCTTCCGGTAAACACGGGCGTAAAGTCAGAGTCGTCTATGGTGCCGTCTTGGTTAAAGTCGTATACGCCAGGATCAGCAGAGATACAGCCTTCAGGAATGGAATCTGAATAGCTGTAGTAGTAATCTGCCTCGAAGGTTGCGGCCGTACCTGATGGAGAATCATAATCAAAGAAGTCATTGGCTACGTAACTAAATTCTAACGTTGTGCCTTGATCAAAGGTATAGATGGCTTTTCCTTCGATATGCTCTCTGTCTATGGTGCCTGGGCCACGCCATAGGTCACTATCAGTTTTTGAACGGCTTATAAAAGCTTTGAAACCGTTTATATCACCGGTTTCAAGTTTGACAAATGAGCGCTGCAAATTGTCGTCGCCTATGGTCATAGATACTAGGCCGCCCATTTTATCTGATGGATCTACCGAATAATAAGATGCAATTGGCCCTAATGATGAATAGCTAGGTGCTGAAACATCACCAGCACCAGGAGAGGCAACCACAGATGCGAGATTTTCGTTGTCAACATACCTAAAGATTGGGCTACCACCAAATGCGTCAGACCGGCCCATTGGCACTCCGTTTAATACAAACCCTATTTGACTTAAATTAAAGGCTCGTACATTCACTGAGTTGCCAAATTCGTACAAACCTAAAGCCCCGTCTGTTTGAACATTAAAGCCCGGTAAACTTTCTAACATTTTTAACCCTGAAATTCCCGCTGGGGCCGATAACAAAGCGTCACGGGTCACGGCTAAGGTATTGGTGACTTCACCTGTACCTATGGCTATTTCTGTTTCAGAAATTCGACGCCCAACTACTTGAATTTTTTCTTCAGCTTCAGCTGATTGTGTTGTGTCAGACTCTTGAGATAACGCAGGACTAGCAGCGAATAAAGTGGCGAGAGATGCACTTATTAAAGAGGGACGAAAGTACTTATGGATAGTTTTCAAAGGTGACTCCTGGCTGTAATAGTTACTTACTTTGTTGGGGGGTATTGGTAATAAAAAATTATATGAATCAATTAACGTACCAAATTAAAAGCCACTAGCTTTGGACTTCCTTAATCGCTTCAGAGGGCCTTATAGGTTTTGAGGTTGCTAATTTGTAACATTTTGTAAGGTGTGTTTTTTGACGGGTTTTATGCTGAGTAAAATAACTTTAATAATTATACATGCACCAATTAAGAATAATTATGCACTAAATGTGATTTTATTGTGAATAATAAATCTATAACAAAGGTTAAGTTTTTAATTTAAGCGCCTAAATACAACTCAATTTAAGTCATATGATGGGTAATAAATTTTAGACTCCACCTTATGTTTATCGAGTATGGCTTGTAACTCCCCCGAGTTTTTAATGAGCTGTATGGTTTTGTTGATGGCTGGCATTAGATGTTGATGTTCCTCTCTTAATCTAATTAACAGGTTTCCTGAAGAATGTACTGCAGAAAATGCAATGTTAACTTTATTCAAGTTAGCCCAATACTTTGCGGTTTCTCTTTCCAGAATAATGACATTAAAACGCTCATGTTTCAGGCCTTGTAATAATTGACTTTCATTTAAAAAGTCCACTCTTGTAAATGTATTGTCATCAAAATAAAAATAGCCCGCAATGGTGCCAACGTGTTTACCAAATATTGACTCTCGGGAGGGAAACAAGTATTGGTTCGGTGCTAGTGTGATTAGGTTTTCAGTGATCTCAAATAATGGCTCGCTATTTACATATTCTTCAGATTGTTGCTCTTTTGACAGCCACTCTAAGCAAATTAAATCAAAATCAACCCAGCCATCTTTTAGGGCTTTTTGAGCTCTTTTTGCAGGCAAAGGCACAGGTATGAACTCAATATCAGAATGTGCAGTCATAAGTTGAGCCAGTTCACTAAGTACTCCTGGTTGTCCTGCTTCTGCGCCTGTTCGAAACGGCACCCAGCCTCCGGGTTCACCTATGTCAAAGTAAAGCTTTGTTTTTTGTGCTTGGGCAAAGTCGCTTAAAAACGTCATGAGAAATAAAAAACAAAAATTCTGAAGAGGAAAGCTTATCAGGGAGTGTTTATTTAGCATTGGCACCTTAGGTTTTTGTTAAATTCAAGGAGGCATCTTTTGAGATATCGTAGTGGTATATATGGTTTTTGTTAACCACACGATTCAAAATATCCCCAAATCGCTTTTTGTTAACATGGCTAAGTTGACGACTTTGTATTTCTTTAAGTAACTCTAGAGTATTCATTTTCTCATAATCTAGTAGTTCAGCATCCACCATACCTTGAAGTAAGTTTAGACTAAATGCGATTTCTCTGGGGAATAAAATATAGGCTTGATAAAACTGTTTTGTGGCTTCTAAAAACTCTTTAGCCGCGTACTTTTGTAGACCATTTTTATTATACTCAAGCGCCTGAGGTTTTCTCTCTCCAATGCTATCGGCCCCTTTAGCAATCAGCATAGAAGATACTGTTTTCTCGTTTTCGTCTTCAATTTGTTTTAGTTTTTCTTCGCCCAACTCTAAGAGTTCTTTGGCTTTGGCTGTGTTACCAATATTTTGCCACACGTGTATGGCATCGGTAATGGTGGGGATTTCAGCATTTCGTAGATCTCCCATACCTTTTCGCGCTAATACTTCGTGGGTTTTTTTTTCGTTTCCTTCTAAAAAAGCGACTATGGCATGCATGTAATCTTTACGAATAGTGAGTTCTGGATCTAATGACTTTCGACCCGCAGCGCCGATTAAGTATTTCGCCACTTTTAGACTTGCTTGACGCTCGTTGGCAAGTCTTTGTTCTGCTTCAAAAATATAACAGCGAGCTAATTCAAGTGATATTTCGTCGAAATGCTCTCGATTAGAACGGTTCGATTCTCGCTTTTTTTCTAAAAATTTAATGGCATCATCACAACGATTTTGCGCTTGAAATATATGGGCTTTTAATTGTGAAGCAGGAATAGATAATTCCCCTTCGTTAATTTTCCCCATGTATTGTTCAGCTTTGCTGTATTGATTTTTTTCCACGTTGATTCGCGCTAACCATTCGCAGGCTTTGCCATTTGTAAGTTGAGAGTCGGTCAGGCTTGTTAACAGTTCTTCACTTTGTTCGACTTTACCGTCGAGAAATAATGATTGGATTAGCCCCCACCTTGCCCAAAGGACTTTATCTGAACGCTCTAATATTCCTGAATAGAGTTCGCGAGCTTCACCAAAACGGTTAAGTTTAGTTAATATGTGTGCTTTCAATTTAATCAAAGCAGAACGAAATTTTGGTTTTTTATTGGCAACGATTAACGCATCAATAGATTTTAGAGCCTTAGAATAATTATCGTCGTACATGTTTTCATAAATCGGCAATAAAAATGTATGTAAATATAAGCAATTTCGGACATTTTTTTGCAGGTTATGAATTGTATAGGGCTTGGTTACTACGGCTTCAGGATGAATATTGACTATTTGCCCTATTATGAGCGGTAAGCGATCGTAGGTAACGAACATTACACATGTTCTTTCATCGATCAGTTTAACTTTTTGTAAATCTTGGACTACTTCAACACCGTTTTTATAAAGGCCAAGGTGAAAGTCCATAAGTAATAAATCAATTTTATTCCGCTTAATATTTGCCTTTAATTCACGGCCATTACTAAAGCAACTTATGTGCGAAAATCCCATATCTAATAGATGGTTACGAATATTGGCCCGCGCCATTCCGTTATCTTCTACAACGGCTACTTTAACTTTGTTAAATGACATAGCAACTTTATAAAATTGAGAATGAAGGCCTAGCATAGCAGGGCAAGACAAGAAAATAATGAGTCTTTTTATAGGGTAAGTATGAAAATATAGAACTATGAGATGCTAGGTTTCATAAGTTTGTAATATTGTGTGTAGTGAGTTGTGTTTTTAATCAAATATTAACCTAAAAGTAATAGTTTGATAACATTGAAAAACTATCAAATAGAAGTAAGAAAATATGTTTACGGAATCCACCACCGTTCTTTTTGAAGAACTAGATACAGATAATGGTGTGAAGATTGGGCATGCCAAACTCACTAAAGTTAGTGCTTTGAATGCCTTAGATTTAGGAATGATTGAGTCGTTATATGCGCAACTAAGCATATGGCAACAAGACCAATGTATAGCCTTGATTTTATTAGATGCTGAAGGAGACAAAGCATTTTGTGCTGGTGGTGATGTGGTGTCTATGTATCACTTAATGAAGCAGGCACAGAGTCATGTCGTCCAAACTGATTGCGATGAATATATTCTGCAACGATTCTTCACCTTAGAATACAGACTTAACCACCTTATCCACACTTATAGTAAACCTATTATAGTCTGGGGGAATGGCATAGTGATGGGCGGCGGACTAGGTTTGATGTGTGGTGCAAGCCATCGTATTGTGACTGCCAGTTCACGTATTGCTATGCCTGAAATTAGCATTGGTTTATATCCAGATGTTGGAGCGAGTTATTTTTTGAATAAAATGCCACTTGGCTGTGGTTTGTTTTTGGGGTTAACAGGTGCTGCTATTAATGCAGCAGATGCCTTGTACGTCAACTTGGCTGACTATTTTGTATCCCAGGATTTAAAAACAGAGTTTGTTAGCTGTTTGCTTTCGGCAACTTGGGAAACGACTTCTGTCGACACTACATTAAATACATTATGTGATATTTTCCAAACAAAAAACTCTGATGATTTACCTTTAGGCCATTTAGAAAGTCGACAAAACTGGCTTAATGGTTTGTCTCAGCTCCGTTCAGTCAAAGAAGCCGTTAATTATATTCAATCTATCGATCCACAACAAGACTCATGGTTTGAGCGATCTCAGAAAACGCTGAGTAGAGGCTCGGCAATTTCGGCTCATATTCTCTATGAACAATTACGACGGGGTAAAACCATGACCTTGTCCGAATGCTTGCAAATGGAGCTAGGTTTGTCTTGTAAATCTGGAAAATTTGGCGAGTTTCAAGAAGGGGTTAGGGCGCTGCTAGTAGACAAAGATGGCAAGCCAAATTGGAAATATAAAACCGTTGAAGAGGTACCTGACTCTGTGGTCGAGTATTTCTTTGAGGCCATATGGCCTGCTGATTTACATCCATTGGCTCACCTTACTTAGCCTTAGTTCAATCATAATCATATTAGAAAGAGAGTTAAAATGAATTTACAGAATCAAGTGATAGCCATAACAGGTGCAGCCCAAGGGTTAGGGAAATCCATGGCACAAGAGTTTGCAAAACAGGGGGCACACATCGCCCTTTTGGATATGCAAAAAGAAGGCGTTGAAGCCCTAGCTAATGATATAAAAAAGCTCGGCGTAAACGCCCTAGGGTATGCGGTAAATGTTACCGACGAAGCGCAGGTAGAAGCTACCTTTGCAAAAATAGCTACTGACTTTGGTCAGTTAAATGGCTTGATCAATAGTGCCGGAATTATGCGTGACGGTATGTTGTTAAAGGTAAAAGAAGGAAAAGTGCTAGATAAAATGCCGTTGCAACAATTTCAATCTGTGATGGATGTAAATGTTACAGGAACATTTTTGTGTAGCAGAGAAGCGGCGGCACAAATGGTTGAGACGAAAAGCCAAGGAGTGATCATTAATATTTCGTCGGTCTCTAGAGCAGGTAATATGGGGCAAACAAATTACTCAGCTTCTAAAGCTGCGGTATCTACCATGACAGTTTCATGGGCAAAAGAATTAGGGCGCTTTGGCATACGTACTGGCTGTATTGCTCCAGGATTAGTAGAAACTGCAATGGCAGCGCAAATGCGACCAGAAATGCGCGAGATGTTTATTAAAAGTATCCCAGCCCAGCGTTTGGCTGAGGTTGAGGAGTTAGCCCATGCCGCTAAGTTTATTTTTGAGAATGACTACTTTACCGGCAGAACGCTAGAATTAGATGGCGGCACTAGGGTGTAGCTTGTAACGTTTAATTAATTGGTACAGGCAGACAGCAGTTAATTCAAATTAAGGGAGTAATAATGAAAACTTTAAACACATTTTTGTTTTTCACTGGGCTATGTATGCCTGTCACTACTATGGCTGCTGACTTGGACGTAGCCATAAAGAACGTTTTTGCGAGTAGAGTGAGTGAGACTACTCCTGGTTGTAATCTAGGCGTGATCAAAAATCAGCAGTTAATTCATAAAGCCGGTTATGGCCTCGCTAACCTTGAAATGAATGTGCCCTTAGACGGTAGTCAAGTGCATAGGATGGCATCGGTATCTAAGCAATTCACGGCTGTGGCTGTTTTGCTGTTAGCCGAAGAAGGCAAGATAGATCTTGACGCCGAGATACACACTTATCTCAAAGATTTAAGAGATTATGGTGAGCTAGTCACCATTCGCGCTATGCTCGGCCACGTTAGTGGTATGGGTGATTATGACCTTATTGCAGGCTCTTATGAGGGTGAAAAGTCAAAAGGTAGTATTGATCTTAAATCAGTAGCGGGTGGCGATTTCCGTTTAGGCAATGAAGATTACCTAACAATTAGCGAGTTTTATGATGTAGTTAAAACTGTACCTTTGGCACTTAAGCCTAATCAGAAGTTTCAATACAGTAATTTAGCGTACTTTTTATTGTCTATGCTGGTAGAAGAAGTGTCAGGGAAAAGCCTACGGGATTACGCTTCTGAAAAAATATTTAAACCTCTTGGTATGAGTCATACCTTTTTTAGTGATAACCCAGTTGAGATAATCAAAAATCGCGCCATGGGATACGCACAGAATGATGATGGAAGTTATATCAACGAGATGACCAACTTGTTCTGGGTGGGGGACGGAGGCTTACATACTACTCTTGAAGATATGCTGAAGTGGGACGAGAACTTCTATACGCCAAAAGTGGGAAGCAACCCCAGTAAATTGGTAGCGCTGATGAACACTTCAAATAGTCAATTGATGGCAGATAAATGGAGTTATGCTAACGGCCAATTTGTTGGAGAAACTATGGGGCGAATGTCATATTCTCATTCTGGAGGTTGGTTGGGGACTTCTACTTATTATGTACGATTTCCTGAAGAGAAGATGTCTTTTGCTATGATGTGCAACGACTCGGGTTTAGATGCACAAGAGTTAATAAACGAAGTGATAGCGCTGTATTTTGATAATCAATAATGCTGTTTTACTCCAAACTTACAACAAGGTTAAAAGCCTTTAGCTTCTAGCCTTGTTGTTGAGTTAACATGCACATCGCTAATCAATAATATCTCCAGCAGGTATATCTACCTTAGGAAAAGGCTTAGCTTGTAATGTTTTAACAGGCTTACGCTTTATTTGTTTTTGTAAATACTTGATGGCCGCTTCTAGTTGGGCATCTTCGCCATTATAGGTGGCGTAAGGTAAGTTACTGACTTCTATATCTGGAGAGATGCCTCGACCTTCTGTGATCCAGCGCCCATCCATAGCAAATACTGGAAATTCTGCCACCCTTGCTATGCCTTTATCAGCCTGTCTGTTGCGACCTGTTAACCAAACGCCTGCTCCTGCGGTTTGTTTGCCAATAACCGTTCCTAACTCTAAAGCTTTAACACCAGCGGTAAAGGTTTCGCCATCTGAGTAGGTATATTCGTCAGCTAATACGACCAGATGGCCTCTAAAGGTTTGCTGCATATTGGTGTTAGCTTCTTGTCCTGGAGGTTGCCAAAAAGACCATGCGCGTCTTAATAGTTTTTCGATAAGCCAGCTGTCTACGTTACCGCCTCGGTTGCGTCTTACATCTATGATCAGGCCTTGTTTTTTGTACTGAGCATAAAATTCTCTAGCGAAGGTAGAAACATCGTTGGCACCCATGGCATACAAATGTAGGTAACCTAATTCATCATCTGCTTCAGTTACTGTTTGTTGATTTTGGGTGACCCAATCGTAATAACGGTGAAATACTGCGGCTCGGCTGCTTGCCGCTTTCACTACAGTTTTTATGTGCTCGTCACCCCGTTTTAGAGCTAGTAATACCTGTTTCCCTGCTTGATTTTGAAGTGCTTTAACCAAGTCTATTTGGGTATGTATTATTTTACCGTTTATGGCGGTAATGATGTCGCCCTCTTTAGCATTAACATTTGGCCTAGCTAAAGGCGCTAGGCGCTTTATCAACTCAGGGTCATTTTGGTAGATATGGGCAATGCTTAGGCCTAGGTCTGTTTGTTCGTACTGAGCACCTAAAGTGGCATGTTTGGGGGCATTTTTGTCATAAGGCATATCGCCACCCCGGACCTGAGAGTGCAAGGTGTTTAACTCACCCATCATCTGTTCAAATAGGTCGTTTAATTCGTTTCTATGGGTGAGTCGAGTTAATAATGGTTGGTACTTTTGCTTTACGGCAGACCAGTCTAGGCCACGCATATTTTTGTCAAACAGCGAATCTCGGTGCATTAACCAGGCATCGTGAAAAATTTGCTGCCACTCTAAGGACGGGTTAATGGCAAGTTTCCAATCATAGGTTTGCACTTTGCTATCGGTGGATTTAGCTGGGAACTTACCCGCTGCTTTCACTAAGTACATTGAATTTCTACTATCAGCCTTGTGTACGAACAAGGTCTTGCCATCGTCTGACAGACTAAAATCTCGTATTCCAGAGGTAAATGTCGTTAATTTAGGCTTGGGTTTGATTTCGATAGATTGTAAAGACGTTTTGGTATTCGGCTCGTTGATTTTGTCATCAAGGTATAGATACTTTTGATTGGCTATCAACTTGGAGTAATTACCCGACGCCACAGGTACTTGCCATAACCTTGTTTGAATATCTGTCCAATCTACCAGTGCCGCGGTTTTTGACTCGCTTGCTTCTTCATCTTTATCGGACTCATCTTTGGGTTTGTGTTCCGTATTAAGTTCATTGATATCGCTAAACGGGAATTTTGCATCTTGCTTAAGAGATATGGCAAATATTTGAGTGCGGCGATCAAAATTAGCCCCCATGTTTCTGTCGCCCCAAGGTGATCTTGGGAAACTATTAAATTCACGGTCAGATAGAAAATACAGCCATTGCATATCTGCGGAAAAAGCAGGGGAATAAGAATTGTATTTATCTGAGGTGAGTAATTTCTGAGTGTTTGATGCTAGGTCTTCGGAGAGCTCAATTAACATGATTTGACTACGTTCGGCCTTAAGATCGTTAAAGGTTAGCGCTATGAGTTGGCTGTCTTTAGACCAAGTTAATGAGGCAATAGGATTACTGCCAGTGTTGCCAGTGAGGATTTTTGTATTCACTTTAGTATCTAAATCGAGTAACCATAACTCACCATTTTTATCATCATGAGCTAAAGTTTTTCCGTCGGGAGATAAATACAAATTCCAGCGGAATACGCTACCATCCGTGGTTAATTGGGTTGCTCCTTCTGAGCCATCTGCCGGGTACTGCCAGATTTCAAGTTCGCCACTGCTATCATTCAAAGCATATACAGATTTATTATCTGCACTGAGAATAGCGTTTCGGGTGCGTGAGTCTTTTGGCGTAGCTATCTCAATTAACCGTGAATTATCAGTGTTAGCAATTGCGACCCTGCCCCTTGCGGTAAGGACTACCTTTTTGCTATCGCTAGCTTGAGCCGCATTGGTTAGATAGTCTAAGGGCTTATTGATCCAGCGCTCTCTTAAATGGGGAAAGTCTGAGGTGAGTGAGATGTCTAAGGTTTGGCTATTTTCAGTTGGGGTATCAAATACTTTAATATCGGCACCGAGCTGATAAACAATTTTATTTTGGTAAACGTTGGCATCTCTTACTTCCCAATCTTTGTAGTGGGTATGCTGAGTTTGATCTTTGCCGTTTAACTTCATTGACCAAAGGTTGTCTACGCCGCTTTGATTACTAATAAAATATAGGCGCTCCCCTGATAGCATAGGGTTGCGGATAGACCCTTTATGCTTTTTGCTTAGGTGAGTGGCTTCTTTTTGTGAGCCTAGTTTGAATTTCCATAACTCGCCTTTAGCTCCACCTTTGTATGCTCTAGCGTTATCTGTGGACATTTGCAGACCAAACCTCACAAAGTAAAGGTTATTATCGCTGGCCACAGTGCCCTCTATGGCATCAGATAAAGGAATGGATGTGGTTTCTAGGGTATTTGGGTCAAGCTGTTTTAAGGTCCAGTTTCCTATGGGGCCGATGCGGCCATTGTAGCTATAGATAACTTTGCCTTCGTCACTCCAACCATGGTTTTTTACGCTGACATTTTCATAGGTTAATCTTTTGGCTATGCCCCCCTGGATAGGCATGATGTAAAGCTCTGGTGAGTCGGTGTAATTGGCCACAAAAGTAACCCATTGACCATCATTTGAAATATGGGCTTCACGCTCTTCATTGGGATGGGTTGTAAGGCGCTGTGCAAATTGTTCACCTAAGGTTATTTTCCATAGGTCGCCTTCTGCTGTAAATACTAGGGTATTGTCATGTAAATCAGGATAACGAAAGTAACCAGGTGAGGCCCAAACTTGTGGCATAAAAGCAATTAACAGGAGACACAATATTAAACGTTGGATTGACATTAAAATTCCCTTTGAGGCAGGTTGCTATTCTTCTCTGTTAACTATCTCAATTTGTAGCAAAAAGTAAAAGCTAGTTCGCTGAAAAAGCCATTAAACAAGACCAAGGGTGACAAAGAGGCATAAACCCAAGGTTACATAATCTAAGTTAATGATACACTTAGGATATAACTAGATTTGTAAACATTAGGTGTTATGAACAACTTGCTGTCACCCTGGGTATGCCCTTCTTGCCAAAGCCCATTATTTTTAAAAAAGAGTATTTGGAGCTGTGAGAATAATCATAGTTTTGACCTTGCTAAAGAAGGCTACGTTAATCTGTTGCTGGCTCAAAATAAAAATAGTAAAGCCCCTGGTGATAATAAACAAATGGTGAATGGTCGCAGGGCGTTTTTAGAGTCTGGCTTATATCAACCTTTAGCCCAAACCATTACGGGTATGTTCAAATTGCATTTGTGCCCGTCAGAATCCGAGGACAATATTAAAATATTTGATGCGGGTTGTGGTGAAGGCTATTACCTAAATTGGTTGGCAGAAAATTTGACAATGCAGGTAGAAGAGGGCGCGCTACCAATACTATACAGTGGTATTGATATCTCTAAATTTGCGATACAAAAAGCCGCGAAACAATACAAAAAACAGCAGTTTGCGGTAGCAAGTACGTTTAATTTGCCAGTGTCTAGCGCAAGCCAAGATGGGGTGTTACAAATATTTGCACCAAGCAGCGAACAAGAAATTCATCGAGTGTTAAAAGATAAAGGTATATGGGTAGTGATAAACCCTGCTGGTGAGCACTTACAGCAATTTAAATATGCCTTATATGACTCGCCTACTCAGCATCAGGCTAAAACCCTTGAGCCAGTGGGGTTTGTTCTCAAGCAACAGTTTAATTTAAACTTTGAGCTAGAGCTGGCAGACAAAAATCAAGTTGAAAACTTACTGATGATGACCCCGTATTATTGGTCTGCTACTGAGGAAAAACGTCAACAACTTATAACCTATGTTAGAGAGGTGACAGCCGACTTTGATATTCGCGTTTACGTTAAACAATTAGTTTAGTTGAGCTCTTAGAAGCTTGATAAAGTAACAAACCATAAAAATAAAAAAGAAGGGCTGGTATGAATTCCTGGGTTAAAGATTCCATTCAAAAAATCAATGCTGATGCACATCGTTCAGCAGACACCCACTTGTTTAAGCTAGATATTCCTAGATTAACGAATGTGGATATCTACCTAAAGGACGAAAGTACTCATCCAACAGGTAGCCTTAAACATCGCCTTGCAAGGTCGTTATTTTTATATGCTTTGTGTAACGGAAAAATCACCAAAGCCACTACAATAATTGAGGCATCGTCTGGTAGTACCGCAGTATCGGAAGCCTATTTCGCGAGAATGATTGGGCTACCATTTATCGCTGTGATGCCCAAGCGTACCGCACAAAGTAAAATTAAGCTTATAGAAATGTATGGTGGAAAGTGTCATTTTGTTGATTCCGCTCCTCAAATGCATGATGAATCCATCAGGCTAGCCAAAGAGATGGGCGGCTATTTTATGGACCAATTTAAATATGCAGAACGGGCTACAGATTGGCGTGGCAACAATAATATCGCCCAGAGTATATTTCAGCAAATGGAGCATGAGCGTTATCCTATTCCAAACGCGGTAGTCATGAGTGCCGGAACTGGTGGCACTTCAGCTACGTTAGGCCGTTATATTTTGTACCAAGGGTTCAATACTAAGTTGGTGGTAGTTGACCCAGAAAACTCAGTGTTTTATGACAGCTTTATCAATAAAGACAGCAGTTTAACTTCAGATACTTCTAGCAAAATAGAAGGTATAGGACGACCTAAGGTAGAGTTGTCTTTTCAGCCTGACGTTATTAATCAAATGATAAAAGTCCCTGATGTTGCCAGTGTCGCCACTATTCACTGGTTAGAACAGTTAATTGGTCGCAAAGCAGGTCCCTCGACTGGTGCAAACTTATGGGGAGTATTACAACTTGCAAAACAAATGATGGATAACAATGAGGCGGGATCTATCGTCAGTGTTATGTGTGACAGTGGAGAGCGTTACTTAGATAGCTACTATGACAATCACTGGGTTGCTGAAAATATAGGTGATTTGGACGCTATTACAGAAGAGCTATGCTGGTGGTTATCCAGTGATTAATATGTATTAAACGTTGTTTAGATATACTCACTGCAACCTCTTAGTTCTTACTTAAATACTAAAATTGTATGAACAATTTATGGCTAAGGTAATTAGGCCTAAAGCTTGCTTATATTTGTCTGAAAACCAGACATGATTTGTTTTTGTATGAACCAATTTACAGTACTAATTGGCTAAGTTAGTCTTACTTGAGGTGTGTACTGAAGTCCTAGCTTTATTCAACTTAATATAAATAATAATCACCAAGGGTATGAACTTGGGGACATTCTCACGGGGAAATGAGACAAATGCGGTTTAACAGGGTAGTAAAAAGTAAAGGAGTAAGTTGGGTCAAGAGGGCTCTAATATCACTGGCTTTAGGTGGCTTGTTAGGTGTGTCGAGTCAGATAAATGCCGCAGATGTCGGTAGTGTTGAGTTATCAGCAAGCTTTGTGGATGGAATGACGCTACCAGCCTACAAATCTATCGAAGTGAGCGGACGGGCACCACAAGGGCATACATTAGATGTAAAGCTAATAAGAAACAATGCCACTGTTACTATGGCTAGAGTGACAGTAAAAAGCGACAGTAATTGGCATGTATCGTTAAATCCGCAAAGCCCTAGTGGACCCTATCAGCTTAAAGTGATAGATAATAAGCGTCTAGCAGTTGTCAATGACATTTACATTGGTCCAAAAACTAGTAAGTTACGTAATCCAGATGGCGGAATTATCCTTTCCACGCTTTTTAGCGATGACATGCACTTACAACCAGGTGAAGAAATCAAAGTCAGCGGATTTACAGAGCCTAGAAGCTCCTTAGATATAAAGCTTATAAAAAATAAAACAACCCATACCATGGCTAGAGTTCAAGCTGCCAGTGATGGTCAATGGCAGGTGACTATGCCGGCTCAAAGTGCAGGTGGACCATTTCAATTGGTTTTTAGTAATGGGTCTCACAAAAAAGTGGTTAGCGGAATTATTATTGGGCAAGCTGATGTAAAAGAGAGGGGTTCTAACCCAATTAAAAATGAATTCTTAGAACCAGAATTTGATGATTCTTCATGGCCATTAGCTAATTTAAGTTCACTAGAAAACCTACCTAGCAATCAGCCCTTACTCGTTAGAAAATATGTCAACTTCGCCTCAGCTCCGAGCAAAGCTATTCGTTTTAATTTGGGCGACAACCATCAGGTTAAGCAGATTTATATTAATGGTAAATTGTTAGATGATAAAAGTTGGCCCAAAAAATCGCTAATTATTAATGTTCCTAGCAGTATGTTGCAATCTGGACCGAACCTTGTTGCTATGATTTCTAAAGAGGATTGGGATAATACACGCTTTATTGGGACCACAGGACGTTTCAGCCTTAGTATTAATAACCATGATCTAGATTTAAAGAGTAACTGGCGAGTTTTTAATTCGCCTGCTGAAGCGCTATGATATGCAACCATTTAAGTACTCTTAGATTGAAGGGTAGGTTGAAGTGAAAAACGAAATAGACAGTAAATTTGTATTATCTGTATTTGATAAAATGCGAGAGCATGGTGAAAAACAACAAGAGCAATATATTTTAGGTGGGCTAAAGGGCTCAACTGATTTTGACGGTTACACCCTGTTTATTGAGGATGCGTTGGTGATGTTGCGATTTGGTTTTCACAATCAATATGCTTTTGAATATGAAAAAGAAGAACATTTAGAGCAGTTTTTGAAAAAGATGACTGCAATAGAGCAGACTTATTAGTTAATGGCTATTTGGCTATTTGGCTAGATTGCTAGAACTATCGCTTGTCATAAGGCATTTGCTACGTTTACTTATGCGCTTCACTTAATAAATTAATTGCGGTGCTCACCGCAATCTCGGTAACTGCGCCCCTAAAGAAATAGGCTTTCCCCATGTCGGCCACTCAATATGCAAATTCTAGAGTGGGAAATATGTAGTCGCTGAGGCTCAAAGGCATGGCTTTGGGAGCTAATTTATAGGTTTTTCTCTTTACCTGCTACAGGAGTCGCTTCTTCTATTATCTGAGGTCTAGGTGTAATTGAATTTATATTATTAAGTGGTAGCACTATGGTGTTTTTTGTTTGATGGTCATACAGAAAAATATAGTTTATCGAGGTGCTCAATAATGAATATTCATGGCTTGGGTTAGAGATTGCCTTAGCGTCTAGGGTCACGAGACCATATTTTTTATCTATAATTAACTCGGCCTTATTCTTTGAGTGCATACTAATAAAAATCACAAAATAAACTAACAGTATGGCAAAAGCGCCCCACCAAAATGATCGTGCGCTTTGAACCCCTGCTAAAAAAGGGATAACTCTTAACGCCCCATGATTAAACTTTTTGTCTAACCAAGCGCTAACAGGCGCATGAATATATGTCACCGCCCAGGTTATAAAAACCACACTAAATGCACCGAATACCATTAACATCACCATAGGATCTTTGATGCCTGCTACGAGAATATCGCTCACTTCAAGGTATGTCGTGATAGGTAGATTAAAATAAGAATAAAAAGTCAGTAAATAGACAAAGCCAGCGATTGCAATGGTTGCATAGATTAAAAAAACGGTTAGCCCTGGGTGACGTGTGATAAGTGCGATAATTTCATTTGGGTTAACTTTCGGACGATATTTATCTAATTCTGCGTTAGGGGGCATAGTCCGTACTGTGTGATATTGATAAGTTAAAGTCTACAAGACTCATAGGATACTGGCAAAGGAACTTATAGGTGGGCTGTTGATGAGTTGTTTTGTAAATGACTTTACGGGCGAATATTAACCAATCTCGCTAGAACTAGGGTGTTCTATAAAATAATCAACTTTGCTGTCCACAGTTAATTTTTAAACGCCACTCCTTGTCTGAAATACAGATAAAAGCTTCCTATTTGTTAAACTTGGTGCCTATCTTGAAATTAACGTTAGAACGAAACCTAACCTTTAGTAATTGCCTTGTTTATATGCATTTAAATGGACGTGTTCTGCGAAGTATTTTATCTTGGGTGCCTAGATAGAGTGTCAAAGTATATTAAAATATTGGGGAGACAAAATGATTGAATTTTGCCCAAAATGTAATGAGAAATATTCTCTATTCTACAGATAAACACAACCTCTGATGTGTCAACCATGCTTCAAATCTCAAAGAGATGAATTAATTACAAGGGAACAAGAAAAAATTAGTTATAAACCTTATTCACACAAAACGTTTTTACTAGATTTATTGGGGATCGTTGTTGGGGGGTTACTTTGTTTTTGGATGTATACAAGATTTGAAAACTCTGAAGAATGGTTTGATGGACGTCGTTCAGACGGTTATGGTTTCATATTAGGTTTGGTAATAATTACAGTATCTTTGTGGGATATTATCAGAAATTTATATAAGCTAATTAAAACAAAAAAGCTTAATGATAGTGACACATAACAAATAATTTTATCGCCCACAAACTCATTGGCAGTTTTATTCTCTGGCCTTCGGTCAAAGCGCTTTAAAAACTCTCCTTAGGGAAGTCTTTGTTCTACAACCACTCCCTAAAACCTAAACCACCCCTTCAATCATAGTCATGTGGTTATCGAACATTATGGGTAGGGTATTGATGTTGGCTATGCCCTTTAGTGGTGCCGATTCATCTAATTTTTTTAAATAGCCTTTGCCGCTAGAGGCGAGTATTTTGCCTTTTGAAAGGGCTAGGCCTGAGGCGTCACTAAAGTTTTGTTTTTCAATAAATTGGTGGGTGTTGGTATCCCAAAAACTTAGGTGTGAGCCTCTTGGGCAACTTACGCATAGTAGCTTGTCTTTAACCACTAAGCTTGAGGTGTATTGTTGCATTTTATACAGCTGGCTTGTGTCTGCACTAAAGGATTGTAGGGTGTCTTCACCTTGGTGTGAAAACACTAAAGGGTGCATGTTTGATTTAGGCCCTTGGTATTGTGCCCCTGTAAATACTGCGCCATCTTCTCTTACTGTTAAATGGCGAATGCTTAACTGGTTGTCTGGGGGGGCGTAGCTAGCCAATACTTTAGCGGTTGTTGTATCTATGTATGCCAAATTGGGTTGCATGGTGTCTAGGTTGAGCTTTTTCCGCGGTTGCTCTGGGTGGGTCTCAATGCCGCCATTGGCTACCACTAGGGTTTTACCATCAGGCATTAAGGTTAATTCATGGGGGCCGATTCCACCTGAACTAAACCTATCAATTACTTGGTAGGTTTGTGCATCACGCACCACAATTATACCTTGTTTTCTGTCATACAAGTTTTCGGTGGTGTAGAGGTATTCCCCATTTTTTGAGAATACGCCATGGCCATAAAAGTGGCTGTCCCTTTGGCTTTCAATATTGTGATTGATTTGGCCATTGATAAAGTCGACTTCAACGGCAAAACGGTCTGGCCTGCGGGCAAATACTAAGGCGTGTCCCGGTTTGTGAGGTAAAGCTAATGAATCATGACCTCGAGCCGGTAGCTTAACTGAATTGACAATTTGTCCTTGGCTATTGATGGCTGCGGCCATGTTTTGACCTTGTGGGTCGTTGCAGGTACTGACTAACCATTGTTCTGTTTGGTAAGTGGTACACGCAGGTAACAACCAAGCTGCTAGTGCAACTTGGCTTGAGCCTAAAATAAACTGCCTTCGGTTAATCGTCATGATTCTTAGCCTTAGTTAAAAGGCGTATTTTGCGCCTATGATAAATTGTCTTGGCTTACCTGGGCGTGCACCGAAAGGCCTGCGAGATACTATTTCTACTTCATCGGTGAGGTTATCTAGCTTACTGTAAATACGTAGTGCGTCATTCACTTGATACCAAGCAGCAAGGTCAATTTGGCTAATGCTAGAAGTATACACACCTTCTAGCTCGACACCTGTGCCCGATGCTTCAGACATTTCAGCTACATATTTGTAAGCTATATCTAGTTGCCAATTGTCTCCTGCAACTCCGACTTGAAGGTTAAATTGATTTTTAGGTAAGTAGGGGAGTTCGTCGCCTGTGACTACGTTGCCCCACTGAGAAAATGTTGAATCAAAGGTGGTTTGAAACTCTGATTGAGTGTGGGTGTAAGCTAGGTTAATAGGTAGCGTAATACTTTGGGATATTGCTATCTTGCCATTAGCACTTAACTCTAAACCGTAGATGTCTACTTCACCACCGTTAAACTCCACGTCAAGTTCTGTGGTACAACCGCTTGAGAAGGTACAGCTGCCTTTTAGATTACTGTAATCATTAAAAAAGCCAATGGCTTCCATATTCCAGTCGGCTACATTTGCCCGTAAGCCTAGTTCGTAGTTCCAGCTTTCTTCGGGTTTGATGCTACTTTCTTCACCTGGACTATTGGGTACAAAGCCTTTATTTACGCCAGCTAAGATACCTAACTGTGGGGTGATTTGATAGAAAGCACCTAAACCGGGTAGCACAACTGTGTCGCTGTTATTTTGAACCGTTTGAGCAAGGTAGTCGTTAGACTTGCCATCTATGTTTTCGACTCGTAAACCCAAAGAGGTATGTAAGTCACCAAACTGAACTTTTGAATTCACAAAGGCGGCAATGGCGGTGGTGGTGTCTTTGTTACTAGTGATAACGTCGTCCAGTTGACCTGCAAAAATCATTTGGCCATTTACCATGTCGAAGTAGCGCGCTCTGTGAAGTCTTTCTACTTGGTCTTGATGCACCCGAAAACCTGCATCTATGGTCATGTCTGCATCACCTAGGTTTGTATCCCAAGACAGTTTTGATTGCACGCCCTGAGAGTAAAATGTGCGGTCGTTCAAAGTGAAAACTAGGGTTTCATCTGAGGTAAGTGAGTCTTCTTCACCTTTTAAAATCTCCAGAAAACGACTATTTAAGCCGGTATCTGGTGAAGATAAGATAGTGTCTAAGCTGCGGCTAGAGTTAAACCCATTTAGGCGATCCCAATCACGGTTGAAGTCTCTTCTGTAGACTTGTGTTACCACTGTCATGTCTGGGGTTAATTCTATGTAATGAGAAGCTTGTAGTTGTAGGTGCTCCCAATCAAATTTGTCATTTTGACTGCCGGCATAACGTTGATAAGGGTCTTCAGCAAAGTCTGCATCGGTTATGCCTAAGTAGGTTTCGTGAGACACTTCTTCTGAATAACCCACTTTTAATTGAATCTGTTGATTATATGGGTCGTTTTCAAAGCTGTAGTTAGCTTTACCTAATACTTCATTTTTTACAAAGCCGGTATTGTCATCTTCGGGTAAGGTTTTAAAACCGTCTGCTCGTAAATGTACTCCTTCAACTAAAATGCCGATATTGTCGATATTTTTTGAATAATGGCCATGTATCTTTCCGTAAGCCTGCTCGCCAACTGCTACATCAAATTCGCCGCTATCTTCTGGGCTGACAGCGCGAGATAACATATTAATTGCGCCACCTACAGTGTTAGGGCCATATGTAATGGCTGATGGGCCTTTAAATACCTCTAGCTGAGTCATACGTGACACGTTAGGAAAGTAATAAGCTGCAGGAGCTGAGTAGGGCGCAGGTGCGATTAATACGCCATCTTCCATTAAAGCAATTTTGCTACTTCGCTCGCTAGTGGCACCACGTAATCCAATATTAGGTCGTAATCCGTAGCCGTCTTCTTCTCGAATATAAACACCGGGTACACTTTGTAACACGCGGTGAATGTCATCAAATTCAAACTGCTCTAGGGCGGTTTCATTTAATACAAATCCTGAGCCCGTTGCGGTTTCTAGAGCATTTTGATTACCAAATATTTGGATGACATCATCAATATTTGACGTCTTTGGCTCTTCGGCAGCCATAAGGGTTGCTGGCATAGCCGACAACGCTAAGGTGATACCTAGGGTAACTTTAGAGAATGTGGTGTGTAACAACATAGTTTTTATACTTCGCATATTAAATGATTAATCGCCGTCTGATGAGTTAAAGCCTAAATTCAGATCTAAAGCTTGGGTAAAGCTGACGTCTATTAAGTCGATTAGAATTCGCATTTCGTCCACTAAATTAGTGATTGCTTCTCGGCCTTCAGAGTCTGCTAATGCTGTTTCGTATGAATCAAAATCTAGGTTAATTTGGGTGATTTGAGATGACACACTGGTTAACGAAATTGTGATTTCGTCACTAATTGATTGCTGTTCTAAAAAATCGATAAGAATAGAGTCAAAGCCTTTGCCATCGTCATTAGTATAGATCGTTAAAAAGGTTTCAATATTAATGGCAACACTCAGCAGCGATTCGTCGTTTAATATGTGTTCAGCATCTTGGTAATTGCCTGGCGATTCCTCACCTAATATTTCAAACAATTTAGAATCTTCTACAATCTCAATATGCTCTAACCAATTAGTAGTTAACTCTTCGACTGAATCGACTACCGAACTAAAGTCACCTGTTCCTTCAATAAATTGAGCTCTATAGTTACCGCCAGAGGCTTGCCAATCTGTGGCAATATCGTCGCTGATATTGACTAGATTCTGGGCTATGGCTAGGCTGACTTCACAACGTTTTGCTTTGTCGCTAGCATTGATCAAGGAGTCACTAGAATCCTCAGGGAAAAGCAGGTACTCAAGTGCTGGGATCCCTTGTCCACCAACATTTACACCCGAGACATCATCTGCGGTTACTGTGATTTGCTCTAGTAGTAGGCTTTCTACACCGCGACTCACTGCATCATTTTCGTCAGGCCAAAGTTGAATCCTGAATAAACGGCTGTCTTCAACGACTGCACCCACCTTTAACCACTGGATACTTTGCCATGCGCTGTTAAATGATGACCAAGTTTGTTGATATGTTTGTAATTCACTAGTGTTAGGTGAAGTTAACGCACAAAATACATCGCCAGCACTTTTTAGTGTTTGGGCTTGGGCTAACATTGCCTCATAACTAGGAATAATATGGTTATCAGTTAAGTCTGTTAAATAATCAGCAAACTCAGTATTGATATCCACTGTGGGAGTTGTAGGTGTTGTTGGTGTTTCGGTTGATGTGCCACCTGATGAACCGCCACCGCAAGCGCTTAATAAGGTGCTTAACCCTGCGGCTACTAATACTTTGGAGGCTTTAAAGCCGTATTCTAATTTTATCATATTGAACCGCTCCTATATCGCATCTAAAAACGTTAGTAGTTCTTGACGCTCTGTTTGGCTTAAATTTTTGAAGAATGTTTGACTGGCAAGAGCTTCACCACCGTGCCATAAAATGGCTTCAGCTACTGATTTTGCTCGACCATCGTGTAAATATAAGGGGGCCTTTCTAAATACTTTCTGAGCGCCCAACCCCCAAAGTGGTGGAGTGCGCCATTCTTTACCTGACGCGTCGTTTTCGACAACCCCATCCGCAAGACCAGCCCCCATATCGTGTAAAGCTAAGTCTGTGTACGGCCAAATTTTTTGATTGGCTAACACTGCAACAGGATAATCTGCTGCAGTCGTGTAGCTAGGAGTATGGCATAAGGCACAGCCTCCTTTGTAAAAAAGCTCGCGGCCTTGCTGGGCTTCTTCTGATAACAAGTTACGAGTGGGTGGTACAGCCATAAATTGATTAGTGTCTACCACTAGTTTTAATAACTTATTGGGTATTTCTACGTCTGTATGCCTACCCAGTTTTGATGCTATCGCACACCCTTTTTGAGCTGGACCACACGATTCAGCTGGGAACCAAGAACTAGTAATACCAATGTCATCTCTAAAAGCGGCGGCAACCTGCTGTGCCAAAGTTGGGTGTTTGGCTTTAAACCCAAAACGACCAATACCTAGGGTTGGCTCTGCGTAAGCATCATCAGAAGTATGCTTTTTTACCATAGGTACTCGGTTATAACGGGCCGATATGCCATTTTGATCACTATCGTCTATGTCTTCTTGTGCTAATAGGTCAGCTTCTGCAATGGCATCGAGTAGACCTGCGCCATACACCACAGGGGCAAAGCGTGGAGATAATCCCGCTTCTTTGCCTATTTCTCCGTAATTAAGCTCTCGTAATTGATAACTAGGTTTGTGTAATTGATATTCGCTGCCATCAGCATATTGGCCCGTTATGGTTTCATATGCCAAATTTAACTTTGCTTCCGGCTTAATGACTTTCGGCAATTGAGTCTCATGAACGGTATTAATAGCCCGAGTTTGTATTTGCTCTCCATAAATTTCTGATGAAGGACTTTTTGAGTAATGACTGAAGCTAGAGTCTTGGTCTTTTAATCCTAAGCGAATAACCATGGCCGATGGGCTTGATAAACCTACTTCTGGAGCTGGGCCTCTGCCACCTCTAGAGTGGCAACTAATGCATGAGCGTGTGTTAAATAGTGGGCCTAGGCCATCACGGTCTTTGGTTGAGCTAGGCGCTATGACCCAAGGATCCCGGAATAACGAAAACCCCGTCCAAAAATCTAATTTTTGTTTGGCATTTACGCCTTTACCTTCAACTACATAAGTACGGTGAGAAACTCGCTTGGCGGTAATATCACCACCAGGTTGTAGCTCAGTTTGGTCAAATTTGGGTGCCTTAGAGCACCCGAACAACCCACTGAATATAATTATAAAAAAACTGGCTTTTAGCATATTTTTGAATGTACCTAACTCGCTTAAAGTGATGCTAAAAAGGCTAACAACTGGGCACGCTCGGTGCTATCAAGTTGCATATAGTTATCTTTGCTGGTTTGTGCTTCACCACCATGCCATAAAATTGCTTCTTCTATGGTGCGAGCTCGGCCATCATGTAAGAAGGTTGACTTTGCATTGACTGTTTGTACTAGGCCAATTCCCCAAAGTGCAGGTGTTTTCCATTCTGTTCCTGTGGCCATGCCTTGAATTAAGCCATCTGCCAACCCTTCGCAGCGTTGCACATACATGCATTCTTCACCTTCTGAACAACTAAGGCCGGCATCGGTTTCACGAGTCACTTCACAACTGCCACCCATATCGTGTAGTAATAAATCAGTGTAAGGGTAAATAGTTTGATTCGATAATGCTTCAATAGGCTCAGCGGCTTCATCGGGATCGCCAATTAGTGGAATTTCACCTAATAAGCTACCTGCTGCCTCTCCAGTTACATGGCGGGGAGTGTGACAACCTGTGCAGTTGGCTTCAAAAAAGAGTGTCCGGCCTTGGCTTATATCTGTGTCCCATGTTTGTGTGGTTGTGTTGTACCCGCGGCGAGCAGGAACGCCTAATACCCGGGTGTAGAATTCGACCAGTGCCAATTCACGGATTGACACATCATAGTCTTCGCCCATTTGCCCTTCTTGTTCTGCCACAGTTTGACAAGCAATTTGTGCATCTGTACAAGATTCTTCAACAAATAAACTATTGGTTAAACCTATATCCCCACGGTAGGCTCCGGCAGATTGTTGCAATACACTAGGTGTTTGGGCTTTATAGGCAAAACGCCCTAATATGGTTTCGCCGGTTATGGCATGAGTAACCATAGAGGCTTTACCTGATATGCCGTCGTTATCTGCATCGTGCTCATCTACAAGGGCTAAAATATTGTCTTCTGGTATGGCGTTTAATAATCCAGTGCCAAATACGCTGGGTGCCATGCGTACTGAAAACTGAACATCATCAATAAAGTCACCGAAACTCATGTCTTTTGTTTTATATACAGGTTTACGTAAACTGTAAGTTGTAGAATCTGGGTAGCTTCCGCTCACTTCTTCGTACTCCACATAGGTGTAAGCTTCACCAAAAAGCTCATCACCATTTATTGAGCCTCCGAATACAGGTAAGTTGGCGTTTCGAAATGAAGTGTCTGTGGTTTGCTTACCAAACGTTTGAATTTGGTCACCGTATATTGGGTCTTCATTACCTAAAGAATCAGCAATTTTTACTAAGGTACTTTCGAAGGCTTCAGTTATATCGGTAGGAATTTCACCACGGCCGTCGTTAATGTGGCAGCTTTGACAGGTACTGCTGTTCATGAGTGGACCTGAATCATCATGCGCGGTTCTAAATAAGTGGTCACCTTGGACAAATAAACTAGCATCGGTGAAGTCATCGTCTATGATACTGGGGGTTGCTTCAAATGCACCGTCATCGGTTTTAAATGTAGTGACATCTCCACCTGCAAGATATTCTGAACTTTCAATTACATCAGTCTCAATGGGCGTTAAACCACTATGGTCTAGCTCAGGCTGTGGATCGGGATCTGTAATAACAACAACAGGAGTATTACTGCCACTACTACCACCGCAACCAGAGATGATTAAACACAAAAATGTAAAACCTGTTAAAACTATTGCTGTAGGCGAGGTGAGGTTAACGCTTTTATTCATACTTTGAAAACACTGTTGTAAATGAGAATAGTGATTATACACATTTAACAAAAAAAGGGGCTTATTAAGCCCCTTGATATTTATAACGAATCTGAATTACTTGAAGTGGTCTAGACTTTCTTAGAACTCTTCTTCAGTATCTTGGTATATATCATTGGTTGTTATTCCCAATGCGTCGATTGAATCTTCAATATAACCAGTTTGTGTATCTAAGGCTTGGATTACAGCAACCACATTCTCTTGAGCAATACCTTCTTGGATAAGGTTATCAAAAGGGGTGCCAGTCTCTGCTTTAGTATCTATCACTGTCGCGGCAGCCATTGTCGCTTCTAGCGCTGATCGTAAGTTGTTAGCCAACTCTGGTTCACCTTCAACTACCAGTAAATCATAAGGTGAGGCACCTTCAACTACTTCGCCATCAATACGTGTGTAACTAGCGTTGAATGAGTTTTGAACACCTTTAGCATTTAAAAATATGTCTCTGTGTGTGTTATCACTAAAACATGAATGCTCGTCTTCTTGAGAGTCTGTAGTTAACGCTATATTGATACGTTCACCTGCCAACTCACCGTAGCTTAAACGGCCCATACCTTCAAAAATAAGCGCTAAAGATGTGTCACCACCCGCTACGAAGTTTGCATAATGAAATCCTGTCACTGGTTCCCAAGCTTCAACAACAGTAGTTAAGTCGTCTATTAACACATCAGCGGCTGCTAATAAGTAGTCACCACGACGGGTACAAATTTCGTCTGCTACTATGTCAGAGCCTGATGTACATTCACCTGATACATTTGTAAAATCAGAAACTGTACGTTGACCTGCAGTTGCATCACGGCTGCCGGTGCCAGTTAAATCAGCATTTAGATCTTGGCCCCAGAGTAAAAATTCAATGGCGTGGTAACCAGTGGTTACGTTTGCTTCTTCACCTTCATATTCAAACAGCTCACTAATAGTAGCTGCATCAATAATTGGATAAGTTGTAGTGTCAGCAATAATGTTACTGCCGCTTAGGCCGTCACCTTCATCACCATCTACTGTGTCGGCTACATAATCAATAAGCGCTTCACCTAAAGGCCAAGCGTTTATTCGGCCTTCTGGACCGTCGCCTTCTTCACCTAATATATATTCACCCGCTTCATCTGTGGTTAATGCGTCGATAGGACCTACACGGAAACGATATACTTCAGTTTGACCATATGGTTCGCGAGAGTCTAACCATGCTTGTTTAGCTGCTGTGAAGTTTGACTCAGTAGGTTCAGCTACAAATGCTTCCAAGACATCACGCATTGATTGAGCCGAAATTAATGAATCTGCATAAGCTGCATAAGCTATATTTGCGTTTGACGTTACTACGTCATCTCGTGTTACATAAACACTAACACCATCTGTACCGTCAGCCCCTGCGGCACCATCAGCTCCTTGTTGACCATCTTCGCCGTCGTCAATACAGGCAGTTAAAGATAATGCCAGCACTAACGCTATCGATATTGAAGTTTTATTCATTAATTTTTCCATTGACTTAAAATGAGAATTGTTCTCATTATCTGTCGTGTTAAGTAAAAGTCAAGGAATTAAGACATTTTTTTAAAAAATAGCTTTACGCTATTTGCTTATTCTGGAGAGTGTTATTCTATATCAATGCTAACTTATACAATGCATGATTTGTTACTTGGCCGTGCGGGCGACTATTTAATGGAACTACTTGATATCTAGATATCTTGAGACTGAAAACTCAGATCGCTGCGGGCCTCAGTAATTGCCTGTATACAATGTTCGAAATACACTACCTTGGTTGAATATCCTACCGTGAATTTGATTTCTCTTTGTATTTTTTGACGTAAACGCTGCAATATGGCAGTGGCAATATCTACTTTACTGATCTTGGCATAAGCATGAGCTAGCATGATTGCTAATCCTGTTAATGTGATGGTTAACTGCGTTGACTCTATGCGATTATCAAAAATCATTTCTGCTGTTTCAAATGCCCGTCCTAAAAATGCTATAGCTTGTTTGTGGTGTTGCTTTTTAAGTAGCTGTTCTGCATGACTTTTGTTTTCCAGAATGCGGCTAAATGCTTCTCTGGGATGACTGTCTACCCAAAGCTTATTTATAGGACACAAATAGTGGTACTCAGACATTAAAACCTTTCATTCATTACTAATGAGACCTAGTTTAAATATTTACTTTTTAGTTAAAAATGAGTGATTCCTTTTATATGAATTCGCTAATGGTTTGTTTTCATTTTGGCAAATAAAGTACGAGTATAAGGTTTCAATTTCTTCTATTTTTTTCTCGTAATCAGTTTGGTCGAGAATTTCAAATAATAACGGCATGAGTTTTTTTAGGTAGCGATGACACTGAATACGCCAGTTTTTGTTGTGACAGGTGTCACACATAGTTTCTACTAGAGTATCTACTATGCGCAGATGTGCGGTTTTTACCGCTTTCATGTTATTGAGTTTCTTGGCCCTTTCTAACGCTAGGTGAACATAGCAACTGATATCATCATAACTTTCTTTGCTATTGTTACCATAACGTACTGCCAATTCTAAGGAATAAAAAACGAAAGAATAGTGTGTGGACATAAGTGAATTCAACCTTAATGATAATTGTTATCATTAAGGTTAGGTCTGATTGGAAATCATGTCAAGGCTAATTCGATAGGTAAAAGAATCATGGGCATGGCGGCGGGCGCAAACGCTAAATAGAAGTGCCTTAGGAGGAGGATCTGTTTAGGTTAGTGGCAAACTGTACTGTAGTTAAAACTATTAAGTTCCCCCTTAGCATTTAAAACAAACTAGGTGGAACTTAATTAATGACCTACAAAGGGCGCTTAGAAGAAAAACTACTCAGGTGTTTAATACCTTGGCTAAGTAAGCCGGTATCAACTGGGCTGAATACTTCTTCATTGCTTTGTAAGTCGAAAGTACGCACATTACCATTGTTCATTATTTCTATTCTTTCTGTGGCTGTGAGTAGCAATACTTTACTGCCTTGAGTGCTAACGATATAACGTCGTTTATTGGTATTGGTTAAATCACTGCCTGTGCTATATGCGCTAGCGTTTGCTGTGCAACCTAACAAATTTAAAACAGTTGGCGCTAAATCTTCATGGCTAGACATCTGTTTATGCATATTAATATTACTAAACAATTGGCTAGGTAAAGCCTTTGAATGGCTTAAGTCTGTGATTAGAATTTGATATTGACTTTGGACTTCTGGAGTCAATAATTGTGATAAATCCTCGCTATTGACAAAGCCTATCGCCAGGTTACTTTCGATATGTTGAACACTGCTTTTAAACTCGTCCCAACTACTGATGTATTGATTAAATTTAGCAGGAAGATTTTGTTCAGAAAATACATTGATATCTAAGCCCATGGACGCAGGTAAACTCAGAAGTATTGGATCATAGTCGCTCAGTGCGTCGTGATATAACTCCGGTAATCCGTATAAAACAGTATTTATGCTGCTTTGAAGGTTAGATTGTAATCCATAATGTTTGCCTAGAGATGATATACCGGCAATAGAGCCAGATATTTTGCCATTAACTAAACCCAATAGGAGTACTTTTTGGTCATTTTGAACGGCACAATAAACGGGAGCTATAGGGTAATTGATGCCATTTATGGTTTGATCGAATTGTAATGCTTTTCGTTGTTGATAGTCTTCAATATCTAACAGGCTATAACGAGACATTAAGGTTTTAGCTGTGGCTGGGTAAGAAAGCGGGAACATATTATCTTGCTTAACTATAGGTTGATACAATTTGGCGTCGGCCCAAACATGCAAACCGTGGCTAATAACAAAACAGGCCACAAAGAAACTGCTAATAGGTAAGCCTAATTTTCTCTTTTGCAGGCGTTTCACACGCTGCCATAGTGCATTGGCAACCACTAATTGAAAAGAAAACCACACGATAAACAGTAAAGTTAAAAAGCTCCATTGTTGCCAGCCAAAATCAGACATCACGGTTTGTGCTTCGTCACGTATTAAATCCGCTGACTTTATGCTTAAGTGCACCCCAAACTTATTATACAATAAAGCATCAAAAGCAAGCAGAGCAAGGCCTGAAGCTGCAACGATAGAGCTAATTACTTTAACGGTTTTAGCATTCGATAATAAATAACACAACGGTAAAATTAAGATTACAAAACCAAAAAAGGTTAAAAAACCAATATGGCTTATCCAATTAGTAAATAGGTACAGATTACCTATTGCAGTGATGGGAGCTGGAGAGTTTAAAATATAGATGGCTGCAATAATGATGGCGACTACTATGTTTTGCAGCGCAAACCAGTGGCCCCAAGTAACTAACTGGGTAACTAATTTACGACGAGGTGTTTCAGCTAAAATCATAGGCTTGTTTTACCTTTAACTTTTTTATTTTCCATTGATACTTTTTAGCAGCACTTGTGTAAACTGTTCGGCCATTTGTTCGCGCTGATTATCGCCGACTTGTTGCTGGAAAATGTTGGTGATGAGGTTGCCTAACACCATTAGAGAAAGATCTCTGTTGGCTTGGTGTTTTTCTAACGCAATAATAATGTCATGCATGATGGCTTCAAATTGGCTGTCAGAATATTTGGATTGTTGTGGCATACGGATAGGCTCAGATATTTTACTTGTATAATTAGGGCGATAGTAACAATGGTCTACTAAAATTGCTATCAACCAACTGTAACTGAACGAATTTAATTACTTTGAGGAAAAAATGTGAGTGCTTTGATTCACCATTTTGTTGTACATCAATTAGCTGTTAATCAACAGCAAGAGCTAACCCTTATTCCCAGAACTAGCTGCTTTGATGTGAACCCAGAAATTGAAAACTTGGCGCAGCAAATTAACCATGCCTTTAATACTAAACCCGGAAAAGGGGTGGGTGGTTTTGTTACAGAAAACGCAGAAATTGTCAGTGTAAGTAAAGAATCTGATGACGAAGAAGAGAAAGCCCTTACGCCTCACTCGGTTCCGTTCAAAAGTATGTTGCAAGATATGCAGGATGAAACTACTGATTTTGTTGAGTTTAGTATTCAAGCAAGTGAGCTATTAAAAAAATCTTTGATAGATACAGGGACCCTAGAAACGGGCTTTGTAGTATTTAGTCATTATCAGTTTTTAGCGACTGATTACTTGATGATTGCGATAATCAATACCAAGCACCATGTTGAAATAAACCGTGAACTAGAATTGACCAGTAGTGATCATTTAGATCTTAGTAAAATGCAGCTGGCAGTAAGAATAGATTTAACACAACTTGCGGTATCGGCAGAACAGCAAAGGTATATCAGTTTTATTAAAGGCCGCATGGGTCGTAAAGTGTCTGATTTTTTTATGCATTTTGTTGGTTGTGAAGAGTTAGTTGACGTTAAACAACAAAATAAACAACTACTGACTACCGTAGATGCTTTTTTAGCAGCTGAGCAACTTGACCCTGAAGAGAAACATCAGGCTCGAGATACGGTTTCTGAATATTACAAACAGAAACTCGAACAAGGCGAAGATATCCAAATTCAAGAACTAGCGGCTAAACTGCCAAGCGACCATGTCAGTTTTGAGGCATTTAACCAACAAGCTGAAGTACCTGTTGAAGAGCAGTTTCAGGCTGACCGAAGTGCCCTTAAAACCTTGGCTAAATTTAGCGGTCAAGGGGGAGGAGTGTCCTTAAGTTTTGAGCGTAAGTTATTAGGTGACCGAGTTAGTTATGATGCAGGCTCTGACACTTTGATGATCCGCGGAATTCCACCTAACCTAAAAGACCAACTCTTAAAGTCACAAAGTTGATTTTAGGGTAATGGGTAGATAGTTAAATCTAAATGTTAGATTTACTAGATTATTTTTTCAGTATGTAAGTGAACAAGGTAACGATACTTTTTTATGCAATTATTTGTGAATGATTTAACCGTGATGGATTTTTCTTATTTATGCCCAAAGCGGGGAATGGTAGGAGAAAGCTGGATTGTTGACGTGATCCTAAGTGGTGACTTAAATGAAGAAAGCATGGTGTTGGATTTTGGCAAAGTCAAAAAACAGCTTAAGTATTTAATAGATGAATATATAGATCATAAATTATTAGTGCCCGTTGAACATGAGTTTAGTGTAGTGAAGCAGAATGAAAAGACAGATAGAGTGAAGGTTGACTTTATGCGACCTGACAATAAGTCTATACATCTTAATTGCCCTGCAGAAGCCTATGCATTTGTTTATTCAGATAAAGTGACTATGCCTTCAGTTAGTGATTACCTTAAAGATGTTATTGCGACTCATTTACCTGAAAATGTAGCAGGAATAGAGCTTAATTTACGGGCTGAGGTGATTAACACTCCCTATTATCATTATACCCACGGTTTAAAAAAGCATGATGGTAATTGCCAACGTATCGCCCATGGTCATCGCTCAAAAGTAGTAGTGTTTGAAGATCACGAAGAAAGCATAAAGTGGCAGGAGTATTGGGCAACGCGTTGGTGTGATATTTATATTGGTTCTACAGAAGATATAGTGAAGCCTGAGCAAACTGCTTTTGAGATAGAAGAAGGTGATTTTGAACAACATCATGTTTTTGCTTATGAAGCATCACAGGGAAGGTTTGAATTAGCCATCCCGAAAGCTGAATCAGAAATGCTTGAAACTGATACTACTGTAGAGTGTTTGGCGCAATATATGGCAGATGAACATAAGCGACTAACCCCTGAATGTGACTTTAAAGTATTGGCTTATGAAGGGGTAGGTAAAGGAGCCATTGCTTTTGCTTAGGTTAGGTTTATGTGTCGCCTTTTTATTGATTACTTTTAAGGTAACAGCAAGTGACGTTGAGCTTAAAGGTGTTTTAACACAAGGCAGTCTTATTCGTGGTCAGTTACCTGCTGGTAGCCAAGTTTGGTTAGATGATAAGGCTATTAAAATATCAGAGGGAGGGCAATTTGCATTTGGTTTTGGTCGTGATGCAGCACTTGAACACCAACTTAAATGGCAAGATAAAAACGGCCTTCAACACAGCAAAATGATTACACTGTACAAGCGTACTTACCAAGAACAAAAAATTGAGGGAGTGGCGAGCAAATACGTTAGCCCATCAAAGGAAGTGTTTGCTCGCATCAGAAAAGATAATCGACAAATTGGCAGTGCTCGTGCAAATAATGATAATAGATTGGATTTTACCCAAGACTTTATTTGGCCTGCTGAAGGTCCAATTAGCGGAGTGTATGGAAGTCGCCGAGTGTTTAATGGCATTCCCAAGCGGCCTCATTTTGGATTAGATGTTGCTGGGCCAACTGGTACGCCTGTTTATGCTCCTGCTGATGGCATAGTGACCTTGTTTGAACCTGATATGTATTACTCAGGCGGTACTATGATTATTGACCACGGGTTTGGTGTGACCTCGACTTTTTTACATTTAAGTAAAGGCCTTGTTATTGCGGGTACGAAAGTAAAACAGGGTGACTTAGTCGCTGAAATTGGTGCGACAGGAAGAGTAACCGGGGCCCATTTAGATTGGCGTGTAAATTGGTTTAAAGAAAGGCTAGATCCAGCCTTATTGGTGCCGAAACGTTAGGCATAGGCTTACCTCCCAAATAGCTTTGAGAGGTATTTCGCATGCTGTTAACTTATTGTTTGTTTTCTAATCCGAGCAATTTATCCAACGATAATCTTCCGGGGCCCATGCTGAGTACTGTTAATAGTGCTATAAACCACCAAACAGCGGGGTTCCACCAATGGTCCCAAGTTGGGAATACAGCAAGTTGGATAAATAAGGTCATTCCAATTAAACCTGCCGCACCTAAGCGGGTGAATATACCTAGCGCTAGCATAATAGGAAAAACTATCTCAGCTACTCCCGCGCCGACCGCTAAGGATTCGATAAAGGTGATGATAGAAGACCCTTCAACATAATCGAGAGTTTCTGCGTCACACAATAATAGAGCCCCTTCACGAATTGGGTCCGGGCAGAAGAACTCATATAGAAACAAATCGTATTTTTCAGAGTTAAAGCTCAGAAAGCCATTCCACTTGGTCATTCCCGATGAAAAAAAAACATTAGCTGCTAATAGTCTAGCTATAAGAAGGGTTATGTCTGTTAAGTACAAGTTGAGCTTTGCGGTTAAGCTCTTGTATAAACTAATCATATGCGTGCTCTTTAAGTTATTAAGTTATTAAATTATTAAGTAGAAGTTGACTAAAGGTATTACTGATATCTAAGTCGTCACTTTGCATGGCTATTTCGGCTGACTCTCCTAAGGTTCTACCTTCATAAATGCTACTGATAAATAACGCTTCCGATGCTAGTAACGTTCTGTGTAAAATCGTCTCGGAATCGCGCCACACCATAATGGTTTTAGGGTTGACTTCGATTGATATTTCTTCACTTATGTCACTATCTCGAAGTTGTGACCATAAGCTTGTTACCGTCCACTCAAGTTTTACTAATTGTACACTTGGATGCAGCGATAAAGATTTATTTTCAATATCAACTATTAGTGCTTCGATTGCTGTTTCATCGAGGGGTGTTTTTTGGGTAGCAAAATAAGCACGATGCCAAGCTCTGTCTAATTGGCATACATCCCAGACATAGCTCAAGTCCGGGTGCGCTTGGTGAAGTGCATCTCGAATATATTCTGGAAAGGTTTCTCCAAATTCACTGAGTACAGGGTTAGAAGGCGGATTAGTAATAGCAAACTCACGGGCGAGTGTTTTAAAAAAGTCTACACCTAATAGTTTCTCACAACTAGGGTATTTTCTAGTGAGTCCATCAATGCAACTGCTAATGAAGGTATTGCGATAAACGGCTAAGCGACGTTTGCTTTCAAGGTCAGATATATATGGCATTATATCTTCTAAGCTTCCAGTTTTTACATAATCTATAAGTGCGGCATGAAACTCACTCATGTGAGGTTACTTCTTTGTGGGCGTTAATTAGCTTTTGTGCCATGTTTCTTTCTTTTATCAGCACATCGAAGGTTGGTAAATTAGCGTCTCTTTCTATAAGTACAGGACAGGGACCTATATGTGACAGAGCCTTGTCTAATAAGTCCCATACTCCTTTGGATACGTCATTGTCATGGGAGTCAATTAATAAGTCTTTTTCAATGGGGTCCGCAGAGTGGCCTGCAATGTGTATTTCACCTAATGATGCTGGGTCTAAGTTTTCAATATAACGTTGAGGGTCAATACCTGTGTTATTAGCGCTGATGAAAAGGTTATTAACATCTAATAAAATTCCACATCCAGTCTTTCGGACTAGAGACATCATGAATTCAGGCTCAGACATGTCGCCTTTGAAGTTTAGGTAGTTGGCTGGGTTTTCTATTAATATTGGTCTTTGAAGTGCTTCTTGCAATTGCTGAATGTTATGTGCTGTTTTATTTAATGATTCTAATGTTACTGGAGTCGGCATCAGATTGGCCAAATAATTGCCTTCTGTTCCAGACCACGCAATATGCTCAGAGAATGCTGCAGTAGGCACCAAGTTAAGTAAGTTAGTGAGTCGTTTTATATGTGCTGGATTAATAGGTTCTGGCCCTCCTAAGGAGGCTCCCACTCCATGAATACTTATTGGGAAATTCCGTGCAATATCCTGCAGCCTTTCTAACCTTGGACCGCCTTGAATAAGATAGTTTTCGGCATGTACCTCAAACCATATATTTGTTTCTAAGCAATGGTTAATAGAGTCGAAATATTCTGGCTTTAAAGAAATGCCCGCAGCAGCGGGCAATTTAGTTAGTTCTTGCATTGGAAATCAGTATAAATCTAAGCGATGGGCTTTTTAGAGGCGGCACCGTGTGGTGTGACGATAAATTCACACGAACCTTTAGGTGAGTAGGTCCAAGCATTTTTTTGGAAATCGACGGTAGAAGTACCTTCACAACTTGTGCCTGCTCCTGCTTTACAGTCGTTTTCACCTGCTAATGCAATGCCATAACACTTATCTTTACGGCCACGTAATCTGTTACCTTCTTTCCATTCTTGTACGGCGACTTGTATTTTTTCAGGGGTAGCTTCAGCTAGAGTTAATTGATCATTGGGTTTTGCTGTGGCTATTTGTGAAGCGGCAATAGTGCAACCTAATAACAACGCTGACTTAATGGTATTGGTGTTTTTCATAAATGTAATCCTAAGTAAATATAGTTAAAAGAAATGGACAAATATTTAGTTAATGTAGCCCATTATGTTACTTAGAGACCATTATACTTTCGGTTAAATTTCAAAAAATCTCAGTGGCGTAGCGAAATATCTCTAATGTGACGTAGAAAGTAAGGTTGTATATGAGTGTAAAGCATAGGCGTTAAAAAGGACGACTATCACAAAGTATAGAGAAGCACTTGTAGGTTCAAGTTGGGGGATGTAAGTCAAAAATTAAGAGTGTAAATGGCTTTATCCGAGTGAAAAGTCGCTCTTTAGATGGCGCAAAGGTTAGTAATAAAAAACCAAAATAACTAATTTAGTAAAAAGCTTAAATTTTATACTCGCGTTTTAAGGTAACTTCTGTATAATTCGCGCCCTGCCCAGTTGCCCCCGCTTTGGGAAAGCGGATGAATCATACGACTCGAAGGGGTCAAAGTATTGATTTTTAGCGGTTTTGTGTAGCAGTCGGTAGTAAAATATCGAGCATGAAGCCAAGTAACGATTATTTATATATTTCGGGTAATTTTAAAATGAAAACTTTTGTTGCAAAGCCAGAAACGGTAAAACGTGAATGGTATGTGGTTGACGCCGCAGACAAAACTCTTGGTCGTATAGCGACTGAGATTGCTAGCCGTTTACGCGGAAAGCATAAGCCAGAGTACACTCCACATGTGGATACTGGTGACTACATAGTTGTGATCAACGCTGAGAAAGTAACTGTTACTGGTAATAAAGCCAAAGGCAAAATTTACTATTCTCATACTGGATATCCAGGTGGCCTTAAAGATACTACTTTCGAGAAGTTGCAAGCCCACAAACCAGAGATGATCATTGAAAAAGCGGTTAAAGGTATGTTGCCTAAAGGTCCACTTGGACGCGATATGTTCCGCAAAATGAAAGTCTACGCTGGTCCTGAGCATAAGCATGCTGCTCAACAGCCTCAAGTCTTAGACCTTTAAGGAGCATTACAGATGGCAGATAATCAATATTACGGCACAGGCCGACGCAAAAGTTCTACCGCTCGTGTTTTTCTTCGTGCAGGTAGTGGCAACATTGTTGTAAATAAACGTCCTCTTGACGAGTTCTTTGGTCGTGAGACTGCACGTATGATCGTGCGTCAACCGCTAGAATTAGTTGAAATGACTGAAAAATTTGACCTATACGTTACCGTTGCCGGTGGTGGTATTAGTGGTCAAGCTGGTGCAATTCGTCACGGCATTACACGTGCTTTGATGGAATTTGACGAAACTCTTCGTCCAGCATTACGTAAAGCGGGCTTTGTTACTCGTGATGCACGTAAAGTTGAACGTAAGAAAGTTGGTTTACATAAAGCACGTAAGCGTCCACAATTCTCAAAACGTTAATTGTCAGACGAATTTCTTTTCAAAAGAAATACCAAAAACCCGGCTTTTGTCGGGTTTTTTATTGCCTGCTTTTTACCCAAAAGTGTTAAGTGTCAGTATTTCTTCATTTTATTGACGATTTCCTTGTCTTTTATGTGGTTTTTCTTTTATCATTTTCTGTTAATAACGAAACCTTTATATTTCCTGTCACTTCTGTGTATTTTGACACCGCTGATAGGTTAATATTTGTCAATCCAACCCTCGGAGATTAGTGGATGAGCAATGTATCTTTAGATGCGCATGATTCGTCTGAAACCGAAAACCAGCCTGATAGTAGTAATAGACGTCGTTTTTTGACTGTTGCAACTTCTGTTGTAGGTGGTGTCGGTGTAGTCGGTGTAGCAGTGCCCTTTATAGGATCCTGGAACCCTAGTGTAAAAGCGAGAGCTGCTGGGGCTGATGTAGAAGCCGATATCAGTAAAATTGAACCCGGACAGCTGATTCGGGTTATTTGGAGAAGTAAGCCAGTTTGGATTGCTCGCAGGACCCCTGAGTTATTAGCGTCTTTGGCTGCTCATGATGATAAGTTAAAAGATCCTAATTCAGAACAAGAGCAACAGCCTGAGTTCGCTAAAAATCCATATCGTTCATTAAAAGAAGAATATCTAGTGTTAGTGGGTATTTGTACACATTTAGGTTGCTCTCCGCAGCATTTAAAAGATGGGGCGTTTGCAGAGTACGTTGAAGGCGTACAAGAAGGATTTTTCTGTCCTTGCCATGGCTCCAAGTTTGATATGGCTGGACGCGTATTTGATAACGTACCGGCTCCATTGAACCTAGTTGTTCCTCCCTATATGTTTATCGACGACAATACATTGTTGATCGGTTCTGAAGAGGGAGCAGCATAATATGTGGAAAAATTTAATGGAATGGGTTGAGTATCGTCTCCCCATAATGCGCGTAGCTAATATGCACGCCATTCAATATCCAGCTCCTAGAAATATGAACTTTTGGTATATGTTCGGCTTTTTGGCCACAATTGTACTAGTAAACCAAATAGTTACCGGGGTATGGCTTACCATGAGCTTTACTCCAACAGCTGAAGAAGCATTTGCGTCTGTAGAATATATCATGCGTGATGTTGAGTATGGTTACATACTCCGTTATATGCACAGTACCGGAGCTTCTGCATTCTTCATTGTAGTTTACCTACATATGTTCAGAGGCATGATCTACGGCTCTTACCAAAAACCTCGGGAGTTATTGTGGTTGTTTGGGATGTTTATTTACTTGGCTCTTATGGCTGAAGCATTTATGGGCTATGTACTTCCTTGGGGACAAATGTCCTATTGGGGTGCTCAAGTAATTGTATCTTTATTTAGTGCTATTCCTGTTATTGGTCCTGATTTGGTGATTTGGATCCAAGGGGATTATGTTATCTCCGGGGCGACACTGAATAGGTTCTTTGCATTACATGTTATTGCATTACCTTTAGTTATTGTTATTTTGGTGTTCTTACACATAGTTGCATTGCATGAAGTTGGTTCAAATAACCCTGATGGAACTGATGTAAAACGCAAGAAGGGTTCGTTATCTGAAGATGAAAAAACTAAATTCAAAATTCACGAATACTATACAAGTAAGTACGATATTGTTGATGACATAGTGCCTTTCTTCCCACACATAGTATTGAAAGACTTAGTTGGCTTTAGTGTATTCTTAATACTCTTCTGCTACGTGATGTTTTTCAACCCAGAGATGGGTGGTTACTTCTTAGAACATCCTAACTTTGAGATTGCTAACCCTCTTAAGACACCAGAGCATATATTCCCTGTATGGTATTTCACGCCTTTCTACGCAATATTGAAAGCCGTACCTCATAAATTGGGTGGTGTAATCTGCATGTTTGCTGCGATTGTTATGTTGGCTTTATTACCTTGGATAGACAGAGGTAAGGTTAAATCATGGCGCTACCGTTGTGGCCTGCATAGATGGAACCTAATTGTCTTTGCTATCGTTTTCATTTTCCTTGGATACCTAGGTGGTACACCTCAAGAAAACTGGAAAATTGTTGCGTCTCAAGTAGCGACTATTATGTATTTTGGTTTCTTTGCTTTGTTATTCATTTACAGTAAAAATGAACGTACTAAACCAGTACCTGAGAGGATCACAGAATGAAGAAGATAGTTTTTGTATTGTCTCTATTGATATCGTTTGGAGCTTTAGCTGCTGGCGGTGGTGCTCATTTAGATAAAGCAGAATATGACCTAACAGATAAAGCATCGTTACAAAACGGCGCTAAATTATTTATGAATTACTGCTTAGGTTGTCACCAAACCCAGTATCAACGTTACCAACGTACTTTTGAAGACCTAGGTATCCCCATAGATTTAGGTCAAGAGTACCTACAATTCACTGGTGAAAAGCCGGGGGAACATATCAAAAACGCTATGCCCTCTGAGTCAGGAGCTAAATGGTTTGGGGCTCCGCCTCCGGATTTAACTTTGGTTGCTCGAGTACGTGGTGCTGATTGGATCTATACCTATTTACGCACATTTTATGTTGATGAAAGTCGTCCATTTGGGGTGAATAACTTAGTTTTCCCAGAAGTGGGAATGCCCCATGTATTGCAAGAACTTCAAGGCGTACCCCGTATGGCTACAGAAGAAGCTTTAGTCGATGGTGAAATGATTGAGCGTCATGTTGGAATAAAGACAGATGGTAGTGGCGCACTTAGTACCGCTGAGTATGATGCGGCAGTGTTAGACTTAGTTAATTACCTTGTGTATACAGGTGAACCTTCACGTCTTGAATCAGAAAGCATTGGTCGTTGGGTAATAATATTCTTATTAGTTCTCTTTGTATTAATTTACTTACTGAAGAAAGAATATTGGAGAGATGTACATTAATTCCTCACATCTTATGAATTAAAATAGTGTATAATCCGCAAAATTTTGAAAGGGCGCTATTATCCGATAGTGGCCCTTTTCTTTTCTGCTATTTGTCATTCTCAAGTAGTCGAATAGTAACAGATATGCAGCGATGCATTCGCATTTAGGAGAGAGTTAAATGGCAGTTGCCACTAATAAACGTTCAATTATGACGTTATTTTCAGATACGCTAGATATATATAGTCACCAAGCTCGAATTGTTTTAGCAGAAAAAGGTGTTGGCGTAGAGATTTCTTATACTGACCCAACTAATTTGCCAGAAGATCTCCTTGATCTTAACCCTTATGGCACAGTGCCTACTTTGGTTGATCGTGAGTTGGTTTTATATAACTCTCATATCATTATGGAGTATTTAGATGAGCGTTTCCCTCATCCTCCATTAATGCCTGTATATCCTGTATCAAGGGGCCAAAGCCGCTTGACTATGCATCGCATCCAAAATGACTGGTATGTATTGGTTGAACAGATACTCGCTAATAAGGGAGATGTTGATACTGCCCGTAATGAACTTCGTGAAGCGCTGTTAGCTCTTGCACCTTTGTTCGCAGAAACTCCATTCTTTATGAGTGAAGAATTTAGCCTAGTTGATTGTTATTTAGCTCCGTTATTGTGGCGTTTACCTGCTTTAGGTATTGAGCTTAATGGTGCTGGTAGTAAAGATGTAAGAGCTTATATGAATCGAATTTTTGATAGAGCTTCTTTTAAAGCATCATTAACCGATCAAGAACGTGAAATCCATAAACCTCTTTAAAGGGGCGACTTGTTTATGACTGCTAATCAACCTTATTTGCTACGAGCCTTCTATGAATGGATTGTTGATAATAATCTCACCCCTTACATAGTTGTCGATGCTCATTACCCAGGTGCTCAAGTTCCACAAGAGTTTGTGCAAGATGGGCAAATTGTGTTAAATGTGTCACCTGCTTCCACAGGTAAGTTACATTTAGGATTGCAAGAGGTTAACTTTGAGGCACGTTTTGGCGGGGTACCACGTAATCTTGTTATACCATGCCCAGCTGTACTAGCTATTTATGCTAAGGAAAATGGCGCGGGTACTGTTTTTACAGTTGAAGATAGCGCTGCTACTAAGGAAGTCGAGGAGTTTGATACACAGGAGGCTCCACCTCAACCTAAAAAAGGTAAGCCAACCTTAACCGTTGTAAAATAAACAGATATAAAAAAAGCGCCATTGGCGCTTTTTTTATATCTGTTTATTGAAGTCTTTATAGGTACTCAAATACTTTAACTACCTGTTTTACACCTGACACATTTCTCGTGATGTCAGTGGCAATTTCAGCCTCTTCTTGGGTTGCTAATCCCATTAGAAATACTTCGCCGTTTTCAACTTCGATTTCAACATGTAACCCGTCTATACGTTTATCAGCAAGGAGTTTGGCTTTTACTTTAGATGCAAGCCATGTGTCGTTTGCAATAGTGCTGGCAGATATTGGCGTACCTAGCCTGATTTGATTATGTACTTTACTAATATTTTTTATGGGGCTAACAAGTTGCTCTGCTTTTTGTATTAAGGTGTTCGTAGGGGCTTGCCCAACTAATAAAACACTGCCATTGAAAACTTGGACCACAATCCCTGCTTGTGCACTTATCTCAGGGTCATCTGCTAATGCGGTAGACACCCTTCCTGTAAGAGTTCTATCGTCAACCTGTGTGCCCAAAGTTCTTCTATCATGGGCTACTGACACCATTCCGACGCCAGCACCAATTATAAGTCCAGCACAGCTTTGCATAACTAGACTAAGTAAAACTACAATAGTAAGTCGGCTTGTTTGATTCTTAATCATTGTTCTTCATCCTGACGACTATTCTGGAAATAGAGCATTATCTATGCTCTCACATAAACTATGTACAACTAGATAATGAACTTCTTGTATCCTAGCTACTCGATTTGATGGGACTCGTATTTCTACATCATTTTGCCCCAACAAGCCTGCCATCTGTCCACCATCTTTGCCAGTTAAGGCAATTATGGTCATATCTCTACTTAGCGCAGCTTCCATTGCTTTAATGACATTCTGAGAGTTACCACTTGTAGAAATAACAACTAAAATATCTCCCTTTTGACCCAATGCTCTGACTTGTTTAGAGTACACTTCATCGAATTCATAATCGTTAGCAATAGAAGATAAAATTGCACCATCAGATGTTAAGGGGATAGCTGGTAAGCTTGGTCTATCTCTTTCAAATTTATTCAGTAGTAACGAACAGAAATGCTGTGCACTTACAGATGAGCCACCATTACCACAACACAATACTTTGTTATCGTTTATAAGGGCATTGACTACCATATAAGCCCCGTTGGCTATATGTTCTGGTAGCACTTCTATGGAGGCAATTTTCGTTTGAATACTTTCAGTAAAACTTGCCTTTATTTCTTCTAGCATAACTCTCCTGTTGATAATTTTTAAACTAGATATTTATACTTAAGTTAAATGTTTTTTAACCAATTAATATCATCTTGGTTAGCTTTATTGTTGTCTATTGCTACTAGGTCAATTCTATGGGGTGCAATACTTGGGTTTAACTTGTTTTCTTGCATATAGTACATTAGTGCCGATATAAATTTGCGACGTTTAGCAGGGTGAAAGTACTCCATTGCAGAACCAAATTGACTACGGCTTCGATATTTAACTTCAACAAATACTAGTTGTTCTCCATCTTGCATTATGAGATCAATCTCCCCTGTGCGGCAGCGATAATTTTGCTCAATGAATGTAAGACCTTGTTTCTCTAAGAAGGTTCTTGCTAGCCCCTCGGCCTCTTTGCCAATTAGCGGTGATATGGCTTGCTTAATCCATCCCAATTAGAGTTACCTTATCTTGCTTAACCTGAGCCAAGGGTAAATTTCTATGAATGATACCCAGGGAATCAATATTAATATCTCCTGTTAATCCATGGCTATTTACATTAGAAAGTAGCCTTAATGTACGTAATTGAGGGATCAAATTGTAGGCATCTACACCCATAGCAAATAGTCTTAACAAGCTGTCTTTTTCTTGAGGCCATAATTCATTTACTTCTGATGATAGCGCTTTCCAATCATGGTTTGGTAACATCCAGGGCATATCAGTAAAGGTTAAGTTGCGTAAGTCTCGAAGGCTGTTTTGGTTTATATCAATACTGTAACTGCGAGATGAGGCGAATACTGATAGTGACTTTCTGGCAAATGGACTTAAACTTGCTTCTATTATTGGGTTTAATAGTTCTGTTTGTTCTGGACTGGCGAATAGTATTATTGCGTCTATGTCTCTTCTGTTCCTTTCTACGCCAAATACTTCTTTATTTGATAAGTACTCTATCTCTTTTATTCGAGCCTTACTTTGTGCAACATCTAACACACTGGAGACTTGAATACGCATGTCTTTATTTGTAGTAAAAGTAGTCAATTCTGGGGTGTTGTTTGTTTGTTTCTTCCACTCGTTGATGAAAGCTTGAGCCATTCGTTGTGTAGAGGATCCTTCTGCAGCAAATATCACAGGATGCACTAACTGGTGTTTCAATATATGCCTAGCAAGTTGCTGTGCTTCATCTTCTGGGGCTAAAGAAAAGAAGTACTGCTCTACTGCTTTTAGTGGTTCAGATTCTAATGAATCAGTTATTGAATTACTAGTTGAGGTAGTACCTGTCGATTCAAGTCTATTTAGTCCAAGCATGATTTTGTCTGTGGGCAAAATGTCTTTAAGAGCAGCTAATTTTTCTTTTATTAATGGACCAATGATTACATCGAAATTTGCCACTGAAGTATTTAATTCTTCTGGTGTTTTTAGCGCTGAATCGAAAAAATGTAATTCTTTAAATATCTCATTTTCGTTGATTTGAGCATTTTTTAAATCTTGATAATAAGAGGCAAGTATCCCTTTTTTGATGGCTATTCCTTGACTAGCTAAACGACCACTTAAAGGAATTAAAACCGCTATTTTTGATGGAGTAATGGGCTCTAGTTGCAACATTTCTATTACTTCTTCGGGAAGATTGTTTGCAATCGTTTCGGTTAGGTTTCTACTCTGCCAGTTTAGAAGTTGTTGTTTATATTCAGCTGGGTTTAAAGCGAATCGCTTATTTATAATAGCCAGTTGCAACCAAGGTTGTAAATTTGAATACTGCAAACTGGCTTGTTCTAATTCACGCAAACTGAGGTTTTTTAAAAGTGACCAAATTTTTTGGCTTTTTTCATTTTCTGGTACAGCCGTTTTTAGTAGTGAGCTTGCTCCTTTGAGCCATTGTTTTTTTCTTACATAGAATTGAGATTCTAGAGCATGAATCCTAGCACTAAATATAGTGTCGCTTGGTAAATTTGATAGTAATGTATCAGCATTTTTATGAGTGCTATCATCAAGGATAAAATAACATTCCGCTATAATTAGATTGCTATGGCGTCTCAATTGTTCGTTATTTAGCTCTTTTCGTACAACTTGCAGCATTTTAATGCTTTTATCGCAGCGGCCCTCTGTTTGAAAAGCTTCTGCTGCCGATAGAAACAGTAGATTACCTTGGTATGAATCCTGAGTATTGGCGTAGCTTTTTTTCGCTTCTTGCAGATAATATTCACCGTCTTTCACTATTAAAATTGGTGTTTCTGAAGGCGCTTTTTCTGCTACTTGCGGTTTTCTTTCTACTGTATTAGAACAGGAAAATAATATAAAAACCGCGACGCTATATACTCCAAAACTTCGAAAACTCATCGCTGATACTCGTAAAAGAAAGTGTCGAATAGTTTATAGTATCGGGAATAAATATCTAGCAACAACGAGAACTTTACCGTGGAGAATTATCTTTGATTGAATCAGGCACCTTATTTATTGTGGCCACGCCAATTGGCAATCTTGAAGACATTACCCATAGGGCATTGCGCATACTAGGGGAAGTTGATTTAGTTGCCGCTGAAGATACAAGGCATAGCCAGAAGTTATTGCAGCATTACTCAATTGCTACACGATTAATTTCACTACATGATCATAACGAAGCGCAGCGATCTAAGCAGCTCATAGAAAAGTTAACTCAGGGGGAAAATATCGCTTTGATCTCTGATGCAGGTACACCCTTAATTAGTGATCCTGGTTATGGGTTTGTTAACCAATGTAGAATGGCGGGTATTAAAGTGGTCCCTTTACCTGGTCCTTGTGCCGCAATAACAGCATTATGTGCAGCCGGCTTAGCGACAGATAAATTTAAGTTTGAGGGTTTCTTACCAGTTAAAGCTATGGCCAAACAACAAGCTTTGCAAAAGCTATTAGTTGAAACAATGACTACTGTCTTTTATGAGTCTCCCAGGAGAGTGGTGGATACGGTTAAACAGGTAATAACTGAGCTTGGTTCTGAACGTGAGATGGTATTAGCAAAAGAGTTAACCAAAACCTTTGAAACATTTCATTCTGGAACCGCACAAGCTTGCTTGAATTGGTTGGAAGCTGATACTAACCACCAAAGAGGTGAATTTGTTTTAATGGTTGCTGGTGAAAAACCTAATCAATCAGAAGTGCCAGCTGAAGCCATTAATCTGTTAAAGCTTTTAATGAATGAACTTCCTTTAAAGAAAGCCTCAGCTATCACAGCAGAGCAATTCGGGTTAAAGAAAAACCAGCTTTATCAACTAGGCTTAGAATTATAATTATGAAAAAAACACTTTGTTATTATTCTCTTTTTTTGTTGTTGATTACTGTACCTGTCAGTATCCAAGCTAAGTGGTTTGAAAGTAAACAAGGGATTATGGGGACGAATATTCAAGTTGAGCTGTGGAGTGAGTCTGCAGTAACTGGTGAAGCCGCTATAGAAGCTATCATGAGCGAAATGCACCGGATAGATCAGCTGATGAGTCCCTATAAACCTTCAAGTGAGTTGAGTAAATTAAATGCTAAAGCTGCCATTGAGCCTGTTACTGTTTCTAAAGAACTATTCGACTTAATAAGTTTAGCTATTGAGTTATCAAAAGAAACTCAAGGTGCATTTGATATTACGTTTGCGAGTGTCGGTTTTCTATATGACTATCGTGAACACAAAAAGCCCAAGCAAAATAATATTAATGAGTTATTACCTGCAATTGACTATAGGCATATTAAGCTTGAAGAAGGTAACCATAGTATTTTCTTTGGTCATGAGAATGTAAAAATAGACTTGGGTGGGATTGCTAAAGGTCATGCAGTGGACAATTCAATCCATATTTTACAACAAACGGGTATTAAATATGCATTGGTCACAGCCGGTGGTGATACTCGATTACTTGGAAATCGTTTAGATAAACCTTGGATGGTAGGAATTAGAGACCCTAGAAATAAAAACAAACAAGCTGTTGTGCTGCCTTTGGCTGATATTGCTTTATCGACTTCTGGGGATTATGAACGATACTTTGAAGAAGATGGTAAGCGTTACCATCATATTTTGTCACCGAAAACGGGCAAGTCTGCATTTGAGGTGCAAAGTGTTTCGATTATTGGACCTAGTAGCACCTTGAATGATGGTTTATCTACAGCAGTTTTTGTTCTAGGTGTTCAGAAAGGAATGGATTTACTAAATCGAACACCTGGGTATGACGGGATTATTTTAGATAATACTCGTAAATTACATTACTCAAATGCACTTGTTGAGTAAATGTATATTAATCATTTGCTTACGTTTTAGATTGGCATTATTTAGCATTAAATGTAGAGTAATAATTTATCCTTTTGAAAGGGCTGTTAGAAACATTGTGAGAAGACAAATATTGGTTCCAACAATTATTGATATTGAAGCTAGCGGTTTTGGTGCGGCAAGTTATCCGATAGAGGTTGGGGTAATCAACGACGCTGGTGAGCGTTTTTGTTGCCTAATTAAACCTCACAGTGATTGGGTTCATTGGGATAAACAAGCAGAATCTTTACACGGTATTAGCAGGCAACTTTTAAATGAAAAAGGTGAGTCTGTTCAGTCTGTGTGCCGGCAACTAAATCAATTTCTTCAAGGGCAAGTCGTTTATTCTGATGGCTGGGTTGTTGATGATACTTGGCTTATCAAGTTATTTCATGCTGCCGGAGTCGTGATGCAGTTTCAGGTAAGTTCTTTAGAAATGATTTTAAATGAACCGCAAATGTCCTTATGGCATGCCACAAAAGATAAACTATTTAGAGAAATGCAAGTACAGCGTCATCGAGCCAGTAGTGACGCAGCACTTATCCAAAATACATTTGTTGCAACCCAACAAATATGTACTACCAACAGTAACCTACAGCTGAGCTCTTAATAGATTTAGCTAATTTTAAATAGCGCTCATATTCCTCTCTTCCTTAGACTATCCAGTACTCTTGCTAGATAATTTAGATATACTTACCCAAATTTTTTTGAAGAATCAGAATGAGTAATCTAAATAATATATTCTTGACTGATCAAGTCTTAGATCTAATTGCTGACTCTATTGCATCGCAAGGCTATGTATTACTAGAGAACTTTTTGCCAATTGATTTGGCGTCATCACTTTTAACCGATGCTGAAGTATTATCTAGAACAAAATTTAAGGCGGCAGGTATTGGGAGAAATGAAGACAACAAATTAGATAGTAAAATCCGCACAGATAGTACATTGTGGTTAACTCAAAAAATGGTCCCTCAGGTGACTTATATCTCTGTGATGGAGAGACTCCAACAGGGGGTGAATCAAAGACTATTTATGGGGTTGTCTGAATTTGAATGTCACTACTCTCATTATCAAAAAGGTGATTTTTACTTACGCCATTTAGATGCATTCAAATCACAGCAATCATCAACTCAAAAAAATCGTAGATTAAGCTCTGTGTTTTATTTAACGCCAGACTGGCAAGTAGAAGATGGTGGTGAGTTATGCTTATACGCCGATCAAAAACAAGTAGAGCCATTGATTAATATTGCTCCTATGTTTAATCGGTGTGTGTTATTTCTAAGTGATGTATTCCCCCATGAAGTTTTAACCAGCAATAATGATAGGTATAGCATTGCTGGGTGGTATCGATAACTCTATTGGTGCAAAGTGTAGTAACTTGGTTAATAAGACTTGACTCTATTTCAGAGCAAGCCCTACTCAAGTCAATATTTTGAACCCATTTATTCCTGAGTAAAGGTCAGGCCTGCATTTTGTTGTAAACGCTGAATGAGTTTGTCGCCCATAGAAGGTGCCGTGGTCCAAATACCTCCTTTGGTATCTGCTGCATCTTTTACCAGGCATATTGCAGTTTCGGCTATCATTTTCGATGTTGAGCCATACCCTGGGTCTCTATCGCCCTTAACTGATAGCTTAATTTCATTTCCTTGTGCATCAGAACCTATATATAGTAAATCATAAAATCCAGATTCACGTTCTTCTTTGCTGGGGCCTTCACCCGGTTTAGGGCCGTCGTCACCGCTCATACTTTTATCATCTGCCATGGCATTAGCTATCGCTTCTCCTTTTTCACCTGGACCGGTCATAAACATTTCGTCGTAAACAAAATCTTCACCGTAGGCTTTATTTAAAAGAAAGTTTGAGCGTTGTACGTTACGGGTGTTAATTACTGCCATAACAAAGGGAGTGACCCAGCTACCCAAGTCTGCTTCGTAGAATGGTTTATTACCATAGGGTTGATCAGCTCCTGTAAAACCCGGTGTGAGTGAAAATGGATTGAGCAAAGCTTTCATTTTAATTGGGTCTTTTTTGGCGGCTATCAGCGTTTCTTTAAAGCTAGCTGCGGTTCCTCCTGAGAAAGTACCTTTCATTTTTCTGACTCTACATCTTATTGTAGGCATAACCTTACCAAACTGTTGCTTGGCTAGGTTTTGTAGATGATAAACACCCATATCAGAGGGGATGGAATCAAATCCGCAAGAAAATACAATGCGAGCGCCACTTAATTGGGCTGTTTTTTCATGGGCGGGGATCATTTCGCTCATCCATACAGGCTCCCCGCATAAGTCAACGTAATCGACACCAGATTTAGCACACATAGCGACAAGATCTGAGCCGTATACCTGATATGGGCCAACGGTTGTGAGGACTAATTTTGTACGATTCAGCATTGCTTGAATTGAGCTTGAATCTTGCGCATCAGCAATAATAAGAGGCGTGTTTTTGGGGGCTTTTATCTCGTCTCTAACTTGGGTTAGTTTAGCTGTACTTCGTCCAGCCATTGCCCACTTTAATGAGCTATCTCCAGAATATTGTTTCACTAAATATTCAGCGACTAAGCGACCAGTAAACCCTGTTGCGCCATAAATTACGATATCAAATTCTTTATTAGTACTCATTACACACCCTATATATTACATTAGTAGCTTGAGTGTAATGTCCTAGTTGCATAAGTTTACTTTATTTATGTAATAAAGATCTATTTCTAGCGATGATGATTCTGAGTTATGTTTTCAATAGAGCTGTATGTAAGATGTGTATGTTCGATTAAACATCAGGCAACAAAAAGGGCTCAACCGAGCCCATTTTTAAATTAACTTTAAATCAACTTATTGAAATTTAAGCAGTCCAAATTTTACTAGTATTAGTGCTTACAGTTTCAGCCTGTCCGTCACAATAGGTGAATACAAAACGATCACCAGTATTTAATAAACCTTTTTCTATTAAAACAGCAACGACATCACGCTTTAGGTGACCTGATTCACTATTGCTATCGTCAAAGAAAACAGGTTTAACACCTCTGTATAATGCCATTTTGTTTAATGAATTGATATTCATAGACAAGGCATAAATTGGTAATGAGGTGGTAATACGTGACATAAGTAGAGGAGTGCTGCCACTCTCTGTCAACGCAACAATCGCTTTTATATCTTTTAAGTGGTTTGCAGAGTACATAGCGCTAAAAGCAACGGTTTCACTAACGCTTGTAAACTCTTCATTCATTCTATGTTTTGAAGCTGTAACACTTGGATGGGTTTCAGCTCCCATACAAACACGAGCCATAGCCTCTACTGTTTCAACTGGGAATTCACCAGCTGCAGTTTCGGCCGATAACATAACGGCATCTGTTCCGTCTAAAACAGCATTTGCCACATCCATTACTTCAGCACGGGTTGGCATCGGGCTAGTTATCATAGACTCCATCATTTGAGTCGCTGTGATAACGACTTTATTAAGCTGTCTTGAACGAGAAATAAGCTTTTTCTGGACGCCTACTAGCTCTGCATCACCTATTTCTACTCCTAAATCACCCCGGGCAACCATTACAGCGTCCGATGCAGAGATAATGTCATCGATAGCTTCATCAGAAGCAACGGTTTCAGCACGTTCGACTTTAGAACAAATCATAGCACTGCAGCCTGCTTTTTCTGCTAACTGACGTGCATAACGTAAATCATCACCTGAACGGGGAAAAGAAACGGCTAAATAATCAACACCAATTTTCGCTGCTGTAACTATATCTTCTTTATCTTTTTCGGTAAGTGCTTCAGCAGATAGCCCACCACCTTGACGGTTAATTCCTTTATTGTTTGAAAGCTTACCGGCAACTGTCACTTTAGTGTGGACCTTGTTTCCTTCTACAGTGTCTACTTTTAATTGAATACGACCGTCATCTAATAATAATATATCGCCAGGCGAAACATCTTGAGGCAAGGCTTTGTAATCAATCCCTACAGACTCTTGGTTTCCAGCATCACGGTCTAAATCAGCATCAAGAATAAAATGATCACCGATTTTTAAAATGATGGAGCCTTCAGCAAATTTTGCTACGCGAATTTTGGGACCTTGTAAATCACCCAATATAGCAACATATTTACCTAGCTTTTTCGCTGCGATACGAACTTTCTCAGCGCGATCTATATGGTCTTGTGCAGTACCGTGAGAAAAGTTCATCCTTACCACATTGGCGCCGGCTTTAAGAATTCCCTCAATTTGTTCAACGGTATCCGTAGATGGACCTAAAGTCGCCAGTATTTTTGTTCGTCTTAACATGATTATATTGCTCTGTAGTTGTCGCGCATTAATAATCTACCTTTAAATGATAGATGTTAGAAAAATAAATTTTACACTTAGTAGCATAGCTAGATTTTAGCAATACTCTTTTAATTATTTATGACGGCTATAAGCACTTGGGCTTTAATTTGTCACAAATTAACAAATCTGTAATTTTATTACGAAAATGGTAGTGCAAAACAGCCTTAAAGTGAAATGATTCCGAAAAAAAGAGCACTAAAACTCTTTTTTATATGCCATTGCTTAAGGAGCGTCTCTTTTATCAAACCTAGACCCTCTCAATGTATCTTTGACTCGTTTTAGGTTTTCTCTAAATTTATTACCCCTTCTAAGGGTAAAGCCGGTGGCCAAAATATCGATTAATATCAATTGTGCTATCCGAGAAGCCATAGGCATATACATATCAGTGTCTTCAGGTACCTCAAGAGAAAGTACTATATTGCATTCTTTCGCTAAAGGGCTGCCTTTTGAAGTTATACCCATAACAGTTGCATCGTTTCCTCGGGCAATTTGCGCAATCTCAACTAAGCTTTTTGTACGTCCGGTGTGTGAAATTAAAACCACTACATCTTCCTCACCACAATTCATACAGCTCATGCGCTGCATTAAAATATCTTCAAAGTAAACCACAGGAACGTTGAATCTAAAAAATTTATTTAATGCGTCATGAGCGACTGATGCTGAGGCACCTAAACCGAAAAAAGATATTTTTTGTGCTTGAGTTAGCAGGTCTACTGCTCGATTTATTGTATTAATATCTACTGATTGACGAGCGACTTCTAGTGAAGCCATTGTCGACTCAAAAATTTTCTTGGTGTACTCGTCAGGCCCATCATTCTCTTCCACATGTCTATTTACATATGGTGTTCCATTGGCAAGGCTTTGAGCTAGATGGAGCTTAAAGTCGGGATAACCTTTGGTGTCTAGTCTACGGCAAAACCGGTTGACTGTAGGTTCGCTGACACCTGACATTTTTGCTAACGTAGCTATGCTGCTATGTATTGCAGTCTGAGGATTTGCGAGGATAATCTCCGCAACTTTGCGCTCTGATTTACTAAACAAAGAATTATGTTGAGTTATTTTTTCTAGAATGTTCATATTTAGCAGAAAACTTCATTATAATGGCTTCACCTTATTGGTAAGATTACCATTGTAATTATCCTTATGGATACTGTAGTTGTAATTTTTTAACATGATTATTTACAGTTTTTATAAAATTAATAGGCCAAATGGGTCATATTTATGATGAATTGACCATGATAAGTTGTAAATTTACTACATATGATGTTAAATTTTATATCATATGATCGTTGATCCATTTTGTAGTACGGGGATCATTTTCAGCAACATTTTCTCTAAATATTTAAGTAGGCAATAAAAATGGTTTTGGAAAATTCATTCGAACCTTGTGACTTTGTTTTGTTTGGTACCAAAGGTGACTTGGCCAGACGTAAACTTTTACCCTCCCTATATCAACTCGAAAAAGCTGACTTGATGCATGCTGAAACCAAAGTAATTGGGGTAGCACGTCAAGATATCAGTATTGAAGAATACGTAACTTTAGTAAAAGAAAATATCGAAAATTTTACTAAAGAAGACCTTTGTCCAGAAACTTGGGATAGATTCAAAGAAAAGCTAGATTATGTTTGTGTCGACATGAAGAACGCGGACAGCTACAAAGTGTTTAAAGAGCATGTTGATGCAAAACGAACTATGGTTTGTTACTTTGCTACTCCCCCGTCAATTTTTGGTGACATTTGCCGAGGCTTGAAAGCCGCTAAAATTATCGATAAAAGTATGCGTGTGGTACTAGAAAAGCCACTTGGACACGATTTAGAATCTTCAAAAGTAATTAATGATCAAGTTGCAGAGTTTTTTGAAGAAAAACAAATCTATCGTATAGATCATTATTTAGGTAAAGAAACGGTATTGAACTTAGTTGCGTTGCGTTTTGCGAACTCAATATTTGCAACCAACTGGGATCATAACTGTATTGATCACGTGCAAATTAGTGTGGCTGAGTCTGTTGGTATAGAAGGTCGTTGGGGCTATTTTGACGATGCAGGTCAAATGCGTGATATGGTGCAAAACCACTTGTTACAAATTTTAACGCTGATTGCGATGGAGCCTCCGGCTACACTAGACGCAACAAATATTCGTAACGAAAAACTTAAAGTGCTTAAAGCGCTGCGGCCTATTGATGCATCAAACGTACGTCAGAACACTGTTCGTGGGCAATATGTTGAAGGATTTATAAAGGGTAAAGAAGTCCCTGGGTATTTAGATGAGCCTGATGCTAACCAGCAAAGTACCACTGAAACCTTTATCGCATTGAAAGTAGAAATAGACAACTGGCGTTGGGCAGGTGTTCCTTTCTATTTGAGAACAGGTAAACGATTACCAAACAAAACTAGTGAAGTGAATATCTTCTTCAAGCGCCAGCCTCATAACTTGTTTAAGGATAGCTTCACTCAGCTACCCCCGAATAAATTGACTATTCGCCTGCAACCAGATGAAGGCGTTGAAGTTACCGTTATGAATAAAGTGCCAGGATTAACTAGTTCAGGTGCAATGAACTTACAAAAATCTAAACTTAACTTGAGCTTTTCTGACACTTTCAAAGACGAACGTATTGCAGACGCCTATGAAAAATTACTGTTGGAAGTAATGTTAGGTAATCAGTCATTGTTCGTACGTAGAGATGAAGTTGAAGCCGCTTGGACTTGGGTTGATGGAATACTCGCGGCATGGAATTCTAGTAACGAAGCCCCAGAACCTTACCAAGCGGGAACTTGGGGTCCCGTTTCTTCTATTGCATTATTGGCGAGAGAAGACAGAGCTTGGTATGAAAGTAAAATAGGGAAAAAATAATGGCGTTAACGCGATCAAAATTTAGAACTCCAGAACAGCTAAATTTAGCATTCACACGCAAGATATCTAAATTATTAAGAGATGGAATTGAAGAAAACGGACGAGCTAGCTTAATTGTTTCAGGTGGCAGAACTCCGGCAGCTTTATTCGAAGCGCTATCTAAAGTTAGCTTAGCTTGGGATTTAGTAGATATTAGCTTAGCTGATGAACGTTGGGTTGATAATGGTAATGATGCGTCAAATGAAAAAATGTTACGCGAGAAACTTCTGATAAATAATGCAGTTAACGCTAATTTTTTCCCATTAAAAACTCACCATGCTAATGCTAACGAAGCCGTTCAACAGTGTACGAGTAATTTGCAAGATATACATACACCTTTTGATGTAGTGATTCTGGGCATGGGTGAAGATGGACATACTGCGTCTTTGTTTCCTTGTTCAGAACAAATATCTGAAGGGTTAGACCTTGAATCCGGTCAATCTTATATAGCTGTACAACCTACTACGGCACCTAACCAGAGAATGTCATTGACCTTGCCTGCCTTATTAAATAGTCAGCAAATTTTTCTACATTTAACTGGTGATAGTAAAAAAGAAGTATTAGATCTTGCTTTATCTGGTGACAACGAAATGGAAATGCCGATTCGTGCAGTATTGAATAATGCTGATGTAGAATTGTTGTGGGCTCCATAGCCAGATAGGCAAACAATCAATTTAAAATTTTTTGGAGAAAACTGTGAACGCTGCCATTCAGGAAGTCACTGCACGAATTATCGAACGAAGTAAAAATACTCGCAAAGCGTATTTAGATAAAATAGAAGCCGCTCGTTTAGAAGGGCCTCATCGTGGTGTGTTATCATGTGGTAACTTAGCCCATGGCTTTGCTGCTTGTGGTACAGAAGATAAAGCTGACTTACGTAGTATGACCAAAGCTAATATCGCAATTGTATCTTCATACAATGACATGTTATCGGCTCATCAACCCTATGAAGATTACCCTGCTATTCTTAAAAAAGCAGTAAGTGAAGTGGGCAGTGTTGCTCAATTCGCTGGCGGTGTGCCAGCTATGTGTGATGGCGTAACTCAGGGTACGCCAGGTATGGATCTGAGTTTAATGAGTCGAGATATTATTGCTCAAGCAACGGCTATCTCGTTATCTCATAACATGTTTGATGGCAATTTGCTGTTGGGTATCTGTGACAAAATTGTACCTGGTTTACTGATGGGAGCCCTTAGCTTCGGACATTTACCAAGTATTTTTGTACCTGCAGGCCCCATGCCGTCTGGTATTCCAAATAAAGAAAAAGCCCGTGTTCGTCAAGCTTATGCCGAAGGTAAAGCGACTAGAGAAGAGTTGTTAGATGCAGAGTCTAAGTCTTACCACTCTGCAGGAACCTGTACTTTCTATGGTACGGCTAATAGTAATCAACTTGTCGTAGAAACCATGGGGCTGCACCTTCCTGGGTCTTCTTTTGTTAATCCTGGTACTCCTTTGAGAGATGCTTTAACGGATGCAGCAGCTAAACAGATCACTCGTATTACTGATCTTGGCGATAATTACCGTCCTATGGGTCATATTGTTGATGCTAAAGCCATAGTGAATGGTCTTGTCGCATTATTAGCAACGGGTGGTTCAACTAACCACACTATGCATTTAGTGGCTGTGGCTAGATCAGCAGGTTATATTATCAATTGGGATGATTTCGCTGATATTTCAAGAGTAATTCCATTATTAACCAGAATCTATCCAAATGGCTCTGCTGATATTAACCACTTTACCGCAGCTGGTGGTATGGCTCTATTGTTTAGAGAGTTATTAAATGCTGGCTTACTTCATAATGATGTTAAAACCATATGTGGTGATGGCCTTGAGCAATATACTCAAGAGCCAGTGATCAAAGATGGTGAGTTGATTTGGCAAGATGGACCTAAAGAATCTTTTGATAAAGAAGTCGTAGCTTCTGTAGAGAAGCCTTTCAAAGTCGATGGTGGTTTATCTGTACTGTCTGGTAACTTAGGTCGAGCCGTGATGAAGACTTCTGCATTACGTGACCCTCATTGTAAAATTACAGCGCCAGCTGTTGTTTTTGAAGACCAGTTTGAACTCCACGCTGCGTTTAAAGCAGATGAATTAAATAAAGACTGTGTCGTTGTTGTGAGATTCCAAGGCCCTTCAGCCATAGGTATGCCTGAGCTACATAGCTTAACTCCACCTCTTGCCGTATTGCAGGACCGTGGCTACAAAGTTGCATTGGTGACTGATGGCCGTATGTCTGGTGCGTCAGGTAAAGTTCCGGCCGCTATCCACGTGACTCCAGAAGCGTTGAAGGGAGGCTTATTAGCTAAAGTGAATACTGGCGATATGATCGAATTAGATACGGCAACGGGCGTTATGTCTGTGTTAGTTAGTGATGAGGAATTAGCAAGCCGGGAAGCTAAAGTAACAGATGTTGCAAATCACCAAATTGGTATGGGCAGAGAAATGTTTGCGGCTGTTCGTACTACCTTAACAGGTGCCGAGCAGGGCGCTTGTTCACTATTTTTAGGTCAGGATTAGTATGAAGTTTGTTGCTGATGTTGGCGGTACTAATATTCGTATCGCCCAAGTAGATGGAGCTAATATTAGTAACATTAAAAAATATTTGTGTGCTGATTTTGCTACCATCACTGATGCTATAAAAACCTATTTTACTGAATATTCTAACGTTACATTTAGTGCTGGCTGTCTTGGAGTTGCTTGTCCTGTTACAGGTGACAATATTTCAATGACGAATAATCATTGGGATTTCTCTATTACAGAGTTAAAAAATGACTTGAGCCTTAACTGGTTAGGTGTCATTAATGATTTCACCGCTGTAGCTCATGCTGTGCCAGTGTTAAATGATCAGCAAAAATTTCAGGTTGGTGCTGGTTCAATTAAAGAGAATGAAAATATTGCAGTGTTTGGTCCTGGCACTGGCTTAGGTGTTAAACACTTAGCACCTTCTACTGATGGTTGGTTAGCGCTAGATGGTGAAGGCGGACATGTAGATTTTGCTGCGGTTGATGAGCTTGATATTGCTATCTTACGTTTTTTAACTAAAAAGTTAGGCCATGCCTCTGCTGAAGAAGTATTGTCAGGACGCGGTGTAGTGCAGATTTATCAAGCATTATCAGAATATCAAAGTACCGAGGCTGAGTTAACTGAAGCAGCTGACATTACTGATAAAGCTCTCAATGGTAGTTGTGCTCTATGTACCGCTACTTTGAACCAATTCTGCAAAATTTTGGGTAGTTTTGCAGGAAATCTTGCCCTTAATATGGGAACACGTGGTGGCGTGTATATTGGTGGTGGCATTGCCCCCCGTTTCACCAAGTTTATTCAAGAAAGTGATTTTCGTGAGCGTTTCGAAGCAAAAGGTCGATTTAAAGACTATGTTGTAGGAATTCCCACTTTCATTATTACCGAGCCCGATCATGGTTTGATTGGAGCTATGGCCTATCTAAATCAAAATTTTAAAGGTTAAAATTCAATGACAAAAAATTGGAAAATGACATCAGAAGAAATATTCAGCCAGGGGCCAGTGGTGCCGGTTTTAGTTATCAAAAATGTCGAACATGCAGTTCCTCTAGCGAAAGCGTTGATTGCGGGCGGTATAAAGGTTTTAGAAGTAACATTAAGAACTGATGCAGCAATTGACGTAATCGCTAAGATTGCTAAAGAAGTACCGGAAGCAGTAATCGGTGCAGGTACAGTAACTAACCGTGAGCAATTACAACAAGTGATAGATGCTGGCGCTAAGTTCGCTATCAGCCCAGGGTTGACGACAGATTTATTGAAAGCTGGTAATGAAGGCAGCATTGCACTTATTCCTGGTATTTCTTCAATTTCAGAATTGATGACAGCTAAAGATCTTGGCTATACACACCTTAAGTTCTTCCCAGCTGAAGCTTCTGGTGGCGTAAAAGCGCTTAAAGCCATTGGTGGACCTTGCCCAGAAATCACATTCTGTCCAACAGGTGGTATCAGCCCTAGCAACTATAATGACTACTTATCTTTATCTAACGTAGCTTGTTGTGGTGGCTCTTGGTTAGCACCAGAAGATGTAATGGAAAACGGCGAGTGGGATAAAATCACTCAACTAGCTAAAGAAGCAATTGCTGGCGTTAAATAAACTAAGTTTATTAGATAGTCGTTAAACAACATTGTTTAAATAGAAAATCCGATGACAATTGTCATCGGATTTTTTTATGCATTATTGATCATAAAAGTTATTTTTTATCTGTTACTAAGTCTCGGATATACCGTTTTTTATAGCGATAAAACCAGAATATTTTAAGGAACTCTTCAAAAGGGACCATGGCAAAAGCCCAAAAAATTGAAACATCTAAGTAAAGAACGAGAACGGCGCATAGTGGTAAAGCACCAAGCCATAATGTCATGAAGTGTATCTTTAAGACTAAATGACTTTGGCCTACAGCCCTTAAAATATTACCTGCAATTGTGTTGTAGGCTCTAACAATTGGAAGAGCAATGTAAAGAGGGGCAATTGTCATTAGAGCGTGATAGGTATGAGTGTTTATATTTGGATAAACAGTGTGTATCGATAGACTTAATATAAAAAATAGTAAAGCAATCATAATAGATATCAGCATACCTACTCGGGTTACTTCACTGATAAATGAAGTTAAGGTATGAACTTTATTTTGTCCTAGCGTTTGGGTAATAGTAATAGCAGAAGCTTGGGCCCAAGAGTTTGGAAACTGCGTGCCTGCCCTAAGCCAAGGAAAGATTAAAGTGATCGCTACAAATGAATATAGATCTAATTGAGCAAACAATAATTGATAAATGGTCGCGCCAATTGATAGTACAAAGAAGTTTGCAGCAATAGGATATATTTCAAAATACTGAGGACCTATTTCAATGTGCAACATATGGTGCGCGGGGTAAGCAAGGTCTATGTCAGTATCTTGTTTTAACGTAAGGTGCAGAAATACAGCTCTAACCATTACCGCAATTAGACTTCCCCACGCAGCCCCTTCAAGACCAATCCCTACAACCCCCCCAAAACCATTGATGAGAAAGTAGCTTATTAATGCATTTATGGGTAATTCAAGCATAAAGCCTTGTAGTGGCTTTTGGGTTTTGCCGCAACCATTGAGTAATGCGGTACAAACTTGAGTATAGGCAGTGATGAGTACTAGGTATTTGGTTATTGATATATATGTTTCTGTAAGGCTTGCTAAAGCTTTGTCTTCTGTAATTGCAGCGATAATATCAGTGTCAAATATCGTTAATATAAGCAGAAACACTAATGAAACTGATATGTTGATTACCAGCCCTGAACGGTAAGCTATAGCAAGGTCTTCTTGGCTTTTAGAGCCAAAGGCTCTTCCTACTAGAAGCTGTATCCCGTTACCAATGGCAATTTCAATGCCTAAGACAAAAGCAATGATAGTGGCAGCAATCCCCATTGCCGCTACAGGGTGTTCGCCAAGAGGCGCCACTAGAAAGGTATCAATTAACAACATGGATTGAACCAATAGAGCATTAAAAGCGAGTGGCCATGCCATTGCCAGGTTCTGCTTAATCTGTGTGTTAGATACTATCAATGTAGAGCCTATATGAGTTTGAATGTCTACAGAGTGCGGCTTTGAAATAGGCTAGTTGCTTTATTTTTTCATGGCTTTTAAACAGGTAACTTATTCTCAAAGTTGTATTGTGGAGCAGGGCATACCGCACTCAGGAACTAACAATGAGAAAAGGTGTGGTTTAGGTTACCCTAAGCAACGACTTATTGAGCTACTACGCTTGCATGAATAATAGACACTCCTTCACTTGGTCGGCCATTTCTAGAACCGAGCTTTTCTATATTTTTTAATACTTCCATACCTTCAGTGACTTCACCGAAAATAGTATGTTTACCATCTAACCAAGGTGTGGCTGAGAACGTTAGGAAAAATTGGCTACCATCGGTATTGGGCCCTGCGTTTGCCATGCTCAATTTACCAGCTTCTGCGTGGGTTATTGCATCACTAAATTCACCTGCATACTTATAACCAGGATTTCCTCTCCCTGTACCTAAAGGGTCCCCTCCTTGTGCCATAAAGCCAGGAATAATTCGATGAAATAACAAACCGTCATAAAACCCTAATTTTGTAAGATAAATGGTACTAGATACGTGCATAGGAGCGATGTCTGGTTTGAATGTTACTGTAATATCACCATGACTAGTTGTTAATTTCCAAAGGTAAATCTTATCTGCTGTAAAGGTTAACTCTGGTGCTTGAGATAAATTTGTTTTCCACGTTTTAGAGGTCTTATCAATGTCTTGTTCTGCAATAAACTGATCCACTTGTTTGATGGCTTTATCAGTAAATAAGTCACAACTTGAAAAAATTAACATAATCAAAATAACAACAGCAGTGGGCGAGCTTAACGACAGATAAGACTTCATGATGTAAGGGGTCTTGTTTAAATTAACTAGATATCTAGTTTAAACACCTTTGAGTTTCGTTGAAAGTTGTATAGCTGTTTCTTTTTGGCTGGGAGGTCATCAAGACTAGCTTGCTTAAAACCTTGCTCTTGAAACCAATGGGCTGTGACAGTAGTTAATACAAAAATGCTGGTGAGTCCTTGTTGTAGAGCGTGTTTCTTTATAGCTTCTAGCAAACGTTCACCACGGTTTCCACCTCGATAGTCGGTATGTGTTGCAACGCACGCTAATTCACCCATTTCTTCTTCAGTGTAGGGATAAAGCGCAGCGCAGGCTATGGTCATGCCGTCTCTTTCAAGTAGCATAAATTGTTCGATCTCTTGCTCTAACCTTTCTCTCGAACGTGTGACTAAAATACCTTTTTCTTCTAAAGGTTTAATTAGCTTTAAAATACCAGCCACATCCTCAACATTTGCATGCCTTAACTGTTCATAAGAACGTTGTGATATCAATGAGCCTGCGCCATCTCGAGTAAACAGTTCTTGTAATAGAGCACCGTCTTGGCGGTAACTCACACAGTGACAACGGCTAATGCCAGCTTCTAGGCTTGCAATGATTGCTTGAAATAACTGCTTTTCAGGTGCGTAAAAAGGCTGAGTGAGCATTTCATTGATTTGATCTAATTCTATACTTCTAAGTAGTCTTCCATCTTCTGATATCAAGCCATCTTGTTCTCTAAATAAGATTAGCTTGTCAGCATTCAACGCAATTGCTGCATTGGTCGCCACATCTTTGTGTGAAAGGTTAAATACCTCACCCGTGGCCGAATAGCCCATAGGGGGTAACAAAACAATAGAGCCGTCATTAAGATGATCGTTTATACCGTCTACATCAATACGGCGAACTAGGCCGGTATTCTCGTAGTCCACACCATCTTGCACGCCTATTGGCATAGCGACTACTAAGTTTCCAGAGCACACTCTTATTTGTGAGCCATGCATTGGGGAATTGGCTAACCCCATAGTGAGTAACGCTTCGACCTGAGATCTGACCGATCCTGCCGCGTCTTTTACGCATTCTAGGGTTTGTTTGTTTGTAATACGAACGTCTTGATGAAAACGAGGGGTTAACCCCCTGAGTAACGCGCGTTCATCAATTTGTGGTCGTGCACCATGTACTAATACTAGTCTTACACCTAGGCTATTTAATAGCGCGATATCGTGAATAATATTGGCAAAGTTTTCCTCTTCGATGGCTTCACCACCAAACATCAGCACAAAGGTTTTACCCCTGTGAGCATTGATGTATGGCGCTGAGTTGCGAATAATTTTTACGCTATCGATATGAGATACAACCACTATTGAGTCCTTAGCTACGTTTCGCTAATTCAGCATCTAAGGCTGCGGAGACAGGCTTGATGCCTGTTCCACCTAAGATACTGCGTTTGTCTACTAAATATTCTAATTGTAGAATTTCGTAGACATCATCTTCAATTAAATCAGAGTACTTCTTGAGCTCTTCAAGGCTAAGCTCTTCAATGGCTTTTTTCTGCTCTAGGGCTGCCAGTACAACTTGTCCAGAAATATCGTGAGCAGTTCTAAATGGAATCCCTTTTGCTACAAGGTAGTCTGCAAGCTCAGTTGCGTTTGCATACCCTTCACGGGCCGCCTTTGCACAACGCTCAGAATCTAATTTAATGCTATCGATAACCTCACAGGCAATACATAAGCATATATGCCATTGAGTGACGGCATCTAATAAGCCTTCTTTATCTTCTTGCATATCTTTATTGTATGCCAAAGGCAGGCCTTTCATCGTGACTAACATGCCTTGTAAGCTGCCAAAAACTCGGCCGCATTTACCACGCATAAGTTCTAAGGCATCAGGGTTTTTCTTTTGAGGCATTAAAGAAGAGCCTGATGTTACTTCGTCACCCAGGGTAATAAACCCTGCTTCTCCAGAGTTGAAGAATATTAAATCTTCAGCCATGCGAGACATGTGCATCATGCTGGTACTTGCAGCAAAAAGTAACTCTAGAACAAAATCACGGTCTGATACTGCGTCTAAACTATTTAAACATGGGCTGTCAAAACCTAACTCGTTTGCAATCTCTTGGCGATCAATTGGGTAAGTAGTACCCGCTAACGCACCGCAACCTAATGGAGATTGATTCATACGGGCTTTTAAATCTACTAAACGACTAATATCACGTTTAAACATTTCTACGTAAGCTAAGCACCAGTGGGGGTAACGCACTGGTTGCGCACGTTGTAAGTGAGTATAGCCAGGTAAAATAACCGTTTTATTGTTACTAGCAGTGCCAACCAAAGACGCTTTAACATTCTCTAAATCGGCAATAAGTAGCTCAACGTGCTCACGTGTCCACAATTTAAAATCGGTAGCGACTTGGTCATTTCGGCTACGGCCAGTATGTAACTTACGGGCTATATCGCCTAGCTGTTCGATAAGTGTGGCTTCAACAAAGCTATGAATATCTTCTTCACTGCTAGCATCAAAGTCCAAAGTACCATCTTCAGCTTTAACGAGTAATGCTTGTAAGGCACTTTCTAACTGTTGTTGTTCGTCTAGCGTTAATACCCCTGCTTTGCAGATGGCTTTTGACCAAGCGATTGAGCCTCTAATATCTTGGCTAGCTAATGCCCGATCAAAAGGCAACGAATCATTAACCCTTCTGAACATGGCACTACTGCCGTCTTGAAAACGTCCGCCCCACAAACTCATTATTCAATACCTGTATTTTTGAAAGCGATACCTTTTTTATTCATCGCATCTATACGGCTAGATAAGCTAAATAAGCGGATAAAGCCTTCAGCATGGCTTTGGTCGTAAACATCATCAGCACCAAATGTGGCGAAGTCTTCTGAATACAAACTATTAGGTGATTTTCTTTGAACAACCGTAGCTTGGCCTTTATAAAGTTTTACAACTATTTCACCCGTTACTTTTTGAGCAAAGCTTGCTGCGCCAGCTAACAATGCATCGTTTAGGGCTGTAAACCAACGGCCGTCATACATTACGTGTGAGTATTCTAAGCCAATCTGCTCACGGTACTTAAGTGATGATTTGTCTAATACTAAACATTCTAGCGCTTTGTAGGCCGCCATCATGACTGTACCACCTGGGGTTTCATAACAGCCGCGAGACTTCATACCCACTAAACGGTTTTCAACGATATCAATACGGCCTACACCATGTGCTGCGGCGATTTTGTTCAGTTTCATTAACACACCATAAGGAGTTAATTCTTCGTCATTTACTTTTGTCAATTTACCTTGGTCGAAAGTAAGGTGAACACGTACAGCTTCATCTGGTGCATCTTCTGGGTCAACTGTCATAGTCCATATCCCTTTAGTTGGCTCACACCAAGGATCTTCTAGTTCGCCACCTTCGTGAGATATATGCCAAGCGTTTGCATCACGGCTATAAATTTTAGTGAGTGATGCTGAGCAAGGAATGTTACGCTCTGCTAGGTAATCTAGTAAATCTTCACGAGATACCATGTTCCACTCACGCCAAGGAGCAATGACTGTTAACTCTGGAGCAAGGGCTGCAAAAGTCCCTTCAAAACGTACTTGGTCATTACCCTTACCAGTACAACCATGACATAAAGCATCAGCGCCAACTTTACGGGCAATTTCTACCTGAGCTTTAGCAATAATTGGGCGGGCCATAGACGTGCCTAATAGGTACTCACCTTCGTAAACTGCACCAGTTGTAATGGTTGGATAGATATAATCAGATACAAACTCTTCTTTTAGATCAACGATATAGCATTCACTAGCACCTGTTGCGATAGCTTTTTCGTGCAATCCGATAAGCTCTTCTTCGCCTTGACCAACATCAGCTGCAAAGGCAATAACTTCACAGTCATAGTTTTCCTTTAACCAAGGAATGATTGCTGATGTATCTAATCCGCCTGAATAGGCTAAAACTACTTTTTTGATGGGTTTATTTTTTGCGATTGCCATGATGTATCCTGTAATTATCAGCTATAGCTTTTGAGCCAGTGCTGAGCGGTGTTTAATTTGTTTTAATGAATTGGATCAATCTAGTTGATCCAAGGCTATCTTTATTTATTACTGACTACCGATAGAGGCTAGTTTAAATTTTTGGTTCGAAACCTTGAGCTAATAGTTCAACTAAAATTGCATTTTGACCATGCATACGGTTTTCTGCCTGTTGAAATAAGAGAGACTGCTTACCGTCAATTAAGCTGCCGCTAATTTCTAAGTCCCGGTGCGCCGGTTGACAATGTAAAACATAATCAGCCCCTGTTTTTTCCATCAATGCTTCATTTAGTTCATAGCCAGCAAAGGTATCCTTTATATTTGCAAGAGGGGTGTCATCACCCATAGATAACCAAGTGTCGGTATACAATACTTGAGCGCCAATGGCTGCATCAATGTTTGTGCTAAGCGTTAATTTACCACCAAACTCAGCTGCGCGCTTTTCTGTTAAGGCGATAATGTCAGAGTCGACCTCATACCCTTTAGGTGTAATCACGATTACTTCACAACCTAGAGCTACGCCAACAAGCATAAGTGAATGGGTGACGTTGTTACCATCTCCTATATAAGCAAGTTTTACTTTGCTAATGTCTTCGTAATGCTCACTAATCGTCAGGTAGTCAGCGACAGCCTGACAAGGATGGTACATGTCGCACAAAGCATTAATAACTGGCACTTCTGCTGATTCGGCTAGTTCTTCTAATGTGCTATGAGCAAAAACTCGAGCAACGATGGCGTCTGCCCAGCAAGCTAAATTAGCTCCCATGTCTTTCACATCTTCACGACCTGCTAATTTATTTGATTGGCTGTCTAAGTAAACTAAATGTCCACCTAGTTTATTGATGCCAATATCAAAGCTTACTCGTGTTCGCAGTGAAGGTTTCTCAAATAAAGCCACGACAGACAATCCGTCTAATGCAGTACGATATGCCTTAGGGTTACTTTTTATGGTTTTCGCTAATGTAAGCAACTCGGTTAGTTGCTCTGCGCTCCAATCTTTAAATGAGAGAAGATCTTTTTTCATGATCATACCTTGTCTATTTCTACGTATTTAATGTGCTGTAATTATTGAGGGCGAGATTTTGCTTCCAATTGCTTGTTGTTGCAACAGTCCAAGCAGTTTTTCTGAATTTTTCCAACTCGCAATGGTAACGCAACGGCCTAAACTGGTTGCAGCGGTCAGCGCCGCTTGTACTTTAACAATCATGCCATCACGGATAACATTCTGTGCAATTAGCTGCTCAATGATCTCTGTATCTAATTGTTCAATTAGCGTTTTGTCTGCGTCTAGCACTCCAGGTACATCAGATAGCAGTATTAATTGAGCGTTGAGCAGTTGTGCTACAACAGTGGCTGCTTGGTCTGCATTTACATTAAGTAAATTACCAGATGAGTCTGCTCCAATTGAACTAATGATGGGTAACATATCAGTTGAGGCTAAAGCATCTAGTAGTGAACTTTCAGCTGCCACTACATCTCCAACAGAGCCCAAGTCTTCTCTTAATACAGTTGTAGTGCACATGTTGCCATCAGCTAAGCTTAAGCCCACAGGGATTATGCCTGCTCTAATTGCTAGTCCACAAAGTTGCTTATTGGCAGTACCAGCCAGAGCACCTGTAATGAAAGGCATATGCTCTTTGGGAGTGACTCGCAAACCGTCTATTTTCTGACTGGGGAGATTGAGAGCAAGTAATAACTCCTCAACCATAGTGCCGCCGCCATGTACAAGCACCACTTGATATTGATCTTGTAGTTTGGCTATCGTATTAAGTAACTGAATGGCTACTTCAGGGGCTTGCATAAATGCCCCTCCTACTTTAATCACTAAGCTTTGTTTTGTTGTCATAGTTAATTTACCAATCCAATGTGAGATTCAAAGCCAAAACGTAAATTGGCACATTGCATAGCTTGAGAAGCAGCACCTTTTAAGAGGTTGTCTATTGCACTGCTCACTATTAGGTAGCCGGTCTTTTCGTCTAATTTCCAGAATAAGTCACAATATGGAGTGTGGGTGACATCATCGATTTTTGGCCAGCTATTTCTAAGGCGTACAATTGAGCTATTTTTATAAGCCGTTTGGTAAGCAGCATCTATTTGAGTCTGGGTAGTTCCCGCTGGTGTTTTCACACATATAGTGGCCAATATCCCTCGCTTAAAATTGCCCAAGTGAGGTGTGAAAATAACAGGAGCACCTAGATAATCAGCAATTTCAGGTTGATGTCTATGGCCAAGTACACCATAGGCTTGCAGGCTGACTTCGGTGAAACTACTAGTTAATGATGCTTTACGACCGGCACCAGATACACCCGATGTAGCATTAATTACCGGTAAATGTGCTGGGTCAATCAGCTGCTGTTGCTGTAATGGTTTAAGTGCGGTTAAAGAAGCTGTGGGGTAACAACCAGGCACTGCGACTAAATCTGCGATACTTATTTGCTCTTGGTGCCAGTCGGCTAGGCCGTAAACTGCCTGGGTTAGTAAGTCTGCTGCGGTATGCTCGAATCCATAGTAATCTGCGAAAACTTGTTTATCTTTAATTCTGAATGCGCCAGATAGATCCATGACTACGGCTTTTCTACCCGTTAATTCAGCCATCCATTTGTGACTGGCTTCATGGGGAGTGGCTAGAAATATCAAATCGAATTCAGCTGCCAGAACCGATAACTTGCTCTCATCAATAGGTTCTAAACTTAGGTTGATTTTACCAAAAAACTTTGGGTGAATATCTCCAAGTGCTTTGCCAGCATCTGCGCTGTTACTTGAAACAAACAATCCGGATAGCTCGAAATTAGGATGCTGGTTGACAATAGCTGCTAGCTCAGCGCCAGTGTATCCGCTGGCTCCAATAATACATGTTTTGATCATGAAAAAATTCTCTATAAACTCAGTAGTGAGTTGTGTGCTTACTTAAAATAAAGGGGGAAGAAAAAGCACTCTCTGCCAAAAAAGTTATTTTAAGGCAAAGAGTGGGCTACACGCCACAATTTCAACTATCGTCGAAACAAAATATTGGCGAAGCTAGGCAGGGAAGTGAAGTTAGAAATAATCATGTGCATATTCGTTAAGTAACCAAAATAAGTTAAAGTACAGATTAGAGTGACCTTTAATCGCCAACTAAGACCTTTTTTACAATCATAGTAGGATGTCATATTTGGTATAGTTATGCAAATAAAGTGAATAAATATATAGTGGGTCGTTTATGCCAAATTTGTCTTTTATAGAACATTACCAATCTATTATAGGTGCCCCTTCTATAAGTGCTTTCGAGCAGAGTATTGATCAGTCGAATAAGCAATTAATTGAGTTGTTATCAGGCTGGTTTGAGACGGCTGGATTTCATATAACTATTCAAAAACTGCCTGGCAGTCGCAATAAATATAATATGCTTGCTAAAATCGGATTGGGTGAAGGTGGCTTATTGTTATCTGGACATTCAGATACCGTGCCTTTTGATGAGCACCAGTGGCGATCTGATCCTTTTGTATTAAAGCAAAAAGATCACAAAATTTTCGGCTTAGGGGCCTGTGATATGAAAGGTTTTTTTGCTTTTATTTTAGAAGCTATAAAAACAGTCCCTCTGCATCAACTCAAAAAACCATTATATGTTTTGGCGACAGCGGATGAAGAAACTTCTATGGCTGGGGCTAGATTCTTTGCACAACAGCAACTAATAAAGCCAGATATGGCTATTATTGGTGAGCCCACTGAGTTGGTTCCAATATATAAGCACAAAGGCCATATTGCCCAAAGCTTGAATATTAAAGGTAAAGCTGGCCACTCTAGTGACCCTGATAAAGGTGTAAATGCGATTGAAATAATGTACCAAGCAATTGGGCAATTAATGGATTTACAAACCAAGCTTCGCACTAAATTTCATGATGATGCGTTTTCAGTTCCCCATGTGACTATGAACTTAGGGCATATCCATGGCGGCGATGGCGAAAATCGTATTTGTGGCCATTGTAAGCTCAATTTTGATATGAGGGCTGTACCTGAATTGTCTGATGAGCACGCTCTGGCGCTAATAGATGAAGCTCTAGCCCCAGTATTCGCTAAATATCCAAATCGTTTGAACTTAGAATTGATGTATCCTACTGCGCCCGCTTTTTCCTGTCGGGATGAGCAAAATATTTTGGCGATAGCGGAACAATTAACGGGTAAAAAGTTTCAAAGTGCTAACTATGCCACAGAAGCACCGTTTATTAATCAATTAGGGTGCGACACTATAGTGTTAGGGCCTGGTAGTATTGAACAAGCCCATCAGCCCGATGAGTTTATGTCATTAGATTATGTAAATCCTACTGTAAACATATTGCAGCAAATGATCAGTAAAGTGTGTTTCTAAAATAGTAGGTTTAACACTTTTATCTTGTTACTCTGTTTTAAATTGTAAACATAAGGTTAAGTTATCCATGCAGAAAACCATTGCTTTGGTTGCCCATGATCACAAAAAACCAGATTTGGTTAAATGGTCATTGGCTCATAAAAATGAATTAAGTAAACATAAATTGGTTGCCACCGGCACGACAGGGAGCATATTGCAAAAAGAGTTATCTCTAGATGTACATTGCTTTAAAAGTGGCCCCTTGGGCGGTGATCAGCAAATTGGTGCATTAATCGCGGAGAAAAAATTAGATTGTTTAATCTTTTTCTGGGATCCACTTAATCCTGCTCCACATGATCCTGACGTAAAAGCTTTGTTGCGACTATGTTCTGTTTGGAATTTACCTGTTGCCTGTAACATGGCGACAGCTGATATGTTAATTACGTCTCCTTTCTTTGTCGAAGGCGCTAGCTATCACAGAGATATTCCTGATTTATAGGCCAGTTCATGAGACAAAGAGATATTTCTCAAATGTGAGTCTCGAAGAAAACAAATCTGACTTAAAAGTCAGATTTGTTCTAGTTGACTTCTAAGCGCTTACAGTGGGCTCTTCATTCGAACGAACGGTTAGTAAGTGATTCAGAGCTGAAATAATGAAACTGGTACTATGGGCTGGTGATTGCGCATAAAACTGCTCCCAAGCCTGTATTTTATGTTCATCGTAATTCGCTTGATGGTCTGGGTATTCATCAATATGTGCTAAATTAACAGCATGACCGATAGTGACGTCAATTACTATTGCTTCATCTATCTTCAAACTTGGGTTTTGTTCAAAAAAGCTAGCTAAAGCTTCTAAGGTTTCTATGGTGAGTTGGCGATATTCAGCAGCCTGAATATTGTTAAACATATGCTCTATTAGTAAAGCAAATGCTTGTTCGCCTTCAGTCATATCACTTAACACTAAACTACTACTGAGCCGGTTACGCTTATCTAGCTTATTACCTATGACTAAACCGCTGGTATGGTGCAATATTTTCCATATTTTTGCTAAAAATTGATTAGAGCGTCTATCAATAATTCCTTGATGTTGTCGCCACGCTAGCCAGCCTTCTTCGGGGATTGCTAACTTGTCTAAACCAAGATTTTGCTGCCAGTTTAGGGTTTGAGTATTACCTTGTGCGTGTAATGCTTCCATTTGTTGTGGTAAATCTGCCAAGGTCTGGAAGTCTTCTAAAACGGCTTCTAATCGTGATTGAATATCACAAGGTGACAGCCCCATTAATACTTCATAAGCTTGGTCTGCAGTGCTTTTTTCCGTTCGTACAATTTGACTGGTAAGTAAAATAATTAACTGGCTAGCACGAATAGTTAATAACTCACTGAATAACTCTGGGCGAGCTTTAATCAATAGCCCAAGGTAGAGTAAAACTTCTTGGGTTAAAATTTGATCGCGAACATCTTCTCGGCAATATTGCCTAATACGTTGTAATAATTCATCATCGCTCAATGGGCGAGTGATAAGTGAATCGTCATGATATGAGCGCCCAACCTGTATGAACTTTTGAGCGACTAATAAATCACCTACTGCGAGGTCAATGTCTCCGATAACTTTGCCTTGTAACCCAGCTGCTTGACGCAGCACTGACCATAGCCTTAAACGGCCCGCATGGGCATGAACTTCTTCAATTAAATCATAGAGTCTGCGATTTGAACCTTCTAATTCAATACAATACTCAAGAGACTGCATGGAGACTAGTTGGGTTAACAATGAAATTTGTTCATATAAGTTGTTGGCTTGGGTTAGTTGATCGACTAAAGATGACAAATCGTTGTTTAAGGCAATTTTTAACTCTTCATTGGGATCAAGCGTTTGATGCTTTCCATTTAATGGCAACATGCAAGGTTTATAGAGCAACTCTGCTAAGGGCTCTTTAGGCAGATTTAGATCATGTAAGTGTTCAACATGTTCTACTGTTGCCGTGTTAAGTAACTGAGCCATATGTTCGTGACGAACAGGTATCCCATCTACTACACCGCTATCGATTTGTTTTACTAACGCGTAAAACGCTGAACGGTCTGTTTCTAATAAATTATGCGTCAACAAAACGGTGACTGTAGGACGGCCTAGCTCGGTCCAGTTTCTGTGAAGGTAACTGAGTTCTGATTTAAAATGCCCCACCAAAAAGTCTATGTCGTAACTTAAAAAGTACTCTTGTTGAAGGAACGAAGGTGTGAGACACACGGCTTGCTGTTTCCCCATCATGTAAACACGGCTTGTTGTTAGGCTTTTCAAGCTTCGTTCAATGCGTCCTGTTAAGCCAAGAGATTGACATAATCCTATTTGGCCATGAACCTTTGCTATATGCTCGGGGAGGTAAACTTGTACTGGTGAAATATCATCTAAGGTTTGTGTACTGACGCCAAAGGTTTCTAACTCTTCTTGTAAAACGCGGTCCTCAGCTAAAAATACTATCTGCACTACTGGCTTTTTGGGTGTTTTCAGGTGTCGTCTACCTAGTGGGTCTAAATCGCCCGGGCGTAATAAATCATCTTCAAGCATTGAACCTAACAGGTATAGACTTTGTGCCCAGACTAAAGGCACGTTGTCGTTTGGCTCTCTATGCTGAGAGCCTGGATTTTCTCGCTCTTGTTCAATATGGTCTTCTGGAACAAAATAAAGTTCCGGTAATAACTGCTGACCATCTTGTTCAACTAAAACAGTGTTGAGTCTTTCTCGGTAATGAGCTATTTGCTCTTTGTCATCACGGAATATAGCGTCTAAGTAAAGATAGGTATAAAACAATGGCCATTCAGACTCTATGTGCTCAAACTGTTTTAATTCTTGTTCTTCGTAATGTAGTCGCCCTTCGTCTTCAATTGCAGTTTGGTGACCATCTCGCAAAAATCGCTTCAGCCCATAATTACCTTCAAGCTTATTAATGATATCGTCGCGAACTTTTTTAGATAGTATTTTGTCTTTCACTGCAAACGCAGGGTAACCGATAATGCTGAGTAAAGCTGCATCGGTTTCTTTGGTATTAGACTCTCTAGGTAACATTGCCGTTAAGGTAATATTAGATTGTGCAATGTTATCTGGCACTACGTGAATAACACTTGATTGTGAACCCTTAGTGCCAAATAAATTGAAACCTGATAGTGATTCTAAGGCTGCTTTTGCCATGCCAAGCGAGCTTGCATTGAGTTCTACGTTGCCGCTATTGGTTTTAGCTCCTCGTTCCCAAATACCAAAATCAGGTGTGCGATAAGCACGCTCTATGTAATAGACTAAGTTTTGTATGAAATTAACTTCTTCTTCTGTCCAAATAACATCTAGGCCAGATGCGATCATTTGTGTCATGGTCAGTAAAAACACTGAAGTTGCATCAATTTGCAAATGGCCCCATTCGTCATCTCCTACTACAGGCTCTCCGGTCGCTGTGTCATACTTCGCGTGCAGAGAATCAATAGGTGCCCGTGTTTTCTTAAATTTTTCTATTTTAGATGATTGGGCCATCATAGAGCGCAATAAAGCTCGCATAAGTTTTACTGTACGTTGCTGTAACTCAAAGCCCCTGCCGTTATCGTTATCTAGGTTACGATAAGCAAGAGCTAGTCCCCAAACGGCTAAAATACTGTAAACGTTGTCACGAACCCATGCATCTTGGTAATTGCCATGGACAGTAACGGCTGTACTGGCGGGGAGTAATCCAGAAATAGGATGCTGCTTATCGAGTATCACGGACTTTACTTGATCGTAATATTTATCAAGTTTGATTCGCAGTTGAATGTCTTCCATAAAGTCTCCTGATGGCCCAAATTATCGAGCCAATATAATTTTTAGGTTTACTACCTATACATTCTTCGCGGTGTTTATTTTACTTTCACTGTTGCTATCCAGTTGTCTACCATGCGTTCTAGAACGCTCAAAGGTACTGAGCCTCCACCTAAAACTGTATCGTGAAACCCTTTTATATCAAATTGCTCACCTAAAGCTAGCTTTGCTTTTTCTCTCAGCTCGATAATTTTTAACATGCCTACTTTATATCCTGTAGCTTGGCTTGGCCAAGCAAAATAGCGTCTCACTTCCGCTGAAATCGCAGCCTCTGATATAGGGGAGTTTTGTTTAAAGTAATCAATAGCTTGTTGTTCTGTCCAGCCCTTAGAGTGAATGCCAGTATCGACCACTAAGCGAATAGCTCGCCACATTTCAGTTACTAAGCGCCCAAAGTCAGTATAAGGTGAGTTGTAAGCGCCCATTTCTTTGGCTAATAATTCAGAGTACAAGGCCCACCCTTCAATATAGGCAATGAAAAAAGCTTGGGTACGAAATTCTGGTACCCCTTCTAGTTCTTGCGCTATAGAAATTTGCATATGATGGCCAGGATTACCTTCGTGATAAGCAATAGCTTCCATTTCGTTCTTGGGCATAGCTGTCATGTCTGAGAGGTGAGCATAATATACGCCATCACGTGAACCATCGGGGGTACCTGGGTTGTAATGTTGTGGTGCCCCATCTTGCTCTCTAAAAGCTTCAACTCTTTTCACTATTAAGTCTGCTTTCGGTAATAAACCAAAGTACTCGGGAAGTTTACTATGAATGTAGTCAAGGTAAGCTGTGGAGTCATCTAAGTAACCTTGACGACCTTCATCAGTATTTGGATAGTAAAACTGTTGATTGTTGACGTCACTTTTGATGTAGCTAAAAAATTCTTGAAGGCTACCTTCAAATTCAACCGTATGTTTTATTTCTTCCATCAAGCCTAGTATTCTATCTACTTCACTTAAACCAATCTTATGGATTTCATCAGCTTTAAGGTCTGTAGTGGTTGAGCTTAATAGCATGGCATTGTAAAACGCTTCTCCGTTTGGAAGTGCCCCTGCACCTGTGGCTTCTTTAGATACATAGCTCATATCTTCTTCAAACCAAGTAATCAGGTTTTCATACACCGGTTGGAATTGTGTTTTTAGGGCAGTTATTACATCTGTTTCTAATGTTTCAGCTTGTTCCGCTGATATTTTATTGTTTTCAAGTAAGCCTTTTATTTTATTGAGGGCATCTTTGAGTATTGGGGAATCAACTTTTGAAGTGTCAAAAGGCTGACCTATTAACAGGTTACTAGCTTGTTCAATTACACCTTCATAGGCAAAGTATGGTGGGCGAACCCCTTCACTCGCGTGCAATTTGGCCCGCTCTAATAATTGCTCAATGGCAGTCGATAGGCCAACGATACGTTTTATATAGGCATACATATCGGTTGAGTCTTCTACTTTGTGGAAATTAATTAAAAAGTTAGGAAGGCTGGTATGGTTGCCCATCATTTGTGTAAACACATATTTGTTGTGGCGAAATGGAATTAACGCTTTTGTTGCTTCATATTGATACACCCAAATGTCATATGAAATTTTAGCATCTTCGGTTAAGGCATTATAATTAAAGCTATTTTTAAGTTCAGCTACAGTTTGAGCTTGCCACGCTAACTGTTTGTCTTCTGCTGCTTCGCTAAAGTCATCAAACTCGTCATATCTTTCCTTTCTTCCTAGGCTGGTCAATGTCATAGGTGACATAAGAATGCGTTCTTCATACTTTTCGTCAAACCATTGATTCAGTCTTTCACTTTCTGTCAGTGTTACTTGTGGCACTGTAGTGCTTTCTGATGCTGGTTGTTCACAAGCCGTTATAAGAAGGAAGGTGATAACTCCCAATGTTTTTTTAATCATGTAGTTGAGTGTCCGTTAAGGTATATATCTAAAACTAATATCCTTCGAGCATAAAACAAAAGCGGGTTGAATGAAATGTACTGAGATTAAGAATTGCATGAAAAAAGCGCCTGTTGGCGCTTTTTTTACAGGCTGTTTACACCATGTATTTATCAAGTTTAAAATACGAGAAAGACTTAAACAGTTTGCTGCTTTTTGTGCTTTTTCCCGTGCTTTTTGCGGTCTTGCATTTTTTCGATTCTCTCAGTGACTTTTTGTTGTTGCTCTGCAGTTAGCATATTCCATACATCATGACGAACGTTAGCTTTTGAAACTGACATGGCTACAAAGTCAGACTGATACTCAGCGCTAAGTGCTAACCAATCTTCAGAGCTAAAGTCACTACTGGTAATTAAGGCCCGCTCTGCCTTTTTAAACTCTTTTAGTTTAGCTCTTATATTTTTATCTGATTCTCTGGCTTGCTCACGAATTGTTTTAATCCCAGCTTTTTGCTCATCGGTTAACGCTAGCTTTTTAAACATACCGTATTTGCATTTATGTTTACCTTTTGTGGTTGAGTCCTTCGATTCTAAATTTTCATTGTTCTCAGCAACTAAACTTGCAAACTTAGTTTGTTGCTCTGTTGTTAGTGCATTCCATACTAGGTTTTTTTGTGTGGCTCGTTGTAGCATTTTATCAGTTTGTACTGATTGACTTTGCGCTAGGGCACTTTCAATGGCACTCTGATCCCATTCATTAGACTGAATCAATGTTTGTATTTCAGACCTGAAGGTTGAGGTGTCTTCTTTAAATACGCGACCGTCTTGACGGCTTTGTTTCATGATTTCTCTGATGTCTTGTTTTTGTACATCAGTTAAAGAAAGTTGCGAGAGTATTTGACGCATACCATCGCGGTTATGATCACGGTCTTTTTTAGCTATTGCTGGAATCGCTACTACCAATGCAAGAGAAAGAGCTATGGGGGTTAATAAAGTTTTAAGCTTTAACATAATTATATCCTTTTTTGCGGCTGATTAATTTCAGTGGGATTAGTGTAACTAATGCAATGCAAAGAAACGCAAAGGGAGTGTAAAGCTTTTGTAAATAGAGGGGATGTTGCCTATTAGGCTGCGTTATCATACGTTCATGTTAATGCGGAGTCGTCAGGCTTCAAATTAGAAGGCAGTATATGAGTAACAAACAACTTTTACTAATTGATGATGACACTGAGCTTACCGAATTATTATCTCAGTATCTAACACCGCAAGGTTATGACTTGGATATTGTGCACGACGGTGAGGCTGGTATTGCTCATGCTACGTCCGGTAAACATTATGATCTCATCTTGTTGGATGTGATGTTGCCGAAGCTCGATGGCTTTGAAGTTTTAAAAAAACTTAGGATGAGTCATTTAACTCCTATTCTTATGTTGACTGCAAAAGGTGACGATTTAGACAAAATTCTAGGGTTAGAAATGGGGGCTGATGATTATCTAGCAAAACCCTTTAACCATAGAGAATTGTCTGCTCGTATTAAAGCTTTAGTTCGCCGCATGTCTTTACTACCTGCAACTAGTGCGCAACAGAACCTTAGATTAGATGATGTTGAGTTATCACCTGCATCACAACAAGTGTTGTGTGGGGGGCAGTTAGTGGAACTCACAGGCACCGAATATTCTATTTTGCATTTGTTGATGCTTAATCATGGAAACTTAGTGAGTAAAGAAGAAATTAGCGAGAAAGTACTAGGGCGGAAGTTAGCTCCGTTTGATAGAAGTATAGATATGCATGTCAGTAATTTACGTAAAAAATTAGCAGTGTTTAACCCTACAGAAAAAATTAAAACCCATCGTGGCGCAGGTTATTTATATTTGGTAGAAGTATGAGCTTGTTGAAGCGGGTAAATCCTGCAGCTAGTTTATTTTTTAAAATGTTTTTATGGTTTTGGTTGGCGATATTTTTAGTTTTTGTGAGCTCTATATGGTTAGTTAAGCAACTTGACTCCGAAGTAAAATACCGGCCCTTAAACCCACAGCAACAAAAGGAATTAGCCGTTGTAACCCGTATAGTCCAAAAGCAAGCTGATAAACTATCAGGGCTAGAATCACTGGAGTCTATGTTATATCAGGCTGGCAAACGTTCTAGAGTTGGCTTGGTATTATATAACTCCAAAGATAAAACGGTAATTTTTGACAACCCAAAGCGTATGCAAGCTTCCAAGAATGTTAGTGAACTTTTTGAGCCACGCCACAGATCTTTGGCTATTTGGGTCGGTGGTTTAGCGTATTGGGGAGCAAGTAACATTGAAATAGCAGGAAAAGAATATCAATTGTTTATAGTCACTCCTCGACCGGGAGGGGCCCTAAGGGTTATTCGGCATCAGTATCCGGGGCTGTTTGTTTTACTTCTAATTCTTCTTAGTGGTGGGTTATGTTACTTGTTCGTAAATTCAATACTTAAGCCCATTATCCAGTTACAAAATGCGTCTAAAAAAATGGCACGAGGAGATCTTACTGTCCGTGTCGAAAGCGTAGGTGAACGACTTGATGAAATTGGACAACTTGGCCGAGATTTCAATTATATGTCGGAGCAGGTGGAGCGTTTACTGATTGGACAAAAGCGACTATTAGCAGATATTTCCCATGAATTAAGATCTCCACTTACGCGTTTGCAATTATCTATAGGTATTGCACAACAACAGAATGCGTTGGAAGTTTCGGCTGATATGGTACTCGCATTAGAAAGGATAGAAAAAGAAGCGGGGCAAATAGAAAGCATGATTAGTCAAGTTTTGATGCTATCTAAACTAGATAATCAGCTACCGATTCAAAACCTACAAGCTGTAAGTATTGTTGGGCTAATGACACCAATTATTAACGATGCTGAATTTGAAGCCGAACAGAAAGGCAAAGCTATTAGCTATCTGTGTGATTGTTCACTTACCTTTGATGCAGAGCCACAACTGTTAAGTAGTGCTGTGGAGAATGTCTTGCGCAATGCTATTCATTACGCTAATAGGATTGTGGAAGTAAAAGTATCAGTGAGTAACAATGCAATAAAGTGGGTTATTTTGGATGACGGTAATGGTATTCCTGAAACTCAGCTCACTAAAATATTTGACGCTTTTTATCGGGAGTCAACCGCACGTGATAGGGACAGCGGCGGTATAGGTTTGGGACTAGCCATTGCCTGCCAAGCCATTGCTAAGCACAAAGGAACGATTAAAGCAGCTAACCGCTCAGAAGGTGGATTAGCGGTCACTATGTCTATCCCAATAGCCTAACGCTACTTCCAAAAGTGGGCGATATTTTAGGGGCTCAAACAAAAAGTTTAAATATGAATGTATTCAGTAAAGAACATGAATTAGAAGATTCTTATAAAAACGTAATCGTCCCTTTTTGGGATAGTCAAATGAGTTTCGGGAGTTTTCAAGGAGTTGCAGATGTAAAAATTGCTTACTCATTTGTGAAACATTCAAAACCAGTTGGTTCAATTGTCATTTCGACTGGGCGTATTGAATCAATGCTTAAATACAAGGAAGTTGTTTTTGACTTATACCAAGCTGGGTATTCTGTTTTTATTCATGACCATAGAGGGCAAGGATTGTCTGGACGTATGTTAGGCAATAAGCATTTGGGGTATGTGACTGACTTCTCTGATTATGTTGCTGACTTTAAAACATTCATTGATAAAGTTGTGACTCAGCATAGTGAATATCAACCTAATTTACTATGCCACTCTATGGGGGGCGCTATAGGCGCCATGACAATAATGCGTTACCCCAATTTATTTAAAAAAGTGGCTTTTTCTGCGCCTATGTTTGGAATCTTGCCTGTATTACCTAGATGGTTGTCGCGAACGTTATTAAGCCTACATAAAGTTTTTTGCCCAGAGCCGGCATTTTTTTGGGGCCAGAAAAATTATGAGAGTAAGCCTTTTGACAGAAATGAGCTGACCCATAGTCAAATTCGTTATCAGATTTTTAGAAATGAATATCACGACCAACCAGACATTCAACTTGGTGGTGTGACTGGTAGCTGGCTAAAAGCTGCAATAGCAGCAATGGATGATATTGAAAATGAAGCTTCGGACTTTCCGATACCATCATTAGTTATTCAAGCTGGTGGAGATACAGTGGTTGATAATAAACGACAGGCTCGTGTTGCAAATAAATTAGCAAATTGCAGATTTATGATTATTAAGAAAGCAAAACATGAGCTAATGGAAGAGCTGGATATCTTCAGAGATCGGGCCATGAATGCTATTTTAGATTTTTATAAATAATTGTGTTCAGATAAATACTGTCGTTTTTGATACCATCATTTATCTGACTCCAAAAAATGATTATTTATGCTTGATATTGTTTTATACCAACCTGAAATCCCGCCCAATACAGGAAATATTATTAGATTATGTGCCAATACTGGATTCGCTTTACATCTAATTGAGCCACTAGGTTTTGAATGGGATGATAAAAGAGTGCGCCGTGCTGGGTTGGACTACCATGAGTTTGCTCAAGTAAAGAAATACCCCAGCCTAGAGGCATATATTGAAGCACGTGCACCTGAAAGAATTTTTGCTTGTACGACAAAAGGTACCGCTTTTTTTGCTGAGGTTAAATATCAAGCGGGTGATGCTTTACTATTCGGTCCTGAAACTAGAGGCTTACCTGACGATGTAATCCAGTCTTTACCGCCTGAGCAAAGAGTACGCATCCCTATGTTACCAGAAAGTCGCAGTATGAATTTGTCTAACGCTGTATCAGTATTTGTGTATGAAAGTTGGCGTCAATTGAATTTTAATGGAGCGGTATAGTTATCTTTAAAAGTGGACCGTTCCGTTAAATTGATGTTAACTTGGTAGCAGATGATATGGTGCTCTAAGGTAATTAAAAACAGATACCTCATCGGATGAATGTCACCTGATCATCTAGTAACTGGATAGTTTGTAATTCAACTGAGCTATCCATCTTTTTATTATTAGAGGAAAAACTATGACATTTACACCTGATATGGCTTCCGAGTTAACTTTATTACTTAAGTTTCCTAATAAAAGTCTAATGCAAGGTATCAAGATTCATCACGATGCTAAACCAGAGGTTGTTTCTGCGGCTCAAAGATTATTTGAAAAAGGCATAGTGACGCAACCTGACGGAGGTTACCTTACTGACTTAGGACATGACTTGTTTGAACATGCGCAAGTGTTAGGACTTGCCATGACCACGGAGTAACCCAAGGTTTTCGTTATTTAAAGAATTACCTAAGTATATAGTTTAGAAATTAGTCAGGGTTGCCGATAAACAAGCATTAGCTCAAACATAGAATATAATTTATGAACCTAATCAAGTCCTTATGCTCCACTTTAACGATGTTTTTATTTATCGGTAACGCAGCCGCTGCTGAAAATATTAAAGCCGTACAGCTTTATTCCCAAGAAGAGCTTTTGCAACTGATTAATAAAAATGAGCACCTCAGTCGTGTTGTGCTAGATGACTGCCAATTAGTTCAAGATATTCAAGCCCGTGCAGAAGTCTTAAAAATACCAGCCTATCAATTTTTATGGGGAGACATGCTGGCGTGGGGAGTATGTGTGGAAGAAGATGCCGAGCGCGGCATAATGTTTATGCATCAGGCAGCTGAACAGGGTCTTGCATCAGGTTTAGAGCAACTCGGTAGATATTATGCTCAGGGTAAGTTAGTACAGCAAGATAAAGAGCGAGCAGTTGTTTATCTGAGAGAAGCGTCAGCCTTAGGCAACTTAAAGGCGCAGATACAATTAGCTGAACTGTTCATTGATGGGTATGGTAGCCCTTATGATTACGAAGATGCCTATCATTGGCTATATAATGCCATTACTTCAGATAAGCCTACACACTCCAAAATAGCTCACTGTATTTCTGGGTTAGAAAAATTAATGCACCCGAAAGCGGTACGTAAAGCTAAAAGACCATTAAATTCTTAAAATAAGCATAGTTAATTCGCTCCAATTAACAATGCTTGAAGCTATGGGAAATCACACTTCTATATTTTAAATTTGAAAGCACTGGTTTTTAAATTGCCTAACTCGCTATAATAGCTACTTATACTATAAATCAACGGACCTTCCATTTGTCTCAATCAGACGATCCCCATTATCAACGGGAAAAAGAAAAATATGAAAACCCTGTGGCCAGCCGAGAGTACTTACTCGAACTTTTAGATAAAGCCAAGGGCCCGCTGTCTTTTCTTGAATTTTGTCAATTGCTTAATGCAAAAGATGAAGACTCTCGAATAGGTATTCAGCGTCGTTTACGGGCAATGGAACGAGAAGGGCAGGTTGAATTTACCCGAGATAAAAAGTACGCCAAGTTAAAGATTGAAGAACTTATTAAAGGCCGTGTCATTGGGCATAGAGATGGTTTTGGTTTTTTAAAGCGTGAAGATGGCGAAAAAGATCTCTTTATTCATAATGCTCAGATGGCTGCAGTACTACATGGCGATATTGTACTGGCTAAAGAAAGTGGTACCGACAATAGGGGGAGACGAGAGGCTCGTATTGCTAAAATTATAGAGCCACGGGCTGAGCCAATAGTAGGGCGCTATTTTTTTGAAAATAATGTTGGCGTGGTTATTCCTGATGATAGTCGTATTAATCATGAAATCATGATCCCCAAAGAACAAAGTAATGGTGCCCGTCAAGGTCATATTGTAGTGGTTGAAATTGTCCAAAGACCACGTCGTAGAGATAATGCTATTGGTAAAATCGTAGAAGTCTTAGGTGAACATATGGCGCCTGGCATGGAAATAGACATGGCGCTGCGTACCTTTGATATTCCTCATGATTGGCCAAAAGGTGTTGAACGGCAAATTAAAGGGTTAACTGATCAAGTTCCAGAAGAAGCGAAAGAAGGGCGAATTGATTTAAGACAACTTCCCCTTGTTACGATAGATGGTGAAGACGCAAGAGACTTTGATGATGCTGTTTTTTGTGAGCCACTTGACGAGGGGGGGTGGCAGTTATGGGTTGCCATTGCTGATGTCAGTTACTATGTGCGTCCAGGTACTGCATTAGACAGTGAAGCCCAAAACCGCGGTAACTCAGTCTATTTTCCAGAACAAGTTATCCCCATGCTACCAGAAGTTTTATCGAATGGTTTGTGTTCACTAAACCCTCAAGTAGACCGTTTGTGTATGGTTTGCGAGATGACTATCAGCGCAGCTGGTGAGCTAGTAAAGCATAAGTTTTATGAAGCGGTGATGAATTCCCACGCAAGGCTTACTTATACCAAGGTTTGGGATATTTTACAGGGTGACCCAGAGTTACATAAACGTTACGCAGAGCAAGTGACGCATCTTAAAAATTTGCACGATATGTATCGTGTTCTTAAGCGAAGCCGTAATAAGCGTGGAGCTATTGAGTTTGAAACTCAAGAAAGTAAGTTTGTATTTAATGCGCAACGGAAAATAGATAATATTGTTCCTGTTACTCGCAACGATGCTCATAAGCTAATTGAAGAATGTATGATTTTGGCTAATGTCTCTGCTGCGGAAACTCTCGACACAAATAATGCTGAGGCCTTATATAGGATCCACGATGAACCAGACTCAGATCGTCTTGGTGCATTTTTATCTTATTTAGCGGAAGTGGGGATCACCCATAAAATTGGTTCTGAAGTATCACCCCAAGATTTCACCGATGTAATAGAAAAAATTCAAGATCGTCCTGATCAAGAGTTGATCCAAACCATGTTGTTACGTTCAATGAAGCAAGCTGTGTATGACCATGAAAATATTGGTCATTTTGGGTTGGCTTTAGAAGCCTACGCGCATTTTACCTCGCCAATCCGCCGTTATCCTGATTTAGTTGTTCATAGGGCATTAAAGGGGATCGTAGATAAGCAAAATCAACGCAAAAGTAAGACTGGTGGAAAAGCCTATTCTGCTGATGAAGTAGAAGCATTGGGTGAGCAATGCTCAATGACAGAGCGCCGCGCTGACGATGCAACCCGAGATGTAGCCGATTGGCTAAAATGTGAGTTTATGCTTGACCATGTAGGGGATGTATTTGATGGGGTGATTGCATCTGTCACCAACTTTGGGTTTTTTGTGCGATTAACGGAGTTTCATATTGATGGTTTAGTGCATATCACTTCTTTAGATAATGATTACTTCCGGTTTGATGAAGTTAAGCAATATTTGGTTGGGGAAGCCTCTGGCGTAACCTATCGATTAGGCGACCCAGTTGAAGTAAAAGTGGCTTCAGTAAACTTAGATGAACGAAAAATAGACTTTTTGCTTGATGGCGCTCACGGTAAAGCTATTAAACGATCTGCAACCCGTAAAGCCTCTCGTCGCAAGAAAAATGCTGGTGACAAAGGGGCTGCAGAGATAGATAAAATATCACCTAAGCAAAAAGAGCAAGCAAAGGGATCTAATCAGAAAAAGCCAGCGAAGAAAACCAGTAGCCGCAAACCAAGAACGAGTTCTAGTAAAACAAAGGGCTCTCGTAACAAACCCGCTACCTCATCCAGAAAGAGGAATAAATAATGGCTCAACAAGAGTGGTTATATGGCATTCATGCCCTTGAATCGGTCATTCAACGAGAGCCTGAACGTTTAATTGAGCTATTTGTGTTGAAAGGGCGTGATGATAAGAGTATCCATGGCATTGTGAGTCAAGCAAGAAAGTTTGGTGCTTCAGTGCAGTTCTGCCAAAGAAAAACGTTAGATGACAAAACTGACGGGGGACAACATCAGGGCGTTTTAGCAAAAGTTAAACCTGCAAAGCAATATAACGAAAATGACTTAGCTGCTATTGTTGAGTCTTCTACTACGCCTTTTTTATTGATTTTGGATGGAGTTACCGACCCTCATAATTTAGGAGCCTGTTTGCGTACCGCCGATGCCGCAGGCGTAGATGCTGTTGTTGTGCCCAAGGATAAATCCGCAGCCCTAACGCCAGTAGTCCGTAAAGTAGCTTGTGGCGCTGCCGACGTTGTTCCCTTGGTACAAGTGACTAATTTAGCTCGTACCCTAAGAGACCTTCAAGATGCCGGTGTGTGGATTATTGGCACTGCGGGTGAAGCAGAAAATAATATTTATGACTGTAAACTTGTTGGGCCAATGGCATTAGTAATGGGGGCTGAGGGAAAGGGGATGCGCCGCTTAACCCGTGAACATTGTGATGAGCTGATTAAGTTGCCTATGGCGGGGTCTGTTTCTAGCTTGAATGTATCAGTAGCAACGGGCGTGTGTTTATATGAAATAGTTAGACAAAGAGGTTAGCCTCTATACCTTAATTAACTAAATACCTTCCTGTTTGTGTTTATTGTGGTGCATTGACAAGTAACTGTGTTGGTGTGCCACCAATAGCTTCCTCTTGGAGTTAATTATTCCACTTCGAGATTTTAAAATGCGTTTTATTTCTTTTGTTATCGGAAACGTTCTAAGTCTGCAAGGTGCATTATAGTTTCGCGCTCTTTCTATCTCTCTGTAGACAATGATTAAAGCCTTGGCGTGATTAATATCTATCATTATTATCAATGAAACTTTAAAAAAATGTAAATATCTATTCATTAAATCAATATTAATGTTAAAATATTGTAATTGATTGTGGTGGGGTATCTGATTTGTAAAATTCCACCTTTAATATATTGGAAAAATTATGACACTGAAAACGCCATTAGAGATGCTTTACCACTGGGAGTCAAAAGAGCCAAGCACTGTGTATTTGAAGCAACCGGTGCTAGGAGAAGTTAAAGAGTTTACTTGGAAGGAAGTGGGCGAACAAGTTCGTAAAATCGCCAGTAATTTAATTGCAATGGAGCTACCAAAGAGCAGCCATATTGGACTGCTATCAAAAAACTGCGCCGAATGGTTTATTACCGATTTAGCCATAATGATGGCAGGTCATGTATCAGTACCTATCTATTCTACAGCGGGTGAGAAGACGATCCGCTATGTGCTTGAGCACGCAAAGTGCCCTGTTATATTCGTTGGTAAACTTGATGATACGGCGAATCAAGTAGCTGCTATAGGAAACGACATTGTTAAGCTAGCTTTTCCATATCCTGATATTCCAGCAGATAAACAGTGGCATGAATTATTAGAGGTTGCGCCATGTACTGAAAACCCTATTCCTGATTTAGATTCAGTTATGACAATTATTTATACGTCAGGCAGCACAGGTAATCCAAAAGGCGTGGTCCATAATTACCGCTCCATATGTTGGGCTGCTCATGCATCATTAAAAGAGTTAGGAGTTAACTTTAAAGATAGGGTAATGAGTTATCTACCTTTAGCACATATCACTGAAAGAGTTTTAATCGAAATTGCAAGTTTCTACTCTGGCAAGAGAGTGAGCTTTATAGAATCTCTTGATACATTTTCCCGAGACATCTGTGCCACACAACCCACTTTGTTTATTTCAGTGCCTCGTTTATGGACGCGCTTTCAAATGGGCGTGCTTGCAAACATGCCTCAAAAGAAACTTAATTTTCTGTTGAGCATTCCCATTGTAAAAAATGTTGTTAAGAAAAAAATACAGCAAAAGCTAGGGCTAAGTGAGGCTCGCTTATGTGCGAGTGGCTCAGCGCCCATACCCGCTTCTACATTAGAATGGTTTAGAACTATAGGTGTAAATATTTCTGAAGGCTGGGGCATGACAGAAAATAGTGCTTATGGCACCTGTTGTGTGCCATTCAGGGCCGACAAAATTGGTTGTATTGGGAAGGCTTATGAAGGCGTTGATATCAGGATAGCCGAAGATGGGGAAATTCAAGTTAAAGGACCTTGTAATATGAAGGAGTATTATTTGGAGCCTGAAAAAACCGCAGAGGTTTTAACTAAAGATGGGTATTTAAAAACCGGTGATAAAGGTTCAATTGATAATGAGGGCTTCATCAAGATAACTGGTCGTTTAAAAGAAATATTTAAAACATCTAAAGGTAAATACATTGCGCCTGTTCCTATTGAATCTAAATTAATGGCTAACTCTATAATTGAGCAGGTTTGTGTCACAGGTTCACACTTAAAACAACCAATTGGACTTGTCGTTTTGTCGGCAGATGCTTTGAAAAAGCCATTTGAAGAAATAGAGCATAGCTTGTTAGTGACACTTGAAGAGGTTAACTCTTCACTGGAAAGCCATGCAATACTTGATAGGTTAATTATACTGAAAGATGAATGGACAGTAGAAAATGACCTGTTAACTCCTACCCTAAAAATAAAACGTCATACTTTAGAAAGTAAATACGAAGACCTAATAAGTGGTGATTTTAAAGGTAAAATAGCGAAGCAATAGCAAAGTTTACAAAATCTATGTAAACTCCCGTCCCAGTATTATTTTAATGCCCCAGAGGCGCCAATTGACGGTGCCTTATGAAGAATGTGCAAATAATGTGGAACTTTATTTACTTGTTCTACATCCTATTGCTGTACACATGTATTAACTATGGATAACTTTTTATGAAAAATGCTTTTTTATCTTCTGCTATTTTGTCACTTTTGCTACTTTCAGCATGTGGCGGATCAAGTGGCAATGGAGATAACACTTTTAGTGAACCTTATATTCAGTTTTATAACGGTTCAGCAAATAGCGCTACAACATTGATGGCCGAGGTCGATGGCAACGTTTTGGGGTCTGCTACTTATGGTGATGCGACAAGTTTAATTACTACACTTGAAAAAGGTGAATTGGAGTTAGAGTTTTACCGTATTGATGCAGATGATCAAGAAGTCACAGTAGAAGAAATGAATGTAAACCTTAAAAATGGTGATAAGTCATTAATTATTCTAAGTGGTGATTATGAAACACCTTCGTTTATGGAGTACACCTATACTCGTGAAGACTTAGAAGATCACTTCAGAATATTGGCAACCTCTGTTATTGCTGATGGAACAAGTTATGACCTTTACATGAGCGAAGCTGGTGAACCCTTTAGTGCTGCTAATTTCTTAGGTGCTGTTAATTATCAACAGCTTGATGAATTCGAGTATTGGGATGGTGACAGCGATAGTGATGACTTCGACGAAGGTGAATACATTATTTATCTGACAGAATCTGGTTCCACAGAACCTTTCTATGAGAGTGCAACTATTAGCTTTGCTTTCGACACTGAATACGTACTAGCCTTAAGAACAACCACTGGGGCGATTCAAGATAATGTGGTTATAGATCTTATTATTAATTCTTCTTCAGTCGGGAATTACGCTGATGATGATGCCACAGCTCAATATAGAATCTATAATAGTTTAGATGATAGTAGCTCAATTAACTTAACTCTAGCTGGAAACGACGATAATACTGAACAAGAATTAAGTCTAAGTGCTAATGAGTTAAGTGACTTTACTGAAATTGATTTTGGTGATTATCGTTTATCAGCAAGCCTTGAAGGTGACGAGTCTGCAGTATTCAATAATCGTTTGATTACATTGAACCAAGGAGAAAGTAAGGCTGTTGTTTTGTATAGAGATGCTGATGAGGCTTTAACTGCTGTTTCATTTCAAGAAAGTAGCTTGCCTCAAGTGTTTGATCATCAAATTCAGATTGTCAATTTAGCACCAGATTATTTTGACATTGATTTTTACTTTGTTCGTAAAGATGAAACGATTGAAAGCGCGGAGTATTTAGTCGCTGGTTTAGATTATGAAGAAAGCAGAAGTATTACTCTTCCTAGTGACTTTTATGAGTTGATAGCAGTATTTGATGATAGTAATGACACTCAAGTTTTACTCGATAGAACTGAACTGTTGGGAATTAACGAAGAGGTTAATTACATCATAACTGTTGAGAAAACAGATGATTCAGCGACAGGGTTTGAAATATCTGTTCTTTATTAGTATTCGAATAGTATAAAAAGGCCTCTTAAGAGGCCTTTTTTATGAATGCATATTTGTCACTGCCCCAATATAAAGTAGCCTTCAGAGCATAAACCTCCTAAAACAAAGCCTTAAGATTGATAATAGTGGATTTATTGGATTATTTTGAAATTACACTATCCCTACCTATACTTTTCTGTTAGTATTTCGCGCCCTTTTAACTGGGGTATGTATAAAAAAGCAACGAATAGCTGCTTTTTTACAGATAAACGACTCGGAAGAGTCTTAATTTTAACAGCGGAGCACTAACATGATCCAAATGCAAACTAACCTGGATGTTGCTGATAATAGCGGCGCTCGCAGGGTTCAGTGTATTAAGGTTCTTGGTGGCTCGCATCGCCGTTATGCACATATTGGTGACATCATTAAAGTTACTGTGAAAGAAGCAATTCCTCGCGGTAAAGTAAAAAAAGGTGATGTACTAAATGCAGTGGTGGTGCGTACTAGGAAAGGCGTTCGTCGTCCAGACGGTTCATCTATCCGTTTTGATAACAACGCAGCTGTTTTGCTAAATGCAAACAAGCAACCTATTGGTACGCGTATCTTTGGCCCGGTTACTAGAGAACTTCGTGTTAATAACATGAAAATTGTCTCATTAGCCCCTGAGGTACTATAAGGAGTCACGATATGGCTAATAAAATTCGTCGTGATGATGAAATCATCGTTTTAGCTGGTAAAGACAAAGGAAAACAAGGCAAAGTGCTTAAAGTTATTCCTGCGGCTAACCGTCTAATCGTTGAAGGTGTTAATCTAATCAAGAAGCATCAGAAGCCTAACCCTCAATTGGGTGAAGCAGGTGGTATTGTTGAGAAAGAAGCATCAATTCACGTATCAAATGTAGCGATCTACAACTCGAAAACGGGTAAAGCAGATCGTGTGGGTTTCCGTCTTGAAGATGAGAAGAAAGTTCGTTTCTTCAAATCAGACGGTGAACTAATTTAATTAATTGGAGAGTACGATGGCGAAACTGCATGATTTCTATAAAGACTCAGTGGTAGCGGAACTTGCTAAGCAGTTCAACTATCAAAGCGTCATGCAAGTCCCTCGGATTGAAAAAATCACTCTAAACATGGGTTTAGGTGAAGCGGTAGCAGACAAAAAGGTATTGGAAAATGCCACGGCTGACATGCAAGCAATTGCTGGTCAAAAGCCTGTTGTAACTGTTGCTCGTAAATCTGTTGCGGGTTTTAAAATCCGTGAAGGTTATCCGATTGGCTGTAAAGTAACCCTACGTGGTGAACGTATGTGGGAATTCTTTGAACGTTTAGTTTCAATTGCAATTCCACGTATCCGTGACTTCCGTGGCTTAAATCCTAAGTCATTTGATGGTCGTGGTAACTATAGCATGGGCGTTCGTGAGCAAATTATCTTCCCAGAAATCGATTTCGATAAGGTTGATAAAATCCGCGGTATGGATATCACTATCACTACTAGCGCTCAAAACGATGCGGAAGCACACGCTTTATTAAGCGCGTTTAACTTCCCGTTCAAAAAGTAAGGTGTAGGGTTATGGCAAAAGAATCAATGAAAGCGCGCGAAGTTAAACGCGCCAAACTAGCTGCTAAGTACGCGGTAAAACGCGCTGCTCTTAAAGCAACTATCAGCGATGTCAACTCTTCTGACGAAGACCGTTGGGACGCTGTTCTTAAGCTGCAACAACTGCCACGTGATTCATCTGTAAGTCGTAAGCGTAACCGCTGCAATATTACAGGTCGTCCACATGGTTTCCTACGCAAGTTTGGCATGAGTCGTATCAAGTTGCGTGAAGCAGCGATGCGCGGTGAAGTGCCTGGCTTGAAAAAAGCCAGTTGGTAAGGAGTAGCTGATATGAGTATGCAAGATCCTATCGCGGACATGTTTACCCGCGTACGTAACGGCCAGATGGCTAGCAAGGTTTCTGTATCTATGCCCTCTTCTAAAGTTCGTGTTGCTATTGCAGGCGTTCTAAAAGAAGAAGGTTACGTAACAGACTTCGCTGTTTCTGGTGACGTTAAGCCGGTATTAGAAGTAACGTTAAAGTACTTCGAAGGCAAAAAAGTAATCGAAAGCATTGAGCGCGTAAGTCGCCCTGGTCTTCGCATCTATAAGAAAAAAGATGAGTTGCCAAAAGTAATGGGTGGTTTAGGTGTGGCTATCGTGTCTACCTCTAAAGGTGTGATGACTGACCGTGCAGCGCGTAAAGCGGGCATGGGTGGTGAGATCATCGGCTACGTAGCGTAAGGGGAATAGAATGTCACGTATAGCAAAAGCTCCTGTAGATGTCTTATCTGGCGTAGAAATTTCTATTGCTGGTCAAGAGATTACAGTTAAAGGTAAAAACGGCTCGCTAACTCGTGTATTTAACGATGCAGTTGAAGTAGTACAAGAAGATGCACAACTTAAAGTTGCTCCTCGTGAAGGTGCAGTTAATGGTTGGGCTCAAGCTGGTACCGCTCGCTCATTGTTGAACAACATGGTTGTAGGTGTAGCTGAAGGTTTTGAGAAAAAATTATTGTTGAATGGTGTTGGTTACCGTGCTCAAGCGCAAGGTAAAAAATTAAATTTAACTTTGGGTTTCTCTCACCCTGTAGCATATGAAATGCCTGAAGGTATTTCTGTTGAAACTCCTAGTCAAACTGAAATCATCGTTAAAGGCGTTGATAAGCAGTTGATAGGTCAGGTTGCAGCTAACATCCGCGCATACCGTCCGCCAGAGCCTTATAAAGGTAAAGGTGTTCGTTACGCTGATGAAGTTGTGCGTCGTAAAGAAGCTAAGAAGAAGTAGGAGTCAGTACGATGGATAAAAAATCAGCTCGTTTGCGTCGCGCTACTCGTGCACGCAAAAAAATTAGTGAATTGGCAGCGCATCGCTTGGTTGTTAACCGTACCCCTCGTCACATATACGCTCAGTTAATCGCTCCAAGTGGTTCTGAAGTATTGGCGTCGGCATCAACAGTTGAAACTGAGATCGCTAGTAGCCTTAAAGGCACTGGTAATTCAGCTGCAGCTGCGGCTATTGGCAAGACCATCGCTGAACGCGCTATAGAAAAAGGCATCAAATCTGTTGCTTTTGACCGTAGTGGATTCAAATATCACGGTCGAGTTAAGGCATTAGCTGATGCAGCTCGCGAAGCTGGTCTTCAGTTCTAGGAGTTAATTATGGCTAAAGTAGAAGCTCAACAACAAGGTGACTTGTTGGAAAAATTAATCGCTGTTAACCGTGTTTCTAAAGTAGTTAAAGGTGGTCGTATCTTTAGCTTTACTGCTTTGACAGTAGTTGGAGACGGTAATGGTCGTGTTGGTTTTGGTTACGGTAAAGCACGTGAAGTGCCTGCTGCAATCCAAAAAGCAATGGAAAAAGCACGTCGCAATATTGTGACTGTTGATCTAAATGGCAACACGCTACAGCATCCAATTAAAGGTCGTCACTCAGGCTCTAAAGTTTACATGCAGCCTGCATCTGAAGGTACTGGTATTATTGCCGGTGGTGCGATGCGTGCAGTATTAGAAGTGTCTGGTGTACAAAACGTACTTTCAAAATGTTACGGATCTACCAATCCAATTAACGTTGTGCGTGCAACTATCAATGCGTTGACAGAAATGAATTCGCCTGAGTCAGTTGCCGCTAAGCGTGGATTGTCTGTATCAGAAATTTTGGGGTAATTGAACATGGCTAAGATGATAAAAGTAAAGCAAACAAAAAGCTCTATCGGTCGTCTACCTAAACATAAAGCTACGCTTACAGGTTTAGGTCTTCGTCGCATCGGTCATGTTCGTGAATTAGAAGATACCCCTTCTGTCCGTGGCATGATCAACCGTGTATTTTACATGGTTGAAGTAGTGGAGGAGTAAAAGATGCATTTGAATACTCTTGCTCCTGCACCTGGAGCGAAAAAAGCTGGTAAACGTGTGGGTCGTGGTATGGGCTCTGGTCTTGGAAAAACTGGTGGCCGTGGTCACAAAGGTCAAAAGTCTCGCTCTGGCGGTTCTGTAAAACCTGGTTTTGAAGGTGGTCAAATGCCTATCCAACGTCGTCTTCCTAAATTTGGTTTTACTTCTCGTAAATCTATGGTTTCTGACCAAGTTACGTTAAGTGAAATAGCCAAAGTTGAGGGCGAAGTTGTATCACTTGAAACTTTGAAAGCAGCAGGTCTTATCAAAAAAGAAATGTTGTTTGTTAAAGTAATGAAAAGTGGCGACATCTCACGTGCCGTAACGGTTAGTGGTTTAAAGGTATCTAAAGGCGCACTTGAAGCGATTCAAGCGGCTGGCGGTAAAGTAGAGGAATAAACTAGATGGCTAAACCAGGACAGGACTCAAGCGCTAAAGGCGGCTTGAGCGAGCTTAAATCAAGATTGTTGTTCGTACTTGGTGCGATCATAGTATTTAGGTTGGGTTCTTTTGTACCTATTCCTGGTATTGATGCGGCGGTGTTGGCTGAATTATTCGACCAACAGAAAGGTACTATCGTTGAAATGTTTAACATGTTCTCCGGTGGCGCTCTTGAACGTGCATCAGTTCTAGCCCTAGGCATCATGCCATACATTACAGCATCTATTATTGTGCAGTTGTTATCACATATGCATCCGCCAATGATGGAACTGAAAAAAGAAGGCGAAGCTGGAAAACGCAAAATTAGTCAATACACTAGATATTTCACTTTAGTGTTAGCGACTTTCCAAGCGATTGGTATTGCGACTAATTTACCTAACCTTATGCAAGGTTTGGTAATTAATCCCGGTTTCGGTTTTTACTTTACAGCAGTAGTGAGTCTGGTTACTGGGACTATGTTCCTAATGTGGCTAGGTGAACAAATTACAGAGAGAGGTATTGGTAACGGTATCTCTATTCTGATTTTCGCCGGTATTGTTTCTGGTTTGCCATCAGCATTAGGTAATGTTGCTGAACAAGCTAGGCAAGGTGAAATAAACTTATTATTCTTGTTATTAGTGGGTGTGATTATTATCGCAGTCACTTACTTTGTGGTTTTTGTAGAGCGTGGTCAACGACGTATTGTTGTTAACTATGCTAAACGCCAACAAGGTCGTAAGGTCTTTGCTGCACAAAGCACGCATTTACCTTTAAAAGTGAATATGGCTGGTGTTATACCGCCAATTTTTGCGTCAAGTATAATTTTGTTTCCTGGAACAGTTGCTAACTGGTTTGGTCAGAATGAGTCATTATCTTGGTTACAAGATGTGGCATTAATGTTGTCTCCTGGACAACCTTTGTATGTGATGTTTTACGCTGCGGCGATTATCTTTTTCTGTTTCTTCTATACTGCGTTGGTATTTAACCCTCGTGAAACAGCGGATAACTTGAAGAAGTCAGGGGCATTTATCCCTGGTATTCGTCCTGGTGAACAAACATCTAAATATGTTGATAAAGTCATGACCCGTCTTACATTGGCTGGTGCGCTTTACATAACCTTTATATGTTTAGTGCCTGAGTTCATGTTGATCGCCTGGAACGTTCCGTTCTACTTTGGCGGTACATCATTACTAATTATGGTAGTGGTTGTCATGGATTTCATGGCGCAGGTACAGACACATTTGATGTCACATCAATATGAGTCTGTTCTTAAAAAAGCTAATCTTAAGGGCTACGGCCGTTAAGATAGCGATTTACGGAGTGATGAAATGAAAGTTCGTGCATCCGTCAAGCGGATTTGCCGTAACTGTAAAGTCATTAAGCGCAACGGTGTTGTGCGTGTGATTTGCAGTTCTGACCCTAAGCATAAGCAAAGGCAAGGTTAATCAACTGGGATTGGGGGTCGTCTATATACACTAGCGCCTCAATCCTTAATTGCAATTTAGTTGTTGGGTAAGTATCCTATCGGGCTTTTTAGGCTAACAACTATAAATATAGAGGAGTACTGTTAATGGCCCGTATCGCTGGCATTAACATCCCTGAGCACAAGCATGCTGTGATTGCATTATCTGCAATCTACGGTGTCGGCTCCACACGTGCTAAAAGCATTTGTGCAGCAGCTGGTGTTGCAGAGACAACAAAGATCAAAGATCTTGATGAAGAACAGATTGATAAGTTACGTGATGAAGTAGCTAAGTTCACAGTTGAAGGTGATCTTCGCCGTGAAGTATCAATGAGTATTAAACGTTTGATGGACTTAGGTTGCTTCCGTGGTATACGCCACCGTCGTAGTCTTCCTCTACGTGGTCAGCGCACTAAAACTAATGCGCGCACCCGTAAGGGTCCTCGCAAAGCAATTAAACGATAAGCGAGGATATTATGGCTAAAGCACCAACCAAAGCGCGTAAACGCGCAAAACGTCAAGTTGCAGATGGTATGGCTCATATCCACGCCTCTTTCAACAACACCATAGTGACTATTACAGACCGCCAAGGTAATGCCTTGTCTTGGGCTACGTCAGGTGGTTCAGGTTTCCGTGGTTCACGTAAATCTACACCATTTGCTGCTCAGGTAGCTGCTGAACGTGCAGGTACTGCCGCTCAGGATTACGGTTTGAAAAACATAGAAGTGTTTGTTAAAGGTCCAGGTCCAGGTCGAGAATCTGCGATCCGCGCTTTAAACGCTGCTGGTTATAAAATCACTAATATTACCGATGTGACACCTATACCTCACAACGGTTGTCGTCCACCGAAAAAACGTCGCGTTTAATCGACGGACAGTTGGAGAAAGATCATGGCAAGATATTTGGGTCCCAAACTCAAACTTAGCCGCCGCGAAGGAACAGATTTGTTCCTTAAAAGTGGCGTTCGAGCAATTGACTCGAAATGTAAAATAGATAATGCACCTGGTCAGCATGGCGCCCGTCGTGGACGTTTATCAGACTATGGTGTTCAATTACGTGAAAAGCAAAAAGTACGTCGTATGTATGGTGTATTAGAAAAGCAATTCCGTAACTACTATAAAGAAGCAGCACGCTTGAAAGGTAATACAGGTGAAAACTTGTTACAACTTTTAGAGCAGCGTTTAGACAATGTTGTATATCGTATTGGTTTCGCAAGTACTCGTGCTGAAGCACGTCAGCTTGTTAGCCATAAAGCCATTTTGGTAAACGGTAAAGTTGTTAACGTTCCTTCTTTTAACGTTTCTGCTGATGATGTTGTGTCTGTTCGCGAAAAAGCGAAGAAACAAGCACGTATCGTTGCTGCTCTTGAATTAGCAGATCAGCGTGAAAAACCAACTTGGATTGAAGTAGACAACAAGAAAATGGAGGGTACATTTAAACGTGTTCCTGAAAGAACTGATTTGTCTGCCGAAATTAACGAACAGTTGATCGTCGAACTTTACTCTAAGTAAAGCTTAAAGAAGAGAGGAAACAATGTCGGGTTCTGTAACTGAATTCTTAAAACCAAGATTAGTTGAAATTGATAACGTCTCGCCAACTCGAGCTAAGGTCACACTTGAACCTTTAGAACGAGGATTTGGCCATACGCTAGGTAACGCGTTACGTCGCATCTTATTGTCTTCAATGCCAGGATGTGCTGTAACAGAAGTTGAAATTGATGGTGTATTACATGAATACAGCACCAAGGAAGGCGTACAAGAAGACGTTATTGAAATATTGCTTAACCTTAAAGGTTTAGCCGTGCGTCTTGAAGGCAAAACTGAAGCAACACTAACTCTAGTGAAGTCGGGAGCTGGCCCAGTATTAGCTGGTGATATCCAGCATGATGGCGATGTGGAAATTGTTAACCCTGATCATGTAGTTTGTACTTTAACTGGCGAAGCTGAACTCAGCATGCGTATTAAAGTAGAAATGGGTCGTGGTTATGTTCCAGCATCAACACGCCGCTCTTCAGAAGAAGATGATCGTCCTATTGGTCGTTTATTGGTAGATGCTTCATACAGTCCAGTTGAACGTATAGCTTACAATGTAGAGTCTGCTCGAGTAGAGCAAAGAACCGACCTTGATAAGTTAATCATTGATATGGAAACCAACGGTACTATTGATCCAGAAGAAGCGATTCGTCGTTCGGCTACAATTTTAGCTGAACAATTAGACGCATTTGTTGAACTGCGTGATATTTCAGAGCCAGTTGAGAAAGAAGAGAAGCCGGAATTTGATCCTATTCTTCTTCGTCCTGTTGATGACCTTGAGCTAACTGTGCGTTCAGCTAATTGTCTTAAAGCAGAAGCCATACAATATATTGGTGACCTGGTACAGCGCACCGAAGTTGAGTTGTTAAAAACTCCTAACTTAGGTAAAAAATCTCTTACAGAGATTAAAGATGTACTTGCTTCTCGTGGACTTTCTCTAGGTATGCGCCTAGAAAACTGGCCACCAGAGTCAATCGCAGAAAAAGATTAATCTAGTTTTTTATTAAACTGATTTGTAAAGAAGGATAAAACTATGCGCCATCGTAAAAGTGGTCGTCAGTTAAATCGTAACAGCAGTCATCGTCAAGCGATGTTCAAAAATATGGCTGGTTCTTTGGTAAAAGAGGAGTTGATTAAAACAACTTTACCAAAGGCGAAAGAACTACGTCGCGTACTTGAGCCTCTTATCACTCTTGCTAAGCAAGACAGTGTAGCTAATCGCCGTTTGGCAATGGCTCGTACTGGTGATAAAGAAGTTGTTGGTAAATTGTTCAATGAACTTGGTCCTCGTTATGAAGAGCGTCCAGGTGGGTATATTCGCATTTTAAAGTGTGGATTCCGTACTGGTGATAAAGCACCTATGGCCTACGTTGAATTGGTTGATCGCCCAGAAGTAGAAGCAATCGAAGAGATTGAAGAAGCAACTGAAGAGTAAGGTTTGTAACCTGAAATTGGTCGACATACTAAAAAATAGAAGCCCGGTGTATACCGGGCTTTTTTATGCCCATAGATAACCGGAAGTCATTTCTCTGCTAAGTTGCGTGCAGCTAAAAGTGATAATAAGTGATGACTTATAATGTCTACAAATGTACTTAAATTTTGTTATTTAATGTATGAAGACAGTGTTCAACTCACCTAAGCTCAGCTTAAATATTTGTAGAGGAAAACTAACAATGGTTTGTGATGTGCGGCCAAATTTTACGTTTGACACCTAAGTTTCATTTACAAGGTCATATAAGCAACCAAGTAGTTTAATGATGATGTGGAGGAATGCTGGTCTTATAAGTTGCGGCTATTTTAATCCTTTATACTTAATACTTCAGCCAGTTCTTCTTGTGTAGCACCGCCGTTAATGGCATAACTACCTAAGTCTTCGCTAGTTATTCCAGAGTTGTAGGCTGCTTCAATAATCTTTATTACATTTTCCCTTTTTGCTGCCGACTCACGAACAGCTGTCGTTACTACTTGCTCTGCGTCGTTTGGAAATGCTGCTAATAAAGCTTCTACTACATATTCCCCGACCAACGGAACTGCACCTATCGCAGTACTTAATATTTCGACAATTTTACTAGGGTGTTCTTTCGCTAATGATTGAACTATGTAGTCAGCAGAGTCTGGTTCTGTAATTACTGCAATACGCACTATTTCATTTAACTCTTCAGGTGTTGTGCTTGCAGCTGCGGTTACGACAAAATCTACATAGCTTGGGTCAGCATTAATTGCTGTTTCTACAATACTACTGCAACTCGTAATTCCCTTGCTTATAGCTATGGTAACCACTTCTTGTGCTAAAGCAGGTTGTGCAGAAATTGCAGAGTGAATTATCTCTTTATATTTATCAGGATATAGGTCTAGCGTAGTTGTAACTATTGCGGCTGACTGCTGTGGATAATGATTAACTATAGATTTTACTGTCAAGCCGACAGAGTTGTTCTTTTGAACCTGGTTCTGAATGAAGTTTTCAGTAATTTGTGTGGATTTACCTTCTATTAAGCTTGGGCTCGCCGAGACTTTGTTTAGACAACTAATAGAGCTAGTTAAAATAATTACACTTATTACTACAATCTTCATATAACATACCAATATTTAAGAAAAGACGAATTTCTAATTATTCGTTCTTATTGAGAAGTTAATCTAACAACATTTCTTTGAAATAGACAGCTTTATAACCAGTTTGCGTGGTTTTTGAGCGAACAGTAAAATAAATGAAATAAAGTGTTGCATAGGAATGTGTTGTCTCTATAATGCGCCCTCGCTTCAAGGCAGACCGGTTGAAACAACACGGGGCAGCGGCAACGAAGTCAATGTAGTTGACGAGTTGCATATATTTAAGAAGTATATTTGAAGCGGGATGCAGCGAGATTTAATTTGAAAAGTTTTTAAATTAAAACGTTGACATCAAATTTTAACGGCGTATTATACGCCTCCCGCTTAAGAGGGTCCACGGACAGCTTAAGCCGCTAACGAAG
>NZ_JBDVBQ010000042.1:0-29235 GCF_039942875.1 Paraglaciecola sp.
TAACATTTCTTGTTAGGTGGCCAAATTAACTATGCCACTACAAACAATAAACGACCAACTTAAGAATATTTCTTATATCGAACACTCAAGACATCGGAGTATGAATGGCTTTATGCTGAATTTACTCGCGGGTTTGGTCGCTTGCTGCTTAAAAGAAAATAAGCCAAGCCTTATTTAACTGACGTAGAGCTGAACTCTATGGTTATCGCTTAGGCAGATCTCAGGTTAATTAATGTAAGTAACAGATTTTTATCGCTTGATAAACATCACCCTGTTATCAACGGTTAGCAGGCATGAATACGTTGTGGCACGTTTTGATTTTGGTTTAATTATCATTTTAATTAACGCACCCTTTAAGCTTTTGTTCCATTTTGTTCTGTTTACATCTCTAGCTATTTTAGCATTCTCGTTCTTATAAATAACCGAGTTATCTCCATATCTTTTTATTGCTGCTTTAGTGCATTTTTCTATAACTTGCCGTTGAACATCAATTTTAGATAGACGATCGTGTGCGCTAGCCAATAGTGAAGCGCTTATGGCGCAAATAGCCAGTAAATACTTAAAAACTCTCATATCATTTCCTTACTCTAGCAATTACGGTTTCAAAATGGAACCTTATATTGAGTTGCATTTTGGAACCTGTCAAGTATTATTAGTAATCAATTGATCAGGTAATTAAATGTGAGCTTATGCGTTGGGAAGAAACAAGTAATCAAGTGTGCTCTGTCGCTCGAGCTACATCTATATTTGGAGATAGGTGGACGTTAATTATTTTACGGCAGCTTTTTTTAGGAATGAGGAAGTTTTCAGATATTCAACAAGCGTTAGGCATTACAAAACATCGGTTAGCGGATAGGCTAGGGCGTTTAACAGATGAGAATATTGTTTTTAAATATTTATATGATGAAAGATACAAGCGGTACGAGTATCGGCTAACAGAAAAGGGGGTAGATTTATATGCGGTTATTCTTACGATTGGACAGTGGGGGGATAAGTGGGCTAGTGATAATGATGGTCCGCCAGTTGAGTATGTTCATACTGAATGTAAGCAGGTTGCAAAACCAAAGTTAGTTTGCGGCTGTTGCGGTGATGACTTAACCCCGCATAATTTAAAAGTAAGAATGGGACCAGGTTTAAAGAAAAAACATGCACGTGATGAGTTGTCTGACCAAGATATTAAGTTGTATTCCATTATTGCGTCAGATATTTAAGTTAACCGTCAATGTTACTTAACAAGAATAACATAGACAGCCATTTTAAAATAAGAAAAAACAACGATTTTGATTAAACCATTTTCCAGAAAAATATTACTAATATACGCATGGCAACAAAATAATAATTTTTACTAAGTCTTAGGGTACCATTGGGTTAAACCATGGCCTGCACCTAGATAGGTATCTATGTTTAGTGCTTTATAGATAAGACATACTCCCAAACTACATGTTATCCATATCAATACGCCTATTACTAAAAAGGTAACGGAGACTGATAATGAGAAGAGACCTTTGGCCGCAATGGCTAGGCATACCACTCCCACAATACTGCGAATAGCAGTATCTAACACTCCAACATTCTGCTTCTTAATCATGGTCCTGTAAATTGAATATGTACTTAGCATAAATAGCGGAACTTTGCTCTTATTGATCTAAGTCAATGAAGGTGAAGGGCGGAAATCAAATGGAGCGAGTCAATTTAAGTCAACTCCAGCATGCTTCTGTTGTTTAACGGAGGCATGTGCGTCTGCAATCAGTTATAACAATCACATTTTTACTTGCCAATATGCTTTAAAACGTCTATGGCGTGATTACAGTTGCAATGTTAATGATGTGTTATGTTGCCATAATTTCCTTGCTTTTAGTTAACTATAAGTGTCTGATGCCTTCGATAAAATTGAGTGTTTCTCAAGCACATCAATTCAAACTAATGATTTCACACCGGTTTCACATCACTCTACTTATCATCTCAGCTTATCCGTTGATTTATTAGGCTGTCTATGAAAAATAAAATTGGTTTACTGTTGATGTTAATTGGTACTTATTCAGGCTCGGTTTCGTTGAGCGCCGTTGTGCTGGCTAATGAACAAATTAGCAAACCTTCAATTGCAGAACACACGCAACAAGAACGTCTTAAAAATCGTGTATCTCAGGCCATTTCTCAGTTTGAACAAACGCCTCTTGCTGAATGGTCGTATCACGTTTCACGTTACGAAAATGAAGAAGGTGATATTTCTAGTAGTAGTGAGCAATTCACCCCAAATCCGGCTCGTGTTGGGCAATGGTCCTTACTAGAAATTAATGGCGGTAAACCTACAGAAAAGCAGGCCCGAAAATTTACTGATAGCAAAAGCAACAAACACAGCGGTGGTATTACCCTTAAGCTTAGGGAATTGATTCAGTTAGATAGTTTGCAACACCATTTTGAGTCTGAGGGTTCTCTACATGCAGAATTTAATGTGCACCTCGACAAGTTAGGTGATAAGGCTTCGAAGCAGTTGAAAGGTTCGTTAAAATTTAATAAAACTCAACAATTTATTGAAGTAATAGAGATAATCAATATTGCCCCTTTTTCACCCGCTTTCAGTGCCAAGATTAGCGATTTTAAGTTGGCCTTAAGTTTCTATAAAATTGACAATGCGATTCTACCTCACCAGCAGAGTTTAAATATGAAAGGCAATTTTGCTTTTTTCACTGAAATAGATGAAAAATCCATCGACACCTATTCTAATTATCAATATATAGGTCAATTAGAGCCAGCTAATTAGGAAAGTAAACAGATACACAGGTGCCACTATCACTATGTACTGTTAGTTGCCAGTTTTGGTGTTCACATAACCGTTTAACGATAGACAAACCAAAACCAAAGCTTGTGCTTTGACTTCCTTTTACGGCGGGGTCGGTTACATTGTTGGTAATAGGCTGTTCAATCCCGGGGCCAGTGTCTTTGACGATAAGCGTGCCATCTTTAAAGTGGATGTTGACCTCTCCTTCAAGGGTGTATCTGAAAGCGTTACTGAGTAGATTGTCGAGCAAGACTTTGAGCATACCGGGCTGGGCGTGAACTTCCGTTTGGCAGTTGTCACTGATGTTGATTGCTATTTTTTTACCATCCATCAATGCGTAGTTATCCAAAACCGAGCGCTCAATGATTGGCATAAAAGATACCCGTTCTTTGATTGACTCAACGTGTTCTTCTCTGGCTAGCATTAATAAGGTATATACGGTTTTTTCCATCTGCAAAGACGCATCCGCGATACGCTGTACCACTGCATTTCCCGATTGATGTTCTACTTGGTAACTGTGGTAGAGCTCAGCGGCATTTTGAATAATGGCCAATGGGGTGCGCAACTCGTGGCTTACATCTCGGGTAAAGCACTTTTCGCGCTCTAATGTTTGGGTGATACGGGTAAAGGATTGTTCTAGGGTGCGCGCCAGTATGCCTAATTCATTATTGGGGAATTGTTTAGCAAAATCTTTAGGCATATTTTCAGGGGCCACGTCATCAACAAGGTCCGCCAACTGTTTAAGTGGCTTAACGGTTTTTCTACTGACTAGCCAAGTGAGCAAGCATGCAAGCATACTTACAAATAAGGTACTTATTATTAGAAACTTGATAACACCCGCTCTGATGGGCCGGACTAACAAATCTTCACTTACTTCAGCCACTAACCAGGTATCTGGGTGGCCTTTAATTGCGAATAAGTGATAGTGCCGCCCCTGATTACCGTAAAACTCACGACGCTGCGGTTCTTGTATGGATAGGTCGCGAAAATCTAGTGGAAAGGTAGCTCTAGAGAAGTGCAGTTGCATACTGGTTTTGCGCGTTGTTGGCCATTCATCCGTTTTTTGAAATTCAGATACCAGATACCTTGCTTCTTGTTGCATATCTCGATAGATAAAGCTGTCTTCTAGGGTGTACATAAGCAGAATCGAAATAACGCCATAAATAGCAGATATTGCCACAGTGAATAAACAAGATTGCACAACAAACCTGCGGCTTAAGCTATAAAACTTGCGGGGATTAATTTTCATAATTTACTTACTCTTGGGGTTGCTGACCTTGAGTGACTATATCTAAAGTGAAACCCACACCATGTAAGGTTTGTAATAATGGATAGGCAAAAGGTTTGTCTAACACAGCACGCAATTGATAGATATGTGAGCGAAGTGCATCGGATTCAGTAGGCTCGTCACCCCATAGTTTATGGCTAAGCTCAGAGCGACTAACCACCTGAGGGTAGGCTTGTGCGATTAGGGTCAAAATTTTAAAACCCATGGCACTTAAAGCCAATAGCTCTCTGTCTCGAGTGGCGGTCTTTTTTTTAATATCTATTGTAAGCGGACCTAAGGTAAGTATATCTTTGCGATTCAACAAGTGCCGTCGGGACAACGCCAAACAGCGCACTTCAAGTTCTTGTAGCGAAAAGGGTTTAGTTAAGTAGTCATCGGCCCCTACTTGAAAGCCGGTGACCTTGTCCTCGATGCTGTCTCTGGCGGTGAGCATTAAGATAGGAATATGACGCTCGGCGTGTTTTCGAAGTTGCCGACATACCTCTATCCCATCCATCACCGGTAAATTCAAATCAAGAATAATGAGGTCGTAATAAGCTTGTAACGCCAAATCTAACCCAAGTTGACCCTGGCTGGCAAAATCAAAAATATGGCCTTTTTGCTCCATATATTCAGCGATATTTTTAGCGATACTGGATTCATCTTCGATCAGTAATACATGTAGCTCAGCAGATTCAGTCATTACAAGCTCCAATTTTAGTTAAGCCACTCTTAAAACACATTACAAAGATAACGTGCTTAACATGTCCAAGGCAGGTTTAAAGTCTGGTTTAGTCGCTAATATCTTGTTTAGAGTATCGGCAGCGGCGTGTTTGTCACCTATTTTATGCTGAGCTTTGGCAATTTGTACCTCTAACTTCGGGTTGTTCATCGCGACTTGTGCCAATGTCATCAAAGTCAGTGCGTGTTGGTATTCTTGCTGGCTTTTGGCTTTTTCTAGGTACTGATAACCATACATGCCAACAAACTTAATATTGTATTGGTCTGGCGCATTCTTGAGTGCTTGCACCGCGTTCAAGTCTCCGCCTAGCAACTGCGCAATCAAACCAAGGGTTCTATCATCTTCGTAAGATGCCAATGGTTTAGGCTTAATACCAAGCGACTTGACCAACTCGGTCGCCACTACCACGGTTGAAGATGGATTTTGTCCTGTAATTAAACGCTCTTCAACGGCAACATGTTCGAGCATAATGTCGCTAGATTGGAATTTGCCTCCACGTTCAACCAATTTATCTTCGAGCATAAAGGCAAAGTCTTTCATCCACTTGGTGCCAAACAGGTTCTCTTCTTGATTGGTAAAACCGTTCACAGCTTTATTCGCTACTAGATAACTACCATCGGCTAGCTTCACATCAACCAATGCCGCTGGACCATGGCATACAGCTGCTACTATACCTTGTTGTTGATAGATGTCGGCAATGATTTGCTGTAATGATGTATCTTTTGGCAAATCAAACATGGCACCTTTACCACCAACAATAAACACCCCAGCATAATCATCCGCAGTTAGCTGTGCGGTGGACAGAGTATTATCCAGCTTTGCCATAATACTTGGATCAGTCAATACTTCTTGGTTGTATAGCTTGCTAGGATCATACCGGTCGGCTTCAACTGGCCCGCCCTGAGGGCTAGCAATATCCACCAAAAGGTTATTGTGTTTGAACACCAAATAGGCTTTGGCAAATTCATCAAATTCGTAACCGGGTGCCTCTTTACCTTGTTGTTGACCATAACCACTTACCACCATCAATACTTTTAGGTCAGTTGATTTCGCCAACACCTCGGTGTTGGCAATGATTAATAGTAGGACGAGTAATATAGATATTAATTGTTTAGCGTTTTGCATAATGTTTTCTCCTTTAGTTTTCACTAGCATGACAACTAACGTGTGAAACCAATGTGAAACTCCAATAAAAGTGCTTACTCCGCCATTAATTGACGAACAGAGCTAGAAAGACTGTTTTTGCTGGCGTAAACCCCTAAACCAGTCACCACTAATAAAATAATGCTTAAGGTACCTAACAACCATAAGAAGTTCGGCTGATAATGCATAGAAAACTGCGATTGATAAATAAGTAAACCCGCCGCATAAGTACCGACAATGGCACCACTGGCAGCAATAGAGCCGGTCACTATCCACTCAATCACATTTAGTTTTAAACACGTTTGTTGAGAAAAGCCAAAGCTCATGATCACGCTATTCTTTTTCTTTTCTTTAGCTTCCAGCCCATGAATAGAAGATAGGATCACCACGGTTGCCAGTACAATAATGAGTAAAGCAAAACCACTGATCACTTGTGTGACCATAGCAAGGGTAGAATCAAACCTAGCGGTCATTTCTTGCAATGACACCATTCGCAATGTGGGATGTTGTTGCCATAACGTATTTAAGAGGGGAAATTGTTGTTCAGACAATTCCAAACTCGCCATGCTGTAGTGCACAGCAGTGATATTCTTAATTGCAGAGCTGGGAACTTGAAACCAAAAAGTAATAGACCCTGATCCCGATTTATAGACGTGGCTGGCACTGATGTTAAAAACGATACTTTGTTCGTTTATATAAAAAGTTAAGCTGTCGCCTAACTTCAAGCCTAGATCAGTCATCACTTCTTCTTCAACCGATATCTGTTGCCAATTTGGGGTATTAGCCTGCCACCATTGTCCAGTTACTATACGGTTATTGCTTGGCACTGTGTTTGTCCAGTGCAACCGCACAGTACGGCTTAACGTGGCTAAGCTCTCGCTGGGTTTTTGGGTAAAATCAGCCAAAAGTTGACCGTTGACCTGCGTTAACTTGGCATACGTATAAGGTCGTTGTTGGCGTATGTCGACATCCTGTTCCTGTGCCCAAGACTCGATATCTGACATTTGATTTTTGGTTGCCTGTGAGACAACAAGATTGCCATCATGAGTGCGCTGATAGGCCTGCATGGTTCCGCCTAAGTCTTTTAGTAACATCAAAGTAAACAATAATAAAAATGCACACAGGCCCACACCCAATATCTGAGTACTTTTGCTTAACAGCCGTTGTTTCATCATAAATAGAGCAAAAGGCATTAAACCTGAAACATTCTGAGTCAGCTTTTCACCAAATGAGAGTCCCGCCCAGCTAAAAAATAGAATCAATAAGATACTCAACCCTATTGAAGCAATGACCATAATACTGAGTAAGGCATTATCTGAGTAGACAACAGCCACACCGGCTAGCACTGCGACAGCGCAAATTAAGCTTAGCCAATAGCTGATTCTTTTTTGGTGGTTATTGACTAACTGAGCAACCGAGCTTTGTCTTAAACCGGCCCACACGGGTATTTGAAAAACCAAAAATATTAAGCTAACCGCTAACACAGACTGAACAGCTAACATGGGCTGCCAGTGCCAATTCAAATCTGAAAAAGTGTGGCTCAACCATTGAATTATCATCCAATGACAGACCGCTGAAATCAGCAAAACTGCAGGTAACATTAAGATTACATGCATCAACCACCTAAATATGGACAGTTGGAATACAGTCGATTTTGATGAGCCTAAACTCATACACACAGCACTAAAAAATTGCTCTTTTCGCAATTGCACATGGGTCAGTTGCTGAATCGCAATTGCCGCCATAAAAAATAGAATAATAGAAGCTAAGCCAATAAAGTTTTCGGTGCGTTGCCAAAACAAAGCCAAAGGGTGTGCGCCCTTGGTGTGATAGATTTGTGCAGCAGGCAAATTGACTTTTTGCCAAGCAATGATTTGCGAAATTTGCTGGGAGGAACTAGCAATCAAATACCTATAACCCAATAAGTCTTCAGGGAGATTTAGCTTGTTTAAATCGTTGATATGCAACATGGCCCGCATATCGACACTGTGACCTTCCATCAATCGGTCTGGCTCGTGTTGCAAAATACGCGATACGATGAAGGGGTGATTAGTTATAGTGAGCGTATCGCCAACACTAAGCGATAAGCTAGTCAACAAACGCGGATCTAGCCAAATGTTGCCAGGTTTTGGGCCGGTGTTGACCGCTTCACTGGTAGCGTGTAATGAATTAGATATTTTAATCTTACCTTGCAAGGGGTATCCATCGCCGACGAACTTAAGTTTGGCTCGTTGCCACTTGTCATTGTGGGTCAAGGTTGTGGCAATATACTGCGTCACAATCATATTGGTAGACAGTTCAGCTAACACCTCATGATGAGCATCTGTTAAGGGGTGTTGATGGCTAATCACCACGTCTGCTCCTAACAGGTTCACTAAATTTTCTGTCAAAAAGCTCTGAATACTTTGGCTGGCTTGACTCAGTGTGACAATAAAAACCAATAATATAGCCTGAGTCCACGTCAAAAAACGCTGGTGTGGCAGATGTTTTTGTTGTTGATGAAATTGCCAAGCTAAAAGTAGGTTATTGATTATCATCACAAACCTCCTTATTCACTTTTGTATTCAAATGGCACTTACCATTGCTAAACACGTAAATATGCTGAGCACGCTCGGCAAGCTCTTGGCTATGGGTAACCATTACCAAGCCAGCGCCATGCTCTTGACAGCAAGAGAAAAGAATGTCGGCTACTTCCTGTGCACTTTTTGTATCTAAATTCCCCGTTGGCTCATCTGCAAAAATAAATTTAGGCTGAAATACCAATGCCCGGGCAATCGCTACTCTTTGCTGTTCTCCACCACTGAGTTGTTGAGGTTTATGCTGTAAACGATGCTCCAACCCCACCCGTTGCAACCAGACTTTTGCCTTTGCCTCTGCATTTTTTACCCCTCGCAGTTTTAGTGGCAAAGCTACGTTATGCAGCGCCGTAAGCTCGGGTAACAAATGAAACTGTTGAAAGATAAAACCTGCTTCTTCACGCAACTCGCTCAAAGCACTATTTTTCTGGTTATTAACGTAGATCCCTTGCCCTGAAGTGGGATTTTCTAATCCTGCCATCAACATCAATAAGCTGGATTTACCCGAGCCTGAAGGACCAGTAATAGCATAAGACTGACCTTGAATAATAGATAACGTTAGCTCTTGAAATAGATGTACCTGATTGTCATTCAACGTAAATGACTGACTGACGTTTTGTAATTCAATACGATTGTGGATAGGCATCGACATAACCTTGACTCCTTATTGATAAGTTAGCCAAAGGTTATGCCTGCAGTTGTGAAATCAATGTGAAAGTAGAGCGCTTATCAAAAAATGTTTTCAAGGTGATTTAAAGGGACATATAAATTTCGAAATACTACATACTTAGCTATATTGCCAAGATAGTAGTACTAGAAGCTGTAATTTAGCGCCATACTAACCCTATCCTTGTCCTTAAATTGACCGAATAAGCCATGTTGTGCCCCGTAAAATATATCACAACCCAGCGATAAGATAATGGAAGAAGAGTATTGATGCTCCAACGATAGTTGGAGCAACCCGTCTTCACGATTAATGGATTGAATATTTTGTAGTGAGAGTGTCCATGTTTCATTATAAAATGTTTGCTCATAGCGCATGGTGTATTGATACTCCGTTTGCTCACGAATGATGTCGTGATGGAAATGGTTGATATGGCTAGCAAATATTTGTGCGGTTAAAAATACGTTGCTTATTCCCTGATAATCTAAGCCTAAAACCATTGCTACTTCAGAAGACGTATGTTGATCATTTTGCGTCACACTCCAGTCTGTTAAGTAATGCACATTGGTTGAATAGCCGACTTCGCTTCTTAAGATTACATCGCCCAATACATTGGATGCCGAAAAGCCTAGTAGATGAGAACGCTCGAATTGTGGTTGAATGATAAGCGCCTCTTCTACGTGTTCTCGATACAACACACTTTCATCGCGATAATGATAGAAGTAAACCACTCCAATATCCCAGCCGTTTTCTGTAAACGTACTTAATCTAAATCCAAAATCGCTATCATTGAAAATTTTACCGCGTGTTTTGGGAGCTTTCAGAACAACTTGGTCGGCATGTTGTATTGAAGGAATATATAGCGATGAGGTAAACGCAAAGGTCGGCGCGTTTGTACCACTGGGAAGGTAATTGTATGTTTGATCCGGCACCCATACGGTTTGTAGTTGCCATTGCCCAAGGCCGATTTCGGCGCTGGCTGACCATAAGGGAATTCGCCGTTCATCAAGTCCAGTCAGAATAAACTCACGATAGTTCAGTGGGTTAACAACGTCCAGCACGCGTAACCCATCTGACTGCCCCCATACAATTTGTTGTTTGCCCAATTTTAAAAAGACCTCACCAAGGTAACCATCAACGAAGAATTCTCGTATTTCAAATTCAGCAGAGCCACTCAGATTCATTCTTTTACTGAATGCAGATGAGGTTGGTTCATCAAATTTCCCTGGTTCTAATTCATCTGCAGTATCTACCCTTAAACGGTATTCACTGTAAAATCGAAAATTCTCCCCTGAATATGTGAATGACGGAGTGGTGATATGTTCGAACTGGTTTATTCCAGACTCGCCTACCGACATTTTTGACTGAAACTCTCCTCTAATTTCAGCCTTAGCATAGAAGGTTGTCAGTATTAAGCCGAGTAAAATGGCTATACATCGCATTTGTTTACCCCTAGCGCAGTCCGCGTTTGAGTTGTTGTTGCGTAAACATGTCATTGCGGATCTGTGCTTTGTAGTCAATATCAAAGAACATCATACGTGTAGTGTGTTGTGTTTTATGATTCTTAACCGCAATTTCTGTGACTGTCCAGTATCCATCGATTTGAGTGATGTGTAGATTTTCAATTGTTTTTAAGGCATTGCCGTTTGTGTCCCAAAATTCAATTTTTCGTGACATCCAAATGTTAGGATCAACATAAGTGATGAGGCGAGAGTAACCAAGCTCTTCTGAAAGCTGCTTAGTTTTTGGGGTTAATTCAACTTTGAGTAATAGTTGTTGGTTATCATTTTCTTGTCCGATGAGTTTGGTGTTGTACTCAGAGAGATCATATTTTCCTTCTTTTTTTATTTCTTCATAGGTTAGGTCGGTACCCAAAAAATAGTCCCCTCTATCAGATGCAGAAATTCTTCTGACTCGTCTAAGAGCGGGTAGATACAGCCATTGGTCATCATCTTTTGATTCGTCAGCGTAGTCAAAGGTCAGAAATGCGGTACCTCTGACATTGGTTGGCTCTTTGTAAAAGATCACTGTTTTTTTCTGGTCGCCAAAATACTTCTTATAGCCTTGGGTAACTTCGGTACGCGTGATACCGCGCCTGTCGGTTAGTTCAATTTTAAAACTTCGGGTCACTTGTTGCCCGTCATCACGATTGTTGATGTTTTCTATGATCTCTTGACCAGTCCAATCTTGACTTTGGGCGTTAAAGGTAAGTAAACAGGTTAAGCTTAAAGCGATAAATTTGTTCATGGTTTTCCTTATTTATAGATAAACTTTGGTTTAAATAGCATGACCAGAGAAGGCACAATGGCGAGGCTTGCTATAAACGATGTCGTGACGGAAATAACGACCAGCGAACCGAATTTTATGAGGGGCGGCACATCTGATGTCATAAGTACTCCGAAGCCAAGTGCTATAGCTAAGAAGTTGAAAAGTAGCGCGCGGCCTGTGGTTGCATAAAGAACAATGAGTTGTTCTGCCCATGGTTTACTGGAGTTAGCGATAAGCTCTTTCATCCGATCTATGGTGTGTATGGCAAAGTCGACTCCTAAACCAATAGCTATAGAGGCAAACATGGACGTTCCAACTCCTAGCCAAATATCTGAGATCCCCATCACTGCATATATGATTAAAATCGACAGTCCTACGGGAATAAAGGCAAGAAAGCCAGCTACTGCGGATTTAAAAAGTAGCGATGCCATGATGACTACTGCAAGTATTGATACCACAACGCTGAGTGTATTGGTTTTGGCCAGGTTATCTATCCATTCATAATCCACCTGTATCCTACCGGTTAACGTGGCTGTGACGTTTTCGTCTGAGAATTCTTTAGCCAACCAAGGGCTCATTTCTTCAACTAACAGTTTATTGTTTGAGTATTTGTTACGGGCGACATTGGCTCTGATTAAGGCAAGTTTTCTTTCTCCGTCAATTTCTTCTTCAAACTCAGTGGGATCCCCGGATGAAAAGTACAAAAGAAACAGTTGAGCGACTAATTGTGGGTTGTTTGGAATGCGATAATAGGTTTCATCATCTTCATTAATGGCTTTATTCATCTGTTTTATATAATCGACTATTGATGTTGTTCCGCCTACTTGCGGAAGTGTTTCCAATTTGCGTTGAGTCGCTTCAATTTTTTGTAATATCTCTGGTTGATAAAGGGCTTCAGGATCTTTTGCGTCAATGAAAATATCTAAATAATATGTACCGTCCATCAAACTATTAATTGTTTTGTCTGCAATAAAAATGTCTTCGGTTTCTTTGAAATTAGCTATCCGCTCTTCATCTACCGTTACTTGGTTCGCACCTACCAATGATATAAGAAATAAAATAGCGCCTATCCAAACTGAAACATGTGGACGCTTTAAAATGGCTTTACCAACAGAAGTGATAAAGGAGGATCTTTGAACGGTATCTTTTGATTTATGCAAAAAGCGTTTACTGAGTTTAGGCGTGAGGCAGCTTAATAAAATTGGCAATATTGTTATTGAAAATAACCAAGCAAAAAACACTGACAAAGCACCAAACAAACCAAAATAAATAACAGGTGGCATATCAGACGTGACGGCTAGCCCAAGAAAACCGGCCATAGTGGTAAAGGTTGTAAGGGTAATAGGGCGCCATACGTTAGCCATGGTATTGGCTACTATTTGTTTACGTTGGGCTGATGGGTTTGAGGCTATTTCCGTGTAGTATTGACTAAAGATATGCACAGAATCTGCTACCGCAATACCTATCATACATACGACTAAACCATTGGTTATCACGTAGAAATCTACGCCAAATAATGCCATGGCGCCTAAGGTACTTCCGGCTGTGAGTATGACAATTAAGTTCGGTAAAATAATACCACGAAGAGTTCTGAAGCAGATAAAGAGAATAATGGTAATTATGACTGCAGCTAAAGGGTTGAGTTTTTTGGCATCGTTATCAATGTAGGTTGATAGATAGCCTGATACTGCGCCTTCTCCAGCGATAAACAGTTTGTTTCCGTTACCAAGAGGGGCATCGTCCAATAACTTTTTAATATTGTGGTAAGTGTTAGACGATTCTGTCTCGTCCAGCAGTTCTGCAACAACGATTGTCGCTTGATGATCCTTTGATACTAATAGCCCTTGGTATAATGGGAAGTGGTCGATGGCGTGTTTTATCCAGCTCGTTCTTTCATTAGAAATGGGCGTAGACGTTATAAATTCTTCTACGTTCATGCCTACAGAATCTCCTTCGATATTGGATTCTGTCGCCAGAGATATGATCTTGTCAGGATCTACATTACGTTGTTTAGATAATGTTCTGGTTACCCAGTCAACGAGTTCGAGGGAGTCAGGGGTAAAAATGCCTGTACCTGTGTTGTTGACGATTGCGATAACGAGTGGATCGGAAAGCCCAAAGACTTCTTCAATTTTTTTGTTGGCGACCAGTGCGGGGTTGAGTGGATCGATAAACGCATCAGAGCTTGTATCCTTTTGCAACGATGATATGCCTGATATCAAGGCAATGAACACGAGTATTACAGGCAGACTGACTATCCATCTTTTGGAAAGCATCGTTGAAAAAAACTCAAAGGCTTGTTTATTACTGTGCATATTTAATATTCCTATTATTCATATTTAACGTAGTGTATATACACTATTCATGGTAAAAAAATTCAGACTTTAACTAGACCGCTTTTCCCTCTTGCGAGTTTAGCAATATGTTTCCATAAAGTTTGCCATACTCCTGCACCTAATTGTTCTTCAAAGTTAGACTGAGCTTTTTCCCAAAGTGGGACCGCCTCTAAGAAAATAGCTTCTCCTTTTGGGGTTAATGAAATTTCGCGCTCCCGTCTATATCCTTCAATTCCTAGTTTAATAAGCTCTTTCTTTTCTAATAAACTCAAAGTTCGTACAAGGGAGGTTCTTTCCATCGACAGTGAACTGGCCATAGATGAAATGGAATGTGGTTTTGTGCCTGATATTATTGCCAGCACAGTAAATTGGGTAATTTTAATACCAGCCGGTTTAAGGACTTCGTCATAGTCACGTGTGAGCTTCCTCGATGCTGCACGCATTCGAAAACAAGCACATGTTTCAAGCCGTTTATAAATATCAGTCATACCACTCTCCAGATGTTTAGCAGAATATAACATGTGTATATGCACATGTTCAACTGGGTTTACAATATATTTATTGTACAAAGGTGAATTAATAAAAGGGGTATCCACTTAGCTCCACCTATGTCCATATGTAGTGGTGAGCATTCCATCAAATTTATTGAAATCTGGAAAAGATTATCCGTCCAATTGGGATGAATTTATTCGTTGGTTTCCAAACCATGATGCCTGTTTACAGTTTCTCTTAAACTCAGGTGGCCTTTTGGATTTTGTTGTCCGCGCTGCCGTCAAACTGCTGAGCCATATCACCTATCAAGGGGGCGTTTATTATGTCGCTCTTGTCGTTATCAAGCGACGGTTACCTCTGGTACGTTATTCGATAAAAGTCGCACATCTCTCACTAACTGGTTTGCTGCCGCTTGGTATATCACTAATGAAAAGCATGGTGTTAGTGCTTTAGGTTTACAAAGATTACTCGGCTTAGGTAGTTATCAAACAGCATGGACAATGCTGCATCGATACAGACATGCAATGGTTGACCCATCGAGAGACAAGCTGACAGGAACAGTCGAAGTGGATGAAACTTACGTGGGCGGTACTGATAAAGGGAGTTCACGAGCGCCCAGCTTAACTAGTAAGAAAGCCATTGTGGCGATAGCTGTTGAACTAGAGCAGCCTAAAGGGTTTGGCCGTATTCGCTTAAAACGAATCGAAGAAGCAACACAAAAAACACTGAACCAGTTTGTGCATGATAACGTTGAACAGGGCACTGTAATTAGAACGGATGGAGCTTCCATTTATCGAACCTTACCTACGTTAGGGTATAGTTGGGATAAGCACGTGTTATTAGGCTCAAATGAACCTGCACACGAAACTTTGGTTGGTGTTCATCGAGTCGCTTCTTTAGTGAAAAGGTGGTTACTTGGTACACATCAAGGCTCCGTTAATCTAGAACACTTAGATGCTTATCTTAACGAGTACGCATTTCGGTTTAATCGAAGAAAGTCTCGCTCAAGGGGGTTGTTGTTTTTTAGATTGTTGGAATTGGCAGTACATACCCCACCGATTAAGTATAAAGATGTAAAAATCAAATAAACACTATATGTAGTATGTGGTGGAGCTAAATGGATACCCTTTATTAATATACTGGATGGAGCTTATCCTTAGCTTACTGTATGCGGTCTTGATACTCATTGAGCCTCCCCAATCAGCGTAACTTTCGGCTACTCTGGTTGGTGACAAAACCAAACGGAGAAGCTCAATGAACTTTTATACTAATACACATCCATACTATTGTGGAATTGATTTACACGCTCGCCTACTTTATGTCTGCATTATTGACGAACACGGTGAGGTACTCGTACATAAAAAAATAAAAGATTCACCCGAACAATTACTGTCTTTGCTACAACCTTATTTGGGTAATATTGTTGTTGGCGTCGAATGTATGCACTGCTGGTACTGGGTTAGCGACTATTGCCAATTACACAATATTGATTTTGTGCTCGACCATGCCTTGTATATGAAGGCCATACATGGCGGTAAAACCAAGAATGACAAAATTGATTCATTTAAAATTGCCAAATTACTACGCGGAGGCAATTTCCCCTTGGCATATAACTACCCTAATGAATTACGCTCGACTCGTGATTTACTCCGCAGACGTACCAAGTTAGTACGCTTTGGGGCGGATTTAAAAGCACATGTCACCAACACCGTCAGCCAATATAATTATCGCCCTCACACTCTTAATTTGCGTTATCAACCCGCCCGTGAACAAATGCGTGAGGTGTTTACTGATACTTCTGTACAACGTAATGTCGATATCGACTTAATCATGGTAGGCTGTAATGGTCAAGTAAACCTGTAGGGTTTTTAAGCCGCTTTTTGCATTTCTAAATATTTTTCATGGTGTGTCATATAATTCAATGCTGAATGTCGTCGCTTGTAGTTATAAAATCGAATATAGCTATTAACTGCTTCGGTCATTGATTGATGATTAATAAAAGATAAATAGTTAAGTCTTTCTGTTTTTAAGCTTCTGAAGAACCTTTCCATCGCGGCGTTATCCCAGCAATTTCCTCTTCTACTAATACTTTGGGTGATATTCAGTGTGGCGAGCCTATTCCTGAATGATTGAGCTGAGTATTGCATCCCTTGGTCTGAATGGAATAATAGCTGTTGGGTATCTGGCTGTTTACATCGAATCGCGCTGTCTAAAGCGTGTATCGCTAGTTTTGCATTAGGTGTTTGGGATAGTGCATAACCCACGATTTCTTTGGTCGATAAATCCATGACGCAAGCTAGATAGCTCCAACCTTGGTATGTTCGAATGCAGGTAATATCTCCTACTAAGTGCGTATTATATGTATCTGGGTTGAACTGACACTTTAATATGTTGGAGCATAAGCTGCTTCACTTTCTCCTTCAAGGCAACGATGGTGGCGTGTGGGACAGATAGCGACCACCTTGGCTTTTTTCATTAATGAAGCTGTACGGTAAAGTCCAATACTATACCCTAAAGAGGTGAGCTCTACCCGCATTCTGCGTTTACCATAGGTATTCCCGGTTTTTTCAGCAATACATTTAATCTCATTTATGAGCTTACTCTCTGTATCAGATGGTGCTTGAGCCTGATAATAATAACTACTGCTGGCGACATCTAACACCTCACATAATTCCGTTACGCTATAGTATGGGTGAGCTTTCTTCATATTTTTAGCTAATTCAACGTGTGATTGTCTCGAATGAAGAAAGCAGCGGCTTTTTTTAATATCTCGTTATCCCTGTTTGCTCGCCAAAGTTGCTTTTCTAACTCTTGAATACGTTGCTGCTCTGGAGTCATAGCTGACTCGCCTGCGCCTGATATTTCTTGCACTTGTTTATTGGTATAGCCTTCTTCTACCATTAACTTCGCATATGCAACTTTGTTGGGCATACCAATTGTGCTTACCACAAAGGATGATGTGAAAATGAGGGAGCCTCCGCCTTTCATAGCTGGGATTTGGTACTTTGCACCCAGAAAACTGCCAGTAAGGTTAATCCGCAAAGTGTTTTCCCAGTCTTCAATGCTCAATTCTGTCACAGCATCGTTGCTGCCTAGAATTCCCGCATTGTTAAAGGCGATATCCAACCCGCCGAATTCACTTACCGCCAAAGCAACCAATGCTTTGGCGTAACTCTCCTCTGCCACATCTCCGGCCAGTGCCGTAGCCTGCCAACTTTCAGCAACAATTTCGGCAACAAGCGTGTTCAATTCATTGTCTCGCCGCGCTCCGACGACCACTTTAGCTCCCTCATGGGCGAAAAGTTTTGCTGCCGCCCGCCCGATACCTGAGCTTGCACCTGTTATGATTGCGACTTTATTTGAGAGTGAGGCCATTTTTATATCCTTGTATTATTGAATGTCTAGATTCATATAATGAATGGCAGCTCTCCATCGACCCGTTTCTTGCTAAGTTAATGGTATGCCCTTGGATTTAATGGAATTGGCTGTGTCAATTTATGCGGCGCAAGTATTATGACACCTTGCCCAAACGAAACTCCAGTGATAGTAATATTTCCTCCCATTCACGCAAAGTTTTGAATATGGAAAAGTTCTAACTTTGTATGATATGGCGCCCCATTGCGTAAGTTGTTGATAAATAAAAATAATATTCACATAAAAATAGCACCCTTGTATGTTGACTACCTTATCTATTTGAATCTAAAGAATTTTTAAGCTCGATACAGTGAACTAATTTCAAGCATTCTTCGTGTGATTGAGGGCTTCAAGCATCAGGGCTTCGTACTCATCTTCAAGGCTCTCAGGAATGAGAACCCATTCTTTAAAGCGCTTTTTTGTGAAGTTAAATTCATGCCCTTTACCGATATCTATAAGCTCATTAACACGCTTCTCTGGTAGTTTAAGTATTAAGGAACTTTCTTTTGTAAACATCATGGAAAAAAACTGTCCATTGTAGCGTAGGCATGGTGTTCCCATCATGGTGGATTTTTCGGCGCCATGAAGTTCAATGAATTTGTATTCAAGTTCTTCATAATCCATGTATTGCGCCTCTAATATGTTTTAAAAGCTCAGGGTTGTTGTCGAGCTTGCGCGGGCCCATCAACATGCCTTTTAAACCGTTAGATTTTAAATACTCTAAAGACAGTGAATCATTAGAGCATTCCAAAAATGATTGTATGTTACCCAAAAGCATAAAAGACTTGTTGGGCTTTTTTTGCGGTTCGAGGGGCTTTAAATAAGGCGAAGTAAGAGTGCTTACCATGCTGTCGGGTAGGTTTATTTGAGTAACTTTACTGACAAACCCAATCTTTTTATGAGGGGCCGTCAGGTAAATATAGACAATATCACCAACGTTGACCTTAGAGCTGATGGGCCAAGCAGCATTGTCTTCTATAAGTGCAGATAATACGTCATAAAATTTTACGTTCGCAGTGTAGAGCCATTCAGCCATATTAGTGTCCTTAACTATTCTTCCGGCATAGCCATCATTTCAGAAACCTCTAAAGTGCCGCCTATTACATGTATGTGTGGACAGTTTTTGAGAAGCTCAAGCGCGTCATCCATAGTGGCGGCCTCTAGTATTGAAAATCCCATGAGAGGGTGGGGGGAGGCTTGGTCAGATATGCCTGTAGCATTCAGTGTTTTTGTTATTCCGACGGGCGTGCCAGGGTTGACTAAGGCTGCGCCCAGACCAGCGGCCCAAGTCTTCCATTGTTCCATAGCTTCCTTTCCCGCTTCAGGTGTTTCTGGCTTTTGACCGCCATGGTAGGTAAATATAAATTGAGTCATAATTCTACCCTTTTCTGTTAAGTGTTATTTTTAAAAACAAGTCCAAGCGCAATTCCAGCCAACATGAATTGAATGGTTTGAAATATGGTGTGGTAAATTAAAAACGGCATAACGGGATCAATATTGAATTTTGCAGCCGTAGCAAAGCCCATTGCGGTATAGGTCATGAGTCCGATAATGAGGCTGAACTTGATGCCCGTCAGGATCTGGTTTTTCTTACTGTTATTATAAAATGGGTAGAGATATCCTATTACGATCCCCTGAATGACTATGGCCGCAATCCCCAATGGCATAATAGGCTCACTACGCTGGAATGCGCCCCATTCAACATATAAATCATGAAAGAACACCATATGCCACGGATAGGCCCACGCCATTGTAATGACGAAATATGCTATAGTGAATAAAGCTAGTTTCTTCATGATGTCTGGCCCGCAAGAAGAGCCTGAAGTTTGTCCAGAGTACCCGTCCATCCTGCGTTATGCCTCTCACATGATTCTTTATCCATGAATTTCTGATGCGTCAGAACCATTTCAGTTCCACCCTCAACTTCATGGAAATCAACGGTCACTAACGTTAATACGCCTGCTTCTGGGAGCGGGGCTTCCCAAATCCATGTGAACACTAACTGTGATGGAGCGGTGATTTTTAAAAATTCACCATGCACAAAACTACGTGTATCAAGACAATTTTTATCATCAAATCCAAATCGGTATTTACCTTTTGGTTGTGGGTCAATTTCTATGAGACCTAGATTAATATCCTGTGTTGGCCCCATCCATTTCATGAGGTGTTCTGCTTTTAGCCATGCACTAAATACAAGTTCTCTTGGAAATGCTAATGTGCGCTTCACCTGTAGTTCGATGCTTCCATCTTTTTTTAATTCTGCAATCATGTTTTCTCACTAATGTTGTGTAAATATTCCTCAAGCGCATCAAACCTTTCGTCCCAAAATTTCTGATAATGAGAGACCCATTCCATTATTTCCTTTAATGGCTCAGGCTCCATATGAAGGCGATGTGTTCTACCTTCTTTATGGCGAGAAAGCATGCCGGCACGCTCTAATATGTGGAGATGCTTGGTCATTTGCGAAGGTGTTTCATTTAGGGGGGCTGATACTTCAGCTACCGACATATCGGTAGTCGAAATTTGCTCAATGATTCTTCGCCTTACCGGATGTGATAAAGCAAAGAAAGCATCGTCAATTTGTTGTTCTCTAGCATAATTCATAATATTACACTACACGGTGTATTATTGTTGTGCAAGAACTTTTATAATTGATGTGTGCCCAAAATATGGAGCTGAATAGGCATTTTCAATGAAATGTCATTTCGATCAATATAGAGCAATACTCATTGAGGAGTTTCGCTTTTCAAAATATTCTCCTAATCAGAGAGTGAATTGAAAAATGCGTTGGAAAGCTATAAATTTAGAAACTGCGCCTACAATTCTGGAATGAAGCTTCTTTGCAAAGGGTTGAAAAAAAATCAGTTAATAAATCACTATATGTAGTGCAGTCAGTTTCTGAGCTAAATAGCTTTATCGGAAGAAATATGCGATATATGCATATGATAAATTTTTTTGAAAAAATCACTAACTCGCCCTCGTATTTCCCCTGAACAGGCTGAGGCGTCTTAATAAAATTTCTAACGGAGAAAAGTCGTTATGCTTAAAATGAAAATGTCTGCATGCATTAATGCTAGCCCAGAGGATACTTGGGCATTTCTTGCTGATTTAGACAATATTTCTTCATGGTCAGAACCTGTTAGATCATCTGAATGTAAAGGCGATCGTACAAAAGGTGTTGGCACCGAACGGACATGTCGTATTGGTGACAATACGGTGATCACTGAACGATGGATTTCTTGGAAGGAGGGCGAGTCCTATACTTATGAAGGATTTGATTTGCCCTTAGTTAAATCTGCCAAAAATACTTGGTCGCTTAAAGCTGAAAATGGCAATACCTTATTAACCACTGAATCAGAAGTTGTACTTAAAGGTGGCATATTTGGAAGAATCCTTGAGCCTTTAATGTTACTTATTTCTAAAAAAATGGGTTCAGACTCTCTCTCTGCTTTTAAATATCTAGTGGAGAATGGGCAACCTTACGAAGGCAAACATTCATCTTTGCCGAGAGTATCTGCAATTTGCTAAATTCGGCCAACAGACGCATTAAAAATGACCAGCAGAAAGTAAGTTTTGGGCTCGTTGCTAATCACTCCGTCACCAACTGGCTTTACGCCATTATATTATGCTGTATGCTGATCGCATTTTTTACAAATGATGCTTTCTTCAATTGGGCATTTGACCGCCACCACAACACATTGTCATGGTGGCTGCGCCCTCTGATGGTTTTACCCTTTGCGCTGGCTGCTTGGTACCGCTCATGGAGTGGTATATGGCTTTCCCTCGTCGCGATGTTCAGCTCTATGTTTTGGTTTCCTGCGCCAGAAGTACCAGACCCGAAAGTTATGGAGTTTTTAGCGATGGAAAAAACGTTACTGCAATCTGGGTGGACAATGACAAACATGCTTGGCGCGGCCAGCGTTATGGCCTACGGCATATTTTTAGGAGCAGCCCTGTGGAAGCGTTCACTCTGGCTTGGCTTAGGCGTGGTGGTATTAGGTGGTGTTTTAAAGATGTTATGGTCTATCACCTTTAGCCCCGAAGCAGGAGACTCTATTATACCGATTGCAATTGTGGCGACAGGGTTTACTGTTTTATACCTTGGCTATATTTTTCATAGGCACCGAAAGCGAACAAAGAAAAACGCGTCATAAAATATTACACCCTACCGAAAACTTAGATTTGGACTTCTAACATTTAATTATCGAGTAAAATATCTGTCAACAACCATTGTCCTTGTGTCATTACACCAAATATACTTTTAGTGTTTTCGATATTAGCGAGAGGATTTTTCGATAGAATAATAAAATCAGCGTCTTTTCCTTTTTCAATGCTTCCTCTTTTATCACGCTCGTTTAAGTAATACGCAACATTGATTGTTGCTGTTTCTAGTGCTTCGTAGTTGCTTAGGCCAGAATCAACCATCAGCTGTAATTCACGGTGCACAGAAAAACCTGGTACTACAGTTCCAAACGCATCTACCCCTAATATAAAAGGAATACCAGCTTGGTGCATTCCTTTAACAATGCGCTTTAACAATACACCGTTTCGCCTTAATTCGGATATGCCGAGCGGAAACCCATCTTCACGATACGGGTTTTTATCATCAGATAACCATTTATCTTTGACTTTTTTAGTCAGATACTTGATTTTTGAGTCTCTCTTTAAATTTTCAAATTCTCGATCATCAACCCAAGAGGGGAGGGCGTGATAGATTGTTAGAGTCGGAGAGACATATACACCCGAATTTTTAACTTTCTGAATAATATCATTTAGGTAGTCATCATCAGCAAGAAGCTTTAATTGTTCTCTGTACTGTTCGAGAAAACCGCCTTTGACATTCGTTTGTGGCTGACCATGGACCGCATATAGAAATTCTTCTACGTGCTCAATCGAGTCCATAGTTAAAGATTTATCTAAAGGTAGATTATGTTGTAAATGTCCCGTTACTCTAATGCTCTTCTTCTTAGCCTCGGCGATTAAATAGTCAAATACAGCTTCATCCATATCACCATGAATTTTCATGAAATCGTACTGATTTTCTTGATGTTCTTGCATCAAAGTATCAACCATTGCTTTAGTGCTAGTGTTTTCACTTTTTATTTGTGGGCCTGTAATTAAATACCTAGGTCCAAGAAACTCCCCGGCACTCACTTTTCCTCGTAAAGCAACATGGTCATGACTGCCGTCACGAATTCCCATGTTACGTACGGTTGTCACGCCGTTGGCTAAAAAAAGCTTAAAATTATGTATAGGATTCATTCTAACGTGCACATGCATATCGGCAAGCCCAGGCATCAGAAACCCATCTTTTGCATCTATCAACTGCTTACCTTTATAAGACTCCATTTGATCACTACTTCCTATGGCTAAAATAAGTCCATCCTTAATCGCTATGGTTTGTTTTTTTTGTATAATTTCACTGTTCATCGTAATCACGTTTGCATTTATCACGAGAAAATCTACTTTTATTCTATCACTCGTTTCTGTACAACTCGCGATGAACAATAATAAGAATACTACTGCTAAATATTTCATTTTATCTCTCTCTTATTTTAGTTACTAAATTTATTCGGCTTCCCAGCTTTCAATATGAATTCCATATAAATGCTCAGCGACTGTTCGAACATTGCTAAATATCTCTTTATTTGCATATCGATGGCTTAATTTAGCTGACCAAATCCCGAGGTTGTTACCTTGTATTCGAAGGTCTTTTGGTTTTCTCTTGATATACCGTTCTGAGTCTCGCTTAGCTTTAACTAAATCACCATTAATTAGCGTAGTCATTAGTGGTTGAGAGTCTGTTGATAACAAAGTCAAGTTGATGGTTTCTCCATTGAATTTCAAAGTGAGTTTAGAGTCATTCGCTCGCTCTAAGGTCATCCCATGAATATCTGTTTGGCATACAGAGTACCCATCACAATATAGACGTGAATATAAAGTTCCTGGTATCTCTGCGAAAAAACCCCAATCTTCATCCCACGAGATACTCATTGCACTGAAGTCATCTAATTGATAGTGACCAAGCCAACGCTGGACCACTTCTTTGTTAACCGTTGTCTCCGCTTTATCAAAGTCATTCTCAAAAATGAAGGTCAGTTCTTGGTCACGGCCTTGACTGTAATCTTCGAATGAAGAAGCGATTTTAAAATCAACATTAATTTCATGGCGACTGTCCCATGCTGCAGTACTTACCCATTCAGAAAATGACAAGTTCAGTAAAAGCTTTGAATGTGGTAGTTCGTAAAGTGCTTGCGGGCCAGCCTCTCCAGCGAAAATTGGGCGATCTCCGGGCGCTTCACCAACAATTATCGCTGCAGTTTGCCATTCTAAAGCGCCAGAAAAATTAATTGCAGCTGAAAATGTATGGCGATTTACCAACAGAAACAACTTGCCTCGTTTGTTTATATTTTCATCTTGAGACAGGGTATTTAATAACACTGAGTTCAAATATGAATTGCCGCCTTCATTGTCTCGAACATCAACGATTATCTTTTCTAACCTGTGCTTGGTATTTAATTGAACTATCTCGCTTGCGAGGGTAGCAATCGCCCCAGGGGCATGTTCGTGAACCATGCCATAGCGAACATAAAGATATTGCTTATCTATTAACTGAATCCAGTTAGAATTGCCGTCAGATTCAGATAGCAAAGAATTCGTTTGTTTTGGTTGAAACCACTTATTAGGGCTAGCATTAGAATTGCTTATAATCGAAATAGTTTTATTTACTCTTTGACCATTTGAAAGTTTGAAGGTGAACAGCGCACTCGTTTTGGCATCACTCAAGCCTGCTGCGTAGAGTATCCCTGCGTAGGTTAGTGCGTATTCTGAACGAGCACGTAATGAACTTGCATTGGCGATTGGGATATAGGGTTTGATTGTTTCTATAGCATCGCTTAAGACCACACCGTTCACACGTTCGATAGTTGCTCCCAAGATCTCTAAGTCTGACTGTGGGGCTCTTAGAACGACTAAATCGCGGCCAAACCAACGCAATCTGAGAGGCAGGCGGCCAAACCGCTTAGGCTTTCCGGCAATATAGGAGTGCCCATCCCCAATATATGCGACTAGAGATTCGAAATGGGCATTAATTAGCATCGGGTCTAGAGCGTTACTTTGTTGTATATGATTTTCAGTTTTTCTATAAAGCTCCTCGTATCCTGTTTCATTATTTAACCAGAAAGGGTTCACGTGGCGACTCCGAATAATTTGATCAAGTGTCGCTAGATCTTCCAACCATTTTTTTCTACTTAAATCAAATACAATTGATTGATTTGCACGAGAACGAAAATAATGATCACTCTCACTATGAGAACCCAGATCAAAAAGTGTTATAGACGCACTAGGAATGTCGAGAGCGATCCCATTAAGAGGGTAGTAAACAATCCTATCTCCCCGAATTTTTGCTTCACCTAAATGAGTCTGAAGTCTTGACAAAATCGACGGAAAAAGAGCGCGAACAGATTCAACTTGTACAAGTGTTAAACTTGAATTATTAAACTCAAGTTTAACAAGCGCTTCAATACCCCACAAATTTAAACGCTTACATGTGTTGAACTCAGACACTGCAGTTGAACTAGACAAAGAATTTGATTCAATCTTTGCACGACAATTAGACTTCATCCAATCCATGGCAATCGTCGTATGCACCCCTAGCTGAGGAAGCCCTTCAAAAATTTTAGCAAAGGTGCTGGGGTGCAGCAACGTTTCATTAGAAGGCTCAGCTTTGGCATGAAAGGTAGCAGTTGTGCACAAGGTGCATATTAAGGTTAACAACAGGACGACGGGTGTTACCCCTAGGTAGTTAAAAGAAATGTTCATTGCGGCTCTCCATTGAAAGAATGAAGAGCAGACTACCGCTTGAATGGTGGTTTAGCGTCCGAAATGATAAAACAAGACGTGTTTTAAGTGCAAAATTCTAGCTGAACCTATTGTTTTGTATAACCTGATGAGTGAATGGTCTTTAGAAACTCACTTGGCGTAACGCCTTTGTGTCTTTTAAAGACCGCATTGAATGTAGATTTAGAGCTAAACCCAACATCAAATGCACTTTGCAAAATATTGAAGTCGTTCTGTTGTCGGTGCATGATTAACACCAACGCATCTAAACGTCTACTGTTGATATAATCAGAAAAACTGAGCTCACCGCCTCTATTTAGTGACCAGGAAACGAACTGCTCACTTAGAGCTAACTCACTGGCGAGGTCTCGTAAGCTAAATTTTGGGCGTAGGTAGCTAGCGTTCTCGGTTACATGCCGATCAATTTGATCAAATATTGCTTTAGCATCTTCAGCTTGGGAGACTTGTTCTTCCAATTCCTTTTTTTTACGCTTAATCTCATGAAAATCACTTAAATTTGCATAAAGCTCTGGCTGCCGAACGGTTTTAATCAAAATGTAGCTTGTGATTAGAAGTGATATGCAAGCACTAACAAAGTACCAACTGATAGCTATCTCGTAGCTAAGCACCAATTGCAAGTTGAGTCGAACAAAGTCGATAAACTCAATGACGCAAATAACGACGAAAGTTCGTTGCAACCAGCGAAATGAATACCGCTCATCTGTTGAGGTTAGCTCGGCCATTGAATGTTCGTATTGCCTAAGCAATATTATAGCTGCAAATAAGTAGACAATTAGGATAAAAAATGCGACGGCCAGAACCGCAGGCCACCATTGAGTAAACGCCAATGCAACTATGGTTGGCATAAAATGAAAGAAATGATTGCGTATGAGGAAATCGCCGCAAAGAGAATTTTTGACAAATAAATAATAAAGGGGGCCGAGAGCAAGATGCATAGCCGGAGTAACTAGAATTACCGACCGTGTAATATCAAGCTCCTCTAATATATTAAACAGCTGGGTAACACTATGCATCAACAATAGCAATATAAGGACTTTGTAGCGAACTTGACCAAAAAACATGCATATACCCAAAACGGAAACAGATATGTACACTACATGTACAATATTGACTGGCTCAAAAACTATATTCATCATAAAAAGTAGTACTAAAATTCAACTGCATATTCTAGCAAACGTCTCCGCATTGGGCTAATGTGCTTTTTACCCTAAGTGTTCACGTTAAGTCAACTCGGAGCGTATTTTTCTCATTGATTCTCTGTCCCGTCCTGAAATACGTTGTACATCAGCCGATCTAAGATGGCATCGGCAAATGTATTGTCGCCGATGGATTCATACCACTGTTCGGTGGGTAATTGGCTAATAATAACGATAGATGTACTACCATTTCTATCATCCATAATTTCCATGAGATCGTTTCGCTGCGATGGTTTTAGCGGCTCTACCCCCAGTCATCCAAGACTAACATGTCGATTTTGGTGAGTTGGTTGAGCGCTTTTGTATAGGTGCCACCTGCTTTTGCTTCCGTCAGCGCACGCCAAGTAGGTTTTGCCACTCCCGCACGTGCCTGTGAGTAATGGGTTTTGGTGTTTGCTGACCCATACGCAGGTCAGTAATTATGCCATTTGAGATTGCTTAAAACCACGAGGTTGCCCGTAATCAATATCTTGAGCACTTGCATGTATTTTCAGTTTGGCAGTTTTAAGTAGCTGTTCTTGTTTGCGTATTTCACGTTCGTGTTTTTCACTTACGGCCATCATGGCATTACGCTCTTCGAAGCTGAGGTTGTCGTAATTGCCATGCCATGTAATTTTAATTGTCGAAGTTGTCTTAGTGTTTGATTCATCATGTTGTTGTCCTTGTAGTGGAAGCTTTGTGGACCACAAATGTTCTCATGAGCCTGTTGTAAGGTTGAGGTTATATCAGCTTTACCTTGAGGCAACTTGTTCTGATTACTTTTTAAGATATCTTTGATTTGTTCGAGTCGACAAAGTTTATGCTGATTAACAATAGCGCAAGCTTTATCAAGTCGGCTATGCGGGTACTTCTTGCCGAGGTTTAACATCCCCCAAAAGACTCTAAACGCTTGTTCATTGTGCGATTTGCGATGGAACTGCGTTTCCACCCAGTTAAGACTTTCAGGACCGACGTTCTTCGCTAACTTGACGAGTTTAGCTTTATTCCATTTGTGGTAAACGGCATGCTCTTTTGGTATCTGCGCAGGGGTAGTCGTCATACCATAACGGTATTGCCGTGCGTGATTGGCCACCAAGCTGCCACGGAAGTACAACTCAATCATGTTGAACTTGGCATGCAGATCAATACGCTCGCCCACTAGATGATGCGGCACCGAGTACAAATGTTCATCATATTGAAAGCGGCTAATCAAACGACGTATCAAACCGTCGTAATACTGCGTATACAATTCCACGGCAGTATGGCTTCAATATCTTCCATCGTTTCAGCATAGAGTATCGCTGTTCATGTTGCGCAAGAATATGCAGTGCCCTATATTTAAAATTGAAGTATTTTCTTTCGCGAGACGTTCTAGTTTTTCCGCTCCAAGTTTTGGGCGAAACCTAGCTTAGGGTAATTCCAATTGACGTATGGTAGCACCGGCTCCTTGTAGATGGGATCGATTTGATTAACTTTCTCCAAGCCAACTGCATTAACTGAAGATATAGCTCTTAGTAAATCACCGTATACCGACATAGAGCACTCTTTGGCTATATTTAAGCATCTTCAGGCGGTAAATCTAAGCTATCTAAGTTGGTTCTTTCATATTTATCTACGATTTCACCTAAATGGACAGACGGCATAGCTTTAGACTTGGTTGTTTCCAAATCCAGTCGAGGTTTTTCCATGCGTCATGATTACAATTTTTACAGCTTAAAACCTACTAATTCCCATAGAAACATTACGCTGCGAACACAGCGTGATCTGGCCGAAGGAACGCAGTGAGTGAAGTGTATTGCATTGTTATATGTCTTTTCATTCTGCAAGTAAAAATGGTAAATCAGTAACACCACAATCATACCCTATTTGGTTTAGCGCAGTTGTCAACTGTCCTCGATGGTGAGTCTGATGATTAAACATATGGACAGCTAAAAGCCATGCTTTTTTAATTCGCTGTTTCCCGTCCACTTTACTTGAATATGTAATATCTCTTAATAACCAAGCATCATTAACCGAGGAAGCCCAATTTATTATTTTGGCATCCCATTCTTTTCTTTGCTCAGTTAATTCGATGAAATCACTATATAACAGCTGATTAAATTCAGGAACTTGGTTCTCTTTTCCTTCAAAACGAAGAAGCCACGCAATATCACCATATAAAATATGATCTAAAGTTTTATGAATAGAACGAAAAAATAGCCCCATATCTTTTTTTAACACTTCATTAGAAAATGAACTACATATCTCGAAGATCCGATCATTCATTATTGAATTATATGAAGCCATTGATTTGCAGTAATTAGACGATATCAAATGCAACCTCTTTAAATATAATGCCGGCAGCACAGGCACATCTTCGCTGCGTCCTGCTGACTGACCTTGATACTCATTGAGCCTCCCCAATCAGCGTAACTTTTCAGCTACTCTGATAGGTGACAAAACCAAACGGAGAAGCTCAATGAACTTTTATACTAATACACATCCATACTATTGTGGAATTGATTTACACGCTCGTTTAC
>NZ_JBDVBQ010000043.1:0-66518 GCF_039942875.1 Paraglaciecola sp.
AGCTGTTTAACTTACCAGGAAGAGCCACAATCGATACCCTCGCCTCATGGGTAGGCTCATCAAGTATTGCTGTTGTGATGACAGACTATCAATACAAACAAGGCTATTACAGTGCCCGTGAGTCAGCAGTAATTGCCACAAACTTCTCTGTGGTGTCTATTCCTTTTGTCCTTTTAACCGCTCAAGTGGCTGGGATTGAAAGTCACTTTTTACAACTTTATGCCAGCATGATTTTTATTTGTGTGTTATGTGCAATAGTTACCCCCAAACTGCCTCCTTTATCTTCTTTTAAAGATGAATATTGTGGTGGCCAAGAAAAACAATTGAATGAAGATGTAGATTCACAAGAAAGCCGTTTAGCATGTGCCACCCATAGGGCCATTGCTACGGCAAAAAAGGCACCATCACCACTAAGTTCGATTAAAAAGGGCTTTTGGTCGATGACAGATATTTATCTAATGATGATGCCAGCGGCCATGACAATTGAATTTTTGACCCTAGCGGTTTACAGCAATACAGGCATATTACAAACCCTGAGCTATCCCTTTATATTTTTACTCGAAGCCTTGAATATTCCTGAAGCAGAAATGGCCGCACCGGGGTTATTTATTGGATTACTTGACCAATTCGTACCGACTATCATTGCAGGTAGTTTAAGTGAACCTCTCACTAAATTCATACTTGCTGGTTTATCAGTGACTCAACTTATATTTTTTGCTGAAACTGCCATATTGATTATGCGCTCGGCTATTCCCATCACCATTACTCAGTTAATTGCCATATTTGCCATCAGAACCGCTATTTCATTTCCGATACTAGTTGTTATTGGTCATATGCTATTTTGAGTACGTAAAAATACATAACATTCTTCGTATGTTTTACAGCTCTTAGCTGTGATTAGATGGTACATATATATTAGTAGTAATAGGTAGAACCATGGAATACATAAAAACAATAACAAAAGAGCATGTCTCAGCGCACGGCTTGCCAGCAATCACCTTTAAAGACAAAGATATTTATGAGCAAGAGTGCGACAGAGTATTTGCAAGTGGCTGGGCAAGTATTGGTTGTGGCCAGCAAATCAGTAAACCTGGCGATATATTACCTATTCGAATTGCAGGCCAATCATTAATTGCTATTCGCAATAAACAAGGTGAAATCGGTGTGTTCCACAATGTATGTCGCCACAAGGCCGCTCCTTTGGTCGATGAGCCTTGCAACAAACGCAGCTTAGTGTGTCCTTACCACAAGTGGTCTTTTAAAATAGACGGCGACTTATTAAGTGCCCCTAGGTATTTTGGTAACGATAACAAAGTCATGACAGCCGAAGACAAAGCCAACAAAGGCTTAATCAAAGTTCGCTTTGCAGTATGGTGGGATATTATTTTCGTCAATATAGATGGTGCAGCTGAACCTTTTGAAGATTTCATCAAGCCGTTAGACAAACAGCTAGCTAGCTATCCAAAAGACGACATTCGTATGATCAGCACCACAGATTACTCAGGAGAGGTTAACTGGAAGCTAGCAGTAGATAACTTTTTAGATGGCTATCATGTGCCTTTTGTTCATTCACAAGCTTGCAGCCTAGAGTCAGTCCTTGGGCAAGAAGATTTATTTTTGTCTGAGAATATTATTGGTTTACACCTGCCCCATGGTGCCAGTGCAAAGCCAGCCAAAACCGCCAAACAGTTACCTCACTTTCATGGCCTACCGCCAGAGAAACAAGGAGCACAACAATGGTTTGGCATATTCCCTAATACTTTATTTTTTGTTGACCCATGTTGGGTGCAAACCATAGTGGTAAAACCTATGGGCGAAACCCACACTGCAGAATCTCTTAGTGTTTACGTGGTAAATGACGAAGCCGCGAGTGACGAGTATCAGGCCGAACAAGCCCGTTTGCATGAAGTCTTAAACGAAGTGAACCAACAAGATATCGAACTACTCGATAAGCTACAAATTACCCGTAGCAATAATATCGCCAACCAAGGGCACCTTAATGACGCTTGGGATCAAGTGAACATGACGTTTCACCAAATGTGGCTTCAGAAAATGACAGCTAAAACGGCTAACTAGGTGAGCAATTAAATGAATAAACACACTAAGACCACACAGAGCAAACTAGCATGAGCTGTATCATTATAGGGGCGAGTCATGCTGGCGTTCAGGCAGCGATTAATTTACGCACCCAAGGCTATACCGATGGCATCACCCTAATTAGCGCTGATAAGGTATTACCTTATCAGCGCCCGCCTTTATCTAAAGCGTTTTTACAGAATACCTTACCTGAGCAGAGATTATGGCTACGTCCAGAAACCTTTTATCAGCAAAAAGACATTGATTTACGCCTAAGTACGCGCGTGGTCAAAATTGATAGACAAGAACAACAGGTAGTTTTAGATAACCAAGATAAGCTCAGCTACAGCAAGCTAATACTGGCTACCGGTGCTTCAATCCGTAAATTGACAATCTCAGGTAGTGGCTTAGAAGGGGTTCATTATTTACGGGACCATCAAGACACCCTTGGCTTAAGAGAGCAATTGCCAGAAACCAATAACGCAGTTGTCATTGGTGGCGGTTACATAGGACTAGAGGCCGCCGCGTCACTTAAAAAACTCGGTAAGAATGTGACCTTGTTGATCAATAGCGAACGCCCGCTGCAACACCTTACTAGCCCAGTAATCAGTGATTACCTAAGTCAGTTGCAACACACAAATGGAGTTGATATTCAACCGTTAGCGCCAGCAACAGAAATTATAGGTGAGGGCAACAAAGTCGTAGCCGTAGCAGCCGCAAATGGTCAGCAATACCCTGCGGATATAGTGGTGGCTGGCATAGGTGTAAACCCAGAGCAGTTCTTAGCCGAAGAGGCAGGCTTAGCGGTAGAAAACGGCATTACAGTAAACCAATACATGCAAACTTCAGACGCTAATATTTTTGCTATTGGTGATTGTGTCAGTTTTTATCACCCTATGTATAAAAAGCAAATGCGTATTGAATCAGTACAAAATGCCACAGACCAAGCTAAAACTGCTGCATTGGCAATCTGTGGCACCTTAACGCCCTACTCAGCGACGCCATGGTTTTGGTCTGATCAATATGATGCAAAGCTACAAATTGCAGGAATATCTGCAGGGTATGATGACATAGTGGTGCGTAAAGAATCTGAAAAAAGCTTAGCGGTGTTTTACTTTTCTGGTGATAATCTTATTGCGGTTGACGCCATTAACCAGCCAAAATCATTTATGATCACCCGTAAATATTTACATGATCTACCCAAGGTAAATAAAACAAAACTGGCAGATTGCTCGCAAGATCTAAACAGTATTTTCACAGAATAAATAGGAGCACGAGATGACAAACATTACCTTTATATTACCCGATGAGAGTCAAATTACTGTGGCAGCAAACGATGGCGATAGCCTAATGCAAACTGCGGTAGACAATGGTATTGAACAGATAAGCGCTGATTGTGGTGGCTGTTGTTCGTGCGCCACTTGCCACTGTTTTATTGACAACAGCTGGAAAGAAAAGTTAACCCCTGCCGATGATATGGAAACCGACCTGCTTGAAAACGCCATAGACAATGCTCAAGAAAACAGCCGCTTGTCTTGCCAAATATTTCTAGCACCAGAACACGATGGCTTAGTCGTAGAAATACCTGAAAGTGAATGGTAACAAGCTACTTGAATGAGTATTCCTAAATAACCTGAATACTGGATAAGCCGAACCTCTCGCTAACGCTCTTTTTGTGAAAATATTTGGGTGAGAAATAGCAAACCATTGAATTATATCGTTAAAATTAGTTTTAACTATACTTCTTATCCAGAACTCAGGTTAAATAAAGTTGCAAGGGTGAGCTATGTATTTACTCTTCCTTGCTGCTTTTGTTTACTTAACCATGACTATAATCATTTCCAAACTCTTTGGTAATACGCTGTAAATATCTGTCAAAATCATGCTTTTTCAGATAGTGATTTAACATAGCAACAGGTTTTGCCACATAATCACAATAATTACATTCAATTTTTTCTTCAGGATTGGTTTGCGTAAGTTGCTCAAGCTTATCTTGAATCAGCTCATGCCTTTGTTGTAAACCGACCACCCCAGCCTTGATCCCGTAGACGTCGCTCGATGGGTCTTTTTCCATGTAGCCGTAATCAACTAAAGCCCTTCTCAACTGATCAATAGCGTACATAGGTTGGGATAAATATTGATAGTTGACTATTGAGGAAATTAAACTATCTAATGCTGCCTTTTCATAGGTACGAGCAGACATATTTGACAAAATAAACTCAGCTATTTCTTTTTTCTTAAACTTCATAGACTCAAGCTTTCAGTGATGATTAACGAGGTTCATCCCCATAAAGGGGCTGCATTTGGGTACCCAGTTATTCGTCGCTAACATTAGAGTTTGGGCGCTGCTTTTTCTTGAAACGAAAGCCCAAACAAAAATAGCGCACTGATGAAATACGCCCCTGAAATTTCATAGGGTAGTGACAGTAAACGTGTCGCTAAATCTACTGGTAAATTCCAAGGAAGATACATAGAGCCCGTTGCGGTAACCGAATGTATGATACCAAATAAGGAGAACACGCCGGCAACAGCTAAAAAGTAAGATGCTTGTTTTAGGCGTTTATCCATCATTAACGCTACCGTTGCTCCCCAAAAAATTGCCGTGAGAATATATCCTTGAGATAACACCCGCATGGCGTAATAACCATTGTACCAGTGGTTTGACAACAGAGTATTGAGTCCAAAATGCAGTTCAGATGCTAACCCACCTGCTAAAGCGCCATCAATTTTTGCTTGGGCAGACATCAAACCAAAATGCACAGTGTTCAATAACCCATCCATTTTTACATAGACTAGGTTAATCACGGCAGGGATCATTGCCACAATGATGGCTGGAGTATGGTTCGATTCTTTGGTTTTTGAACTAGAAAACGCCAAGGAGATAATATCGATACACACTATGACCAAGAGCGGCAGAAATACAGCCTCTGGAATGTAGCTGAGCATAAAGTTTAACAAGCCACTAAAACAAATCATTAACATGGCTAGAATGGTAAACATACAATACAAGTGCCCTGCGCCCATACGTTTGTAGGTTTCGATACCCAGGTAAGGCGTGGTTTGCCCTACCCCACCAAACAGCCCAAGAGTAAAGGTGGCGGCCGCATCAGCGATAATCACGTTTCGTGTGGAATAGTTGAGATTAGATAACCGAGCAGCGGCCACTATGTTAGTCGCAATAACCGACACCAAGATAGCTAGCGGTGCGATAATCGCTAGATAGCCTAAGGTATATCCGAATAAGTGCTCTAATCCGCCCATCTGTAAATAGGGAAGGTGTAGCCCTAACATGTCAGCACTATTAGAAGAAGCTGTGTGCTCTGGTATCAATCCAAAGCTTTCAAACACATAGTAAAGAGGTAAGCAAATCAGCAAGGCCACCAAAGCACCAGGGGCACCTACAGGTAATCGAACATGAGCCATTAAACTAACAATACAAATAATTAAGGCCAACAAACCAATTAAAGGCATTTGAAACGCCGACAACACAGGGTTTGCTCCTAACCATACAAAAGCGACACCAGCAATTGAGCCCAACATGCCAGCCATAGGAATAAAACGGCGAATAGCGTCGTTACAAAAAGCTAAGGCAAACTTGATTATGCCTAACCATAATGACGTCCCCATTCCCACATACCAACTGTAAAGCAAGGCTTTTTCAGGGTCCTCAAACTCAGCGTTAAAAAACTGTAATGAAGGGCCAACGATTAATAAAATAATCGCCACTACACTTGTGATATCAATGCCTAAAGGTATTGCCGTTTTTTGCTCACCTGTTTGCTTACTTAAGCTAATGGCCATTCTGCTATACACAAGGTTACCTAAGAGGACCCCTAAGGCTAACGCAGGCGTAACTTTTTCAATAATAAAAGTAACCGGAAATCCCACAAAAGACAGTAACCCCAGCATCACAAATAAGGTAACGACAATATCAAAGAAAAACGTAAAGAAAGCATTGAGCTCAGGCCGTAAACCTAGGTTTGAAAATAATTTACTGGTCATGATTTACTAGCCCGCCACTATTAGACTGCGCCAAGTTTGATTGAACATTTGTAGTATATTTAGAAAATAAATCGTCGATTTCTTTGGCCCACTCTTTATGCCAATAAGCCTTTTTATCTTCACTTATCCAAGCAGCGTCAACCCCGTTTAAAATAAAGGCTTTGATATCTGATAAAGAAAACCCCATTTGTTCAACCAGCAGTACATATTCATTGGCTAAATCAGTGCCCATCATGGGAGGATCATCCGAGTTAATCATCACCTTCAAACCACCTTCTACCATGCGTTTAATGGCATGTTGTGGGTCTGCTAGATCATGCCAATGAGTGGTAATTGTGGTAGTTGAAGGGCATACGGTGAACACTATATCGCCCTTGGAAAACTCTGCCAGCATATCGGGGGAATCGACAATATGATAGCCATGGTCGATACGCTCACAGCCTAAAATATCTACCGATTTTTGTACATTTTCGGCGGGGCCAGCTTCACCTGCGTGAGCGGTTAAACGCAAACCTTGCTCTTTAGCTAATTGAAAGGTTTCTAAGTGTAATTCTGGAGGGAATGGGTTTTCATAATAATCTAAGCCAATACCCACTACTTGGTCACGCTGAGTGTTAAGAATGGTGTGCAAAAACGCGAGGTTTTCATCTGCAGGCTTTTCTCGATTAACACCGGGTATAAGCTGGCATTCAATCCCCAAGTCCTCAAACGCTCTATTTTTACCGGCAACAACACCATTCAGACAGGTTGCATAAGAAACACCATATTTAAAATGCGCCTGAGGACTGAAAAATAATTCAACATATCGCGCACCATTCATATGGCAATTAGCCAAACACTCGTAAGTTACCCGCTCAAAGTCTTGATGATCTACAATCGACTCACAAACCAAATTGTAAACATTAAGAAAGGCCGCTAAGTCTTTATTAAACTCATATAAATCAAGTGGCTTAGCGTACTCTGGCAATACAATGTTATTTTTAGCCGCTAATTCAATTAAGGTGAGTGGCATCACCGAGCCTTCTAGATGCAGATGCAATTCAGCTTTAGGCAAAAAAGCCATTAATTCTCGTAATGTATTCAATGCACTTCTCTTTATTAGTTTTATTATGAAAAAGTCATTTAAAATATAAATTTAGTTTGTATGCAGCTCCACCATATACTAGGTCTAATTTATACAGCAAGCTTTTAACTCGCTTCTGTCATGGATTTTCATAAAATGCTGATACCACTAAATCATTATTGTTGAAATTAATATTACATTTAACTAAGTGCAAATTAAGCCAACTACTATGAACAATTCGTTTACCTAGCTGCAAATTTTCTATGGTGTAAGCTGATAAATGTGTGGTGTCTAATTGCTTGATAACACTAGGGTAAGAGACTCCTTGTGTAAAATTTCCACAAAGATAATAGACTTCCTTTCTAGCCTCGTTAGAGTAGAAACCTAGAATAGTTAAGCCCAATATACATAGTGCAACAATAAGCTTCATTGTTAAAATATCTCTTTAGTTCAGGGTCACCAAAGCGTAACCAGTGTATAAAATAATGCATCCAAGTAAAGTACAAACCATAGCTTTAATTTTGTTAAAGCTTGTTTTTGTTCCACAAATCAAGAACCAAAACATAATTGAATACATGACCAATTCACTTGCACCTTTAAGCAGTAAAAGTTGACATGATGCCCCTCCTATCCAAAATTGCAGAGGCAAGCTTTTAAGATAATAATCCCAAAACAATTGATACAAAATTGCCACAGGGATAACCCCCATACATAGCAATTTCCAGAAATTAAATTTTCGCATGTTACTGACAATTATCTGCTGTGTTGTAAAGGTTATTACTGCTTATTTAGCTAACCGTAATTGATTAAAAGCATAAAAAACCTTGAACTGAGGTTTGCTCAATAAGTCATCTTAAACGGTCTCTACTCTGCAGAAGAGTGTCCATATAATGGTTAAACTCTTGACTAAATTGGTAAGGACTCTCGTAGCCAGCGACCGCTGATACTTATGTCGACCGCCATACCTTCAGTCATCTTGATATTACCCATTGGTTAATCTATTTCGCTTTTTATATTCAGATGGCGTCATACCTTCTGTTTTCTTAAAAAAAGTATAAAACACGGATTTACTGTTAAACCCTACTTCATAAAAAATTTCTGTAATCGATTTTTGAGGTGCATTAACGAGTAACCGCTTTGCCTCATCGATACGATATTTATTAATAAACTCATAGAAATTAACCTGAAAGTGACGATTCAACGTGACAGATAAATCCTTAGTAGATACATCTAGTGTTTTTGCCAATTCATCTATGGTGATATCAGGTAAAAGATAAGGCTTCTCAGACTCCATAATGGTTTCAATACGCTGAGTGTAGCTAGGTTGTTGCGCCTTTTTGTCATCCCCGATTTGTTCAGGTGTTTGCGCTAGTATTGGCATAATAGAATGGGACTTAGTGACACTATAAAATAGCAGTGAAACTACAAGTAAAAAGGTAGCGTAATAAGAAAACAGCCCCAAACCAATAAGGGTAGAAACATCAATCTCAACACGTAAATTCACCACTTTGAGGACACTTAAAATGACCTCCACAAACATAATAATTAAAAAGCCAACAAGTAATAACTTAAGCCAGTTTAAATCAATGGTAGATATATCGGCACGGGCTTCTTTATGGCGCGAGTGATAACGGGCAATAAGCACAAAACAGCTCACTATATAGAACATACGTAACAGTTTTATAGCAGTGTCAGAGGCGATGAAATGCCAAGTGTGATAAAGCTCCCAATTTTCAATGGAGATTTGCTTCGCAAGATCACTCAGGCTGTAGTAAACCACAATTAAATAAACGGCATATGCCACAAAGGGAATAAGGTGAAGTAAATCTTTTTTGGTCAGTTTAAAGTCACTGTATACTGAAGACCTAATATAAAAATACAGCAAAACCGCATCTAAACAGTAAGCGAGACTGCCTACAAAAAACAAGTTGGGTTCAAAGTCCAATACTTCAAACCTAAATCTCACTCCAAAAAATGTTAACTCATGAAATGCAATTAACGCTTGGCTTGCTAAAAACCCCGATAGTAAGTAAGCACTAATATCTGGCATTCTATGGCTAGAAATAAGCATTAGTGCAAACAAAATAGAAAGTACAAATGTCATCACTAGAATGATGTCATTCAAATTAAAAACGACGCTACTCATAAACTTAAATTAGATATCCGCTTTAATAATTTAGCCGTAGTTAAGTAGTTTGCTTTCAAATTTTATAATACACAGGCTATTGGGTTAATTTGAAAAATTCGGCCAAAATCCACTAGGTGACAAATGCTAGCCTATTCTCAAAGGGGATCCTATGAATTTATGTGAAAGAGTGGCCTGAGGTTAACTTAAATACTTGAGGGCATTAAAATTGAACAGGTTTCATGCTCTACCGTTTAAAAAGTAAAAAGGTTGGTCATTGAGACCAACCTTTGCATTATCATTTTTGTAGGTTTTAACTCACTCTAGCTGCTCTTTGGTAATCATTCACCAAAGAGCAACTTTTTAGTTAACTTGGTTCAGCCTTATTGGCAACTAATGGTCGCTTCTTTTGCAGTTTGAGGAACCAGGTTTATATCCGAAACAGATAGTTGCAATGCCCCTTCAGACTCTAAAGAAAACGGTGACACTATTTTTTCGAATTTTATGCCTTTATCAGCAAAACACTTCAAGTCGAAGCTTAAGCTAGACCATTCACCTAATGGCAGAGCGTTAACCGACTCAGTTATGTCTAACTGAGTGCGACAGCTACCTTTCTCTTCAGAAAACGCTTCGCAATTCATAGCAATATACACTTTATCAGTTGGTTGGCTATCCAGTTTAACTAGCATAGACAAGCTACTTTGAAGTAATAAATCCTTAGTGATATCTTCTCTGAAACTACTCTTGCTTCTAATTCTCACGCCCGCTAATTCATTACCATCCAACTTGATTGAAAATGAATCTTCTTGAACTTCCCTATCTACTGTGCGGTATGCAAGACCTTCCATTTGGTGAGAGTTAGCACTAACTAGCATTTCTTTATCACCAGTGAATAGATGCATTAACCAAGGCTGGTGCATAGTGCCCGTGTATAGGTGCCTGACTTGTGCTTTGTCCACATCTAAGGCTACGAATTCAGATAAGTTATCATCTAAAACATTCTCATCTTGATATGTCAGACCAAAGCCATAAGGTAATAATGGCGCATAGTCAGTATCACCAAAGTTAACATTTGATTGCTCTGCAGACTTAGGCCAAGAAAATGATAATTTACCTTTAAAGTCATGTTGCACCGAACCATCAGCATTAGCTAATACGACCTCTGCGACACCGTTTCCTTCAGAGCCCGGCAACCAAGCTGCCACAAGTGAGTCAGATGCGTTCAACTCAGCATTGATCCACATTGGCCTTCCAGAAATAAAGATGGAAACAACCGGTATACCTTGAGCATTAAGTTTTTTAATTAATGCTAGGTCTCGTTTGTCACCCTGTTGATAGCTTAAATTTTCTCTATCGCCGTGACCTTCTGCATAAGGCTCTTCACCAAAAACAACAATAGCAACGTCAGGCTTGTCTTCGAATTCACCATCAACATTTAGATTAATCGTGCCACCAGCTGCGGTAACTTGCTGTTGTAACCCTTCATAAATTGAAGTGCCACCTGGAAAGTCTGCATTAGTATTGTTGGTACCTTGCCAAGTAATAGACCATCCGCCAGATTGCTTGCCTATATTATCCGCAGCATCACCTGCTACTAAAATCGACAGTTTAGGGTTTAACGGAAGTAAGTTATTTTTATTTTTCAACAGTACTAACGACTCTCTTACTGCTTGGCGAGCCACGTCTCTATGACTTTGTTGACCAATCAACTCTGTCTTGCCAGAAAATTTACGGTCCGCAGGGCTAGGTTTGTCAAATAAACCTGCACGCACCTTTACTCTTAATATACGGGTAACCGCATCATTGATCCGTGACATAGGAATAGTGCCGTCTTTTACTTGGGCGATGGTATTTTCATATAATGGTTTCCAAGCATCGGTTGGTACCATAAAAATATCTAAACCGGCGTTGATAGATTGTGGGCAACTATCGTTAGTGCACCCTTTAACTTGGCCGTGGCCATTCCAATCACCAACAACAAATCCATCAAATCCCATTTTGTCTTTTAGCACATCTGTTAATAGGTACTTGTTGCCATGAACTTTATCACCATGCCAACTGTTAAATGACGCCATAACAGATTGCGCGCCAGCGGTTAGGCCGCCCACATACCCTTGCGCGTGTATATCAAACAGTGCTTGTTCACTGCTTATGTTATCGCCTTGGTCATCCCCTTTGACTGTTCCCCCATCACCGATAAAATGTTTTACGGTACTGATCACTCGGCTATCTGAAAGAAAATCTTTATCTGCATGACCTTGCAGACCTTTTACAATTGACGCAGCGTAATTTCTGACGATTTCAGGATCTTCAGAATACCCTTCATAGGTACGACCCCACCTGTCATCACGAACCACAGCTACTGTTGGCGCAAATACCCAATCAATACCCGTCACCATCACTTCGGTGGCTGTTACACTGGCTATTTTTTCAATTAGGTCGGGGTTATTTGCTGCACCCAAACCAATATTATGGGGAAATAACGTGGCACCAATAACATTGTTATGACCATGAACGGCATCTGTGCCCCACATAGTAGGAATGTTTGTTCCATCGACACTCTCGTCAACTGAAGCTAAGTACATATCATCAGCTAACTTTATCCAATCTTCAGCTGTCGAATGTTTGTTGTTATTAGGAAATGCCCCACCACCATTTAGATAAGAACCAAAACCATAGGTACGCATATCTTCTACTGTAATATCTCTGATTTCAGGTTGGATCATCTGTGCAACTTTTTGCTTCAACGTCATCGAAGCTATAATCTCTTTTACCGCGGCTTCAACCTCTTGATCTTGCTTCACAGCTATATCTAATTTAGGCCAAATTTCTGCAGCCTTAGTGTCTTCAATGGCACGTGTGTCATTGCCATTATTACAAGCAGTTAAAGCAAACATTGCGCCTGCTAAAATACTAATTTTAAGTGGTGTGTTCATAGTTTATCCCAAATTAATGTATTCAAAATTGGTTACTGATTTGAATTATTTTATTGCCATACAAAATCAATGACGTGGAAATTATTTTAAACTTGAAAGTTTGGCGTCCTAAAAACAAGCTGACATTCAAACCCGGCTATTTTTGAGTTCGAACAAGCGTTCGTCTAACCGAACAACCCTTTATTTATAAGCGATGTAGCCTAATTAACTTGCAACGCAAAAAGTAAAAAAATAGTTAAAAAACACGAAGAATCACTAGAAAGTATGAATAAAAATTTAAGAGGATCTGCAAAGCTTGACTCACCGACTAGCGTATAACTATGTCAAACGAGAGATTTTTGAGGTGTAGAGTTAAAGTTCGATTACTCAAAACTGCAATCGAACACTTAAATATATTTGTTTGCGGGTCACGCAAATATAACTGTTGGTTACTCGTTTGATACCTGAGTAAACTGTGCCATAAATGCTTCAATTCGAGCGCAAGCATCATCCAATTGCTTATCGTCCACAACATAAGAAATTCGAATATAGTTGGCAGCACATTCTCCAAATGCGGTAGCGGGCAACACCCCAATTTTTTGTTGTTCGAATAACATTTCTGCGAATGCTTGACCGTCTAACCCAGTTTGACTCACATTAACTAATAAAAACATAGACGCTTTAGGAGGTACGCAGGTTAACAATGGCTGCTGATTGAAACAGCTCAACAAACGATCTCGGCGGCGTTGATAGGTCACTCTCATTTGTTCAGCTTCGGCCAAAGCATTAGGATCGGTTAGCGCTGTATAGGCCGCTTCTTGAACAAACCCCGGTAAACCGTAGAGCATACACAAAGATAAGTTACTTAGATGGCAAATTAACTCGGTAGGTCCTATGGCCCACCCAGCTCTCCACCCCGTCATGGCATGAGATTTAGATAAACTATTTAACGTCACTGTGCGCTCGGCCATATTATCTAATCCAGCAATGCTAACGTGCTCACCTTCAAAGATGGTATGACTGTACACTTCGTCTGACATAACCCATAAGTCATGTTTTATGGCTAAATCAGCAATGAATTGTAATTCACTTTTGGTAAGCATCACGCCACTCGGGTTACTGGGCGTTGCAAAATAAATCGCTTTAGTTTTATCTGTTATGGCTTGTAGCAGGGCGTTTTCATCGAGACAAAAATCATGGTCTACGTCCATAGAAACAGGCACCAACTTTGCCCCAGTTAACTGAATACAAGCTTCGTAGGTGACATAATTAGGTTGCAACACTAAGACTTCGTCGCCAGCCTCTAAAATGCACATAGACGTGGCAAACAAGGCATTTTGTGCCCCTGCCAGTAAAATTACATTATCTTTGGTAACTTGCTGACCGCAACGCCCTTGGTGATCAGCTGCAATTTTATTACGCAGGTGATCTCTGCCTTCAATGTCGACATAGTGGGTATCCCCTCCTCGCAAGCTTTTTACTGCACTTTCAACAATAGGCGCTGGAGTATCAAAATCTGGGTCCCCAATACTTAGCACAATGACACTTGGGTCCTGCTCTTTTAATGCTGTGGCTTTAAAATGAATATCCCAAGCGTCAACGGTTTCCCCTTGAATTGCTTGAGTAAGTGGCGCGTAACGCATAACAAATTCCTAACTACCTATAAAAAATGGCGTGTAAAAACACGCCATCATCAACTCAACGATTTAAGCCTATTTTGCCTCAGCATCAATCAATAATGCTTTGGTTTCTGTGTATTCCTTGAGCCCTTCAAGGCCCCACTCGCGACCGTTTCCAGATTGTTTATAACCACCAAATGGTGTGTCTGGCGTGAAGTAAGCCCCCTGCAAATAACATTGGCCAGCACGCAATTTTTTACCAATTCTCATGGCTTCTGTGCGATCAGCAGCATATACGGCAGAGGCTAAACCAAACGGTGTATCGTTGGCTTGTACAATTGCCTCTTCAATATTGTCGTAAGGGATAATGCAGAGCACAGGCCCAAAAATTTCTTCTTGGGCAATAGCCATATCGTTGCTGACCTCTGAAAAGATAGTCGGCGCTATATAGGCCCCTTTACTAAATTCAGCAGGGACGTCAGTACCACCGCACAATAATTTCGCGCCTTCTTCTATGCCTTTTTTGATATAAACCAAAACTCGGCTTTGTTGCAGGTGCGAACTCAACGGCCCCATGTTGGTTTCTGCCAGCATTGGATCACCTAGTTGCCATTCAGCGGCGACGGTTTTGGCAATCGCCTCTACTTCAGCAAGCTGTGCAGCTGGCACTAACATGCGGGTTAATGCACTACAGGTTTGCCCAGAGTTAAGCATTACATCTTCAACCCCGTAACGTACCGCGGCCTCTAAATCAGCACCTGGTGCAATAATGTAAGGGGATTTTCCGCCTAATTCCTGACAGACTCTTTTAACCGTCGGAGCTGCAGCTTGGGCCACTTTTATACCTGCACCAGTCGACCCCGTAAACGACACCATATCCACTTTAGGATGGCTACATAAACGCTCACCAATTTGACTACCCACACCGGTTAGCAAATTAAAGACACCTTTGGGTAGGCTGGTTTGGTCGATGATTTCTGCCAATATCAAATCTTGAATAGGCGTTTGTTCAGCAGGTTTAACCACCATAGTACAACCAGCAGCTAGCGCTGGCCCTAGCTTGCCCACTAATTGTGATAACGGGTAATTCCAAGGGTTAATCAACACGCAAACACCAATAGCTTCACTGACTACAACATGGTTTTCATGGGTGTCTTGCTTGTCTAATTCAGCAGCCAAAGGTGCAAAACTGCGTAATGCATCAATAGAGCCTTGCACCTGGTAGTCGTCAGAAAAAGTAATAGGGCAACCCATAGTGGCGACAATAGCCTCTATAATTTCATCTTTTCGAGCTTGCATACCGTCTGCGATTTCGTTAATTACGGCAGCCCGGACTTCTGAAGATTGTTCTGACCAAGCTAAAAAAGCTTGGCTTGCAGCATCAATGGCTAAATCTACGTCTTGCTCGTTGGCAGCCGGTACACTTGCATAAACCTCTCCATTAGCTGGGTTGACCACATCAAGTTTTTCATTGCCTTGGCTATTGACCCACTGACCATCAATATAGAGTTGTTGAAAATTTTTCATTTTATACCTTAATTTATTATTGCTAACGACATCATTACTGAGTCGCGAGTTTTAGCACTGCACCTAACAAAACCTGACACCCAGCTGAGATATCTTCAGGTTTGGCATTTTCTGCTTCATTATGGCTTATCCCTTTTTCACAAGGGATGAAGATCATAGATGTGGGGGCAACTTTTGAAACATAAACCGAATCATGTCCAGCCCCTGAGAACATCTCTTCGAATGGCATCCCCATCGCGCTAACTGATGAGCGTACTGCATCAATACAAGCTTCATCAAAAGCCACCGCAGGAGAATTCCATTCGTCTTTTATTTCGAATTTCACATTACAATCTGCACATACTTTTTCAGAAATCTCTCTGAATTTGGCATCCATTTTTTGTAATGTATCTTGACTTGGGTGACGTAAATCAACGGTTATGGTTAGAGTTTCCGGTACCGTATTACGAGAGCCTGGGCTGACATTAATGTCGCCAAACGTCGCCCTTGCTTGGGGGGCAAATTCATCCGCTAGGGAATACAGCTGAGTGATGATTTGAGCCATAGCTTTAACTGGATCTTTACGCTGCTCCATAGGGGTTGGACCTGCATGTACGGGTTGACCATGAATAACTAGGTCGTACCAGCGCATGCCTTGCACGCCTTGCACTACGCCAATTTGTTTATTTACAGCTTCTAAAATTGGCCCTTGTTCAATATGTAATTCAAAGGCCGCTTTTATTGGGAAAGGCGCACAGGGAGCATCACCTAAGTACCCAATACGCTCAAGTTCCTGCTTGATAGTCGCACCTTGCTTATCACTGCGCTGCCATCCGTAATCTAACGAAAAATCACCACACCAAACCCCAGAGCCCACCATGGCAGGGGAAAATCTTGCGCCTTCTTCGTTGGTCCAAACCGCGACTTCTATTGGATGCAAAGTAGTAATATTGGCATCATGTAAGGTGCGCAACACCTCTAAACCACCTAATACACCATACACACCATCAAACTTTCCGCCTGTTGGCTGAGTATCTAAATGACTGCCCATTAACACAGGAGGTAAACTCTTGTCAGTACCTGCTTTGCGTAAAAACAAGTTACCCATTTCATCGACTCTACGCTCGCAACCAATTGCTTCGCACCAACCAACAAATAGGTCACGGCCTGCTTTATCTAAATCAGTTAACGCTTGGCGATTACAGCCACCTTTATCTGTCGCACCAATTTCAGCCATGGTCATCAAGCTATCCCATAACCTTTCACCATTAATTTGCAATGCCATTTTGATGCTCCTATGCGTCTTTTCTGCTTAAAGGTTGGCACATACAATGTACGCCACCACCGCCAGATGTGAACATTGACATATCTGGGGCATAAACTTCTAAGCCGTGGGCTTTGGCTTTACCCACCAGCTCAGTACTGGCTTCTGGGATCAAAACTCTGTCTTTACCTAATGCCACCACGTTTACACCAAGCTCTAATACAGAACGATATGAAATATCGATAATTTCAATGCCTCTAGCTTTCAACCAATCCAGTAATTCGTCCTCTACCGCCTGAGTACATACAGCGGCTAGTTTTTCTGACAACATGGCAAATTTTACGTCTAGGTGCAAAAAATACGGGTCAAACTGATACGATTTAAATTCCCAGCCTTCTTTTTCAACCCAGCTGCGCATTTGATTGAGACCTGCTTCACTGGTGCGTTCACCCGTATAACCACACAAGATGACTCCGGGTTCAAGCACCATAAAATCCCCGCCTTCAAAAGAGCCTGCGGTAATTGCATCGTAAATAGGAATGTCATTTTCTTGATAAAAGCGCATGACTTCAGCCCATTCACCCCGTCGCCATGGGCTATACATTTGGGTCACTACTGGCCCCCAAGGAGTTAACACCGAAGAGTCCCGGGCATAAATCTGATAGGGTAAATGTTCACTTGCTTCTAAAATGTGAGTTTTCACACCGCAGTGTTTATACACGTCTAACATTTCTTGATATTGCTGCTGGGCCACTTGTTTATCGTATTCACGACCTAACCTAAGTGAACGCCGTGACATAGCATTACCTGTTTGCCAATCGTAATAATCCATTGGGCCAATTAGTACTTCTTGCAGTTCTGCGTATTCAGAGTCCATGCTCCAGTAATCTAAGCGTGAGGTTCTGCCCTGCTCATTACGTCGAAAAAAGTTAGATTTCATTTAAAACACCCTACCGAAAAACATGCACTTAGTTTATGGTTACATTTTAATTACTCAAGCAATGATTTTTTACCATATTGGTTAGAATATTAGACCAATAACCCAAGACCTATTTTTATAGAAAAAAGTACCCTATGAAGCCAAACCAAAGCCCTTATTTAGATTTGCGACAAATACCTTTAAATGCCCTGCTTGCCTTTGAAGCGGCTGGCCGTCACTGCCATATGCGCCGGGCAGCTCAAGAAATGTTTGTGTCTCATTCGGCCCTTAGTCGTCATATAAAATTGCTTGAAGCTAGGTTAGGTACACAGCTATTTGAACGCAAACATAATAAATTACGACTCACCGCACCGGGCAGTCGCCTACTAGCGTCTATTCAAAGTGCTTTTTCTGAATTAAACAAAGGCCTGCATTCCCTCGACCCCACCTTAGTTGCGGGTGAGGTAGTGATTGGCACCACAGCCACCATAATGCTCAATTGGTTATTACCTGTATTAGCAAAAGTACAACAACAATACCCTGAAATAACCTTCAATTTGCAAACCTTAGAGCCTCAACAACAATCACTCCCCTCTAATTTAGATATGGCTTTGTGTTTGGGCAAGCCAAAGGATCCCAGCCGAGTAGTCAGTAAACTTTACGATGAGTATTACGTGCCTGTTTGCAACCCAAGCTTGTTAAAAGGCCTGCCGGTACAGAATGTAGAACAACTATTGGGTTACCCGTTAATTCACGACAGTTTACAGCAATGGTTTACTTGGTTTGAGCACCATACCTTAGATGGCAATACAGCAAAACAGCACACTTATTTTGAATATGCCTACCAAGCTATAGAAGCAGCACGTTTAGGCATGGGCATGGTTTTAGCAGATATTGTTGAAGTTGAAGAAGACATAAAACAAGGCAAGCTAATGCAGGCCATAGACTCACCTCACACTGAAGGTCAGTCTGTATATTTGGCCACCCACGAAGACTCACAAATAAATTATCGTACCCAAATAGTAATAAACAGTATTTTAGAAAACCTTACCCAAAAAGGCGCAAAACTAGGTTCCGCTAACTAAACTTTATAGGCTGCATATTGCTTCACTAATTCGGTAGGAGTTTGGTTAAAGTGTTTTTTAAATGCGCTCACAAAATTGGATGAATGGTTATAACCCACCATATATGCCACTTCTCCGATGGTTTTACCTTCAAAAATCAATGCATGGCGAGCAGCTTCTAGTCTTTTGGTACGTAAGTAATCAGATAAGGTAGCGCGATGATACTCTTTAAAGTAACGCTGTAAGGTACTCAAACTAGTACCTAACTTTTTGGCAATATCGGCGCCATTGTGTTTGCTAAAAATAAAGGCATCGACTTCTTTTTCAAATGCCCTAAATGGTGAGCGTATTGGAGTGTGTATACTCGAATGCTCATGGTAAGAACCATCCAATAAATACTTTACGCTATGACTAAACAATGTCAGTGCATATTGTTCGCAATAGAGGTCTGTTAACATATTTTGATGGTCGCGATGTTCAAAGAATTGCTCGCATACATTGAGTACCTGTTGGTCACAGGACCATTCTTTAACCACTATATCATTTTCAAAAAGAGAGGCGTTAGCCCCTAAGCTCGTAAACGATCTCAGTCTTTGCTGCATCCACTCTTGAGACACTGAAATATTTACTTTTTTGACCTTATTATTTTCGACTAACCTACGCATAAAAATCACGGTTTTATTGTTGGCGTAAGCAAACACTCTAGGGCCATGCTCAGCAGAAATCGAGAAGGTATTTTGATTTAAGCTGAACTCAATTACCCCTTCAAGAAGGATACAAACACTAATACTGGGTTCTATTTCAGTGCTGCATTGCGCGTTTTCTTGTTCGAGCATGTTAGCCACATGTACATTAATACCACTAGGCAAGCTCTGATAATCTAAGTTACCTAACATTAATGCATCTTTATCATGAAACGCTGGTGATAACAAAAACGTCTCAAAACCAGTGTTTGACAATTTCCTTGATAACTCTAACTTAGATACCGAATTAAACTCGCCCACTTCCTTCTCCCTATGGCTGTTGACCATATTGCATAACACGCTGATTAAATTTCATAATAAAGGCTAGAACTTAAAATATATCACAATGGTATTGTAATGATAATTGTTCTCATTAAAATTATTATTGTAAGGTAAACCCATGAAATTTGCTCCAAAAAACATGCGCTACTCGGCGATTGCTCTGTCAGTCGTAGCCTCATTAACATCCTTAACCGCACAATCACAAGAGAAAAGTGACGCTGAAGCCGCAGTCGAAAACGTGACGGTTTGGGGCACAGAAGTTAAAACTACTTCGTTATTTTTAAAACAACAAGCCATAGCAGACAAACAAGCCGATCATATTAGTGATTTACTACGAGTGATACCGGGGGTAGACGTAGGTGGTGCGCACTCATTAAACCAACGTATTACAATTCGTAGTATGGACGATAAAGATTTACAAATCTCCATAGATGGAGCCAGACAAAACTCGTACATGTATCACCATTTAGGTAACCTTCAAATTCATGCGGATATATTACAGTCTGTTGATATCAATGTAGGAACTAACAGTGTCATAAATGGTGGTATTGGCGGTGCAGTGCGTTTTGAAACCAAACAAGCAGCTGATTTACTAGATAAAGATCAACAGTTTGGCGCGCGTGTTCAAGTGGGTGCAGGCGATAACTCAGGAACGACTTTATCAGCCACAGCCTGTGGTATGTTGTCAGATAACACTGACTTTTTGGTTTATCACAATGCTGTAAATCGTGACAACTATGAAGTCGGTGGAGGCAAAATATTAAACTCAAGTGGGGGCATCATCGACGGTACAGATGGTACTGTGCGCGGTCTTGAGGGTGAGCTAAGAGACACGCTAATTAAACTGGGTTACAACCTTGGCAACAACCAGAGATTTGAGATTGGTTACGAAACCTACCAAGATGAAGGTAACTACAGTTATCGGCCTGACATGGGCCTTGCTACCGACCTAGCGATCACCAACTCTTTAGGTATTCCATTATTATGGCCAACAGAATTAACCCGTGACACCCTGACCGTAAATTACGATCTCACCCTAGACAATACAGTTATTAAAGCGGCTGTTTATAAAAATACCAGCGAGCTGAAACGTGATGAGTCTGGTTGGGCAGACAACGCTGCTTTTGCAGGTAACGCGGGCTTTATAACGGGAGAAGCCAATAATACAGGCGCATCGTTAATAGCCAATACAGTCATTGATAGTGCCATAGAGCATCAGCTAACTTATGGTTTTGACTATGTAAAACATGATACGGATTATCTTGGGCAATTCACAGATAGCACAGCTAGTTCAGGCGAAGACTCCAGTAACCTAGCATTATTTGTAGAGGACAAAATTACCTTAGGTGAGCAATTTAACATTATTCCTGGGCTGCGTTACGAAAGTTACGAAATTGATTCTGCTGTGGTTGATGCTGAGTTCGACGCATTTAATTTGGCATTGGCTTTTGAATACTCGCCAAGTAACGACTTGTTATTTCGTTTAAGTGCCACCGAGTTATTTAAAGGGCCAGAGATTAGCGAAGTATTTATTGGCGCTGGTTTATACGATACTCCTAATACTGATATAAAAGAAGAAACAGGGGTTAACCTTGAGTTGTCGTTTGCTTATCAAACAGAGATTGATAAAAACCAAAGCATTGCATTAGGTGCAACCTTATTTAAAACTGAAGTGAATGATTATATTTATGATTACGCTACAGCGCCAGATGAAGTGGGCGGCGGTTCATGGAAAGACAATGTAGGTGACATGAGCATAGATGGTTTTGAAGCTTATGTTGAATATAGCTATCAAGCCTTTACTACCTTGTTTACTGTATCTAGTGCTGAGAGCGAGTTATCAGCCTTTACTGATTACGCTAACCTACAAAACGCTAGGCTTGATCGTCAACAGGGCGACACAGTTACATTAAGCGTAAATTATACATTCTCAGATGCCAATATAGTGACCTCTTGGGAAATACAGCGTGTCCAAGATGTTGCGTCAGGAGTTGACCTAGATGGCGCCACCTTAGACAACAGCAAAGACGGTTTTGTGGTACACAATATGTCAGCTCGTTGGACACCTGAATCAGTAAAAGGACTTTCTCTAGTGTTTGGAATAGATAACGTATTTGACGAATTTTATGCCTCACAATCATCGCGTACAGGCGTGTCTTTTCACCCACTATTTGGTGAGCTGTACTTGCAAGACTTTGAACCTGGCCGCAATATCAAAGCCACTGTTCAATATAAATTTTAAAGTATGAGTGCAATTATTCTAACTGTTACCTCGGTTACCCCCATGGGAGGCGCTCTTAACCGTTTGGTTTTGAGCGCGCCAGGGCTTACCAGCGAACGGATCCCCAAATTCTATCAAGGCTTACATATTAAATTGTTTTTTAAACAGCCCCATCAAGCAGAGCTAGTGCTGCCTCAACGGGACGAAAACGATAAAATAGTATGGCCAACTGCCGACAAAAAACCTTTGGCCCGCACCTATTCCATAGTAGATTTTGATGCCGAAAATCATTCCATAACAGTGGATTTTGTTTTGCATCGAGACTATGGCATAGCCAGCGAGTTTGCCAAGTTAGCTAAACCCGGTGACATACTGGGTTTTGCAGGGCCAGGCTTAATCACTATGGTAGACCCCACTGCTAAGCAGCATTTGTTGGTGGGAGATTTATCTGCCATGCCAGCCATTGCAGCGGTACTAAATACACTTACTGACGATGATAGTGTGCGGGTCTTCATTGAGCTGGAAAGCGGCTGCGACCAAGCCTTAATTACCCAGCATTATTTTACAGGTAGAGAACATCAAGTTACCTTTGTAGAACAAAAATTTGCGGATAAATCCCAAATACTCGAGTTGGTGAGTAATTTAAATATTGCAGAGACTAAGCAGAAGTGGAGTATTGCCCTCGCAGGAGAGCACCTCACAGTCGTTAGCATTCGCAAATATTTACGGCAAATGGATTTTGATAAAAAAGCTCTATACGCAGTGCCCTATTGGCGCAATCAACAAAATGAAGAAACCTATCATGCAGAGCGTCACGAAGTGATGGATACATAAAATGAAAAAATTATTTTTACTAATACTGACTACGATAAGTTTGTTGCAAATAACAAGTTTACAGGCTGCCACCACTAATTCCCCCCCTAAGAAAGTCGTGTCTTTTGACTTAGGGCAAATTGACACCCTTGATTATTTGGGAGTGCCGGTGATTGGGGTACCTAAACTCCACACCATTAGCTATCTAGCTAAGTTTCAAGCTGATAAGTACGTAAATGTGGGCTCTATGTTTGAGCCAGACTTTGAAATCGTCGCCAGCCTTAAACCTGACTTAATCATGTTAGGCGCACGAACTCAGAGCAAAATCAAAATGATGCAAAGCATAGCTCCTACATTTGATAGCACAGTTTGGGGTAATGACTACCTCAATCAATTTTATCTAATCACAGAAAAGACAGCCGCTTTAGTAAACCAATCACAACTAGCTGCCAAAGCACTAGAAGATATAAAACAACAGGTAGCCATGATTAAAGCAAATGCAAAAAAAGCGGGTAAGGTACTGTTTGTGATGACCACTGGAGGCAAAATAACTGTGTTTGGCCCCGGTTCTAGATTTGGTTGGTTATATAATGAACTAGGTTTTGAAGCTGCAGGTAACGAAAATTCCTTGTCTCATCATGGCGACCCAGTCTCCTTCGAATATTTACGTAAACTCAACCCAGATGTTTTACTAGTGCTGGATCGCGACCTTGCTATTGGCAAGGACACAGGCATGGCCAAACAACTGTTAGATAACAATGTCATAAAAACCCTAAAAGCATATCAAAATAATAAAATTATTATGCTAGATGGCTATGCATGGTACACAGTTGGCACAGGCATTAGTGCCATGAATAAAACCTTGGCACAAATACAAAAAGCTATAGCGGTAGAGTCCTAATATTTGATATATAACTCGTTTTCAACATGACTAAAATGACTCTGTATTGGGCCTTAGCATTTGTTAGCCTAATCATCACAAGCTTACTGGTGGGCACTATCACGTTAGATAGTGCTAACTTTGATTGGCTGTTACTCAGTCAAACCCGTATACCAAGAACCATTGCCATTATTTTATCGGGCATGTCATTGTCGGTTGCCGGTGTCATTATGCAAATGTTGGCGAATAATAAATTTGTCGAACCTACTACTACTGGCACAGTTGAGTGGGCCATTCTTGGCATGTTGCTACTACTTATTTTTTATCCTCAAGCTTCACTTACCGTAAAGCTAAGTGTCTCAGTGTTGTTTTCTATAGTCGGGGCAGTGAGCTTTTTATTGCTGATTAAAAAACTACATACTCGCTCGGTTATTATGGTGCCCTTAGTGGGGATTATTTATGCAGGTATTATAGGTGCTGTGGTTAACTTTATCGCCTATCAGCAAGACCTAATGCAATTTGTTTGGGTGTGGATTCAAGGTGACTTTTCGATGATATTGCAAGGTCGATACGAGTTACTATGGATCGCAGGCTTGTTAACCTTCTTAGCGTATTTTATTGCTGATCGCTTTACCCTAGTTGGCTTAGGAAAGAATGTCGCCACTAATTTAGGTTTAAATTACAGCTATGTATTTGCTATTGGCATTACACTTGTGGCCAGTATTGCAGGGATTACTGTGGTGATTGCTGGAGTATTACCCTTTTTGGGGCTCATTGTACCCAATATAGTTAGCTTATATTTTGGGGATAACCTACGCCGCTCTATCCCGCTGATAGCCTGTTTGGGTGCAATGCTAGCGTTAGTTTGCGACATATTGGCTCGTATATTGGTGCACCCTTTTGAGATACCAGTAGGAGTAATAATGGGAGTGGTGGGCAGTGTAGTATTTTTAGGGTTACTGCTAAGGCAAACATGCCATGACTGAGCTCACACCAGTTAAACTGAACCTATCACCTGCAACTCGTTTAACCCTTCTATTGGTTACAGTCATCTTGGTTTGTGCCCTATTTTTAACCTGGAACGTTAAAGCCTCGTGGGCCTTTACCCTTGAATTCAGGGGCCAAAAATTAATTAGCATGGTGTTAGTGGGGATATTTATCGCCATCTCGACTTTGCTTTTCCAAACCATTAGCCAGAATAGAATTTTAACCCCAAGCATTATGGGCTTTGATGCCTTATACATCTTGATTCAATCCATCATGATAGTAGTGGTTGGAGCCAGCAGTTACTCCATACTTAACGAATATACAAAATGGGCAATTGAGATATCTATCATGACAGGCATGATGTTGTTGCTGTCTAAGTTTTTATTTAGAGACTCTGCCCAATCCATACAATTGCTGATACTCAGTGGTGTGGTGTTAGGCATATGTTTAAGTAGTATTAATGGCTTAGTATTTCGGATGATGGATCCTAGCCAATCTGTAGTGGCACAAGATGCATTTTTTGCTTCGTTTTCATCACCACCCATGGCCTTGCTGCAAGTATCATGCTTGATTCTGTTGAGCTGTTTAGTATTTTTGTATCGGTACCACCATCAATTGGATGTGCTGTCCTTAGGGGAACAAACCGCCCATAGTTTAGGGATTAATTACTCTCGATTAACCCAGCACGTACTTATACTAATAGCCATTTTAGTGGGTATGTCGACGGCCTTGGTAGGCCCCATTACCTTTTTAGGCTTACTGGTTGTACATTTGGCTTATCAGTTAGCGGGGAGTTACAAACACAAAATATTATTACCTTTTGCCGCCATATTAGGTGTGCTGGTTCTGGTTTTAGGAGAGTTTATTTTGCAACACGTGGTAGCGTTCAACACTCGCCTAAGCATAGTCATTGAGTGTGTGGGTGGTGTAGTATTTTTAGCCCTGATAATTAAGCAGGCCAAGTCATGATTGAATTAAAAAATGTAGCCTTGAGCTACGGCCATAAACAGGTACTTAACGACATTAATCTAACCCTAGCTGATACTGGCCTGACATCCATCATAGGCCCAAATGGCTCGGGTAAGTCTTCTTGCTTGGGCCTAATGAGCCGACTACAAAAAGCGAGTGCTGGGGAAGTATTACTAGATAACTGCCCGATACAGCACATACCCGCTAATCAACTGGCTAAACAGCTATCTATATTACGGCAAGACAACCATACCAATGCACGTATTCAGGTAAAAGACTTGATCACATTCGGACGCTACCCCTATCACCAAGGGCGACCTAGCGAGCAAGATCTAAAGATAGTCGAACAATGTATTGAATATGTAGATTTACGAGACGTACAAGACCGATTCATTGACCAGTTATCTGGAGGACAGCGGCAAAGGGTGTTTATCGCCATGGTGTTAGCCCAAGATACACGGACTATATTATTAGACGAGCCGCTGAATAACCTTGATATCAAACATAGCGTGAGCATCATGAAGCAGCTACGTAAAACCTGCGATGAATTAAATAAGCAAGTGGTAGTAGTGCTACACGACATTAATTTTGCAGCGCACTATAGCGATACCATCATCGCCTTAAAAAATGGTGAAGTCATAGCTAATGGTAGCCCTGCTGAAATCATGCAAGACTCAGTTTTAAGTCATATATATGATATGCACATAACCGTCACTGACATACAAGGCAAACCCACCTGCCTGTTTTATTCGTAACACTAAACAGCCCTCAAATTCAGTATCAAGGCGCTGCAGTAGCCACCTAACTCGGCACTAATGAGTGCCAATAGGAGTCAGCCTGACACTTAATAAAAATTACTTCGAACAAGCCAATAAAAAATCAACCAAAATTTAGCCAAATTAACCACTTACGTAGTTAAATTGATTATTTACACATTCTAAAATGCCTCGAAAAAATCATAAGCCTTTGTTTTTAATGTAAAATAAAAATTGGCACCTCAGTTGCAAAAGCTATAGTAAGTCACAACGACTACTTACATAACTTAACTAAATAGGAAAATATGATGAACACACTTACTAAAATAATCGCAACTTCAGTGTTAACTCTTAGCGCAATCGGCATGGCAAATGCTGCAACAGAATACGTTGCTGCTGATGATTATATGACAAGTAAATTATGCGTGGCAGCTACTGAAGGTAGCAAATTGAAATTATCAAAAGCGATTGAGAAAACCGGATTAAGTAAACGTTTCATTGTTGAAAATGTGACGTGTAATAATCAAGAAATGACTAGTTTTGTAGAGCAGCACGGTACAAATGTAGACAATATTAATAATTACTTAACTGCTGGTAAATATAGCCAAAACCAAGAAACAATCGCATCACTTTAATCTAAATTGATGCTCTGTATGAACAGTGTTTCCCATTCCTTGTCGTCATCTTATTAACGAGTTTGACGGCGAGGCTTTTTAGTATTGGGAGGTGCAGAGAAGGGACTGATAAATCAGAACCACTTCTCCGAAATATAGGTGATTAAATTACTCTACTATGGGAGTCAAAATAAAAACCCTCTCTGGATTATCAACAACATCCCTGATTGGTCCGACTCCAACAATTTGACCCAAATCGTTAATCGCAATAGCATCGGTAAAACGCTTAAAAAACTCTATACCGTAAAGATACAAATTATGATCCATTAAGTCTTTAAAACCAAAGTCATCATGATAAACAAATGCATGAAAAGGATAACTACCATTGTGGTCAAACGTAGCCCCCACAATTACTCCGTTATTATTGATATTTGATGCATATGCCCCAGTCCAACCCGAACCTCCTTTGACTTCAGTCAAAACTCCATTATCAATTGAGAATGCTGATTGGCCAAAAAACCCAAATGCAGCTCCATGGATCCCATATCCAACTAGTTCACCACTATCATTAATAGCACTTGCCGCAGTATTACCATTTAATTCTTCAGTCATTAAACCGCCACTATACTTGGCGGTATGTTTTATAGCTTTATAATTACCATAACTATCCGTCCCATCAGCGTCAAACCAACCAACAACCTCACCAAGCCCATTCATGTCTTCCCCAAACATATTAATACCTAAACTATTAAGATCTAACACGGTCCCATCTGACTCTCTAATATAGGTGTGGGCAGTTTTAGTTGATTGGTCATAATAGGTTGCTAATATTTGACCAGCATCATTGATGGTCATTAATTTAAAGCCCTCAAGTGCCCCTAATATTTCTAGAACACCACCAATAGGCTCTAACATACCACCACTGTACAAGGCTGGAACAATATTGCCATAAGCGTCAGTAACTTCTACTAGCACTTGGTCGTTATTGTTAATACTTACAGCTTTTGATGAGACTCCTCCCATAGCTCCAAGATTAGTCATTGCATCATCAGCATATGAATACAAAAAGGCGTATTCGACATCTGAAACATCAGTACTGACACCTACTACAAAACCGTTATTATTGATATCGGCTACATCTATAAAGTTACCACCAAGGGTACCTAAATCTCTTATAGAATAATTAGGAAGGACTTCTGCATTTACAAAGCTAGTTACTGCCAGTACAGCAATAATTGCTAGGGTTTTCTTGATATATAGCATTTAATAATCTCCATTTACTTTCTACTAATTTAATTACAGTTTCATTTGTTAAGACTACATCCTACTTAACAAGATAAATCCTAGCTTCTTTTTTGAAAGAGTAAATAATCACTCCTTACATTTAACTATTAATTAGATCTGGAAAGAATAAACCTAAACCACTTTCATGGTTTAGGCTTTTTTTGAAGAAAAAAATAGGGTTATTTAGCGATGTGATAATCCGTTAAATAAATTTTGTCTGCGGTATTCCCTCCCACTCCAAATATCGCTATTTGGGTAAGCTTAGATAAGTCCAATGGTATTTCACTTAAATCAATACTGACGTCACTCCAGCTGCTACTTACAGTCAATGGAACTTTAAACTCGGCCCCATCAACAATAAAATCTAAAGTGTATTCAGAGAAGCTACCGGTTGTGGCAATTTTAAAATTAAGAGATGTATACTTTGATACATCTATATCGTACTGCTGCACATCGCCGTATATATCTCCCATTAAAGCGAGTACCGCCCCCCAACCACTGCCTTTTGACAACTCAAAGCTAATCAAGCCATTGTAGGTGACGTCAGACATAAATGTTGTGCCTGTAGACCATTCATTTATGGTGATATTACCGTCATTAGCAAAGTTATTGTCATCAATAATCATGTCTGTCTCTTCACCTAAAGAAGAGAAAAACACAAACTTATCATCAGAACTGTCTTTTTCAGCTTTTAGTTTGCCAGAGTCATACATGATAAAGTCTGTCACATAAATATCTTGGGAAGCTGAACCTCCCTGATACACACCAAACAAGGCTACTTGGCTGACATTAGACAGGTTCACACCATAGCTCGCTAAATCAATGTCAATAAGATTCCATTCAGCTTGGCTTGCTAAACTAAAACCCACTTCTTGTGACACTTCGTTACCGTTTACATTAGACACAATAGCAAGAGCATAACGCTCAAAAGCTCCTTCTGAGGCAACTTTAAACGTAATATTGGTATATTCAGCAAAATCCACATCATAGTTGTCGATAGTCGAACCATCAGATATATCGCCCTGCAATGCTAATACAGCGCCCCAAGAGCCATTTGCACTTAACTTAATGCCATCAAGCCCATCATAATTGCTATCAGAGATAAGCGTGCCGGTACTCCACTCTCCAAAGATAACATTGCCCACATCACTGTTATTATCACCATCAACAATTAAGTCACTAGGCACACTTTCATCTGATGAAATAAATACAAAGTCGTCGTTAGTTGTACTATCGAAGGGAATAGTTTCATCTTGAATAAGTGCAAAATCAGTTACATGGATAGTCGATACCCCTGGTTGACCACCAATTCCATATACAGCCATCCAATCGATAGAAGATAGGTTTAACGGAATATCTGCAGTATCAAGAGATACTGCTTGCCAAGTATCTATGCTCTCATCAATGGGTAATGAAATTTCTTTACTTACACCATTACCAGAGATCGCAATTTTATAGCCACTTGCGTAACTACCTGTGGTCGCTAGTTTTAATTCAATACGATTAATTAAACTGAAATCACCGTTAATACCATTTTGAAAAGCGAGAACGGTTCCCCAATTACCTTGTTCTGGTGAGTTGGCACTAGATACTAATTCCCACCCAAGTAAACCATCGAACATGACATCACTTTGAATGCTGGTACCCGTGCTCCATTCGCCTACAGTATCTGATTCAAAAGCAATATCGGAATCACCACCTGAAGATATCAGAGTAAAGGTTTCACCCTCAATTGGCTCACCACCGCCACCGTCATCATTACCTTGCAAAACTACAGTGACATCATCGATATACACTTCACCCACTTCCGCACCAAGGTCAAATAGCACACGATTGTTCTCGCCACCAAAACCGGTAGTGGTAATGGTAAACGAATAAGACTCCCAGTCTGTAGTCAGAGATGCCGTTTCTGCGACATTTGTCCAAGGGTCATAGTTAAGCCCTAATCCCACTAGAATTGTACGTTCAACCGACGCTTTAGCTTTAAAAGAAACAATATAAGTTTCATCTGCGAGTAAGGTCATAACCTGACTTAAATTTACATCCCAAGCATTACCTGCAGCTAATACATTGGCATAGAAAACATTATTGCCATCTTCCTCAATAACACTTACAGCGCCAATCCAATCTTCTCCGCCATTATCAAATGAGCCATTTGTAACTAGATCACCATCTTGACTGCCATCATCTCCACCGCTGTCATTGTCACCGTCGTCGTCGTCACTTCCTTGCCCATAGAAACGTATGTTGTCAAAATATACGACATTCTCTTGAGTGCGGCCTGCAGTATCGAAGTCTGGAAATACAATAATTTGATCAATATCGATGGCCTCTGCCAAGCCTATATAACCACTAAAATCAAAGGTTAACTCCTCCCATTCATTGATTAGGGTATTAGCTACTTTTATTTCAGACTGAGCACCGCCATTATTAATTGCAAACTTCACCCCCACATCACTGATAACACTTTTGTTCACCATGAGTTTCACTATGCTGTTGGTTTCATTAAGTGTTAATGGGCCAAACTCGCCGTGCACTGTCTCGGTTCCTACCCAAGGTGCGCCGGTCACACGGGCAGTAATCTTAGCAACAGTAGATGAATCATTAATTCCTGAAGTATCTGGGTTATCCACAAATTCAAGGGCTGGATTGTCGTCATTCTCAAATACATTCCAGTTTACCGAAGCGCCATACCCGTCTTCTTCAAAATCAATAGGGGAGACATCGCTTAAGTTGCCGTCATCACTGCCATCGTCTTGAGTTTCAGTTATAGTAACGTTGTCTACTCGATAAACCGCGCCTTCACCTGCTCCCCAGTCCGGGAATATCATTAATACATCAATACCATTAAGCTCTAAACCTGCATTACTCAGGGTTTTAAGGGGGACTGAATAATGCTGCCATTGTGAGGTAGGTGCAGTGATAACAATATTTGCCTCGCTCGCTGCGCCACCTTGCTCAACTTTAAGGTTCCAACCAGCGGATGCATTGTTAGGAGGAGTAACCAACTTCAAATCAAATTCCAGCACACCTGTATCTTCTAATGGAGAACCGTCATAGGGCTCTGGAGTCTCAGCAAAATTAGTGTTGAAACCCAATACCGTAGGCTCAGCACCAACAACAAACTCCACTACGTTTAAGTAATCGCCATCTTCATATTCAATAGTGGGCGTAGTCCCCCCACAACAATCCCAAGCTGGCCATGCTGGGTGTAGTGTCTCTTCAAAAATAATGAGGTCTTCGGCTATTCCATCTGATGGCGGAATAGGAATAGGGGCTTGCCCTTCGTTTAAGGTACCTCCTTCATCGATGGGATCTAAATAACCATCGGTAACCGTTGCACACCCCTGACCGTTTGTGGGGTTAACTGAACATTCATACACACGAACATAATCCACTTCAAACTTATTGGTACCGTCAAATGCCGATGGGTCAACACCACCTTGATTGACGTTCTCAGGCCAATCGCCTCCTACGGCAAAATTTAAAATCAGATGAAAACGTTCATCGAATGGCGCTTCTGTGTATGCAAACTCACCGTCTTGCTCTGTATACCAACCTCTATGCTCTAGGCCGTCGGCAACACCATTTTCGTTATAACTGACTTCTGACTTCAACTGAGTTTGATACAAGACACCGTCCACGTACCAACGGATCTCACCTTCTTCCCACTCAATGGCATAAACATGAAAGTCATCAGCTGGGTTAGCGTCATCGGGTAAAGCGTAATCTAATCCAGAATAATCATTATTTGGCCAGCTTTGGCCATAGTGCAATGTACCATGGACGGCAGATTCCACAGAGCCATTACCATCATCTAGAGGCACACCTAAATTAACGGCTTCAAAAATGTCAATTTCCCCTGAATGAGGCCAACCACCGTATACATAATCTGTGGGTAACATCCAAATAGCGGGCCAAGCACCTTGACCACTGGGTGCTTTGGCACGAATTTCGAAACGCCCATAAGTCCAATCACCTTTGTCTACAGTACGAAGTCTGGCCGAACTGTATGGTAGTGATTGGCCACTTTCTGCCTTAGCAACAATATTTAAGACACCGTTTTCAATATAAGAATTCTCTGCACTGTCGGTATAACATTGCTTTTCGTTATTGCCGCCGCCATCACAGTTAACTTCGTGAGACCATTTAGTTTCATCAATCTCAGAGCCTTCAAACTCATCGCTCCAGACTAATTGCCAACCGTCTTCAGCCACTTCACTTTGCAATGAGGCTCGTAGCAGCAAGGGTTTACGCGCTAACTCAAAATCAATTCTAAACTTTTGCGTTTCACCGGGCTCTAACTCTGCTAATGCCACGTCAAAATAAGGCAAGCCGTCTTCAGTGACGCCATCGCTATTAGCCACTGCCAAAGTTGACTTATCGATAACCACCCTAAAAGGTCCGTTTAGGGTCTGTGACCCAGTATTCTCAACTCTGGCAACGGTATAAATAACTCGCTTGACGTTATCGAAAACAGCTGCAGTATGGGTGACCCTAGAGTCACTTGGCACATCTTTCCATTCGGCCATTGCCATAGGAGAGGACAACATTAAGGCGCAACATACACCCTTAATAATCTTATAATTAGACATAATATTCCTTTGCAAATGAATTACCGTTCTCACTTGGCTTTATTCGCCTTAACGCGCTCAATAATTTGAACATGTCATATAGAACGCTAATGAAGTTGAACTTATTATTAACTCCATATCCTCCCCCAACACCTCTAGTTAAAGCCCTACTAACGTCCACAACTCACCCCCATACTCGATGGGATTTTCAAAGGCAATAACAGAAAAATGACACTAAAAACTTCAGGCTTTATTGTTGCCATTTAGTGATGAGACAGTTATACAGCTTCACACTCACCCATCAAATAAACATTAAAGTTACATTTATTTAACAACAAGAGGTTATGCTAATGAACCTTGCTACCCTATAAATTTGCGCCAAAGCGAACGGATAAAAGGGTTAAAGCGGACGCTGAAATTATTTCTAAAAAAGTTAGAACTATAGGAGGGACTATATCCACGGTAAGCCGGTCGTAACATCGTTTAAACGATGACCGATTAAAGCTGGCTTAAATTAAATATCCAAATTCATTGACATTTTTACAGTTAAAAGCTGAACAAGAACGAGCATCTTGAGCTTTATAAATTTTGATAGTATCGGTAAAGACACCATTGGTTTCCATGCAGTCTGGGTCAAAGTAACGAATTTTTTACTGAAAGTTTCAGCCCCTGAGTAGCAGGAGCTGATTTATCAAAAGCTATAAATTAATACATCAACTCTAATTTTAGATTTTGTACAATTTCAATTTTACCTGAACCACTAATAGTGTTGTTCTCAGGCTTTTGACCTTTTTCTCCCCACAAAACAGCTATCAATTTAACGGGGTTATTTTTAAAAGTGTTATTTTTTAGCTCTACATTCACTATGCCGCGGTTCTTAATAAGCAGTCCGCCAGCTTCACCTGAGCCAGTCACAGTGTTGTTTGCAAATACTAAGTTTCCACCTATGGTAGATTCGTCATAACCACCACGATGGTAATCGAGTATGACGCCAGAGATATTATCAAAGGTGGTATCTTTAATAGTCACAAACTCAGCGTTGTAATCACCTTTGTTATCGGTTTCTTGATTTAATAAAAACCCACCTTGGTTATTTTTGATGACACTATCAAGTACAACTATTGAATCAGCAAACGAACCTTTAGACACATATAAAACATGCTTAAATCCAGAGATAACACTATTTTTAATAGACAAGTTATAGGCTTTAGACATGTATTTATCTAAAGTTGCGAAGGCATTTTGCTGACCATTACCTTTAAGGGTAACGCCGTCCAAATATAAGTAGCCTTTAGGCTCCAATGAAAAGGCGGTGTCTTTAGAGGTAAAGTAGATGGCTGGGGTATTATTAGCTGTTGCAGTAATCGAAATAGTTTTGTTGATAGCTATGCTATTGGAGATTGCATAATTTGCAGACGTAAGTTCAATAATATCGCCAGAACTCGCAGCTGCAACCGCCTTAACCAAGTCGGCAGAGGTAGCAACTTTAATGACACTAGGTGCTTTTAGTTCTGGCTCGGTTACAAACCAAGAGGTGCCATATTGTGTTTTATCAAACAAAGGAGCGTCTGATTTTACTGGGCTAACCATAGCACCCACACTATTACGTGAAGCTCTTTGAGTACCAAAAAAATCAGTGGTAATTTTATCAAAATCAAAACCGTTATATACATCAGTGTAGTTAGTATTGGGGACTAACAAACGCTGTGAAACTGATTCCATCGATACCGGTTGTTTTACGATCCCGTCGGTTTTAACGTCTGTTTTGTTGGCATAATTAGAAATATTGTTTTTGAACGTCACCCCGTCAACTTCATCATAGTGATAAATGGGATATTCGGCTTTTGTAGAGTTATAAATTAAATTATTCGCAAAAATAGTCCGAATAGGTCTTGCAGAACGGATTTCAGACTTTGGCAAGACAGCACTTTGAGATACATTTGAGCCAACACTAAAATACCAAGGCGTTGGAGACTCAACCCAAGTGTTATAGGCCACCACCACATCTGTGACTTGGTTATATCTATTTAATGGAGATTTAGGGATCCCATTCATCACAGCGATAGGCGCTCTGAACTTTTCGCCTGTTAATTTATAAAAGTAATTGTTGGTGATCCAATGCCCTGTATTAACCACTCGAATTCCGCCAAAAAATTCTGACACACCATCACCAATAAACATATTGCCGTCTATGGTGGCGTAATTACCATGGCGTAACACTAAAGAACCTTCACTTTCAAAAAACACATTATTCTTGAATATATTGAAGTTAGATTTACTAGAAATAATTTCTACTTCGCCATTTACGCGGTCAAAGAAGTTATGTTCAACATTCGTATAAGAAGGCGTCATTGAGGTGCTGCTGTTACCAATCTGCAATGTTTCACCATGGGGACCACCTTTTCTGGGGCGTGGGCCAAAGTGGTTATTGATAATCTGATGATGGTTATTAACGTGCTGGTTACCCTTCAACTCCACCATGACAGTAGGGCCAAAGTTATATTTTCCGGTAATATAGTTATTGCTAAGCTCGTTATGCTGCCCCCAAAACTCTACCCAGCGGTCAGTCACATGCCTATCTAATTGGGTGAACTCTTCGATGACGTTATTAGTAAATTTTGAGTGGAAAGCAATTTTCTCATCATTAATTTTAAAGCGAACTAAGGCCTTGGTTGGCGAATAGCCATTTCTAAAATGTAACCCTTCAACGATAAGGTAGTCTCCGCCTATGTGGAGGTTTGAAATACCTTCAATAAATACTTTACCCGGAGTTTCGGCTTTTAAAGTGATGGGCTTTTGTTCTGTTCCCTCTCCATAAAACTTTATTTGTATGTCTTTATAGGTGCCATTTTTAAGGACGATATTATCGCCAGCTTGTACACTTTCGATGGCGTCATTTAATTTAACTTCACTGTTTACAAAAAAGTTTTTTGCAGTAGCTATGCTCGACGTCACCGATAAGGCTAACGCACCCACTAATAATATTAATTTATTCATAACATCCTTTAAATTTACTTAATAACCCAGTTCACAATAGACATCTTCACACTGCTAAGCAATATACCTAGTAAGTAGCGACACATCTCAAAAACACCACGAAAGCCTTTAAAATTACGATGAGAAGGCTGTATTTAACCATTCAATCCTTGCATAAATTTATTTAATCTATCTAACCCTTCTTTGAGTTCTGACTCGGCGGATGCAAAAGATAAACGAACAAATTGCTTATCTGTTTGCTCGCTAAAGTCATTACTTGGCGTCAGAGATACATGGACTTGCTGTAATACCTGTTCACAAAATTCCATGGCTGTTAACCCTGTTGACGTTACATCCATGTAAACATAAAACGCCCCATCGGGGACAACAGGTACGTCTAAGCCGCATTTTTGTAATCCAGCAAGCACTAAATTTTTTCGGGAAACCAGAGAGGCTCTTCGAGCCTCACACACCGCCAAAGAATCTGCAGTAAAACATTGTAAGGCCGCTTTTTGAGCTAAAGTTGACGGACAAATATAATAATTTTGAGCCAAACGCTCAATGACTTCAACGGCTTCCTCTGGCACGATACACCAGCCTAAACGCCAACCTGTCATGCCAAAATACTTCGAAAAACTATTTATCACTAAGGCCTGGTCATCTACAGATAAAACACTGGCAGGCTGCGAATCCGAAGGCCCATGATGTAAGTTCAAGTAGATTTCATCAATAATACGCCACGCACCTTTTTTTCGGGCAAAGTCACACATTGCAGCAAGTTCATCAATCGCCACAGCAGTGCCCGTTGGGTTAGAAGGTGTAGCTAGCATGACCCCTTGGGTATCGGTTTGCCAATAGCGTTCTAACAAATCATTATTTAATTGAAAACGAGAATTTGCTTGGGTTGGCACTAATTGGACATTGCCCCCAAAACTCTTAATAAATTGTCTATTACACGGATAGCAAGGATCAGCCATGATCACTTTGTCACCGTCATCAACAAAAGCCGCAGATAAAAGCAATAAGGCAGCAGATGCACCTGCCGTAACTACCACCCTTTTAGGATCAATATCTATTTGATGTTTGGTTTTGTAAAAACCTGCAATGGCTGCGCGCAGCTCAGGTAACCCCAAAGCTGAGGTATAAGGCAGAGGAGCACTACCAGCTAATTGTTCCATAGCCTTCAGCACATCGGGGGGCGCACCAAAATCAGGCTCACCGATATTAAGCTTAACAACATGCTTTCCTTGCGCTTCTATACGTGCGGCTTTCTCGCTAAACGCCATGGCTAAAAAAGGAGAAATGGCTTGTGCCCGCTGGGAATATTTCAAATGATACAACTCAAACTTATAAAACAGTGAATATATAGTTCGCTATTTTGCCATTAGAAATTAGCTAAAACATCCATAAAGCAAATAATTTTCCATAAGCCTGCTAACACATTAGCCTTTAAACCTGAGACAAAGAGACTACTCAAAGCCTTAATCAATGAACTGAACATAATTTCATGAAGACTTATTGTGAAAACAAAATAGTGCAACCCTTGCTATTGCTGAGTCCAAAGATAGTTATGGAAATAATCCATACTGAGTTTCAGGCTCTCAATATGATTCATGGGGAGAAGATACTGTTACTCTTGATAACTTTTATACAAACTTAAGCTATGAGGACATGTAAATTTTAGGCCATGGAAATGTAGGTTATTTAATTCCAATAAGTCCAAGTGTTCCAGAGCCTTCTTCTTCTGCTGCTTTGATTTTATTTTTTGGATTAGGCTTAAGCGCTTACTCAAGAAGAAAGCAAACAAAAAATACAAACCATCTGATTCAGGCAAAACTCATCTATAGTTAATTTAAAATCTGGTCCCTTAACCGCTTAAAAATTGTAGCTAATACCTACATTTGCCACGGTAGTTTCTAAGCTACCCATTTCGTAACGTTCAAACCCAGCGCTCATCCCTAAACCCATATCCCATTCATATTGCCAACCAAGGGCTAAATATAAACCTACACCATCGCCTTCAAACAATAGATGACGATTACTTCTTAACTCATATTCATAAAACTGCGCACCAACTTTACCGTAAAGGCTATTTCGATTAGTAAGGGGTAACACCCCCTTTATAGCAGCAACTAAATTCGAATACTCCACATCATCAACTCCTACCCCAAATAAAGAGTCGTGATTAGCGGTAGTACAATGCCAGTCGTCATGCCTGTCTTCGTAACAATCCCACTCATCCACATCCACACCCACGTTTAAGCCCACTTCAATGGCAAAGTTTTGAGTAAAGTCATAATTATAAAATCCATAAACTTGGACTACACCGTCACCATCGGCTTCTGAGCCATTAAATTCTGCACCACCAGACGCGATATGAGCACCAAAGCTATATGGCTTTTGCAGGGTGTTAGCCAGCAGGTTTAAAGATGAAATAGATGTAACGGCAAGCAGTAATGAAAGTGATATTTTGGTAGCCATAAGATGTAACCCCTAACTAGAGTGAATATTAGTCAACATAATTTACAGTATCGGCTGTAGATAAATTATAGATTTTCACCTTACAAATGTTAGATTTTGTAAGAAAGTTGATGATTATCAATGTGTCTCATATTTCTGAGGCTGACATACTTCTAAAAGCCCCCCTTAATTTTCGTTGACCATAATTCCTTCTTAATAAAGTGTCATCATTTTTTACAAAACATTATTAATAAATAAAAAATTAAAATAAAACCCATTAAAAACAATGAGATAAAAAGTGGCACACATAGTGCTTATTGATTCAGTAGTATAATATTACTTTTAATTTAAGGAGTTTAAGAGTGAAGAGTTTAGTTGTTTTATTGGTTTCATTATTTACGGTAGTTACTGTCAACGCTACGCTAATTGATTTTGAAGATGTAGCTACATCAGGTGGAAGAATCGACTTAGCAGTATCAACACCTTACTCTGAAGAAGGTTATGTTTTAACGTCAACTCATAAGCATGCAGCGCTACTTGACTCTGCTTACATTGGTTCAGGGTTCGACTTTATTGGTAACGATACTGACTGGTTTGGTTTTTCTGAGTACAACACTGTTACTCTAACAGCTGCATCGGGAAGCACATTTGATTTTTCTGATTTAGTTCTAGGTTTAAATGCGTATGCATCTAGCTCTAGTATAGACGTACTTATTACCGGTAACTTGTTGAGTGGTGGTTCATTAGTAAGTAGCCTAACAAATATATCTACTGCTACGTTTGTAGATTTAGGATGGACTGGTCTGACTGAAGTTGTTTTCACTACATCTGATGATGTTGGTCTTGATAACCTTAATGTATTTGCTACTGCAGCAGCAGAAGTATCTGCACCGGGAGCATTTGCAATTATCGCTTTAGGTTTAGTTATGATTGGCTTCAGAAAAGCTAAAAATAGTTAATAACTGTTAGCCTCAATACCTCATACCTCATTAATAAAAAAGCCGAAGAAGCTATGTTTCTTCGGCTTTTTACTATATAAGCGACTTCAAATTCAATTCAATAATCGCTTGAGAGAGCTTAAAATCTATAACTTAATGAGTAATCAACAAAGGTTGAATCGATGAAGCTGTGCTTCATTTTATTTAATTCGATACTCAAACTTAACCCCATATCAAAATCCACTTGCCATCCTATCCCTACCGCGTAATTCAGACCAGTTTCGTTTACATTTCTGAAGCTGCCTTTTAAAGTGAAGTCATAATAATTCACTCCAGCTTTAACATAGGCGCGATTACGCCTAGATAAATCAAATGTTTTTCTAGCTGAGGTGACAAAAACTGAGTTGTCAAACACAGAGCCTTTTTCAATATCGTAATAATCCAATTCGAACATCCAATTGTTCGAAAAATTGTACCCGTACCCCAAACTATAATGCCCTGCATCCCAGCCCAATAGTGCAACTGAATCAAATTCTTCCTTCAGGTCGTAATCACCGTAACCTGCACCTATACTGAGTTGATGTTTTTCCTGTGCATTTGCCGCAAACGTTATTATCGGCAATAAAATCACTAATATTTTTTTCACTATATCTTCCCTATGATGAAACACTTCCGTTAAATCTATTTCATTTAGCTGGCCTTTGCAAATAAAACGGTTGTTGTACTGCCAGTAGCACAAAGTAAGCCTTAGGCTAGCCTAAGTCCTAGCATCACTAAATATAAATAAAACGCAGGATAAGCAAGATCAATCTTTGTTACTCTCCTTTTATAAATTATATGAATATCAAAAAAGCAAGCTTGGCGCCTACGCTAACCCATTGATATAAATATAATTAAGTTACTTTTTTGGATAAATGCCCCGTAATAAATACAGGGGAGATTATAAGAAATTACCAATCAATCAAATTAACAGGAACCGCTGTTTGGGGCATTTTTGTGGATATCATTTGAAAAAGCGACAGTGTTCAAGATTAGATAAATTCTAGATCAGTGAGCCCCCATTGAACTGGAACTCATCTGTGGAAAAGCTTCTCTTGCCCCTAGGGTGAAATGCAAAGATGTACTTCATGACATTACTCAGATGCATGATATGGGTTGTGGTGAACGAAGTGAATAAACTTCGTAAGCTCCGCGAATACCTCATGACCAAAAACCAATTACCCCCTTCTAATTTTGCTTTTAACTTTGTAAAATTCGCGCCCAGCTTAGAAAAACATACATAGATACATACAAGCATACTGGTACTTAAGCTCTGTGCCTTGTATGGTGTAACTTAAAGAGTAACCGCGGAAGAACATGCAGATCACTTCAGATAAAGAAACTATTAGAGAGATAATTGGTTTTATCAAAAATCAGGAAAAAACCTTACGTGCGCAACTTCCTTTTTTAGGTCACCAAAATACCTTAGGCTTAGGCATACTTTTATTGTCTGTATTGGGTTTTGTGACTTCTGGAGTATTATATTTTATTGGTGTTACCCCTGCTTGGGTTTGCATTATCCTTGGGGCATTAAGTACCTCTATAGCTCACGAAGTAGAGCACGATCTGATTCACCAGCAATATTTTAAATCCAACGCGATAATGTATAACTTCATGATGTTTATGGTTTGGGTTATCAGACCCAATACGATTAACCCTTGGTATCGTAAAAAAATTCATTTAAATCATCACAAAACCTCGGGTACTGCTCAGGATATTGAAGAACGTTTAGTGGGAAATGGCATTAAAAATCATTTACTTAGAATGCTAGTCGTGTGTGATGGATTACTCGGATTAATAGTACGCAGCAAACAATTTTCTCGTGAAATTAAAGGGTATAAATTTTTCACATTGTTTAATGCAGGCTTTCCTTTAACCACTATTTATTACATTGTTTTATATAGTTTTTTACTGATCCACACCTTTAACTTCATTGTTGAATACATGGCCGTTTTGATCCATTATCCGACTTGGCTAATGACACTTGTAGAGTGGATTAATTTTACAATGGTGGTATGGATAGCACCGAGTTTCTTACGTTCCGCATGTTTAAATTTTATCACCTCATCAATGCATTATTATGGGGGGGCTTTTAATATGCTGCAACAAACTCAAGTGTTAAACCATTGGTTTTTTATGCCATTCCAACTATTTTGTTTTAATTTTGGTAATACTCATACCATTCATCATTTTGTCCCTAGCCAACCTTTTTATATTCGTCAAATGATCAGTAAGCGAGTTAACGTTTTTCTAAAAGAGAAGGGCGTGAAATTTAATGATTTAACCAGCATACTTGCGGCAAATCGCTACCCCAGCAGCCAACAATTCTCTAATTAACGCAGCAGATAATGAAGCGCTGAAAGCAGTTACCAAGACTAGGGTGAACGAAGTGACTTCCTTGTTACGCAGCGATGCCCTATCACAATAAGCAACGAGCATGCTCAGTGCTCGCTGCGCAACTCTTTACTAAGGTTTCAAAAAATCGAGGTCATCTAAATCATCCATGCCAAAGTCATAACCGCCTTCAAAATCATCGTTGAGTTCGTTAGTAAGGTTTACAGACAGTTCTAATATTTCTGGAATGTAAATATCAATATTTTGTTGCGAACTGATGATGGTTTTAAATTCGTTAAACTCTAATAAAGCACTCTCATTCAGGAAGGTTTTGGTGCCACTTGGCTGCTGTTCTGCAAACTTAACCACACAATCCTCAAACTTTTCAAGCACCAGTTGCACATCAGTATCAGTCAAAAAAGTAATTAACTTATTGTAGCGTTCGTTGTTAAACACTTTCTCTTCAGAGTCTATCAACATTAGGCCAAGGGCTGAATTCAGAAACTTCTGTAACTCAAAACGTAAATAATCTTCATCGGTTTCTGGAATGACTACATTAGCCGCATATTTTGCAGACATAATTTTATGTAAGTTAAATAGCTTTAAGCTATTTTGACCTTGCTTCACTAGGTCGGCATGTAGCTGTATTATGTCTGAGGTGTCGGTTGCACCTAAAGCATAGGTACTTAAATCTATTTTCTTAAAATACTCAACCGATATCTCTTTTAAGCCTGCGTATTGGGCCCATCCAGCTCTAAAGCAATACACAATCCCTTGTGTTTTGATGATTTCTTTGGCTTTCTCGGTGCTATTTTCACAGTGACTCAGCAAGCCTAAATTAATAATACCCAATACAATTTCACAGGCTTTCTTAATATGATCAGCATAAATAATAGATAAATTGTCAGAGGCAATACGCAACGACATATCAGACAACTGCTGCTTAGTTTTATGCACAAACTCTTCAGAAAAGTACCCCTCAGCCAAGCCATCTTTTAACACCAAAAGAACGAAAGGTTTATTCCTTAACTCTGCGATTTTCATTGGATTATCCTATAGCGGCGCAAACATATCGTCTGTATCCATTTCAACGGCCGAAACTCTTTGTTTATTGGCGTTGTTCTTTAACGCGGCTTCGATATTGTCCAAAGTGCCATTAGTGCTCACGGTTAGCACTTCGTTGTAGGCTTCTTCACTTAAACTTTTAATTTTAAGTAGCAACTCTTCAATGCTCCCAGATACTTGCTCTTCATCATACTCTAGCTCAGAGAAGTCATGACCAATAAAAGGAAGAGATAAATACAACAAACCAAAGTCATCTTGTACCACAGCATTGAGTACCTCACGTTGTTTTGCATCATCATCATATGACAGAAATATTTGCGCCAATAAACTATGGGCTTCAGTTTGTACACTAAACAAAGATTCTTCGTCCAAGTTTTGCCAATAAGATGGCTCAACATTTAATAGCTTTTTGACTGACTCTGCATCCATTAACCAAGTAGCAATAGAAGGTATGGTGGCGTCATGCTCGCGCACAATTTTAGCAACAGTTAAAATATCCATCTCCGCAAATACGGCTAACATTGCGGTATCACCTTGTTCAGAGGCGATTTTTTCTAATGAGGTTCCCGCTTCTCTACCACTGTATTGGGCTTGCTCGGTAATGTCGGTAGCGAGAATTAGTGCTTTACTAGTCAAAAGATATTCCTCAAAAATAGGTTAATGTTATTCATCGTAACCGTAAGTGTTATAGCTTTCGTTTACGTCATTGTCGTCTACTTCTACCTCTTCTGGTAACGGTGTAGAGTCGTAAGTATTGTATAAATGGATCAGCAATATAGCAGTTTTAAGATCGTCTTCTGAGTGTTCCATCAATTGGGTGATGGTGGCTCTGGCGTCTGCATGAACACCGACAAAAGGTTTAACGTCAGCCCATAATGGTGGTTGAGTTAAGTCAACCTTAGCTAACTTTTCTGAATTAATTCTTACACTTAAGGTAATAGCCATGGCTAATTGGTCAACTAACCCTTTAAAAATCGCACTATTAGATGCCAATTGCTTTTGTAAGGTTTTTAAATAATTTCTCAATAAATCTGGGTTTTCTGGATCGCTTAGAGATTCCATATTTTCTAAATACATAGAAAATTCATCCGCTAAGTAAGCAGGGATTGGGGTGTCAAATTTCATGAATGGGGTTCCTACGACAAGGCGCTATGCCAAAACGAATCGGCAACTTCTCTTGGGTCAGTGATAACGGTATAAGTACTTTTAATGTATGCAGTGCGTTTTTGAGGATCAGCAATCTCTTCGTAGGCTTTTTGAATTAACTGAAACTTTTCTTTCGCCTCTTCACCATCGTTTCTATCTGGATGATATTGATTGGCCAGTTTACGATAGGCTTTCTTAATTTCAGTGGTGGTAGAGGTTCTGGTAACCCCTAGTAGCTCAAAATGATCCATAAAATATAACGTATCCAATGTGCAAAAAATGTAACTAAAAATGCCTATGTACTTAGTTTTCTATTTTACCTCTACCACAGGGTTTTAACAATGCTAGAGTGTGATTTACAAGCTGCATCTAAACATAAGCATTAAAACATAAAATCGCTGAAAACTAGCCTCGGCTTTGGCCCTATTTGACTTTTGTGATGACACAGCAGCTAATTGATAGTTAAATCATTTGTAAATTTGAATTACCCAAGGAGTTACCCATGAAACCCTTCACTCTTATACTGTTAGCATTCTCTCTATATTTTTCAATGGGGGCTTATGCTGACTCTGATGTTCGCCCCAGCCAACAGGTGAACGAATTATTAGATGGTTTACACACTGCCGCTAGCCAAGCTAACTTGGAGAAGTACCTAGATTCGTTCACAGCAAACGGAGTATTTATGGGTACAGATGATTGGGAAAGATGGACTCGACCTGTCACCTTAGATCAATACGTATCAGAACGCTTTGCTGGCGGCACTGGCTGGACTTACGTACCATTAGAGCGCAACCTCATATTCTCTGAAAACCGCAACACAGCTTGGTTTGATGAGATCATCGTTTCCAAAAAATGGGGCCGCTTTCGGGGCACAGGTACCGTTATCAAACTAGATGGACAATGGAAAATTGCTCACTATGCCATGTCTTTTTTAGTGCCTAATGAAGTGTGGGAAAACGTATCAGAGCTCAGTACTGAAGCATTTACAGAGCGAGCAAAAAATAACTAAACCACAGCCCCAGCTGCTAAGTAACATGTTTAATGGCTAAAATAACAGTGTGCAATTTTGCTTATACTTAAGGAGCTCAATATCAAATTATTCCAGATTATTTTTGTGTTCCTAGTGAGCCAGAATTTAACCGCTAACACGGTGTCAAGTGAGTTACATCATGAAGGATATGCTGAGATTATGTTTGCAACCAAGCTCAGCTCAAGTCAACTACCTTTTACCTTACAAGGGCCGATACTAGAGGGCTGCCAATATGTGAAATTCACCCAATATCCGAATGTAAGCGTAATGGTTGATAAGGGTATTATTACCCGAATCGATAGCAACAAAGTAGCAAGGCTAACTCAGAACACGCCATTTCATGCCTTAGTAACAGGCACAATGACCTTTAAAGCTTTCAAACAAACTTACCCAAAGATTGAAGTGCAAGAGCATGAATACGAGAATGGCTTTTACTTGACTTGGTTCAATCAACAACAAGATAAGGCCATAGTCGTTGATTATGTTAATGGCAAAGTTAGCGCTATTAAAGCCGGGTTGGTGCCCAATGTATTATTTGTAGAAGGATGCGCCTAATGACTGGAATTCTTAGACAAGCAGCTACTGCAATTTATATGTCACGTTGCAATATCAAATCTATCAGATGGTTAGGGTTGCTTGTAGTGGCTTTAAGCGCATGTGTACCTGTATTTCGCAGCGAATATTTATCGCCTAGTTGGCAAGGGAGCTTAGTAGATGGGCAAAGTGGTCAACCTTTGGTGGGGGTTGAAGTAACAGATCTCTACACCCAAGAGAAAGCCACCACTGATCAGCAAGGTCATTTTACATTACCACCCGCAACCAGTAAGTTTAGTTTTAAACTGCCCGCTGCAAGCATGGCTGGGGTTTATCAAATTGAAGTGGCGCTACCCAATATCTCTGTACGTTTTACCGGTAGACGGTTAGTGGTAACTTCTGAACCGTCTGAGTTTGATATAGAGGCTTTCCCTATTCTCCCAGAAGTAACGTTGCCATTTAGGTTAGCAACCAAAGATACTTTAATTACACTACCCAAAAGTATGATAGACGACTGTGGTGCACCATTACTCAATGCTATTAGCCTGGCAAACTCAGCGCGATTATATAAAAAATTACTAGCTGATCAGCAAAACTTAGGTGTTACTTTAATTACGCTGCAGCATGTTGAGTCTGCATATTTTTGGGCCGAACAAAGTTAGGGATATGCAGGTAGCGTTTGCTTTAAGCAAAACTATGAACAATCACAGTTTTTTTCAACATTTGTCACAATGTTTTACGATGAAGCCAGAATGTATTCATTGGCATATGAATAAGAGCGATAAGATGAAAACCAACAGTTTATTACTATTACCTCTTGCAGCCTTAGGATTAAGTGCTTGTGTTTTTGAACAAAAGGTAGGAGGTCCTTGCTCCTACTCTGTCGCCTTTGGTAACGCAAAAGTTACCGCTATTTATCCAAACTACAGCGTGTTAACCAGTGAGGGGTTAGAGTATCAAGTGCCTATTAAGCTCTTTACATTAGCCCCTCAATTAGAACACGAATATAAAATAACTTTTGAAAAGATCACCAAGGGAAGTTGTACCCCTGTAGTAGTAAAAGCGGTAGAGTTAATTTCAACTTAGCTCCTCCACTCACCACTTTACATTTTACCGCTAGTTGTTTGAATACCCGCCCATTGCTTCTCTAATAAAGGGAATGCTTTCTGCATTTCTAAGGTACTGGGGCTCTAATCTACGTTGCGACTGCTGCTCATATCCGTATGCGTAGGCTAGTACGTCTGCATCAGTGTGTTTAGTTCCAATAAATGATAAGCCTACCGACAAATAATGAATACCTCCCATTGGAACAGTAATGTGGGGATACCCAGCCTTAGCAGCATGACCACCCAACCCAGGCCAACCGTTTGGCCACACGTCACCATTTATTGGGTCAACTCTTGGTACAGTTAAGCCTGATGGAGCCACTAGCACTTGCACATCATACTCTTGTAAAAGCTTATCTATGCCCTCTTTACCAGTAGCTTTTTGTACCATAGTAAGGGCAGTTCTATATTCATCACTTTCAAGAGTGCCCATGGCTTGTGAGGCTGTAAAAATACTTTGGTCGAATAAGCTCAACTCAACATCTTTATTTACCAGATTAAAATCGATTAACTCTTGTAGAGAACGGGTACTGACTTTATCAGAGGGAGTAGAAGCTAAATACTTATTCAATCCATCTTTAAATTCATACTTGAGAATGTCGTAACTCATTCTTCCGAAGTCATCTGGAGTTGCAGGGCGCTCATCTATATTCACTAAAACTGCGCCCGCCGCTTCTAAATCTTTAAGTGCCCTATCAAAATGGGCCAAGATAGGAGTCGAATTGCCTTTAGCAAAATTTAACACCCCTATTCGAACATCTTTTAAGGAATTTTTTACAAGGCCAACCGTGTAATCTTTATCAGGTGTAGCAGTAGCCATAGCATTCATCATTATCGCAGCCCCCATTACCGTTTTAGTCATGGGGCCTGCTGTATCCTGAGATACCGAAATGGGAATAATGAACTCTTGTGGTACTAGGCCCACACTAGGCTTAAAGCCTACAATACCATTAGCATTAGATGGACAAATGACAGAACCGTTAGTTTCGGTGCCCACGGTTGCTGCCGCTAGTGACGCTGCAGTAGCAGCCCCCGAACCAGAGCTAGAACCGCAAGGATTACGGTCTAACATATGAGGGTTACGTACTTGTCCCCCTAATGCACTCCAACCACTCATAGACCCTTCAGACCTAAAATTCGCCCATTGGCTCAAGTTCGTTTTACCTAAAATAATGGCTCCTTGAGCCCGTAAACCGGCCACTAAAGGGCTATCTCGCCCTGTAATATTATCTTTTAAAGCCAGAGCTCCAGCGGTTGTGGCTATATTATCTTTTGATTCAATATTGTCTTTAAGTAGCACAGGTACACCATGCAGACGCCCTAACACTTGACCTGCAGCTCGCTGTTCATCAAGGGCTTTGGCTTGAGCAAGTGCATCTGGGTTTAACGCTAAAACAGTCTGTAATTTAGGGCCGTTTTTATCGATATTCTCAATACGCTCAAGATATAAATTCACTAGCCGCTCAGAACTAACTTTACCGGTTTCAAGGGCGTCAATAATTTCAGGCAAAGTACCAGCAATCAAACCAGAAGCCTTAAAGTCTATCACCTTAGTTTGAAACGGTTGCGGGGCAGGTTCATCAACGACAGGTTGACAGGCAGTGAGTACAAGGCCAATAGCCAAACTAGATATAAGTGTATGCTTCATATAATTGTCTTTATTTTGTTATTATTATTAAAAGAAGAGATACCAAGCTAATAAAACCTAGCAAGCATTGCAAGGCTCATATGCTTAATTAGCTGTTTAATAAGATTTATGGCCTCTTACAATCACAACCAGATTATGTGAATATTATTCACTTGTACTCCTAAAATATTACACAGTCGTGGATAGCATTAAACAAATCGATATTGATACTTGGCACAGAAAACAACACTTTGAGTTTTATTCTACCTTTTCACAGCCGTTTTTCAATATATGCGCAACCGTTGATGTATCCCAAACCCTCGTTTTTTGTAAAGACAATGATCTGTCATTTTTTATCTGTTCTTTGTTTATTTTAGGTTACACAGCGAATCAAATTGAGCCGCTAAGGCTGCGTGTAAATAACAACAAGGTAGAGTTACACGACGAATTAGACATCAGCTGTACTGTGCTCAATAACAATCAAAGCTTTGGCTTTTGTGATTTTGGAAAATGCCAAGAGTTTAAAACTTTCTATCACAATGCTGAGCAACAAATCAGCCATTTAAAAAAGCACAACTCACCGCTGATGACAGCTGATAGCAAGGCCAACAGTATATTTTGCTCGGTCTTACCTTGGTTACATTTCACTAGTTTTTCTCATGCCCAAAAACAAAGTGAACATGACTCCATACCTAGAATTGTGATGGGTAAATTTAAGAAAAAACATAAAGAAGTCATCATGCCGGTATCGGTAGAAGTTCACCATGCGTTAGTAGATGGCCTCCATGTTGGTCAATACTTTGAAAAGCTACAACACAATTTCGACAACTTTTTTACGGACAAAAAAAAGCCTGACAATTATCAGGCTTAAAAGAGAACACACATAAAAACTATATACTCAGACGATGACTATAGACTTTAGTTCAATAAAATTGAAAATAATCTGATTTTCTAAAATGGCATCTAATTTGCTGAATACCAGCTTTTAGTAGATTGGAAAAACCATGAAACATCACCTCAAAAAATTCCTACAGTTAGGTTTACTATTACCTTTAGGTGCATCTATGGCCTCAGTTTCTGCAGCTGACGCCATTAACCTTAATTACATTGAAGGCCGAATTTTTAATGACTTTGAGATAACAGGCTCTTATCAAATTAACTCTGACTGGTTTACTTTTGCTAGCTACTTAAATAAAGATCACGGTATAGAAGATTATAACAACTTAGAATTTGGCGGTGGTTTGTTAGTAAGAGGTTTAATGGACCATGACTTAATAACCACTGCATCACTGGTTAGGCGTAGCGTTAATAATTATAATGATACCGGAATAAGTGTTTCTGTTGGTGTGCGAGATTTTTTCTTTCAAGATTACCTGAACGATGTTGACGTATTGCAACCAATTGAACTTCGTGGTGCGTTTATTATAGAAGAAGTAGGTGATTTCGATACCTACATCGAACTAGGAGCCGACTATCATTTTACTCCTAATTTTTCTGCCGGTCTGCAACTTGATTTAGGTGGATACGAAGACACAATCAGCTTAGGTGCTCGCTGGTTCTATTAATGCCATTAGAAACGTTATTTTTTAAAGTCAGTTGATGGTTTTAAAATACAATAATAAAAAAGCGCGATAGCTAACTAAGCTATCGCGCTTTTTTTAAACATACTTAATGTTTAAAGCGAGCCGATCACACCTTCTCTGCGCTTATCGGCAGCACCAACTAAGGTCCCATCAGGTTTACGCATGATGACGCTTAACCCTGAGTTTTCGCCTCGAGAAGCATCTACATCAAAGCCCATATCTTTCATGGCTGATATTAATGACTCTGGCGCCGCGCCTTTTTCTAAACGTACGGTTTTACCACGGGCAACCATATTAGGTAAATCAACCGCAGCTTGTGGATCTAAATCCCATTCAAATACTCCCACCATAGTTTTAACTGTATAAGCAATAATATTATTACCGCCTGGCGAACCGGTTGCCAATAAAAACTCGCCATCTTTATCTAAAACGATAGAAGGAGACATAGACGAACGTGGGCGCTTGTTAGCAGCAACAGCATTCACAATAGGGTTGCCGTCTTTATCATGGTGCTGAAAAGAGAAATCAGTTAACTGGTTATTCAAAAACATGCCACCAACCATACGGGTAGTACCAAAGATACTCTCAACCGTTGCTGTCATTGATACCACGTCACCTTCGCTATCCACTATTACAAAATGGGTAGTACCGTGAACATCTTGTGTGGCATCAATACCGGCTGTGGTTTCACTTGGCGCACCGTTGTAGGCCCAAGGGTTACCAACAGCATAAGTATCGGCCGTGGCTTTATCAGAAATAAGTAAAGCCCGCTTTGCCAAATATTCTTTATTCAACATCCCTTTAATAGGCATATCTACAAAGTTAGGGTCAGCAATAAACTGGTCTCTGTCAGCGTAAGCAAGTTGTTGTGCTTGTGCCATTACAGCCCAGTTTTTAGGATCATCAGGGCCCGCCGCACTTGGCTTAGGACCATTTTCTAAAATCCCCATAATCATGCCTACAGCCAACCATGAAGATGGCGGCGGCGCACCACAAATTTGAGTATCGCGGTAATCCTGACACAAAGCTTCCCGTTTAACTGGTTTATATGCTGCAATATCTTCTGCCGTTAATGAACCTGCTCTTGGCTGTTGTTGAACCATAGCAGCGATTTCTTTAGCAATTTCGCCTTGGTAAAATTCAGTTGGGTCTTTCGCAATGATTTCTAATGTTTTCGCGTATTCAGGATTTTTTAACAGGTAGCCTTCTGGATGAGCAACGCCCGCTTCGTCATAAAAGTATTCAAAGGCATCAGTTGGACCATCTTCTGGCTTGCTTGGGATATATTTCCCGAACCGTTCTAACATGCCGTGTAAACGAGGAGAGATTTCAAACCCTTCATTTGCTAGCTTACTAGCATAACTAAATAAGCTACTCCACTCTAAGGTACCTTGTTCTTTATGAGCCATAGATAACATAGCTAACACACCCGGCACGCCGGTAGATAAACCACTGGTTTTAGCTTGAATAAAGGGCATAGAGTCGCCGTTTTCTAGCATAAACATATCTGGCGTTGCACCACTTGGCGCTGATTCACGGCCGTCATAGACAGCTAAAGACTTGGTTTCACTATCATAATGCACCATAAAAGCACCGCCCGCTAACCCCGAACTTTGAGGCTCAACCAAACTCAATACTGATTCAATAGCTATAGCTGCATCCACCGCGGAGCCACCAGCCTTTAACACTTCTAAACCAGCAGCTGTCGCATGTGGGTTAGCGGTTACTACCATAGCCTGTTTTTTAGGGGCTTCAATTTTCTGTTCGATTTTTAGTTCTGTAGGTTTTTCTACTGAGTCGCACCCAAAAAGTGTGGCCGACAATACTCCTAATGCGAGTAAGTGAAACTTCATAGCTTGTTCCTTATAGTTGAAACTTAATCATTAAAATCTGGTATTTGCGGTCAGATAGTAAAGTGTTGAGTGAATAGATGGGCTCACGTTAAAAAGGTAAACGTGCAATACATCATCATTTTGACGCCTGAGGGGGTCAGTGATTAAATTTTTAACATATATCAGTACCTACTGACAACGAACTTAAGTTAATGAGCAGTTATTTAAGGTAAAAAAACCAAAGGTTCAACAACTCTTCTGAAAAATTAACACCTTAATTACAAAGGGTAAATTTAATAAATGCCAAAAACCGACACAATTAGTTAAAGATCATTAAAGCTTAGAAGTGACAATACTATGCTTGTCACTTCTATTAGTTATGCTGGTCAGTTATTAAAAGGTAACTACCACACTAAAACGAGCAGTAGAACCGCTATATAGATTATTGATGACACGGTTAGGCTGACCTTGATAGGATCTTTCAGGGTAATCTAGAATATTATTCAATGAAAAGCGCGCAGCCACTTGCTCGCTATAATGCCAAGTAACCGCTTGGTTCCATATCAAGACTTTCTCTCGAATAGTATCTTGCATGGCACTTGCACCTACATCGTCTACGGCTTCACTTTGCCAAGAAAATTGCGAACGGTATTGCCAATCGTCTTGTGCTAATAATAGGTTAAACGCAACCCTATGTTCTGCCCGCTCTGGCATAGCAATTGTGCGGTCGCTCAGCTCAGCTTCACTGTCAGAATAGGTATAACCAAGTTTTACTTCAGCTTTGCTAATCATTGGAAGGCTAAATTGCTGTAACCAAAACGTTTGAATCCCTTTGATAAAGCCATCTTTACCATTTTCAACACGGGCCACTTCATATAAGTCTTCGCCAATCAATTCAGTGGTATTCGAATCATAAAAGAAATCAGACACTCTATTGTAATAAACACCGGCCACCAGCTTGCCAGAATCCGAATATTGATACTCAAGTCCAGCATAAAGGTTTTCTATGGTAGTTGCTTCAAGCTCAGGATTCCCCTCGGTTATTGATAGGGTAGCCACATTTGCCCGTCTATAACTTACTGTATCAAAGTATTGCGGACGCATTAATTGCTGAAAATACGCTGTTTTCAAAGATAGTTGTTGGTTTACGGCATATCGTAATTCTAATGAAGGCAGCCAATGCTGGTAGTCATTCCCTCCCTCTACAAATGCTGCATCAAAACTATCAAATGTTTCTTCAACTAGTTCGCCATTTATCATTACACTGGTGATAGCATCACCTTGAGACGCGATATCAGTATCAGGCGAGGCATACACTGCACCTCGAGTAGCGGTTTCGGTTTTTTCAAACCGTAAACCGGCCCGCCAAAACCAATCTTGCCGCTGTTGATAGGCATTCACGTATACCGAACTCACTGTTTCTTCACTGGTGTAAATGTCTTGAATCGTTTCCAAAAAAGACTGACTAAGATTAAGCTCAAACTGTTCATTTAGGTTATTTTCAAAGTAAGCCGCACCGTTAGAAACCCCCAGCCCAGCAGGCAATGAAAAACCATTATCGATAATACGTGTGCTTGTGTTATTCGCCACTAACTCATCTAAATAAAATGAATTAGATGTGGAACCATATACAGCGCGATCGTTATCTACAGCTCTCTCTTTGTTTCGCCACGAAGCACCCGCTTCTAACCAAAAATCATGTTCAGCAAAAGTGAACTGTCTATCCCAATTGACCAAAAATGCATAGTCTGTATCTGTGGTGACACTCTGTGCTACTCGATAATTTGAATACACTGCATTGCTTGTGTCATAAATATCGCTATTAGTGACATTTACAGAGGGTAAATATTTATCATTAAGAGCGTAGGTTGCAGAAACGTCACTATCAATAAAATTCCACGGCAACCAAAGCTTGTCATTTACCCAACGGCTGTAATAGGTATTCACCTCCAAAGAGCCCCTTTCTCTGTCTAGAGTAAAACCAAGCTTGTGTCTATTTACATCTCTGGCTGTATCTAAACGATGAAAATAACGACGAATTTTAGCATCTGAGACCGCAGCTTCACTTATAGTATTACCATCATGACTAAGCACAGTTTCACTAAGGTCAGCCGCCCCAAACTGTACTTCAAATCGATTACGCGTAGCAATATCATCATAGTTAGTATTCAAACCTTCATAAGACACTATCAATGCCTCGTTAACTTGGTAATCAGCGCGCCAACGAGTATTAATACTTTGGGTTTGAATGCCGTCTTGGGTATATCTAGGGTAACCTAGAGTTAAAACATCACCCGTTGATAAATCAGAATTGGTATCCAACAACCAACGAGATGCATATAAATCTACCAATCGTTCAGAGTTACTTTTTTGAGCTTGCATCTGCAAACTTAATTTTCCAAAAGACTTAGCCAGCTTGATACTGCCACCAGCCACCAGCTCTTTGGCGATTGATTGGTAATTTAGGTTAGCTTCTGTTCTAACCATTGACCCATTAGGTTTGCCTTTGCTTAACTTAAACTGCGACCTAAAATCCACTCCTTCAGCATCAAAGGATGCGCCTAAAACATCCCCCGGAGTACTCAAATTTTGATACTCAGAAGCAATTGGGCTTCGTTTCAAAAGAACGCGGTCTCGTTCACGTGAACTTTGATTTGTTGAATCTTGTGAAGTATTGGTATTGGCTGTAGCTTGTGCACTCACATAGCTATAATTAAAAACAAGTAATAAGCAACAACTCCATAAAGAGAATGACTTTTTATTTGTATAGCGAGATTTAGCCCAATTTTTCGGTTGACTTACAGCAATCATGTACTTCCTTAAAAATACTAACTAGCAGACGATATTATCCCGTCTTTTGTGGTTATGGCTTTAACGGCGGAATTATACTTAGATTTTAATCTAGGTGGGGAAATTGATAGATTAAAAATCACAGCCACTAAATATCTAGTTATTTTCTAAATTCAAAACCTAAAGGTAACTGCGCGCCAAGTAAGTGCAAATCTATCCTTCGCCCCAAATAAACGTCTAGAAAGTTGCCACACAGCCCATATAAAAACCCACTAAGCACATGTTTTATAATAACTTTTCAAATGGCATTCATATCTCTATTTAAGGCATTATTACTGCATAGCAACTAACAAAAAAGGATGATTTACAATCCTACAGCCAATACATTGGAGGTTTAATGTACTTTTCTACACGTTTTCAACTCCCCACAACTCTTTTAGCGTTGACCATAATTAGCCTAAGCGCATGTTCACCATCAGAACCTAAAAAAGAGGTTGTTGAGCCTTCAGCAAAAATGGAATTTAGTGACGAAATAAAAACGCGACAACTTATTACTCAAGTGGCACTTGGACGACAAAAAGCGGATTTAATTGTACAGAATGTCACCCTGTTAAATGTTTTCACTCAAGAATGGCAACCCAACCAAGATATTGTCGTGGCAGCAGGAAGAATTGCATGGACAGGCGACACTGGACAATGGCAAGGCAGTGCAACTGAAATATTTGATGCCAACGAAATGTGGGCGGTACCCGGTTTTGGAGAATCCCATAAACATATTGAAAGTTCATACCTAACCCCAGAATATGAAGCCGCATTAGTGATCCCCCATGGCAATACTTGGACAGTGGAGGGCTCCCATGAAGTATCAAATGTAGTAGGTACCCGAAACGCAGAGTTTTGGTTAGCCGCTGAGCAGGCAGGCAGCCCATTAAAAATATTTCCTGCGATAGGCTCAGCCACACCACCAACGGTTTATGAGTCAGGAGGGGGATATTATGGCTATAAGGAAATGCATGATTTTATGCAACATGACTTACGAGTGGTGGCTTTAGGTGAAGTTATGGATTGGTCTGCAGTTATTAATGTCGATAACGGTGGCCATCAAAGATTATGGGAAATGATACAAGCAACATACGAAAATAGAGGTGTGGTTGAAGGTCACGGTATGAACCTGCACTCACAAACTGATATAAGTGCATTTGCAGCTGCAGGGTTAGCCTCTGACCACGAAGTTCGTTTAGCTCAAGAGGGTATTGAAAAACTAAGACGAGGGATTTTTTTAGAGGTTAAACATGCAGCTTTTGATACCTTATTACCCAAGTTAATAGAGATGAATTTACAAGATTGGAGCAATATATCGGTCACCACAGACGATAGAGATGTATTTGCAACCTTGCAGCTAGGCTCAATGGATTACAACATTCGCAGTGCCATTGAACAGGGCGTGCCCACTCCAATAGCCTATCAACTTGGTAGCTACAATACCGCTAGGCATTTTCGTATCGACCACCTAGTAGGTTCATTAGCTCCAGGTCGTTACGCTGACATAGTATTATTAAGTGACCCCGACACCGTAGCCATAGAGCGAGTATATGCCAGTGGTCTGTTGGCTGCTATTAAAAAAGAATATCAGTTACCTATTGTTGAGATTGACTATGCTAGTTGGGCTACAGATACCATGAATGTCGGGCGAGCTTTAACAGCAGAAGATTTTAGTATTGTTGCACCAGAGGGAAAAACCTCCGTTAGCGCCGCCATTTTACAACCTTTTTGGTTTAAACCAGAGTTTATAACTCAAACGTTACCGGTATCTTCAAATGGCACAGTAGATGCTAATCCTGAGGAAAACTTAATTAAAGTTGCCATGGTTGACCGTTATCATGGCACTGCAGCCGTATCTAAAATGATATGGAAGAATGTCGGCCCAAAAACTACTAAGTCAGCCCTTGCTAGCTCACAGTCACACGACCTACACAATATTTGGAGTATGGGAAATAACGATGCCGCAATGGCACTAGCTGCCAATACCGTAGCCCAGATGGGCGGTGGCTGGGCACTTGTCAAAGAAGGGAAAGTGGTAGCAAAAGTGAAGCTTGATATTGCAGGCTTGATGACCTCGAGACCCGTACAAGAAGTAGCAGACGAAATGGAGCACTTGCTACAACAGGCCGACTCTATGGAATGGATAGGTATGCCAGGATTACCAGAAAGAATGCGGTTTGCCTTTTTAACGGCTGCTCCATGGAAATGGCAGTTAGTTGCGCCTTACGAAGGTAATTTAGGCGGGTTAGTCAATGTAACCACAGGCGAAACTCACCCGGTCATTTGGTAGTGGCGAAAAGAATTAAAACTAAGGGTTACTTAATATTATGGGGACTATTGAGTTTGATTTGGTTTGTATCCATACCTACTCAAGCACATTTATTAAATATGACCCGTATAACCTTACAGCAAGGCCCAAATCAAAATATCACCATGACAGTGGTGATAGACCTCACCCGTGCAACGGGTGGTGGTGAAAACTACTTTCAGTTGGTCCAAAGTGCTAGCCCTATCCTGCAACAACCCATATTAGATATTGCGCAGCGAATTCAAACTGCAAGTCTCATAGCTATCAATGAGCAAGTACTGCAATTAAATTTAGTTTCAGTTAATTTACCTCAAAATATGCTGAAAGAAGATTTCACCTCTAGTTTGGCGTGGCCTATGTCAACTTTCGTATTTGATGCTGTCATTCCGTCTGACGCAAATCCAATAGAAACAGCCATAGTGAAAGCTACTTTTACCTCAAAGTTTGAATTTGAAGAGCCCATAGCCTTGAGTATTCAACAAGCCGCTCAAAAGCGTGGTTTAAATCGCTGGCTGGTAAGAAATCAGCAAAGCCCCTCTTTTGATCTTTATGCCCCAACAACATCTCTTGAAAAAAGTACTCCGAATGTTTGGGCCGAATACCTATGGCAAGGCATTATCCATATTTTACCCAAAGGTTGGGACCATGCCCTATTTGTATTAGGCTTATTTTTAGGCGCCCGTAGAATGCGAGACTTACTTTTATGGATAACCGGATTCACGGTAGGACATACGGTTACTCTTGGGTTAGCTGCTTATGGTGCCATAGAGGTTTCACCCGTAATTATTGAGCCCATTATAGCCCTATCGATCGCATGGATTGCTATCGAAAACATTTCGCAACCAGCAACAAGTAATATGCAAACATCCACCTGGTGGCGGTTAGGCGTGGTGGTGATTTTTGGTTTAATGCACGGTTTAGGGTTTGCCCTTGCGCTCAAAGAGTTAGGTTTTCCAGCTCAAGGGTTTATGAGTGCATTAATCAGCTTCAATATTGGGGTAGAATTGGCACAATTAACCATTATTGCCTTGGCATTTATGATTTTAAGGCGTTGGTATCAAAATAAACACTGGCGCGCGCGCGTAGTAGTTCCCGGTTCAGCAATCATTGCATGTATCGCAATTTCACTCATGGTGTTACATATATATTAAAATCGATTGTAATAATCACGATTAAAAAATTTGAGAAGTTTTTATACAGAAAAAAGGCCCTGAGCTTCAGAGCCTTTTTGAAATCAAGCGGACTAAATTGAATTGTTTATAAGGTTAATTACGAGCTCGTCGTCTGCGAGATAAGCCTAAACCAGCCAAGCCTAAACTTAGCAGCACAACACCAGTAGGCTCTGGTACTTCAACAGTTTCACAAGGTACACCTGGAGTAGGAACACAAACTAAGTCACCACCATCAACACTTAAAGTTGCTCTACCTAGAGTTACTAACCAACCTTCTTCTAATGTGTCAATGTCCATTCTCACTTGAAGACCAGCATTAACCTGAGCTTCTGCCCACGAATAACCAGAGAGGTCAAAGGTAGTAAAGTCCCAAATATCACCAGCCCCATCTAACTCGCCTAAAGACACCCAACTAGAACCATCAAAAACATCAATCATGTCTCTCTCACCAACGTACCCAACTGCATCATAATCCACATCAAATGCGGAAATATCTAGCACTATCGAAGAGAAATCTGATCCAGCTATACCATCATGTACCCAGCTCCAATCTTCAGAATAGTCTCTGTAATAGGGATAATCATATTTCGAATCATCATCAAAAACGAAGAACTCAGTTGCTGTATTGTTGATATATTCCTGAACATCTGTAATGGGGACGGCGCTTGAAGTACTTGTTACAAAAAGTGCGAGCGCACCCAAAATAGTTGAAGCTATCGACTGCTTTTTCATTTAAATATTCCTTTAATAAATTTATTAGGTTTGCCAAAAGCAACCATCTACAGCAAATTCCTTTTGGCCAATTTTCATACAGCAACTATTGAGCCATTTTAAAAAATTCCCTTAAATACAAAATCTTAATATTTCTTTAGCATTAGAATAAAACATAATGTTAAAAAAACTGACATTCTTATTTTTGAGTTTTTTTAACACGGCTCTCCTCAAAGAAAGTAGCACTAACAGCTGCTTTTCAGTCCAAATCAATGGTGAAAATACAGCAAAACTAGTTAAATCAACCCTAATCAGCCTGCTTCAGTAATGCAGAGCCACTACGGATATACTTAAAAGCCGCTATTAACACCGCAAAACTAGAAAAAATCAAAGCATAGCGCAAAGACTCAACCCCATACTCTGGTGCTAAATAATCACTAACCATACCAGTCACCATAGGCCCGCAACCTAGGCCCACTATATTTAGGATAAAAAATAAAATTGCGGAGGTCATTGCTCGCATAGAAGGCTTAACCAAATGGTGGGCAATGGCTATGGTTGGGCCAAGGTAAGAAGACATAAACACATTACTAATAAAGATACAGACTAATACCGTATTTAACGAATCTAGGTTTAATGCTAATAAAGAAAAAGGTAACGACAACAATACACCTATACCCGGCACCCATAGATACCAACGCATATCCTTCTTACCGAATTTATCAGCTAAGTAGCCCCCAGTAAGCGCGCCAATCATACCCGAAATCCCAATAATCAAACCTAAAGCCACTCCCACTTGAGAAACACTCATACCGTGACTACGGATTAAGAAAGATGGAATAAAAGTTAAAGTTGAGTAACCAGCAAATGAACAAAAGCCAGCAGCAAAAGAAGCATACCGAAATGCTTTAGATTTCCATAAATAGCTAAGGGTTTGTTTAAATGTATATTTTTCGCCGACTGATGGATCAGACACCATATCCGCGCCACCACGGGCTGGCTCTTTAAGGGTTAAACGTACAACTACAGCCATTAAGACTCCAGGTACCCCCACTGCGAAAAATGCCATACGCCAACCTAATTTGTCGCTTAACCAGCCACCTAATAAAAGGCCCACTAAGATCCCAATATACAAACCCATATTATAAATAGACATAGCAGTACCCCGCTCTTCAGGGGCATAGTAATCTGAAATAATAGAATGAGAGGGCGGACTAGCACCGGCTTCACCTACCCCTACGCCAATACGTGCCAGTAATAATTGAACATAGTTTTGGGCCAATCCAGATACAGCTGTCATGCCGCTCCACACTACCAAGGCTAAACTCACAATATTACGGCGATTACCCACATCAGCCCAACGGGCTATGGGTATACCCACGACAACGTAAAATAACGCAAAGGCGAACCCGGTTAATAAACCAAGCTGCGTATCAGACAAGCCAAGCTCAGCTTTGATAGGTTCTTGTAGAATGACCAGAATCTGTCGGTCAACAAAATTGAATACATAAACCAAGGTAAGAATAAACAGGACATAGCGTCGATAACTGCATGTTTCAGCATTCATAGAAGATTCCAAGTGATTATTTTTGTTTAGGAAGTTTCAGTATGCACACTAAATATTTACCCCTCAACCACAGCTAAGGGCGGCTAAACGGCAACTTTAAAGTTCCAACTCCGCCGCAGGCTTTTACACATAAGCAACTCAGAGATTACAAATAATTAACATTTGGTTTTATTTTAATTATGAATGAATGCTTATAGATTTTAATCAACATTCGTTGAAACAAGCGCTATTTGCATAGCTTGAAATGGATAAGGTAAATTTTACTAAGTTAGGCGTAGACTTTACACACAGAAGTAAAGTCGATATCAAAAGCACTTTACAAAAAATATATAAGCAATTGATTTATAAAGTTAAAATTTTATAAAAACATCTGGTTTAGGATTTGCTTTATAAAGTAAAACAATCACCTATCGGAAACTTATATGCAGAACAATAACCTAGTTTTTAATACGTCTATATTACACATTTTTTTAGCCAAACCCGTTCTATTGCTGACCATACTAGTGTTAAGTTTTCAGGTAGTCGCGGCACAACTACCCGACAAAAATAAACAAGCTGTGACTGTTGAATACATGACAGGCTCAAGTGACATGCACGGTATGCGCATAGCCTACAGACCAGACTACAACTATGACTTAGACCTTTACCTAATTGGTGATACTCGCCTATCTTGGGAAACAAGCCTTAACCTTTTTGATTTACACGGTAGTGCTAAAAACGAAGCCACTTATGGGTTTTCTGTATCGCCTGTGTTCTCAAAGGCCTTACCTAATATTTCTGATAACTACCCACTGACCTTTGAGTTTGGTATCGGCGTAGCTTATGTTCATGATGAAAAATTTGGTGGGGTTGATATTGGTAGCTACTACCAATTTGAAGATCGCTTAGGCTTACTAATTGGCCTAGACGAAAACCAAAATTCAGAAGTAGCCATACGTTACATTCATTATTCAAACGGTGGCCTCAATACCAAAAACCCTGGTTTAGACTTCTTAAGTGTGGGTTACATTTACCGCTTCTAAATCACCTAGTTTAAAAATATTGCAGGGCCAACCGAGCAGGCCCTCAATAAAACTCTAACCCCCTCTAACGTTATAAAGTAATTAAAAATCACTTCTATCACTTAAAGTCCCTTAAACTCTCTGTAACTCCATGGAATATCGCGGTACAGTGATAATATTTACTGCATAAGCGAGAACTTAATAATGTCTACCATGGGTTTGTACATTTACGATCACTGTCCTTATTGCGTTATGGCCCGTATGCCCTTTGGCATAAAAAACATTCCTGTTGAGTTAACAGTATTGCCTAGCGATGATGAAGCCACACCTATTTCTATGATTGGCATCAAAGCCTGCCCTATTTTAAAAAAATCAGACGGCAGCTTTATGCCTGAAAGCATGGATATAGTGGCTTATGCAGACCAGCTGGATGGCAACCCCATATTCACCCCATCAGCACAGCGAGAAGATCTACACGCTTGGCTAAAGCAGGTTAACTTGCTCTTTAAGCAACTACTCTATCCTAGATGGATCACATCACCAGTTGGTGAATTTCAAACCCAAAGCGCAATTGACTACTTCACTAAAAAGAAAGCCAAAGAGCTGGGTGATTTTTCTGAAGCACTAGCCAATAGCGATGCGCTCATTAAAGAATTAGAAACAAGACTCGAAGAGCTAGCCCCGCTGTTACACAGTGAAACCAGTGTGAATGAACAGCTTTCAATTGATGACATACAATTGTTTGGGCGCTTAAGGGGGATTACCTTAGTTAAAGGGCTCACAATCCCTGACAAAGTTCATGCTTATATTGAGCACTTCTCAAACGTTAGCGGAATTACTACTTTTTATCATGTGGCTCAGTAAACAAAAATCTACTTAAGATGCAGGCAAATCAACAATCATAGAGGGATACACTCCCCCTTTTTGTTACGCCCCAACAAAACCACATCGGTTAGCTGATTGAATACTTTTGCTTTTTTCAATGCACCGACTAGTAAAACATTTGATTTATCAAGCTATTAAGGAGATATTGCAAAAAAGCAAAAGGAACAAATTGTGAGTAATCAAGTATCTAAAAAGCCAACGCAGCCCCAGTTGAGTGATTACCAACACTTTATCAACATTGATACCCGCTGGATGGATAATGATGTCTATGGCCACGTAAACAATGTGGTGTATTACAGCTATTTCGATACTGCAATAAACCACTACTTAATTGAGCAGGGTAATTTAGACATCCATCAAGGTCCTACTATTGGGCTCATGGTAAGTTCACAATGCGCCTTTCACAGTAGCGTCGCATTCCCGGATAAACTAATAGCTGGCTTTGGTGTAAATAAAATTGGTAACTCATCGGTTGAATACAATATTGCTATTTTTAAAAAAGAACAAACAACAGCATCTGCAAGCGGCACCATGACTCATGTATTCGTAGACAGAGCCACAAATAAACCAGTACCCATATCTGGAGAGTTAAGAAAAGCCCTAAACACTGCATTGTTAGCTTAGCTATATACAGTAAAACCCATATTAGCCTTTTTAAATTTCAATATAATTGAGTTCTCTATTTACGGATCACGATTAAACAGGATGACTTTGAACCACACCATGAACAAATTTGCTCTGATTGTTTTAGCGATTCTAAGCTTGAACAGCTGTACCAATGAAATAACAGCGCCAAGTAAAAACTCCTGTTACATAGTGTATGACGCTGGTAGTAGTGGCACGCGCTTATATATTTACGAACAATCAGGCGCCGGCTTGTTATCCCATGAAGGTCCTAAGGTTAGCGCATTGGCAGATCCAATTCGCCATATTCACGGCAAAAGCCTAAGAGATCTCAACGCTATCACCAATGAAGTGGCATCTACCTTAGATTTAATTAAAGTAGATGGGCCATTAGAAGAGGGCAAACCCAAATGGTCAGGGTTTGATTGGAGCAAACAATGTGAAGCGCAATCAGTTAAAGTTTTTGCCACAGCGGGCATGCGTATTGCTGAACAAATCAGTCCAACTGACAGCCATACCCTGTGGCAAACATTAACAACTAAAATAGCAGCCAAAGTTGGCCCAAAGGTGAGCGTAGAAGCGAAAACCTTAAGCGGCTTTGAAGAAGGCCTGTTTGCTTGGCTAAGTGTTAAAGACCAATACCCCACCGGCCATTACGGCATAGTTGAAATGGGCGGAGCATCATCACAAATCACCTTTCCATGCCCACACTGCTCCCCTGAAAACGATGCCGTTAAAACCGTCACCGTCAATGGCAAACCAATACAAATATACAGCTATTCATATCTTGGTTTAGGTCAAAATGAAGCCCCACGTAGCCTACCCATCCCCTTTGTTGACCCGGTCCCAAAAAACTGTGCCTATGGTGCAGGAGCAAACAATCCTGATTGGACCATAGCAAGCTGTGCCGACCAAATACCAATAACTGCTGAAGGTTCAAAAACTGACATTAAAGCCCCTTACCATTACTCAAAAGCAGGGACTAAAGGCACCACAAATGCGCTACCCGCCACTCAGAAAAACATACCTAACTGGTTGTTAATGGGGGCTTTTAATTACGCCAAAGAAACTGACATTGATGATTTTTGTGTCAATAAACATGATGGTTATTACAATGCTGACATAGCTTGTTTTAGGCCCATCTATTTAGAAAAGTATTTGAAAATATTAGATATACAAGCCAACCAATCTAGCAAAGTAGATGTAAGTTGGACCCAAGGGGCAGCCATTTGCGAAGTCGAAAATTGCTTAGCTAATATTACCACCCCACCGGTATGCCGTTGGATGAAATCTGGATGCTTAGCTCACTGATAAAGATTAAAGGCTGCTAAGCAACTAGATATTAACTTGGTTCACCCTAACCATAGTACAGGTTTGCGGGCTAAGTAGACGGGGCCAAACACTAGTCGCGTCTGAGGCTACACTCCCATTTCAACGGCTTTTTTAGGTGTGAAACTACTTCCTATTGAAGCTACAATAACCAAACCAATTGCAACCCATTGCAACAAGGTTAGCTGCTCACTCAATATCACAAAACCCGCTAAAGCCCCTATGGCAGGCTCTAAGCTCATCAACACACTAAAAGCTTGCGTAGGCATATTTCTAAGGGCAATCATTTCTAAAGAATAAGGTAGCGCACTTGATAAAATCCCTACCAATAACCCAATAGATAACACCTCCCTACTTACCAGAGCCAAGCCATGACTAACGGCCCCAACAGGCACCAGCACAATAGCAGCCACTGTCATGCCAAGTGCCACTGTCATTCCACCAGATACCTGTTTACCAGATCGAGTGCCAAACAAAATATAACCCGCCCAGAAAGCCCCAGCCCCAAGAGCCATTAAAGCACCCGTTAGATCAAGCCCTTGTGTACTAGCTAAATCTGGTAGTAACAAAACGATCCCAGCGATGGCAAAAGCCACCCATAAAAGATCGCTTTTACGCTTAGAACTAAATAACGCCACCGCTAGTGGGCCTGTAAATTCAAGCGCCACCGCAATCCCTAACGGAATACGTTCAATAGCGAGGTAAAACAAAATATTCATTCCACCTAAACACAGGCCATAAATAATAACACTTTGCCATTCTCGCCCTTGAGGCATGGCCCGCCATGGCCTAAACACTACCCAAAGTACTGCAGCAGCAAAGCCTAAACGTAATGCCGTGGTGCCCTCTGGACCAACCAAAGGGAAAAGCTGTTTTGCTAGAGATGCGCCAGATTGAATTGCCACCATAGCGAATAAAACACTGCAAATGGCTGTCAGCATAACTCGATTAATTTGCATCTAGAATCCCCCCAAAAAACGGAATAACTGAATTGGCGGCATTCTACCTGAGGCAAGGTAAACTCTGCAGATATTATTGCTATAAACGGCAAAAAACCTAACATTACGGAAATAAACTAGACTGTCTTTTTAATTCACTTATCCTAGTTGCTAGCGCCCGTATTTATTCAAGCAAAAATGAAGACTTTACCACCAGTTATAATGCAGAAAATCTGAACTATGTTTAAAAAAAAGCAAGATGCAAAACCCAAAGAAATAACCTTCGAACGAGTCAAAGGCTATTACATGTGGTTGCTAGGAAAATATGGAGACTACACATCAAAAACCTTAATGCAAAAGGCCAACACATTATTTAAAGAGAACCCCTCATTTAATGAAGACGCCCTTAACTATCTTATCGAACAAGGCATAGTTGATGATCTGCGGTATGCAAAACGCTTGACCCAAAATTACTCAGAAAAGAACATTGGCCCCAACAAAATAAAACAAAAACTCTTTACCAAAGGCTTCACATCTCAAATCATCAACGAGTGCGTAGAATTGATAGAGAACACTGATGAGGACTATTTAGATAAAGCCCTCACCCTTAAAATCAAAAAATTTGGCGAACCCAAAATTGTCGATGACAAACTTAAACAAAAAGCATTGCGACATTTAATTGGGCAAGGGTTTTCATACTCTATTGCCAATAAAGCGATTAACTACTCAGGTAATGATGCCTAGAGGTATTCATTGTTTGCCACTAGATATGCCACTTTTTTATGCCTCATACTAAAACAACTCTACTGCAAGCATCATGACCCAAACATTCAAACTACGAGACTACCAAACTCAAGCAGTTGAGGCAGCCCTAGCGCACTTTCGACATGGCGATGATCCCGCTGTGATTGTACTGCCTACAGGCGCAGGTAAAAGTTTAGTGATTGCAGAATTAAGTCGACTGGCAAAAGGCCATGTGATTTGCCTTGCCCATGTAAAAGAATTAGTGGAACAAAATCACGCTAAGTTGCTCGCAACGGGCACCCCAGCCGGTATTTTTTCAGCCGGGCTAGGCCAAAAAACCAATACCGCCAAAACCACCTTTGCCAGTATTCAGTCGCTGTCTGCGAGCTTGGCATCTTTTCAAACCCCAGCCAGCCTAATTATTATTGATGAATGTCATCGAGTCGGCATGGACGATAGCACCCAATACCTTAAAACTCTTGCGCATTTTCGTCGTCTAAACCCCAATGTAAAAATTTTAGGTTTAACCGCCACCCCTTATCGCTTAGGCAGTGGCTGGATATATCAACACCATTACCACGGGTTTACACGGTCCGTTTCAAGTTCATTTTTTAAAAAGTGTATTTTTGAACTGCCCCTACAACATATGGTGAAAAAAGGGTATTTAACGCCGCCCATTCATTATGATGCAGCGATAGCCCATTATGATTTCAGTTTATTAACAGAAAGCTTAGACGGCGAACAAAACACCGATGATATCGCCTTAAACGAGCTGATTCACAAACATCCTCGGGTCACCCAAGCCGTGACCGAACAAATACTGCAGCTAAGCAAAGAGCGTCAAGGTGTCATGATTTTTGCCGCCACTATCGACCATGCCAAAGAAATTTGTGGTTATTTACCAGCAGAGCAAACGGCCTTAATAACCGGCACCACCAAAATCAAACAGCGGGACGAGCTAATCACCGCCTTTAAAGCCAAACAAATAAAGTACTTAGTGAATGTATCTGTTCTAACTACAGGTTTTGATGCGCCCCACGTAGATGTTATAGCTATTTTACG
>NZ_JBDVBQ010000044.1:0-241671 GCF_039942875.1 Paraglaciecola sp.
GATTGGTAGAGTAGAAGTCGAGCTAGATTGTCCTGAATGTACAGGCATGGATACTTTTACTCTTCTAGAATATCGCCATAAGTTAAGTAAGATCCAACAAATAAAGCTAGGTGTCGCAATGGAGTTATTAGCAACAGAAACTTAACAAGCTTATTAAATTTCGTTACGGCCAAAAAACGGCCTTCACTGGACGCGCAAAAAACGCGCGCCATTTATAAAAAGCGTTATTTCTCTTAAAGGATTTGTCAAAATTATGGATGTTGTTTCAACTCAAAACTTACATTTGATCCCTCCAATTTCTGAACTTAAGCAGTTACTCAAATCTCTAGCTGTTCTGGATTCTATATTGTGTCCTGAATGGGAATATCGCCTTTACAGTTACAATGCTCATTGGGCAGATGGCGAAGAAATGGCTTCTATGAGGAATGGTTGCGGGGACGAATACTATATTTTGTTTAATTCCAATGGTTGCTTCATAAAAGGCTTTGCTCATGAAACAGCGATGTCGTCCTGGGGGACAACAAATCAACAACCATGGCAAGGAATCATAGATACCGTGCCAATTGAATTTGAAAGCGCAGTAAATGAACCAGCTTTTTCTATGGATAACATTTCATTTTGCATTTGGCGAACATTGACTGATAAAGAGTGGAAAATTGGTTCTTTCGATTTTGCAGGCGACGATGATCCTGATGGTTCAGAGTACCTTTTAGAATTATTTGATGGAGACCCTGCATCGTATGTAAATTTTGCAACTGATTATTTTGAAGTTGAATTGGATTTGCCAACGGTTGCGAGTATTTATGAGCATAAACCATTAAATCTAAACATGATCTATAAGTTAAATCCAGACGCTGATTTGGAGCAAATTAAAGCTGATTTATTGGAGATTGGATATGCAAGTGAAATCGAGAAATGACAAAACGTTAAAGAAAAAAAGTCGCCATCCATGTTTATTCAGTTACTTTACTATTTGAGAATTTCTCTATAACCACCTGATTTAAATTAACAAATTTTATATTTTAATAACTTAAATTAACTGTTTTTTGAAAGCTTTAGTATGGCTGTCTCCTTTCGATATTTTTGCACGGCTGTAAAGCGGTCGTCGCTTTGGCCAATAAGCTAGCAAGGATAATTTGGGTAGTCATGGCTAAAGAAGTTGAATTCGACGTTAAAAAAGCCTGCGCATAAAACGCAATATACAGATTAAACACAGCACCACAATCGGTAACGAGCATTGATGATTTAAACGGTTATGTCTTATTTGGAACCTCAGCTGGACAGCTGCCTTCGAGGCAATATGGGTGCATAGGCTTATAAGACTTCAATTGAAACTCATGAGGGCACGGCGAGCAGAAAGTCGCCATAAAAGATGCCGGATATATGTCACAAGACCGTATTTTATCGTATGCCAACACTGTTTGTGTGAGGAAGAGACTTGATATGACAACGTAACCTTAGAACGTTTGAAAAGAAAAAATTAAAACCTGTTGATCAAACGGGAGTGACCATATATGTCCACGTAAATACGCCACGTAAGTAGGCTCCATAAACGTCTGGATTCACTTGAGAACCCTCAGGTCAAAAGGTTCGAATAACTTAGAGCAAACCGTGACGGCACCCTTCATGTCTGCCCCCTAACAATATACTAGCCAAACCCCACGTTTAAGCCGCTTCTAGAGTGAGAGGACTAATGATTCTGACAAATAATTTTTGTACCTTTTCATATGCTTTGTGCCATAACATTAGTCATTATATTTGGTAGTATTAGTTACGTTTTTTTTAACTTCATTTAAGCGTTATTAGAATATGTCTTTGTTATCAATAGAAAATTGCCACCTGATATTAGATGAGCATTATCATCTTAATATTGAATATTTAGCTATTAAATCTCACCAGCATACGGTTATTTTAGGGCCTAATGGCAGTGGTAAGTCTGCGTTAGCTGCGTGTATTGCTGGCGAAGGGCAATGGGTATCGGGAACGCGCAATTTTAATAGCAAGTTAGCATGGGTATCTGTAGAGCAACAACAAGCCTTAATTGAGGCAGAAAAACAAAAGGGTTGTGCTGATATTTTAGATATCCTTCCTGTTGCTACCACAGTACAAGAAGTGTTATTTGATGGTTTAGACAGTGAGTCGGTAAACCAAACCTTGCTAAGTCGAGTGACAGACATTTTTTCACTTGAGGCTATGTTAGCCAAACCATTTAGGGCGCTGTCTACAGGAGAAACCCGAAAGTTGTTATTGGCAAAAGCCTTAATGGTAGAGCCTGAATTACTGATTTTAGATGATCCTTGGGATGGTTTAGATGTTAAAACCAGTGAGCAACTCAATCAATTGCTTACAGAATTATCCAGCAGCGCAACTATCTTGATGGTATTAAATCGAGTCTCTGAAGTACCTGAGTTTTGTCAACAAGTCATACTTATGGATGCGGGGTCGATAGGTTGGCAGGCTGAGGTTAGCGATAATCTAGAAGAGCAATTACAGCACATCAAACAGTTACAACATATACAGCAATCCGCTTTGGCGTTACCTGGTAAAGATGATGATTGTTTTGCACCCCATCCATTAGATGAAAATGCGCCTTTAGTCAGATTAACCAATGCAAAGGTTAATTACGGTGACAATATTGTATTTAGTGGTCTTAATTGGACGGTTAAACCTCAACAACACTTTCAAGTGACTGGGCCAAACGGCTCAGGTAAAACGTGTTTATTAAATCTAATCACTGGTGATCACCCCCAGTGCTATGTAAATGACATTTTTGTGTTTGGATTTCAGCGGGGTAGTGGTGAAAGTATTTGGGAGATTAAACAATACATAGGTTATCTCTCTAATGCCTTTCATTTAGATTACAAAGTAAATTGTTCGTTGTTGCATGTGGTGTTATCTGGGTATTACAACAGTGTGGGCTTGTATCAAAAGCCTTCTACTAATCAACTTAAATTGGCTTATGAATGGTTGCAGGTAATTGGGTTAGAGGCAGATAAAGATAAGCCGTTTTTTGAGTTATCTTTTGGTGATCAAAGAATGGCATTAATAGCCAGAGCTATGGTTAAACATCCGAGTTTATTGATTTTAGATGAGCCTTGTAATGGCTTAGATGATATTAATCGTTTAAAAGTGCTGGCCCTAATAGAGCTGTTAGCCCGCGAAGGAAATACCACCTTGTTGTATGTAAATCATCATCAAGAAGATGTGATACCAAGCATTCAAAATCATCTGGATATGACTGACTTTAGCGATGTTGCATAGTTCAGGCTGTTCGTTAATTGCATTTTAATACCTTTAAAGCACTAAATAATAATACCAAAATAGGAAAATAAAAATGAAATTAAGGGTTTTAGCGATAGTGGGTTTGTTATTCAGCACAACCAGTGTTTATGCCGAAAACACTAGGCCACGAGCGAGAGATATGGGTATTGATGTTGGGACGATACCCACAGGAACATACAACGCAATAACCGATGTGGCGGGTGTAAAGGTTGGGCACTATACCGTTAATATTGGTGACGATATCAGAACAGGTATTACAGCGATTATTCCATCCGATCATAATATGTATCGTTTTCCTATTCCTGCTTGGATTTATTCTGGTAATGGCTATGGCAAGTTAGTGGGGGCAACTCAGGTACAAGAGCTTGGCGAAATAGAAACGCCAATTGCCTTGGGTTGTACTCAGTGTGTTTGGACCGCAGCTAATGCGATTAGTGATTGGTTTTTTGCCTCATCCGATACAGGGCAACACTCTTTAAACCCTATTGTGGGAGAAACCAATGATGGCCAAGTTAATAACATGTGGTCACCAGACAGTGCTAAAAAGGAATACACACTAGCAGCATTAAAAGCAGCAAAGGGTGGCCCAGTAGAAGAGGGCAGTGTAGGAGCTGGCCATGGAACTCGAGCATTCAATTGGAAAGGTGGTATTGGCACCAGTTCTCGCGTGTTACCCAAAAGCTTAGGAGGATATACAGTAGGCACTTTAGTACAAACCAATTTTGGTGGCGATTTAATCATGAATGGTGCGCCAGTGGGGAGAGAATTAGGTGAGTACTCTTATAAAACACAACTTGAAGAAGCGCGCCGGGGCGAAGTTACTATAGATGGGGGGTCAATAATGATGGTGATTGCTACTGATGCCCCTATTTTGTCTCGCAATTTAAGCCGCTTAGCTAAGCGCGCGATGATGGGCTTAGCCCGCACTGGCTCTGTAGCGCATAATGGTTCTGGTGATTATGTGATTGCGTTTTCAACTAACAAAGATGTGAGGCATGTTAGAGGTAGTACTGAGCCCGTGGAAACACAAACCTTAAGTAATTCTGCGATGTCTCCTTTATTTCAAGCTGTGGTGGAAGCTATACAAGAGTCAATTTACAACGCGTTATTAAAAGCAGAAACAGTGACGAGCACTAGAGGCGCGTTGAAGGCTATCGACATAGACAAAGTAAAACAGATTGTAGAAAAATATAAGGTGACTAATTTTGATGAGACCTTATCGCCGAATAAGATTAATTTGAACTAGCTAGCTTAGCTGCCTATACCCTTGGTTTTGGCAGCTAAAGTTTAAATTAACGATCATAAGCTCAAAATGTATAGGTATCGCTAGTCTTATGAAGGCAGTTCATTGTTCTTAAACTCAAAGGGTTTGCATAAATTCACTTATGCCTTGATTTACTACTTTGGGCTGTTCGGCAAAAACGTAATGGGTGCCTTTTGTAATGACGAGTTCTTGGCCATTTTTTACATTACTTATTAAGAAACGCGTATATTTTGGAGGCGTAAGTAGGTCTTTGTCACCTACAATTCCTAGGAGCGGTATGCTGATCTCACTTAGGTTATCCAATACATCAAAGCCATCACAGGCTTTAAAATCATTCAAAAGTACTGCTGGGGTGTTTTCTTTATCTCTGGCTTGTATTACATGGCGTAATTCTGGGGCGATAAAGGTATAGGCTGCATTAATATATTTACTTGCTAACGCCGGTTTTTGCAGTGCCTTTTCGAGTAATGTGAACGTTTCTGGTTGTACTCTTAATTTTGCGCCACTACCTATAGTGACTAGGCCCTTTACATGGTTGGGATAGTCCAAAGCATATTGCAGGGCAATGGCGCCCCCCATAGAGTGACCAACTAATACTCGATCTTTAACACCTTGCTCTTGAATAAACTCATGCAGCCAATCTGAGTATTCTTTGATGCTTGCGCGCACATTGCCATCTGGGTGGCCTGGTAAATTTAATGCAATAGCATTATCAAAAAACTCAGCTTGGTATTTCCATACTTCTTTACATCCACCTGAACCATGAATGAAAATTAGCTGCATAATAGTATTCCCAGTGTTTTGTTTAAGCCTATAGCCATGTTATTTTTTTAACGGTTAAGGCTCAAATCACTTCTATTAATACAACGAAATTAAGCTTTGCTATTTATCATCTAAATATAACTTGTCGTAAAATGTGTATACCCACTCTGGTTTATAAATAATCATCAAGGTAATGGTCATCCCATTGAACATGGCCTCTGGAAAGAGCATCAAGGTGGTAAGAATTAAGTAGTTGTCTTGTATTACGTGCCAAGGGTAGATACCGTCTAAAAAATAATAGCCGCTTAGACTGAACATTTTTAAGGTGATGGATAATGCCCCTGGTATAAAGGCACACAAAAATATGTACACAAAGGTATGCCTAGGTAATTTATGAAATGTAAGACTGTAAATGCCATAGGTCAGCGCTATGGGAGCCAATACACCTACTAAAAAGTTTACCCCTAACATATTAAAATGTTCTTGGCCTGCTATGGTTACGCCTATTAACGCTAGGGACGCGCTAAAAATAGCCCACCTAAAACCCAATACTAAGGGGAGGGCAGATAACCATAAAAAATGCACACTTAAGCCGTCATAAATACCTGCTCTGAACATCCATAAAACAAATAAACTGGCAGCACTGCCAAACACTAAATGTTGAATTTTTTTATCAGAGATTAAGCGTGAGAAGGTTAATCTCTTGGCAATCACGAAACAAACCACAATAGCAAGAACAGCTGCAATGGTTTGTATGTCTGTAAATTGAAAATGATTCATGGTTATTGGGTCTTTAAAATATTTATTTAAACACAGACCATATTGGTGCGTGATCCGAAGGCTTTTCTAGCCCTCTTAATTCGTAATCTACGTCTGCTTCACTAATTGTGCTATGCAATTTAGCGGTGGCTAGAATTAAGTCTATTCGTAGTCCACGATTGTCTGGGAAACCTTTAGAACGATAATCAAACCAGCTGTATTTTTCGGCCTCTTCTGGGTGTAAATCTCGAAACCCATCAGTAAAGCCCCAGTCAATTAACGTGTTTAACCATTCACGCTCTTCTGGCAAAAAGCTACATTTCTTAGTTTGTAACCAACGTTTACGGTTTGGCTCACCAATGCCAATATCTAAATCTGTGTGGGAAATATTCACATCACCCATCACAATCACATTATCGTCTGGGGTGTGATACTCGTTAAGGTAGCTCATCAAGTCTTGGTAATACTTACGTTTAGCTGGATATTTAGTCTCGTGATTTTGGTTTTCACCTTGGGGAAAATAACCGTTTAATACTCGCACGGTTTCGCCATTTTCCATGGGGTAATCAACCATAATCATACGTTTCTGGGCTTCTTCATCATCTGTAGGGAAGCCATATTGCACTGCAATTGCAGGCTTTTTGCATAACATAGCTACGCCGTAGTGTGCTTTTTGCCCATGAAAATATACGTGATAACCCATGGCTTCAACGTCAGCTACCGGGAATTGCTCGTTGTGCACTTTGATTTCTTGTAAGCCAATAATGTCTGGTTGGTGTTTGTTTATAAGTGCTTGTAATTGATGTAAACGTGCGCGAATGCCGTTGATATTAAAAGAAATAACTTTCATTGAATTGGAGTCCACAGATTAAAGAAAAAGGTTATAACAGAAAGCGAGTCGCAGTTGTTAGTTTGAAGTCCAATGGTAGCAAGAACAGGCGTTGTACTAAAATACATTCGTCTATCTAGTGCTAGTTTTATTGTATCTTTTAAAGATATGGTTTCAACATGGACTGTTTAGGAGTTAATATTCGATTATCTATGTGCCTTTTAAATTACGACTTTAATAAACTCTGGTTGGTTTTATTGTCGTTTATTTGTTTTACAAGTTTTGAAGGATTGAGTTGCATTTATGGAAGTAGTCACAATCGGCGATTGTCAATTAGACAATGAGCGCTCAACAATTGAACGATTTAACATTAGGGTTAGTTTAACAGAAAAAAGTGCATTGTTACTTAAGATATTAGCCGCCCACGATGGTCATGAAGTATCAAGGCAAACTTTAATTGATGAAATCTGGAAAGGCTCTGTTGTATCTGATGATTCTCTAACAAATTTAGTGAGTCTCACTCGACAAAAACTAAAGAAAATAGAAGCTGATAAGTTAATAAAAACTTTACCAAAACGGGGGTACAGGCTTAACTTTTCTGCAATCACTGGGAATAAGAAAACAAAAGGCCTCTTGCAACCTCAACCTGTACCTAAGTCTAAATTCAGCCACAATACTTTATTTATGTTAGTTATTGCCTTTGTTTGTGTCGTGATTTTGGGTCGATACGTAATACCAATTGATCAAGGAACTCCAGAGCAAACATCAATAGGAATATTACCTGGCGAACTAACTAATATTGGGCCAACAAGTGAGGGTACCCATTTTAATGGGGCCGGTTTAAGTAGTGCCCTGTTAGATAGCATGGCTACCCATACTCGTATAAATGTTGTATCAAATAGAAGTTTGCTTAGGGCATGGAGTAACAATCAGAGTTTTAAAATGCTATTTGATGACTTCGACTTAGAGTATGTAGTTGAATCTCACACTATCGAGCAAGATAGCCATTATATTATTCGTTTACAGCTAGTGAATACTGCGACCAGCCAACTGGTAAAAAATAGCACTTACAATGCATCAAAAACACTAATTAATGATAACGGTAGCCGTATCTGGGAGCGTATTAGTGACTTGTTTGTCTATTCGGCTATGTATGAATTAGGTTTATTTCGAGACTCAGCTAGCGAAGATGTTTTGTATTTATGTGATTTGTATGTTGACCAAATTCAATTATACAAAGGCGGTTTTCTGGATAATATAGATGCGCTTGCTGACGCTGGTTCTAACCTTTGTGCACTAAATATTACTCTAAACCCTGCTGATACTCATGCACTAAGAACAAGTGCGTTATTTTATATTAATCTTGCTATAAGCGAGAACAGAAGTATTTCACAAAAGAGGGCCCACATGGATGAGGTGATTAATATTGTCGAGCGAATGAGAGATATTGATGACACCACGCTCGCCTATGCAGAAACGCATATTCAGTTATTGTATTTGATCATTACTGACAGTACACGAGACAAAAATTTACTTGCTACATACTCAGCCGGTGAAGACACACTGTCCAAGCAATTATCGCTGGGCAATATGAGTATTGAGTTAGCAAAGAATGCAAGTTTACTCAAAATGTTTGAAGCCGTATATGTTCACCGTAAAGGAGAGGACGCAGAACCTTACATTTTAAGTGCACTTGATATCGCGGATAAAGGTTTGAAATTGGATGTGGAAAATAAGTTTTTACGTCATACAAAAGCTAGATTATACAAAACTTGGGCTAGTATAGCCGTTAGTAAAGGTAAAGACCCTACTATTATGTTAGAGCATGCCGCTAGTTTATATAAAGCCGTGCTTACTTTAGATGAAAATCAACCTCCGGCATTTGATAATTTAGGTAGTGCTTATTCGTCTTTGGCCCAGTGGAAAGCATCTCAAGGTAAGCCTTACATTAAAGAGGTTGAGTTGGCGATAGATGCATATAAACAAGCTACACTTCTAGCCCCATCGTTTCATTATACATACAATAATGTGGCGGATTTATATGCTAATTTACTGACATCTGCCAACTATAATGAACAGGAGTATAATGAGTTTTTACGGGATGGGTTAGAAGCCGCAAATACCGCCATTTCTTTAAAAAAGGAATATGTATGGGCAATATTTAACTCTGGGTTAATAAGTTTAATTCAGGCCCAAAATGATTACGCTTTAGGAAACAACACTTTTATACCGATAATTAATTGTGTTGAACATTACACCAATGGTTTGATTTTAAAGCCTTCTATAATGCAAGCAGTCGCAGAATTAAGTCAATGTGAGCTTTTATTTGCCAAGCAGTATTTAATGACTGGAAACTTTGAGCTAGCCTCAGAACATTTGTCAAACGCTAGGCTGCACTTAGATAAAGCTATGGTAAAAAACTCAAGTCATTATGCGTTAACCAGAGTGGCCAGTGAACAACGGTTACTCTCAGCTATATTGCTGTATGGAAGCGGTAAAACAGATGAAGGTAACTTGGCCATGACAGAGAGTTTAAGCTTTTCATCATTAGCCATGTCGCTCAAAAATGATGACCCCGGTGCTTACCTTCTCAATTTTCGAGCCCTCTGGTTGCAAAATCAGTTAACCCCCCAGACAGAATATGTCGACCAACTTGAGCAAGGCTATCAGCAATTTATTAGTCTATTTGAACATGATCCTAGGAGCGCTGTTTTAGAGCAATTTAAGCGAAATCAATTCGCTGTTGACGACATTGAGCATGATGAGAATTATAGGCATGTGTTGTTTGTAAAGAGATTTGAGAAAGATCTGTTGCTTGCAAAGTTCGCTACCTTCTCTAAATAGTCAAAACTGATTTTTTGTACCTGCAATATTATGGTTTGTTATTTTTATAAGTTCATAAGCTTATGAAATAAATATGTTTTTTGATGTTTTTGATTTTTATTTCAGTTTTGCTTTACAAGATATTACATAACTTTTCGTGAAATTTCTTTTGTGTTAATTCAATATTTTAGGTTTTTTTAGCTTTTTATCAGGTTTTCTTACTTTCCAAATATTAATGTTTTCCCGTTTAACCATGCCTTTAAGGCTAGGTCACTTACATACAAGTCACACACCATATAACTAATAGAATTAAGAAGGGAATACTTATGCCATATGTAACCGGGCGATTTTGGACGTGGATGTTTTTACTATGTTTAATGTTGCAAATGTCTAGCTGTTCAGACAACAGTAAAAACTCTGAAGAAGATGTCTCTCCATCAAAAGCAACGCTAAGCAGCTTGACTTTATCTACTGGAACTCTTTCTCCTTCATTCTCTGAGGATGTTTATGCGTACTCTGTTTATCTTGAGGAAGGTGTTGAGCAGATACAAATCAATCCAAGTACGTCGAATGAAAACTTAGTTGTGACAATAAATGGTAAAGAACTAAGTGCAACTGACTCAATTTTTAATGCGAGTGTAGGTTACGGGATCAATAAGGTTGAGTTAGTGGTTTCGGCCCAAAATGGTAGTACTAACACCTATAGTTTACTTATTTCAAGAGAAGAAGTCGTTCTCAACGATGATACGGAAATGGCTATTTTAGATATCTCGACGGGTATTTTAAGTCCGGTGTTTAGCTCATCTACAACCGATTACTCTGTCGATGTAGATTTTACGGTTACAGAGGTTAACTTTACGGCTATCACGTCAGACCCTTCGGCTAGTTCAATGTTAAATGGCTCAAGCTATGTTAATGACGATACACTGCCTTTAATAGAAGGCGTCAATACATTTGAGTTTGTCATCACAGCAGAAAACGCCACTGATACGGCAACTTATACGGTAGTGGTCACCCGTGCTAGCCAAGTTATTGCACCACCTGTTCTTAATGACGACGTACTACTCACTAGTTTAGATATATCAACAGGTATGTTAAATCCGTTATTTAACTCAGCGACAACCGATTACTCTGTCGATGTAGATTTTATGGTTACAGAGATTAACTTTACGGCTCTCACATCAGACCCTTCGGCTAGCTCAATGTTAAATGGCTCAAGCTATGTTAATGGCGATACACTACCTTTAGTTGAAGGTGCCAATCAATTTGAGTTTGTCATCACAGCAGAAAACGCCACTGATACGGCAACTTATACGATAGTGGTCACCCGTGCTACTCAAGTTATTGCGCCACCTGTTCTTAGTGATGATGCACAACTTGCGAGCTTAGATATGTCTTCGGGGGGGTTAAACCCTATGTTTAGCCCATCGATAATCGACTATACGATTGATGTTGATTTTACGGTCACAGAAATTAACTTTGCGGCCATTACGTCAGATCCATCGGCAAGTTTTGAGTTAAATGGGGCAAGCTATGTTAATGGCGATACAGTGCCTTTAGTTGAAGGTGACAATCAATTTGAGTTTATCATTACAGCAGAAAATTCCTCAGATACGGCTACTTATACGGTAATTGTAACCCGTGCTAGTGAAGTTATTGCACCACCTGTTCTTAGTGATGATACACAACTTGCGAGTTTAGATATGTCTACGGGCATCTTAACCCCTATGTTTGGTCCATCGATAACCGACTATACGGTTGATGTTGATTTTGCGGTTGCACAGATTAGCTTGACGACTATAACGTCAGACCCATCGGCTAGCATAATCTTAATGTTAAATGGCTCAAGCTATGTTGGCGATACAGTGCCTTTAGTAGAAGGCGTCAATACATTTGAGTTTATCATCACTGCAGAAAACACCACAGATACAGCTACTTATACGGTAATGGTCACCCGCGCTAGTGAGGTAATAATTCTTAATGATGATGCATCACTTGCAAGCCTTGCTATTTCGAGCGGGATATTAAGCCCTGAATTCAACTCTTTAACTACAGAATATTCGGCCAGTGTGGAGTCCTCGGTTCAGGATGTTGCTTTTCAATTAATCACATCAGACCCTGCCGCGACGATTGAATTAAATGGTGTGGCGTTTGTAAATGGCCAGAGCCAGTCTTTACTAGAAGGTGATAATCTATTTGAGTTTGTCGTTACTGCAGAAAACGGCTCAGACATGATCAGTTACAACCTATTGGTTACTCGCGCCAGTTTGGCAATTGAAGCGTCCTTACTAGAAGAAGCATTTTTACAGGCTTCAAATGCTGAAAGAAGTGATCTATTTCGTTCGGTTGCAGTCTATGGAGATATCTTGGTTGTCGGTGCATCTGGTGAAGACAGTGAAGCAACAGGAATTAATGGAGATCAAGATAGCAGTTTTCATTCAGGGTCAGGTGCTGCTTACGTATTTGAACGCAGTTTGGTTGGAAACCAAGCTATTTGGCAACAAACGGCCTATTTAAAGGCAAGTAATACGCAATCAAATGACGCTTTTGGTTTTAGTGTTGCAATTTGGGAAAACACTATAGTTGTAGGGGCTTATGGAGAGAAAAACATTAATGCTGGGGTTGAAGCAGAACAAGACAACTTTACAAACAGAAATATAGGTTCGGCATATGTGTTTATAAAAGAAAATGGTGAATGGATACAACAAGCCTACTTAAAACCTTCTCATGTTGAAATCAAAGATTACTTCTTTGGTTACTCCGTAGATATCTATAACGATACTATAGCTATTGGTGCACCGAGAGAAAGTAGCGATGCAACTGGTATTAATGGCGATCAAACCAACACGTTGTCAGAATCGTCTGGTGCTGTCTATGTTTTTAAACGTAGTAATCATGCTTGGTCTCAAGACGCCTATATCAAACCACTGGTTAATAATGCTCAAGACTTGTTTGGCTCTGACTTATCTTTGTTTGAGAGTACCTTAGCCGTGGGTAGTGATTTCGAAGATAGTGATGGACAAGGTATAAATAGTCTTGCAAATAATGATGATGCCCTAAACTCTGGCGCTGTTTGGGTGTTTATTGATGAAAATAGTACATGGTCGCAACAAGCATTTATTAAAAGTTCAAACTCTCATGCAGGGCAAAGATTTGGTGTGGCTGTTGATGTTTTTAACGATAATTTATTAGTAGGAGCATTCGCAGATAACAGTGACTCAACGGGAATTAATGGAGACTCTGCAAACTCTAATGCTTCGACATCGGGAGCTGCTTATATGTTTGAAAGAACCCAAAGGTCGTGGCAGCAAAGTCACTACATCAAAGCCAGTAATACCGATAGTAATGATCAATTTGGGACCTGTGTTGCAATGACAGAAAATCAATTTGTTATTGGAGCTTCTGGGGAATATAGCGCTGCAACTGTTATAGATGGAGACCAAAGTGATAATACTCAAAGTAGACGGGGAGCTGCGTACTATTTTCAAAATATAGAAGGTACTTGGTTACAATCGAATTATGTAAAATCCTCAACGGCCATTGGTCGGATGTTATTTGGAGGTATTAACAGCTGTGCAATTTCGGCCGACCATATCGCGATTGGTGCGTCCGGATATAATGACTCTGAAGGCGCAGTGTTTGTTTTCAGCCACGTTAATCAATAAAACTAATTAGGTCTGTTTACTCATTAACTTCCTCGCTTTAAAGCACTCAGTTAACCAAAATATGCCTTGGGTTAACTGAGTGCTTTGAACTTAATAACAATATTTTGTCATTTTGTACCCCATATTTTAGCAACAGCACGATTTGTCCCTAATGAACCAATGACTAGCGCGATTAAGCCAACCAAGAAAAACACAATTATGGGTATCACTGCGCCTATGGTGACTTCAGAATAAAAGGCAGAAACCGCTGACACGCCAGATAAAAATATAAAAAGTGCCCCAAGTACATTTAAAGCTAATCGATAGGATGATTTGTAATTAGGTGGCTCTTGTCCGACTTCGAAAAATTTCAAAATTGGCCAAAACAATGTTGTGAGCATTTTTTTCATAAATGTTTATTGTTCTTATTTTATTAGTAAAGGTGGTGGGTTATCTAATGATAACAAATTTGCTTGGCTGATATTAGCTCGTCAACTCAGTAATATGCCAGAGCTCTTTGGATGGTCCCCATAAGTAAAAGACTTTGCCCCACGCTTGTTGGGTAATAGGGGCAAATTTAATATCAAAATCTTGAAGATTAGAAACAAGATCAAAGGCTACATTTATGTCTAACACTATGAGTTGAAACATCAGGTTTGTTGCTAACTCTTCATTGTAAAAGTTTTGCAAGAAAAAGCTACATTCGCCATTACTGAAAAGAGATAGGTCGTCAGAGACATAATCCATTTTAAACCCCATTGCTTGGTAAAATTTCTTAGAATTTTCATAATCTTTGCTAGGTAAAAATGCTCTAATATCATCGACTTTCATTATGGTTTTCTCTTTTGGTCTGTTGACTTAAACTAGCGGCTTAGCGCTATACAATAGCGGGTTACTCTAGGGAATATATTCAGTAGAAAGGGCAAAGCGCCAGTATTTTTACGCTAAGTGTATGGCATAAAAAAAGCCAAGTAAAAGATTACATTGGCCTTAGTTGGGGATAAGGTTTTGAGTGGTGTAGTTAGTACATCTCGGTGCCGATACCACTTAATACTTGTACTTGGGTGATGTCGGTATCTCCTTTAAGTACTTTTTGCAGAGCGTCTTGCACTAAGGTACGCATACCGTCTTTCATGGCTTGGTCTTTCAAATCTGCAACAGAAGAGCCTTTATACACTAAGCTACGAAGTTCATTACTCATAGACAACAACTCATGAACACCAGTACGGCCTTTATAACCCGTATTATCACACTCTGGACAGCCTTTCGCATGATAAATATGAGTGTCGGAGTTAAGCCCTAATTCTTCAATATACTGTTTACCATAGTGACGTTTAATGAAGGCTAGCTCAGTGTCGTTTGGTTTGTGTTTTTCTTTACAGTGGGGGCAAAGTACTCGTACTAAGCGTTGTGCTAAAATACCTAGACAAGCATCTGAAAAGTTAACTGGGTCCATGCCTAAATCTAATAAACGGGTGATGGTTTCTGGAGCAGAGTTAGTATGTAAAGTAGATAACACTAAGTGACCAGTTAACGAGGCCTCGATACCTGCACTAGCCGTTTCTTTATCGCGCATCTCACCAATTAGAATGACATCTGGATCGGCACGTAAAAATGAGCGTAAGGCATTAGCAAAGGTAAAGCCTATTTTTGGATTTACTTGCACTTGCTGTAAACGGTACTGTTTAATTTCTACAGGATCTTCAGCTGTCCATATTTTTCTATCTGGGGTATTTAAATGGTTTAGTATGGCATGCAAAGTGGTGGTTTTACCTGACCCAGTAGGACCGACAACTAGTAAAATTCCATGGGGAATAGATACTAAGCTTTTTAATTTTTGGACATTACGTCCAGCCAAATTTATTTGATCTAAAGGCAGTACCTCACCACTGGGTAACAAACGCATCACCACGCCTTCACCCACTACTGTGGGGATTGTGGCTACACGCACATCGACTTTTTTCCCAGATACATTGAAGGTTAGTTTGCCATCTTGTGGAATACGTTTTTCAGCGATATTTAAGCCAGACATAATCTTAATTCTAGATACCAAGGCGTTATGGTGTGACTCGGGTACTTGGTTTAAGTCTCTAACAATACCGTCTACTCGCATTCTCACTAGGGTAGGGCTACCATCTTCTGGATCTATATGTATATCTGAGGCATTCAAACGTTTTGCTTCGTATAGTACGCTTGAAACTAACCTGACTATGGCTGGTTCGTCGTCATCAACAAATTCTTCGCTTTTTTCAACACTACCTTCTGAAGTATGTATTTCACCTAAAATATCATCGAATTCGCTGCGGGTTTCGGTCTCACTGCTTTCCCCTAAGTATTGAAAAATTTTAGAGGGCAAGCTAAATGCTAATTGATAGTTGTCTGTACCCAAGGCATTTTCGATTTCCATCAGTAAAGCTGTGTTATTTGGTTCAAACATTAAGATGATGATTTGCCCTCTATCATCTTTCACTATGGCTACCATATTGTGTTTTAGGTATTCATTGTTAAGTTTTATATCAGTGTGAGATGCGTGATATTGAGTGGGTAAATAGTCAATATATTGTGCCTGATAATATATAGAAAGGGCTTCGCATATTTGTTCTTCGTTAATGTCATGCTCGGTGTTTAAAAGATACGTGGCATATTTAATATTTGAGCTGTTTGATAAGTTGTTAAGTATTTTTGGATCTAGTAAGCCCTTATGGCCCAAATATTCAAATGGCTGCGATGTGCCACCTAGCTCATATTGGTAGGCTTCTCCAATAATTTTGCTGACTTCTATTGCTAGGTCTAAATCTTCATTATCAAAGTCGCCAGTTTCTTTATTTAGTACTTCCATCACGCCCAATAAGATCCCATTGTGCTTAACGGGAACACATAGAATATTGGTTGTTTTAAAGCGATTTAGTCGATCATATTTTTTATCAAATTTTAATTTTGAATGAACACTTTGTATGGCTTCTTGGTCATAGGGATCGTTTACGACTATGGATTGCTGGGCCATTGCCACATACCCTGCAATAGATTGGGTATTTAGCGTTACTTTTATTTCGCGAGGTTGTGAACCGGTTTTATGTCTGGCAACTAGATCCCTATTGCGCGTCCGTCTTTGAAAAAGTGATAAACGCTGTGCATTGAATGCCGCTAAAATTAAAGGTTCAATATCAGCGAAGGCCGTCTCTAAACTTGGATGTTGGTGCACAGTTGCACTGATACTTTCAATTAAGTTAGACCGCAATGACTCGTTTAACATAGGAACTTCGCTTTCTTTTATTTATAGTTAATTTCATTAATGGCACTCACATTAAGCACCATGTACGTATGATTTTTTTAAGTATAAGGCCTACTTTAATCCTTTGTATACGGACAGTGTCAGGCAGGCCTGTGTGGTTAGGCAGAGCGTGGTCGTTCTGATACTAAATAAGGCTTAGTAGAGCTGTTAAATGCAGTAGTTTTAGCACTCGAAGTTTTGATATTTTTGTAGTCGTATACTTGAATATTGTTGTGGCCCACAGTGTGCGCAGTTTCCACCGCAAATAATGCTTGTAAAATGATTTCGTCAACATCAATGATGTTACCTGGTTGAAACTCAGAAATACCGACACTAACGGTAATTTTTTCAACATTATCTACCCCAGATGTACGGTGTTCAATGTCTGCTTCATCAATAAGTTGTCTCATTTTTCCTGTGAAAGCAACGGCCTCTTTAGTGGGGACGTTAGACGCAATGAGAGCAAACTTATTATCGTCAAAACACGTCATATATTCTCCGCCTCTGTGAGTAGCATTACTTAAAATATTGGCGATGCGTTGCATGCATTTAGACGCTTTTTCTTGACCATAATGAGATCTATACTCATCAAAGAAATCAAGCTCGATGATAGCTAAACTCAGGTTATTACCTACACGTTTTGCCCGTCTAATTTTCTCATCTATCATTAAATCAAAGAAGCGACGATTATAAATGTTTGTTGCAAGGTCAATAAATGAATTGCTTTCTAATTTTATCCTTAGCTGTTCGTTTTGCTTAACTTCTTTAGTCAGTTTTTGATTAGATTCAACTGCAATGTTGAAGACCCGATTAATGTTGAACGTTAGCGCTAAAAATATCAAAGTGAATAGGCCTAAACTCACTGCCAATTCATTTCCAAAGGAAGGCGTAAAGTAAACAAGTGCCCCACAAAATGGCAATACTGTGGGTAAACTTATACCAAGAATTGTTTTTCTAGAATTAAGGCTTAGTACAATTAAACAAGATACTTGCATCACTAAGATGACAGTCACTGTTATCAATAGTGTAGTGCTTTGGATATATGCCACATAAGAGTATGCGACGGTAAATACTAAACAAAATAATATATTGACTATAGCGTATATATTTTCCCATTTAGAGAAGTTACGTTTAGTGTCTGAAACTTTACTATTAAACATAGACTTTAAGATAAGACTGAGCACTAATACTGCAGTAAATGCTGCCCCCCAATTATAAATTAGGTTGGCTGTAACAATTGGACGTATTGTAAAAATGAGAGCTGCCGCTACCAAAAAATGCACTGCCATTGCACTTGCATAAGTTCCAAATAGTGCCACCACCCTTGATTGGGTTGTTTCTTCGTTTGCAAGTTTAGTCATAATTTTATTCTTATCCGTATTATACAATGTAAGGCGTTGGCTTTTCCTTAAATAAGGAACTTCAAAGTTAACGTCAAAATAATGTGTTGCTTAAATATAAAACAAATTTTGTGTTGTTACGGTGTGCCGTTTCATACCCTTTTATTGCTTTCGATAAGCTAGCTACTTTTAATTTAGATGCTGGTTTTAAAAGCGTTTTTATATACTTTCGTCTATGTTTTTCGGCTTGGTAGCCCTATTTTTATTGGGTTTTAGCCCTTATTCGCGCTGAATCCTCAATGTCACTTAATCATACTGATTTAGATATTTAGTTAAGTCTGAATAAAACAGCTTGGGTATAGTTTTTATTACGCAGAAAATTTTGAGTATGAAGAGTCAGCTATCTTGAAATTTTAAGGGGAGGTTATTAATAGCGCCCGAACTAGATTCAGTATTCAGGGAATAACGATTTTCTAATAGGAACATTCATAGCATTTATAGTAAACATATTGCTATTTACCTGACTCGGATCATTTTTTTGTGTATAAAAACTGTACATGTTAAGCGTTGCTGCGTTTAATTGCCCTGAGGAGAGCATTTTAAATTTATCTCAGTGGTGAAGAAATATACAAGTTAATTATTGGAATAAGGATAAAGATATGACGGTTTCAGAACTACAACCCACGATGATAAATAGCGACAGAAACGAAAAAGTACGTTCTCACCTTGAATCAGTCGGACTTACAGGCATAACTAATATTCTTTATAACCCAAGCTTTGATGAGTTATTTATAGCCGAAACTGACGAGGCGCTTACGGGATATGAAAAAGGAACATTAACTCAGTCAGGGGCAGTAAATGTTGATACCGGCATGTATACCGGTCGCTCTCCAAAAGATAAGTTTATTGTTAAAGATGACACCACTAAAGATACGGTTTGGTGGACGACCAAAGAAAATGGAAATGACAATAAGCCCATCAATATGGAAACTTGGGAACACTTAAAAGGCATTAGCCAAAAACAGCTATCTAATAGTGATTTGTATGTAGTTGATGCAATTTGCGGAGCCAACGAAAACACTGCTTTAAACGTTAGGTTTGTAATGCAGGTAGCTTGGCAAGCTCATTTTGTGAAAAATATGTTCATTCGCCCAACAGAACAGCAGTTAGATGACTTTGAACCTGATTTTGTGGTGATGAACGCGTCTAAAACCTCTGACCCAGATTTCAAAAAATTCGGCACTAACTCTGAGACTTTTGTTGCTTTCAATATGACAGAAAAAATGCAGCTCATAGGTGGTACTTGGTACGGCGGTGAAATGAAAAAAGGTATGTTCTCTATGATGAACTACTTTTTACCGCTACAAGGTATTGCGTCTATGCATTGTTCTGCAAACGTATCTAAAGATGATGATACTGCGATTTTCTTTGGCTTGTCTGGTACGGGTAAAACTACCTTGTCAGCAGATCCTCATCGTGCATTGATTGGTGATGATGAACATGGCTGGGATGATGATGGCGTGTTTAACTTTGAAGGAGGCTGTTACGCTAAAACCATAGATTTGGACCCAAACAAAGAGCCAGAGATTTATAATGCTATACGTCGTAATGCTTTGCTTGAAAACGTTGTTGTAAATAATGGAGTACCAGATTACTTTGATAATTCAAGAACCGAAAATACCCGTGTTTCGTACCCCATAGAGCATATTGAAAACCGTGTTAAAGGTGTGAGTAAGGCAGGTCATGCGAAAAAAGTTATCTTTTTAACCGCAGACGCTTTTGGCGTGTTTCCCCCTGTATCACGATTAACCAGTCAGCAGGCTAAATACCATTATCTATCTGGCTTTACTGCAAAATTAGCGGGTACCGAACTTGGTATTAACCATCCTACGCCAACGTTTTCATCATGCTTTGGGCAGGCTTTTTTAAGTGTACACCCTACACAATATGCCGAAGTGTTAGAGCAAAGAATGAATAATTCTGGGGCGACAGCTTACCTAGTAAATACAGGTTGGAATGGCACAGGTAAACGCATTAGTTTGGCAGATACACGGGCCATTATAGATGCTATTTTAAATGGAGAAGTTGAAGGAGCTGAGTGTGAGTCTATGCCATATTTTGATATTGCATTCCCAACATCGCTAACTGGGGTAGACAGTAATATTCTTGACCCTAGGAGCACTTACGAAGATGTTGCTCAGTGGGATGCTAAGGCCCAAGATCTTGCAACGTTATTTATCGATAACTTTGCTAAATTTACCGATAATGACGAAGGTAAAGCCTTAACATTAGCTGGGCCTCATTTATAATTATGAATATTTGATCTAAACTATGGTTAATCTAGTTTCTTGAGTTGATGCCCAACCATCAACTATTAAGTCCAGTAGATTTTTTAATCCACTGGGCTTTTTTTTATTCAAATGTCTTTGGTATATGATTGTATAGATTATTAGGCGGTCGCTTGTACGATTCTTTATGAACTTCTGGCAATTCTACTTTGGGATACTCCACAGTTTGATAGTCAATTTTAGACAACATGTGTTGAATGCAATTTAGCCTGGCTGCTTTTTTATCATCAGCATCTACCACATACCAAGGGCTTTGTTTCGTATCTGTATACTCAAACATTACATCTTTTGCTTGAGAATATTCAACCCATTTACTTCTTGAAACCAAGTCCATATCTGAAAACTTCCAACGTTTTAAGGGGTTAGAAAGCCTTTCTTTAAAGCGTTTTTCTTGTTCTTCATCAGATACCGAAAACCAATATTTGATTAGGGTGATACCTGATTTTATTAGCATACTTTCAAAGGTAGGGCAGGTATCCAAAAAGTTTTGATATTGCTCTTTGGTACAAAAGCCCATGACCTTCTCTACGCCAGCCCGGTTATACCAACTGCGGTCAAATAAAACTATTTCACCTGCTGCTGGTAAGTGTTCTACATAACGTTGAAAATACCATTGGGTGGTTTCTCTTTCGGTTGGTTTACTCAGTGCTGCAATGCGGACTACTCTGGGGTTGAGCTTTGCTGTGATGGCTTTTATTGCGCCACCTTTACCTGCTGCATCTCTGCCTTCAAAGATAACAACCACTTTCTGACCACTTTGTTGTACCCACTCTTGCAGGTGTGCCAATTCAATTTGTAGATTATCCAAATGTTTTAGGTAATTAGATTTTTTCATAGGGTTCTTTTTATCCTAAAAATAGATTTAAAAATCATAGACTTTGATAGACTAAAGTTCTTAACCGATAGCTTCAAGAAAAGTTACTTTATTTATGTTGTATTTGATTCAATCAAACAAAATGGAATGCCTAGCTGAAAGATTAATCAGCTGTTTGCAACAAAGCTCTGAGCAAGGGCTGTCGGTTTTTGAAGCTGATCAAATTTTGGTTCAAAGCCCGGGTATGTCCCAGTGGTTAAAAATTCAAATTTCTGAAAAGTTAGGGATAGCCGCAAATATAGACTTCCCGTTACCATCTAGCTTTATTTGGCAGTTGTATCAACAAACTATCCAAGACCTACCAGAACAATCGTCTTTTACTAAAGTGAATATGACATGGAAACTTATGTCTGTATTGCCAACCTTACTGGACGCTCCGGAGTTTGTCGCTATCGAGCAATACCTGACAGACGCGCCACCATTAAAGTTATATCAGTTGGCCAGTAAAATTGCAGATGTTTACGATCAATACTTAGTTTACCGACCAGATTGGATCAATCATTGGGAGGCAGGGCATGACAATCTTCCTGATAGCGACGATCTAAGTATATGTGAGTCGCACCCTTGGCAGCCCGTGTTGTGGCGAGCTTTGGTTCATAATAGTGAAACATTGGGGGAGTCGCCGTTTCACCGTGCTAACCTGCACCATACCTTATTAGAAAAATTACAGTCTGCCACCCCAGCATCAGCTAAGCCGTTAATGGTGTTTGGTATTTCTGCGATGCCCTTACAACAATTAGAAGTACTTCATGCATTATCTGCCACTAGAGAGGTATTGATTTTTTGGTTTAACCCCAGCCAACATTACTGGGGGGATATTGTTGATAACAAAACCCAGGCAAAAGCCCAATTAAAAGAATTAAGTGACTCCCAAAGTACAGAGTCACAACTCACTGGGTCTGAATTTTTAGATGTGGGGAATCCTTTGTTAGCGTCTTGGGGGAAGTTAGGCCGTGATTATCAAGATATGCTATTGAGCTTTGATTTACAGCAGCAAGATTACTTTATTGAGTCTGAACCAAAGACCTTACTTGAGCATATTCAAACCGATGTGAGCCAGCTACAATTTAGAGCCACTTCCCACAAACTTGATGCAAGCGAGTTATTATCTAATGGGGTGGAGTTTCCTAAGATTGAGATATCGGAAGATGATAATTCGTTGCAAATTCATGGGTGTCATTCCAAAGTCAGAGAGTTAGAAATTCTGCACGACCAACTATTACAACGTTTCAGTGACAACCCAAGTTGGCACCCCGGTGATGTAATAGTCATGATGCCAGATGTGGCCACCTATGCACCTTTTATAGAGGGGGTATTTGGTGCGGTTGATAGTGAATTATCAATTCCTTATGCTATTTCTGACAGAAATGCAGGGGAAGTATCCCCCTTACTTGCTAGTTTTTTACAATTAATGAAGCTACATCAAAGTCGTATCACCTTGTCTGAAGTACTGTCTTTATTAGAAGTGCCCGCTATTCAGCGTAAATTTGCAATCGACCACCAAGAGTTTGAATTATTAACACACTGGCTGACAGATGCTGGAGTGCGTTGGGGGTGGGATGAAGAAGATAAACTGCGCTGGGATTTACCTGCAGAAAAGCAAAATACTTGGGTGTTTGGGTTGCAACGATTACTGACCGGTTATGCAATGTCTAGTAATGTATTATATCAAGGCAGACAAGGTATGGTGGCGGCCTACAGTGATATTGAAGGCCAACAAGCCGTAGCATTAGGTAAGTGTTATCAGTTTACTGGTGTGTTATTAAAAGTATTGGCGTTTTGCCAACAACAGCAATGCCTAGAAGCTAAAATCACTGAAGCCTTAGCTATGATAGAGCTACTTTATGATGCTGATGAAAGCGAACAGCTAGACATGCAAATTCTTAGAGAAACCTTAGAGAAAATGTCTGTTCATATTAATCAATATACCCAGGATATTGATCAAGATGTATTTGTAAGTGAGTTGCAACAAAATATTCAAGAAAAAGGTGTAGGACAAAGATTTTTAGCCGGGTACGTTAACTTTTGTACGCTTATGCCCATGCGAAGTATTCCTTTCAAAATGGTATGTTTGTTAGGCATAAACGATACTGATTACCCAAGACAAAGTGTACCTATGGGCTTTGATTTAATGCGCCTTGCACCAGTAAAACGGGGTGATAGATCTCGTAGGTTGGACGACAGGTACTTATTTTTAGAAGCGTTATTGTCACCAAGAGAGCAATTGTATTTTAGTTATCTAGGCTTCAGCCAAAAAGATAATAGCCCTTTGGCGCCATCTATTTTACTGAGTGAATTATTAGAATATTGCCAACAAGGCTTTTGTTTAACGGGTCAGTTATCACTAGATACCAAGCAAACTGAACAGAACTTGCTTACTCATCTAACTTGGCAGCATAAATTGCAACCCTTTAATGATAGCTATTTTTCTGCCAATTCAAATGATAGTCAGCCAAAAGGGTATTTTAGCTTTAATCAAAAGCAACAGCTTATTGCTGAACAATTGCAGCAACCTGCTGATAAGTTCAGCTTCAACGCAAACGCGTTAACGAATGCTACTGAGCAACAGCAGGCAGAAAACCCAGCCCTATCGAACCAAGTTGCTTTAGATGATTTAATACAGTTTTTTCATAATCCAGCTAAAGCATTTATTATGCACCGCTGGCAATCGCGTTTTTATCCATTGGGAGATGTAAATAGTGACGAAGAGCCATTTGCATTCGATGGTTTAGACAAATATTTACTTACCGATAGGTTGGTTCAGCATACACTCCACGAGCTCACTCTCGGGCGAGATGATAAGCAAAATATTATTGCGCATAATACCCACACAAAAGTATTGCAACAAATTAGAGCCGAAGGCAAGCTGCCCGCTGCGTTAACAGGTGATTTAGCTATTAGGCCATTAAGTAGAAAAAGCACAGACTTAGCTAAGCAAATAATTGAAGTGAGCCAGTCAAAAGATTTATTTGATACAGAGTCGATAATCCATTCGAAAAGTTTAGACATTAACTTACAGTTAAACCAAACATCACTCACGGGGCGTATTGGCAGTATATATGGGCAAAACCTAATACTATGGCGTAGTGGTAAACTTAGAGCAAAAGATAGGATCTCCTTATACTTACAGTGGCTTTCTGTATGTGCTCAAAGCCCTAAAACAGGACTAATTAATGGTTATTTTGTTAGTACTGAAAAGCCATTTTCTATTCCTGTAATTGAGAAACAACAGGCCCATGACACATTGAATTTATGGCTAGAATATTGGCAACAAGGGCTCTTACAGGCACTTCATTTTTACCCAGAAGCAGCTTGGCAATGGGTGACAACCCAAGATATAGATAAAAGCCTAAATACATTTATGGGTAATGATTTTGCAAAGGGTGAGGGCACAGAGGCTCACATTCAGAGAGTTTGCCCAGATTTAAGTGAAAATATTGAAGTGTTTACACAAGTATCTGATAGATTACTCATGCCTTTAGTTGAGCTAGGGGAGAGCAAATGAGCGATGGCGTAAACCACAAAGAGCCTCTACAAATGTTGCCCTTAGATCCTTTAACCTTTCCTTTGTACGGGCCGTCGTTAATTGAAGCGAGTGCTGGAACGGGTAAAACCTACACAATAGTGAATCTGTATCTTAGGTTGTTACTGGGTCGTGGTTGCGCACCGTTAGGTGTTGAAAAAATACTAGTGGTAACCTTTACGAATGCCGCCACAGGGGAATTAAAAGAGCGAATTCGCCAACGACTGCGTGAGGCTTACTTGGCATTTTTTGCCGAGTTTAGTGACGATCCATTTATTCAAAGACTAATAGAGCAAAGCGACAGTATTGAGCTAGATTGCCAGCGGTTAGCCCTGGCCAGTAAACAAATGGATGAGGCTGCCGTTTACACCATTCATGGGTTTTGTCATAAGGCCCTAACCGAGCACGCTTTTGAAAGCGGCGCTATGTACGAACAAAGCTTTATTTTAGATGAATCCCAATGGCTACAAATGGCCGCCGAAGATTACTGGCGTAAACATATTATTACCTTAGAGCCGGCACCTTTAGAGCTTTTGCTTAAGCATTGGGCCACGCCACAAAGTTTGCTAAGTGATATTGCTCGATTATTAAGTCAGCATGCTACGGCTTATCAAACCCAGAGTATCGAAAGTGCCATTAACAGTGCCAATGAATATGCACACGCTGTGGCAAAGGTTAAATCTTGGTGGCTCAGTAATGAAGTAAGTGAGCAGTTAAGCAAAGCAAAGCTCAATGGCCGAGCAAAAATATCCAAGTTACCTTTACTTCAAAATATGCAGGCTTTTTGTAAGGCTAATGCCTTAGAAATTGATTTTGATAAATCAGGTTGGGAAATGTTTTCGCCCGAACAAATAGAAAAAGCGGCTAAAAAAGGGAGTGCAGATTTATCTCATCTAGATTTTAGTCAATTTGAACTATTACAAAGCATGTTAAAAAACGCCCAGGAAAGCCTAGTTCTAGCCTTTAGCCAAGATGCTTTGGATGTGGTGTCTGCTAATTTAGCATCTCATAAAGCAAGGCTGCATTTATTGTCACCAGATGATTTGTTAGCCGGGTTACAGCAGGCACTTAATCAACAGGCAACGGAAGCCAAACGAAATGCTCAAGAAAATAATGACCAACTCCATCATAGTAAAGCCAGCATAACCGCAAATAGTTTAGCTAGCACAATTAGGGAGAATTTCCCTGCTGCTTTGATTGATGAATTTCAAGACACAGATCCAGTGCAGTTTGAGGTGTTTCAAGGAATTTACGGAGCGGAGCCTAAAAATAGTCTGGAAAATAAACAAAAAGCCCCATGTTGGATCATGATTGGCGACCCCAAACAAGCTATTTACGGATTTCGAGGGGCTGATATTTTTACCTATATCAGGGCAAAGGAATGGGTGGTTAAAGAAAGGCACTTTACCTTAGCGACTAATTGGCGCTCTGCTCCCAAACTGGTAGACGCCATTAATCTGTTATTTGAATCTAGCCGTAAAGGCTTTTTATTTGAACACAGTATTCCATTTAATCCCGTTGCTGCAGGTCGAGAGTTTGCGGGCCTAACCGTGCAAGGTGAAACCTTAGCCTGCTTAGAGTTTTTACATTTATGCAGTAACAATGGCCTACCTATCTCTGCTAACGACGCTGCTGAGAAACTAGCCATTGCAACGGCAAATCAAATTGCTAATTGGTTACATTTAGCAGAAGCCGGTGAGGCATACCTAAAGGGTAAAGCGATTACCGCAGCCGATTGCTGTGTGTTGGTGCGTAATCGCCGAGAAGCACTGGTAATGAAACAAGCGTTATCAGCAGTGAATGTAGCCAGTGTGTTTTTGTCTCGTACTAGTGTGTTTTCTACTCAGGTTGCCATAGATTTATTGAGATTATTAAAAGCATTAAGCCAACCAACCGACGAACGCCTCTTAAAAACTGCGTTATTAAGTGAACTCTTTACTTTAAATGCTCAACAATTAGATGAGCTTTTTAATGATGAGTCCCGTTGGCAAGATGTTTTAGAGCAACGTTTTTACTGGCATCAAATCTGGCAAAAACAGGGGGTTATTAAAGCTGTCAATCAAGTATTGCATTACTTTGATGTTGAGCAAGGCTTGATTAAACACTTTAACGATGGCCTAAGACGTATCACAGACTTACGTCATTTAACTGAATTATTACAGCAACAAAGTATGCAACTAGTGGGTGAGGCACAGCTTATTCATTGGTTTGAAACCTGTTTGTTAGAGCCTGACCATAATGTTGAAACTCAACAAATGCGTTTAGAAAGTGACGCTAATCTAGTGCAAATAATTACTCTGCATTCGTCTAAAGGGTTAGAGTTTCCCTTGGTGTTTATCCCTTTTGCTAGCAGTTATAAAAATGCACAAGAAGCGCTATACCATAATGATGCACAAAGTCTTGAAGTTGACTTTTTGACTAAAGAACAGAATTTACAAAAAGCCGACTTTGAACGTTTAGCCGAAGATATTCGTTTGTTTTATGTAGCGATAACCCGAGCCATCTATTATTGCTCTGTTGGGGTGTGGAATATTACCTTAGGCAGAAGCAAAAAAGATTCAGGCTTTATTCAATCAGCCTTAGGTTGTTTGTTAATGTCATCTAACGATGACCTTGATGACGGGCAGCCACAAAATAAAGTCACAGACCAAGATATAGCAACGCGTGTTGAAGTGTTAACTCAAAGGGCTGATATATCTTATAAAGCAGTAACTGAAGTCACGTCAGTGGTACCTCAACGTAGGAGTGCTGAAGGGCGTGCATTGCAAAGCCCAATGCTTAAAGCTTTAACTTTAAATAAACCCATTAATAGAGCATGGCGTTTAACCAGTTATTCTGCGATCAGTAGTCAGCAAGTACATTTAGATATGCCGGCACCGGGTCAAGATGAAGGTCAAGACAAAGGTCAGGATTATGACTCCTTTGTGGAAGATGAAATGCTCAACACAGCAGATAATCTAAGTGAGCAAAGTTCAGAGCCAGAGCAAAGTCCATTTAGTTTTGAAAGAGGTGCCAATGCGGGCTCGTTTTTACATGGTGTACTAGAGAATATAGACCTACAGCAGCCAGCACAATTGCCAGAAGCCATCAGCAAACAATCGATAAAGTTTGGCATCAAAGAAGAGTGGCAAGCGTGTTTAGAAACATGGTTATCCGATGTTTTGTTGACTTCTTTTAGTTCAGAAAATCCTAATGCAACAGGCAGTGATGCAAAGGCTATTAATTTGTCGCAACTTGCACCTAAGCAAGTAAAAGTCGAAATGGAATTTCACATGCCTTTACATCAGGTAAAGGTAAAAGACTTTAACCACATCATTAATCACTATTCACAACACCATACTCGTGATTACCAGTTTGAAGAACTTAACGGCATGATTAAAGGTTTTATAGACTTAATGTTTGAATTTGATGGCAAGTTTTATGTGGCGGATTATAAGTCCAATCATTTAGGTGACCACTTTGATGATTATCATCAAGGAGCAATGGAGCACGCCATGACAGATCACGATTATCACTTACAAGCCATTCTATATACCTTGGCGTTACATCGTTGGTTAAGTTACAAGTTACCAAATTATGAGTATTCAACCCATATTGGCGGTGCTTACTACTTGTTTTTAAGGGGCATGAGCCAAACCGTCCCAGGTAATGGTGTGTATTTCGTATTACCTGAACAATCTATGATTGAACAATTAGATACTTTGTTTGCGGGGGGAACAGATTCTAGCGAATCCATTGCAAATAGTTCAGCTAATTCGTCATCAAAAAACACCACAGAATTCGCTGATAACTCACTAGAAAATCCTCAACAACAAGGGCAGTTGGACTTATGGTGATTTATTCATGTTAATGCAAACTCAAACCAATCCAGCGCTACAACAAGCTTTAGATAAATTGCTAGTAAAAGGAAAAATTAGGGCGATTGATATGGCCTTTGCTGATTTTATTTATGGTGAAGAAGTGGAGTTGCAAGCATCTGCAAGGGATTGCATTTGTTTATTTGCAGCCTACGTAAGTGCTCAGTCAGGCGCTCAACATACCTGTGTTGACATTAACACGCTAGGGCAACCATTTGCAGGTGTTTATTTATTTCCAGACTTACCCACATTACAAAATATCATAGAGCAAAGTCATACTATAGCGAGTGTAAAAGCCCAACAAAAAAGCCAGGCTGATAGCGTAAACAAGCCCATAGTGATTGAAGGTAACTTGTTATATTTGCAAAGATACTGGCTTTACGAATCACAACTTGCAGATATTATTCGTGACAAAGCTGCTAAAAATAATGAACTAGACATGCCTAGGGCTAGAGAGTTGTTAAGTCGTTTGTTCAGTGACTCAGTAGATAAATCCTCAGCTCACGAAGGACTAGCACTCGATTGGCAAAAAGTAGCGGTATGCGTAGCCGCCCGTCAAAGCTTAAGTTTTATAACCGGAGGGCCAGGCACAGGCAAAACCACTACTGTCACTAGGCTATTAGCTTTATTGCAAGGTTTAGCAGTGGTCAATCCTTTGTACAAAAGTAAGCCTTTAAATATTCAATTAGTCGCGCCTACAGGTAAAGCTGCGGCTAGACTTACAGAGTCAATCAGTGCAGCAAAATTAAAACTGCCTACAGATTTACAAGCTAATCTACCAGAGCAATGTCAAACCATTCACAGGTTACTAGGGGCGCGGCCCCAAAGCCCCTATTTTAAAGCAAACGCCAACAACCCATTGCACCTAGATGTGTTAGTGTTAGACGAAGCCTCTATGGTCGATTTACCCCTAATGGCCAAGTTATTTGCAGCATTACCAGCGCATGCTCAAGTTATTTTGTTGGGCGATCAAGACCAACTTGCCTCTGTAGAAACAGGTAGTGTTTTGTCAGACATTTGTGCCGCCTGTGTATCGAATATAAACAACCAAGCCCCTTTAGCAGCCTATAGCGAATCTATGCAGTACACATTGGCAGCGTTAATGGACTTGCCTGCACCAAATATAAGCCATCAACAAGACCAAGATGTTGTCCTTACTAAAAAGACTGCAATCCAAAATAATCTGGTTAAGTTATTAAAAAGTCATCGATTTAAAGACGATAGCGGCGTAGGGCAGTTAGCTAAACATATTAATTTAGGGCAGGTGACAAAATGTATTTCATTATTAAAAGGTAGCGAATTTACTGATATTGATTGGTACCAACCAAGTCAAACTACACCGCAAAACGTAGCGAATGAAGTACTCAAAACGCTAATTGTTAAATTGCTACCGATTTATCAAGAGTACATAAAAGCCATACACCAAGGCGATATTCGTAAAGCCTTTGATACCTTACAAAAACAACAGGTGTTATGTGCCCAAAAAGGTGGTTTTTGGGGAGTAAACCAGTTAAATACTTTAATTGAGAGTGAACTACATAAACAAGGGTTAATTGATAACAGTAAAGGTTTTTACATTGGCCGACCTGTGATGCTCTCGAAAAATGATCACCAACTTAAATTATTTAACGGTGACATTGGCATTATCATGCCTGACCCAAGCAAACCAAGTTTAACCAAGGTCTGGTTTATTACCCCTGAAGGTAATGTGCGGGGTTTACTACCAAGTCGTTTACCTAGTGTAGATACCCTATACGCTATGACTATACATAAAAGCCAGGGCTCAGAATTTGAATCTGTTTATCTATGCCTACCACCTATCACAGCGAATAATCAAGGCCGGGGTTTAAACCGAGAATTGATATACACAGGTCTTACCCGAGCCAAAAAGCAATTTATGTTGTTTGGTGAGAGCAGGGCGCTTAGTTTAAGTTTGCAGCAACAATGTATACGGGGGAGTGGTTTGGCGGATAGGTTGGGTCAGCCTTAGGATATTAAATTTGCAGGGCTAGTTTGGACCCGTTCGGCGATTATCTACTAGATGGGTGTCAATCTCTGTTGATCGTAAATCAGCAAGGCTTAGTCACTCTTGTAAAGTACCGATGTCGCTTCCAAAACTAAACAAGGACGAACGGTTAGTGCAGTTGTAGGTTGGTTTATTAAGCCCATCAGCTTGTTTGCCAGAACCAATGCCTGCTAAATCAATGGCACCCTTTTATTCTATACCCTCAGCCCAAAGATTAAACATGGCTGTCTGGTTAGTGGTTAACTCGTTGGCACTTCGTGCCAAACCCCTCATAATTTACCCAAATTGGGGGGCTATATTTCATCTATTAGGTCTTATTGAATATGGTCTTTTTACAAAATTTAAAAGTAACTGTTTTTTGGTTGATCCCTTTAGTCGTTATAGGCAAGTCGAATAAAGTTGGAAAAAAAGAAAAGCTAATCTGGTTATTTGCTACTTTTTGTATAAGTTGGGCGAGCTTTATGCTCTATTTGTTAATTGCGCCTATCATGACTGATGATAACTAAATTGTCTCTTAACTAATGACTATGGTGACAATCACTACATTTTCTCCATAGTTGTCTCCACACTACTTCATATCCAAGAGTTGAATTAAGATAACAATCGCCTTCTTAAGACAATCAATAATTGCCACTTTAAGGTTTCACTCTGTCAACTAAACGATGACTGGTCGATTTACAACCAGGATTACATTGTAACGCTGACATCATAACCATGTATGAAACGGTTCCCACTTGATGCCGGCTTCCTTGAGTTTTTGCGAGCTCTGTATGTCGTTACTTTCTCGTTGTAAAAGGCTTTACCCCAACCATGGGGGCTGCTTGTGGTTGGTTTATACTAAATATTGTATTTTCGATGTCGAATTAGAGAGAGAAACTAAGTCGTTTGTACATTCAATTTAAGTCTTTCGGTTAATTAGTTCATATAACCAAAAAATTAAATATTGGTAAGTTCATAATTGCATTTCAAAAATTGAAATGTTTTCTAAGAAAAACAATTGGTAATACCATGTAACATTTCACTTAGCCTTGAAAAACACTTATTCCTTTAGTTTGTATAATTCGTAGATTTATTTTCATAAATAATTGATATTAAACAATAATAATCATACTGATCAAGTTTAAATAATTCGTATTATCAATTTCAATATTACATTTAGGTTAAATTATTTATCACAATGTTAAATATTTGTATTGATCTTGTTTGTTTTATGGATGATTATATATTTAATGTCTTAATAATTGGTCTTACCAATTTTTTGGCAAAAATGGCGATAAACAGGATGCCAATTTGTCGAGAAGACAGAAGAAGCCTTTTAAATTGGTGAACCAAAATAATAAACGGATAACCCTACATATGAAATTTATTACACAAAAGAAATATCTTTATTTAAGCCTAACTACTGCATTGAGTATTGCGAGTACAGCTAACGTAAATGCAGCTACAGTAACCATAGCGAACCCTGGTTTTGAAAGCAGTTTTGATGGATGGACTGATGATGATCCTTCAGCCATATCTAGTGATTCTCACAGTGGTTCTAAGTCAGCAAAAATTACAGGTTCAGGCGGCCGAGTTGACCAAACGGTTACGTTAACACCCAATACAAATTACGTCTTGACTGCTTACGTTGAAGGCAGTGGTGAAGTCGGCATAAACCTTGGCTCGTCAACAGAGTCAACTAAATCAACATCAGATGATTGGAGTGAAGTAACAGTGAGCTTTAATTCAGGCTCAGCCACTTCCGGTGAAATATTTGGAAAGTATTATAACGATGAAGGACGTTTTGATGACTTTACGTTAGAAAGTACCTCCACCTCGCCAGGATCAGATACCGGGACTGATGGTGAGTTATCAATCAGCACGGCTTTTGATGATGGTACAAGCCATAGTAATTATCCTCCTAGTAATGCTATAGACGGAAGCAGTGCATGGGCTTCCCGTTGGGCTGCCAGTTTAGGTAGCAATGCCACTAACCTTACACTCGAATTAGAAGAAACACAAAACGTCAAACAAGTAGGGATCTCTTGGGGCCGAGGCGATTCTCGTAGCTATACCTTTGAAATTTATGCCCGTTCAGGCACCAGTGGTGATTGGACCAAAATTGCAGACACCGTCAGCAGTGGTGATACAGCAGACATCGAACTATATGATGTAACTGATTTTGATGCACAACAAGTTAGAGTAAAAGCTCAATCTAACAGTGCTGGGACCAACTGGATGGACATTACTGAAGTTAAACTTTATGGTGAAAATGGCAGCGCTAATAACGATGACGACGATGACGACGATGACAACAACAACGACAACGGCGGCGGGGATAACAGCGATGGCAATGAGTGTCAGGCTAGCGGCAAAATGCTATACAACGGTTCGTGTGTCGAATACTATGAAGTATATGAAGCTGAGCATGGCGAAATAGGTGAAGATGATCACATTATTTCATTATCACCCATTGAGATGAAGTTTGATGCACTTGCGGCGCAGCATGTTACCGAAAATGGTAATGGTTGGAGACACGAGCTTAAAATAAAATCTAGTGGCGATTACCGTGTGGGAATGACAGAGCTTTACGAAGAGTTTAAAGCCACCATTACTGCTAATTTAGATGATGGTGCAAAAACGATTGTTGCACAGCACCATGCCGCAGATACTGCCACCATTACTAAATTATACATAGCAGATTTAGACGAGGGCGGTTTTGAGAATGCTCCCGATGGAACAGAGTCTGACAGTGTTGCAATGAACGGTATATTTGATGTGTATATTCGCTTAGCTAAAGAAGACGGCTCAGGTGAAACCAAACATCTGTTAACCACCATTCGCTCTGGTGATAGCTTTGATTTTGAAGAAATTAATGATCATGGCACAGTCACAGTAAAGATTAATGGCCAATCACTTAGCCCGATTAGTGTGAGTGATTCTTCAGCTTCTTACTTTAAATTTGGTAACTATCAACAAGCTCAAAACCCCGAAACTAATGAAAAATTAGAAAGTGGTGACGCTGATGGTGATTTTGCTGATTTTTATGAGGAGTTTTTTGATACCAGTGAAATAATCTTTACGGATATGAGTTATACCCGTACCTTAGATTAATCTAAGAATTGATAGCTAACTGGGCCCAAAATTATGTGTTTATCATCGTTTTGGGCCTTTTTTATGGGCTCACTTTCAATGCAGTATTGACTTATACCAAATCCAAAGCATACCTAGTGGAACCATCAAAAATGGCAGATACTGATATTTTAAATACACAGCGTATTAGGGCCAATATAAAGCGATTATTCACGGCTTTGTAAATAATGAAAATTAGTTTATTTAGAATGATTCATAATAGATTTGTCATCTAAACCAACCCTAGTAAGCAGGGCTAAGTAACGAGGATCATTTCTTATCTTGGTTAATCTCAGGTCATTGCGAGTAAAGACCAAACAATTTGAGCGATACTCTACGGCTTTATTAAATTGTACGAATGCCTTATCTACTTCATCAATCAATAAATAGGTAACGGCTGTTTCGTAAGGGCATAAATAGCCGTCATATTGCTGGGCTTTTTCTATTAAGCTAGGGATTTTATCAGCTTGATTGGCATGTCCGTATGTTTGCGCCAAAGCAAGGATAGGGTAGGCGGCACCAGAGTCTAATTGCACACCCTGTTGAGCTAGCCTAATGGCTCTCTGATGTTGGTTGGCTAAGGACGCTGATACGCTCGCTCCACTAAACAACATCCCTACATTTGGGTGCAGTTGTAATTGTTTATCTGCCCATTGCATTGCTGCTTCAAGTTCACCCATCATTGCTAGCGCCCAATGTCCCCAATCTGCTAATTCTATATTTAGTGGATCGATTTGATTTGCCTGTTCAAGGGATGTAAATAAACCTTGTACATTGCCCATGGCAGAGTAATAAAGCGCAAACCCTATTTCAGTTAGTACTAAGTTTGAGTCTAAGTTTTGGGCCTGCATTAACATACTCCAAGCATCTTCCCAGCGCCATGCTAGAACATAAGCTAACCCTAACGACGCCCTAGCTTGTGCTGAATTAGGGTTTAACTTTAAGACCTCAGCCACAGACTCAATAACAAAAGGGAGCACGTCTGCGGGTTTATCAAAATACGCCATTATAAGTCTGTAAGCATCTGCTTTTGCTAAGTATGCTGCTTCAAATTCGGGGTCTAATTTAATAGCTTCTGAAAATAAGTCTATGGCTGTTAGTAAGTCGGTATGGGTTAATAAGTCACGCTTATGTTGCCCCTCAATATAATATTCATAGGCCCTAAGGTTGGCTGTTGGAAATTTAGCTAAACTGACTTTTTCATTTTCAAGAATGGCTATTTTAAGTGCCTTTGATACTGATTCGGCAACCTTTGCTTGGGTAATGAAAAACGTGGTGTCGTCTAGTCGGCTTTGATAGTGTTTTGACCAAACTAGTGAGCCGGTATTCAAATCGTCCAATTCGGGGGAAATCTGTAATCTAGCACCTGTCGACATATTGATATTGGCTGAAAGTATATATCGAATCGAAGGCAGTTTATTTTTAATGTAAGCATGGCTTTTGTTTTCTTTAAACATAAAGGAGGATGCGGCTGGGACCACATTTAAGCCTGATATTTTTCTTAGTTTTTGAATAACTTCCCTGGTACTTTGATCGGCAAAGGTTTGGTATTTTTCTGCATCGATCCCTGATACCTCAAATGGTAATACAAGCACATAAGGGCGTTCTGGTGCTAGGTTATAACTAGGGTGTTTGAGCCACCAAAGTACTCCTATGCATAGCAACAAAAAAGGAAGAATTAGGTGTCTAGATGTTAACCCACTCAAGAGGCGAGTGGGGTAGTGCTGTCTATTTTGTAACTTAGGCGTGGCTTTATGGCTACTTACTGGTTCATCTGTTGATTCTGTTACTTCGCCAATAAATTGATAGCCACGGCCACGGATTGTTTTGATTATAAGTTGTTGCTCGCCATTATCTCCCAATGCCTTTCGAGCACTTTTTATATGATTACTTAGTGTGGTATCTGATACATCTCGACCCGCCCAAACCTTATTAAATAGAGTTTCTCTCGATACTAATATGTGTCGATTCTCAATTAAATAAATAATTAAATCGAAAACCTTAGGTTCAACGGGTACAGGCTGAGCGCCACATTTTATAGAAAACATGGTGGTATCAATTTCAAATAAATTGACTTTGTATTTCATTAAGAACTCCCTGTTCTAGATGAGCCCTGGCTAGAATATTATTACCTTACCCTAAGTATTAGCTAAATATTAGCCATTTGTTATCCAAAATTCAGGTGAAACCTTCATTTAAGTTAAACAATGATTAGGAATTTAATTAACGAAAAGGAAAGCATTATGCCCACACCATTGGAAATTTTAATTGATCCAGTCTCACTGATTATTTTAGGGATGCTAAATGTGCTATTACTAGCTGAAATTTTGATGCCCGGACGGCAACAAATGAAAGCAAAGGGATGGTATATACGCGCCCCCATTTCGTTTGTGGTGTATTTCTACTTATCTGCCTATCTGCCTTTATTATGGGACCAGTATTTAATGGAATATCAGGTGTTTAATTTAGAGCATTTAAATCCATATGTAGCAGCTGTTATTGCTTTGTTCATTTTTGAATTTTTGGTTTATGTTTGGCATCGAAGTATGCATAAAAGCAAAGTGTTGTGGAGGATATTTCACCAAATGCACCACAGTGTTGAGCGAGTGGATGCATTAGGAGCATTCTATTTTAGTCCGCTTGATATGGCGGGCTTTACCTTATTAGGGAGCCTAAGTTTAGTGGTAATAATCGGCGTGACTCCTGAGGCTGCAAGTTACTTTTTATATGGTTCGATTTTCTTAGTGGTGTTTCAGCATACTAATATCAAAACACCCCAATGGTTAGGTTATATTATTCAGCGCCCAGAAAGCCATAGTGTCCATCATGGGGCTGGAATACATGGTTACAACTACTCTGACTTACCAGTATTTGATATTTTATTTGGCACCTTTAAAAACCCTAAAACGTTTGTAGAAAAAACAGGGTTTTACAATGGTGCTTCGGCTAGAGTTCCTGAAATGCTTATATTTAAGGACGTTTATAAACCTAAGTAACAATTGAGGGACTTCTTTAACGATAGTTTGGATATCCAGACTTATGACATTGATTGATAAATATTTGAGCAATACATAATGCCGAAAATAGGGGCCGTTAGACGTAATGCTAACGACCCCTATCAATTCGATTAAAACCTTCATCAATCCAATATCATAAATGCACGAAATGCGAACAATTCAATGCATTTATGATTAGATCGTGTCTAAGTTTTTAACTGATTGCCAATCGGTAACTGCCTAATACGCTTGCCACATGCTGCAAAAATAGCATTACATAGTGCCGGAGCATAAACAGGAGTCGCTGGCTCGCCAACACCTGCCGGTGGTGCATCACTTGGTATAATTTCTACTTCTACTTCTAATGGCGCATCGCTCATACGTGGCACTCGGTAATCATGAAAATTACTCTGCTGTACACGGCCTTTATCAAAAGTAATACCTTCACTGATCGCAGCGGTAATACCGTATATTGACCCACCTTGGACTTGGTTTTTTACAGTATCGGTATTCACAACCGTACCGGCATCAATGCTTGCCCATGATTTTATAATCTTCAGATCACCACTATCTGATACTTCAACTTCTACCACTGTGGCAACATAGGTTAAAAAGCTTCTGTGGGCGGCGATGCCTAGGCCTCGACCTTTGGGAAGGTTTCTACCCCAACCACTCATATCTGCGACCTTTTCTATCGCATGGCGCAGCCTGCTGATATCTAAAGGATAGGTTGCTTTGTCGGCACCATAGTTGTCGTAATCAGCATTCTGCTCGGTCACATCCAAAATACGATCCGGGCCGATAGTTTCTAGTAAGTAATCTTTTTGATCTCGTCCCGCTTTATGTGCAGCTTCTGCAATAAATGATTGCACTGCAAATGCATGGAAAATATTGGATACTGAACGCATCCAACCAATTCGTGCTTTTGCGGGGGCTTCGCCACTTTCCAATTTCATGTTAGGTGTGTTTATGGGATTGTCGGTAAAGCCTAAACGTAACTCAAAGCCAAGAGGCGCGGAGGCATCTTCAATAAAAGTTGATGCAATAGGTGAAAATGCGGTGCGATGTAAATAGGCTTCTATGGCGCCATTTTTATCGAGAGACGCTTCGATATGTTGCGCCGATACGGCATGGTAAAAACTATGCTGAATGTCATCTTCACGGGTCCATTGAACTCGGATGGGCTTACCTGTTTTCATTGATAAGTAAGCGGCTTCTGCTGAAAAGTCTGGCTTAGACTTTCGACCAAAACCGCCACCTAACATAGTCACATGAACATTAATTTTTTCTTTATCCATGCCGACCATAGCCCCTACTGTAGCCATATCGGCTTGGGGATTTTGGGTAGCGGCCCATACGTCAACTCTGTCTTTATAATACATAGCAGTAGCGCAAGGGGGCTCCATCGGAGCTTGAGCTAAATGAGGTGCATAGTAATCCGCCACCAGCTTATTGCTGGCATTGGCGAGTATTTTTTCGGCTTCGCCTATCTCTCGCACCGAAGACTGCGGCGACGCAACTGTGGCGAGTAAACTAGCTTTGAAGGTTTCAGAATTATAATCAGCATGTTTGCCATCATCCCAAATGACGGATAATGCTCTACGACCTTTTATAGCAGCCCACGTGTTGTTGGCAATAATAGCAATGCCACCTTTGGGCTGAAATTGCGGCGCTCCTTGCGGGGCTGGAATTTCTACTACATCCATCACGCCATCAACTGCTTTGGCAGCGGATGCATCAAAACTTTTCGCTTTGCCACCTACAACAGGAGGCCTTACAACAACAGCAATTAAAGCTTTAGGCTCTAATACATCAGCGGCAAACGTGGCTTTCCCCATCACAATATCTTTTAAATCGATATGCTCCATGGCGGTATTGATATATCGCCAATCACTACGTTTTTTAAGGGGAATATTAGCGACTTCTGGTGGCGTGAGATCTAAAGCATCGCTTACCAATTCTGCATAACTTAGGGTCTTACCTGAGCTATGGGTAACTAAGTGCTGCTCGGCAGTACAAGAGTCTACAGATACTCCCCAACGCTTTGCTGCAGCTTGACACATTAAGTGACGAACACTGGCTCCCATCTCACGTAATCGCTGCATGTTATAGCGAATACTTCGTGAACCATCGGTATTTTGGTCTCCGTATTTGGGATCCCCTTTCCCCTGAATCACCACCACTTTATCCCAAGCGGCTTCCATCTCATCAGCCACAATTTGTGCAATAGCAGTACGAATTTGTTGACCCATTTCAGAGCGGTGACAGGTAATTTCTACAATGCCATCAGGACGCAGTGCAACAAATAAATTAGCATTTTTGGCAGACTCAGAAGGCTTGGCAAGCACCCCAGCTAATACTCTTGGGGCACCACCGGCTAAAAAGGTACCAAATACCAAAGCACCCGCTGCTGCACTGGACTTTAAAAAACCACGACGGGTTAAATCAAAATATTGGCTCATGCTTGTTCCCCTTCAGATTTAGGGTCAAAGAACTGTACTGCGGCCATAGTTTTTGAGGCTGATTTGATCGCTTTGTGGATGCGAGGATACGTACCGCAACGACAAATATTCCCCGACATGCCTTGCACGATTTCTTCATCACTTGGGGTAGGGTTACTTGCTAGCAAGCTCGCAGCTTGCATCATTTGACCACATTGACAATAACCGCACTGTGGTACCTTGTGCTCTATCCATGCTTGCTGCACAGGATGTTCACCATCTTCACTTAAACCCTCAATAGTGGTTATTTTGCTGCCTGACACCGCAGATACAGGCAATACACAAGAGCGCTGGGCTACGCCATCTATATGAACGGTGCATGCGCCGCACTGTGCCATACCGCACCCAAATTTAGGTCCAGTTAATTGCAGTTCGTCGCGCAAATACCACAGAACGGGAGTCGATGGATCACCCGAAAACTCTCGTGTTTTACCGTTGATGGTAAATTTAATCATGGTCTTGTCCTCGTTGACGTACGTAAACGATAGTCACTCGTTTTGGATACGTTTGCTGCTAAAGTAATGAAAAATGATAAAGAATAGGCTGAATTACTGCATACTACCTAAAGCGTATAAGTAGCATAGTCTGTGCAGTTAAAATAAAGGATACAATTACTTAATTCAACTGTGAAATCAGTAAATACTCATGTTGCCCCGCTGTGCTGTTCAAAACGACGTAAATGTTGAATTAAATTAGCAGTCAGAACAAACAATCCTATTATTGAGTATTTAAATGGTCATATACTTAAAGCACATAATGTTAAGTATTCCTTATGTGATGGAAACTAATATCGTTGATAGTATTTGGAGAGTAAAATGGATTTAACCATAGTCAGTGTCATATTTGGTGGTGTACTTTTATCTGCAGTGGTATTTAAGTATATCCAACGAGAAAGTCGAGCCAATTTAACATTAACTTGTTTCTTAACCTTATTTGGTTTCGCTCTAGTGGCATCACCAGCCTGGACAAATATAAGTTGGAAGTCGAGTGATATTGAATTTCAACTGGTCAGAGAGACAACTCAGCAAATGGATGATTACGTGAGGATCCTCAGTAGTTATGATTCAGTGACTCGTGATCCGCGTAACTCCGAATATGTCAGTTTAATTAGCCTAGCAACGGAACTACGTAATCAAAAGAAGAAGATAGAGGTCGCTTTATCTGAGGGTAACTTAGAGCAAGCAATTACTGAGACTAAATTAGGTACCCAACTTATTGACCGTATTGCAAATACAATGGATGCCTCTCAATCCTAAATATTTCTAGCTTTTTAAAAAGGATTGAAAATGCTCAGAGGATTAGTCATTTTAAAGAATTATAACATTGCCTTCTCCGTAAAAGTTAACACTATGCTTGGCTAAGTCATATTGTTGCAGGTAGTTGTTGATTGCACCAAAGGTAGCGGTAGCGATATCACCTGAGTGATCTTTAGTGGTTACGTCTTCCATTAACATAGAGCCGAACATGAGTTTAAAACGACTTGTTTTGATTCTTTGCGGCGTGAAGTGTGCCTGAGTGTTAGCCTTAAGTTGTGGGATATTTGTTGTTTCATAAATGGCTGCGTTTATTAGGTCCAGTGTATATTCAGTACAATTCTGCTTTTGACTATTCATAGGGTTAGCAATAACTGAATATTTGGGGTTATGTAATTGGGTGTTTTTACCTGTGGCAATTAGGTTTATAAGCCTTGTTTGAATTTCATCACTGGGAATAATTATTCCTGCTTTCAACTGTTGAGCCCCCCAGAAAAAATCGACTGGATAATCTTGTATAAGCTGACTTTTATTTGGGTGCCCCTCTACCTGATATAAATTATGAATGGCATAGCCTTTTGCTATTTCACCATTATCTAATTGAATCGTTGAATACACAGCAATGGCGGTATGGGTATAGTGAATACCTTTAGGCAAGTCTTTTTCAGCTCTTCCTACGCGGGCAATGATAAAGGCTCTTGCGCCTTGCTGTGCGGCATACTTTTCAACATCTTTTGCAAATTTAACAATCTTCTCTGGGGCAATTGTTGCTGACTGGTTTGCTTGACTGCCAGCGTTGACAGTGACGCTAAATATGCTGATAAGCGCGATTAATATATATTTTTTCATCGTGACCTCATTTATTCATGCCTGCTAGGTATTACCCCAGCAAGCCTAAGATTAACTACTGAGTATGTGTAATAGTGTGTTTTTGTTGGATCTTTATAGTTTGATTAGGTGCAGGATCAGCGGTAATTGTGGTTTCTGTGATGACTAATGGGCCGCTATTTTTATTTGATGATTCAACACTGTGGTTTGCAGAGTCTGCCAGTGCCGAACCAGCCGCCATACTGGCGGTACCTGAGACTACAGCCGCACTTCCTACCACAATCACAGGTGTGGCAATAACAGCGCTTGCAACGGTTGCGGTAGAGGCCACACCATGTGTAACTGCTAGCACTGAATGTTTACTGGCCTTTGAAGTGTGATGTGCAGAGTCTGTCGCCAAAGCCGGCAACGTACTTAATGAGAGTGAAAAAATTAACGCCTTGATAGTCAGTTTCATTGTTATTCCTTAATTATTTATTGCTTATGAAATGCTCAATAACTTTATGCTGTAGTATTTAAAACGTAAACAGTTCTGAATTATGTATACTTGCAAAACACTTTTGGTATAGTTTATTGATACTTTTATAGGCTAATAGGGTTAACGTGAGTCAGATAAGTCAAATTAATCAAACATTAAAGTCGTTACTTAGACAGCAGCATATTACTTACAAAGATATCGCAGCTAGGTTAGATATGAGTGAAGCGAATATTAAGCGCATTTTTTCTACTCAGAGTTTTACACTGCAGCGTTTAGAACAAATATGTGATGTGCTTAATATGACTATGGCTGATTTATTTGCGTTAACTCAAAAGCAGGTGCAGCAAATTAGTCAGTTGACGGTTGAACAAGAAAGCGAGTTATTGGCAGATCCTAAATTGCTTTTGATTGCTGTATGTGTCCGTGATGCGTGGAAATTTGATGAAATTGTAAACTACTATGATATTGATAAACTTGAGTGTATTAGGTTATTGGCAAGATTAGATAAATTGAAAATAATTGATTTATTACCTAATAATCATTTTAAGTCTCTGATTGCTCAAGATTTTAGATGGATACCTGGTGGGCCGCTGGAGCGGTTTATGGAACAAGAGGTGTTAGTTAAATTTATGGCACCCAAACAAAATGAACAATGGTTATTTAGGTTTTACCTGCGGGGGCGCTACTCTCAGTCTTCTATCGATATAATCCAGCGTAAGCTTAATCAACTAACTAAAGAAGCGGCTGCTCTTAATCTTGAAGATTCAGATTTACCGTTAAACAAAAGACAGCATATTGGATTATTAATGGCAATGCGTCCTTGGGAGCCTTCTTTATTTGAAAATATGCGCAGAGCCTAAGCGCTACGCATATATGTTTTAAACTGTTCTGGTCGCCAGGGCAGGGGGGATATTCGCTGCTTTTTTAGCAGGCCCAAATACCGCGGCTTGCCCAACAAGCCAAAGTACTAGCATACCAATAGGGATGTAGAACCAATCTAGTCTGTCTAACCCAAATGCGTTAACGAGTATTACATTCAAGATAACGGTTAATATGGCACCTAAGAGCACACCGATACTACTGATTAAAAAGTTTTCAAACATGAAGTAACGGATTATGGTCCCTTGAGTGGCACCTAGGGCGCGTCTAGTACCAATTTGCTTTTTGCGCTGATTCACACTAAAGCTGGCTAAGCCGACAATTCCTAGGGCAGTGACGATTGTGAGTATGACCATTACGGTTGTCAAAATTTTAATCATGGCTGTATGGCCACGGTAGCTGCGTTCTCGGGTTTCTTCAATGCTGCGCATACCTTTGATTAATCTTTGATTGTTACTGTTAGCCAATAATTCTTCAACTTGATTCATTAAGGTGTCTCGCATACCTGGCTCTGAGCGAATAAAGTAACGGCTACCTTTAAATGATTGTCTTTCAGGAGACAGCATAACATTCTCAACGTTACTCCAGTTTACCCATGGCGCTTGTAACTTATCGATTATCCCAACGACTACCATAGGGTCGATGTCGTTTATATAAACTGTTTTACCCACAACCTCGGCATAATGGATATCTGGAAATAAGTTTTCTGCCATGGCCTTGGTGATAATGGTTTTGTTTGGCCAGTCTACTTGCCCTACGGTTCGTAAACTTATATCACTAGGAGCAAAGTTCTCTCCGGCAATTATTTCTACATCTAATGCATTAACACCATGGTCATCTACCATGTAAACGGCGGTACCTACCGCATCGTGCTCCACACCTGATTGAGTTTTTAATCCCATAGACCAACCACTGTTACTATTGGGTACGGCATTAGTTTGAATCGCATCGACTACACCGGGTAACGCCCGTAACATAGTGAGGTCTTCTTCAACAGTATTAGGGACATTGAAGTTTTCACCAAACCCTACGCTTGTAAGGTAAAAGCTATTTTCGTTGTCTATGCCGCTATCCCGTTGCATGTCTTTGTTTCGCTCAACAATGATATAAACTGAGTTAACTATGATTGTCATGGTTATCGCAATTTGTAATGCGATAAGTATTGCACCTACCTTGTTTCGTAGCATGGCTCTTAAAATAGGACCCAGTTCCCAATTTGTTGACGTCTGAGGTTGTGACTGTTTCATCTTCACTTTCCTTATTGGCTTTTTAATTGGCTGGCGGGGGAGATATTACAAGCACGCCAAGTGGGATATAAACCGGCTGCGATACTTGATACCAAAGCGATGACTAATGCAACGACGATCATAGATGCGTCTAGGGAGGCCAAGTCATCAACGAAATCACCGTATAATGATTTGATACCTTGTAACCCCACTAACGTTAGCCCTAAACCGGCAACACCACCAACTAAGCCAATACAGGCGGTTTCGACAATGTGCTGTTTAAATACATCAGCTTTAGACGCGCCAACTGCTAATCGCAAACCAATTTCTGAAGACTTTCCTGTGAATTTAGCAAGCAGTAATCCAATGGTGTTTAATAAGCACACAAGTAAAAACATAAAAGATAACCACATCATCATTTTGGCATCTTCCTCAACCACTTCTCGTCGCTCCATCCATTCCATCACATCGTTTAAACGGTTGTGTAAAGGGCGTGGGAAGCGACCTAATTCTTTTTGAGAACGTACATAATTATTTAAAAAGTCTAAGTAATCTGCTTCTGCCTGGGCATTGGGGAGTTCGACCCACATTTGGGTGTTAATACATTCTGAACGTAAGAATGCGGCATAACCTTCACCATCAGGGCTTTTCCAACAGTTGTTGTTGCCCCAGTTAGGCAGCTCTAGGTCTTCTTTTAGTGAAAACGGCATAAATAGCTCTTCGGTTTCGTTAAAAGGGCCGTTATTCACATCATAAAATTTAGGCATGACTTCCCATGTGTCAATCACACCCACAACTTGAAAATGCCTACCCGCTATCACAATATTTTTACCTATGGAGTTTTCGCCTCCAAAAACACTCTCATTTGTACGTTTACTGAGGACCACGACTTGCTCGCGATTACTATCTGAGTTGTTATCCCATGGGCCACCATATAAAAAGGGAACCTCAAACATAGCAAAAAAGTCTGTATAGGCTAAACGGATTGATGCTTCAAAGGGCTTAGATTCGCTGTCTTGAGGCTCAATTATTGCGCCTGACATACTCATAGCTGATTGTCTTAGCGCTTTTTTTGCATGGGTTAAATTAGTCGCATCTGTCCAGGTTAATTGGTTGGGTAGGGCATCTTCGTCATCATTAAATGGATTATTAGGATCCCAGTTGTCGACTTGAATGTGAAATAATTGCTCACTCTTGTGAGGAATTGGGTTGGCTGACATCAAGTAGTTAACGGTAATAGTGGTCATACTCGCGCCAATGCCAAGGGCTATGGCTGTTACCATTAACAAGCTAAGAATAGGATTTCTTTTAAAGCTCTTAAAGGCTAATTTAATATAGTAATTAAACATGGGAATATTCCTGGTTGATACATGTTGCTGAGGTTTAAAGGACTTGTTACTCAGCGGCTTAAAGCTCACTCACTTGGCCATCTCTAACATAAATATTACGTCTAGCCTGTTTAGCGAGGTCTGCATCATGTGTCACCATAATGATGGTTGTCCCGGCATCGTTAATGGTTTTGAGTAATTCCATTACGCTATTTGCCATTTTGGTATCTAGGTTACCTGTAGGTTCATCTGCCAGTAAAAAACGGGGCTCACCTGCTAATGCCCTTGCGATAGCAACACGCTGTTGTTGACCACCAGAAAGTTGTGAAGGAAGGTGTTTCATACGTTGCGCTAGGCCAACCATTTCTAGGCTGTTTTCAATTCTTTTTTTACGCTCAGCGCTGTTAAAACCGCGATAGCGCAAAGGTACGTCCACGTTATCAAACAGGTTTAAGTCGGGTATCAAGTTAAAGCCTTGAAATATAAACCCGATTTTTTCATTTCTTAGTTGACTTCGGTGCTTATCATTTAGGTTACTGACATCTTGCCCATCTAATTCATAGGTACCGCCATCGAAGGTTTCTAGTAGCCCAGCGATATTCAAAAACGTTGTTTTACCTGAGCCTGATGGGCCGGTTACCGCTACAAAATCTCCTTCACCAACTTGGAGATTGAAGTCTTTTAGTGCATGGGTCTCTACTAAGTCTGTACGAAATACCTTTTTAACATCGGTCATTTTTAACATCATTGATTCCTAGTTATTGTTCTTTTTTTAATTGGTAATAAGGACACTCTGCGCGCCATTAAATTGATCTGTACCGGACACAATTATAGTGTCGCCTACCGCTAAACCTTCTAATATTTGAACGCTAGATAAGCTCCGAGCACCTGTAAGTATGCTGATACGCTGTGCCATATCATTTTGAATTTTGTATGCAACTCTGCCGTTACCTGTCTCTAAAAACTGACCTCGTTGAACCATGAGCACATCTTGTTTATTTTCCATGAGTACTCGGGTGGTTAACCTTTGATTTTGGCGTAACCCTTTGGGCTGGCTAATTGAGTCATCGGTAGAGGCCATAAAACGTACACGGCCGCTTACTTGGTTGTTTTCTATTTCAGGAGAAATGGTGACTAGCTTTGCTAAGTGGGTCTCACCATTTAGGGTGACTTCAGCTGTCATACCTATGGCCAAATCATCTGCGTAACTTTCTGGAATATCGACTTCAAGCTCAAACTCTGATAAATCTACCACGCTTAATATGGCCTGATTTTTGGCAACTTGGTTTTTTTGTTCTACCGATAAATTACCCACCAATCCATCTACTGGTGAGCGCAGGGTAAGCTCCGCAACTTTACGGCTTAAGTCTTCAACTAGTAGGGTTTGACGCTCTACGAATAACTTCTTGGCTTTTACTTCAAATGCTAGGCTTTCTAAATTTAGTTCGGCATCTTTTACTGAATGTTTATAAACCAACTTGGCATTTTCTAATTCGTCTTGGGCTTTTTCGTAATCTATTTGGCTTATAGACTGACTTTTAAACGCTTTATCAGCTCGGCGTTTTTCTCTATCTGCTGCAGTTAAGGCTACTTTAGCAAGATCTACTGCTTTTTGATTAACTAGAGCTTGTTTATTTGATTGAATTTTTTGCCTATCAAGCTCTAACTGTAAACGCTGCAGGGCAGACTCTTCTTGTTTTAATTGGTTGGTTAACTCTGGGCTTTCGATTACCGCTAGAGTTTGTCCTTTTACTACGCTATCTCCAGCGTCCACTTCAAATGATATCGTGCCTTGTGCTGGGCTATACAATTTAGGACTTACTGCTGCAACTACTCTACCTTGTACTGATAAGTCTCGTATTAAGTCTCCTCTGGTAACCGTAGCAGTTCTAATTCTTTGAGCTGAAATACTGGTATCAGAATTGGACCAATTGCTTAATGAGGGCGCTAATGTGAAATAGAGAACAATAGCGACGACGGCTAAGATTAAAATTATCCAAATGGCTTTTTTGTTTTTCTTTTTTTGAACAAGTGTGTCTTGGCCGCTAGTGTCTGCGATTCTCATTTTTATTCCTGAATATTGCACAATCAAGGGGTAAGTCGATTGCTTTAGTTAAAAAGTTTAAATGTATCTTAAATTTATTTTTGAGGCTTAGCTTAAGTATCCGTTAATTACCTTGAGTTGCGGTAATAGGGGAAACTCTTACTGCTTTTAGAATAGGCTTAATAGTGGCGATAATATTCAATAAATACATAACTAGAGCTGCAATTATTAAATAGCTAATAGGTAATTTTTGAAAAGCATGTTGCTCCACCAAAAATACATTAAGGGCGATAGCAAATACAGTGCCTATAACGATCCCAATTGAGGTAATAATTAAATTTTCTAAAAGAAAATACCTGAAAATATCATACTTATTTGCCCCTAGTGCGCGGCGTATTCCTATCTGTTTTGTTTGTTTTAATATCATTAAAGAGGTAGCACCAGTAATCCCTAACCCCACAATAAAAGACAGAGAAACTATCACCACCAACAAAATGGTCAGTGCTGCTAAATCAGCACCATAAACCTCTTTTTTAGCGTCTGATATACTTTTCATTTTTCGTATTAAGCGCTGTTTGTTACCTAAAGCTAGGGTGCTTTCGATTTCACTCATCATATCTTCAAGTGTGCCTGGTTTTACTCTTATTAGGTATCGTGAAGAGTTATGCGTAACCACTGAAGGTGTGATAAAACTATGTTCTAAATGCTTCCAACCCGGCCAAGGTGCATGCAAGGTTTTGATAACTCCTTTAACAATAACTAATTGATTATTATTAATATAAATTGGCTTTCCTAAGGTGGATAGCCAGTCATCTGTATCAAATAAAGCCTTGGCTGTACGAGTCGTTAGTAATACATGGGACGCAAACTTAGAGGTATGCGGAGATGTCCAAATTACTTCATTTACAGAGAAGTTTTCTCCTGCAATTAACTCTAAACCGAATGCTTCGATACCATGCTCATCTAGTTTATAACTGGCAGCTGGTATTGGAGATTGGCTATCTTGGTTAGTACTTAAAGCAAACTCATCACCACTATTACTGTAAGGAAAAGAGTTAGTTTTTACGGCATTTACAACATCTGGTAGGGTTCTGATTTTTGCAAGATCTGACTGAATAGTATTTTGAATATTAAAGTTATCTGTAAAGCCTGAGCTTGTTAAGAAGAAGCTGTTAGACTCATCGATTCCACTGAGAGTATTGATAGTTTGAAATCTATCCACGGCTATAAATAGTCCATTTGCTATTACTGCTAAAGCGATGGATATTTGGGAAATTAATATGAGGGTTGGGTATTTTTGACGGGCCAAAGTCCGAAAAATTGGTGGAATTGATAGGCGCGTGATAAATACTTTTACATTCATTTTAAGGCACCTCTACGTTAAGTGTTTGGCTATTGGAGTACGGTTTAAAAACCAAATTGGGCCAAGTGCACTCATCAGGCTAGATAGTATGCTTAAACCAAAAGCAAAACTAATTAAGGTTAGGTCTAAGGTTAAGAAAGTACTGAAATTCGGATATAAATAGCTGATACCTTGTAAGCCAAACAAGCTAAATATTAATCCAAATATCCCTCCTAAAAATCCCAAAATCATGGCTTCAATCATAGATTGTAAAAAGATGTTTTGCTGATTGGCACCTAAGGCTCGCCTAAGCGCTACTTCATGGGTGCTGGCAGTAAATTTTGTGCTAATTAAACTTGCAGCATTAAATAAACATACAAATAAAAAAAGTAGGGCTAGGCTAAAAAACACATAGATATCTTTACTCACCACTCTTTTATAACTAAGCCATTGGTTGATATCTAATAATATGTTGTTAATAGGGCGTGCAAAACGCCCCAATTGTTTTTGTTGTTGAACGTAGGAGGTTAAGTAAAACTTGTAGTCAGAGATATGTGTTAGGTCGTCGACCTCAACCCATAACTCAAAGTTAGTACACTCTGAATTTAGGAAGCCTTGATAGCTATCTCCTAGATTGGTTTCCCAGCAATTGGTGATACCACCATGTGGTAGCTCTAAATCAGCTTTAATTTGAAAAGGTATATACAAGTCTTCTGGTTTACTAAAAGCGCCATATACCATGTCATAAAATTTAGGGGAGGGGTGCCAATCGTCTAAAACGCCTACAACTGTAAATATCTTGCCTAGCATAGGTAAAATTTTACCTACTGAATTTTCCCCTGCAAATACTCTTTCGTTAACTTCTTTAGTTAAAACTGTGACGTACTTTGCCTCATTAGGCTCAGCATTTTGCCAGCCTTGACCATACAGAAATGGCACGTTAAACATAGGGAAAAATTCGCCATGGGTGGCACGCATTACCCCTAAAAAGGGAGCAGCGTTTTTGCCTGTTGGCGTTACCATTCCCCAAGTGATGGCACTGGCTGCTTGGTATTTGGCTTGTTTAGCGGCAACAATATTGGTAGCGTCTTGCCAAGTCACTTGCTCTGGCGGTAAGTTCGGTTCAATAGCGGCCTTATTGGGGTCCCAGTTATCTAGTTGAACATGTAACACCCTTGCACTTTTAGTAGGTAAGGGATCCGCAGACATTAAATAAATTAATGCATAGGTAATCACACAGGCAGCTATGCCTAAACTGATAGTCAATACAATTAAGGCCGTTAAATTAGCGTGTTTGAATGTATTTTTATAGGCTAATTCAAACGTGTAATTCATAGTATTAACACTTTTGTTAGAACTTGATGTCTAATTTGTTTATTATTATTTTTCAACGACATACCTTCTTTTTACAGCAAGTTCACGACAGTTGTTATTATTTGTAAGGGTAAGATAGTTTCACTACTGTGTCTACTAATGTTATTTAAGCGTGTTCATAGACCAGCCATTTTTCTAATGCTTGTGTATGAGGCTTTAAATAGTGACCGTTTAACTTACATTAACATTTAGGTTGCACTTAATGATTGCGCAGTAACAAAAAAGGAAGTAATCAGAAATGAGCAGAAGCGCATAGTGGCAGTAGTGTAAAGGATTTAACTGATGATATGTTTGTAGATGAGTTGCTCAGTAGTGTAGGTTTTAATGGCGTACCAGTAATCCTAAGCTGTGTTTGTCCCTTAGGCTAACAGGGTTTACTTATTAACCTTAGTTCGATTATTTGTGTCTCTACTTGTTTCAATCACAGAATTATCTTTCGGCATCGCAGCCGTTTTAGCAAGTCTGTCATACAACAACACATTTACCGTTGCCGCTAGGTTCATACAACCGATAGTGGGGATGTAAACCACTTGGTCACATTGGTCTATAACGTCTTGTTCAATTGAGCCGTCTTCGGGTCCAAAAATATACAAGGCGTTTTCTGGATGTACAAATAGTGGTAATGGCGTAGCGCCCTCAACGAGTTCAATGGCCACTTTTGTTAAATGCTTGTCTGATTCAAGATCAATAATTTTGTCCACCTGCGTAACAGGGATATCTTGATGTACGTTTTTAGTATCGGTACTAAAGGCCCGAGCACGGGCGTAGCGTTCGCCGGTATAACGGATACTATGGGCTTGGTAATTTCCTGCTGCTCTTAAGATGCTACCCATATTTTGTGGGCTTTTAGGGTTAGTAATGGCTAGGTGAGTTTGCACATTTATGACTCTAGTATTTGGTTGATGTTTGTTAACTCTGATTCACTAAACGTTAGATTATCTAGTGCTGCGACACAGTCTTCTATCTGGCTCACTTTACTCGCGCCTATTATGGCACTGGTTACCGCTTGGTTGCTTAAAACCCACGCTACGGCCATTTGTGCAAGTGATTGATCTCTTTGCTGTGCTAGAGAATTTAATTGTGAAATTTTATCTAGCTTGTCTTTTCCAATATTATCTTCACTTAAGTAAATTTGTTCTAAACGTGCTGCCCTAGAGTTTTCGGGGATCCCCTTTAAATATTTGTTTGTCAATAAGCCTTGCGCTAGTGGCGAAAACACTATTGAGCCGACATTTTCATCGAGTAACACATCGGTTAACCCATCTTCAATCCAGCGGTCAAACATGTTGTAGCTAGGTTGATGTATAAGTAGCGGTGTACCTAAATCTTCTAATATGCGGATAGCTTGTTTGGTATGGACTGGCGAATAGCTAGAAATACCAACATACAAGGCTCTACCTGATCGCACTATGTAATCGAGCGCTTGCATGGTTTCTTCGAGGGGAGTGTCTGGATCATAACAATGGGAATAAAATACGTCGAAATAGTCAAGCCCGGTTCGTTTTAAGCTTTGGTCACAACTAGAAATTAGGTATTTTCTTGAGCCGCCAATTCCATAGGGGCCAGGCCACATGTCGTACCCTGCTTTACTTGAAACCAATATTTCATCTCTGTATGGCTTCAAACTATTAGTCATGACCTTTCCAAAGGTGCTTTCTGCTGAGCCAAAGGGAGGACCATAATTATTAGCTAAGTCAAAATGATTGATACCAAGATCAAAAGCACGATGCAACATAGTTTGAGCGTTACTGAAGGAGTCAACTTCACCAAAGTTTTGCCAAAGCCCAAGAGATAAGGCAGGTAGCCGTAAACCACTCTTACCACAACGGCGGTAAGGCATGTTTTCGTAACGATTTGCTGCTGCAGAATACTGGGGGGTTGGGTCTTTGGTTATCATTTTTTAATCAGCCTAAAATAAACAGCGGCTAGCCTAAACCAAAGTGATGAATTTCTCAATTTCAAAGGGGCACTTGTTAAAGGATTGCTTAGTACCGGGCTTGAGTTCTTTATTTGCGTGCGTTTTTTAATATTCGGCTTTTAAGTGGTTTTCCTTTGGGTTTTTCGGATTTTATCTTTTTGGCTAAGGGATAAGAGGCGCTGAAATTTGGGGCATTCTAAATGTGTAGGGGCACTGCAGTTTGCGGCATGAATAAGGCCGTCTCGTAATTTAGTAAGTTGCTTAATTTTATTATCCACTTGTTCTGATTTTTCTAATAGTTTTTGTCTATCAATTTCTGGGCCGTTTTTTAACGCCATATCTGATATTTCATCTAGGGAGAAGTCAGCAGCTTGGCCTAGTAAGATTAATGATAACTGTTGTAACACATTGCTTTTAAAAACCCGCATAATTCCATGGCGACCAGAAGACTGTATTAAGCCAATTTCTTCGTAGTACCTAAGAGTTGAAGCAGGTATGCCGGTTTGTTTTACTACTTCAGTAATAGTTATAAATTTTTGTGGCATTAAATCTTGACCTCAAGTCGACTTTAAGTTGTATGCTACTGCTATAAATTTATCAATCAAGTGTAAAGTAGTAATGAGAGGTTCCTATGGAAAAAGAATATTGGATCAATAAGTGGCAAAATAAAGAACTGGGGTTTCACCAGCCATCGGTTAATCCTTTGTTAGGAAGTCACTTCTCGACATTAGCACTAGAAGAGGGAGCCAGAATTTTTATTCCTTTATGTGGTAAAACCCTAGATATCGGATGGTTGCTGTCACTAGGATACCAAGTAGTGGGTATTGAAATGGTTGAATCAGCTGTCATTCAATTATTTGAAGAGTTACAGGTAACACCTGATATTAAAGCGATAGGCAAGCTGAAGTGTTATAGAGCCGGTGAGTTAGAAATTTATGTTGGGGATATTTTCGATTTAACTTTAGATATATTAGGTGATGTAGATGCTGTTTATGATCGCGCTGCATTAGTGGCACTGCCTGATCCAATCCGTCAGAGATATGCAAGCCATTTACCGGTATTAACGCAACATGCAAAGCAGCTATTAATTAGCTTTGTCTATGACCAAAGCAAGATGGCTGGGCCACCGTTCTCTGTGGATGATGCTGAAATAAAGGGCCATTATGGTGTGGCCTATACATTAACTTTATTGGCAGACGATAAGGTAAAAGAACCTGTTAAAGGGAATAAGGATATTTTAGAGAAGGTTTGGTTATTAACCTCTAACAACTAGGCTGTTTTTGTAGAGTTACTTAAGTTAATGATTTGTGTTGTTAAGAGAGGTTTTTAAGCCTCTCTTAAATTGATAACACCTATTTGTCATGACTCTGCAATGAGTTTACTTACTAAGTTTTTACTGTTATTTATCATATTAGCTGTTTTCGCCCGCAATTTAAGTAACAACAAATAGGCTAGGGGAACTAACACTAAACTAGTTAAGGTCGAGAAAACCAAACCACCAATAATCGCTATAGCCATGGGGGAGTATGCTGGTCCATCTCCTCCTAGCCTAGTGCTTCCAAATGCTAAGGGTACCAAGCCTAAAACGGTAGTGGCTACCGTCATTAATATAGGTCTGACACGGTTTAAACACGCCTCTATTATTGCCTGCTGAACGTGAAACCCTTCATTTATTAATTGATTTATTCGATCCACTAATACAATGCCATTGTTCACTACAATTCCCATCAATATTAACATACCAATCATACTCATTATCGACATGGGAATACCCGCTATAAACAGTGCCCAAAACACCCCAGTAAGTGAAAATAACAAAGAAGTGATAACGGCTGTTGGTAGTAATATTGACTCAAATAGAGCTGCCATCACTATATAAATCATGCAAAGAGCCAAGAGCATATTAGTTTGCATGGCATCTTCATTTTGATTTTGGCGCTTAATACTGCCATCAAAAGTCCAGCCATAACCGCTAGGTAATTGTATGTGCTCCATTACTCCTTTAATGCTTTTTTGAACATCTTCTAATGTTACACCGTCTTGTAAATTACCTCCTATCGTGACCGATGTTTGCCTATAACTGCGGTTTATTTCTGAAGCGCGAGGAGCTACCGATAGGCTGGCAATCATATCTAAGGTGACATTTTGTTGACCTTGGCGGGTAATCGTAAGGTTTTTAAGGGCTTCCACTGAGTTTTGTAGATTTTGGTCGTACATGAGTTTTATGCCAACTTCGCCGTTTTCACCATGTCTAAATGTTCTTAGGTTTGTTCCCCTTAACGCTGTTGCTATAACTTGGGATATATCTTGAGTATTGAGGCCAAATCTAAAGGCTTTTTGTCTATCAATCACCACTCTTAGCTCTTGTTTCTGTTGACTCGTGTCCGTTTTAACTTCTGTCAGCCCTTTAATATTTGAAAATACAGGAATTATTTGTGCTGCTATTTGGTCTAGCCTTTCAGAAGAGTCCCCAATTAACGTCATTTGTATACCGCCACCGTTGCCTTGATCCCATTGAAAACTCGGCTTTGCCCTTACGAACTTGGGCATATTTTCAGTAATGAGTTTTTTAACGGATTTTTGTGATACGGGTAAGTTATCTATTAATGTAATGCCAGAGACAGCATGCCCTGCAGTAAAATAGGTATAGACTTGCTTTATATAAAACTTTTCCTGGTTGCTATACAGGTAGTTCTCCATTTTATTAACGGTTTTTTCTACTTCTTCCATGTTGTAACTGCCTTGCACATCATAGTTCAACCACACCCTGTTTTGGTCGCCATCATTGTCATCGTCGCTGGTAACGTGTTGCATAGGTAGCGCAGTACTCATTAAAATTAACACTGCAATTAAAGCGGTTTTACCTTGATTGTTAAGCGACCATGTAAGCAAGTTTTTGTAAGCCAAGGCCATTTTGGTAGGACGCTTTATATTAGTGTGTTTGCCTTTGTTATTCTTAGGCTTGATTTTGGTTGCAAGTAACGGGATGAGGGTTTGTGATATCAGGAGCGAGGCAAATAACGAGATGCAAATGGCAATGGCAACGTGTTCTAAAAATATTGTGACATTAACTTTAGCACCAACGATATTAGGTAAAAATACTATAGCCGTTGTGATTGTTCCTGCGATAACGGCAAGACTGACTTTAGCCACCCCCGCTTTGGTAGCATCGACAGTGTTTGCTATGCTTTCTTTCTCTTGTTCGATGCTTTCGGTAACGACTACTGCATTATCAACTAGCATACCAACAGCTAACATCAAGCCCATCATAGATAAAATATTGATGGTGTATCCCATAATGTACATGCACCCTAATGTAATACAAATACTAAAGGGGACTGATAAAACTACCAACAGGGTACTAGTAATATTTCGTAGAAAAGCATACAGCACTATTAGTGATAATAAGGCTCCAAGTAGGCCTGCATCAAGTAAGTCCGAAAGAGATTTAGTGACACTCTGTGCTTCGTTATCCATTATAAAAAGGTGTATGCCGTTAAAAGCAGGGTTATGATTTGCTTCATCAATAACTTTCATTACATCGTCTGAAACAGCTACCATATTACTGTTAGATTCACGGTAAATATTAAAGCCTACAGCATAAGTTTGGTCTAGATGACGACCTTCGATTCGTTTGGGTTTTTCGTATTGAACTAAAGCAATGTCACTTAATCGCACCCCTTTCTTAATCATTAAGTCTTGAATTTCTTGGAGGCTATTGAACTCACCTTGTGGGTTAACATTTATCTTTTGTTTAAGGTTGTTGTCATGATAGCTTCCTGCAGAAAGCGAAAAATTTGCATTTTTTAAGGTGCTAGCTAATTCATCCGGTTTTACTTGTAGTGCCGTCATTAACTGTTGATCTAAGCGAATAGAAATCTGCTTTTGGGTTACACCATACAGCTCTACTTTTGACACGCCTGCCACTCTTTCAATGGGGCGTTTAAGATTACGGTCTAACAAATCATAAGCACTGGATAAATCTCTATCGCTAGATACTCGAAGCGTGAATATGGGCATATCGTTAGTATTAAATTGATAAACTAATATTCTTTCAACATCTGATGGCAATTCATTACGAATAGCATCTATTTTTTCTCTTGCTTCAATACCTTTGGTTTTGAGGTTTTCGTCCCAAGCAAATTGTAATCTAATCACAGCGGCGTCTTCTGTTGAGCTTGACCTTAGCCGTTCAATCCCAGACATAGTCGCGAGTGCTTCTTCTATTGGCCGAGTAATCATTTTCTCTACTTCTACCGGGGTGGCGTCTTTGTAGGGAATACGTATGGTTATTTCTGGTATGTCTATACTTGGAAATTTTTCTAAAGGTAATAATTGGCTTGAGATTAACCCAAACACCAGCATTGAAAAGAACAGCATGCCTATAGTGACGGGGCGACGTATGGCAAAGCCAGCTAATGCCGCTCCCGTTGATTCAAACTTATCCATGAGCCGCCCCTCCATTTTGTGTGTCTGATAGGGTGTTTTGTTGCTGTGAGATAAATACTTTGCGGTCAAATAAACTGTAAAGGACTGGGATAAAAAACAGAGTTAATATGGTCGCGAACATCAGCCCATATATAACAGTTATTGCCATAGGTGTGCGGATTTCAGCGCCTTCACCTAGGCCGATGGCCATGGGTAAAAGGCCTAACGTTGTGGTTAAAGTGGTCATCAATATAGGCCGTAATCGACTTTGTGCTGACTCTATAATGGCATGTGCTTTTTCGATACCAGAGGCTCTAACTTGGTTAATCCTATCTATGAGAACAATGGCATTGTTAACTACAATTCCCGCTAACATGATTAAACCAATAAATACTACAACACTTAGGTTTGTACCTGATAAATATAAGCCATAAATAGAGCCTGCACATGCTAAAGGTACGGTAAATAATATCAATAGTGGATGTAACAGGGATTCAAATTGAGATGCCATCACCAAGTAAACTAGAAATATTGCCAAAGCTAATGCAAATTGTAATGACTGGAAGCTAGTTTCCATCTCTTCACTTTGCCCTGCCACCTTAGTTTGAATAGTAAGGGGCAAGTTTAGTGAATTGATGTGTTCATTAACCACATTTACAGCTTGGTTAAGATCACCAAAGTTTAAGTTTGCAGAAACCACCGCTACACGCTCTTGGCCAATACGAGTTATTTCGCTAGGGCCAATAGACATGGTAATTTCAGCAATCGCATTTAACGGAATAGCGGGAGTTGCCCCAGGATTTACAATGATTTGCCCTATGTCTTCTATAGAGTCACGTTGCTTTTCAATGGTTCTAACTAAAATATCCACTTTTCGATCTTGAATACTATATTTTGTGGCGACTTCACCTCCCACTTTAGTGGCAATTAGTTTAGATACATCTGGGGCATTTATACCCAATTGGGACATTCTACTATGGTCAAATTTGATTTTTAATTCAGGGTTTCCAGATTGTAACGTCGATTTTATATCTGCGAATCTCTGATCATTCTGTAAACTTTCCACTAGTAATTGGCTGTAGTGACTTAAAGATGTCAGGTCATAACCAATTATTTGTACTGCTAACGGAGTGGCAAAAGTAAATAAAGCTGGTTTGCCAAATTTACTTTGCACGCCTGCTTGTTTAGATAAATATGCTCGCATATCTTCTATCACCCTTGCGGTAGATTCTTTAGTACTATCAGGTGTCATAACTACATTCAACTTACCCCAATAATCGCCACCTTGACTTGCTGAGGCATTCATTAAGCTACCTGTACCTGCAAGTGCATATGTTCTTTCAACACTCGGTAATGTTGCAGTGAATTGGCCTAAATCGGTAATGACTTGGTCTGTTTTAGCTAACTGGGAGCCCGTTGGTAAATTAATTTCAACAAAGAATTCTCCCTGTGACATATCAGGAATAAGCTCCATACCTATTTTAGGTAATAACAACAATGACAGGGCCGAAACTATAATTACCGAGCTCAATACTAGGATTCTTAATTTAAGAGCTGCTTTTAATGCAACTAAATATATGCGCTCTATCTGAACAAATACTTTTTCAAAGCTCCAAAGAATAGGTTGTAAAATTAGTTTTGAAACCTTGCCGAATACTCTGAATATACCAATGCACAAGGTAGAGAAGGCTAAAAATATATAGTAAAAACATAAGCCAACCCCTTTAAATAAAAGCCTAAAGGGAAGGCCAATGTAGTAACCGACTAGTGCTTTTTTGCTAATTGGTTTTATTTTCGGTTCTGAGGGACTAAAGACTATTTTGCTAGGTTCTTTGTGGTGGTTACTACCTTTTTCTCGAGCGGCTAACATAGGGATTAACGTTAACGCAACGAGTAATGAAGCAGCAAGTGCGAATGTAACGGTTAAGGCTTGATCACTAAATAATTGACCGGCTACCCCTTCTACAAAAACCAATGGAAAGAACACTGCCATGGTGGTGAGCGTTGACGCTACTATAGCCATTGAAACTTCTTTTGTTCCTATAGCGGCTGCTTGTTTTGGGGTTTTGTTTAGGGTTTTGTGCCGAGCAATGTTTTCTAACACTACAATACTATTATCCACTAACAAACCTATTGCCAGGGCGATCCCTCCCAGACTCATTATGTTTAGGCTGATGTCATTGCTATACATCAAGTTAAAGGTGGCAATGATTGATACAGGTATTGAAATTGAAATAATTAGAGTAGACCAGATGTTTTTCAAAAATAAATACAAGATTGCCATAGCCAATAACCCGCCGATAATACCAGCTGATTTCACTTCATCTATGGCACTTCCAATAAACCTTGATTGATCATAAAGGAGTTGTAATTGGTATTGAGTTGGCATGTCATCCTGGATTTGCTCAATTCTAAATTGAACATTTTCGGCCACCTGTACTGTGTTTGCATCGCCTTCCTTATAAATAGCAATTTCAACCCCTTCGTACCCGTTAAACCTATTCATTGAGGTTGGCTCTTTATAGGCTTCTTTTACCGTTGCTATATCCCCTAATCGAATGTTTTTGCTTTCTCGAGTGGCAATAAATAGGTTTCGAATGTCATCTAAATTTTGAAATTGATTTAAAGTTCGAACAAGATATTCTTGAGAGCCATCTTTAACTCTGCCCCCTGAAGAGTTTACATTTTCATCTTTAAGGCGTTTGATAATGTCACTTACGTTTAAATTAAGTTGGTTGGTTTTTTGCTGATTTATTAAAACTTGAATTTCATTTTCTAACCCTCCACTAATTTTTACAGACGCTACACCAGCTACTGATTCAAGTTGTCGCTTTACTTGTTCTTCACCATATAGCCTCAGAGCTTTAATATTTTTCTCATTGATTGGCATGCTTTCATGGTCACCACTGGTAATCTCTTTAACGCCACTAAGCCCAAAACGTAGAACAGGATCTAAGCTAGGATTAAAACGTAAGAGTAAAGGTTTAGTGACATCTAGTGGGAGCTGCAAGGTGTCTAACTTCTCACGAACTTCTAAGCTCGCTAAGTCCATATCTGTTCCCCAGTCAAACTCTAGCAGTACATCAGATTGACTTGCTTTTGATGTAGATGTCACTGTATGGACACCTTTAACAACACCTATGGTTTCTTCTATTGGTTTAGAAACAAGTTGCTCTATTTCGCTCGGTGCAGCGCCAATGTAGTCTGTACGGATAGTGAGGGTAGGGTAAGATAATTCTGGTAACAGGTTTATCGCTAATCTAGATAAAGACACCATGCCAAATAATATAATGGCTAAGGTAAACATCCATATAGTGACTGGCCGCTTAACTGCAATATCAATTATGTTCATATTGCTAATCCTTAACCTTTAACAGGAGTTTCGGTTATGTCAACTAGTGCGGTCTCTGTCGATATGATTTCTACAGGGGCTTGGTCTCTTAAGTTTTGGTGGCCTGTAATTACCACTTGTTCATTACCGGTAAGTCCACTGATCACCTCAACCAATTCTCCTTGTTGATAGCCAATGCTGATGTTCTGTTTACTAGCAATGCCATTTTCAACAACAAATACATTAATACTGTCATCAATGGCAATTAGGGATTTACGGGCTAATAAAAGTGAATTTTTATGGGTGTCGTAGTTAAGTTGAACTTCTGCAAACATACCTGACTTAAGTTGGTTATTGGTATTTGGAACTCGTAATGTTACTTTGAATGTACCTGTGGTTGCGTCGATAACTGGGCTGATACGCTCTACATAAGCCTTGATTCTTGTATCGTCTAAGGCGGTTAATAGTAGAGTGGCTTGTTGATTTTTGAATACTTTAGAAAGCTCTTTTTCTGGAAGGTAAACAATACCGTATAATTCTTTTTGTTGAACTATATGGAACATTCTCGCTCTTTGGAAAGATTCGGTTAAATTACCCACTTTGGCGTTACGTTCTGCTATATAGCCTGATATAGGTGCAACGATAGTAGCTTCTTTTAGATCTAATTCAGCCAACGATAGTGTGGCCTTTGCTGACTCAAATTGTGCACTTAGTTTGTCGTAGGTATCATCACTGACTAGTTTTTGATTATAAACTTTGTTTATTTTTGCTAGCTCTTTTTCAACACCTACTAAATCCGCTTTTGCTCTGTCTAGGTTAAGGTGATAGCGTCTTGGCTCTATTTGCGCAAGTACTTGGCCTTTTTCTACATAGTCACCTTCCTCAACATAAATATTTTCTATAATCCCTGATGCTCTTGGCACTACAAAAGCCTCTTCTTTGGGTTCTAAAACAGCTGTGGTGGTATAGTTTGATGAAATATCACCTTTAGATAACAGGGTTATTTCAACAGGTACTGAAATAACTAATTTTTCAGATGGTTCATCTTGAGATGCGGTTTTGTTGCTATCGCCACAGGCACTTAATAAGCTGACACTAAGTAGAATGCTTAAAATAGTTATTAAATTGCTGCTTGGTTTTTTTATTATTAAGTGCATTTTGGTTCCCTTAAAAAACGTAAATTAGACAAATAGTGAGTTTGTAGATCATATTTAGCAGTGACCATGCCAAAGCAATAAAATACATAAAAAACAATTGGTTACGTTATTTTGGTGTCTGTTTTCAATAAATTCATGTTAAGTTTTTAGCGTGTTTGCTTATAAAGTGGTTTAATTGACCAACTTGAAATTTTTTAAAGTTGTAGCGAGTCTATTTATTGTTACCTAGCAGTAATGAATTGCTTGTTAGATTAGGTTACAAAACTTACATTAGGGTCATAGAGTTTTTTGTTTTTTATAAAGTGAGGAAATAAATTGAAAATTTGGGTGGATGCAGATGCGGTCCCTGTGGTGATTAAGGATATTTTAAATCGTGCAGCGCAACGAAAAGAAGTCGAAACCATATATGTCGCTAATCAGTATATTCGAACCCCGCCATCAAAATTTATCAGGTCAATGCAGGTGCCTCAAGGGTTTGATGTCGCTGATGATGAAATAGTAAAGTTAGTGGAGCTTGGTGATTTAGTTATAACCAGCGATATCCCACTTGCTGCTGAGGTGATAGAAAAAGGCGCCCTCGCGTTAAGTGGACGAGGAGAGTTGTTTACTAAAGAAAACATTCGCTCAAGACTCAATATTAGAGACTTCATGGATACAATGCGTGCTAGTGGTGAGCAGTCTGGAGGGCCGCCACCTTTAAACCAAAAAGATAGGCAGAATTTTTCGAACCACTTAGACCGTATTCTTACAGCAAATCACTAAAAAAAGCAGGCGTTTTAAGCCTGCACTTTATATGGTGTTTACGTAATTTTTTAAACTTATCTATTTCCAGAAGTGTTATTGGCTGGATTTTTTCTACGTCGCTGTGAAGGCTGCCCATTGTTGTTGCGTGAGTCACCAGTGCGGTTACGATTAGACTGATTATTTTGTCTATTAGGTTGTGGTTTCTTTTTAGCCTTTATAGGTCGCTGACCTTCTTTGGACTCAGGTAAAGGCTGGCTTGGCTCATAACCAGCGATGACTTTTCTTTGTATGAGTTGTTTCGTTAATATTTCTATGTCTACTAACTCTTTAAATTCATCTTGTGTCACCATTGAAATAGCCTGGCCTTTAGCGCCAGCACGTCCGGTCCGACCAATTCTGTGAACATAGTCTTCAGCAACATTTGGTAAATCGAAGTTGACCACTTGAGGAAGTTGATCAATATCTAAGCCTCTGGCAGCGATATCAGTAGCAATTAAGGCTTTTACCTTACCTTGTTTAAAATCTGCTAGAGCTTTAGTACGTGCTCCTTGGCTTTTATTACCATGTATTGCAGCAGCTGTAATTCCTCGGCCTTCTAATTGCTTAACTATACGGTTAGCACCATGCTTTGTACGGCTAAATACCAACACCTGCTGCCAGTCATTTTCTTTAATCAAGTGGGTTAAAAGCTGTGACTTTCTACTTTTATCAACGGGATAAACCCACTGTTCTACTAAATCTACAGTAGTGTTTGCGGGTGAGACAGAAACTTCTACAGGGTTATTAACTAATCCCTTTGCTAATTTTCTGATGTCGTCAGAAAATGTAGCTGAGAACATTAAGTTCTGACGTTTTTGGGGTAACAGCTTAATGATTTTTTTAATGTCATGAATAAAGCCCATGTCTAACATGCGGTCTGCTTCATCCAGCACTAGGATTTCTAGCTCATTAAATTTAACGGCGTTTTGGTTATACAAATCTAGTAAGCGGCCAGGAGTAGCAACAAGAACATCGGCCCCTTTTCGTAACTTTTGCATTTGTGGATTAATGCCAACGCCCCCAAATACTACAGTAGATCTTAACGATAAGTCCTGTCCGTAGGTTTGCACACTTTCTGCTACCTGAGCTGCTAGCTCGCGAGTAGGAGTGAGTATTAAGGCTCTAGCTTGATTCGCTTTAGCAGGTTTACCTTGGCTTAAAAGGTGTAAAATAGGCAATGTAAAGCCTGCAGTCTTTCCTGTCCCAGTTTGGGCGGCAGCCATTACATCGCTACCTTTTAACACAGCTGGAATCGCCTGCGCCTGGATAGGAGAGGGGGTGGTATATCCTTTACTAGTAATAGCGGATAATATTTTTGGTGAAAGGCCTAGGTCGGCAAAACTCATAGATAATTCTCAAAATTAGGTGATTAGCAATAGTGTCAAACTAAGCCCATGCTTTGTTTGAAATATGAACGGCTAAAATAAGTCGCGGGAGGATACAGCAAATAAGCGACAATAGCACCACAGCTATAAATTAAAAGTGCCGTGGGGAGTTACCCCACGGCATATACTGTTATTAGCTAGCGCTAGTTTTTACTGAGACTAAGAATCTGTTCCTGGTCTAAACGCTGGTGCTGTAGCCTTATTAGATGCACTTAATATTGCTGCTGTTTTAGTTGAGCGTGTAAGCTCTGGGCGAGCTTCGTCAGCTAACGAGCCAATATTAATCTCAATAAAGTCTTCAGTAATTTCTGCAGGTCTTGCCATAGGTGCTGAAACAGATTGTGACTTAACCTTTTTCGACACTTTCAAAGAGGTGGCTTTTGGAGCGACCTTAGCTTTAATAGGTGCTTCTGAAGCCTTCACTTTGGGCGCCTCTACTTCTGCCGCTTTTGCTTCAACAACAGGGGCTATTTCAGCAGGCGCAGGCTCGATGGCTTTAGGTTCGTCATCTGATAACTCCAAAGAAACTTGTTCTGGGGTTGATTGTTCAACTACGGGAACAGGTGTTTCCTCAACTTTTGCCGGCTCATCAAATTGTAACTCATCTTGCTTAGCACTTGGCTCGGCTTGAGTTAGTTTAACTTCAGGAGCTTTATTACCTTCTTCTGCTACTTGGGCTTCAACCTTAATCGTGTCAGCACCGTTTGCCTCTGTAATATCTGTGGTTTTGTTTTCACCGGCTGTATCATCAGATACTTCAGTTTCTTTACGGCGCTTTTGACCGGCAGCTCTAACATGGCGAGGTGAGCGACGGCTACGTGTACGTGGTTTTTGCTCTTCGTCGTTAGATACAGTAGAAGTTTCGACTTTTTCAGTGGTGGCTTCTACATTTGCAGGACTCGTCTCTGCTGCAGGAATACTAGTATTTACATCCGTTGCTGCGGTGGTAACACTGGGTCCTGAATTAGTATCTATGTTCTCAGCGTTTGCAGTTTCTTCTTTAGTAGCCAAAGTAGTAGATTTGGTATTTTCAACCTTTTTTGATTCTACTCTCACACTACGTCTAGTGTCTCTGCGCTTACGACGCTCTGCAACCTTCTCCTTTTTCTTCGCAGGAACATTATTATGAACCTCTTGATTTTGATTGGTTTGAGCTTCTGTGTCGTGGGCTTTATCGTTACGACGAGGCTTACGATTATCGTTTCTAGGCTTACGGTCTGAACGCTCATTCCGTTTTGTTGACTTGTCGTTACGGTCATTACGCTCGCCACGATCATTCTTCTCGTTACGTTCGTAGTTTTTGCCATTTCGTTTGTTACGATCATTACGGCTATTCTTGCCTTTGCGCTGGCTGCCATTTTGATTACGTGTACGAGTATTTTTCTTTGGTACTTCCTTAGGCTCTTCTTTTAGTAAGCCTTGGAACCATTTACCAATCTTAGTCAGCAAACTTTCTTCTGCAGCTGGTATACTTGCTACTTGAGTAGGCCTGGCTTTATTGGGCTCTATAAGGCTTTGTAAAGCTGGCTGCTCTTTTGCTAAAGCAGGGGCTACTGTTTTGTCTGTAATGGTTTCTTCTTGCTCAATAAGAGGCAAGTTATAACTCATATCTTGTAAAGCTTCATCCGGTCTACGACGAGAAATACTATAATGAGGTGTTTCCATGTTCGGATTAGGAATAATAACCAACTGAACGGAGTGACGTTTTTCTATGCTTCTTACTGACTTACGTTTTTCATTAAGTAAGTAGGTTGCAACATTAACAGGTAATTGTGCCTCTATTTGACCTGTATTATCTTTAATACTTTCTTCTTCCATTATCCGTAAAACAGATAAGGCTAATGATTCTGTACCACGTACCGTGCCATGACCACTACAACGTGGACATACATTGTGAGCAGAATCACCTAAAGAAGGACGTAAACGCTGGCGAGACATTTCTAATAAACCGAAACGAGAAATACGCCCAAGTTGTACTCTGGCTCGGTCTCCTCTCACCGCTTCTTTCATGCGGTTTTCTACTTCTCTTTGGTGACGCACTGGCGTCATATCAATGAAGTCTATTACAACCAAACCGCCTGCATCTCTAAGGCGTAATTGCCTAGCGATTTCATCTGCTGCTTCTAAGTTAGTATTGAAGGCGGTTTCTTCGATATCGCTGCCTTTTGTTGCACGGGCGGAGTTGATATCAATAGAGATTAACGCTTCTGTTGGGTCAATAACAATAGAGCCACCTGAAGGTAGGCGAACTTCGCGTTGGAAGGCCGATTCTATTTGACTTTCGATTTGGTAGTGACTGAATAAAGGCACGTCACCTTTGTATAGTTTTACACGATTCGCATAATCTGGACGCATTTGCTCAACATGCTTTAAGGCACGTTCGTGTACTGCTGTTTTATCAATTAATATTTCGCCGATATCGCGTCTTAGGTAGTCACGTATTGCACGAACTACTACGTCACTTTCTTGATGAATTAAGAAAGGGGCAGGGCGAGAGTCTGCCATTTCTTTTATACGTCCCCAACCAGATACTAGATAGTCTAAGTCGTAGGCTAGTTCTTCAGATGATTTTCCAACACCTGCTGTTCTTACGATTAAACCCATACCGTCGGGGAGGTTTAATCCACTTAACGCTGCTTTTAATTCAGTTCTTTCATCACCTTCAATACGACGAGAAATACCACCTGCACGGGGGTTGTTTGGCATTAATACAAGGTAACTACCAGCTAAGCTAATAAAGGTTGTTAACGCTGCGCCTTTTTGGCCACGTTCTTCTTTATCAATTTGAACTATTACTTCTTGGCCTTCTTTGATGACCTCTTTGATATTGGGACGGCCTTCAAACTTATAGCCTTTAGGGAAGTAGGTTCTACCTATTTCTTTGAGGGGTAAAAAACCATGTCTTTCTGCACCGTAATCTACAAATGCTGCTTCTAAACTAGGTTCTACTCGGGTGATTGTACCTTTATATATATTGGCTTTTTTTTGTTCGTGTCCTGGACTTTCTATATCCAAGTCATACAACTTTTGACCATCTACAAGTGCTACTCGCAATTCTTCTTGCTGAGTACCATTGATTAACATTCTTTTCATTCTTATTTAGCTCAGTAATGTACCGACCGCTACTAAGTAAAGAATGACTAAGTGATTAGACACCTGTTTGATTCAGCCTCACGACTGTATACTTTTAGTTAAGTTTTTTTGTACGTGTTATTGCCATTAATTATTTAATGCATTAGTTTCAAACACTTTACCTACATGTTGATAGGCTCTAAACACGGCTGCAGTTTAGATAAAAATATATACTTTAAAACTTATTATATTCGAAATACTTAGCTCTATTATTTGGCTTTATATATGTTCAAATATATTGTCAATTCAATTCGTCTTCTTTACATCGTATGCGTTCAGTAAGATATTTATATCGCTGATGTAAGCGTTCTGTTTAACCATAATCAGTGAAAAGTTACACACTTCACTGTTGGTTCACCGAAACTGGTGAGCAATCTATGTTTACGACTTTTGGTCGTTTATGCATACAGAACATTTAATTCATTATTTTGTTTTATACATTTACTTCATGTATGAAAACTCGCGTATTATCACATTAAATCGGTAATACTGGCAAGAAATTAAAATACTAGACAACTATTATTAAAATTCAGTTAGAATACGCCGGATATGGCAGACCTAATATTTGAAAAAGTTCAATTTATAACCGTCGATCCCGACCTTGAAGGTCAAAGGATAGATAACTATTTACGTACTTTATTAAAAGGAGTACCTAAAAGTCTCATTTATCGTATTTTACGAAAGGGTGAGGTGCGTGTTAACAAGAAAAGAGTCAAGCCAGAGTACAAGTTATGTGCTCATGATGAATTACGTATTCCTCCCATTAGAGTATCAGAACCCACAGCGTTGCCTTCAACAAAGTTAGATAAAGTGTCTAGTTTAGAAGCGAGTATTCTATATGAAGATGATTGGATAATTGTACTTAATAAACCTTCAGGTACCGCTGTCCATGGTGGTAGTGGTTTAAGTTTTGGTGTAATTGAGGGGCTTAGAGCATTAAGACCACAGCAGAAATTTTTAGAATTAGTACATAGGCTTGATAGAGATACATCCGGTTGTTTATTGATTGCTAAACGTCGTTCGGCGTTAAAAAACTTACACGAACAATTAAGAGATAGGAAAGTAGATAAGCGTTATCAAGCATTAGTAGCAGGTGAATGGCCAGCGAATCGATTTAAAGTTAAAGCTCCGTTACTCAAAAATACTTTAAAATCTGGTGAGCGTATGGTGTTAGTGAATGATGAAGGTAAGCCTTCGGAAACTCGGTACCGAATTTTAGAGCTTTTTAATCAAGCTACCTTAGTCGAAGCCTCTCCCATTACAGGTCGTACTCACCAAATTAGGGTGCATTGTTTACACGCAGGGCATCCAATAGCATGTGATGATCGATATGGTGATGCTGAATTTGAAACAAGAACAAAAAATCTTGGATTGAATCGCTTATTTCTACATGCTCATTCTTTGGCGTTTATACATCCTAACACTGAGGAAAGGGTCAGCTTTAAAGCTCCATTAGAATTACAGTTAATAAATGTTTTAAAAAGGTTGAGAAGTGAAATATAAAGCAGTAATTTTTGATTGGGACGGAACCTTAATGGATTCTGTAACAAAAATTGTAGAAAGCATGCAAACCAGTGCTAAACATTTTGGATTACCTGTACCAAGTTATAATGAAGCAAAAAATGTTATCGGAATCAGTTTATTGCCTGCTCTGAAAAAACTCTTCTCAATTGATGACCATGAAGAAGCAACAAAGCTAATGGTCACCTATAAAGAACATTTTAAAAACCATGCTCAAATTAGTAGCCCAATGTTTGAAGGGGCTTTAGATATGCTCGAAGAGTTAAAGTCTAGAGGACATGTCTTAGCGGTTGCTACGGGGAAAGCGAGAATAGGGTTAGAGCATAATTTGTTACATTCTAATACCGGCCATTTGTTCACCACTTCAAGGACGGCAGATGACGCAAACAGTAAGCCATCTCCCGATATGTTGAAGCAAATATTAGCGGAACTAAATTTACAAGCTAGTGAAGTTTTAATGGTAGGTGATACTACGTATGACATGGAAATGGCGGAATCTATCGGCATGGATAGGGTTGCAGTGAGTTTCGGCGTTCACGAAAGTGAAACCTTAATGCGACACAACCCGATAGCCATCATTGATTCTTTGGGTGAATTAACAGGGATTGTTTAATTAGGCTTTTTCATAAGGTCAAAGATATCAACAGACATTTTATCAAATAACTCAATTAGACGTATTAATGGTAGTCCAACTAAGCTGTTGGGATCTGTGCCCTTAAGTGATGAGAATAAAGCAATACCTAGGCCCTCACTTTTAAAACTGCCAGCGCAGTCAAAAGGTTTCTCAATTGTTAAGTAAGTGTCTATTTGGCTTTCCGTTAACCGTTTAAATGTGACTTCATAAACATCAACAATAGTTTCTATTAAGTTTTTATTTGCACAATATAAACATAACCCAGTGTAAAACTTTACAGTTTGGCCACTTGCGCTCATTAATTGTTGTTTTGCACGAATATAATCTCCCGGCTTTCCGAGAACGACGCCATTAAGGCTAGCTAGTTGGTCAGAGCCAATTACATAGGCTTGTTTATTTTTAAGTTTAATTGAAACTGATTGAGCTTTTTGCTCTGCAAGCCTCTTAACCTGTTGTTCTATTGTCTCATTCAGATGGGCTGATTCATCGATATCCGGTGCTAATGAACAAAATGGAATGTTTAATTTTTGCAAAATTGATTGTCTGTAAAGAGAGCTGGAAGCAAGTACTATTTTCATTGGTTGAACAAGGTTACCGTTAATCATTAGGGTAGTTGCCATAATAACCTAGGATCCACCTAGTAAGCTCGTGATAATTTCTCTGATATTTTCTTTGACTAATAAACGCTGAAACTATAATATGCGCGCGCTATGCAGAAAGTGAAATTACCCAAGCGATTGGACCCAGTAAAAAGTGCTAATAAACGTTCCGATTATAGGGGAGTTATTTTAGCATCTGATATGCCAAGATTGCTTGGGATGGTTGCTGATGTTGCCAGTGAAATTGATGTTGAAATTAAGTTTGCAAAAGACGAGCAGGGTCTTACTTATTTTCAAGGTCAAATGGCATGCTTAACATCACTACGCTGTGAGAGATGTAATGAAGTCTTTGAACATCCTATGGATGTATCTTTTTGTTTCAGTCCTGTGCAGGGTTCTGAAGAAGAAGACGAAGATGAATTACCGGATGTTTACGAACCGGTAGAGGTCGATGACCACGGAGAAATCAATTTATTTCAGTGTCTTGAAGACGAACTGATTTTATCTTTGCCTATTGTAGCCCTTCATGCAGAGGAGGATTGCAAACAAAAGCGAGACAAAATGAGTTTCGGAAAAATTGAACCGGCCGATGAACGTCCAAACCCGTTCGCGGTTTTGAAAGAACTTAAGCGAGACTAGGAGTAAAATAATGGCTGTACAGAAGAGTAAAAAAGCTCGTTCAAAGCGTGGTATGCGTCGTTCACACGATGCGCTTGGTACTGTTGCTTTGTCTGTAGATTCAACGTCGGGTGAGACGCATGTTCGTCATCACGTGACCGCTGATGGTTACTACAAAGGCAAGAAAGTTTTATCTCTTTAATTTATTAAAGTAATAGAACATTGAGCCATCTAACCATAGCGTTAGATATCATGGGGGGCGATCACGGCCCCCATATTATTTTTCCAGCAGTATTAAAAGCACTGCAAGAAACCCCTACCTTAAATATAATACTGTGTGGCCCACAAGCAATCATGCTTGAATGGTTCAACAAACAATCTATTGAAATCCAAAACCGTCTTGAGTTGTCTGACTGTTCTCAAGAGGTATTAATGGATGATGCTCCTTCACATGCCTTAAGGCATAAAAAAGATTCATCGATGCGCAGAATTCTAAACCTTGTGCAAGATGGCAAGGCAGATGCTTGTGTTAGCGCAGGTAACACTGGTGCGTTATTAACCATGGCCTTTTATGTATTGAAAACACTGCCAGGTATCGACCGGCCAGCATTAGTTACGCAAATTCCAACCAAAAATAATGGCAAAGTCAATTTGTTGGATTTAGGGGCAAATATCAACTGCGATTCAGAAGTATTGTTTCAATATGCTGTTATGGGTTCAGTGTTAGCTGAACAGATTGGAAGTATTAATCAACCAAAAGTTGCATTACTTAATGTGGGCGTTGAAGAAATAAAAGGAAATGATCAAGTTAAGCAAACAGCAAGATTGTTAACGGATTCTAAAAGTATCAATTACATTGGGTATATAGAAGGTCACGATATTTTTTCAGAAAAAGCTGACGTAATAGTGACAGACGGTTTTGTGGGTAACATTGCATTAAAGTCATGGGAAGGCTTATTTAAGTTCATTTTCGAAGAAATAAAAAGAGTATCCCAACAAAATTGGTACTTCTCTATTTTAGCTAAGGTAGCTCTGCCGATTTTCCATAGATTATATTTGCGCATGAAACCCGACCAGTATAATGGTGCTAGTCTGGTAGGATTGCGCGGAATTGTGGTGAAGAGCCATGGTAATGCCTCGTCAGAGGCTTTTTTGTATGCAATTCGTAAGTCCATACAAGAAGTTGAGATGCAGGTTCCTAAGAAAATAAAAGATAAAATAGAAGCGGCTTTAATGGAGCGTCACGAATAAATGAATTCCAGAATAATAGGCACGGGTAGTTATTATCCAAGCGAAATAAGAACAAATGCCGACTTATCAACTATGGTTGACACGTCTGACGAATGGATTACAGATCGTACCGGTATTAAAGAAAGAAGAATTATTGGCAAACATGAAACTGCCGCAACTATGGGGACTGAAGCAAGCAAGAAGGCTTTAGAAGCTGCAGGTATCGACGCTAAATCGTTGGACATGATTGTTTGCGCGACCACGTCAGGTAGATATGCCTTACCCAGTACGGCTTGTGAAATCCAAAAAGCTTTAGATGTTGATGGTATTCCAGCTTTTGATGTTGCAGCAGCATGTGCAGGTTATTGTTATGCCTTAAGTGTTGCCGACCAGTACATAAAATCTGGTATGGCTAAACGTATTCTTGTTGTCGGTACCGATTGTTTGAGTCGTTTAATTAATCCAGAAGATCGAACTATGGTGATCTTGTTTGGTGATGCTGCTGGTGCCACTATCATTGAAGCAAGTGAAGAGCCAGGTATATTGTCTACTCATATAAATGCAGCAGGTTCATATGGTGACTTACTTACTGTTGGCAACCCACAGCGTGGTGACGAGCAATCAATTCACGAAAACTGGGGTTCTATGAAAGGCAATGAAGTCTTTAAAGTGGCTGTAACTAAGTTAAGTGAAGTAGTGGAGCAAACGTTATCTGCTAATAATATGCAAAAATCAGATTTGGACTGGTTAGTGCCTCACCAAGCTAATTTCCGTATTATTAAAGCCACGGCTAAAAAACTCGATATGTCGCTCGACCAAGTTGTATTGACCCTTGAAAAATATGGTAATACCTCAGCTGCTACTGTACCTACAGCCTTAGATGCTGCAATCAGGGATGGCAGAATTAAACGAGGTCAAAATTTATTGTTAGAAGCCTTTGGTGGCGGGTTTGCTTGGGCATCAGCCTTAGTTCGTTATTAATTTATTTAGAGAAGTGTTTTATGAGTAAACAAGCATGGGTTTTTCCAGGACAAGGATCCCAGTTTTTAGGTATGTTAAGTGATTTAGCTGCAGAATATTCAACCATAGAAAGTACATTCGCCATTGCCAGTGAAGTATTACAGTACGACTTATGGGATGTTGTAAATAATAACGAAGATAAACTTGCTCAAACGCAGGTTACACAGCCTGCATTATTGACTGCCAGTTATGCTATTTATAAGGTATTACAAGAACTAGACGTTCCTTTACCTGAATATATGGCAGGGCATAGTTTAGGTGAATACTCTGCTTTGGTATGTGCAGGTGTAATTGACTTTAAAGATGCCATAAAGTTAGTGGAAGCCCGCGGTAAGTTTATGCAACAAGCTGTACCTCAAGGTGTTGGTGCTATGTACGCCATAATTGGTTTGGCCGACGAAAAGGTTATAGAAAGTTGTCAACTGGCCCAAAACGATACTAATATGGTTGTCGCAGCGGTTAATTTTAATTCCCCTGGTCAAGTTGTTATCGCTGGAAATAAAGAAGCAGCCGAGAGAGCGGCGGCACTATGTAAAGAGCAAGGTGCCAAAAGAGCTTTGCCTTTACCTGTTAGTGTTCCATCTCATTGCGAATTAATGAAACCTGCTGCAGAGCAGTTATCAGATCTATTAAATGACATAGATTTTTCTGCGCCAAACATTGCTGTGATCAATAATGTTGATGTTGCTATGGAGTCAGAACCAGAGGCAATTAAAAAAGCATTGAAGGCACAATTATATAGTCCAGTAAGATGGACAGAAACTGTGAACCAATTACACGATTTGGGTGTCAGTAATTTATATGAGGTAGGTCCTGGTAAAGTGCTTACCGGCTTAACCAAACGTATAAATAAGGCTGTGTCTTGTAAAGCCATTGGTACATCCGAATCTGTTTCAGAATTAAAATAGTTCAATTACATAAGTTTTATAGAGAGAGTACATGTCAAAATTAAATGGCAGCATTGCCTTAGTAACAGGTGCAAGCCGCGGTATAGGAAGAGCAATAGCCGAACGTTTAGTTGCAGATGGCGCTATTGTGATAGGTACCGCTACATCAGAAAATGGAGCAAAAGCCATTGGTGAGTATCTACAGTCAAATGGTGAAGGTAAAGTGTTGAACGTAGCTGATGCGGATTCAATGCAAAATTTGCTAAAAGAAATTACTGAACAGCACGGTCCTGTAGATATATTAGTGAATAATGCTGGTATCACCCGTGATAACTTACTTATGCGAATGAAAGACGATGAGTGGCAGGGGATAATGGATACTAATTTAACCTCTATTTTCAAAATGTCTAAAGCTGTATTACGTGGCATGATGAAAAAGCGCAAAGGAAGAATTGTTAATATCGGTTCTGTAGTCGGAACCACAGGCAATGCAGGCCAAGCAAATTACGCAGCAGCTAAAGCTGGCGTCATTGGTTTCAGTAAATCTATGGCTCGAGAAGTTGCATCAAGAGGGATTACAGTCAATGTAGTTGCTCCGGGTTTTATCGATACTGATATGACAAAAGCATTAACAGATGAGCAAAAAGAGAATATCTTTAAGGATATTCCTGCTAATCGTTTAGGAGACCCTAAAGAAATAGCGGCAGTAGTAGGATTTTTAGTTAGTGAGGAAGCAGCTTACATAACTGGAGAAACAATTCATGTAAATGGTGGCATGTACATGGGTTAAAGGTTACGAGGCATATGGTATTGTATGCCTACTGTAATAACGAATATTTATTTAACCGTGAGTGGTTGGACCAGGTAAAAAGTTGAGTGACTTACTTGCAAGGCCTCGATTTGCTGAATACACTACTCGCAAATTTATATCTAGGTACTTTAAAGGATAACTAGAATTATGAGTAACATCGAAGAACGCGTAAAAAAAATCATCATTGAACAATTAGGTGTAAAAGAAGAAGAAGTTAAATCTGAAGCTTCTTTCGTTGATGATTTAGGTGCGGATTCACTAGACACAGTTGAATTGGTAATGGCTCTTGAAGAAGAATTTGACACTGAAATTCCTGACGAAGAAGCTGAAAAGATCACAACTGTTCAATCTGCTATTGATTACGTTAACGCAAATAAAGACGCGTAAGTTATAGTTATTTAAAACGGCCCTTTCTGGGCCGTTTCTTTTTTCAAATTTTTATTTCATGTTTATAGTCGGAGGCCATAGTGTCTAAACGTCGCGTTGTAGTGACTGGACTTGGCATGCTTTCCCCTGTTGGTAATGATGTTGATTCTTCTTGGAAAAATATCCTAGCAGGAAAAAGCGGCATTGCTCCAATTACCTCTTTTGATAGTTCAGCTTTCACCACTCAATTTGCTGGTGAAGTAAAAGGTTTTGATGTTGAGCAATATATTCCCAAAAAGGAATGTAAGAAGATGGATAAGTTTATCCAATTTGGTATTGCCGCAGGCCAGCAAGCATTAAAAAGTTCGGGACTTAAAGTTACGCCAGAGAATGCCTCTCGAATTGGGGTCGCAATTGGCTCTGGCATAGGTGGTTTAGGCTTGATTGAAGATAACCACAGTCGCATGCTTGAGTCTGGGCCAAGAAAGATATCACCATTCTTTGTACCTTCAACTATTACCAATATGATTTCAGGATTTTTCTCAATATTTGAGGGGCTGAAAGGGCCTAATCTGAATGTTGTCACTGCTTGTACTACGGGCGTACACAATATCGGAATAGCAGCGCGAACCATTGCATATGGAGATGCTGACGTCATGATAGCTGGCGGCGCAGAATCTACTATTTGCTCTCTTGGTATTGGTGGCTTTGCAGCAGCTCGAGCATTATCAACACGTAATGATGAACCAGATAAAGCTAGCCGTCCTTGGGATAAAGACCGAGACGGTTTTGTTATGGGGGAAGGGGCAGGTGTCATTGTTCTTGAAGATTATGATATGGCCATTGCTCGCGGAGCAACTATTTATGCTGAGCTAGTAGGTTTTGGTATGAGTGGTGATGCTTATCATATGACCTCTCCACCTGCTGACGGTGAAGGTGCAGCCGCCGCTATGGTAAGTGCCATTAATGATGCGAAGATTGATACATCTGAAGTTGGATATATCAATGCTCACGGTACTTCTACGCCTGCTGGTGATGTAGCAGAAGTGGCTGCAATTAAATCAGTATTTGCTGAAGATGCAAAAAATTTAATGGTGAGTTCAACCAAATCTATGACGGGTCACCTATTAGGTGCAGCTGGAGCTGTTGAAGCAATATTTACAATATTAGCCTTACGAGACCAAATAGCACCGCCAACGACTAATTTAGACAGCGCAGGTGAAGGGTGTGATTTAGATTTTGTTGCAAATAAAGCCAAACCAAAAGAAATGGATTATGCCTTATGTAACTCATTTGGTTTTGGTGGAACCAACGGCTCTTTACTGTTTAAAAAGTTTTCAAACTAGCCATCCGTAAACTTGATAGAAGTGGCATTAAACTTTCACTTCTATCAAACATACATTTTTATATTAGCGTATTATTATAGTTCTAAAGCTTCTAGGGTTACTTCAATTTGATGATAGTTAATGGGCAGCAACAATCACAAATTCCTTTAACTGATCGCAGTATTCAATATGGTGATGGCTGCTTTACAACTATTGCTTATCAAAATGCTTCTCTTGAGTTATTTGATTCGCATATCCAACGATTGAAAGACGCCTGTGAGCGTTTATCTATCCCTTTCTCTAACTGGGAACAGCTCAGTAAAAGTGTTTTTGATTCTCTGCCAAATAATGAATCATGTGTCGTTAAAATTATGATAACGCGAGGTAGTGGTGGTAGAGGCTACAGTCCAGTTGGGGCAAAACACCCTAACTTTATTATTACCCATCACTCCATTCCACAACATTATAAAACTTGGCAAACGGATGGCATCAGTGTCAGCGTTAGTCCTGTAAAGTTGGCTCGTCAGCCTTTACTAGCAGGAATTAAACATTTAAATCGACTAGAACAAGTGCTTATTAAGCAAGCTTTGGCTACTACTGAATATGACGATGTGATTGTTTGCGACACAGAAAATGAAATTATTGAGTCGTCAGTCGGTAATGTGTTTTGGTGGGGTGATGAAAAGTGGTTTACTGCAAACCTAAGTGAGTCAGGGGTTGTAGGGGTTATGCGTAACCAGATAATCAATATGATGGAAAAGGCAGGCCATAAAGTTATAGTCACTCGTGAACCTTTAGAGGCATTATTCGAGGCTCAAGCCTTATTTGTATGCAATTCTCTAATGGGCGTAGTTCCTGTTAAAAGTTTGATTGACCCAGAAACTTTTAAAGTCACCAAATTTCTAATTGAACCTGTATATAAAGTGCAGTCCATGCTTAAAAATAAGTTGGAGAATTAGATGGCTAAATTATTCAAGATTTTGCTTACTTTGTTGTTTTTATTGATAGCTACCCTTGGGGCGCTATTTTATTATTTTAATGGGCAAGTAAAGCAGCCACTAAATTTAGATTCTGATACGTTTTTCCGCGTTGATTCAGGTCAATCCGCTAAAGGTATTTTAAATAGACTTAAGAGTGTCGGTATTCTTGATGAAAATCTAGGGTTAAAAATCAATATTAAAATTAATCCTGAGTTAGGTAATATTAAGGTAGGTACCTATTTACTGACACCTACAATGACTGGGTTAGATTTACTAGATTTATTAGTAAGTGGCAAAGAAGTGCAATTTTCTGTGAGTTTAGTTGAAGGCCTGCGATTAAGAGATTGGCTAGCCACTTTAAAAAGTCATCCAAACTTGAAAGTCGACAGTGATTTCCACGAAAAAGTTAATATGCTTGCTAAAGATATGTCCGGTGGTTCTTTGCAAGGATGGTTATTGCCAGATACTTATCACTTTGTAGATCAAACCAATGCATATGATCTAGTATTAAGAGCTAAAAATAGTATGCAAAACTACTTGAGTGACGCTTGGGACAACAGAGCCTTTGATTTGCCTTATGAGTCAGCCTATGAAGGCTTAATCATGGCATCTATTATTGAAAAAGAGACAGGGGTGGCGGAAGAGCGACCTAGAATAGCTGGAGTATTTGTCAATCGTTTGAACTTGAATATGCGCTTGCAAACAGACCCAACGGTTATATATGGAATGGGCGATGAATTTGATGGCAATATCAGACGTAAAGACTTAAGAACCCCAACACCTTACAATACTTATGTAATTAAAGGCTTGCCGCCAACTCCAATTGCCATGCCTAGTAAATTAGCGATCGATGCCGCATTTCACCCTATTACCACACAAGAGTTGTATTTTGTTTCCAAAGGTGACGGTAGTCATCAGTTTTCAGAAACATTAGAACAACATAATGCTGCTGTACGCACCTATCAATTAAAAAAATAAGGTTGAGTTAGAATTGCAAAAATCGGGTAAGTTTATAGTTATTGAGGGCTTGGAAGGTGCCGGTAAAAGCACTGCCGTTGAAATAGTCTCAGAGCAAATCAAGTTAGCGGGTCTCACACTGGTTAATACACGAGAGCCTGGTGGAACCCCTATGGCTGAAGCCATAAGAGAATGTGTTAAAGGTGATTGGCCTACTGAAAAGGTTACAATAGAAGCTGAGCTTTTATTAATGTATGCCGCAAGGGCTCAATTAGTCCAAAATGTAATTTTACCTAACTTAGAACTGGGAAATTGGGTTCTAGGAGATAGGCACGATATGTCTTCTCAAGCTTATCAAGGGGGAGGCCGTCAAATAGATCTAGATATGATTGAGTCGCTTCGTAATATAACCTTGAAAGACTTTAAGCCTGATTTTACCTTGTATTTAGACGTAGAGCCTCAAGAAGGACTGAATAGAGCGAGAGGGCGCGGTGAGTTAGATCGAATAGAGCAAGAGGACCTTAGTTTTTTTGAAAGAACCAGAGACCGTTATTTAGTCATAGCCCAACAAGATAAAAATTGTGTAGTAATTAATACTATGCAAAGTATTGAAGGTGTACATCAAGACATAAAACAAGCTGTATCTCGGTTTTTGGAGAATTAGATGTATCCTTGGTTGCAGCCTACATTTTCAAAGTTGAGCGCAAGAATTTCTGCTAATAAACTGCATCATGCTTTGTTACTGCAAGGTGCAGATGGCATTGGAAAGGATGTTTTTGCATTAACATTAGCCAAACTGCTTTTATGCCAAGATAGACAAGGTGAGCAAACCTGTGGTCGGTGTCAGTCCTGTAAGCTTAATGCTTCAGAAACTCATCCAGATTTATACAAAATAGAATCAGAAAAACAAATTGGTGTTGACTTAGTTAGAGAAGCAATTAAAAACTTAACTGGTACTGCCCAAATGTCTGGTGCCAAAGTACTAATAATCTACCGCGCTGACAGTATGACTGAGTCCAGTGCTAATGCTTTATTGAAAACTTTAGAAGAGCCAACTGACAATACCTTTCTGTTACTTATTACCGAAAAGCCAGAAAGTATATTAGCAACTATTCTAAGTCGCTGTGAAAAACAGATATTGCCATCACCAAATCTAGACAACACTATGGCTTGGGTTAAACAACATCACCAAGGTGACATAGATACAAACTTTGCTAGGTTATTTGTAGGAAGGCCACTAACACTATTAGATGAGTTACAACAAGAGCAAAACTTTAGCTATCAAGATTTCATTACTGGAATACAGGGTGTAATGACGGGTAACCTTAATGCAATACAACTCGCTACGGATTGGCAAAGTCATACAGATAAAGTAATAAAGTGGTTACAAGCTTGGCTGAAACAATCTTATCTCAGCACCCAAAAAGAAGGTTTTTGGAGAATTAACATGCTTTGTACAACGGCATTAAAGAAGCTTAAAAATCCGGGTGTAAACAAGACACTCACATTGGCTGAACTACTGGCTGCTTTAGCTAATTTCGAATCAAATTAAATCATATTTTTTATAGGTAAGGCTTGTGTTTGTAGACTCCCATTGTCATCTAGATAGATTAGATAAAAACCATGAACAATTATCAGAAATCCTGCAGTTTGCCCGCAATCGTGGGGTAGAGCACTTTTTATGTGTAGCTGTATCAGTAAAAGACTTTCCCGCTATGGCTGATACTGTAGCTAGCTTTGATGATGTTTCTATATCCTGCGGAGTACATCCCTTGTATCAAGAAGATGCCTGTAGTTACGATGATTTGCTCGCTATGGCCGACAACACCAATGTGGTTGCCGTAGGAGAGACTGGTTTAGATTATTTTTATAGTGCTGAAACCAAACAAGTTCAACTGTCTTCATTTATTGATCATATCAAGGTCGCGAATGAACTGGGGAAGCCCCTAATAATACATACTAGAGACGCACGTCAAGATACCATTGAGTTACTTAAAGAACATAAGTTACCCGAAACGAAAGGTGTACTACATTGTTTCACTGAAGACTGGGAAATGGCCCAAGCTGCAATTGAATTAGGAATGTATATTTCTATTTCAGGAATTGTCACCTTCAAAACAGCTACAGAATTACAGGAAGTCGTCAAAAAAATACCATTAGATAAACTGCTTATTGAAACTGACTCACCTTGGTTAGCGCCGGTGCCTTATCGAGGTAAACCCAATCAGCCCGGTTTTGTAAGAGAGGTAGGAGAGTTTATTGCAAACCTTAAAGGTATCAGTGTTGATGAGTTGGCTAAAGTGACTACACAGAACTTTTACGAGTTATTCGCCATTGAAAAAGATACATAAAGCCGGATATTTAAAATACTAGAATAGACATAGGTTCAATTCTTATTGAGCCTTTTTTGATTTTGTACTGATTATTTACCACAACACTTTTTAAACTTTTTGCCGTTACCACATAAGCATTGGCTGTTACGTTCTGGTTTTATTTCACCAGAGCTTTCGAGCATCTCACCTGTGGTATAGCGCCAATTATCTTTTTCTAAAATAAAGTCAGATAATTCATGCATCACATAAAAACAGTTATCAGCTTTGTAATAAGCTTTAAACTCTACTTGAGATGATGTTATCTCAGCTCTATGGTTAACAACTTGAAGAGATAACCAGTCGGTGCTTTGTGCACTTTGCGATAGTTCTTCAACTGTTAGTTGCAGCCGTTGTGCTTCTGCATAGGTGTTTAAAATATATGAGTAGTCTTTTAACACGTAAGCAGTAAAGCGAGATCTCATTAATACTTCTGCGTTACTTGCTTTTTGCTCACCCTTTACCATTGGTTGGCAACATTTTTCAAAAGGTAACTCACTGCAACAAAAACAGCTTTTATTATTTAGTGACACTTATATATACATCTCATTACTAACAAAGCAACTAGCCTAGGCTAACACTTATCGCTGCGTCAATAGTATTCAACCATTAGTCTAAATATTCTACCAAGGGCCTTTAATAACATTAAGTTGGCTGCTGTGCTGCTGATATAAATTAACTAAAGTAACCTGATTATCTAAACAAAGCTGCTTAATACGCTTGTAGGTAACTTCATCTAGGGAAAGTTCTTCTATAAACAGATTGGCGCACTCCTTACCTGATACAATTTTTTCAATCCAACTAACTAATGTACTGTTATCTGGTTTTGGCAATCTAATGCTGTAAGGGCGTTTTTCACTAAATTGCATGTTATCTGCAATTAGATAAGTCCATTTGAATGATGATGTAAAATCCATTTCGTTCAACATCTGCAACTCTTCAGAAGATACAGGTAACCTAGAGATTGTTTTTTTTATTGGTGTAAATGCATGTAAGCTAGCCATAATAAACTCATTTTAGTGATTATATATACAGTGGTTGGATATACAGTATTACTGTATAAAAAAACATGCAAGTGTTTTTTTTATAATCTATCTGAGCTAATTATGGCGTTTTAGATTTTTAGTGAGTTTTTTGCGTCTCAAAAATAGTAAAATTATGGCAAAGCAAATATAAATAATTGGCTGTAATAAGGCTGATTTAACCGACCAAAAGTAATGCAAGCTTACTGTGAGTAGGGCTAGATACACCCAGTTGTGGAACTTTTGCCACCTGCGCCCAAGTTTACGTTGAATAAATTTAGTGGACGTTAGCGCTAATGCAGTCAATATCAATAAACTTAAAAAGCCTACCGAAATATATGGGCGTTTAAGTATTTCCGATAACAATAGTTGCCATGCAAACTGTAAGTCAAAAGCGATATAACTTAAAAAGTGGAATAGGGCATACGTAAATGCATAAAGGCCTAACGGTCTGCGTATACTTATCAAATTCCCTTGCTTTAACTTTTTAGCGACAGGGGATACAAGCAAAGACAACAGCAATAAATTAAACGCTCCTATTCCGGTAAAGTGCAGGATTTCTTGTACAGGGTCAGCCCCTAGTCTATCGGTAAAAGCCTCATAATACAGGCTTGCTAATGGGATGAGTGCGACACAATGTATAAACACCTTTAACCATAAGATGTGGTTTTTATGTAATCGAAACAATTAGATGTACCTAGTTAAATCCATGTTTTTATAAAGAGGCGAGACATCTTCATAACCATTGAACATCTGTGTGGCAACTCTATTACGATTGAACAAACTCCCAGTGGTAATTAACCTCTCGCTCGCTTGACTCCACCTGGGGTGGTCAACTTGAGGATTAACATTGGCATAGAAGCCATACTCTGACGGCGCTAACCTATTCCAAGTTGTTGGAGGCATTTTGTCGGTTAAACGAATAGATACCACTGACTTGATACTTTTAAAGCCATATTTCCATGGCACAACTAAACGAATAGGCGCACCATTTTGTGGTGGTAAGGTTTTCCCATATAATCCAACGGACATTAAGGTTAGCGGATGAGCTGCCTCATCTAACCTCAAACCTTCAACATATGGGTAATTTAAGCCTCCGCCAGAAAATCGACTTTTTTGGCCGGGCATTTTTTTAGGATCATATAAGGTTTCAAAGGCTACATATTTAGCTGAGCTTAAGGGTTTAGCTTTTTGTAATAGTTTATACAGAGGAAATCCAATCCAAGGCACTACCATTGACCAAGCTTCTACGCAGCGAAGTCGATAAATACGCTCTTCTAAATCAAATGTTTTATAGAGGTCATCGTACCCAAGGGTTATTGGCTCTTCTACTAGACCTTCTATCTTTAATGTCCAAGGATCAACTTTAAAATTTTGCGCTTCTTGTGCCGGGTCTGATTTACCTGTACCGAACTCGTAAAAATTATTATGTGTTATGACTTTTTGTTCAGGGGTGAGAATTTGTTGTTCGTTTTCAGGTGCGGACTGTGAAAAGGATAAAGCCTTGGTTTGAAATGGGGTCTTATCTTCAGTACCAAATAAGTTAAACGCATTTGCCTTGTTACCTGCCAGTAAGGTGCCAGCACCCAAATATCCTAAGCCCTTAAGAATACTACGCCTATTATTATAGACAGTTTGGTCAGTTACCTGATTTTCTTTAAGCTCACTTGGTTTTGGAGTACGAATTAACATTATAAATTTCACCTAATAAAAGCAGTGGAGTTACATAGTAAGACAGTGAAACTTCAAATAAATTACATCACGTTTTTATCACAGAGGGTTTATTAGCTTATTTTGTCATTAACACCACTAGAAGCGGGTAAAAATAAACTGCTATATAGTTTGGCCGCAAATCCATCTGTCATACCTGAGATATAGTCCGCAATCACTCTATGGCCATTATTATTTTCGTTTTCAATAACCCAACGTTTACGGGTATTGTCTGGTAATAAGCGAGCAGGATCGGAAGCAAAGGCTTGGAACAATTCCATCACGATTTGCTGGCCCTTATATTCAATTAATTGAATCTCAGGCTTTTGTATCACTCGTTTGAAAACGTAGCCCTTAAAAAGTGCTAAAGCTTGTTGATAAATAGCGGGGAACACTGCGTTATATTTCAATAGGTCATGGTCAAACTCCGAACATAACTCTGTAATTTCTATGTGGGTAACAAAACAATTGACCAAAGCGCCAATTGCATTTTTTCGTCTATGATGCTGCTGACTAAATAGGTTATCGCTTAAAGCTTCAATATTGTCACACAACCAACAATCTTGCATATCTAGTAATGGAATAACCACCTCTTCATGAAATTGCTGCTGATTGACAATACCCATTACAATGGCATCTTCTAAATCATGTATGCCGTAGGCTATATCATCAGCTAGCTCCATGATTGAACAATCAAATGATTTGAACTGAGTCTTATGATGCTTATCTTTGTTACTTTTATATTCAATGAAACGCGCTTGGTCAGCATCAGAGAAGACTTCAATTAACCATTCAAACCATGAACTATCACACTGGTATAAGCCCTTAGGTGGGTGCCATTCACTTGCTTTAACTTCACGGTGTGAGTTAGCGCCAAGCAACTCTGGTTGGTTGCTTAAATTGTCTAGGTAATTAGGATATTTCACTAATCCTAATAAAGTGCGTCTGCTTAAATTCATACCATGGGATGCAGTATACGGCTCTAACTTGGTGACAATTCTGAATGTTTGGCCATTACCCTCAAAACCGCCATGGTCACGCATCATATAGTGCAAAGCAACTTCACCTCCATGACCATAAGGAGGGTGGCCAATATCATGGGCTAAACACAATGCTTCAATTAGGGTATCGTTTAATTCTAGGCGTGAGGTTAACTCAGGGTATTTACTAAATAGTTGTGCGGCTATCCCTTGGCCTATTTGTGATGCCTCTAGAGAGTGGGTTAATCGGGTACGATAGAAATCACTCATACCTGCGCCTAATACTTGAGTTTTCGCTTGTAACCTTCTAAATGCTGCTGAATGTAAAATACGGGCTTTGTCACGTTGAAAAGGGGTGCGGTGATCACCATCACGATGAATTCTTTGGCCGTGTCGGCGTGTAGTCCATACATTCATTGAGTTTATTACCTTCAGAATACTGTTAAAATAAGTTGTTTAGAGAATACTTAACATTGGGAGAATTTAAAACCCACACCCGGCATCAACGATTAAAGGACTAGCTTTGTTTAAGCAATCAATCTTCTTGAGTGATCTCATCTAAACTTAAACTAAAGCTGGGTATATATGCTTTCATGAAGTAATCAACTTCTGGAGAGTGGTAGGCGGTAAGCATTTTATCTAGCCTTTTTTTCGCTAATTCAAATTCTCCATTGCCAGCAGACAACTCTTCGAGAGTTTTAAGATAAGCACAGATTACGTCGGCTGCCTTAACAATAAACCCAATATCATCACTGTGATTATGATGGTCGATTAACTGAGCATAGTCATCACGAAACTCATCAGGGGCCATATTAATTAATTTTTGCTCGGCTAACTTTTCTATTTTTTTGTACTCGTCCCGAATAATAGGATTTGAATATTTCACTGGGGTAGGTAAGTCCCCAGTTATTACTTCAGATACATCATGAAATAGAGCTATAGTCGCTACTTGGTTTGAATCTAAGTCTCCCTCAAAGTATTTATTACGAATAAGGGCTAGTGCATGAGCCACCATGGCAACTTGTAGGCTATGCTCTTGAACATTTTCAGTTCTTACATTGCGCATTAATGGCCATCTGTTTATCAATTTCATCCGTGATAAGTGTGCGAAAAAATGACTTTTGTTTGGAGTAACTTGCTTCATTGTTTAATTAATCTGTTTATAACTTTTAAAGAAATTTGCTATTGCTTCTAGTGCAGGTTTAAGTATGTCTATATGGGGTAAAAATACCAACCTGAAATAACAGCCTTCATTTAGGTTAAAAGCCGAACCATGAACAAGGAGTATTTTTTCGGCTTTTAATAAATCGAATATCATTTGTTCATCATCAGTGATATTGAACTTATCAGCATCCACTTTTACAAAACAATACATGGCACCTTTGGGCAATATACATTCTAGGCCATCAACGGCATTTAGCATTTTAGTGGCCATGTCTCGTTGTACTTTTAAACGGCCATCATGACTAATTAACTCATTAATACTTTGATAACCACCTAATGCTGTTTGAATTGCATGTTGGCTTGGTACATTTGCACACATACGCATAGAGGACAGAATGTTTAGCCCTTCAATATATCCATTGGCAATAGATTTATTGCCACTTACGACTAACCATCCCACCCTAAAGCCTGCGATGCGATAGTTTTTAGATAAGCCTCCTAGCGTGATAAAAAATACGTCTTCAGCAAGAGATGCTATACAGTGATGCTTTGCGTCGTCATAAAGAATTTTGTCGTAAATCTCATCACTAATTACTGCGATTGAGAATTCACGGGCTAACTCAATGATTTGCTGCAGAATTGCTACAGAATAAACCGCACCAGTGGGGTTGTTTGGATTGATTAAAACAATGGCTTTTGTTTTATCTGTAATTTTTTTGCGTATATCTTCAATGTCCGGTTGCCACCCATTATTTTCATCACAACGATAATGCACTGGCTCACCAGACGATAAACTAACCGCAGCGGTCCAAAGTGGGTAGTCAGGCGCGGGTAATAACACTTGGTCATCATTATTCAATAACCCTTGCATTGCCATAACTATCAATTCACTAACGCCGTTCCCCAAAAAAATATCATTAACCTTTACTTGCTTAATATTTTTTTGTTGGTAGTACTGCATCACAGCAACACGGGCAGAATAAATGCCATTTGAATCTGAGTACCCTTGAGCGCTGGGTAAATTGTGGATTACATCTTTTAATATGTCGTCTGGGGCTTCAAAACCAAATGGAGCTGGGTTACCAATATTTAGTTTTAATATTCGGTGCCCTTCATCTTCCATTTTTTTAGCTTCGGTTAAGATTGGGCCTCTGATTTCGTAACAGACATTTTCTAATTTGTTGGATTTATTAATTAACTTCATGGAATGGCTAAAAAATTAGGATTGAAGCTAGGGTAAACTATCAGAGCTATTGCTGTTAGCTTTTAATTTAATAGCTTAGTAAGTTGTGGTTATAAATAGCCAAGCGAGGACGTTTTTTAAAGCCCCTAGCAATACAATAATAGAGGCTTTAAAAAATAGAAAATCAGCGAGGAAGTTTAACACCTTCATTTTCTGTTTGGATTTTTGTTGCGTAAAAAGACTTAACTGAAAATCCAGAGGTTTTGGCTTTCGGTGCTGCTTTTTTCTTGGTAGGTTTTTTCGGTGCAGCAGGGACTTCTTTGGGCGATGTGCCTAGTTCAGAAATCATATCGTTTAGCGCAGCGAGTCTTATATTTTTACCACCATCGACACTATACCACCCCCCTTTTGCTTCGATTTCAGGAGCTTTTCCATTAGCAGTTGTGTAGGCTTGCGTAAATGCAGCGATGACTTGGTCTTTGTCCAATTTACTCATAATCAGGTCTTTGCCTTCTAAATAATTATAATTAAATAAAAAATATGGTCGGCTTTTATACCGTGTTTTAATTATAATGTCTAATTTTGCTGATAATTCAAGCATCTAGCTCGTTTTTTCTCCTAGGAAACTCAATGGATATTACCAACTTTCAACTGTCAAACTTTCTAGACTCAGTACTTACACCTGAAAAAATAAAAGACTTTTGCCCCAATGGGCTTCAGGTTGAAGGTAAAACAAGTATTACTAAAATAGTGACGGGTGTCACTGCATCACAAGCGCTAATTGACCAAGCTGTAGATGTTGGGGCTGACGCGATTATTGTACATCATGGTTATTTTTGGAAAGGTGAGTCGCCCTGTTTAACTGGGATGAAAAAGAAAAGGATCAGTACCCTTTTAAAACATGATATTAACTTGTACGCCTACCATTTGCCATTAGATATACACCCAGAGCTTGGTAATAACGCTCAGTTAGCAAAGCGCTTGGGCATTATAGATCTATTACCACTTGAAGAGGGGAATTCTCAAAGCGTAGTAATGAAAGGTCGTTTTCCACATCCCATTACCCCTGAAGAGTTGAATCAAAAAATTCACTTAAGCCTTAATAAACTGCCACTACATGAGCCTGCAGATAAAAATGAAATCAACACCATAGCTTGGTGTACTGGGGGAGGGCAAGGCTATATTGAACAGGCAGCAAATCAAAATATAGATGCATTTATAACCGGCGAAGTCTCAGAGCAAACTATCCATATCGCTAGGGAAATGAATATACATTTTTATGCTTGTGGCCACCATGCCACAGAAAGGTACGGTGCTAAAGCGTTAGGTGAGCATATACAAAATCATTTGGGCATCGAATCTATTTTTATAGATGTCCATAATCCCGCTTGAGTTTAGGGAAAGTTTAAATGGAAAATAATTCGAGTGATCAAAGCTTTGATACTTTAGCAAACAAATTTAATAAGAATATTTATGGCTCGACTAAAGGTCAGTTACGCCATGAATTATTACTTCATTATTTGCAAAAAAATATAGGTCTCAATAACGCCCCCCTAAATATTCTAGACGCAGGAGGGGGGACAGGTAAAATGACTGAAGCGTTACTAAGGTTAGGCCATAACGTTACTTTGACAGATATATCTTCTGAAGCCTTAGAGCTGGCGAGTGAAAACTTAGGTGACCATGCTAATTTGACTCTATCACACACCGATATTTTATCACTGCCCGAATCAACTGAATATGATTTAGTGATTTGTCATGCAGTATTAGAGTGGCTAAAGGACCCACTTCCAGTCATCAATAAACTCGTTGCTCTTACCAAAAAGAATGGTTATCTGTCGTTATCCTTCTTTAATTATGATGCGCAACTTTTTGGCAATGTACTCTATGGAAATTTTGATTATGTTGAACGCGGAATGACAAAAAAGAACGTGGTGCGGTTAAGTCCTAATAACCCACAAAAGCCTAAGTATATTTTATCATATTTACAAACCTTGCCATTGGATATTATGCAGCTAGCTGGGATTAGATGTTTTCACGATTATTTGAGAGATTTAGATAAACAGGTTTCAATGTATGAGCAGCTTAGAACTATGGAATTAAAATACGGTAGTGAAGAGCCATATTTATGGCTAGGGAAATACTTTTTGGCAATTTCTCAAAAACAATAAAGTCAAACATCATAAGTTACTGCAGGGGATATAGAAAGTTAAGTAATTGGTGCTACTTTCCATTGATGACCAAAATAAGATATTTTGGTCGCCTCTAGTTCTTTTTCTGGTCGCCAGCTCTTAGTGTTAAGTTTTATTATTACCCCAGGATAAATACGTTTATTAGCTATAATTTGAATGTTAGATTGATAATCGTTTTTAGCTTTTAATACTTCTGCGGCTTTAATTTCTAACCATTGTAATAACTGTGTTTCACTTTGAAATAATTGATTAGCTTCATCAACCCTTTGTTGCATATCTCTAGGAATTGATTTGGAATTTATAAGCTTTATCCTCTCCATATGACGTCCACTATTTTGCTTTAGCTGTTTTACAAGTTCGTCTAAGGTTTCTTTGCGTTCTATTAACCGAATAAAACCTTCACTAAAATCAATACTTAAATTACTACCAGATACTGCGCCAAATGTTCCTGCAGAAACACCATCGTTGCAGTTGATAATACAAGAAAAAATATTGCCGTTAGGTTTAGCAATGGCTCCAACAGTAACCTTGCCCTTACAAAGTACTTTACTATGAGCTAATTGCCTACCAATCGTTACATTACCGTTACACGAAATGTCTAAACCTTGCCCATGTTGAACATGAACATTACCTTTAGATATGAGCTTTGTACTATACTCTGTGGCGCTTTCATTAACTTTACCCATAGCGCCTTCGGTAATGATTATATCTCCGCCAGCCTTAATCGTTGCAGACTCTACAAACCCATTTATCGTGATGTCGCCTGTGGCTGAAATCTCCATTTTCTCAGTAACATCACCATTGACTAACACTGAGCCATCATAATTAACGTTACCTGTTCCAACGTTTACACCTTTACAGGTATAAATATCATCTACCCACATTTTTTGGTCTTTAAATTTAGGCATGCCAGTTATATCTGCAATGAGTAAATTCTCATCATGGTCACTAATAACTGTGCCATCGCCTGTTCTAAATTTTAACCATTCACCAGGTTTGGCTTTAATCACTTCTCCTGAAACAAAGTAACCATCACGGCCTTTAGTAGGGGGCATTCTTCTTAATAACTCTGCTCCTTTTTTTACAGATATAATTGACCCTAAATTACGCATGTCAACGCGAGCGCCGCTTGCGCTTTGTGGTGTCAATATACGCTCTAAGGCATTAGGTACGAGAGGTACTAGCTTGGAAGTTTTACCGGTTCTTGGAGGAAGCCCAATTGCCACTACCGATTGGAATTCTTCGCCATTATTTGCCCTAGAGCACTTCAGCGCCAACTCATCTATACGTTTACGACTAATTCCTCTTTTGACCCCATTTTTAGTTAGAATATTTCTTAATGAGTTGCTGGTAGGTATCTTACCGCCATAACCGCAGGTTACTTTGAGGAGCACAGAAAGTTGATCTTCTAATATTTTGCACTGTACTTTACTATCTTTACGCTCACCAATACGAAAAGAAATAGTGGCCATATTGTTTTTTTGTAAGGCGTTGTTATAAGCAGCTACGACATCAATAATGCTTTCTTCTAGTATAAAAAACTGGCTATATTCACTCTTATTTATCTGTCCGTATATAGTTTGCACATCTAGTTTTTTTTCAACTAGTTTAGGACTAATAGTAATGTTTAAATACACACCACTTTCATCAAGAGCTAAATTTACACCTAACATTTATTCGCCTTTATCTATTCACATAAACAAATTATGTATAGATTTTAATTATTATTGACTAAAACTGTATCGACCTATTGTATGCTTACATTAGAAAAGTGCAGTGCAATTGGCAATCTTTTTTATAGCTTAATAGCGTAATCATGTAATGCCTTAAGTATGGTTAACTTATCTGGTTGGTTTGCATGTTTTTCATAGAGTTCTTCAAGTAACCTCATGTAGTCCGGCATGTTTATACTGGCTACTGAATCACTATCTAAAAATTTAAACTCTCTGTATCGTTGCCACTTTTGTAACTCTGTATCTGTTAAGGTTTCAGGAAAGTTACGCGCTTTATATCTGAATAATAGTGTGTGTAAACGTTCGTCTTCAAAAGGAAAGTCTGTCGCTGTTAGCCCTTGAGCATCTGATGTTACAACTTGCTGCATCAGATTTTTATCATTTTTACTGAAGAAGCCTCCAGAATAAAGCGCATGTTCAGGGTCAACATCGATCGCACTGCGCTCACCGTTATACACCTCTGTTAACTTATCTACTAATGAAACATTATCTTTGATGATTTGTAAGTTCTGTAGACACTGTTGTCTATCGATGTTTAGTCGCTCCGCGTTTTCTGCGGTTAAGGTTTTAGCAGGCGCTAAGATAGGACATTTATTTATATGAACTAATTTAACAGGTAGACGCTGTTCTCCTTCTGCCAGTAAAGCTGTTGGCGTATAGAGTCGTTCTTTAATTTCATTCGCTGAGAGTTCAAATAGTGGACTTGGGTCCAGCGCAAGGTTTAACACAATAATGGCATTTTTATTTTGTGGATGAACGCCAATTGGAACAATCCAGGTGCAGCAGCCATATTCTGATGAGATTTTAGAGGAAATATGAACAAGTGGAGTGAGTTGGTTGTAATTCAGCAACTCCAGAACTTTGTTTTTATGTCTTAGCTCAAATACATAGTCAAACAGCTTCGGGTGGTGCTGTTTAATTAGCTTAGCCATTGCGATAGTGGCGTAAACATCCGACATGGCATCATGGGCGTCTTGATGCTCAATACTGTTAGCTTTAGTTAAATCTTCTAACCTAAAACTCGGTAAACCTTTATCGTTTAAAGGCCATTCTATGCCTTCAGGCCTTAATGCATAACACGCTCTCACTAAGTCAATGATATCCCAACGGCTGTTGCCATCTTTCCATTCACGAGCATAAGGGTCGTAAAAGTTCCTATATAAGGTGTAGCGCGTGATTTCATCGTCAAAACGGATATTATTGTATCCAGCTACACAGGTATTAGGCTTTGAAAATTCGTCATGGATTTTATCAATAAATTGTTTTTCTGTTGTCCCTTTAAGAATGGATTTTTGTGGGGTAATTCCAGTTATTAGACACGCTTCTGGTTGCGGTAAACAATCGTTCGGAATTTGGCTATAAATCATTAAAGGCTCACTAATGATATTAAGATCCAAATCGGTTCTTATACCTGCAAATTGGCAAGGCAAATCTTTTTGAGGGTTTGCACCCCATGTTTCATAATCGTGCCAATAAATAGAAGCTTGTTTTTGGTTGTTCATTGAAGTTCGCCAAGTGCAGGTAAAGCCTTATCTGTTAAGGCTTGGTTCAGTTTCAATTGTTTATCATTGTTCATACAAGTTCTTACTAATTCATTAATAATTTGTACCAATGCGCGTACCAATGTTAATTCAATGTGTGTACCAAAAATAAATTATGGCATTAACTGATACAAAACTTAGAAAATATCTCAGTAAATCACAAGAAAATGAACTTGTGATTTCTGACCGCGATGGGCTAAGTGTGCGCGTTTCCAAAAATGGCACTATAACATGGCAATATCGTTATCGCTTTAATAACAAAGCAGCTCGATTAAAACTAGGTCGATATCCAGATTTAAGCATAGAAGACGCTAGAAATAAGATTCCAGAATTACGTAATTGGCTTACAGAAGGTCGAAACCCTGCTTCCGAGCTAAAGCGTAAAAAAGTGAATACCCAAGGGCGACCAACACTCGATGAATGCGCAGACGAATGGATAACAAAATATGTAAATCGCACCTTAAAGGATCAAACTAGAATCCTTTATCAACATACAGTGAAAAAGTATTTTAAAAATCAATTCCCGCAACCTGTCGAAGATATAACCCTTAAGGATTGGCTTAGATACTTCGATGAAATAGCTGATAAAAGTAGCCCCAAAATGGCTGGTACGGCGCTTAGGCGATTAAAAACGATGCTAAGTTGGTGTATTCGCCGTGGATTGGTTGATGGCTCACCAGTAATGAATTTGCTAATCAAAGATGTTGGTGAAAAATCTTCTATCGGAAGTCGCGTATTATCTTTAGATGAAGTAGCCAAAACGTGGCTAGAAATTGAAAGGGCTAAGGCTAGTCCAGCTAACAAAATATGCTTACAACTATTAATTTTAACTGGAGCAAGGCAATCTGAAATCCGATTAGCTAAATGGACGCATTTCAATTTTGATGCTTGTGTGTGGACTGTGCCATCTGAAATCAGTAAAACTAATAAACCAATTAGGCGACCAATACCAATAAAAGCAAAGCAACTACTGGATCAACTTGCTCTTATTTACGGTAAAGATGGTTTTATCATTCCCGGTCAAAAATCTGATAAAGCAATCACAACCCATAGCGTTAACCGATTTGCAAAGCGTATTTGGAGTAAACTTAATGACAATAATCAAATGCCAGAATGGACTCCTCATGATTTTAGGCGAACGTTAGTAACTCGACTATCAGAAAATGAAGTAATGTCTCATGTAACAGAAAAAATGCTAGGGCATGTTTTAGGTGGCGTTATGGGAGTTTATAACAAGCATGATTGGTTAGAAGAGCAAATTAAGGGATATAACCTTTGGGCTAATATGATTGAACAAGCAATATCGAATGAACTAAAGGGTAAGTAAAATATGATTGCGCCTAAAAAGCTGGAAGACTTATTACAACCTTTAGATAAAGAGTCCTTTGCAACTTTAAAAGATTACTTTCTTAAAAGTTTTTCTATACCAAAAATTGAAGGTGAGCCTTTAGAATTAACCATTGAAAGAGCGCAAGAGCAATTTTCAATAGACGATATAATAGGTATTCTTGGTGATGTCCCGAAGGGCTTTTCTGATTTACTTCATGTAATGGATGAGCTAATAGACCCATGTAGCGATATTATTTTATTTTGGATTTCTGAGTACATAGTAAAAAACCTTAATGAACCTTTCTTTAAACAACACAAATTTGCGTTAGATAAAGGTTCAGAAGTTGCACTTGAAGCTCTGGTTTATCAATTGGTTACCCATGCTAATAATAACAACTCAGTGATTAATAATGATTTAGGTGCTGGAATTTCAACACTTTTAAAGCGCTTAAATGGAAATGTCTTAAAACTGATAACACAGGCTATTTTATCAATTCACTTAGGGTTAGAAGGTGCAGCAAAAATGCAGGTTCAGCATTCATTAGAGATACTAGTTAAGAAAATTAAACCATACGAACTTCAACATAGTGTGATAAAGGCCTCAACGATTAAAAGCAGGGCGGTAGAATCAGCGAAGATTGGTGCAGATAAAAGGTGGGAGGCAAATCGCAAATTAAAACAAGAGGCTCACAGATTACTGGAAGAAATGAAAAGTTCAGGTAAGTTTCAAAATAACTCACAAGCATCAAAACTATTAACAGACAAAATATGTCAATTTGCTCAAAGTATTAATAGTCCATTTACAGATGCTTTTTCAGCTCAACGAAGAATCTATGACTGGTTTAGGGCTTTTAAATAATGAACCTTCGAATATTAAAAGTTACGAATGCCAGCTATTCGTAACATTTACACTGCCATCCGTATCAGAGTGACAGCTAGGCGTAATTACTTTTTGTTTACCTGAGTACATATTCGTTTCCGAGTTTTATTAATTAGGAAACAAAGTAATGAGCAGTATTAAAAGAGCACTTACAGAAATTGAAACTTCTGAATATATTGGAATGAGTAGATCATTCTTGCGTCAGTCAAGAATGGAAGTAAATCAAGACAGCCAAACACCCGCACCACCTCATATAAAAATTGGACGTTCTGTTCGCTATTTAAAAGAAGATTTAGACAATTGGTTAGATAGTTTCTTTAAACAAAGTCACCTTCAACAAGAAGGAGGAGCATCATGACTACTAAATTAACGACAACTCAAAACTTGAATTTATTACTTCTAAGTAACAAACGGCATATTGAAATTTGTACTTCGGTAGGTCGTGCATTTGGCAATGTATTGTTTCCCGATGGGGAAAATCCAAATTCATTCATAGCTGCTTTAAATACTTTCTTTTCTTGGGGGTACTTTGATCAAGAGGAGCGCTTTTATCATGGGTTACGTTATTCGCGTTTAACCATTAATGATAAAGGCAAAAAAGCATTATTGGATGCGGAGGTGATGAGTGAATAAATTCACCAACAACACCTTGGAGCGAGAACTTATCTCACGTGATAGCGAGTTCACTTCATTTTTTGATTCATTACATATCGATGATAGGCGTTTTGTGCGAGAGAAAATTGCGCATTTCCCTCGTAAAATACAGAGCATTATTATTAATCAATACCGTAATGAAGCTACGCCATTTCTCGCTAACTCTCAATTAAGAAAGTTAACTGAAAAATTAAACTCTATCATTCCGTTAATTTTGCTAAACAATTTTGACGCTGGCGAGGTAGAGCTTCGAGAGCTTGCAGATAATATGTCTGAGCATTGTCGAAACTATGAGAATAGACAAAATCGTGTTTATCAAATTTCAATCGTTAACGGGAATGTATATCGAAAAAAGCAAGCAACGGGAAGCGATAGATATTCCGTTAACGGTTTGTGTTCTGTTAACGACCCATTTCGAAGCCCTTCAGAAGATGATGTATATAGTTGGTGTGCAAGTTTCGTTAACGGGAAAGGTCTTAAAGCACCAACCGTTAATACAAAGCAAACACTGAAAGGTTGCATTAAGCGAATGCAAGACAAAGGTTGGTGGCTTAGAAGGCTACGTAAACTGATTACAAAAAGCCGTGAAGAAGTGATGATTCATCTTGAGCAAGTTAGTCGACGTAAAGGAATTTATTGCAGTGACCTAACGGCTGCTAATCGATTGATTCAAAAACAACAGCAATTAGAGATGCTTAAATCATTAACCATGACCAATGAACTCGGAGAACATTTTTCGTTACATGACTTATACGAAGTAAATGTTTCAAATCCAGAAATAAGACGTAATGAATTAATGACTCGAATACGTGGCTTTGAGGATATGTCTAAAGAATTTGGAAACTCTGGAATATTCGTTACGCTTACTTGCCCATCTAAATACCATAATGCTTATTCTAAATCAGGTCAGCGTAATCCAAAATGGCAAAGTTTAACGCCTTATGATGGTCAACAATACCTTTGCAACACATGGGCTAAAATACGAGCCGAATTTGCTAGAAAAGGTATTCGTATTTATGGTTTACGCATTGCTGAACCACAACATGATGGCACACCGCATTGGCATATGATGCTGTTTGTTGAAAAACATAATGTAGAAGAGTTTAAAAGTATTATCGAACATTACGCTTTAGAAGAAGATGGAGACGAACAAGGAGCGAAAGAAAACCGAGTTGATTTTAAAGACATAGACCCTAAAAAAGGTTCTGCTACTGGTTACATTGCTAAATATGTATGTAAAAACATCGACGGTGCAAATCTAGATAAAGGAGTATACGGTGAAGACCCAATAATGGCCGCTCAACGAGTTGAAGCGTGGGCAAGTTGTTGGGGGATTAGACAGTTTCAGCAAATAGGTGGAGTATCTGTAACGGTTTGGAGAGAACTACGTAGACTTAAGAGAGCCGTAACGGATGAAAGTCTCGTATACGAAGAGAACTCTTTAACCGAACTGTATAAAGCGGCTGATTCTGGGGATCGGGCAACCTATACGAAATTGATGGGTGGTGTTTTCTGTATACGAAAAGCTCAAGCAATACGGCCGTATTACCAGATGGAAGTAAATAAAGCCACAGGGCTAATTAAAACCAGTTGGTTTGATGGGCTCATTACCAAAAAGCTAAAAGGTATTCTTCACAAAGGCAAAGAAATTATAACTCGTATTCATACTTGGAGTTCTGTAAATAACTGTACTACCAACCAGTTTTAAATATTTTTATATTAAATGATATGTCATTATCCAATAATTTTAATTAAATAAGATTAGATTGTGGGATTATAGACATGGATAAAGTTAAAGTATTCTTAATTAATATCTGTTGGAGGGTCATTCATCGGTGCCGTAAACCGATTAATTTTGATTCGACTTCTTTATTGCCTGATCTTTGTGCGACGTCAGACGCTGAAAATGTAGATGCATATGTAGAAAGATTAAATGATTTATTAATTTATCGCCCGCAAGTTAAAGAAATAGCTATCACGGCTCCATATTCAGGGGGGAAAAGTTCATTTATATTGACTTATAAAAGACTAAATCCGCAATTTCATTATACAACAATTTCTTTGGCTGCATTTAAAGATAAAAATGAAACGGGTTATAAAGTTCAAGAGGAAAACTCTTCAGATGACACTCCAGCTTCTCAAGCTGAGTCTTCTACAAATAATCAAGTAGAAAACCTTCAAAATATCGAAAAAAGTATTGTGCAGCAGATTCTTTATCGAGCCAAAACTAGTCAAATGCCTAACTCTCGATTTAGAAGGATAGTAATTAAGCCAATTAGCGACATTAGCCAATATTTCAGGGCTGTAGCTGTTGTTTTAGGAATTATTTGCTTTCTGTACCTTACTGAGTCTTCTTTTAAACTTCCTCCGCTGAGTTTCCCAAGTGATTGGTCGAGTATTAATTATTTTAAACTTGGTGCGTTAGTATACTTATTGGTACTAGCGGTTTGGTTAATGAAAGTAACTATAACGCTATTTAGTGACTTGGGAATAAGTAAACTTAATCCAATAAAAGGCGAAGTTGCATTTGAACAAAAGAAAAATGACTCAATCTTTAATATATATTTGGAAGAAATTATTTATTACTTTCAGGCTACAAACTCCAATGTGGTTATTTTTGAAGATTTGGATAGGTTCGAACGTACAGAGATTTTTGTAAAACTTAAAGAACTCAACAAACTTATTAATGATAGCAACGATATTGATGATAATAAAAATCCCGTTAGATTTATTTATGCGTTAAAAGATAATGTGTTCACGAGTAACAATAGAACAAAATTTTTTGACGCAATTATTCCCGTTATTCCCGTAACAAATACAAGTAATTCATTTCCGAAACTAAAAGAAGTACTAAAGAGTTCGAAATTAATAGATGGCCTTTCTGACTCTTATCTAAGAGATGTATCAATATATTTAGATGATATGCGCATGTTAAAGAATATAGTTGCCGAATATGGAATCTATAAGCCAACACTATCTCTGAACCTTGAAGTTGATCCTACAAAACTATTTAGTTTCATTATATATAAAAATGTTTATGCCGATGACTTTGCAGAACTGCATAGCGGTTCAGGGGATGTTGCAAAAATTTTTAACAATATAGGAGTGTTTAGAACAGAGCATTCGAAGAGTATTTCAGTGGCTTTGGAGGACATCAAACAAAAGTTAATCAAAGCTGAATCTGAACTTTTGGAGTCATTGGAGGAGTTAAATAGTGTTTGCTTAGTTAAGGTCTTAAAATCTCTAAATCTAAAAGGAGTAACATTATTAGGTAGAAAATCAGTACTTGAAATAATTAAGCCTGATGTTTTTGATGGTCTTTACTTGGATAATCCTAAAAATTTAACAGTACATTTTTCGAACGGTCAACCAGAGCATTTAGGAGAGTCGTTTAATGATATTGTGAATAGAGTATTTCCTAACTTTCCTCCACGTAAAAGCGCGTTGCATAATAAAAATAAAAGTGTAAAAAGTAAGCTAAACAACGAGGTAAGAAATTACTCTCAAAAGCTAAGCGTTATCGCGAAAATGTCAATTAAACAATTGTGTTATGAAGACGTTGGAGCTGAAATTTTACAAGGAATTAAAAACAAGAAATTATTATGCCATTTAATCGAAAATGGTTACATAGATGAAATGTATCATGCATATATTTCAATATTTCATGAAGGTTCAATGACTCGTTCTGATATGAATTATGTAATGTCTGTAAAGCAAAATGTAAGTTTAGATGTGGCATATGAAATTCATAATATTGCAGAAACTTTAGAGTTTATAACTGAGGATCAATACATTCACCGAGCATTTTTAAATTTCAATATAATCGATCATTTGCTGAGTGTTTCCAATAAGATCCCGATTAAGGCTTGTATAAAATGTTTACAGAATGAGAGCGAAGAGGAAGTGTTCAATATCCTGCTACAGTCTATTACACACCTAAAACAAAAGGAAAAATGGCTTGTTGAGTTGAATTCTAATTGGGAAAGTATTCTTAGTTTTATTGTTAATAGTGAGAATACCATTAATGCCACTAAAAATATTTTGGTGGCAGAAATTATGATTGCTGTTCATAAGCATGACGTTGAATACTATGAGTCATTTGAAGAGCCGTCTGTTAAAGAATATATTAATAAAAACAACGAATTAATATCATATTTTTCCAATGATTCACTCTACACCCCAGCTTATTTAATGGGCGTTAGGTTTGATAATATTCGTGATTTTGTGAAAGATAAAAACACTGCTGAAAAAATTTGTTTTTGGGAAATATACGAAGTTAACAATGAAAATTTATTATGTATTTTGGCTGAGTTGAATGAAGGAAGACAGTATAATGCTTGTACGTTTGACGATATATTGAATAGTGGAAGTAAAGATTTTATTTCCTCAATTTCAAATCAAATAGAAGCATTTGCAACTATTTTGCTCGCCTCAAAAAAGCTAAGCATAGGTAGTGAAGAAGGAGCATTATTTTTACTACAGTCAAATAAATTGACTCAAAAAATTAAACTCAATATTATAGCCGAGGAAGAGTTTGAGATAGAAAGCTTTAGCGTAATTAATGAACCTAAACTATCAAGTGCATTAATATCAGTCGAGAAAGTTATCGCGAATTGGGAAAACGTTAAGCTTTTATTAGACGTATGCTCTAGTGAAAAAGAGACAAAAAAAAACGCTCTTACAGAAGTTTTAATTCAATATTTAAATGCCCCTTATGTTTACACTCAATTAAATAAATCTAATGTAGAACTTGATGAATTACAGCGCCTTGAACTTAGTAACTATCTTGTAGATAAATCATGTGAACTAGATGCTTTTAAACAGTTGTATCACTATGTTTTATTTGAGCTTTTGAATTCAGACTTTTCAAATATAGAACACAGTAAGTTGCTAGTTTTAATCAGTGCAGGGGAAATTAAACTTAATACTGCTACTTTTGATAGCTTCCTCTCATTAGATAGCTTCTTGTTGATTAAGCTATTAGAAAATCAATACTCAACTTTCTGTACGTCAGCGGAATTCTCTGATTATGTACTTGATGAAAAAGATCTAGAAGTACTCTTAAGTTCAGATAAGCTCGAAAAAAAGCAAAAGGTTGATGCGATAAATCGGTTTGAAGAGCCGGAAACTGTTACTCCTGAATTGTTTAACCTACTAAAAGATTTTATATCATTTTTCAATGAACCAATCGCTGAATATTTTGTTGATAAAGAAATTCCAAAAATTTCGCCTGCTTTAACAATTTTATTGTTGGGCTTGAGATTGTCAATTGAAGATAAGTTGTTACTACTTCTAGGGCAAATTCAGTTCATGAAGTACGATGAAGCTATAGAAGCCTTAATTAAAGTTGGACAGCCTTATTCAAAAATACTCTCATCTGGCTCTTATATAAATATAAAGCCTACCGATGTCAATATGTCACTTGCGAAGGCGTTGAAAGAGCACCGCATAATAAAGTCTTATGGCAATTCTAGTTACGCTGTAGGTGAAAAAATTAGACTTAACGTGTTTAGAAAGAAATAAGCTATTAGACCTTGAACTACTTCTTTATAGAGAATTTAGCTAGATTCTTATAAGCGACACCAGTAATACATTTTGCTATACAAAATTGAATTTCGAGTGGTTATTAGTGATTGGTTTTTCTGTTACCTTTTTAAAGTGGTGGCCTCAATATGGTCTAAAAGCTGCACTGATTATTGTGAGGGGGATATTAATTTGGGCTTAAAACATCTTAAATGTAAGTTGTACCTTATTGCGTACCATTAATCGATATCATCAATTAAATTTATTAGTTATCAATATGTTATTAGATTAGGTTATATATCGTGCCAGTAAATAGAAGCTTGTTTTTGGTTGTTCATTGAGGACCGTTAAGTACCTTGGATGGTTTGTTTTGCATATTATGTTGTGATTCTAATGTTTATACAAACTTGAATTCAATTGCCTTAGAAGGTTAACGGCAAACTTTGTGTGGGTTAAAAAAGTTTAACCTTTTTAGGCAACAAACTTCAGTGGTGAAGCATTGAACACAGAGGCCAGTGAAAAGAATGAAAACACTGATCCTATAGCACAAGCCATATAATGATCACCAAGACGGTTATCACAATAGTAGTGGGCAACTTATACTTTTTGAACATGGCCTCTGCTTGATTTCCCGCTATCATCACTAATATTGCTAATCCAACATAACGCACTGAGCGAGCAATTAATGTTGCTAAGATAAACATAAAAAACGAAAACTTAGCCGCACCCGCGGCTAACATGGCTATTTGAAATGGAATCGGGACTAAGCCAATTGACAACACATACCAAAATCCTTTTTGTTGCATTTTTGACGTCACCTGTTGCAACTGTTGCGGGTCTGAAAACAAACTTGCAATTTGCTCGGCAAAGGTATCAAACAAAAAGTAGCCAACCAGATACCCAACCATAGCACCAAGAATACAGCCTAAGGTTGCCGCGCCTGCTAAGAACCAGATTTTTTCACGCTTAGCTTGCATCAAGGGGATCAGTATTGTTTCTAACGGAATAGGCACAATAATTGATTCTAGGAATGACATAGTCGCTAACACTGGATAGACATAGGGTGAGTCGATTAACTCTTTAGTCTTGTTACGCAAATAATCTATCATAATAGTCCTATAGCAAGTTTGGGTGTTTAATAAAACTGGATTAGTTGATATCTCCAATTTTTCTTAAATATTTAACTTAAAGCCATAAATATGCCAGGTTATAACTCTATGATATTATTGATTATTTTTTATTTTCTGAAAAGCCAGGCCTTCTAAAGTGTAATAATTACAGACCTATGCTGAGTCTCAAATTGGTAAGTTACAACACTCAGAACCCCATTATTAATGTTAATAATGGCACTCTTTAATTACTCCCTTTTGGGGGAGAACCATACGGACACGTAACAATAAATAAGGCGTAACTAGCTTAAATGTTTATTTTGCTGGAATTTGCATTGCTCTTCTTCTAGGATCTGCCCTTATTTTTGTTGAACCTATCTCCTGTAACTAAAAGTAGAGCGTCATTTTTGTCTCCTGAACAACCTAAAATTGAGCAAGTAAGTATTAAACAATTATCTGAAGACATTGCGTCTTGTCTTTCAAAAGATAAGTTTCGGCTGTTGTCTAGACTGCATCGTGGCGCAAAAATTTCTGCTGACAAACAACAGGAATACTTGCACAAACTCAACAAGGATGTCCAAAGCTCTAAATTTATTTATGAGAAAAGACTCAAGCAATGTCCTGAGATTAAGTACCCAGATTTACCTGTAAGTGAAAAAAAGCAAGAAATAGCAGAAGCAATAGATGCTAACCAAGTAGTCATCATAGCGGGTGAGACTGGATCTGGTAAAACGACTCAAATACCTAAAATTTGCTTAGAATTAGGCCGAGGTATCAGAGGGTTAATAGGGCATACCCAACCCAGACGCTTAGCTGCAAGGACAGTTGCCAATAGAATAGCGGATGAATTGAAAACACCGTTAGGCGAGCAGGTAGGGTTTAAAATTAGATTCTCTGACCAAGTGTCAGACAGTACTTATATAAAATTGATGACTGACGGTATTTTACTTGCCGAAATTCAACAGGATAAGTTTCTAAATCAATATGACACCATCATTATTGATGAGGCCCATGAAAGAAGTTTAAATATAGATTTTATTTTGGGATATTTAAAACAGTTACTACCTCGTCGCCCTGATTTAAAGCTCATCATCACCTCAGCAACCATAGATCCTCAGCGTTTTTCAAAACACTTCAATGATGCGCCCGTTATCGAAGTCAGTGGCAGAACCTTCCCCGTGGAGATTCGTTACAAAGAAACAGAGCAGGGGGATTACGACCAAATTCAATCTATCACTGAGGCCGTTGATGAGTTAATGCTCGAAAAACCGGGTGACATTTTGGTTTTTCTAAGTGGAGAGAGAGAAATACGAGATACGGCTGATGCCTTAAATAAGCGCCAATACCGGCATACAGAAGTATTGCCGCTGTATGCGAGATTGAGTAACGCTGAACAAAACAAAGTGTTTGCTGCTCATTCTGGTCGCAGAATTGTATTGGCAACTAACGTCGCTGAAACATCGCTAACCGTACCTGGCATTAAATACGTTATTGACCCGGGCACAGCTAGAGTGTCTAGGTATAGTGTTCGCAGTAAAGTACAGCGTTTACCCATAGAAGCTATTTCCCAAGCTTCGGCCAATCAAAGAGCGGGTCGTTGTGGTCGTGTATCAAATGGTATTTGTATTCGTTTGTATTCAGAAGAAGACTATCTAAACAGAGACTTGTTTACCGATCCTGAAATACTGAGAACGAACTTAGCATCCGTTATTTTACAGATGATGGCCCTAAATTTTGGAAAAATTGATGCCTTTCCATTCGTCCAACCACCGGATTCACGAAGTATTAATGATGGATTTAAATTATTAGAAGAACTAGGGGCAACTGATAGTGAGAAGGGTAGGCAGCGCCTGACAACTCGAGGTAAACAGCTGGCTAAATTACCGATAGATCCTAGATACGCCAGAATGGTAATAGAAGCAGATAAGTTAAACTGTTTACACGAAATACAAATTATTGCAGCGGGCTTAAGTATCCAAGACCCAAGGGAGCGTCCGCAAGATAAAAAACAACAAGCCGATCAAAAACATGAAGATTTTACGAATAAAGAGTCAGACTTTTTAGGGTATTTTCAATTGTGGCAAATTTTTAAAGAGCAGCAACAATCGTTATCTTCTAATCAATTGCGTACTTGGTGTAAGAAGCATTTTATTAATTTTATGCGAATGCGTGAGTGGCAGGATATTGTCAGTCAGTTAAAAAAATCATGTGCTGAACTTGGGTTTGGTATTAGCTCACAAGAAGCCAGTTATCAGGCTATTCATCAAGCTATTATCTCGGGTTTACTATCCCACATAGGTACAAAAGATAAGGACAGAGAATATCTAGGTGCTCGTAATAGCCGTTTTATGATTTTCCCAGGTTCCGGATTAGCTAAATCACAGCCTAAGTGGACTATGGTGGCTGAACTAGTTGAAACTGCACATTTATTTGGACGTGTTGCCGCTAAAATTGAATCAGATTGGATAGAACCATTAGCACAACACTTAACTAAAACAGAGTATTCAGAGCCCCACTGGTCAAAGAAACAAGGGGTTGTTCAAGCGTTTGAAAAAGTAACCTTATATGGATTGGTGATTGTAAACCAAAGACGTAGAAACTTTAGCCAAATAGACCCTGTGGTTAGCCGAGAGATATTTATTCGTGAGGCATTAGTGAACATGGAAAGTAAAATGAATTTTACTTTTTTGTCTCATAATCAAAGTATTATTGAAAATGTAGAAAACCTTGAAGATAAGAGCCGTAGGCGAGATCTATTGGTTGATGAAGAGACCCTTGTTCTATTTTATGCTGACAAACTTCCGGATTATGTATACTCAGAAGCTAGTTTTAAAAAGTGGTGGAAAAAAGCCTCGGCTACTACGCCAGAATTACTTAATTTTGATCCTAAGAGTTTATTAAAGAAAACCACCAGTCATATTGATGCTCATTCTTTTCCAGAAACGTTTAAACAAAACAATTTAACATTGGCTTTGGATTACCATTTCGATCCTAAGGATATAGATGACGGCGTAAGTTTAATGGTGCCCTTGGCCCTTTTAAACCAAGTTACTCCCCAGGGCTTAGATTGGCTTATTCCTGGATTAAGGCACAAACTTATTATTGCCCTTATTAAAGGCTTACCTAAATCTATTCGTAAAAACTTCGTCCCTGCACCTAATTATGCGGATGCTTGTTTAGCAGATATGCAGCAAGTCGACAAAAAAGGTGAGATGTTAGCCTTTTTACCTAGTTTATCTTTAAAATTGAAACGTATGACAGGGGTTGAGGTAGATATAGAAGAGTGGCAGTTAGATAAGTTACCTCCTCATTTAGTTTTTAATATTAAAGTCCTAAATAATAAAGGTACTGTGATTGCACAGGGACGAGATTTAATCAAACTGCAACAGCAGTTGCAGTCCAAAGTTAAAGAGAACTTACAGCAAGTTGCTACACCGGAAGTAGAACAATCCGGGCTAGTCGAGTGGAGTATTGACACTATTCCCGAAGAATTTATTAATAAAAACTCAGGGTATGAAATCAAAGCCTATCCGGCTTTAGTAAACGAAGGTAAAACAGTAGCCGTTAAACTTTTCGAACAGCCAAATATAGCTCAAGAGTCACATAAAATTGGGTTGCGTCAACTCATAATATTATCTATTCCTTCTCCCGTTAAATATTTACAAGACAAGCTCCCTAACAAAGCGAAACTCGGTTTGTATTTTAATCCTTTTGGGCAAATTAAAGCGCTTATAGATGACTGTATCGATGCCGCAGTTGATCATATGATTGACAGTTATAGCATCGAATTTAATACCGATATTCGCGATAAAGCACATTTTCAGAAAGTAACTGAAAGAGTGAGGCAAGATATCAATGAAGAGGTATTAGAGATTGCTCAAAAAGTCGAAGTAGGATTAACCATAGCCCATGGTATAAAGAAAAAAATGAAAGGAAATGTCCCCCTTAATTTGATCTATGCCCATGGTCATATTAAAGCGCAATTAGATAGTTTGGTGTATAAAGGTTTTGTAGCGGATGTTGGCGCCAATAAACTTAATGATTGGCAACGATATATCAAAGCGATAACCAAACGGTTGGAAAAGCTTCCTATAGATCCAACTAAAGATAAGCTCCACCAATTAAATATTGAAAAGGCAGAAGCAGCATATAAGAGTAAATGTAATCAGTTTCCTGCCAATCAACTTCTACCGAAAGAGTTAAAAGAGGTCAGGTGGTTAATACAAGAGTTACATGTTTCCTTTTTCGCTCAGCAGTTAGGGACGTCAACCCCCATATCAATGAAACGTATATTGACCTATTTAGACTCTCTTTAGTCTAACCTTTGTTAACAATCGTTGACTTTATAATCTAAGCACCCTATAAACAGGGTGAGCAGATTAAACAGAAAGAGGTATGGGATGTTAGGATACGATGATAAACGTAACTTTTTTAGAATGATGGTGAACTCAACTTGCGATTTGAAGATCGTAGATGAGGAGTCTTCACGGTCTATTCAAGCGGTTTGTAAGGATATTAGCGCTACGGGTATGTCATTCGAAATAGAAGAAAGTTCAGTTGAGGTGGGGACCTTAATCAATGTGTACATTGAGTCTACTAACGCACAAATCCCTTCTTTAACGGCAGATACGAAAGTAGTGTGGTGTGAATCTAGCGAAGAAAATACTTGCACTATAGGTGTTGAAATTCTTGAAATGAAATAACTCAAAGCTAAGAACAGTGGCCCGTGGCCACTGTTCTTAGCTTTATAAAACCTTGCAAACTAACCCTTTTAAGTAAAAACCTTCAGGGTAGTTGGTCGATACGGGGTGATCAGCAGCTTGGCCTAGTCGCTCTATTATTTGCACAGTTCTACCTGCATCGAGTGCTGCATCAGCCACAACCTTTTGAAACAAGTCAAACGATAACAAGCCAGAACAGCTGAAAGTACATAGAATTCCCCCCGGACGCATTATTTGCATGGCTAACATATTAATATCTTTATAGCCTCGACAGGCACGGTTGAGAGAGCTCTTAGAGTCAACAAATTTAGGAGGGTCTAAAATAATTTCATCAAAATGCTTTTGTTCTTTCTTAAAATCTCGTAATGCCTGAAACACATCTAAGTTTAAAAATTCACTTTTTGAGGTATCTAGACCATTAATCTCAACATTTCTTTTAGCTGTTTCTAATGCCAAGTCAGAAACATCAAGATTTGTGACTGATTTTGCGTCATTTTTCAGGGCATAACTACCAAACGTCCCGGTGTAACAAAAGCAGTTTAGTACGTTTCTGCCTTTCGCATATTTTGCAGCAATGTCACGGTTATCTCTTTGATCTAAATAAAATCCAGTTTTATGCCCTTGTTTTACGTTGACGAGTATTTTGACACCATTTTCTTCTATTATTACTTCATCAGGCACTTCACCATGTAATACCTGAGTCACTAATTCTAAGCCTTCTTTTTTTCGAACCGCCACATCGCTTCTTTCATAAATAGCACAATCAGGAAACTGTTTTGTTAAAGCCCACACTATTTTGCTTCTATGTTTCTCAGCTCCTGCTGATAAAAGCTGACATACCAAAACGTTTGCATATCTATCTATAGTGATACCTGGCAGTCCATCGGACTCTGCGGCTATCAATCTATACCCTGTTAAACCATGCCTAGCTATTAATTCTTCTCTGCTGTTTTGAGCTGTCGCTATTCGTCTTTGAAAAAAGCCGTTATCGATAGTTTCATTTTGCTCAAAAGTCCAGATACGAACTTGTATTTGTGACTCAGGGGACCAAGCACCACGTCCTAACCATTCGCCATCATGAGAGAACACATCGACTGTGTCTCCATGGTTGGTTCTTCCAATGGTTTTTTCGATCGCCCTTGAAAAAATCCAAGGGTGGCGACGTAATAAAGATTTTTCTCGACCTGGCTGTAAAATAACACTGGATGGCATAGGATAACTTATATTTTAAATTTGCCGTGATTGTACATCAGGGCTATTAGATGCAAAACCTAAAAAGGATAGCAAAGTTCGTGAAATTTATAGAGCATGTTGAAGGCGGCGGTCCAGATTCTTTAACTATTTCAAATACAGACATCCCTGAATTGAAGCCTAACCATGTACTTGTCAAAGTTGCATATTTTGGGATTAATAGAGCGGATACGTTGCAACGACAGGGTAAATATCCGGCGCCTCCCCACGAAAGTAAAATATTAGGTTTAGAAGTAAGCGGTGAAATAACGGCGATTCATGATGAACAAAGTGCTCCCCATAATGTAAAGCTTGGTCATGAAGTATTTGGACTTGTTGCTGGCGGCGGGTATGCGGAATACGTACTGATAAATACCGAGCATGTCATGGTTGTGCCTGAGAATATTTCTTTAGCGCAAGCTGCAGGTATTGCAGAGTGTTTTTTAACGGCATATCAAGCCTTATTTATAGAGTCTAACTTGCTACCTAAACAACATGTTCTAATTCATGCTGGAGCCAGTGGCGTGGGATTAGCAGCCATCCAACTTGCTAAGTTACACCGGGCTTTCATTGCGACCACAGCTTCAAGTGAGTCCAAGCTGGCACTTTGTAACAAGCTGGGTGCAGATCTGTTGATAAATTATAAACACCAAGATTTTTTTAAAGAAATTAAGGGTAACTGGCAAGGGTGTGACTTGGTGGTTGATTTTATTGGCGGTGATTATCTCAACCGTAACTTACAGTTGTTAAACACCGATGGGTCTATTTTATATTTGGCTATGTTAGCAGGGCGGTACGCTGATGGCTTAGACATGGCATTATTATTGGGCAAACGAGCCAATATAAAAGGGTCTACATTGCGTAATAGAAGTAATATTTATAAAACTCAACTGATTAAAAAATTTACTAAAGCTCATTTGGCTGATTTTTCTAATGGCTCACTTACTTCCATCATTGATACTGAATATTCAGCAGCAAAATTAGCCGAAGCCCATCAACGTATGGAAAATAATGACACGCAAGGCAAATTGGTTGTGGGTTGGTAATGAAGCGTAATAAAAAGTGGTTAGGTTAGCTGTACAGTCAAGAATAGATTGATTAGAATACAAACTTGACACAAGTGTCAGGTTTTTAAGCGCTTTTAATCTAACCTCACTTTTATCTCAACCTATTGTGGTTAACTGTTATGCATAACAGTTAACTCGCTCAATACCATGTATATAACCGCCTAGGAAATCGTAAATGATTAAAGACACTCAAGCACAAAATACCTTAGATGAAAAAGGGGCCGCATTAGAAATGAAATTGAAAACTCATTTCGTTGACCTGGTGAGTGAACGAGTGGGTGGAGAAACCCTAGCTTGTAGTGATGATTTTTTTGCAGAAATGGAAAACTTATTGAAGTCCGGCCGCGGCATATTTATCGATGATAAGTATACCGAGCGCGGAAAGTGGATGGATGGTTGGGAATCGAGACGCAGTTATGGGCGAGATAATGGTCGAGAGTTTGATTGGTGCGTTATTAGATTAGGTATTCCAGGAAAGATTAAAGGTTTTGACATAGATACCAATTACTTTAGAGGTAACGCCCCTGAAAGCGTTTCAGTTGAAGCATGTAATAGTACTACGCAACCTGATGATGAAACGGTTTGGACTACCGTACTTGAACAAAGTGAAGTCGCAGCCCATAGCCAAAACTTATTTGAAATAAACAATAATGACTCATGGACACACGTCAGACTTAATATATTCCCCGATGGGGGAGTCGCCAGACTTCGCGTCTATGGAGAGGCTGACGTAGAGTGGGGGCAATTTGTTGAAGGTGAGCTAATAGACTTGGCTTATATCAAAAATGGCGCAAAAGCTTTACTCGTAAGTGACATGTTCTTTAGTGATAAGAATAACCTAATCATGCCTGGGCGGGGTAAAGATATGGGCGACGGTTGGGAAACTAAGCGCAGACGCGATCCTGGCCCAGATTGGTCAATTGTTAAATTAGCGGTGCCCGGAACTGTAGAAAAAGTACTGATTGATACCTGTCACTTTAAAGGTAATTTCCCTGATACCTTTATGTTAGAAGGTACAAATACTGATAACGATGATTTTGTAAGCCAAGAGGTTGAATGGCAACCCATAATAGAAAAAACTAAATTGTATGCTCACAGAGAGCATTTATTTATAGAAGAAATATTGACTCAATCAAGCCAGTCTTTCACACATGTGCGCTTGAGTATTTTCCCGGACGGCGGCATATCCCGCATGAGAGTCTTCGGAAAACCAGCAGCTTAATTCACGGAGGGGGCGTTTAATGGACAATATTTTAGTCAAACCTAAAGCATTAACAAGAGGCGCTTTTGCAGCGTTTGGAGATGTTATTGAAGTGAATTCAGATTCGAATAACTTCAGTATAAATGATGGGCATACTCAAAGATATCACGACTTAGCAGACGTTGATGTAACTGAAAACAATGGTAGAACCCTACTTAATATTTTTAGGTCGACTCCATTAGCTCAGCCCATTGCTATCAAAATGATGGAGAGGCATCCATTGTCTAGCCAAGCATTCATACCTATGGGGGCAGCACCATATTTGGTGGTAGTCGCCCCAAAAGGTGAGTTAGATACGGATAAAATTGAAGTATTTTTAGCCCGGGCTGACCAAGGGGTTAATTACCATAAAGGGACCTGGCATCACTATTGTTTAGCATTAAATCAAGTAAGCGACTTTTTAGTGGTAGACAGAGGGGGAGAAGGCCATAACTGTGATGTGGTTTCCTTAGACGGGTCAATTGTGATTGAGCCTTGGTAAATGCCATTTAGGGTACAGAAAATGATAATAATTTACTTAGAGATACAGGAAAATAAAAAATGATTGAACGAGTTATTGAACATGGGTATCAAGTTGCTGAATGTTTACATAAGTTGGTAAATGAAGAGGTACTTCCTGGTTTAGATATAGACAGTAAAAGTTTTTGGAAATCTTTGGCTGATGTAATGGACGAATTTGCTCCAAAGAACCATGCTTTGCTGGAAACGCGAGAACAGCTTCAGGCGCAAATCGATGCTTGGCATGTGGCTCCCGAAAACAGCCCGTTTAATCATGAGTCCTACAAAAATTTTCTAAGTGAAATAGGTTATATAGTACCTGAAGGCAAAGACTTTCAAATAACTACTGATAATGTAGATGCTGAAGTTGCGTTAATTTCTGGCCCGCAATTGGTGGTGCCTTTAATGAATGCCAGATTTGCCTTAAATGCCGCAAATGCAAGGTGGGGGAGTCTTTATGATGCTTTGTATGGTTCTGACATCATAGTGGATGAGCAAGAAAGTACTAACAAGGGCTATGATCCTATTAGAGGCGCTAAAGTCGTAGCATTTGGACGTGAGTTCTTGGATCAAAGCTTGCCCTTAGAATCAGGCTCTCACAAAGATGCCACTGGTTATTTTATAAAAGATAAACAGCTAGTTGTAGAGCTTCAGTCGGGCTCTAAAAGTGCGTTAGCAAAGCCTGAGCAATTCGTTGGTTTTACAGGCTCTTTAGCCAGTCCAACGGCTATTTTGTGCATCAATAATGGTTTACATATTGAAATACAAATTGACGCCAATAGCCCCATTGGTAAAACAGACTTAGCTCAGGTTAAAGATATTGTCTTAGAGTCAGCATTAAGTACCATTCAAGATTGTGAAGATTCAATTGCTGCCGTTGATGGAGAAGATAAAACAGCAGTTTACCGTAATTGGCTGGGCTTAATGAAAGGGGACTTAACCGAAAAGCTTGTTAAAGGCGGCAAAGAGATAGTTCGTTCACTTAATCCAGACCGAGAGTACCTCACAGTCGAAGAAGAGGCATATAGTCTATCGGGACGTAGCTTACAGTTTATCCGTAACGTTGGTCACCTAATGACCACAGATGCAGTATTGACCCGCGATGGTGAAGAAGTACCTGAGGGAATTCTAGATGGTATTATTACAAGCTTAATATCACTGCATGATTTGAATGGCTCATCACAGTATGTGAATTCTAAAGAGAAAAGCATCTATATAGTCAAACCTAAAATGCATGGTCCAGCAGAGGTGGCGTTTACTGATGAATTGTTTAGCACCATAGAAAACAAACTGAGCTTGCCAGCCAACACCATAAAGATGGGAATTATGGATGAAGAGCGACGTACCTCAGCTAATTTGAAAGAATGCATACGTGCTGCAAGTAGCCGAGTGGCGTTTATCAATACAGGATTTTTAGACAGAACCGGTGATGAAATACATACGTCTATGTTAGCAGGCCCTATGGCTTGTAAAGAGTTAATGAAAAATGAAGCTTGGATTGGTGCTTATGAAAGCCGCAATGTGTTAATTGGCTTAGCAGCAGGTTTAAAAGGTAAAGCCCAGATAGGCAAGGGGATGTGGGCCATTCCAGATGAAATGTCAGCCATGATGGATGCTAAAATTGGCCACCCTAAATCAGGTGCGAGTTGTGCTTGGGTACCTTCACCCACAGCTGCAACATTACATGTAATGCACTACCACCAAGTAAACGTTGCAGATGTACAAGATAGACTTTTAGCGTCATTAGGGGCAGAAGCTGATAATCAGTTAGATGAGCTTTTGACAATTCCATTGCTGAAAGATCCAGATTCAGTCTCGATAGAAGAGCGACAACATGAACTCGATAATAATGTGCAAGGACTGTTAGGCTATGTTGTTCGTTGGGTTGACCAAGGAGTAGGGTGTTCTAAGGTTCCTGATATTGAAAACGTCGGGCGCATGGAAGATAGAGCCACATTACGAATTTCTAGCCAACATATATGTAATTGGTTACATCATGGTTTGTTAAATGAAGAACAAGTTATGGCAAGCCTTAAGAAAATGGCTGTAGTTGTTGATGCTCAAAATGTTGGTGATCCCAGCTATATTCCTATGGCTGATAACTTTGAAGGAAGCGTTGCGTTTCAAGCTGCCATCGATTTGATTTTCAAAGGTAAAGAGCAGCCTAGTGGTTATACCGAACCTTTATTACATCAAAGACGAAAAGAGCTCAAAGCTAAATTGCTTGTAAGTTGAACACCAATGTCGGTTCTTGCAAGGTCATTGAACCTTGGTAATAAGTAAGCTGATGACAGTTAACACTAGCCTCAATAGTCCAGACGATGTAGGCAATGTTCGTAAAAAGAACGTTGCCATCATTTTGGATGCTGCAAAAAAAGAATTTGTGACCTTTGGTTTCAAAGGGGCTTCTATCAAAAGAATTGCAGAGCGAGCTAATATACCTAGAGCTAACATACATTATTATTTTGCTAATAAAGATGAGCTTTACAAGGTATTACTTACTGATATTGTCACAACATGGAATAAAAACTTTGATTCTTTTACGGATTGTGACGACCCGAAAGTGGCTTTGTCGAGTTATATACGTTCTAAAGTAAAATACTCAATGGAAGATCCTGAAGGCTCACGAATATTTGCAAGTGAAATTATTCATGGTGCTGATGCCCTCGAGTCTTATTTGTCTACTGACTTTATTCTGTGGTTAGAACAAAAGGTAAAAGTCATAAATACTTGGATAAAAAACGGTTTAATGGATGATATCAACCCTTATCATCTATTGTTTTTAATCTGGGGGGCTACCCAACACTATGCCGATTTTAATGTTCAAGTAGTAGCAGCGTTAGATGTAAAGCAACTCAGCGAAGAACATTTCGAAAGCATTGTCCAGTCCATCACCCATATTGTATTGAAAGGTTGCGGTATCTCATCAAACTAGCATTAAGCGAATTTCCACTAGCCAGCTAAGGGATTAAAAAGGATAATGCGGCCCGTTATTCATTCATATCAAAACGAAACTATCATGTTATCTAATTTTGCTTTACCTGATGACTTTTCATCATTAAAGGTTGTCGTACTGACAGGGGCTGGAATTTCTGCAGAATCAGGTTTGAAAACATTTAGAGATAATAATGGATTGTGGGAAAACCATTCAGTTCATGAAGTCGCCACCCCAGAAGGTTTCAGTGACAACCCCAGCTTGGTGTATCGTTTTTACAATGAAAGGCGTAAGCAATTATTAAGCAAAGACGTTAAACCTAACATAGCTCATTATGCCTTGGCTAAACTAGAAGAAAAATTAGCAGACAACCTCTGGGTGGTTACCCAAAACGTTGATAACTTACATCAAAGGGCTGGCAGTAAAAATGTCATACATATGCATGGTAGTTTGCTATCTGCTAGGTGTATTCAGTCAGGTAAGAATGCCGAAGCTTTAAATGATATAAACGGCACTACTCAATGTAAATGTTGTCAACCTAGCAGTGGCATGCGACCCGATATTGTTTGGTTTGGAGAGATACCAATGCATATGGAGCGTATTGAATCATTGCTCCGTGACGCTGACCTATTTATATCGATCGGTACGTCTGGCACGGTTTATCCCGCTGCAGGATTTGTAGATTTAGCTAGTCATTATCAGGTACACAGTGTTGAATTAAATCTAGAGCCGAGTGACGGTTTTAATCAGTTTTCTGAAAAACATTATGGTTCAGCTACCCAAGTCGTGACACAGTTTGTCGATATTTTACTAGAAGGTTATTGAGTTGTTGGAGTATGTAGAAAACTATTGGTTAGAGTTTTTAACGATTGCAAGTGTACATATTCTTGCGGTGGCGAGCCCTGGTCCAGATTTCGCTATTGTTTTAAAGCACAGTATCCGTTACGGACGTCGCTTAGCGTTAATTACTAGCATAGGGGCTGGCGTTGGCATTCTGGTACATGTGAGCTATTCACTATTAGGGATTGGCTTGTTAATTAAAGCCAATCCAGATTTATTTACAATCATCAGTTATATTGCTGCCGCATACTTGCTTTATATTGGTTGGGGAGCAATTCGCAGTCCCGCTCCCTCTAAAGACAGCAGTTCGGTTAGTGGCACCAGTGAAGTCCTGATTTCAGACAAAAAAGCGTTTATGATTGGGTTTCTAACTAATGGGCTTAACCCCAAAGCGACCCTATTCTTTTTATCTATTTTTGCTGTCGTTGTATCCGCTGACACTCCAAATTTAGTCAAATTAGCATATGGCTTATATCTGGCTATTGCGACTGGGCTTTGGTTTTGTTTTCTGTCGGTGATTTTAAGTTCAGATAAGGTCCGCGCCTTTATAGGTTCTAAAGGGTATTGGTTTGACCGTGTCATGGGAGCGGTTTTAATTCTTTTAGCGGTAAGCTTAGTTTTACCCTAAATGTATAATTTTTAATGTTAAGTAGGTGATGAGTGAAACAAGAAGAGTGTAAAGTTGTCGGTGGCAGCTATGAGAAATCCATTAATGGCGAAACTCGAATAGAATTAAAAGCATTAATTGTTGAAGCTTGGGAGCTGTCTAAAAAAGGCAAAACAGAAGTTATGCAAGGTGTAATGTTAATGTTATTTATTGTTATGGCTTTTGTTTGGGCGCTGCAAAATATACTTGGCGTGACAGATATGACTATGATTTCACCGAGAACGCAAGTCACTATGGAGTTGATTTTTGTGGTGATTACGGCGCCTATTATTGCCGCAATGTTATGGCTGGGTATGTCTCGTAGTGTGGGTCATAAACCTGCATTTTTTCCGTTACTAAAGCGAGCATTTGGTTCATTTGTCATTATTCTTTTGGCTCTTTTGTTGGCTATATTAGTAGATGTAGCCGGACAAGTACTTTCGTTAGCTGGCTTGTTTGTTGGGGTCGCGACTACCGTTTATCTAGGTATGGCTACAGGGTTTTCAATGATGTTACTAATTGAAAAAAAATTAGCACCTAAAGATACTATTATTCAGTCTTTTAAAGTTTTTAATCACCACTGGCCGAGTTTAAGCCTTTTCTATTTAGGCTCATTGGCGCTGTTTTTATTGGGTATGTTGACTTTGGGTGTTGCCTATATCTGGTTGATACCTTTTTATTTTAATTTAAAAGGTGTGCTTTATCGTGAACTCTTTGGTGTAACTGTCAAAGTGGGCGACAAGTCAGCAAAACAGGAATCTATTTTTAATGCTTAAAAACTTGTTAACAGCACTAGTGATATTGCTGTTGGTCGTAACGTTTATTGTCGTTACCCAACAAAACCATATTGATAAAAAAAATCATATAGTTGTCAACCTCAAGGCCTTTGATATTCCAGTCTTAGGGACAGATAAAGATCCTGTACCAAATTTCAATACCTATGAAAATGTTATCGATAAAAAGAAGGCATTCTTTGCCTATTTATTACCTGAAGTAAAACGTCAAAACACCATAATTACAATTGAACGACAAGCAGTCGTAACCTTATTTGAGGCATATAAAGTAGGTAAAACCTTTAATGAGTCCCAAAGTACAGTATTTGAATACTTGGTAACCAAATATACGGTGCAATTCGAAACCTTAAATGATGCTGTATTTGATGAGTTAACAACTAAAGTTGATATCATTCCTGAAGCATTAGTATTAGTTCAGGGAGCGATCGAGTCAGGGTGGGGCACGTCTAGGTTTGCAAGGCAGGGCTATAACTTTTTTGGTTTGTGGTGTTTTAAAGAAGGGTGTGGTTTTGTTCCTAAACAGCGTGTTGAAGGTGCGGTTCATGAGGTCGCTAAGTTTAATGACTTGTCTCATGCTGTGATGACTTATATGCGTAATATCAATAGGTTATATGCCTATGAAGAACTTAGAGCGTTGAGATTGTCACATCAAACCGAAAATAAGCCAGTAACGGCAGAACTGTTAGCTAACGGCTTAATCTCCTATTCTGAGCGAGGCCAAGAGTACATTGATGAGTTGCTTGATATGTTAAGAGTTAATAAAAAATACATGGGGTTACAACAGTGAAAGTAAACGTTTTAATTATGCTTTTGGTTTTCAGTTCGTTTTCGTATAGCGAGCCCTTAGAAGTTGAATATGCGAGCTTTTACAGTCATGTCAAAAAACTTCAAAGTGATGATACTCAAGCGTTAAGGTTTGCTTTTGGGTTTCAACACATAGCAAATAATCGTCTTTGTAAAATTTCCTCAGCACAAATAGTTACCCAAAAACAAACATTACCTTTAGTGGTAGAGGCTAATGATAGATTTACGGTTCCGACCGATAAAATTTTGAAAATGGCTAAGGCGATAGTTGTACTAGACATTAACGATCAAGCTAATCAATGTGATATTTCTGTACAGCTAGAGACTAAACCTCAATATTTAAAAATGCATTACTCTCAAGATGAGCTGGGCTATCTATTAGACCAATACACTGCTTTTTTTGATGATATGGGTGGGTTTCTATCTTTTATGATGCCTTCAGTAGAAGGGTTGGTTTTTCATTTCGACGTAAACTCAAAGCCTTTTAAAGCTGAGTTTGGTCTACAGCAAGGAAATCGGCTAACCCTAAATAGAGAAGAGATAAAGAATGCCAAAAATTTCAATCTTCCTATTAAGCCCATACGTATTACCGCTTTAGTAGAGAAATAATTATTAACCTCAGTGCTTGAAACTTAATGCCCTGTAATTAAGGGGGGGTTACTATTTTCCAGCTCTGAGTTTACTTAGCCTCATCTAAACTAAGATGATATTTAATTTGAGCTGCGATGCGTTCAACGCTGCCATGGCCCTCTGAAATTAGTTCTTTGGCACGGTAAAACTCCATCATGCCAAAATCTCTAAGCTGGGGCTCAATTAAGATATCTGGAGGATCTCCAGCAAGTCTAGAACGGGTTACTCTTGCAGATAGTATATCTAGAGAGCCCGTCATCGCGTTGATAATTGACGGCGCTGGCGGAGCGGGCACGTTAGTTTGTGGATCTTGATCCTCTTCTTGTTGTTTTTCCAAAGCAGGTTCTAACATATCGAGACATTCTTGAGTAAGGCAAGGCTCATCATCTTCATCTACTGCTTCTTTTATTAACGGTTCTTCTACCACTTCTGAGGTATGAGAGTCTTTCTTAAACCATTGTTGAATCTGTTTATGGCTACGTTTAAAAAAGTCTGATGTTTTCTTTTGGTTATTACCGTGATCTATTTCTCGGTTTACCAATGACTGGGGCCTAAAATCTGCACTTAGGTTCACGGCAATGACAAAGTCAGCTCCTAGCATCCTACACATATTAACAGGAACAGGATTGACAACCCCGCCATCAACTAACCACCGGTTTTCATGTAGACTCGGCGGAAATAAGCCAGGTATAGAGCATGAGGCTCTCACTGCACTAGCAATTGAACCTGATAAAAAGTTAACTTCTCTGCCGCTGTATAAGTCTGTAGCAACTGCCCCAAATGGCATATCTAGTTGCTCGAATGTTTCACAGCTGAAATTGTCTTCAAGGGCCGTAAATACCTTTTGGCCGCTCATCAAGCCGCCTTTGTGAAAGCCCACCCCCATTAAAGAAAACACTTGCCATTCTGTTAGGCTTTCTACCCACTCAGCTAACTCGGGTAATTTACCTGAAACATAGGCTGCTCCAACATAAGAGCCGATAGAACAGCCCGTTACTATATCAATTTTGATACCCATTTCTTCTAAGGCTTGTATCACACCAATATGTGCCCACCCTCGAGCTGCACCGCTCCCTAAAGCTAATCCAATTTTCATGATACTTTCCTTAGAGGTTGGTTACAGCTAGTGGAGTGACTATATTGATTGACTGATTGGTTTCAGATGTCACAGTGTCGTGTTTAACCTCTGGCTCATCAAATCCAATATCTCCATTTTCATAAGGAGTATCTTGAGTACTTAAGTGTTCAAATGCAAAAATGTTATTGTCAGCCAAGTGAGATGGCACCACATTTTGTAAGGCTCTAGCCATATTTTCTATACGGCCAGGAAAGCGTTGTTGCCAGTCTTGGAGCATGCCTTTAATTTTTTTACGTTGTAAGTTTTCTTGGGAGCCACATAAATTACAGGGAATAATAGGAAAGCCCATGTTAGCTGAGTACTCAGCAATATCTTGTTCTGCACAGTATGCTAGAGGCCTAATTACTATATGTTTACCGTCATCACTTACTAGTTTTGGAGGCATAGATTTTAATTGCCCACCATAAAACATATTTAACATTAGTGTCTCCAGCATGTCGTCTCTATGGTGACCTAATGCTATTTTTGTCGCTCCTAAACGACTTGCTGTTTTATACAAAATGCCTCGACGTAAACGAGAGCATAAAGCACAAGTTGTTTTACCCTCTGGTACTTTGTCGACCACAATAGAGTAGGTGTCTTCTTCTACAATTTCGAAGTCTACCCCTAACTCTGTTAAATACTTAGGCAAGATATGTTCGGGGAATCCTGGTTGTTTTTGATCTAAATTAACTGCCACGATACTAAATGAGATCGGTGCGACTTTTTGTTTATAAAGCAGTACGTCCAACATGGTGTAGCTGTCTTTACCACCAGACAGACAAACCATAACTTTGTCGCCTTCTTCAATCATATTAAAATCAGCAATGGCCTTACCGGTAAAATGCCTGATACGTTTGCGATTTTTAGGAGCGTTTGGGTTTGGTTTTAGATCTTGGTTAGGCATATGACTCATGGTTATCTTACTTAAATAAACTGAAAGTTTGTGGCTAGGCGATTATCGGCAAATTATACCCTATATTGGTTGGCTGTCTAAGGGGTAGGCTTTGAAACAATGGAAGTTTTAAAGAGGCCTTGACTTGCATTGATAGGCAAGGCAACAAATAGACCATTTAAAATTGGTTAAGATAATTTTATCGGGGATATAAACCCATCAGGCTTAATGGCTAATACATCACAATTTAGCTTATCTATTACATGTTCAGCAGTATTCCCTATAAGTGCTGCAGAAATCCCTTGCCTACCCACTGTCCCCAGTACGACTAATTCAGCATCAAGTTTCGAGGCGTAGTCTGGAATGACGTCTTCGGGTAACCCCATCGCCACATGACAAAGCTCAGTAGAGATTTGATATGCTTTTCCATGGGTTTGAAGTGATAATTGATGGTGTTCTTTGACAGTTTCTTGGTGTGTTACCGGATCAAAGTCAGGAATTGTCATAACAATATTAAGTGGTGTACTGGGATAAGCGTTAACCAAATGGACATCTGAAGCTAATAAACTTCCAAAGCTATTTGCATGCTTGGAGACCTGTTCGTTAAGAGATAAATGGTCTGCATCGTTTGCCCCCGCATTGATAGCAGCGATTATTTTACCACCTATAGGCCAATCGTGTTCTTTAACTAAGAGCACAGGGACAGGGGCTTTACGCATAATATGCCAATCTGTAGGCGTAAAAATAACAGATTCCAAGGTATCGTGTTGTTGCGTCCCTTTAACTATTAAATCAAAACCATTTTCTAATACTTCTCGAATGATGCTTTCGTAGGGGCGGTTATGCCAAACAATTTTAATATCTATATCAATAAACTCTCGTCCTATGGTTTTAGCTACTAAATTTTTAAGCCAATCCGTTCTATCGTCAACTACAGCCTGTCGCATATTTTCCCGCTCATCCATAGACAGCATAGTTGTCATTTCATAGGAAAAATCATAAATACATAGGAAGGCAGTTATACTTGCTTGGTTCATTCGTGCGATTTCAAGGGCTCTGGAGAGGGATTTTTGTTGTGTAGAATCTGCTTCAATAACAGCTAAAATTTTATCGTATTGCATTGGCTTACCTCTTAAATTTAAAAAGTTAACACCTTCTCAGTTTATGAAAATAATTTAAATTCTGTCAACCGTTACGTTAACGCTTGGTTTAGTAATAAAGTTGAGATATTTACTTTAAGGAATTTTGAAATGTTAGATACATTTGAAAAGCTGCAAACATTAGCAATAATATCCCTATCACTTTTTTGGTGACCGGTAGCTGTAAATAGGTCTTAGATCTTTCAAACCCTAAGGCCATCAAGAACATGATAGGTAAAGTGCCTAATCCAAAACCTAACATTATTTTTGCACCATTAATGGCTGAGCCACTGGCTAAAGACCAAGTAAGAACTGAGTATACTAAACCACAGGGTAACCACCCCCAAATAGCGCCATAAGGTAATGCTTGTAACGGACTTTTGAAGGGTAATATTTTCTTCGACCAAGGGCGGAGAACTTTCCAAAATAGGCTGCCAATAGCTTCAACTTTGGTTAAACCTTGCCACCAACCTGCAATATAAAGAGCCAATATGACTAAGAACACACTACTTAGAAACTGCAGAATCACTATGCCTTGATCAACTTGTTGGGATACCATTTGACCTAACCATCCGGTTAAGGCACCAGCGACAGTATAACTGGTTACCCTACCTATATTATAAGTAATGGCATACAGCTGAGTAGACGCACCTTTAGGAATAGCATAAGAAAATGCCCCTACAATACCCCCGCACATTCCCACACAATGAATACCTCCCGCCAGACCAATTATTAAGGCAGAAAGAAATGATAGCTCATTCATTTTTTTCTGAAGTAGGGGGAGTTGAGTTTTGCTTATGTTTAGGTAGGTCATCGTCGAACAAGATGCTACTGCCGTGTCTTTCTAAATCATCAAATTGGTTAGATTTAACGGCCCAAAAAAACACGAATACTGCTATACAGACTAATAAAATAGCAATGGGGATCAACACATAAATAATACTCACGAAACACCTTCCATTACTTTAAAAGTCTAATTGAATTGATTACCACAATTAAGGAACTAAGAGACATACCAATGACAGCCATCCAAGGCGTTAATACTCCAGAGACTGCTAATGGTAATACCAAAATATTATACCCTATGGCCCAGCCTATATTCTGCTTGATTTTATTTTTACAACGTTTGGCTATATTAAAAACTAGGTTAATTTTATCTAATGAGTTATCTAGTAGCACTACATCAGCTGAAGATTTAGCTAGATCAGAACTTACTCCTAAAGTAACAGATACATTGGCTTGAGCTAATACTGGCGCATCATTGATACCGTCGCCCACCATTAGAACGGTATACCCATCTTTCTGAGCTTTTTTTATCACGCCTAATTTTTGCTCTGGTGTGTGTTTAGATAACCAATCAGGGATATGTAATTGCTTGGCAATAGCGCACACCATTGGTTCAGCATCGCCACTAATCAGGGTCACCTTTTTATCCTTAAATGTTTCTAATATAGCAATCGTACTTAGACGAATTTTATCGGCTAATGCAAAGCCACAAAGTACTCGATTGTTGGCTTGTAGAAATACGTTACATATCTGCAAAGACTTTGGTATCTCTTGTTCCATGTACAGTTCAGAGCCTAATTTATATTCAATATTATTGATTGTTCCTTTAATGCCTTTACCAATTATTGTTGAAAAATTTACCACAGGGTAGGGGCATTGAATATCTTCGAATGCTTTAGCTATTGGATGCTCTGAATATTGCTCTAAACAAGCAGCAATTTGAAGCCAGTGTTCATCTCGCTTATCCGTGTTGTTTACACATTGACTTAGTGAAAACTTTCCTTCTGTTAAGGTGCCAGTTTTGTCGAATGCCACCCAATCTACATTTGATATTTGTTCTAGTGCGTCGGCTCGTTTTAACAAAATACCTTTACCATTTAAATGAGCGACAGCACAAGACAAAGCCGAGGGTGTTGCTAGGCCTAAGGCACAAGGGCAAGTTGCTATTAGCACAGCTATCATATGCCATAGCGCTTCTTCTGGGTTAATTTGGTACCAAACTAGATAAGTAATAGCGGAAATTAATAATACTACTGCGACAAAATATTGAGAAAATCGGTCCGCTATTCCAGCTATCTTTGGTTTATTGGCCAAGGCCTGACTTTGAAGTTGGTTAATTTGATTTAATACTGAATGCTTTAAAGTACTGGTGACTTTGATGGTTAATGTACCTAACTGATTAACCGTACCTGCATAAACCTTTTCACCTTTTGTTTTACTAATTAGTTCGAATTCACCCGTTAACAAGGCTTCGTCTAGCTGTCCTTGCCCGTCAACTATTGTTCCATCAATGGGAACCAGCTCTCCGGCTTTAACTAACACTAACTGCTCTGATTTTAAAGATTTAGCCAGTACTGGACGTATTTGCTTGTTCTCGACTAAATTGGCCATAGTTGGCATATATTCAAGCATGTTAGCCGATAATTGTGATGCTTTATAACGTGCGCCATGCTCCAAATATCGACTTATCAGTAACAAAAATACAAACATACTCAGAGACTCAAAATAGGTTTGCCCTGTGTTTTGGAAGGTTGCAAGGACACTTGATAAATATGTTAATGACAAAGCTAAGCTAACTGGAACATCCATATTGACAGACTTAGCTTTGAGAGCTCTTAGCGCACCTGAGTAAAACCCTGATGCTGAATACAATAAAACAGGGGTGGTTAATAACAGACTCACCCAATTAAAATATTGCTTTGTTTGTTCATCTATGTGCCCAAATAAATCGAAAAACACGCCTATATTTAACATCATGACTTGCATAGTCATTAAACCGGCTAACCCTAATTTTTTAAGAAATGCTTGGTTTTCTTGCTTGTATGATGCTTCGTGTTGTTCTGGTTGAAAGGGCTTGGCATGATAGCCAATGTTTTCTATGTGTTTTAAGATTGCGCTTAATTGCAGTAAGTCACTGTCCCAACTGACTATTGCCCGCCTTGCTGATACATTCACAGCAACCTGTACTATGCCTTTTAGCTTTGAAAGTTGTTTTTCTATTAGCCAGCCACATGCCGCGCAATTTATACCACTAATGGTTAATTGAATTTCATGGGTATTATTGTTTTTACCAACAAACTCGCTAAGTATTAGGTCATCATCAAATACAGATAATTTTTCAAGTATGTCTTCGTCATTTTCAGAGGCTTTTTCAGCAAACTCACTGCGGTAGTGGTAATAGTCCTCCAGACCGTTTTCCACTATTGATTCAGCGACGGCTAAACACCCAGGGCAACAAAAATGCTGGGGTTTATCCAATACTGTTGTTTGATAATGAGAGCCAGCTGGAACATCTAGCCCGCAGTGGAAACACTTTATGTCCATGAAACTAAGGATTTAACTCAAAAGCTTGCGCTGTAGGGAGGGAAACTACTTTTTGAATTTTCCAGTCTTCATCTAAAGGTTGTAGGCTAATTTGCCATTTTCCTGATATGTCTGTCTCAAGAGGTGAGCGATATACACCTTTTGCGTCTCTTAACAAAGTCACAGAAAAATCCTTGAAATCCTGGGTAGAGTGAAAGAAGTTAAGTGTTAACACTTCCCCCTTACTAGGTGCTCCTGATACAAAGCTTATAGCTACATATTCAGCAGACACTTTAACCGATGTTTGAATATTAAGGTCTTTGGCTTTTTGTACCTTTTGAAACTTTAAATTGATGCCTTTGCCTTCTTTATAATAGTCATCAACTACCATGCTGTCCTCAGAATTAAAAGCCAATCTCATCATAGTAAAACTTAAGACCATTGACGTTAGAGGAACAAATATTAAAAACCATGGCCAAAATTGTTTATACCAAATCTTTGAAGGTGTTGATTGCATCTAGTTGGGGTGCTCTAAGTTTAATTTACAAAATAAAAAGCCCCTGCATAGGCAGGGGCTCTCATTATAACTGATTGTGCCTATTTGTCTTGAGACAAACTATATACATATGCAGCGACTAAATGGATCTTCTTTTCACCTAAGGTATTTTTAAAGGATGGCATAACACCATTTCTACCGTAGGTTAAGGTTTCAGTAATTGTTTTCTCAGTACCACCATACAACCATGTTTGATCGGTTAGGTTAGGGGCACCAAATGCGTAATTACCTTTACCATCTTGACCATGACATGCCGCACAAATTGCAAACCTAGCTTCACCAGCATCAACCAAGTCTTGGTCGAGCTCTGGTCTATTACTAAGGCTAAGTACATAAGAAACCAGTTCTTTTATCCCTTGCTCACCCATAGCATCTAACTGGGCTGGCATTAATGCTTGCCTACCATTGATGAGAGTTTCAGTGATTTTTTCAGGTGTACCACCATACAGCCAATCGTCATCAGTTAGGTTAGGGAACCCTCGTTGACCACGTGCATCAGACCCATGACACTGTGAACAATTTTGACTAAATAAGCGTTGCCCAATTTTAAGAGCTTCAGGATCCTTAGCTAAATCTGTAATCGGCTGTTTGTAATAGCCATCAAAGATAGGGGCGTAAAGCTCGTTAGCAAATGCCACTTCTCTATCATATTGGCTAATTACACCATTATCTTTAACAAGTTCAATTGCAGCTCTAGACTCTTCCAAAGATAGAATTTTTTGATTAGAACTCTGCCAATTCAATAAACCTTTGAAGTTTCCTAAACCAGGGTATAAAACTAAGTAAATCAATCCCCAAGCGATACATATGTAAAATAAGTACGTCCACCATTTAGGAAGCTGATTGTTAATTTCGATAATGCCATCAAATTCATGATGCATATCTTCGCCTTCTTTAACGCCCGTTTGATTAGACAGACACCAGCGTAACAATAGAAAACAACCTAAAATTGACCCCAGTGTTATAACTGAAATCCAGATACTCCAAAAACTACTCATCTACTTTAGACTCCCGATTATTTTGTTGGGGTTCATCATCAAAAATTAGCTTTTCTGCTTCATCAAAGCCTGCTTTAGATTTTTTACTGTATGCCCACCAAACGATTCCTATAAAACAAACAAACACTAAAACTGTATAGATACTGCCACTCGTTGCGTAATCCATATTATTTCAACGCCGTGCCAAGTGATTGTAAGTATGAAATTAATGCTTCCATCTCTGTTTTACCTTTAACGGCGTCTTTCGCACCAGCAATATCTTCATCTGTATAAGGAACACCAAAGTCTCTAAATACTGATAGCTTTTTCGCTGTTAATTCGCCGTCTAGAGTATTTTCCATTAACCAAGGAAACCCAGGCATGTTAGATGCGGGAACTACATCTCTAGGGTTGATTAGGTGAACCTGATGCCACGCATCACTATAACGACCACCAACACGTGCTAAATCAGGACCAGTTCGTTTTGAACCCCATAAAAACGGGTGCTCCCAAACTGATTCACCAGCAACTGAATAGTGACCATAACGTTCTGTTTCAGCTCTAAAAGGACGGATCATTTGACTGTGACAGCCTACACATCCTTCACGGATGAAAATATCACGCCCTTCCATTTGTAAAGGTGTATAAGGTGTTAAGCCATCCACTGGCGTCATAGTTTGTTGCTGGAACATAAGCGGTGTTATTTGTGCCATCCCCCCTAAACTAATCGCAACTAGTATAAGAATGGCCATAAGCCCGACATTTTTTTCAATTATTTCATGTGCATTTTTCATCGATAGACTTCCTTACACCGCTTGCGCTTCAGGCTCTACCGCCTGTTCTTTACTATCACTTTTAATCGTTCTGTAGACGTTGTAGGCCATGATCAACATTCCAATCACGACTAAAACACCACCTAAGAATCGAACAAAGTAGAATGGTTTTGATGCTTCAAGAGATTCAACAAAACTATAAGTTAGTGTTCCGTCGTCATTAATTGCACGCCACATTAGCCCTTGAAGTACACCTGACATCCACATAGCGACTATATATAAAACTACACCCACAGTGGCGAACCAGAAATGAACATTAATTAACTTAATGCTATACATTCTGGGCTTATCGAATAACACCGGAATGAGGTGATATATAGAGCCGATTGACACCATAGCAACCCAACCTAGGGCACCTGAATGTACGTGACCAACTGTCCAGTCAGTATAATGTGATAATGCGTTAACCGTTTTAATAGCCATCATTGGTCCTTCAAAGGTAGACATACCGTAGAATGACAAAGAGACCACTAAAAATCGTAAAATTGGATCGGTTCGTAACTTATGCCATGCGCCGGATAACGTCATGATTCCGTTGATCATGCCGCCCCAAGATGGAACAAATAGAATGATAGACATTGCCATACCTAAAGACTGTGTCCAGTCGGGAAGGGCAGTGTAGTGCAAGTGGTGAGGACCTGCCCAAATGTATAATGAAATAAGTGCCCAGAAATGCACTACCGATAGGCGGTATGAATAGACAGGGCGTCCAGCTTGCTTAGGTACAAAATAATACATCATGCCTAAGAAGCCAGCAGTTAAGAAGAATCCAACTGCGTTATGTCCGTACCACCATTGAATCATGGCATCTACCGCACCAGCATAAATCGAGTAGGACTTAGTTAATGAAACTGGAATAACCATGCTATTAGCAATGTGCAAAACAGCAACGGTGATCATGAACGCACCAAAGAACCAGTTTGCTACATAGATATGAGAAACCTTACGAATAATCATGGTGCCGAAGAAGTTAATTATATAGGACACCCAAACTAATGCTAAAAGAATATCAATTGGCCACTCTAGCTCAGCATATTCTTTTGAACTTGTAAGACCCATAGGTAGCGTGATCACGGCTAAAACAATAACCGCTTGCCATCCCCAAAAAGTAAATGTAGCCAGCTTATCGCTGAATAACCTTACATTAGATGTTCGTTGAACCACATATAGCGATGTAGCGAACAATGCACACCCACCAAAAGCGAAAATAACAGCATTGGTATGTAATGGTCTTAACCTAGAAAAGGTTAACCAAGGCGTATCGAAGTTTAATGCAGGCCAATATAGTTGAGCAGCAATAAACACACCCATTGCCATGCCTATAATGCCCCACACAACGGTCATGACCGCAAACTGCCGAATTACTTTATAGTTATATTCGGGATGTACTTGAATAGCTTCACTCATTTAATGAATCTTCCACTCTGTTAACATAAAATTTACTGACTTTTCACAAATAAAAAACAGCATAGTCTGATATTTGCCCAATTAGCTAAGCAATTGATATTTAGCTTAATATGATCCATAACCCTAAATATTCTAGGGATATAATTACTAAAAAGAAAGATAAAACAGCCTTGTCAGCGCTCTTTTTTTTTATCACACTTATTTAGTCTTTAGTTTACCTGTTGAGAAATTGTGAGTCCCACCTTTTTTACCCGAACATTGATCACTATCGCTATTATTTTAGTTGTAATTGGCTTTTTGTTTAGCCAAAGCAATAATTTTGGCCTAAAAACAAACACTCAATGCAACCTAGATAATAAAACGCAATGTGAATTGAATACCCAAAGTGAAGTCGTATCTGTTAAGTTTTTGCAAACCATCCAACTAGAAGAAGAATTAAAGCTGACGATTACTTTAAGTGATAGTTTAAAAATCAAACAAATATGGGTGCAGGGAATAAATATGTATATGGGTAAAACAGCCGTAATATTAGAAAATGTTACTCATATTTCCTCAAGTTTTACCTACGATGGCTTATTGTTTTTAGGTGCATGCAGTGAGCCTGATATGAAATGGCAGCTTATTATACAAACTGAAAATACAGAGAAAGTGACTCAATCATGGTTTTTTAACTTTGAAACTCACAGACATTAAAAAGCCAGATTCAACAAGAGTCTGGCTTAGGGGAGGGGTTACTAAAACAACACTACATTTGAGATTGTAAATAATTAGACAAGCCTAAACGTTTAATTAGTCCTAGTTGTTGCTCTAACCAATGTGCGTGATCCATTTCAGTATCGTCCAATAATACCAAAAGCATATCTCGAGTTACATAATCTTGCTCTGTCTCACAAAGGCTAATGGTATCTTTTAGGGCTTGTGCAACTACATATTCAACTCTTAAGTCACTTTCCAACATACTTGGAACATCAGTACCAATAACTAAACCATCACGCTTAGTCATATCGGGCACGCCTTCAAGAAACAACATACGCTCAATTAATTTAGTGGCATGACCTTTTTCATCATCAAATTCATGGGAGATACGTTCATACAGCTTAGTAAGTCCCCAGTCTTGATACATTTCTGAGTGGATAAAGTATTGATCCATTGCTGCTAATTCATAAGCCAGTAGGGAGTTGAGTTTATCTATAATGATTTGTTTACCTAGCATATTAATCTTCCTCTAACTGGCTTTGCAGATAATTTTCAATACCCATATGCGTAATCTGATATTGTTGAGTTTCTATCCAATCTATATGATCTTCTTCGTACTTTAAAATGCCTTCAAATAAATCTCTTGATACAAAATCTTGGAGCTCTTCACACAGGCTAATAGCTTTCTTCAGTAAAGGAATTTGAGATTGTTGAAAAGTCATATCACAGCTCAGCATTTCTGTGGTTTCTTCTCCAATCATTAACTTACCTAATAACTGCAAATTAGGAATACCTTCTAAAAACAAAACGCGCTCGATCAACTCATCGGCCTGCTTCATATCTTTAATTGATTTTTTGTAGGTAAATTTACTTAGGTTTTCAAACCCCCAGTTTTTATACATTTTAGCGTGTAAAAAGTATTGATTAATTGAAGTTAATTCAAAGGTTAATACTTCATTAAGTACACTGATTATCTGTTTGTCACCTTTCATAGAGTTGGTCCATAGATATAGCCGATGAACGCATTATAGTATGCGAATACTTTAAATACCAATCAAACTTATAAAAAACCTTTATAAAACAATAATATACATAGTGATAATGATTCTTGTTATTAGTCTTTATTGAGTCTTGAGCTATGTTTTATCAGCTGCAAACTTTCTTCAGCAAATCCCATTCCTGCCTCTGTAAAAAAGTTGAAAACTTTGTCAGAACCAGCATCAAGTAGCGGTTGAATTTCATCTTCATAACGGGCGATTGAGGCAATCTTTCCTTTGTAATTGGCATGCATCAATTGCTCTGTAATATTACAAATATCCTCAATAGAAGGTAGTGCCAGCAATACCAGTTCTACATGGCTAAGGTCCATGTTTTCCCATAGGTCAACATCTTCACCATCACCTACCATGGCTTGGAAACCTTCCTCTTCAAGCTTCCTAATCCTAACTGGGTCAGCATCCATTCCCCACACTTTATCACCTAAAATACTTGTTAAAGAGGAATAGGCACCTTTACCAACACGCCCTAAACCCACTACTATTATTTGCGCCCCAGTTGGCTGTACGTAAACATCTTCTTTCAAGCGTATTGTTTTCTCAAAATTCTTTAGAGAGTCTTTATACCTTGCATACTGATTATGAGAAGTCTTATAAATAAGGCCTGTTATCACAAATGAAAAAGAAACCGCTAACGCAAAAATTACCAGCCACTGGGCTGTTAACCAACCAATGCTAACTAATAATGCGACAACTATTAGTCCAAATTCACTATAATTAGAAAGAACTAAACTCGCTAAATAACTTGTTCGCGCTCTAAGCCGTAGCATTAGAAATAGTTTAAAAAATATTATAAATTTTATGGGTATAAATAGACAAAGCAAGATCGCAGTCATCAGCAAGTCTAAAGTGGGTAGGGCACTGAACCCTATTGTTAAGAAAAATCCTACTAAAAATAGGTCTTTAAACCCCATTAATGATTTAGACATTTCCGCAGATTTCACGTGGGTTGCAATAATCATCCCCACAACTAAAGCCCCTAAATCTCCTTTAATACCTACGATTTCAAATAACTGATATCCACCCAATGCCAACATAAATCCAGTTAAAACTAGCAACTCTCCATGGCCTACTATTTCTAATATTTTGGCCCATATAGGCTTAATAAAAAACAAAGCTAATAATAAAGGGGCCCAAACTGAAGGGATTTTTCCTGTCACTATTACCAGAAAAAGTACCGCTACTATGTCTTGCATAACCAAAACACCAATAGCTAATTTACCGTGACGTGTCTTAATTTCACCGCTTTCTTCCAGTATTTTTACAATACAAACAGTACTACTAAAACTTAATGAAAATGCCAATAAACAATGAGTATTAAAGTCTAGGTCTGCGAAAACCTCTAACCCTAACCAGGTAAATCCAGCTAAAGATACGTTAACTAAGGTAATCCAAACTAAGGTGTGAGAAATACTGCCTAGCCAAACTTCCTTTTTCAATAAATCTCTAACGTTTAGTTTTAGGCCAATTGTAAATAACATCAGAGTGATGCCTAGGTTCGCCAGTGATTGAAGATTATCAGTCGATTGATAGCCTAAATAATTCAAAACAAACCCAGCTGTTAAGTAACCTATAAGTGTGGGTAAACCTAAAAGTTTAGCACCAAAGCCACAAGCAAAGGCAAGAAGGATAAATGCAAATTCCATAGCACCACAATATAAAGAGTTAGTTAAAATATATGGTAATGCTTTTCTTAAGGAATGTCAGAAGCTTTATTCTTATTAATTAAGCTAACTGAACCTGTGATCAGTTGTCACACATTAACCCAGTAGTGCAAAGTCATCATAAAATAACAAGAGTATGTTGCGGCAACTTCAAATACGGTAGTGTCGGTGACTAGCAGATGTATTTGTTTAAACACTAGTTAGTAATGGAATATGTATTAATATATTTAATTTAACATAATATACATTATAGGAACTCAAGTATCTATGTAGCACATAGGCCAATGATGCTTATATTGGCATAGCCTTACCTTGATAATTCAATAATGTTATCAACTAAATACAAGTGGCTATATCTTTATCAACACGTATTAAAGTTTAAGTATTTATACAGAGTTAGAAACCTGTGGAGTTTCAAATATAAGTGTATCGAGCATGACGATTAAATAGATTTTATCGCCAGCAAGATCCCATACATTATTGGTTGATGCACTAAATAAATAATTAATGAGTGCCGGCCTAACATTGCTAACTTTTTTAAAATATAATGTTCAGGAAGTTTTATTGAAAATATGTGTTTATGCATCACAAATACCCCAATTAACACGACGCCTATCCATGGTATTAGGCTTGCGAGATCTACCGTTCTCCTGGGTATGCCAATATTAGAGACAGACCAACGCCATATAGACTCCATTGACAGCCAGCCTAAACTGTAAAAGAAAATAACCAAAACCCCAACGATGAGTGAAATTGTGGGTATTCGAACAAACAACACTGATATCGGTAACGTTACTGCTATTAAATGAATAATGCCAAAATAGACCCAAGTGGTTGGATACATAAATACGCTGCTAATAGTCAAGAATGTAGCAACCAAAATAAGCTTACTGGTGGCCTTAGCTAATTTATTTAAATTAAGGTGTTTGTGATATGCCAAATAACTACTCATACCGACAGCGAGTAAAAATGAACTAACAATAATCGCTCGAAAAATTCGCCACTCTATATCTTGGCCAGTGTTATAAGATGCCCACCCGAACGTGCTTAAATCATAACAAAAATGAAAGATAACCATTAAAACAATGGCAAAACCTCTTAATACATCGACTTCATAACATCGATTACTAGCATTGTTACTTAACTTTATGTTTTTATTAGTTATTATTATCTTTCAGCCATTCATTTAATAACTTTATTTGGCCACACTTGTAGGCTGCATAGGTTATGCGTAACGAATTGGATAGTATTTCACTATCTGTCCAACCGGTTTTCTCTGAGATTTCGTTATAACAAAATTTGGCGTTAGGTGTGACATACCCTCTAACTTGTTTATTACCTTTCTCTTTTTGTCTTTCACGAAAACGTTTTTGTTTTTCAGCATTTGCGTTAGCTTTTAATTTATTCATTGTGCTCTTAATTGTGTCTTTTATACTTTTTATGTCTATTTTTGATAAAAAGTAGTAGTTTTTGACTGTTCAGAGTTGTTTAGCTTACAAGTGTTCGCTAAATTACTCTCTAAAATAATTTAGGCAAGTATATAGAATGACAATACAACAAAATAGTTTCACGAGAGAAGAACTTTTAGCCTGTAGCCAAGGTGACTTATTTGGACCAGGTAATAGTCAGCTCCCCGCCCCTAATATGTTAATGATGGATAGAATTGTAGAGATACATGAAACCGGCGGAGAGTTTGATAAAGGTTATATTGAAGCTGAGTTAGACATCACCCCTGACCTTTGGTTTTTTGAATGTCACTTTCCTGGTGACCCTGTCATGCCTGGTTGTTTAGGATTAGACGCCATGTGGCAATTAGTTGGATTTTTTTTGGGGTGGTCTGGTGGTCCAGGTAAAGGGCGTGCATTAGGTGTGGGTGAAGTTAAATTTACTGGACAAATTTTGCCCACAGCAAAGAAAGTCACATACCGTATCGATTTAAAACGTGTCATCAAGCGTAAATTATTTATGGGTTTAGGTGATGGTACAGTGGCGGTTGATGGTAGGGTTATTTATCAAGCTAAGGACTTAAAAGTTGGTTTGTTTCAAGACACTAGTAGCTTCTAATTAACCGCCCATTAACAACTTTTTATAAAAAAGCCCCTGTCGGGGCTTTTTTTTTATTTAACTAGTCCTAAATTTCGATCTCCTATGGCTGCTCGCCACCCGCCTAACCACTCCGACCTCACCTCTGAACTTTGGAACGGACAATTATCTTTTGAACGCCCTGAAATGCCTGCTTGGTAACCTTTGGAATGTGCTCTGGAAAGTCTGTCTCTTTTCTGTCTTTTCATGGAGTTCTCTCTTTGGGTTGAAGGATTAGTTGGCAGTTCTTGTGAACTACAACATACCAATAATGCAAATGTTGACTTGGTTCAATACTAAAACTACATATTTACATTGCTTTATGGGTAACTTATTGAAACTCATTATCTTTTAACTATGAAACAATTTTATCTAAAAAATCTTTTTTTAAACACAACGGTAATATGAAATCTAGTTGCGCTTTTTAGCCTAAAAATTAGATATAAAAAAACCGCAATTAAGCGGTTTTTAACAACTAGATTTTTACTTTTTGGTTAAACGCCGCCACATTAGCCACATTCCAGAAAACAATAATAGCCAGCTAATTGAGGCTCCTTGACGAGGCATAGCAACTTCATCTTCAGGCACCTCACAGGTATCTGCTTCACCACCTTCAATAGGAATTAATTTCACAGCGCCTACCGTATCTACCAGTATTTCGTTACCACCAGAATCAATGACTAATTCGCCCCTAGAGTCTCGTAAAGGGGCTTGATAAAGTGCTGTTGCAGCAATTTCATCGTTATCGTTTATGCTATTGGCTTGGACTATTGTATATTTAGAATCACAATCTATTAAGTCCCCTATTCTATTAAACTCTTTTACATTGTGGTCATATAGAAAGCCTTCAGAGCGCCTTTGTCCTAGTGATGCTTCAACTTCACCGTAGCCAACCACTAAATTATTGTTATTAATGGCCAAGGCTACGCTTTCAGAGCCCAGGAAAAAATCATCTGGAAATTCTAATTCACCTAAACTCATATCATAAACAAAAAATTTATCTCGATTGACACCGTTAATTCTTTGAACTTGATAGCCAACTACTAGATTGTTGTTATTTATATCTGTAGCTGAGCTAATAGTTGCAGAACTTGCTGCAACAGTAAGATCGGGGTTAGGTGTTAAGTTTAATACTTCATCACCGTCAAAAACAACTCCGTAGGTTCGAATGACTGTCGCATTACTAGTAGTATATTCGCCTTGGGATATTCCAACAGCAATACCATTATCATTTATGGCATGGGCTCGGCTTGTATAACTGGCGATGTCTTCGGCTTCTGGTTCAAATAAAATACCTAATTCAATGGTATCTAATAGGTTACCATTATCATCAAGCTCCCAAACTAAGCCTCTTAATTGCGAAGCTAGCGTTGGGTCACCTGCAAGAGATGAAGCTAGACTTGATATACATGACTCATATGGAATATCACCTCTCAAATCTTCATCTTCACAACTTTCTTCAGCAAGTTCGTAAGTATCGCTTAAAAACTCTGTGGTCCCATACCCTACTACTTGGTTGCTTTCATTAATTCCATAGGCCTCACTATAGCCACCGGCAAAATCTTCTGGCGGGGGCAATTCAGTAGTTTGCCCATTGCGGGATACAAACCCCCTAGCGCCAAACTCGTAGACTATAAATGTAGTTTCTACGCCATTTTCAAATTGGTAATCAACTTTAGAAAAGTATCCTTGGCTACTACCTACTGAAAAATCAGAATTATTTATATCTCGGGTATTTACATTTGAACTTAAGGTGTAGTCACCATCTGCTGATGCTTCTTGATCAAATACCGGAATGTAGTCGGTCTCATCTTCTGACGCTTGGTAGCTAATTGTATCTGCGATCTGTTGAAAGAACTGAGAGCCTTCTTGTTGCCTTCTAATATAAGCTAGTAGTAATTCGTAATCTGTCTCATTAATATTGCCAACACTCGCTGCTTCGGAATCTGTCAATACGACAGAATCAAAATTAATTAAATCTATATCAATTGGAATATCATATGGAAGTTTTACATTAACTGAAATTTCACCGTCATCATTAATGGCAGTTGGAAAGCTATCCTGACCTTCATTCGCAACATCTAACTCAACCACTATATACTTTGCGGCTTCTACTGAACTTATTGATAAAAGGGCTATAGATAATGCTACAGCCAGCCTTTTTTTAATCATGTAATATCCTGCTTACTGCTTATGTTTTATTCGAGCATGCCTTCGATTTCGTCCCATCTGTCATAAGATTGAGTGAGTACTGTTTGTATCTCATTCAATTCATTCAATACGGGATCGGTTACGGATGCATCTTGTTTGAAAAATTCAGCGTCATTTACTTTTGCTTGTAAACTTTCAATCTGGTTTTCCAAGGATTCAATTTTTAAAGGTAACGATTCTAATTCATGTTGAAGCTTATATGATAGCTTTTTAGTACTTGCTTCTTTGGACTTCGTTTTTTGACTCTTAGTTTCTGATTTAGTTTCAGGTTTTGAATTTTTATTGCTCGCTAATTGTTGATACCAATTAGCAATATCAGTGCAGCCACCCACAAATTCCTTGACTATACCATTACCTTCAAAGAAGTAGCTTGAGGTAACGACATTGTCTACAAACTCCCTGTCGTGACTCACTAAAACTACAGTTCCTGGATAGTTTGCAATTGTGTCTTCTAGTAACTCCAAAGTTTCAACATCAAGGTCGTTGGTTGGCTCATCGAGTATGAGTAAGTTACTAGGTTTTAGCATCAATTTTGCTAAAAGTAAGCGGTTTTTCTCACCCCCTGATAACGATTTTACGGGAGAGTTAACACGTTCTGGGGTAAACAGATAATCTTGGAGATAACTCATTACATGTTTAGTGCGACCATTTAAGGTTACTTCACGCTTACCGTCGGCTATACAATCGATAACTCTTAACTCGCCGTCAAGTTGGTCTCTATGTTGGTCAAAATAAGCAACCTCAATATTTGCCCCAGACTTTACAATACCTGATGTCGGTTTTAACTCTTCAAGTAAAAGCTTTATCAAAGTACTTTTACCACAACCATTTGGGCCAACTAACGCAAGTTTTTCACCGCGCATTATAGTAGTTGTTAATGATTCAACGATTAACTTATCAGAAATTTTGTAATGTAGCGCTTCTGTTTCAAACACAATTTTTCCAGAACTCTTTGACTCACTAACACTAACTTTAGCGCGCCCTAATTTATTAGCTCGTTGTGAATGTTCTAAACGTAACGCTTTAAGTGCCCGCACCCTGCCTTCATTTCTGGTTCTACGGGCTTTTATCCCTTGTCTTATCCAAGTTTCCTCTTGGCTTAACTTTTTATCAAACAAGGCATTTTGCGCTTCTTCAACTTCCAAATCATGGGCTTTTTGTTCAATGTAGGCTTGGTAACTTCCTGGGTAACTAACTAGGTTTCCTCTGTCTAAATCTATTATCCTGCTCGCTACTTTTCTAATGAAAGCTCTATCATGGCTGACAAAGACTACCGCTCCTGAATATCCCGCTATGGCGTCTTCTAGCCATTTGATCATATCAATATCAAGGTGGTTAGTAGGCTCATCAAGTAACAACACATCTGGCTCACTGGCCATCGCTTTAGCTAAGGCTGCTTTTCTTCGCCAGCCACCTGATAAGTCGCTAAGTTGTTGGGTTGGGTCGAGCTGTAGCTTTGTTAAAATTTGTTGGATTTTTTGCTCAAATTGCCAACCATTGTGATGGTCGATTTTATGCTGTAAGGATTCGAGCTTAGACAAGTTTGCGTCAGAAGGATCTTCTGCCACTAAATCTGCCGTCTGAAAATACTCTTTTAGATATTGCCCTACTTCGGCCAACCCCTCAGAAACATAATCAAACAATGAGCACTGCACACTTGAAGGCGGATCTTGTGGCAGGCGAGAAATTTTAACGTCGCTATTAACAATACGCTGGCCATCATCTAGTTTAATTTCGCCTTCAATCACTTTAAGTAATGTAGACTTGCCGCAACCATTACGCCCTACAAGACATAATCTTTCACCCGGTTGAATAACTAATTCGATACCATTTAATAATGGTGGATGCCCTAAAATGATACTGGCATTTTTTAATTGAAATAAACTCAAGATAAAAACTCTACTAATTGTTCTTTATTAAAAGGCCAAGGCAATTCTTGTTGGCTTTCTTCATTAAATAGCACAGGTATTCTGGCTCCATATAAATGGTATAAGTCTGCACTTGAACGCACATCAACTTTGGTTGTTTGTGCTAGTGCAGATGGAGATACTTCCCTAATCAAAGACTCCGCTTGGTCGCACAAGCAACACTCTTTTCCTGAATAAAACATTAATGACATAAGGTTAAATAGTCCTATTGTTTAACAAGTGACCAGCAGTGATGAATTTTAGGGTTTCTCTGAAAATCTTCAGGTAACGTTTGTTTAGAAATATTTTTAATGCTGACACCCATTTTGGTCAAGGTTGCCTCATCTAACTTAAATTGGCGTAGATTGTTAGAAAATATAATCTCACCACCTGGATTCAAACATTTAAGAGCATCACTCAATAAGTTGATATGGTCTCTTTGTACATCCCATGTAGATTCCATTCTTTTAGAGTTTGAAAATGAAGGAGGATCAATAAACATTAAATCATATTTACTATTGTGATGTTTTAGCCAAGTTAAACAATCCGCTTGAATAAATTCATATGCTCCTTTAAGACCATTTAGCTTAAAGTTTTCTTTCGCCCAATCAATATAGGTATTCGACATATCGACCGTAGTAATGGACTTTGCTCTTCCTAATGCGGCATGAACAGATACACTACCGGTATAGGCAAATAGGTTAAGTACGTCTTTACAGTTAGATTTTTGTTGTATCAGTTGTCTGGTAATTCTGTGGTCTAAAAACAACCCTGTGTCTAAGTAATCAAATAAATTAACGATAAACTTGGCGCCGTTTTCAAAGACTTCAATGGTTTCTTTACGTTGCGACACTTTTTGATATTGATTTTTACCTTTTTGTTGCTCTCGAACTTTAAGGATTATCTTATTTGCATCAATACCCGTTACTTGAGGTAAAGACAAAATGACATCTTGTAAACGTTTCTTTGCTTTGTGTTCAGGAACATCTTTTGGCGCTGCATATTCGTGCACCACTAAATAATCCGCGTATCTATCAACCGCTACATTATATTCAGGTAAATCTGCATCATAGATTCTGTAGCAGTTAGTATTTTGCTTTTTTAACCATCTGTCTGTTTTTTGTAAATTCTTTTTAAGACGATTAGCAAAGTCATTATTGATAGGTTTTATTTCACGAACAATACAATTACGCTCATCTAACTCAAAGTTGACGAGTACACACTCAAGCTTACCGTTCATGAGCTTGTATTCTTTCTTAGAACTTAACTTCATTTGACGGAGCAAGTCTCTGTCTGAAGTTAATATAGATAAATTCCATTGTTTAAAGTTTTGTTTTAAAGCCACTCCCCATTTTTGAAAAGTAGGGATCAGTTTGTTGCTATCACTTAATCTTTCACCGTAAGGCGGGTTTGTCACAATGTAACCCGTGTCATCACTGAGCAAACCAAATTTGCATGCATCGTTTGTACTAAAGGTTATACAATCTGCCACCCCAGCTATACGGGCGTTTTCTTTTGCAATTTCGACAACAGACTTATCGATATCATTTGCGTATATCTTACCCGCTGGTGTTTGTTTTTGACTATCAGCTTGTTCCTTAAGCTCGTCCCAAAGTGCTTGTTCGTGTTGTTTCCATGCATCAAAGCCCCATTGCTTACGGCTTAAACCGGGGGCAACATTATTTGAAATTAAAGCCGCTTCAATTGCAATCGTTCCCGCGCCGCACATGGGATCTAATAAAGGCTGTTCAATGTGTTGTGTCCAGCCGCTTCTAATTAACATTGCACTCGCTAAATGCTCTTTAACCGGTGCTAAACCTGTTTTAGCGCGGTAATGGCGTTGATGTAAACTTTGGCCTGACATATCAATATAAACAGCTAAAACATTGCGCCATAATCTAGCTTGAATCCGAATGTCTGGCGTAAGCTTATTAACGGAAGGGCGTTCATCAAAAAACGTTGAAAACTGATCGACTATGGCGTCTTTTACCTTGAGGCCACCAAATTGAGTATTGTTGATGCTTTGATTAGTGCCATTGAAGTCCACCATAAAGGTATCACTTACACCAAAATGACTGGGCCAGTTAGCTTTATCAGTTACTTTGTAGACATCTTCTGCAGTATCTATGTCGCCTTCTGCCAGTTTAACTAATACGCGGTTTGCTAGTCTTGACCATAAACATATCTTATAGGCATCGCTCAACTCACCGGTAACTAAAACCTGGCCAGGCTTACTTTTTAACGCCACATCAGGACAAATAGCTGCTATCTCATCAAACAGCAAACCATCTAGGCCTTTAGAAGTGGTAACTAAAAATTCAAACATTATGTATCTCACAGGGATATGACGTTAAAACGGGCGCGATTATACGGTAAATATGCACTAAGCGCATGTTTAATCAGGAAAAGGATTGGATTAAATACTGAAATTTCAGGACTAAGCTGTTAATTGAGAGCCTGACGCAATCAGAAGAGGTTCTAAACGATTTAACGCCACCTTGACCAATTCAAACTGTTTTAGACACTTCTTGTTAGTAATTGGTATTTCATTGGATATTAACATGCAGGTCGCTAGCTGTAGTTGATCGCACAACACCAAGACGACTCCAGTACCAAACGCCGTGTTTATTTTTGCCAGCTTATGATTCACCCCAAAATATTCAACTTCATCGAACAGCCAACTTTTGGGGGAGATAGGTCTATGAAAAATTAGAGCGGCGGTCGCATTAATTAAAATATGTGTTAACTGTGCTTCAGAGAAATCCGCATCACTATTTAACAAACAGTTTCCAATAGAAAGATAAATTTCTGTATCTCTTAAACTAAAGAGTTGTCTATCTGCAGGTAAGTTAACAATATGTTGTTCATTATAAGCAGTTGTACATTGCCACTCTTTTCCCATGGACAACATTAGCTGACCATTTTCAGAGAACCAAAACCAATCTGCCATAGGCTGTAACATAAAAATTAAGCACCAATTATTAGTAAAATTATTGCCTAAAAACTAACACAAATTTACAAACTTATGGTGCTAATTTGCCATATTTAATTATTCTAAAATAACTAGATCCCCCCATGATCCTTATAAGGAATTTACGATCTCCTTGATCAAAGATGGCCCTTTATAGATCAATGAAGAATACACTTGGATCAGCTGAGATCCTGCTTCGATCCGCTCTTTGGCTGATGATCCGGAGTGAATGCCCCCTACTCCTATAACCGGTATCCTACCTGCGATCTCTTTACATAATTTCTCTGCTACAGCCTGGCTTTTAGCTTGTAACACCGCACCACTTAACCCACCCATTTCTTCAGCGTTTTGTTGTCCGGCAACAAGATCTCTGTCTAAAGTTGTGTTGGTGGCGATGACGCCGTCGATCTCTGCATTGATCAAAGAATTTGACATGTCGACAATTTCTTTGTCACTTAGATCGGGGGCGATCTTAACGAGAATCGGTACATATTTTCCGTGCTCTACTTCTAATAATTTTTGCTCTTTTTTAAGGCCTTGCAGAAGTGTTTCTAGTGCATCTCCATGCTGCAAATTTCTGAGACCTGGCGTGTTTGGTGATGAAATATTTACAGTGACATAACTTGCATAATTGTAAACTTTACGTAAACAAATAAGGTAATCATCTAAGGCATTTTCTTCTGGAGTGGTTTTATTTTTGCCGATGTTAATACCCAATACGCCATCGTATTTAGATTTTTTTACGTTCTCAATTAGGTTGTCTACACCTTTATTGTTGAACCCCATTCGGTTAATTATCGCCTGCCCTTTTGGTAGTCTGAACATTCTAGGTTTATCATTACCCGCTTGAGGTTTAGGTGTGACTGTTCCTATTTCTACAAAACCAAAACCCATAGCGCCAAATGCATCAATACATTCCCCATTTTTATCTAACCCTGCAGCTAAACCCACAGGATTTTTAAATGTAATGCCAAAAACAGTAACAGGTTTAGCGGCAATGCTTTGCTTGTAAATAAAACTGAAGGGGGTATTTTGCGTTCGTCTTAACCAATTAATAGTGAAGTCATGGCTCCATTCTGCATCTTGGGTGAATAGATATTTTTGAATAATTGAATACATATAATTTCTCTTTAGGCATAAAAAAGCCCCGGTGGTACCAAAGGTATCAACCAGGGCTGTGTTAGACAGTTTTATCAGTCGCTAGCGTTGATGCTTAAAAGCATTAACTCTCTGAGGGCAACTGAAAACTTGGCAAACTCATGGGTGCTACTGGTTCTGAACTCTGACATCATATGATACCAGCGATCAAGTAAAGTGTGATTATTGTCCATCCAATTTTTTAGAATGACTTCAGCATCATTACCTTTAGCCGCTGATAATAACACAGAGGTCAACGACCTTTGTTGCCAATCTAGTTCTTCGCGATAAGACGCTCTAGCTAAAGCTTGCCAATGATTGCTCACTGCTTGTTTATCTATTTGAGCTAAGAACCAATGTAACTCAAGCTTAGAACCCAGCTTATAATACAAATTCGAAACCAGTTTAATATTTTTGTTTTCAGATTTGGCTATTTGAGCCAAGTCCATACAAGGAAACATATTACTTAAAGACGCTACCTTAAAGGCAGTTGTCTTAGTTACACCTGATTTTTCCAAATTAGTACAAGCCAGCTGTAACTCTTCAAATTCTTCCTCTACTAGATAGTTTTCTAAATTAGCAAACAAGTCATCATAGGTTGATTGGTAACTATCAATGGCTTCTTGAATGCCAATTAATTTATTACCATGTCTTAGATACCAACGTGAAGCTCTGCGCATGGTGCGGCGAATACTATCTAACATACCTAACTGTACATCAGAAGATATCTTGTTATCCAATGCTTCAACTTCATGCCATAGTGCTTCCATTCTGAAGATGCCTTTTACTACAGCGTAAGCATTAGCAATTTCGTCGACTGCAGCACCAGTCTCCTCTTGAATTCTAAAGACATAGTTCATACCTAAATCATTAATAATATTATTAGTTAACTTAGTGGCGATGATTTCGCTTCGAAGTGGATGCTGTTGCATTTGTGAAGAAAACGTCTGTTGTAGCTTCACAGGAAACGCTTCTATAAGTAATTTGCCGTGATAAGGATTATCGGTAATTGAAGGAATATTAAACTGTTCTTTCATTACCATTTTGCCATAGGCGATTAAAACCGATAATTCTGGTCTGGTTAGCCCTGCTGATTTTGCTAACCTATCTGATATCTCATCATCAGTAGGTATAAACTCAAGCTCTCTATTAAGATAACCTTCGCGCTCTAAGCCGTGAATAAACCTAAGCTGCTCTCTTAGCTGACCTACACCACCTAATTTAGAAATAGATATAGATTCAGTTTGCCTGTAGCAATCTTGAATCACTAAGTCACCTACCTCATCGGTCATTTCATAGAGTAAGTTATTACGTTGCTTAACAGTTAAATCACCAGAGCTTACTAAGGTATTCAATAGAATTTTGATGTTTACTTCGTTATCTGAACAATCAACGCCGCCGACGTTGTCTATAAAGTCGGTATTAACACGGCCGCCACTTTCAGCAAATTCGATACGTCCTAGTTGAGTAGCGCCTAAGTTGCCGCCCTCTCCTATTATCTTTGCTTTTAACTCATTACCATTTACACGCACGTCATCGTTTGCTCTGTCGCCTACTTGAGCATGGGTTTCTTTACTACTTTTAACATAAGTACCTATGCCACCATTCCATAGTAAATCTACCGGCACTTTCAATACAGCATGGATTAACTCGTTTGGTGTCATGCTGGCTTGTTTAGTGCCTAAAGATTTTTTCATTTCAGGGCTAAGCTTTATCGACTTAGCTGAGCGACTAAAAATATCACCGCCCTTTGAAATAATTGACTTATCATAGTCATCCCAACCAAGAGATGGGTTTTCAAATAATCTCTTACGTTCTGCATAACTCGTTTCGATATTTGGATCTGGGTCAAAAAAGATATTTAAGTGGTTAAACGCCACCACCAATTTAGTATGTTTTGACAATAACATTCCATTACCAAATACATCTCCAGCCATATCACCTACAGCAACACATGTGAAATCTGTGGTTTGGCAATCTTTACCCATTTCTCTAAAGTGTCTTTTAACCGATTCCCAAGCACCTCTAGCAGTGATCCCCATTTTTTTATGGTCATATCCAATACTGCCACCTGATGCAAAGGCATCCCCAAGCCAAAAGTTAAATTCTTCAGCAATACCGTTAGCAATATCAGAAAATGTTGCTGTACCTTTGTCTGCTGCAACTACCAAATATGCATCATCTTCATCAAGACGAACCACATCTTTTGGATGAACAACTTTTCCGTCTACTATGTTATCCGTAATATCTAACAAGCTGCGTATAAAGGTTTTGTAACATTCTTGTCCTTCTTTTAGAAAGGCTTCTCGTCCTTTTGCCACAGGTAGTTTTTTACAGACAAACCCTCCCTTAGCACCAACGGGAACGATAACCGTATTCTTAACTTGTTGTGCTTTAACTAAGCCTAATATTTCTGTTCTAAAATCTTCTTGCCTATCTGACCAGCGTAATCCTCCACGGGCAACTTTGCCCCCTCGTAGATGGACACCTTCTATTCGAGGACTATAAACAAAAATTTCATATTTTGGCCTAGGTAAAGGCATGTCCGGAATAAGTTCTGGTAACATTTTATAAGATACATAAGATTTATCATTGCCATCAGGATCTTTTTGATAAAAATTAGTTCGTAACGTTGCCAATATAAGATCTAAATAACGACGAATGATTCTGTCGTCATCTAAGTTAGAAACATCATCTAATTGGGTCTTTAAGGCGGTTAATAGTTTATCTTCTAATTTCTCGCTGCGTTTAACGACTGGGTTAAACTTTTGATTAAATAAATCAATAAGTAGAGCAGCAATTTGAGGATAATTAGCCAACGTATTAGCCATATACTCATGACTAAATGAGCTACCAATTTGACGCATATATTTAGCATAAGAACGTAAAATAGTAACATTACGTCCCGATAAGCCACCACCTAAAACCAGACGGTTAAAAGAGTCATCTTCAAGTTGTGTATACCAAACTTGCGAAAATGCAGATTGAAACAAAATTTGAGCCTGCTCCATATCCATATCATTACTGGTATTATGAAGCATTGAAAAATCCATAATCCAATTTACTGAGCCGTTATCTAAAGTAACTTTGTAGGGGCTTTCATCAATTACTCTTAAACCAAAGTTCTCTAGCATAGGTAATACAGCTGACAGGTGAATAGGCTCATTTTTATGAAATAACTTTAGTCTCACTGCTTTACTATCGGGCCCTTCTTCCAAGGGACGATAAAACAACATATCTAAGGTATTTTCAGCGCTTAGTTGCTCAAGCTTTTCGATGTCAATCAATGCGGCACTTGGTAAATTGCATTCCTTGTAACTATTAGAAAACCCACTGCCATAACAGCTTTCTAATTTTTTAGCTTTAGCTTCTCCGTGATTTGTTCGCAGAGTAGATGCAAGTCTATCTTCCCAACTTTTGTTAAGCTCTATGATGTTCTTTTCTATTTCCTTCACATTATATTCCGCATTGTTATTTTTAACTCGGGTTATGTAGTGGGTTCTGGCGTAAACTGATTCCGAAAAATAGGTTGTAAATTCTACGTCCTGAACACTCAAAAATGACTTCTTTAATAATTCTTGAGTGTCTTTTCTTAACTGAGTGTTGTAGCGTTCTCTTGGTACAAACACCATACAAGATACAAAGCGCCCAAAAATATCCTTACGAACAAATAGCCTGGACATTCCACGCTCTTGCATTTGAAAAATACCTAATATGATTTGTGCGAGCTCTTCAACTGTGCCTTGTAATAATTCGTCTCTGGGGTAAGTTTCTATTATGTTTAAGAATGCTTTGTGACCATGGGTACCAGGGTAAAAGCCAGATAATTTAGAAATATCATCGATCTTTTTCTTTAAAACTGGGATATGTGTGGCGCTACTGTTGTAAAAAGAAGCTGAGTACAATCCAATAAATCTATCTTCTCCCACCACATTACAAGCATCGTCAAATCTCTTGATCCCGATGTAATCCAAATAGGCTGGACGATGCACCCTAGAGCGCGTACTAGTTTTTGTAAGCATTAGCGGGTTACTACTGAGGGCTTCTTCACGAGCAGATGGGGGGATATTTGATAGTACTCTTTCTCGTTCTGTTTTAGAGCTTTTCATTAACCCCAAACTAGTATCGTTATCAGCCACCCAGCGGTAGTCTCCGTCGATTCCAGTTACTGTATAAGAACGATAACCCATTATAGTAAAGTTATGATCACCTAACCAAGCTAAGAATTTTTCGGTTTCTATTTTTTGATCAGTACTACAAGGACTTGGAATTTTACTCAATTCCTCTGTCAATTCATTTAGACGAGTGCGCATTGGCTGCCAATCTTCAACAGCTAATGAAACTTCTTCTACCACAGACATTAATTCGTTTGTCAGTTTATCAAGTGCCTTTTTAGAAGTCTGTCGGTCAACTTCTATTAGAAATACTGTTTGTCTTATTAATCCTTTTTTGCTGCTATTGGGTTCTTCAAAGGAAGCAACTCTGCCATTTTTGTCTCGGCACAATGCAATAGGACTATGAATCAATAAATGCGCTGTAATTCCCATACGGTTTAGCGCCATACGCACTGAATCCACTAGAAATGGCATATCCGTTACGATTAATTCCACAATACTATGAGTTGATTGCCAACCATGTTTACTGATTTCTGGATTAAAAGCGCGAATAAAAGGCTTGTCTGCAGTGTAATCTACAAACTCATTCCATAGACTCAGAGTGGCCCCATATAAATCACTATCACTTCTATTTTCTAAATCAGTACTAGCGATATTTTTAAATAGTATTTTAGAGAAATCGCTTACTTGTAATACTTGTTCAGAGGCGACTTTTTTAGAGATTAACTTATAGACATTTTCAAGAAGAACAGAATGCTGATTATCTACAACGGTCATGTGTTTGCCCATATTAGGTTGACAAAATTTTAATAAAAATATTTATCAACTAAGATGATGTGTAACCTAGATGACAAACAATAAAAGAATAGACAAAAGACTGAGATTTATACAGTTTTTTATTCAAGTATTGATATTCTCGCTAAAAAAAACGTCAAGTAAAAGCTTTAAATTTACCTAAATTTAACATTATTCATAGCTATGCAACTAATATAAGTAAAACTGTTTATATAAGCACTTAGGGGACATTTGGATAAATAATTATGCAAAAATAATTTAGGCTATTTTTTCAAAACTTTGGAATTTATTGTCACTATTAATAACAAGCCTATAGCGACCTTTAATACCTGTGCGGGTAACATGAGGACGTAAATTTTTTACGGGTAGTTGAATGCGTTTACCGTTGTCTGCTGTCATAACAACGGTATTTATGCCTGGTTGATATAAAGATTCACACTCTTCATATTTTAGGGATAAAGTAAAATAGAATGTCTGCATAAGGTTGCCATTGCCTAAGGCAAACTTTTAGATATTTTTTCAAACAAATCTTTACTAAGCCCCTTAGTATCACCAATGCGCATTAATTGATGTTGCATCAGCGCTTGACGAGTTTTGTCTACTTTTTGCCATTGAATCAAAGGGGTAATGACACGAGCCGCTACCTGAGGGTTAACACTATTGAGCTTTATTAAGTAGTCAGCCACAAACTTATAACCACTACCATTTAAATTATGGAACCCCTTCACATTAAAAAATGCGAAGGTCCCCACTAAGGCTCTCACCCTATTTGGATTATTAATCGTAAATTGGCTGTGGCTCATAAGTAGCTCTATTCGCGACAAAATATCATGCCTATCTGTATTGGCATGGAGTGAAAACCATTTATCAAGCACAAGTGGATCGTTATGCCACTTTTCTTCAAAACGTTGCATCAGACCTTCAAATAAATCTAAATCACAAGTCTGTGATGCCGCTAATGCACCCAATGAATCTGTCATATTATCACAGCTAGAAAATTGTTCGTTTATAAGATCTTTAGCTAAGGTTTTATTCCCTAAGCTTAAGTATTTAAGAGCCAAATTGGTGAGCTTTCGCTGCTCAACTTGTTTTTGATTGTATGCATATTTTGGTTTGGTTTGGTTGTGATAAATATCATTCCATTGCGCCTCAAACGTCTGCCCCATTTGTGTTAAAAGCTGTTTACGGCTTTTATAGAGACTATCAATGTCTACTGAGTCGGCTTGTTGAAACAAGGTTTCAAAACTTGGGACAGTTAAGATCTCAGTTTTAAGGTCGTTCTTAATGTCTTTGCTATTAATCACCCCTTCAAAATATTTAACTGTATCGGCTATTAATTGCTGACCTTCTGCATCTGTTTGCCCACTTGCTTTGTGGATGCATTCACTAAATAAGGATTGCCCTGCATCCCAGCGCGCAAAGTCATCTGGAGACTTAACCATCACTTCGGCTAATTCTGACTGCGTATATTCATACCTTAACTTAACCGGGGCACTAAAATTATGGAGTAAAGATGGTGTTGGTTTAGTACCTACCTCTTTAAATTCTAGAGTTTCAGATGCTGCTGTTAACTCTAAAGTATGTTGTTGGCTATCACTTGAATTCAACAGACTAAATTGAATAGGAACAACTAGGTTTTGCTTTTCTTGCTGATCGAAGGTTGCTTTATGACTTTGCTTAAACGTAATTTTGTAGGTTTTAGTATCTGAGTCGTATTCGTCAGAAACATCAATATTTGGTGTTCCAGATTGGCTATACCACAATCTAAATTGTGTTAGGTCTTTACCGTTTGCATCTTCCATGGCTTGTACGAAGTCATCACAGGTAACAGCCTGACCATCAAAGCGTTCAAAATACAGTTTGGTACCCGCTAAAAATCCTTGTTTACCTAATATGGTATGCAGCATTCTGATCACTTCAGAACCTTTGTCGTACACAGTAACAGTATAGAAATTATTCATTTCCATGACTTCGTCAGGCCTAATAGGATGCGACATAGCACTGGCGTCTTCCGCGAACTGATGTTCTCTGATCACGCGTACATTTTTAATACGATTAACTATAGGTGATCCCATATCAGCACTAAATTGCTGGTCACGAAACACAGTTAAACCTTCCTTTAAACTTAGCTGAAACCAATCCCTACACGTAACCCTGTTACCAGTCCAATTGTGAAAGTATTCATGGCCGATAACGGCTTCAATATTAAAGTAATCTTCATCTGTAGCCGTTTCTGAATTTGCTAACACAAACTTGCTGTTAAACACATTTAGGCCTTTGTTCTCCATGGCTCCCATATTGAAAAAATCCACAGCGACGACCATATAAATATCGAGATCGTATTCTAAGCCAAATTCTGTTTCATCCCACCTCATAGCCTTTTTAAGAGACTCTAATGCGTGAGGACCTCTATCTAACATTCCTTTATCAACAAAAAGCTGTAGTGCAATCTCTCGATTAGATTGGGTTACAAAGGTATCTTCTAAAAGGTCAAAATCCCCCGCTACTAATGCAAACAAGTAACAGGGTTTATTGAATGGGTCTTGCCAAGAAACAAAGTGTTTATTATCCGGTAAATCTCCAGCAGTTACCTTGTTACCATTAGAAAGCAAGAATGGAAATTGGGTTTTATCAGCAATTATTTTGACGTCGTAAACAGCTAGTACGTCAGGTCTATCTAAAAAGTAGGTGATTTTTCTAAAGCCTTCAGCTTCACATTGAGTACAAAACGCGCCAGCAGATAGATATAAACCTTCTAGACTAGAATTTTCTTGAGGGTTAATTATATTCTCAACACGCAACTCAAACTTATCCAGTTCAGTAGGTACAGTTAATGAATCAGGTTCTACTTTATAATCTGTTTGTGCCACACCATTGATAGTAACAGATATCAACTCTAGACTTTCACCATCTAACACTAAGGGCCTATGGTGGCTTCCTTGACGTTCAATTTGTGTAATGCAAACAACTCGAGTCGCAGTAGCATGCAATTCAAATTGTAGATTGACCTTATTGATAGTGAAATCAGCGGGCTGGTAGTCAGCTCTTTTTTTTACTTTTGCAGATATAGTAGACATGGTGCGCTCGAGAAATTACAAATTTTAGCTTGGAAACAGACCATTTATGACTAAATGGCCTTTGTTTAATTATGCTTTAGATACTTTATTTGTTTCAGGTACTGGGATACGAAGTATTTTTATCCCTAAATAAGCATATATAATAGAAAGTACAGGGTTTATTAGGTTGAAAAACGCATAGAACAAGTAATCCAGAGGACTCACTGCTAATACTCCTTGCATATAAACTCCACAGGTATTCCATGGTATAAGTGGTGATGTTAAGGTGCCTCCATCTTCTAGGCTTCTAGACAAATTCAACTGATTTAAACCTCGTTTTTCAAATTCGTCTTTATACATTCTTCCAGGCATAACGATTGCCATATATTGATCCGCAGTAATCAAATTGGTACCGATACAAGTTAAAATGGTACGTGTCACCATATCACCTGCACCTTTAGCCCCTTTTAAAAATGCGGTCACGGCACGCTTTAATAACCCTACTCTTTCTAGCACTGCGCCAAAAGTCATGGCACACATAATTAGCCAAATAGTATTTAACATACTCGACATTCCGCCCCTACTAAGTAGGTCATTGAGGGTTTCACTTGAGGTCGAAAATGATACACCATCGAATAAAGCGGTCCAAACCACCATAATGGATGCTCTTAGGGCGCTTGGTTCATCGCTAGCTAGGTTTGTTATAACGTCTCCTTGAAAAATAATGGCCCAGATACCACCTAAAAGAGCGCCAATGGCAACGGCTGGAAAAGCAGGCACTTTTTTTATCGCCATTGCCAATAATACAAATAAAGGCACTAACATATGAAAACCAAGGTTAAATTCTTGTCCTAAGATAGCCTGCATTTCTTCAATCTTGCTACTGGAATCAGGAATATCTGCACCCAAGCCAATCACCATAAATATAATAAGAGTTATGATAATACTAGGAACAGTTGTCCACATCATATATTGAATATGTTCAAACAAATTAGTACCTGCAATTGCGGGGGCTAAATTTGTTGTTTCTGATAATGGGGATATTTTATCTCCAAAATATGCACCTGATATTATTGCACCAGCGGTGATGGCTTCTGACATGCCCATTCCGATAGCAACTCCCATTAATGCCACACCAACCGTTGCTGCAGTTGTCCATGAGCTACCAATACTCATAGCAACAATGCCACAAATTAAACAACTTGCCGCGTAAAACATTGAAGGATTTAAAAGGTCTAAACCGTAATAAATCAACGTTGGTACAGTGCCTGATAACATCCAAGTACCAATCAAAGAGCCAACAGCTAATAATATTAATATAGCTCCAAGAGACCTTGAAATACCTTTAATTATTCCCTTTTCAATATCTTCCCAACTATAACCATTTTTAATTCCTATGATTGAGGCAATACCCATGGCTATTAATAATGCTATCTGATTAGGCCCGAAGGATGAGTTATCTCCAAATAAATAAACTGACCCGCCTAACAAAGTAATGAGAATGATTATTGGAATGAGAGCATCTGATAATGATGCTTCTATTTGTTTTTTTTCTTCAGTCATGAATTCTTAAGTCCATCTTAGGGTTTTACAAAGGTGCTTATCCAAAAATGGATAGATAAAACATTACTACAATAATAACGGGACATACAAAACGCACATACCAAGGCCAGACCTTCCAAAATATGCTTTGTTCTGCGTGTTCGTTCCCTTGTTTAATTTCAGTTAATATTTGATCTCTTTTCCAAATCCAACCTGCAAAAATACAGAGGACTAAGCCCAACAAAGGTTGACTATATTTAGTTGTTAAATCAACAACTAAGTCAAACAGAGTTGCCATATTAAAAGCGATGGTTGAACTAATTAAGAAAATTATAATGGTTAACAACCAAACTGCTTTTTTACGGTTAACTCCCTTACTTTCAACGACAAAAGCCACAGGTACTTCTAACATAGAAATTGAAGATGTTAACGCAGCAATTAACATTAAGGCAAAAAACACAAAGGCAACAAACACCCCCACTGTACCCATAGAGTCGAATAATGACGGCAAAACAGCGAAGATTAAATTAGGTCCATCAATGAGCACTCCGGTATCCGTAAAAATTTTAATACCATTGTGTAAGGCTACGTACATAGCAGGAATAATCAACATACCGGCGAGTATTGCTACGCCAATATCTACCAAGGCGACCGATGCACCTAAGGTAGGCAAGTTTTCTTTTTTGCTGACATACGATCCATATACAAGCATGGTCCCCACGCCTAATGACATAGAGAAAAAGGCTTGGCCCATGGCATTAATGAGTAATTTGGGATCGAAAATTAAGCTAAAGTCTGGCTGCAAGTATGCTTTCCAACCATCAATTGCACCTTCAAGAGTAGACACATAGATGATCAACAGCGCAATAATAACAAACAAAGCAGGCATTAGACGCACTGACCATTTTTCGATACCTTTACTTACGCCACCAGTTACTATGCTAGCGGTTAAGCATAGAAACAACCCACAGAATAAAATATCTCGTGTATAAGAAGAGGTTACCAACCAAGTCGATAGCGATTCTTGGCCCGTCATATCACTTATGGTTTGCAAGAAATAAGACAACATCCAGCCAGCAACAAGAGCATAGAAGGAAAGAATTAAAGACACGGTAACAAAGCCCCAAACTCCGGCAGCTTTACCAAGAATATTTCCATTAGAAATTTTACTTAGGGCATCAACCATATTGGAACGAGTGGCTCGACCAATGATAAGTTCTGCCATTAATACTGGATAAGCGAGTAAAAAAGCGAGAAGAATATAAATTAAAACAAAAGCTGCGCCGCCGTTACTAGCGACTTGTGTAGGGAACCCCCATATATTACCTAAACCAACAGCTGACCCAGCTGCGGCTAATACAAACCCAATTCGAGATGAAAATTCTCCGCGTGCACTCATGCATTAACCTTTTCTTATTATTTTTATGAAAGATAAATTTAAGGCCCCACTAGAGGCCTTGAGTTTTACTTTTGTTTACTATTAATTGCGTATACATCAGCAGCCAAAACATCATAGGTAATGTTTGCCGCTTCTTCTAAAAATCCATCAATTTCGTCTAACTCTTCTGGCAAGTCATCTAAGTTTTCTACTTTCTCAAGTCCTAACCTAGCTAAACGTTCATTGGTTCTTACTAAAGCACGCTTTTCGTTTTCCGCTTTTTCGCTTACACGCTCAGATTCAACTAACGATATAGTTTTATCTTCTTTTTTAAGGTTATAGCGAACCATATCTTCATAGATATAGTTAAACTCGGTTTTGACTCTTTGTTTATGAAGTGCCGTTAGATTTTCGACTACATTTTTGTTTTCACCAAAAGTAGTATAATTGGCTCGAGCAATACTATCCCAAGGTAAAGCATTATCTTCTTGGCTTTCACCCCAATCAGCATGATCAATCACTGATGGGAATAAAATATCTGGTATCACACCTTTGTGCTGTGTACTGCCACCATTAATGCGGTAAAACTTAGCTATAGTAAATTGCACGCTGCCCAAAGGGTTTTCATATAAGTCATAAATACGACCTAATGGACGGTGTTGTTGTACCGTACCTTTACCAAAAGTCTGTTCACCTAATATCAAAGCTCGATTGTAATCTTGCATAGCGGCAGCAAAAATTTCTGAGGCTGAAGCACTATAACGGTCAACTAAAACAGTTAAAGGACCGTCGTAGAAAACCTTACCATCAACATCTTGCTCTAACCTTATACGACCGGCCCCATCTCTTATTTGTACAACTGGGCCTTTATCGATAAATAAACCTGACAATAAGGTTGCTTCTGTCAAGGAGCCTCCACCATTACCACGTAAATCAACGATTATACCCTCAACCCCTTGTTCTGTAAGGCTTGCAATTTCTCGTTGTACATCTTGGTGCAATTTGTTGTAAAAAGAAGGGATAGCAATCACCCCTAATTTTTGGTCTTTGTGAGGGCCTGTTTTGGGCGTATAAACTTCAGATTTGGCTTCTCTGTCTTCTAGTTTGATTTTATCACGAATTAAAGTGACAACATCCGGAACTGTCGATTCAGAAGAGCCCTTCATAATCTGTAGTTTTACAGTGCTTCCCTTTGGCCCTTTAATTAACTCAACCACTTCATCTAAGCGCCAGCCAATGACATCAACAAATTCATCTTCGTCTTGAGCCACACCAACAATCTTATCTTCTGGTTTTATCTTCTGTGACAAATCCGCAGGTCCGCCAGGCACTACGCTGCGGATAACCGTAAAATCATCTTCACTTAATAGGACGGCTCCAATACCTTCAAAAGACAGATTCATTTCCATTTGAAAGCGTTCGGCATTTCGTGGTGATAAATAACTGGTATGAGCCTCAATACTTCTTGCAAATGAATGCATCACTGTCTGAAATACATCTTCACTTGAGGTTTGAGTTAAGCGTTTGATGGCTCGCTCGTACCGTTTAGCTAATAGCTCTTGAATTTTTGGCCAATCTTTACCGGCTAGCTTTAAATTAAGAGCATCATACTTAACTCTTTGACGCCAAAGTTCATCAAGTTCAGCTTCGTTTTTTGCCCACTCAGCATCTTCTCTGTCGTAAACAAATTTGTCACTCGCTTCTTCAAAGTTAAACTCTTTGTCTAACAAGCTAAGGGCAAATTGATAACGCTCAGTCCGGCGCTGCATGTTTAACTGGTATATTTCGTAAGCAATACCTAAATTGCCCCTTTCAATAGCATCATCGAATTTTTTACTATTTACAGCAAACTTGGCAATATCTTCGGCTGTAAACACGTTACGATTAAAATCTAATGAACGAATAAAACGGTCAAATATTTTTACAGATAATTCATCATCTAAATCAATTGGTTTGTAATGGGCCCGCAAAAATTGAGATGACACTCTTTTAGCTGCAGCTACATGTTGCGATTCTTGAGTGAGCACGGGTAAATCTTTAACGCCTAAACTGCTTTCTAGGGCTAATGAGCCGGTGCTTACTATAACTAATGCGGATAATACCGATACACGAATTGATTTAATCATTTAATTACCTCTTGGTGCGAGCCAACCTTAAGTTTTCTAATTGCACTTTGACAACCATTCCTGAATCAAGTTGCACCTGAATACCATCTTTCGCAACATCAGTAATGGTTGCAGGCATAGGCGTTTTACCAACTTTTACTGTAACCGCAGTACCGGCAACGATTTGACTATCATTGAGGCGCTCTGCTGGAGGTAGCTTTTCTTTAGGTTGGCTAGGCTTTTTAACTTTGGATGTGGGCTTAAATTTAGGAACATCTTTCTTCTTGAAGTTTTTCTTTACATCTAAACCTGCTGCTTTTTGTTCTTTGCGTTTAGCGGCAACTTTGGCTTTACTTTCTTCAAGCTGTTTTTGTGCATGCTCTACATGTTCATCATCTATTGCTGCTACTTCGTTGCCATCAATATCGACACGTTGTGCACCTTTTTTAATGCTATGTAAATAACGCCAGCTATTGGTGTAATGACGTAAAGATGAGCGTAGTAATGTTTTACTTACACGTTCTTCTTCCGCTAAACGTTCTGCTAAATCTTGGAATATTCCGATCTTTAACGGTTTTGCGTCACCTTTACTACTGAAACAGGCTGGAAATTGTTCAACTAAGAAGCTAATTACTTCTTTGCTGTTCGAAAATTTTTGTGGATTGTCCATTAAGTCTTCTAGTTTGGTTAATTACGAGGTTCTTGGTGCTCATCATCCCAAGTTGCTAGAAGTTGGTCAACCCAGTCGTACAAATCATCGTCATCAATATCGAGTAAATGGCTATCTTCTCGCCAATTTTCCCAAATATATTGGATCATGTTCTCCAAAGACTCAGTTTTTATGTCTTCATCGGCATGATCATACAACATGTGTAACAGAGTATTGAGTCTATCAGCGGCATCATCTGCTCGGTCTTCCCAAAAATCCATGTCATCAACGGTTGCAAGAGCAACATGAATATCAACTAAGTTTTTCATCTACTTGCCTACTTCTAAATTCAATGATTTTTCAAAGACTTCAACTATTTTCGATAATCCAACTTTATCTTGCTCATCAAATCTAGCAACTAATGGACTATCTAGGTCTAGTACTCCAAACACTTTTCCGTCTTTAAGTATGGGCAAAACAATTTCAGAGTTTGATGCTGCATCGCAAGAAATATGACCTGCAAATTCATGCACGTCTTCAATAAGCTGAATCTGGTTATCTTGTGCTGCGGTACCACATACTCCTCTACCAAGTGGAATGCGGATACAGGCTGGTTGACCGTGAAAAGGTCCTAGTACTAATTGCGCTTCTTTATGGAGATAAAACCCCGCCCAATTAACATCAGCTAATGCCCAGTAAATAAGGGAGCTAATATTTGCCATATTAGCGATCACATCTGTTTCAGATGAAACTAAGGCTTCTGCTTGGGCGGCTAACTCAGCATACTGTTGTTTTTTATTTTGATTCATTCAATAAAACCTAAGGTGTTAATCTGTATAGCCAGCTATTCCAAAGAAAACACCACCCTAACTTGAGTTTCGGTAGTCATTTCTCCAGGCTGGTAACTACTGCTAGACTTGGCCTCTTGCATTCGCATTTGAACCGGCATAACTTGTCCTGCTGATTGCTCAGATATGGATATCACTTTGCCTAATTTCAAGTCTAATGTTTTTACCATGTCTTGAGCCCTAGCTTTTGCGTTCAATAAAGCTTGGCGTAATGACATTTGATATTCAACTTCAGACTGACTGCTACTGTAATTAAAATTTGAAATACTGGTGATACCCAATTTTAACACTTCATCAATCGCTTTTTCGTAAATTTGAAGGTCATCCACAGTGACGTTTATGGTGCGCGTTAGAATAAAACCTTTATGTTCACGTTTCTGATTGCTGTATTCAACCCAAGGGTTAAACCTGACTTGTAAAGCTTGTAACGATTTCTTATTTACCCCTACCTTGAGCAAAGCGTTAATCACATTGGTAGATTTTTTAGTCATTACAGTGTTTAAATCTGCGGCTGAACGACCCTTTTCCTCTATGGATAACGAAAAACTAAATCTGTCAGGCACACTAAATACTTGCCCTACTCCAGTTACTTCTATTTGCCGAGTTAAATCGACAGACGAGTTAGACTGCTTAGCATGACTTTGGCTAACGCAGGTTAAAATTAAAATTAATATAATAATACGCATAACTATTCCTGTTTGAATCGAGCGAGTTATCTTAAAGGTTTTTTATGAACCTTAACTTAACAAAATGTAAATAATCAGCTCTTTGAATTAACTGTAAAAAGTAAATTTTTCAGGGGCATTATTATAGATAGCAATACAGGATTGGCAGATACAGCTAGGATCTACATTTTCATTGAGTTGAGCTTTTAATCCGGCGGGTATACTAGTGTTAAAACACCAACAACTACCCAGCTCTGCACTACATTCATTGGCCTTGCAACACAGAGGGCATATTGAAGCGCTTTTTGGTAATGACTGAGGCATAGAAAAACAGCCTTTCTAGTTTTAAGGTTATCGAACTAGTTTAAAAAGATTTAGCAGGAATATAAACCTCTCCTTTCATTAATTTTCTGGCACTACGGCTCATCGATACTTTTTTCACCATCCATACTTCATTAGCAAGTTTTGTCTCTGCCCCCACTTTCAAGGTACCTGATGGATGACCAAATATTACAGAGTTTTTGGGGCCACCACCAGCCGCTAAATTAACCAAAGTACCGGGAATAGCCGCAGCAGTACCGATTGCTACTGCTGCTGTTCCCATCATGGCATGGTGTAATTTACCCATAGATAAGGCCCGAGCTGATAAATCAATATCTTTAGCCATGACCGTTTTCCCACTTGAAGTTTGATATTCAGAGCTTGGTGATACAAAACCAATTTTGGGAGTATGTTGCCGTTCTTTTGCCTGCTCTAAATGTTCTATCAATCCCATTTTCAGTGCACCGTAGGCCCTTATAATCTCAAATTTAGCAAGGGCCGACTCATCGCTATTGATAGTTTCTTGTAATTCAGTGCCTTGATATCCAAGTGCTTTGGCATCAAGAAATATAGTGGGGATACCAGCGTTAATCATAGTCGCTTTAAAAGTACCCACACCGGGTACAGATAATTCATCAACCAAATTGCCCGTTGGGAACATGGCTTCTTCGCCATCCACAGGGTTAACAAATTCAACTTTCACCTCAGCAGCAGGAAAAGTCACCCCATCTAATTCAAAATCACCGCTTTCTTGAACTTGGCCATTAACCATAGGGACATAGGCTATTATGGTTTTACTAATATTAGCTTGCCAAATACGCACGACTGCAACGCCGTTATCGGGAACACGATTGTTATCTATTAAACCATTGCTTATTGCGAATGAGCCAACTGCTGCGGTCAAATTTCCACAATTACCACTCCAGTCGATAAACGGTTTGTCTATAGCCACTTGTCCGAATAAATAATCGACATCATGTTCAGTTTGGTTGCTTTTAGATAAAATCACTATTTTACTGGTACTTGAGGTAGCACCACCCATGCCATCGGTATGTTTACCGTAGGGATCAGGACTACCAATGACTCTCATTAATAATGCATCTCTAGCAGCACCCGCCATTTGAGTTGACTCAGGCATATCGGCTAGTTTAAAAAATACACCTTTACTGGTACCGCCACGCATGTACGTGGCTGGCACAGCCACTTGAGGAAGATAAGACATAGTGTTTTCCTAATTCTTTATTGAAGAATAGACGGCACTAACTTCAGGTTAAGTACCGCTAAAGCGCCAATTCTAATTGAAATCAAGGGGCGTTTGATTCAAGAAAATCATTTGCAAATTTTTGCAGTACACCGCCAGCAGTATAAACAGAAACTTCCTCTGCTGTGTCTAAGCGACACTTAACTGCAATGTCTACCACTTCACCATTGTTTCTAGTCATCTTAAGGTTCATTACACCGCCAGGGGCTGTTGCACCTTCTACATCATAGGTTTCGCTACCATCAATATCATAGGTATGTCGAGTTTCTCCATTTATAAATTCTAGTGGTAATACCCCCATACCGACTAAATTGGTACGATGAATTCGTTCAAATCCTTCAGATATGATCACTTCAACACCGGCTAAGCGGACGCCTTTAGCCGCCCAATCACGAGAAGAGCCTTGACCATAGTCAGCACCCGCGATAATAATCAGTGGCTGTTTGCGTTTCATGTAGGTCTCAATTGCCTCCCACATGCGAGATTCAGTCCCATCGGGCTCAACATGAGTAAACGAACCTTGCTTTATTTTACCCTCATCATCTTTACACATTTCATTGAACAGTTTTGGATTAGCAAAGGTTGCACGTTGCGCGGTTAAATGGTCTCCCCTGTGTGTGGCGTACGAGTTAAAATCAGCTTCTGGTAAACCCATTTTATGTAAATATGCCCCAGCCGCGCTATTTAATTGAATCGCATTTGATGGAGATAAGTGATCTGTCGTAATGTTATCTCCAAGAACGGCTAGTGGTCGCATCCCTTTCATTGTGCGTTCGCCCGCTAGTGCACCTTCCCAATATGGTGGTCGACGAATGTAGGTACTGGTTGGATCCCAATCATATAGTGGGCTTTCAGCTGGCTCAAAGGAGCCTAGGTCAAACATAGGTGTATAAACCTTTTTGAACTGCTCAGGTTTAACACTCGATGTTACTATGGCATCAATTTCGTTATCCGATGGCCAAATATCTTTCAGCTTGATTTGGTTACCATTTCGATCAAACCCTAAGACATCATTTTCAATATCAAAGCGCATGGTACCAGCAATAGCATAAGCCACCACTAATGGTGGTGATGCTAAAAAAGCTTGTTTAGCATAAGGATGAATACGGCCGTCAAAATTACGGTTACCGGATAATACAGCTGTTGAATACAAGTCTCGGTCGATGATTTCTTGTTGGATTTTAGGATCAAGGGCCCCAGACATACCATTACAAGTCGTACATGCGTAACCAACTATACCAAAGCCTAATTTTTCCATTTCTGGTAATAAACCAGATTCTTCCAAGTAAAGCTTGGCAACTTTTGACCCTGGTGCAAACGAAGACTTAACCCAAGGCTTTCTAACCAACCCTAATTCGTTCGCTCTTTTTGCGATAAGGCCTGCGGCAACAAGGTTACGAGGATTAGAAGTGTTTGTACATGAGGTGATGGCGGCAATAATAACTGCACCATCTGGCATTTCGCCATTAGCCTCTTGGACTTTACAATCATTCAAGTTCTTAGCAATGTCTTTTATGACTAGCTCTGAGGTTGCTAATCTACGATGAGGATTAGACGGCCCCGCTAAATTACGGCCAACATGCGATAAGTCAAATTCTAGTACCCGTTGGTACTGAGCTTCAGTTAAATCATCAGCCCACAAACCAGTGTGCTTAGCATAGGCTTCGACTAATTCAACTTGCTCTGGCTCCCTGCCAGTAATTTTTAAATAATCAATGGTCTGCTTATCAATATAAAATAATCCAGCTGAAGCCCCATACTCAGGTGTCATATTCGAAATGGTGGCCCTATCGCCTATGGTTAATGCAGCTGTGCCTTCTCCAAAAAATTCTAAATATGCAGACACCACTTTGGCTTCACGTAAGAATTCTGTCATAGCGAGTACTATATCTGTGGCCGTAATTCCCGGCTGCCGAGTACCAGATATTTTTACGCCGATAATATCAGGTAGCCTCATCATTGATGGCCGCCCAAGCATGACGGTCTCTGCTTCTAAACCACCAACCCCTATAGCAATAACCCCCAATGCATCAACGTGTGGAGTATGGCTATCGGTTCCTACACATGTATCAGGAAAGGCCACGCCATCACGAAGTTGGATAACCGGAGACATTTTTTCTAAGTTTATTTGGTGCATGATGCCGTTACCCGCTGGGATAACATCAACATTTTTAAAGGCGGTTTTAGTCCATTCAATAAAGTGAAACCTGTGTTCGTTGCGTCTGTCTTCAATGGCTCGGTTTTTGTTAAAAGCGTCCCTTTCAAAGCCGCCGTGTTCCACTGCCAAGGAATGATCCACAATTAGCTGAGTGGGTACAACAGGGTTAACTTTTGCTGGGTCGCCGCCCTGCTCTGCTATGGCATCTCGCAAGCCTGCTAAATCAACCAGTGCGGTTTGACCTAAAATATCATGACAAACAACACGGGCTGGATACCAAGGAAAATCAAGCTCTTGTTTACTATAAATAAGTTGCTCAAGGGAGGCTGTTAGTACTTCAGGAGAGCACTTTCTAACTAACTGCTCTGCGAGTACCCGTGAGGTATAAGGTAACTTTTTATAAGCCCCTTTACAGATGTTTTCTATTGCTTCTCTGGTATCAAAGAAGTCAATGGAAGTACCTCCAATCTTATAATTTGGAAGGGGTTTACGGTATTCATAATTCATAAAAGTGCTCAAAAGGTCATTCAGGGAATAAAGGCCGAAACAGCTAAACGGCCTGCCTTATCTAATTACCGCTGTGATATTGCCTTTACGGTTCTAGGTTCTGCCCCTACATAATCTGCACTGGGCCTGATAATACGGTTGTTTGAACGTTGCTCCATCACATGAGCAGCCCAACCCGTTAGTCGTGAGCATACAAAAATGGGGGTAAATAACTTGGTCGGTATGCCCATGTAAAAATAAGCGGAGGCATGGAAGAAGTCGGCATTACAAAATAACTTTTTGGACTCCCACATAAACTCTTCGCAGGCTACCGATACATCGTACAATGTACTATCACCATATTGTGTTGCTAGCTTTTCAGACCACTTTTTTATAATGACATTGCGTGGATCAGATTCACGATAAATCGCATGACCAAACCCCATAATTTTTTCTTTGCGGGCTAACATTCCGGCCATTTTTTGTTTGGCATCAGCTGGAGAAGTAAATTGTTTAATCATGTCCATAGCGGCTTCGTTGGCCCCACCGTGTAAAGGACCTCTCAAAGAACCAATAGCACCTGTAATACATGAATGCATATCAGATAAGGTAGACGCACACACGCGAGCTGTGAAAGTAGAAGCATTAAACTCATGTTCGGCGTACAAAATAAGAGATACATCCATCACCTTTTGATGCTGTGCTGATGGCGTATTACCTGTTAGTAATTTTAGAAAGTGTCCCCCTAGAGAAGGCTCATCACTTGTACACTGTATTTCGATACCTTCATGGCTGTAGCGGTACCAAAAGCACATAATCGCAGGAAATGCAGCAAGTAGTCGATTAGCAGCTTGGTTTTGATTAGAAAAATCACCTTCAGGCTCTAGGTTCCCCAAAAATGAGCAACCTGTGCGCATGACATCCATGGGGTGAGCATCTGCAGGGATTAATTTTAAAACGGACTTAAGCGCTTCCGGCAAATCGCGCTGCTTCGTGAGTTCTTGATTATATTTATCTAACTGTGCTTGATTTGGAAGCTCACCGTTAAATAGTAAATAAGCCACTTCTTCAAAGGTTGCGTTATCAGCAAGATCGGATACATCATAACCACAATAGGTTAGCCCGGAGCCAGATTTCCCTACTGTACACAATTTAGTATCACCAGCACTTTGGCCACGTAAGCCTGCACCACCGAGTTTTTTATCTACCATAATTTTGTCCTGTTTGTTAACAACGTCAACGCGTAATCACTACGCAGTACTTAAAATAGATCCATATCGATTATTTGTTTTTTCCTTCAGAGAACAAAGTATCTAGCTTTTGTTCATATTCGTGATAACCAAGGTAATCGTATAACTCCATACGAGTCTGCATTGTTTCGACAACCGCTTTTTGATCGCCATTGACAAGGATAGACTGGTAAACATTTTCAGCGGCTTTGTTCATGGCCCTAAACGCACTAAGTGGATACAACACCATAGCAGCGCCCCACTCTTTCAATTCACTGGTGTTCCACAATTCGGTTTGTCCAAATTCGGTAATATTCGCCAAAATAGGCACGTCTAAGGCTTCTGAAAAAGCACGATAGTGCGCTTCAGTTTTTACCGCTTCTGCGAAAATTCCATCTGCTCCCGCTGCGACATAAGCCTTTGCTCTGTTTATGGCAGCTTCTAATCCTTCTTGGGCAAAGGAATCGGTTCTCGCCATGATAAAAAAGTCAGAGTCAGTACGAGCGTCAACTGCAGCTTTGATGCGGTCCACCATTTCTTCGCTAGAGACAATCTCTTTATTCGGTCTATGACCACAGCGTTTTTGAGCAACTTGGTCTTCCATATGTACGGCTGCGGCACCGGCCTTTTCCATATCTCTGATGGTTTTAGCAATATTAAAAGCTCCGCCCCATCCCGTATCTATATCAACCATTAGGGGTAAATCGCAGGCTGCAGTAATTCGTTGCACATCTACAATCACATCATTTAATGATGTCATTCCTAAGTCTGGTAACCCATAAGAGGCATTTGCTACACCACCTCCTGATAAATAAATAGCTTTATGTCCAATTTGCTTTGCCATCATGGCCGTATAAGCATTGATAGTGCCTACAATTTGTAGTGGAGTATTGTTTATAAGGGCGTCGCGAAAACGCTTTCCTGCTGATTTCATAGTGTGTTCATCCGATTTTCAACGTTTAGACGGGATGCTGATATATGCCTGCGCATGAGTATTTCAGCTAGCTCACCATCTTTATCTTCGATGGCTTGAATGATGTTTTCGTGCTCTCTAAAGGCTTTTTTGGCTCTGGGGCTTGCCATACCAAACTGAAAGCGATACATGCGTACAAGGTAATACAATTCTTCGCACAACAGGCGTATCAATAACTTATTGCCGCTGCCCATTACAATACGGAAGTGAAAGTCTAGATCCCCCTCTTCTTGCATGTAGGCTTCGCCTTGCTGTAACGACTCAGTTTGATTATGGATAACGAGGAGCTTTCGTAGGTCGTCAATGTGTTCTTTTGACATATTTTTAGCAGCTAACCTACATGCGGTGCCTTCTAAAGATTCTCTTACTCTAAATATTTCTAAAAGCTGTTCTGTCGACAATGTCACAACACGATAGCCAATGTTGGCCTTACGTTCTAACAAGCCACAGCCTTCTAATCGAGACAAAGCATCTCGTAAAGTACTACGGCTAATTTCATAATGTTTGGCTAACTCTGGCTCACTAAGTTTAGAGCCAGTAAATATATCGCCTTCAACTATACGCTGGCGCAAATCAGTGAAAACTGTATCGGCTCGGGTGAGCTTAGGAGGTGCAGTAAATGTATTAGGTTGCAAATTATATTGTCGACAAAGTAAGTGATGAAAAACAGTTTAACTTGTTTTTATGAGATATCAAGACTAATTGTCGACAATATTTATAAGGTGAGGTTATTTAAGTACTTCAGTTAAAGCATTAACACAATAATCCACATTCTTTTGACTAGAGGCGCATCCCATAAGACCAATTCGCCAAACTTTGCCAGCTAACGCCCCTAATCCGGCACCAATTTCTAAATTATAGTCATTCAGAAGCTTAGTTCTGACTTCGGCGTCATCAACATGTTCTGGAATACGCACAGTATTCAATTGTGGTAGGCGATATTTTTCGTCAACCGCAAATTCTAAACCTAAGTTTTCTAGCCCAGCTTTCAGACTTAAATGGTTAGCTTGATGCCTTTGCCAAGATTGCTCTAAGCCCTCTTGTTTTAAAATCAGCAATGACTCGTGCAGAGCATAAAGGCTGTTGACAGGAGCAGTATGATGATAAGCGCGCTTTGCTCCCTTACCCCAATACCCCATCACCAGATCCATATCTAAAAACCAACTTTGAACTGGTGTTTTTCTAGCTTTGATTGCATCAATTGCCGTTGAGCTAAAAGACACAGGAGACAACCCAGGTACACATGATAAACATTTTTGTGTACCTGAATATATGGCATCTATTTGCCATTCATCTACTTTAAGCTCACTGCCCCCTAGAGACGTTACTGCGTCAACAATCGTTAGGCAGTTATATTGTTTGGCTAACTTACATAAAGCTTGGGCATCATTTAATACGCCAGTAGACGTTTCTGCATGAACAAAGGCTACGGCTTTAGTATCCGGGTTCGCATCTAATGCATCTTTAAGCTTATCTAGACTTGTCTGCATGCCCCATTCATCTTGAACTGTAATGGCAACACCGCCACAACGCTCTACATTTTGTTGCATGCGGCCACCAAACACGCCATTTTGGCACACAATAACTTTGTCCCCTGGCTCAACTAAGTTAACGAATACCGCTTCCATCCCTGCAGAACCAGGTGCAGAAATTGGCATAGTGAGCTCATTTTTAGTTTGAAAGGCATACTGTAATAAAGCTTTCACCTCATCCATCAGTGCAACAAACTCGGGGTCTAAATGTCCAATAGTTGGCCTAGCTAGGGCGTGTAACACTTGCGGATAAACATCAGATGGGCCTGGCCCCATTAAAATACGATTAGGGGGAATAAAAGAAGAAAATGTTGTAGACATAATACATAACCTATAGAAATACGATAAATAGAGTGTGCCAATGTTTATTTAACTCAACAAGCACTTAATATTGAGCATAAACAAGATAAATATCACACACTTAAAGAATGACATTATTACTATATTTGATAACAGCTAAAAGCAATAATGCGATGAATATGGGTGCCTTAAGAGCACATTTTATGTTTGTTCTTGTAAGGCTTCTGAAAACCATTTTGCATTATCAACGTAATGCTGAGCAGATTTTTCTAAAAACTTGCGCTGTTCTAAAGGAATACTCTTAACCACTTTCGCTGGGCTTCCCATAACCAATGAGCCGTCTGGGATCTCCATGTTTTCAGTCACTAAACTATTGGCACCGATAACACAATGCTTGCCAATTTTAGCACCGTTTAAGACCACACTATTAATACCTATAAGGCTATAATCTTGGATGCTACAACCGTGTAGCATCACTTTATGGCCTACAGTGACCCCTTTTCCTAATGTCATGGGCACACCATGGTCGGTGTGTAATATTGCTCCGTCTTGAATATTGCTATCTTCGCCAACAGTAATAAGGTCGCAATCACCGCGTATCACGGCGTTAAACCAAACACTGACATTTTTCTCTAGCTTTACTTGCCCAATAACATGGCAACCTGGCGCTAAATAAACGCCTTGAGCTTTTTCTACTCTATGTTTACCTAATGAATACATCATAATTTGCCTAATATCAGTTCTAGCTAAGAAATATCGTAAACGTTAAATTTTACGATAACTTCTGAAAGTTAAATAATGTTTAAACTTATCAGTACTCTTAACTGTAAGGACAAGAACAATATTTTGTTTCTATAAAATCTCTATTCTAAACTCACTTAAAGCAACGTTTAGAGAGACGAAAAACGCCTTTTTGCAGGCGTTTTCTTATCTAGGATTGCGGTTATTAACCTTTCGCATTAACCCTTCTTGCATAGTTGAAGCGACTAGTTTACCTGCTTGATTGAAAAATTGCCCCCTGACCAAACCTCTTGCACTGCCCGAAAATGGGCTTTCAGCACAATACAGTAGCCACTCGTCAAAATCGAAAGGATGATGAAACCACATTGAGTGATCTATGGTCGCTATACGTAAATCTCTATCACGGACTGAGATACCGTGAGGTTGCAAACTTGTGGCTAAAAAATTGTAATCTGAAGCATAGGCCAACATAACCTGGTTTAAGTTAATATTACCTGACAAAACTTCTTCAGCCTTCATCCAAATATAACGCTTAGGCTCTAATACTTCAGGGCTATTAATATCAATAGTTTGTACAGTTCGCATATCAATTACTTTGTGGTAAGCAATATTGGTTGGGCTAGCTCCCAACTCTTTTGCAATTTGTTCCATTAATTTAATATCTGGTGTAATAGTTTCAGGTGCTGGTACATCTGGCATTACCGCAGCTTGATGCTCTAAACCAACTTCAGGCATTTGAAAGGAAGCTGTCATATAAAAAATACTTTCACCATTTTGTATGGCTTTTATACGGCGGGTTGAAAAACTTCCACCATCGCGGACGTTTTCAACATCGAACACCACTTGCTTAGTGGCATCACCAGGCAATAAAAAGTAACTATGAAAAGAGTGTGCGACCCTGCCTTCAGGTAAAGTCAATTGAGCAGCAGCTAGGGCTTGGGCTAAAACTTGGCCTCCAAACAAGGCTCTAAATCCAAGATCCCAACTTTGGCCTCTAAACAATCCTTGTTCTAAGGTTTCTAAATTAAATAAATCGGCTAATTTTACGTCTGACATGTTTTCTCTTTCTATTACAAACCTTTAAGCTGGAAGCTAAGATTTTAATTTTGGATCCGCTGGGTAAAATTTATCAGGTAATTGACTTTGATGCTTAAAGAATCTCGAATCTTTAAAGGGTAATTTCATAAAACCTGAAATTCCAACCCCTGAAATTTTAGGTATAAACTCAATCATTTGCTCTAATAGAGCTTTAAACTCAAAAGCTAAAGAGTGATTCAATAAAGTTAAATCACTATGTATTTTAAGGTGGGTTGGTAATGCTTCAAAAATAATACAGCCACTGTGATGAATGTTATTTAATTTTTTAATAACAGTCATGATGACATCCGGCAGTTCCAGATATTCATCTGGATCATCTCCATCTTCAAAATATGAATGCATACGACTTTGATTTTCTGGCCATGAAATGTCACTTAACGTAAAAGGAATGTCTACTTTATCGTTTGGTATAAATGATTTACTTGCTGATGACCGTTCAATATGCAGAGTGTCTTTAGCATTAAATAGACAAGATTTAAAAATGCCAACTCTGTGAATTGCTCTCGCCAAATGAACTAGATTGTTCAAAGATGATTGAAATGAGAGTTTCATGCCTGCATCGAATAAGGTTAAGTTAGAATCTATTAGCACCCCATTATTTTTCCAATGTATGGATATACCACCAACAACAGGAAATTTGGCTAAACGCCCAACAGCTGCGATAAAAGCTTTTTCAGTGTCGCCCATGCCCTGCATATAATTTTTGTAATATCGATCAAATTGAACGTCATCTATGTGGTGTAAGCTTTCTGCAGTTTTGTCTGACTCCCCCCTTAAAAATGATTTTCTAGAGCTGTATTCCACGGTATCAATAACTTTAGTTTCAGGGCTTATCCAAAATGGCAATAGCACTTTATAATCACTACGATTTACGTCATTAGTTACGATATTTCGCATGTGCCTCATATTGGTAATAAAATAATCACCGCCTTTTTCTCTAACAGTAAAATCTTCACTCATCATAGCTGTTAACGTTCTTGCCAACTCCTCAGGTAACCCTAATGCATTAGCAGATATAACCTTACAGCCAAATCGGCTAGATTGACCAGAAGCCAATGCATACAGAGTACTTGCAACACCTTGCTCATCAAAACGTACCGATGATAAAGCACCGTTTAATTGCTCATCACCTATAAAATATACATCCCCTAGACGAGCATTAGTTTGCTGCATATCACTAGACATCAAATCCATTATATTAGTGCCTAAAAATTGCCGATCTTCATCTAATTGTGCAAACACTGAAGACCCCCAGTCAATTAGCCCTAAGCCGCAAGTTTGTACCTTAAAAACTATATTTGATGGCTTAATATCTCCATGGACTATGGGTTTGTTGTAGCCTCGGGTTTTAAAAGTTCGAAGGTACACTAAAATATTGGCTAATTGCGCTGCAATCTCAATTAGCCAACTCACTGGTAAAGGCCCATATTTCAAGGATACTTTTTCTAAATCATCCCCTTCCGCTAGTTCCATTGCCAAAATCGACTGCTTTTTTATCCTTTGATACTCTATTAACTTAGGTACTAAGGGGTGGTTAATTAAACTTAACATATAAGCTTCTTCTTCAAGCCTATCCTGAATATGTTGCGATAAGTTTACTCTAGAGAATTTAAACACTTGTTTCTTAGGGAGCCACTTAGCAGCAGTTTTTGGCTCAGTAAGCATGCAAGAAAATACAAATCCAAACGCACCTTTACCAATTAAACAGATGTCTTCATATCCTAAGTACTGTAATTGGTTAATGCATAAGGTCACCCAGTCTTTTAACTTTTTTGCGTCTATATGACTAAGCAAATATACAGATTGCTCGTCTGGAATATAAAAGTGTCTTAATTTAGATTGATACAAAACTTAATCTTGAATTAACCATTCAACGTTAAAGCTTGCGCTACTGTCTTGGGCTAATAATGGGGTTATTTCTTGCAAACAATTGCTAATGCTCTCATTTAGTTGCCATGGCGCATTAATTATTGCAACTCCAGAACCATACATACCTGAATATTCATCTGCAGAAGTTACGCATAACTCAACATTAAGTAGGTTTTTAAAGGGCTGCTGGCGTAAAGAGTCCAAAAGTACTTGGCTTTTTCCGAGCTTACTATTTGTGTTGCTAATGTTGTTTTCATTACCATTACGTTCGCTGATAAGTGGATACCAGATTGCAAATATTCCAGTAGACCAACGTTTGTATACTTTAGATATTGTGTCTAAGACTTGTTCATACTCAGATGCAAGCTCATAAGGAGGATCTATTAATACTAACCCTCGCTTTATTTCTGGAGGAGTCATAGCAATTAACCCCTCAAATCCATCTCTATGATGTACTGAAATATTTTTACCATTTAAGTTATGTTTTAAGTTTTTAATTTCTTGAGTATTCCATTCCATCAAGGTTAATTTATCTTGCGGTCTCATACATGATTTAGCAATTTCTGGTGATCCAGGATACTGTTTGAACGTCTTATAAGCAGAAACAAGTTCTAGGTATTGGTTAATTACAGGTTCTTCAAAATTTTGACCTACTAAACAATCAATACCTTGTTTAAATTCTTGAGTTTTTAAAGCTTGTTCAGAATTTAGATTATAAACTCCAGCTCCACTATGGGTATCAAAATATACAAAACCTTTATCTTTACGTTTGAGTTTATTCAATAGGGAAATTTGGCAAATGTGCTTTAAAACATCACCGTGATTTCCCGCGTGAAAGCTATGACGATAACTAAACAATATGTAACTCCATTCTTATTAATAATATCTATGATAAAACAAATTCACTGGCGTCGTTAGCAGCTTTGTACAACGCCATAACGATTACTTTATAGTGGGTGTAATAAGCTAATTGGATTTTCGATATAGGATTTCAATAAGTTATTAAATTTCACCAAGGTTGAACCGTCTATAATTCTATGATCTGCAGACCAACTAACTTGCATTATGTTAACTGCTATAGCTTTATCTTGTTCATTAAATCTAGGTAAGCGTTGAATTCTGCCAAGGGCTAGGATAGCTGATTCTGGGGTGTTTATGATGGGGGTAACAACTGTGCCACCTAATACACCAATATTGGAAACTGTAATTGTGCCTCCTTTTAACTCTTCAGTTTTAACTCTTCCCAATCTAGCTCGGTCAACTAACTCGTTATACTGAGATGTAATATCCATTATAGAAAGGCGTTCAACCCCTTTTATATTTGGAACCAACAATCCTACTTTTGAATCAATTGCGAACCCAATATTATGAGTATCCATGTAGGTGATTTCTGAACAATCATCGTTTACTTGAGCATTTATAATTGGAAATTGGTGTAGCGCTAAGGAAATTGCTTTTATAAAAAATGGCATAAAAGTAAGCTTTAGTTGTTTTTGTAAGTAGGTATCCAGTAGCTGAGACTTTACATCAATTAGCTTATCTAGTTGAATTTCCTCACTGACACTAAAGTGTGGCACTGTCAAAGCTGCATGACTCATCTTTTTAGCCATAGATGCCTTAACCCCTTTTATAACTTCAACGGTATTATTTGCTTTGTTACTTTTGTCATCACTATCGCTCACTACAAATTGACTCAAGTCATCTCTAAGTACCCTACCTTTATCACCAGTTCCTTTTACTGTTGCTAAGTCTATGCCCATCTCTTTAGCCAATCGCCTAACCGCAGGACTCGCTAGTGCCTTTGATGGAGTACTCTCAATATTTTTAGTTTGCCACTCTACTTTTGAAGGGGAATTATCAGCAGATATCTCTGCGTTTGGTAGAACTGTTTCATTAACCTGTATGGTATTAGTATTAACAGTATCTATAGAAAATAATGGAAAATGAACTTTGGCAATCTCTCCTTCCCCATAATACAGTTTCGTGACTACGCCTGAGTATTTAGCTGGTATTTCAACTAAAGCCTTGTCTGTCATTACTTCAACAACTGGGTCATCTTCTTTAATCTTTTGTCCTTCAACTATTAGCCACTTTACTACCTCGCATTCAACTATTCCTTCACCAATATCTGGCAGAATAAAATCTTTCATGTGTATCTCCATAATGGTTTTAAAAGTTAACCGTGCGAAGAATTGCTTCAAAGGTTTTTAAATGGTCAGGCATATACTCTTTTTCGTGCGCTAATGGAAAAGGCGTGTCTAGGCCACACACTCGGCAGATTGGAGACTCTAAATTTAAAAAGCATTCTTGTTGTACTTTTGTTGTAATTTCAGCTGCAAACCCTGCTGTTTCAGGTGCCTCATGATTTATTAACAAACGCCCAGTGTTACAAACAGACCCGCAAATTTGTTCAGCATCCCAAGGCAAAATACTCACTAAGTCAATAATTTCACAGGATATACCTTGCTCTTCAGCCATTGCAGCAGCCTTTTCTATTATTTCTACTTGAGCTCCCCATGCCACTAACGTGATATCTGTGCCTTTTTTAATACGCTTCGCTTTGCCTAGTTCAAGTTGATAATCGCCTTCTGGCACTTCCCCTACTGAGGCTCGATATAGCCGTTTAGGCTCCATAAATAAAACAGGGTTGTCATCCCGAATGGAAGCAAGTAATAGTCCTTTTGCTTGGTATGGGTTACTAGGTATAACTACTTTAATACCTGGAATATGAGCAAAGAATGCCTCAGGAGATTGAGAGTGATAATGCCCCCCTGCTATCCCTCCCCCATAGGGCGTACGGATAGTTAAGGAGCCACAACTAAATTGCCCACCAGAGCGATATCGAAACTTAGCTGCTTCATTAATAATCTGATCGAAAGCTGGAAATATATAGTCTGCAAATTGTATTTCCGCGACTGGAGTTGCACCCTGAGCAGCGAGACCTGTAGCAAACCCTATAATTCCTTGTTCAGTTATAGGAGTGTTGAAGCAGCGGGCCTTACCAAATGTTTGCTGAAGATTACTCGTCGCTCTGAACACGCCACCAAAATGGCCGACATCTTCACCTAGCACCATGACATTTTCACTTTCTTTCATTGCAATAATCAGGGCTTGATTCACAGCTTGAAGCATATTCATAGCTGTCATCTTTATAACCTCCCCGAGGTTCTTGGATAATGCTTTGGATATTTAGCAATATGTTTTTTTAAATCAGATACTTGTTGTTTTAAATGCCATGGAGGTGTGTCATATACATCTTCAATAATGTCATCAATCTTACAGATTGGTACGTTTTCAGCTTCTTTGAGTGCGGCTAAAACTTGCTCTCTAGTTTTCTCGAAAAAGTGTGTAATCTTGGTCTCATCTAGCCAGCCTTTTTGTTTCATCCAGAGGCTAAACCTCAATATTGGGTCTCTTTGTTGCCAAATGGATTCTTCTTCTTTAGAACGATAGCTAGCTGGATCATCAGAGGTTGAGTGTGCCGCTAATCTATAAGTCATCGCTTCGATGAGGACAGGACAATGTTTATGTAGAGCAATATCTCGAGCTTTTAACGTAGCCATATAAACAGCTAACGCGTCATTACCATCAACTCTAATGGTCTTAACGCCATAACCAATACCTCTGGAAGCTATTCCGTCACCTGCAAATTGTTCTTCAGAGGGCGTAGAGATGGCATAACCGTTATTACGACAAAAAAAGATTACGGGGCAATTGAGAACAGCAGCCATATTTAAACCACCATGAAAATCCCCTTCTGACGCAGCGCCTTCTCCGAAATAACAGATTGTAATTGCTGCCTCACCAGCCATTTTTTGACCATAAGCATAGCCACTGGCTTGTGGTATTTGGGTACCTAAAGGTGATGAAATAGTCATGAAATTTAGCGCTTTTGAACCGTAATGAATTGGCATCTGACGTCCTTTATTCAGTTCCCTTTCGTTACTAAATAGCTGATCCATAAACTCCTGAGTTGAAAAGCCACGATAGGCTAAAGCACCTTGCTCTCTATATTGAGACATAATCATATCTTGGTCATGGAGTGCGGCGGCGCTGCCAATTATCGCGGCTTCTTCTCCGGTACAAGCCAAATAAAAACTAATTCTACCTTGTCGTTGCGCGGCTACCATACGCTCATCTAAAATTCTAATGTAATGCATAGTTTGCAGAATTTTTACTGCTGTAACTTTGTCTATTTCACAATCGCTAACTTCAGCATGTAAACAACCATCCTGTTGCAACAAGCTAAACATGGGGATGTCAGTTAAGGCATTTTCAATTATTTTGCATAAATGAGATGACCCAATTTTTGACACATGATTTCTTTTTTTCATACCACCCCACCAAGAAACAATTAATCTACATATGTTATATAAATGTAAATTCTAGTTGTCTGGTACGGGTAATGTTTTGCAAAATCATCTAACAAACTAAGTAACACCAAACAGGATTACTATAAATATCAAATAAATAATGATGAATATCCTAGTAATGCTTACAAAAGTAGGTTTGATAGCTTAATTAAATTGGGCCTATGGTATTTGAGTACTTTTAAGGTAAATTAATCAGATAACTCCGAACAACAATTTTAATAACACATAAAAAAGGGAAACCGATGCAGATACGATACCCGTTCAGCGCCATGATGCTTTCTTTAACACTAGCATTATCTGGTTGTGGGGATGATTCCGTCCCAAGCCAAGCCTCCAAAACCAAAGAGCTAACCACTCAGCTAACAGCACAAGATGCAAAAGAATTTGTAGAGCAAGCACAACAAGAGGTTGAGCAGTTAATGGGGCCTGCCGCTCAAGCTGCATGGGCTTATCAAACTTATATTAATCAAGACACCGCTGCATTGTCAGCCTATATGAATGAAAAGATAGGTAGCCTATCTACAAAATTGGCGAAACAGGCAGCTGATTTTAATAACGTTGAAGTTGATGCCGATACCCGACGTAAACTGAATTTAATGCGCAATAGCTTAGTTTTACCGGCACCGGCTGATCCTAATAAATCGCAAAAATTATCTCAAATCACCTCTGATTTAGAGGGTATGTATGGCAGTGGTAAATATTGCACTGACAAAGAAAATTGCATGGGTTTGACTGAAATGTCAGCAATTATGGCAAGCAGTCGTGACGAAGCAAAACTTTTAGAACTTTGGCAGGGATGGCGCAATGTGTCCCCTCCTATGAAGCCTTTGTACGAAGAGGAAGTCGTACTTGCTAATGAAGGAGCAAGAGAGCTCGGTTTTGAGGATATCAGTGATCTTTGGCGTGGTAGTTATGATATGCCAGCCCAAGCCTTTTCGGTAGAACTTGATCGTCTGTGGGGACAAGTTAAACCTTTTTATGATGCCCTACATTGTCACGTAAGAGCGGAACTAGGTGAAGAGTACGGAGAAGATAAAGTACCCCAAGACCAGCCCATACCGGCTCATTTACTCGGTAATATGTGGGCTCAATCTTGGGGTAACATTTATGACATTGTCAAACCTGAACAAAAACTAGAAGTGATCGATGTGACAGCGGCTCTTACTAAACACAACTACGATGAAATAAAAATGGTGAAGCAAGCTGAATCATTTTTTTCATCATTAGGGTTTGAGCCTTTACCTGATACCTTCTGGGAACGCTCACAGTTTACTAAGCCAGCTGATAGAGATGTGGTGTGTCATGCATCAGCTTGGAATTTAAACGACATTGATGATTTACGTATTAAAATGTGTATTCAAAAAACAGGTGAAGAATTTGCTGTGATTCACCACGAACTCGGTCACAACTATTATCAACGTGCTTACAATACACAACCTTTATTGTATAGGGGCTCTGCTAACGATGGATTTCATGAGGCAATCGGCGACACCATTGCTTTATCTATTACTCCTAAGTATCTAAAAGAAATCGGTTTAGTGGATACGGTTCCTGATGCATCTAACGACATAGGTATGTTACTTAAGCTTGCCTTAGACAAAATTGCCTTTGTTCCCTTTGGTTTGATGGTGGACCAATGGCGCTGGAAAGTATTCTCTGGTGAAGTAAAGCCAGAAGACTACAACAAAGCTTGGTGGGAATTACGAGAAAAATATCAAGGAGTCATGGCTCCGGTTGAGCGCCCAGTTGATGCATTTGATCCCGGAGCTAAATACCATGTACCAGGCAATACTCCTTATACTCGATATTTTTTAGCACACATTTTACAATTTCAATTCCATAAAACATTATGCGAGATTGCGGGTAATACAGACCCTATTCATCGGTGTTCAATTTATGGCAGTGCAGAAGCGGGCAAGGCATTAAACGCTATGTTAGAAATGGGAAAAAGTAAAACTTGGCAAGAAGCCTTGGCTAGTTTGACTGGTAAAGGAGAAATGGATGCCAGTGCTATACTTGATTACTTCGCTCCGCTCAAAACTTGGTTAGACGAACAAAATCAGGATAGAACTTGTGGGTGGAGCCAGAATATCTAAGTGTACTATTGCTCTAATCTGAGTATATTGCCAAGGAAGGCTAACTCAATTTTATTTAACTTACCTAACCTTAATAAGCAACTCATTGATTCGCTTACATCTAAAAGTCTGACGCGGGACGTCACTAACTAAATAAGCACTAAATTAGTACAAATCACTAAATAGGTGACTTTATAACCTCTTCGTTTCTAAAATTTGTTAATAAGCTAACAGTTTGAAAAAAATCATAAATGCTTAAAATAACAACTAGTTAGATTGTTATTTTTGTCGCAATAGTGTCTTTATTACAAGATTAATTTACAAAAGAACTTTGGCACTGATATTGCGTTTTTTTGAATTAAGTCATTTGCACTTATGTATTCACTATTAAGGATGATCGATATGCCCAGCCGTAAATTTTATAAAAGTCTAGTGCCTTATATTACTTCACTAACATTCTGCACTGTTTCTGCAACCGCAGAAATAGCATTCTATGAGCCCGTTAATCTTTCATACACTTCTGGACATTCATTTGCTCCCACAATAGATGTAGATAGCTCTGGTAATGTGTATGTTGCCTGGCACGACAATGACCTAGGTAATCAAGATATTTACTTTATAAAGTCTAGTGATCATGGTGAGACCTATGATGGTAAATTGAATATAAGTGAAAATGAGGGAAATTCTAGTTTTGCCGATATGGCCATTTCAGATTCTGACAATATTTATCTCAGTTGGGCAGATAATACTTCTGGCAAGTCAGATATTTTTATCAGTTTTAGTACAGATGATGGTACGAGCTTTTCTTCGGCTCTTAATATTACTAATTCGGACGTAAACTCTAGTTCGGTAAAATTAGCAACAGATTCCAGAGAAAGGCTCTATTTAACTTGGATTGAAGATGCGTCAATTAGCTTCGCAGCTGTAAATAATGGCGCCAATGTAAACAGCGTAAAAAACCTTGGCAACGGAGGCTCCCCTGGCGTAGCGGTTGATAGCGATGACTATATACACTTAGTTTATCTGGCCGCGCCAAATGATGATGGTGAAAGGCATGTTTTTTACACTCACTCTAGGGACGGGGCGAATTCGTTTTTGGACCAAGTTCAAATTTCCAATGGCATTAAAATTAGCGCTCCTTCAATAGATGTAAGTGACAGCGGCAATGTTTATGTGGTTTGGAGCAACACCCCCACTGAAGGTGAAGAAACAGATTTATATTTCACAGTGTCTACTGATCAAGGCCTGAACTTTAGTGAACCTAAAAACATTTCAAATAATGAAGGTGTTTCAGTTTTCCCAAATGTGTTTGTTGATACGTTAGGTACTGTTCATATAGTGTGGAATGACACTACACCGGGTAATTACGAAACCATGTATAGTTACTCAAACGATGCTGGCCAAACTTTCTCGCCCCCCTTAAACATTACACCCAGTGAATTAGGCTCATTAAAAGCGCAAGTGGCAGCTGATTTAGATGGTTATGTCCATGTCGCTTCTGATGATAATAGATACGATAGTGTATTCGAAGCGGTTGTTGCCACGGGCAAAGATGGCATTCCTACTTTCACAGATATCTCACTAAGTGCTGAGGTTTTAAGTCCAAATGGTGACTTAGAAGACGATCAGATTTCATTTAGTGGTACTGCTAGTGAAAACATGCTTTGGATTGCTGAAATTTTTGAAGAGGGTGAAACTAGGCCGGCGTTTATTAAAAAAGGCTTGGGAAACAATATATATGCTGAATGGGATGGACGTACGACTAGAGGCGGCCTAGTTGATGATGGAACGTACCAAATAACCTTGAGTGGGCGTACTCAAACAGGTGTTAATGCAGTTGTTGAGAAAGCATTTTTTTCAGTTAATTCAACTGCTGCAGATGCTACTCCCGAATTAATTTCGTTTAATGCAGCCAATACAATATCTCCTAATAATGATGGACGTCAGGAGGAAGCCTATTTTGATTTTGAGTTTAATAAATCAGTTACTTGGACTTTCACAGTGGCTAATCAACTAGGTGAGTTAATATTTGATACCTCTGGGACAGGGACATTAGGAGAGGTTATATGGGATGGAACCAACAATAATGGCGCGACTGTTGAAGATGACACTTACATTATCTCTTTGGTGGGCAGTGATTCATTTTCTCAAAGTATAGAGACCGAAACAGAGATTCTTGTGGATACAATTCCTCCCGAATTCAGTAATTTTTCAATTACACCTGACCCCTTTTCACCTGACGATGACGGTATTTTAACAATCAGCCTAGACGTTTCAGCAAGTTCATTAGTTACCGTATATATTTTACAAAGTGACGGGGTCGGCTTAGTGAAAGATCTAGATAGAACTTTGTACGAAAGGGAACAAACCGTAACGTTAACCTGGGATGGAACAGCAGATGGGGGGAATCTGGTTAGCCCAGATAACTATCAGATATCTATATGGATACGTGATAACGCTTCTAATCGAGTGAGCCCCTACCCGATAAAAACCATGATTACCGTGGAATAATGATTTAAACAAGTATTAATAGGTCACATACTTATTCACCTTTTGTTGTCTAAGCTCTAGGTGAATAAGTTTAAATACCCCATAACTTGGCTTTGTGGTTATCACTTTGTTTAGCGTCAACCCAATATTGACCGTCTTTAGTGGTTTCCTTTTTCCAAAATGGCGCTTGGGTCTTAAGGAAGTCCATAATAAATTCAGCACCTTGAAATGCAACTTGTCTATGTTGACTGGTCACTCCAACAAATACAATTTGTTCTGATATTTGTAGCCGCCCTACTCGATGAACGACTCTTATTCGGCCTAAAGGCCATTTGTCTCTCGCAAGTTCAATAATCGATAGTAATGATTTCTCGGTCATACCTGGGTAATGCTCAAGGAATAAACTTGATACTGAGTTGTCTAAATTCATATCTCGCACTAAACCACAGAATGTCACTACCGCTCCATCACGACTGTTGCCATCTATTAATGCTTGGTATTCAGCGGCTAAGCTAAAGTCATCTTCTTGAACCTGAATATACGTTAATGTATCCGCTTCCATTATTAGCCCCCCGTTACCGGTGGGAAAAATGCGATTTCATCCGAGTCTTTGATTGGCGTATCTTCCGTCGCCATTTGTTGATTTACCGCCACTAACGCTGAGCCATAAGCTAGGTTTTCTTTCCAAACATCTCCTTTCGTCTGTAAAAAAATCCTCAACTCTGCCACTGAATCTAAACACTTTGAGCCATCAACTAATTCAAGGGGCAAACGAGAAGTGTCTAACCGTTCTTTTAATTGTCCAAAAAATAAAATAGTTACCATCTTTTAGTCTTGCCTTGTCCAGTCACCGCTCTTGCCACCTTGCTTTTGCAATACCTTAATATTGTTAATCGTCATTAAGGGATCAACGGCTTTACACATATCGAATAACGTCAGGGTTGCCACACTCACAGCGGTTAGGGCTTCCATTTCAACGCCAGTCTTACCGGCAAGTTTACATAAAGCCTCGACTTTTATAGTGTTTTCACTAGGTTCAGGGATAAAGTCCACTTGTATTTTGGTAAGCATTAATGGATGGCATAATGGAATTAAATCGCCACACTTTTTGGCTGCTTGAATACCAGCAATTCTTGCTACAGATAACACGTCACCTTTAGCGTGCTGATTGTTAACCACCATATCAAATGCCACTTTCGACATCTGGATACTGCCCTGTGCTATGGCTTGACGCTGAGTGACCGATTTATCTGACACGTCAACCATATTTGCTTGACCGTGCTCATCAACATGAGTCAACACATCAGAATGCAAATTTGTCATATTAAACCTCTCTAGTAGCGCATTGGGTTTCAATGTTTTTTAAGTGAACCACAAAATTACATGGCCTATGGTTGCTATCTAATTGTTGCTGTAATATGCCCGTCCAAGCTGTCTTGCATGCACCTGTTGAACCCGGCATACAAAATATGGCTGTTCGATTTGCCATGCCTGCCAGTGCTCTTGATTGTACAGTAGACGTGCCTATTTCTAGATAAGATATATGCCTAAATAACTCTCCAAATCCTTCAACATCTTTATCAAATAAAGGTAATACTGCTTCTGGCGTGGTGTCTCTTTCTGTGAATCCCGTTCCACCTGTTATCAACACAACCTGAACATCTTGTGAGGCAATCCAATTGGACACTAATGCTCTAATCTGAAATTTGTCATCTATTACGATTTTTTTATCTAAAACATTGTGTCCTACAGCCTCAGCCGCGTCCACAAGATACTGCCCTGAGGTGTCATTGGCTTCGGTTCGCGTATCAGATACCGTTAGCACAGCGATATTTAAGGGTTGTTTAAGAGAAGATTGATTAGTTTTCATTTATGGTTCTCGCTACTCACATGACAGTGCTGTCGCCATTGCTGTGGAGTATTAATGTTTTCAAAAGGTTGACAATGTGAAGGCTTAATTACTATTCCTTGCAAATCGTTTATTAAATTTTTTAACGCATAGCGTTTATGCTTAACTGCAGGCTCCTGTGGAGTATCGACTGTAGTAAACACACCATCTAGGTAATTCATGAGCGATGTATCAATGGGTAAGTACAAAGGGAAATTATAAGATTCAAAATTAGTCACCCGCTTTGCCTTTAAACCTTGATGCAATAATTGCTTTAACTCAATTAAAGAAATATTAGGCATATCGATGGGCAGAATAAGCAGGCCTGTCACACCCGGGGTGTACAAAGAGATATGCTTAACTGCTGCGTGTATACCAGACATTGGCCCTAACTTTGCGTGAATATCCAAGATACCATCAGCATGCTGCGCGCCACTTACTAGCACTGGCTCACATAAATGTGACAGCATCTGTTTACTATGCTCAAGCATAGATAATTGGCTATTAGGTAACCTTAGATAACTTTTATCAGTGCCCATTCTTTGGGATTGACCACCTGCTAAAACCAGTCCAGCTAACATTACCCACCTATCATAGCGAGATGTTTAGTGGCTCCAGTAAATCCATCTTGTAACCAATGGGTGGCCTCTTTATCACCTAACAATGCCTGTAATTGTTGTTGTAAAGCCTGGTCATTTTCATTTTGCAATGTAGGCCTAATATCAAGTCCTTGATCTGCAAATAAACACAAATGTAACTTGCCTAAAGATGAAATCCTCAACCTATTACAACTCGAACAAAAGTCCTTACTATAAGGCATAATTAAGCCCATTCGTCCTTCGAAGTCAGGATGATAAAACTCTTGAGCTGGGCCTGATGATTTATCTCGAATAAGCTGACTCCAGCCATTACTCTGTAGCTTCTCTTTGATAGCGCTCCCAGATACATGATTCTGTTTAAAGAAATCAATATTGTCACCAGTTTGCATTAACTCTATGAGACGCAGCGTAATAGGCGTAGTCTTTAACCAAGCTAAAAACGCCTCAAGTTCTTTTTCATTACATTGCTTCATCAAAACCGCGTTGACTTTGACAGGAATGCCCAAGGCTAAAGCTTTATCGATTCCTCGCAGAATACTTTCTAACTTATTATGGCCGGTAATAGAGGCAAACATTCTGGGGTCTAAACTATCGATACTAACATTCAAAGAGTTGAGGCCCGAGTCAACCCAATCTTGAATATCAGATTCTAATTTAAAACCATTGGTTGTCATGGCAACGTGATCAATGCCTGATGTTGACGCGCATACCTTTAAAATATCGCATAAGTCTTTTCTTAGAGCAGGCTCACCACCGGTAATGCGGACCTTACTGGTGCCAAGCTTTGCAAAGCCCGAAACTAAGGTTTTAATTTCAGGTACCTTCAAAAAATCTCGGTCATTGTCACATTGATACCCATCAGGTAAACAATAATCACAACTGAAGTTACATACATCGGTTATGGACAGCCGCAAATAATGGAAGCGACGCCCATATTTATCTTCTAACATAATTTGTTAACACCTTTCCAAAATGAAGAGAATAACGACTCTTACGGGAGGCTGCTCAATTTCTCTTGCAACCCTGGCAAACTCAAAGTTTGCGGCCAAAATACCTTGTCTAAGATTTAGGTATAGAGGCTCGGAGTTATAAACATACCGTAAACTTGACGGTACTTGATTCAAAGCATTTGTATCATAAATAGTGATATCTGTCATAAAAACACTAGGTTTACAGAAAAATATATGGCATTTTGAACATGGCACACAAGTTGAAGATAAATTTACCAGCAAGAATAAATCGTTCTTAAAAGCAGCACTTTAAAAGTGCAATTATGAAGGACAAATAAATTAATGATCAGTGAATTCATCAAACAGCATAAGCTATCGGACGCTTTTAAAGATATTGCAACGCAATATTATATCCCTTTAGCAGAAGAAATCAGCTCGCACCATAAAAGTGCACAAAACACCTATTTTGTTGGTATAAATGGCAGTCAAGGTTCTGGTAAGTCAACCTTATCTGAGTTTATTAAGGCATATCTAACAGAAGCACATTCACTCAATGTTGTTGTTATGTCCCTAGATGACTTTTACTTCAGTCATGCTAAAAGACATAGTTTAGCCGCTAATATCCACCCTCTGTTACAAACCCGAGGTGTTCCTGGCACCCATAATATGGAACAAGCCCAAACAGTATTAAATGCCCTAAGGCAGCAGCTACCCGCCACAGTACCTAGATTTAATAAAGCGACTGATGACCCCCACCCAACAGCTAATTGGACAACAATTAGTGAGCCTATTGATGTAGTCATATTTGAAGGCTGGTGTTGGGGCGTGCATGCCCAAACTGCAGAGCAACTCAAAACACCTGTCAATAAACTAGAGTCAGAGCAAGATAAAGAAGCGATATGGCGTACTTATGCGAATACACAACTTTCACTTCATTATGCAACACTCTATAGTTACATGAACAAGTGGGTCATGTTAAGTGCCCCTTCCTTTGAAGACGTGTACGCATGGCGCTTAGAGCAAGAGCAAAAGTTAATCGCTGCATCTGGCTCGGGTAATCATTCAGGTTTAATGAATGAACAACAAATCTTAGACTTTATACAGTATTATCAAAGGCTGACAGAACATGGGTTGAATACTTTACCTGCTACGTGCGACCATGTATTCAAACTTAACTCGAAGCGAAAAATTGTTGAGCATATCAAAAAGGATGTTCATGAATAACAGCATTTTAGTTTTTAGCGATTTAGACGGAACCTTGCTTGACCATCACACATATAGCTTTTCAGCTGCAGTGCCAACCCTTTCCAAGTTAGCAGAACATGATATCCCTGTTATCCCTACAACCAGTAAGACCTACGCTGAATTAAAACAAATTCGCAATGACTTAGGGTTAGATACGCCTTTTATCGTAGAAAACGGGGCCGCCATCTTTATCCCGATAGGTTTTTTTACTGAACAGCCAAAAGATACGGTCGAAAAAAATGGTTTCTGGATCAAGGAGTTTTCAAAGCCCGTATCTTATTGGCGAGCATTACTTGGTCAATTAAAAACAGACTTTGAAGGTAAATTTAACCATTTCGCAAATATGTCGACCTCAGAAATAGTTGATGCTACTGGCTTGTCTGACGCCCAAGCAGAACAAGCAGGCGCCCGAGAATACGGAGAGCCGATACTGTGGTTAAGTGATCAAGACACTAAAATACAATTTTTAAAGGCCCTTGAAAGTTTAGGTGCTAAACCTTTGCAAGGAGGTAGATTTTTACATCTATCAGGACAATGTGATAAAGGTAAAGCATTGCTTTGGCTCAAAGAATTGTTTGAAATTACACATTCTGATAATACCTATACAAGTATCGCCTTAGGCGATGGCCAAAATGATGTTGCCATGCTAAATGCGGCAGATATTGCTGTTAGAATTTTATCACCCGTAAATGAACCACCGACATTAACAAAAGAAAATGATGTTCATACCACTAAGCGATTCGGACCAGAAGGATGGGCTGACAGCCTTAACCAAATTATTTTCAATTGTTAATTTTTTTTATAACCGGACAACGGAGCTATAATGGCTGATTTTTATCAAAACGGTATTGTTACTACGCTACATAACCTTTCAGAGCGACCTATAGAGGATCTTGAAAAAGAGTTGATGGGATTCGCTAAAAAGCGCCCGATGGCGTTGATACTTCCTTCTTTATTTTCTGAACTTGAAGGCGAAGCCTTACCCAATATTATTAACCACCTAAGTGACGTACCTTATCTGTCACAAGTAGTCATTGGCTTGGATAGAGCGGATTTAGAGCAATATCAACATGCTTTAAAATTCTTCGGAAAACTCCCTCAAAACCATAGAGTATTATGGAATGATGGCCCTAGATTAAAAGCATTAGATGCAAAATTAGAATCTTTAGGCCTTGCTCCTAAAGAATTAGGTAAAGGACGAAATGTTTGGTATTGCATGGGATACATACTGGCTACAGGTAAAGCTGAATCGGTAGCCCTTCATGATTGCGATATACTCACTTACGACCGTGGCTTGCTCGCTAGATTGATTTACCCTGTGGCTAATCCTCAATTTAATTATGAGTTCTGTAAAGGTTATTATGCCCGCGTCGCTGAAGGAAAAATTAATGGCCGAGTATCTAGACTGTTGGTGACACCGCTTATTAGAGCATTGCAGAAAGTAGTTGGGCACAATGAATATTTAGAATATATGGATAGTTTTAGATATCCACTTGCTGGAGAATTTTCTTTTAGACGAGATGTGCTAAACGATATTCGTATTCCAAGTGATTGGGGGCTAGAAATAGGCGTTTTATCTGAGATGCAACGTAATTATTCTCATAACAGACTTTGTCAGGCTGACATAGCTAAAACCTATGATCATAAACACCAAGATTTATCAGCAGATAATGAAAATGGTGGTTTATCAAAAATGTCTATTGATATTACAAAGGCGTTGTTTAGAAAATTAGCCACACAAGGCGAAACCTTTACGAATGAAACCTTCAGAACACTAAAAGCAACCTATTATCGTATTGCATTAGACTTTGTAGAAACCTATCACAATGATGCCATTATGAACGGCCTTAATTTAGATATTCATAGTGAAGAAAAAGCCGTCGAACTATTTGCTGGCAATATAATGACAGCAGGAGAAAGTTTCCTTGATAACCCAATGGAAACGCCTTTTATTCCAAGTTGGAACCGTGTAGTGAGCGCTATGCCAGATGTTTTAGACGAGTTAAAAGACGCAGTTGAAAAAGATTATTTAGAGTTTAACCAAACATAGGGGGCAATAGATGTTATCGGTATTTGAGCAACTAACTGAACGAGTTGAACATCACTTAGATGTAATATACCAAGACGTTGACTTGGAGGTGTCCCACAACGAGCTGGCTGGGACCCTTATCAAAACAATGGGAATTGTTGAAGATAAGTTAGCAGATGAACCAAAGCGCCATCATAACAATTGGGATCAAAAAGACGTCATGCTAATCACCTATGGTGATAGCATTGAAAAAGAAGGTGAAAAACCACTTAAAACACTCCACAGTTTTTTAAAGCAATACTGTGGAGATTCAATTAATAGTGTTCACATTCTACCGTTTTTTCCTTATAGCTCAGATGACGGTTTTTCAGTTATTGATTACTCAAGTGTAAATGAGTCATTAGGTAACTGGGATGACATTGAAGATATAACAAAAGACTATCGAATGATGTCTGATGTGGTTATCAACCACTGTTCTTCTAGAAGCGCATGGTTCCAGAATTTTATTAAAGGTGAAGGACCTGGTAGTGACTTTTTCTACACAGCTTTGCCTATAGATGATATTTCTGAAGTCACCCGTCCACGTACTTCTGATTTGCTCAGGCTCACAGAGACACAAAATGGTGAAAAATATGTTTGGTGTACCTTTAGTCACGATCAGGTTGATTTTGACTTTAGAAACCCAGCGGTTTTAGACACGTTCGTTTCTATTATTCGCCAATATTTAGATACTGGAATTCGTATATTTCGTCTAGATGCCGTAGCCTTTTTGTGGAAAAAGCTAGGGACGACTTGTATTAATTTAGAGCAGACTCACGAAGCAATAAGATTATTACGAACCCTAATAGAACATGCGGTAAGTGATGCCGTCATTATTACCGAAACCAACATTCCTAACCGTCAAAATTTGACTTATTTTGGTAATGCAAACGAAGCTCACGGTATCTATAACTTCTCTTTACCCCCTTTACTCGTGAACTCTCTGGTAACAGGCTCTTGTACTCACCTTAAAGCGTGGCTATGTAGTATGCCTCCGGCACAAAACGGTACGTTTTTCTTTAACTTTATTGCATCCCACGATGGTATAGGGTTAAGACCAGCTGAAGGCTTGCTTGATGATGATGAGCTTGGTGCTTTGGTCAATACCATGCAAAATTTTGGTGGCCGAATTTCATGGAGAAAATCAGAAACTGGTGAACAAAAAGCTTATGAGATAAATATCGCGCTTTATGATGCATTACAAGGCACCACAAAAGGCACTGATAAATGGGGCCTTGAACGTTTTGTTTGTGCTCACAGTGTGATGTTTGCCTTAGAAGGTATACCGGGCTTATATATTCACAGCTTATTAGGCACCACAAACGATTATGAGCGAGTCAAAAACACCAGTCATAATCGCTCTATCAATCGTCATAAATGGCAATATGGGCAATTGCAGCAAGAATTAGCATCGCCCTATAGCCAACATGCAAAAGTACATGCTCGCATTACTGAGTTATTAGATATTCGTAAAGAGCAGCCAGCTTTTCACCCAAATGCAACGCAATTCACTCTTCAACTAGGTGAGCAATTATTTGGGTTTTGGCGACAAAGTTTAGGCCGTAGCCAAAGTATCTTTTGTGTGTTTAATGTATCTGATGAGCCACAAATGATGAGACTCAGTGACTTAAACTTAATCGGAACTGACTCTTGGATTGATTTAATTAGTGGTCAAACCATAAGTTTAGAAGATTTAGAGTACGAAGTGGCACCTTACCAATCTTTGTGGATTTCAAATCGTTTAAAATAAATGTCAATGCCTCTAACCTGTTTTTTTTAAAGGTTAGAGGTATAACGTTTTGTCTCGTCTATATTTCTACGGGTAAATCTAATCTAGCCCCCCATTCGGACCATGAGCCATCATAAACCGCTAAATGTTTGCAGCCCAATTGGCTGGCAGCTAAGGCTAAAATACATGCCGTCACACCAGAGCCACAACTAAAAACAAGTTTTTCATGTGGATGGACATTTAACGACTCAAAAACAGAGGTTAACTCTGACGTGGATTTCAGCTGTGTGCCATTTATCAATTTCGTAAATGGCAAGTTAATCGCCCCAGGTGCGTGCCCCGAACGCAAGCCTTCACGAGGCTCAGGAGCCGTACCATAAAAACGCCCTTCACTTCTCGCATCTAAAACGTTTACAGTACCTTGCTCCGCTAATATATTTTCAGCCGTTGTAAAAAATACAGAGCTGAAGTTTACGTTAACTTGCTCTATGGGAGGTTTTACAGTTAGACTATTATCACATTGCCGACCTTCCTTTAGCCATTTTGGTAACCCTCCGTCTACTACATATACACGTTTAAACCCCATAGACTTTAACATCCACCACACTCTTGGTGAGCTATACACGCCTTTATTGTCATACACTACAATCAAGTTATCGGTACTTACTCCTAAGTTCGCGATGTGTTCAGAAAACTGTTTTTTACTTGGCATAGTATGGGGCCACGGTGAATCTTGATCGCAGAATACATTTTCAAAATCAAAGAATATCGAGTTTGGAATGTAACTCTCAGGTGCGGTGTCTTTTTTACCTGTAACCGGATTATCCATTTGCGTATACAAAACAGTTAAATCCTCATCATCAAGATGCTCGTTTAGCCATTGAGTTGATACTAAATTTTTATTGATCATTTTTTATCCTCAGTAAAATCAACCTAAGCCCTATTGTTTATTAAGTAACATTAAACTGCACCATTATGCAGCAAGCATTAAAAATTAAGTCACTCTGGTTACACAGTACACCAGTAATAAATTTCAATAATAGCAATGTTATCAGTAATCTAGCTCATAAGGTAGCAATTGACCAAGTGGTCACAATATTGCTAGTAAACTCTCATATTGAAATATAACAAGTATTGGTAATTTATCTCTATGCAGAACAATGATGAAATAATGTACGGCTTACACGACAAACCTAAAGTATTACATTGTATCAATGCGGCCTTACAACATGTCATGGCTTCTTTTATTGGAATTATTACCCCAATACTGATTATAGGCTCAGCATTAGGACTGACAGCAGAAATCCCCTATCTGATCAGTATGGCATTAATGATGTCAGGCATATCAACCTTCATTCAAACCAAAACCTTTGGCCCCATTGGATGTGGATTAATCGCAGTACAAGGCACTAGCTTTACATTTATCAGTGCACTTTTGATTGCAGGCTTTGCCGTTAAAGGACAAGGGGGAAGTAATGATGAAATTTTAGCGGTAATGTTTGGTATTTGTTTTTGGGGGGCATTAATTGAAATTGTCCTTAGCCGATTTATTGATCATCTCAAGGCTGTAATAACCCCATTAACCACTGGTATCGTCATTACTACAATCGGGATTACTTTAATAAAAGTCGGTATGACGGATTTGGCTGGTGGCTTTGGTGCAGAAGACTTAGGCTCCGTTGAAAATATCAGTCTCGGGTTTACTGTTATGGTTATTGTAGTAATTTTAAATCTCTCTAAACACCCAGTCCTGCGCTTGTCAGCTATTTTTATCGGCATGTTTGTAGGATGTGTCATTGCGTGGTGGCAAGGTGTGTTGTCCTTTGACGATATGCTGGACTTTCCGATATTTAGTTTTCCAGAACCGTTTAAATATGGCATTTCGTTTCAGTGGGACATATTTATACCGGTAGCCTTAGTGTATTTGTTAAGTGCCATTGAAACCTCTGGTGACTTAACGGCAAACAGTTTATTTTGTAAACAACCCATTAGCGGCCCACTCTATATAAAACGAATTAAAGGCGGGATCCTAGCTGACGGTATTAACTCTATGCTCGCAGCGATTTTTAACAGCTTTCCTAATACTACCTTTGGACAAAACAATGCGGTTATTCAGATGACAGGTGTAGCCAGTCGTCACGTAGGCTTTTACATATCAGGTTTTTTAGTGATTTTAGGCTTGTTTCCTATGATTGGTGCAGTCATTCAACTAATGCCTAAACCTGTTGTGGGAGGCGCGACACTGATTATGTTTGCAACCATAGCCACCGCTGGAATAAAAATACTCACCAGTGAACCTATTGACCGTCGCAAAGGTATTATCATCGCAACCTCAATTGGCTTAGGGCTGGGTGTCATGATGGTCCCAGATGTTTTAATACAATTGCCTCTTTTGGTTAAGAACATTGTTTCTTCATCAGTTACCACCGCAGGTTTTTGTGCGATAATTATGAGCGTATTAATTCCTGATCCTACAAAATCAGTTGAAGAAAAATCCTAATTTAAGAGTAAAAAATGTCTAACAAAACCTTATGGCTAAAGTCGCCCGCTGCAATATACACGGGCAACGAGTCTAATGCAGGTAACGGTTTGGTTATCCAAGGTACGAAAATAATAGAATTAGTACCTAGCGGACATACACCAATCAGCAAAATTGATCATTATATTGATTGCAGTAATTCAGTTCTAACTCCAGGTCTGATAAATACTCATCATCATTTTTATCAAACCTTAACGCGTTGCGTACCCGGGGCAATCAATAAACCTTTATTCCCATGGCTAAAGTATCTTTACAAAGTATGGGCACATTTAGACGAAGACATGATTTATAGCGCAACAAGGCTAGCCGGTTTAGAACTTATGCTGTCAGGCGCAACATGTATTGCAGACCACCATTATGTGTTTCCAAGAGGCTTAGAAAACGCAATAGATATACAAGTAGAAGCTATCAAATCGCTAGGGTGCAGGGCTACATTGACACGAGGCTCTATGAGCCTTGGAGAAAGCGCCGGAGGTCTCCCTCCAGACAGCGTTATTCAAAATGAAGATACCATACTCGAAGATAGCCAAAGGTTGATAAACCAGTATCACGATAGAGACGATGATGCTTTTATACAAATAGCATTAGCACCTTGTTCTCCTTTTTCGGTTTCAACTGAATTAATGAAGGACACGGCTACACTAGCTAGTCAAAATAAGGTGTTATTACATACTCATTTAGCGGAAACCGAAGATGAAAATAGTTTTTGTCTTAGGGAGTATGGTATGCGCCCATTAGATTATTTAGAGTCATGCAACTGGTTAAATAGCCACACTTGGTTAGCGCATGGCATACACTTTACCAACGAAGAAATACAACGATTAGGTAAAGCAAACGTCGGTATCGCTCACTGCCCAAGCTCAAATATGTTACTCGCTTCTGGAATTTGCCCCACCATTGAACTTGAAAATGCAGGTTGCAATATTGGCTTAGCAGTGGATGGCTCTGCTTCAAACGATTGCTCGAATATGATCCAAGAAGCTAGACAATCATTATTGCAGCAAAGATTGCGCTATGGCGCTGAGGTGATAACTGCAGAAAAAGTATTAAGTTTTGCGACTAAAGGCTCAGCTGCAGTATTGCAACGTCCTAGTTTAGGCGAATTTAAACCGGGTCAACAAGCCGATATTGCTATGTTTTCACTAAATGAATTACGGTTTTCAGGTGTAGGTAGCCCATTAGACGCACTTGTGACCTGTGGGGCTTATAAAGTCGAAAAACTGATGATTGCCGGCAAGTGGGTTGTTGAAGATGAACAACATCGCACAATTGAAGTCGCTAAATTAATGTCTCAACATCAAGATTTAGCCCGAAAACTACAAAATAGTGCAATCAATTAAGGCACCACGAGATGTCATACCCTACCATATAAGTGCACTGCTCATATAATGCGCCCCAATAAGGGGCGGATTTCCATTAAATTTAGGTTATGATTCAATGGCTAGACATTTAAATCACACTTAAGTTTTAAAATATTAATTGAAATCATATAATTACAATCAACCTTTACAACCTGACCAGCTGGACAGGTTGTTGGCATTAATTGTGCAATCCAATCAAAGACACATAAAAAAGCATTTGATTGGTCACATCTAGTGCGCAGAAGTAAATTATAAAAATTGGGAAAACCACAATGAAAAATAAAACGTTCAAATCAAGCTCTGTTGCTACTGCTGTAGCAATTGGGTTAGCAGTATTTTTGCCTAGCCAAGTGTTAGCTCAAGAAAGTGAAGAAGAATCAGTAGAGCGTATACAGGTAACTGGGTCGTTGGGAAGTCTTCCCGGTCAAGATGTAGAAGCCGTATTTGGCTTTGGTAAATCAATCCTTGAAACGCCTCGTTCTGCCTCTACAATCAGTCAAGAACAATTGGAACGTTTTAGTGTAAGTGACATAGATGAATTAGTTGCCTTTGCACCGGGTACTTTTACCCAATCTTTCTTCGGTGTTGCCGGCTCATTAGACGTACGTGGAACTCCAGGTGAAACCTATTTCCGAGGGGTAAAGCGCCTAGATAATCCAGGTAACTACCCTACTCCAATCGGCGCATCTAGCCGTATCGATATTGTGCGTGGTCCCGCATCTCCTATTTATGGCCCAGCTAAAATTGGGGGATACCTTAACTTTAACCCTAAGTCAGCCCGTGCAAGTGGCGGTCAATATTTAGATAAAAATGAAGGTGCGTTTTCTTACACATTAGGCTCTTGGGACAAGAGTATTATGACTGCTGAAGTGGGTGGTCCTGGCAAGATTGGCGATAAGGAAATGGGTTTTTATCTTTATGGTGAAGTAGAAAACTCAGGAAGCTATTACGACAATACAGATACAGATCAAACTGTTTTACAGGCCTCTTTTAATATTGATGTCACCGATAACGTTTTAGTCGAATTCGGTGCTATGTACCACGACTATGATGGTAACCAAGTAGCGGGTTGGAACCGTCTAACTCAAGATTTAGTTGATAACGGCACCTATGTGACTGGCACTGCAAAACCACTTGATACAAGCGGTGACGGCTTAATTTCACATGACGAGTATGGTGCAGTAAATATAGGCGGTGAAATCATATTTAATGATAATGGCGAATACTTGCGTGGTGGTTTTTACGCTCCAGGTTCTGACTTTATTGATAGTGACGCAACTGACTTAATGCAACTAGAAAATGTTGGCACAGCAACATTGAAAGGAAACCAAGTATTGGTTGCCCCTGAAGACGTTTTACAAAATGAAGTTGAAACCCTGTACTTTGACATCACTTATTTCTCAGAAAACGGCTGGGAAATTAAAAACCAGTTGTTTTATGAAGCATATGACAACCTAAATGAAAACGCCTATGGCTTCTCTCAGTTCCATGATAGTTCTGTTATTGAAAATAAACTTATATTTTCTAACGAATGGGAAACAGATTCATTTTTAGCTCAACTTCAAGTTTCACCTTCAGTACGTCATACACAATTTTTACACGGTGATGATTTCACTTACGAATATTTCAACCGTCGTGATTTAACAGGTCCTTCAACAGCTCTTGATAAAAGACAATTGTCTACTGCTATCAACGCTAACTACGATAACTACGACAAAGGTAATTATACTGATTTAGGTATAGCAGCAATGACAGACCTTACGTGGGATTTCGGTCTAAATATCGTATTAGGTCTTAGATATGACACAATCGATATTGAAACTACTAGCCGTGGTGATTTGTTATTAGGTGGTGGTGAAGTTGTATCAGCAAGCGGCACTGAAAGTGGAGTATCTTGGAATACTAGTATTTCATACAAAACGCCAATTGGTCTTATCCCTTATATTACAGCAGCCGAACAAGCAACCTTGGTTGCAGGTCAAGGTGCAGAAATTGGTGTAGGTCAATTAGAAGACGGCGCATTTGATACCTCAGAACTAATTGAATATGGTATTAAAGGTTCATTTTTAGACGACAGTCTTTACTTTGCTTTATCAGTTTATGAGCAAGAGCGCTCTGACTTTAGTGCTCAGGCGATTGTTACCAACTCTACCACAGAAAACAAGGGTACAGAATTTGAATTACGCTGGGTTGTCAACGATAACTTAGTAATCGGTGCAGGCTATACCAATATTAAAGTGTATAACCTTACAGCACTTGAAGAAGGTAGTCAGTTTGGTTTCTTCGGTGCTGAAGATTTAACATCTTTAACAGACCCATCTTTAGTTTATGGTGGTAACGTTATTGGTGTTAGTTTCGTTGGTGATAAAGAGGCTTCTCGTAAAGCGGGAATTCCTGAAAACATCTACACGTTAAACGCAACCTATGACTTCCAAAACGGTTTTGCTGCTAACGCTAGTGTAGTTAAAGCTGATGAGACCTTCTCAAGTTTCTCACAAGTCGTGACACTTCCTTCATACACGCTAATTAATGCTGGCGTGTTCTATGAAGGCGATGACTGGACTGCTAGTTTGAACATTAAAAACTTAACAGACGAAAGATACTTCAGAGCAAACTTCCCTGATTTATTCGGCGCGCAAATCGTGTTACCTGAGTTGCCTCGCCACTATCAAGCGAAATTTACTTATAAGTTCTAAGTCCTAGCTTTACATTAGTATTAAGGGTAAATATGTTCTGCATATTTACCCTTTTTTATATCTTCTAATAAAACAACATTACATTGAGGATGCGTCATGAACGCTAAACTATTGATACCCCTTTGCTTACTATTTTTTTGGGGGTGTAGTAAAAAACCAGAACAGATAAACACAAAGATAGAAATAAAAGTCGTTGTCGTAAATATGTTTGAAATTGGTGAAGACCAGGGTGATAAACCAGGAGAGTTTCAACTTTGGAAAACCGGACAAGAACTCAACACCTGCCTACCCTTTGACACGTCATTTCATGAGATTTGTATCAATCCTAAAACTGGGGTGATGGGGATAGTAACGGGAATGGGGACCGCTAGGGCCACCGCAGCTATCATGGCATTGGGCTTAGATCCAAGATTTGACCTTACCCATGCCTATTGGTTGGTTGCGGGCATTGCTGGGGTTGATCCAGCTGACGCTTCAATAGGCTCAGCTGTTTGGGCTACCTACCTTGTAGATGGAGACTTAGCCCATGAAATAGACGCTAGAGAAATCCCAAAAAACTGGGCCAGTGGCTATTTTCCTTTGTTTGCTAACGAGCCTGTCTCAAATGGAACAACGGCGCCAGAAGGCTCACTATCTCAAAATGGCGAAGTATATAAGTTAGATGAGCTTCTTGTTGATTGGGCCTACGAATTAACAAAGGATATACCGTTAAACGATTATGCATCTATGCATGAGCTTAGAAGCCAATATACCCAATATCCTAATGCCCAAAAGCCCCCTTTCGTATTAAAGGGTGACCAAATGGCAGCGTCCACCTTTTGGCATGGTGACAAACTTAACCAGTGGGCTAACGATTGGACTCACTATTGGACTCAAGGTAAAGGTAATTTTGTTACGTCAGGGATGGAAGACACCGGAAGTTACCAAGCCATAACTTACCTAGACAAGGCCAACAAGGCTGATAAGCAACGCTTTTTGGTGCTAAGAACCGCGAGTAATTACGCTACGCCGCCCACTGGAATTAGTGCTTCACAAAACTTAACAAATGAAAGTGGTGAAGCGGGTTTTGCGGGCATGCGTTCATCATTAGAGTCAGCTTATCTAGTAGGGAGTAAAGTCGTCGATACCATAGTTGCCAACTGGGACCAATATAAGTCTGCGTTACCCTATACTGGCTCTGTCCCTACTCAAAAGGTAGAAACCAGAAATCTACCGCCACAGCCTGAGACGATAACTTTGGAGTCTACACATCTAACAACTGAGCAATTAGTAAAAGCCCTAGGATTAGAGGGACATGTTGAAGGCGGGTATTTTAAGCAAACCTTTAAGGCTTCCCACAGGCCTAAGATTTCTACTGACAGTGGGTTACGAACTCTAATGACCAGCATTTTTTATTTATTGAGTGCAGAGTCCCCTATCGGCCATTTTCATATGAATCAATCAGATATTATGCATTACTTCCATGCAGGTGATCCCATAACCTATTATTTGTTACATCCCGATGGCACTCTAGAAACCGTCATAATGGGACCTGATCCAACTAAAGGTCATAAAATGCAAATGATGGTGAAAGGCGGTATATGGAAGGCGTCTAAAATACCTACCGATGAAGAATACGGCTATGGGCTAATTGGTGAAGCGGTTGCACCTGGGTTTGAATATGAAGATATGCAATTAGGAGAAACACAAAAGCTATTGGCCGAATTTCCAAAGCATGCAGAGCTAATAAAAATGTTAAGCCGATGATAAGATGAACTAACGTATGTTTTTAGAATCAATTATTAACTGATACAAAATAAGGTTCCAATAACATGTTTAAGAAAACCCTTGTTATACCAGCACTAATAACACTATATATTGGCGCTACAGAGGCCCAAGAACATAAACGTCCTGATAACTTTATGACTGCTCAGCTATCTGAACAATTACTAAATGAAACTCAAGCTTTTAGTAGTGATCGATTGGTTAATGCTCAAGCTACGTTATTAAGGAAACACTATTTAGCACTAATTGAAGCTGGCTTCAGCAAATCAGAAGCTTTGCAAATAGTTGTCGCTAAGGCGGGCAAAGAAAGATAGTTACAACTCCTAAAATCTCAACCTAAAAACGGCTCATTAAGAGCCGTTTTTCTAAGCTCATAGAAAATCTTATTCGGTTATATCTAACTTAAGCATCCAACTCTTGATATCTTCTTCAGGTAGAAAGCTTGCTTTAAAACCATTTTTAAGTAATGCCAATAACTGTTCTTTGTTTATAGGTAAATGATCAATTAGCGCATGGTAGTTGTCATTTAAATAGCCACCAAAATAACTAGGATCGTCGGCGTTAACCGTGACCAACAAGCCTAAATCTAAGAGCGTTAAAATATTATGTTGATGCATATGTTCAAATACTTTTAACTTAGTATTAGACAATGGACAAACGGTGAGTGGGTGTTGCGAATTAACTAAAAACGTGATTAAGTCAGGATCTTCAATACTACGCACACCGTGATCTATTCGATGAACATCTAGTGTTTTAAGCGCTCCCCAAATATACGCCGGAGGTCCTTCTTCACCGGCATGTGCAACACGCTTTAATCCTAATTTTTTTGCCATCTCGAATACTGTCGAAAACTTTTCAGGAGGATTGCCCATTTCCGCACTATCTAAACCTACAGCTGTAATATCACTTAGGTAAGGTGTGGCAGCATTTAGGGTTTCAATAGCACTTTCTTCGCTTAAATGCCGTAGAAAAGACATGATCAACAAACAAGATTGCCCCCACTCTTGTTTTGCTTGATTGATAGCTCGTTTAAAACCAGCCATGAAAACAGAAAAATCTATTCCTCTTTCAGTATGAGTTTGAGGGTCAAACATAATTTCCGCATGAACAACATTGTCTGCTTTGCATTGACATAAATATCGCCACATTAGTTGATAAAAATCATCTTCATCAATCAATACAGACGCCCCAAGATAATATAAATCCAAGAAACTTTGTAAATCTTGAAAATTGTAAGCTTCTTTTACTTCATTGATAGATTGATATGGTAGTTTGACACCGTGCTTCACAGCTAACTCCATCATCAACTCTGGCTCAAGACTGCCTTCTATATGCAAATGTAATTCTACTTTGGGCTGGGTTGACACCCATTGTTTTAATTCTTCTTTATTCATCACTCACCTAGTCACTCAGCATATGTTTAACGCTGTACTTGATAATTTGCACCATATTATTTCTTTTCGTTAATTAATGGTGCACAGTTTTCTTTTACAACGCAATATTTCTACTACTAACTCTTTAGGAGTTTTTAATTTCTGAAAAGTTTACAGACCTAGTCGTAAGTCCTTGATATTATTTACAGCATAAAGCCCAGCATTACCAGACTAATTGGTCAGCTTTTTGCAGGGTGTTCCGTTAGCTTTCAATAAATGATGATTAAATCAGCCATAACAAGAGTGAAATCAGATGTCTAAACTACTCGAGCATTATTTCCAATTAAAACAAAAAGGCACCAATCTAAAAACTGAGTTTATTGCGGGCCTGACAACCTTTGCTGCGATGTCTTACGTTTTAGTTGTCAACCCTAGCATATTAGGGGCCAGTGGAATGCCCATTGAAGGCTTAATAACCGTTACGGCATTAGCTGCATGTATAGGTTGTTTACTTATGGCGTTTATGACCAATTACCCTATCGCTATGGCACCTGGTATGGGGTTAAACGCATTCTTTGCATTTACTATTTGTTTAACAAGAGAAGTGCCTTGGGATGCCGCTTTAGGGATTGTTTTTTGGAATGGCATATTGTTTTTACTGTTATCTGTTACAGGGGTAAGAACCAAGATAGCAGAGGCGATACCCGCAGCACTAAAAATTGGTGTGCAATGTGGTATTGGTATGTTTATCGCCTTTATTGGATTAAAAAATGCAGGCCTTGTTGTTGATAACCCTGCTACCTTTGTATCCATAGGTGATCTATCTGAACCAGCTACTTTATTAGCCTTAGCCGGCATTATATTAACAATAGTACTCGTTATTAGAAAAGTGACGGGGGCGATTTTAATATCCGTTATTACCTTAAGTATCATCGGCGCATTTATACCTGTTGGTGATGGCTACTTAACTCAACATACCGATCAATTTATTGGCCTTCCTGATGACATTTCTAACACATTTTTTGCAATGGATATCATGTACCCTATCGAGCATCTTGCTGAAACATGGGATCTGATATTTGCACTATTATTCGTCAACATGTTCGACACTATCGGCACGCTTATTGGTGTGTCTCGTCGCGCTAACTTACTCAATAAACAAGGTGAGTTACCGAAACTAGGTAAAGCCATGACAGCTGACGCTGTTGCTAGTGTTATGGGGGCTGCCGTGGGTACCTCTCCTGTTACCTCTTATGTAGAATCGGCCGCTGGGGTCTCTTCAGGTGGTAGAACCGGCTTAACCACTATATTTGTCGCCTTATGTTTTTTATTAGCTTTATTTCTAACACCCGTCATGAAAGTCATTCCTTTGATGGCTACTACCCCCGCTTTGATAATGGTGGGCATTTTAATGATGGATTCATTCAGACAACTTGATTTCGATGATTTAACAGCCTTAGCCACTGCAACAGTGGCATTACTTGCCATGCCATTAACGTTTAGCATTAGTGAAGGTATAGCATTAGGTTTTATCACTTATGTGGGGATCATGATGGGTACAGGGCGTTACAAACAAGTAACCCTGATTACATACGCCATGGCGGCAGTCTTTGTATTAAGGTATGTTTTAGACTTAAAGTAGGGTTATGGAATAACCGCTGTCATTACAAAAAATATCCATATTAGATAAACAAAAACCGACTCATTCAATCACAATTTAGTCGGTTTTTTTATGGGGTACTTTTGTGTTTTAACTTAAGCTGGGAAATTCTGTTTCCAGTGATTCGCGATTTGCTCACGAGTACAGCACCAAACGCTATCATGGCTCTGAACGTACTCTATAAATCTTTGTAAAGCAGCCATTCTGGCTGGGCGCCCTATTATTCTGCAATGCAAACCAATAGATAACATTTTGGGGGCGGTTTCACCTTCAGCGTACAGTACATCAAAGGCATCTTTCAGATATTGATAGAATTGCTCACCACTGTTGAACCCTTGTGGAGTCGCAAATCGCATATCGTTGGTGTCTAGAGTATAGGGTACCATCAATAAAGGTTTGGCGTATTGCTGGTCGTAATAGGGTAAGTCATCTGCGTAAGAATCAGCGCAATATAGAATATCATTTCTATTGGCAATCAACTTTAAGGTATTAGGACTAGTTCTCCCTGTATACCACCCCACGGGTTTACTACCGGTAATAGCCTGATGCAATTGTATAGCCGCATCTATCATTTTCTTTTCTTGCTCTTCAGGCATATCCTGAAAATGTACCCAACGCATGGCATGACTAGCGATTTCCCAATTAGCATCTTGCATAGCAGCAACCGCCTCTGGGTTGCGTTGTAACGCCATAGTGACACCAAATACAGTAATGGGTAGGTCATACTTTACAAATAAGTTATATAAACGCCAAAATCCCGCTCTACTGCCGTATTCATACATAGACTCCATGCTTAAGTGGCGATCTTTATATGCTTGAGCTCCGACAATTTCTGATAAAAATATCTCAGAATGATCATCACCATGAAGAATATTGTTTTCTCCACCTTCTTCATAATTCAGCACAAATTGTACGGCTATCTTGGCATTATTTGGCCAATGTGGATTGGGGGGATTTTGACCGTACCCTATTAAATCCCTTGGGTATGCGTGTTTCATAAATTACCTAAATTCAGCTGGGACAGTTAAATCGCAGCCCGTTAAAATCAAATGTATAAGATTTTTCGTCGCGTTTTCAAAATCTTGTTGACCCATTGAGCTACCTTGAAGTTCCGTAATTTGCGTAGAAAAATCTGCGTAATGCTGAGACGTCCCCCAAATGTTGTATAGTAAATAATAGGGGTTCGTTTGTTTTAATTTTCCTGCTTTTATCCACTCATTAATTACCGCTACTCTACCTGCCATCCATTTTGAGTGCTGATCTTTAAAAAAGTCGTTCAAGTTTGGTGCACCATTGATAATTTCCAGTGCGAATATTTTTGAAGAATTGCCATGAGACCGAGATATTTCCATTTTATCAGTAATATATTGGGCTAATACTCTGGCAGGATCATCATGAACCGTTGCTTCATCAAACCGACTGTTCCATAAGCGCATTATATTTTCTAAAATAGCGAGATATAAACTCTCTTTGCTTTTAAAGTAATATAAAACATTAGTTTTAGGTAAGCCTGCCCTATCAGCAATTTGCTGTACCCTTGCCCCTTTGTATCCGTGGGATGCAAACTCTTCTTCGGCAGCCCGAAGTATTTTGCTTCTATTCAATTCACCAATAGTGACGTCTTTTTCGTTTCTACTTGTAGTCATTAACGGCTTTTATTTCCTATAATCATCTAATTAACCAAAGTACTTTTGTTCTTATAAGTTAATACTTTAACACTTTTTTGGGAATAATCTTTAGCAAACTATAGCTAACGTACTAATGACCCAGTAAACGGCATTTAAATTGCTTTTCAATTTGCTAGTTGTAGATTGTTTTACTATCTGTTGTATCCTTGCGAATCAAACCTGACCAACTAGTCAGGTTTTTATTGTAATTCGCCAGTCTTTAAGGATAATGTCCCATTTATTAAATTATTCGCTGGAGCTAAAAAAATGGTCAGCTTTTTGTTAAATAGTCAGATGAACCATATTCAGGAAGAGAAGGCGGACCTAACCTTACTAGAATATCTTCGTGAAAATAAAAAGTTAACAGGCACAAAAGAAGGCTGCGCATCGGGTGACTGCGGAGCGTGCACTGTGGTTGTGGCTGAGATATCAAAGGCAACAGATCACTCACTTCAATACAAAGCTATCAATAGCTGTGTGACGTTTTTATCTGCGCTGCATGGCAAGCAATTAATCACCGTTGAGCATTTAAGTGACGGCGACACCTTACACCCTGTACAACAAAGCATGGTTGAAGAACATGGCTCCCAGTGTGGTTTTTGTACACCTGGGTTTATTATGTCTATGTTTGCGCTTTATCATCAACCCTCAGAAATAGACAGAGAAGCCGTTATTAATGGTTTATCAGGTAATTTATGTCGTTGCACTGGATATCGTCCCATTATTGATGCTGCTCTCAATGTATGTGGCAACAAAATTGAAGATAAATTTAGCCAAGCTGAAGCACAAACGATTAGAACACTAAAATCTATCGACAAAACTTCGGTAGATACAGACAACCTGCTTATCCCAACGTCGAGAGAAGCACTGAGCCAAGCTATACAAAGCTACCCAACAGCAAAGATGTTTGCTGGCAGTACAGATTTAGCCTTGCAAGTTACCCAGCAACTGCACACCTTTGACAAATTAATATCACTGAGTTTAGTACCTGAATTAACCACTATTGATACCCAAGAGCAAGGTTTATTAATAGGAGCAGCCCTGCCCTTTAATGAAATTGAACCTGAGTTATTGAAGCATTTCCCTGATTTATCAGAGTTACTTTGGCGCTTTGCAGCGACGCCAATCCGTAACCAAGCCACACTAGGTGGCAATGTAGCAAATGCGTCTCCTATAGGTGATATGCCACCCGTTTTATTAGCTCTGAACGCAGTGATACATATTGATAATGGCCATGTTCAACGCACAGTTGCGGCAAATGAGTTTTTTTTAGGGTATCGACAAACAGTACTACAACCCGGGGAATGGGTTAGTGCTATTTTCATCCCTTATTTAGAATCCAATCAAAGCATTAGAGCGTATAAAATATCAAAGCGTTACGAAGATGATATATCTGCGGTATGTGCAGTATTTAATATTGCCCTCGAAGACAAACAAATAGTTAGCCTAAGCGCTGGGTTTGGTGGCGTTGCAGCTATTCCAGCAATAGTAGAAGAACTCAACACCAGCCTTTTAGGTAAAGATTGGTCAAGTTCGCTCACCTTCGAACTCGGCAAAGATATTTTATCTAAAGCATTTACTCCTTTGGATGATGTTAGAGCAACAAAAGAATACAGAGTGACTATGTTGGCAAATTTATGGAAACGCTTTTGGCTTGAGAGTAATCATCAAGCCAACACAATAGCAACTCGTGTTGTTCATGTCCCCCATAGCACGGGAGTCACTAGCCATGCGTAAACTCATTACACAGCCTGGTTTCGACAATCAAACCCAAGGCGTAGCAGGCAAATCACATAAACATGAAAGTGCACAGCGCCAAGTGGGCGGTCTAGCTCGCTATGTTGACGATATACCTGAGGCAGCCAACATTCATCACGGAGCGGTTGGGGTTAGCCCAGTAGCGTCTGGTGTCATCACCTCTATGGATTTAGAAGCGGTTAAAGCCAGTGAAGGAGTGATTGACGTTATTACCGTTGACGATATCCCTGGGCATAAAGATATAGGCCCGGTTTTTTCTGGTGATCCGCTACTTGCTGATTCAAAAATTCTTTATCACAGCCAACCTATTTTTGCTGTGCTTGCGACATCCACAACTTTGGCTAGAAAAGCGGCACTAAAAGCCAAAATAGAGATTACTGCTGACGAAGCATGTTTATCAATAGCCCAAGCCAAAGAAGCAAGTAATTATGTTCGCCCGCCTCATTTTATGCGTCATGGAGACTTTCAACAAAGCTATGACAACAGCCCTGTAAAAATAAGTGGTGAATTATTTATAGGCGGCCAAGAACATATGTATCTTGAAGGCCAAATATCTATGGCTATCCCCGAAGAAGAAGACAGAGTGACTGTGTATACCTCTAGCCAACATCCAAGCGAAGTCCAAAAGCTTATCGCAGAAGTGTTAGATATTAAGTTACATAAAGTCGTAGTGGATATGCGCCGCATGGGCGGTGGCTTTGGTGGAAAAGAAACCCAAGCCGCACAGTGGGCGTGTTTGACGTCATTACTTGCTACGCGAAATAATGTAGCAGTAAAAATACGCCTTCCAAGAATGCTAGACATGGCTGCAACAGGCAAAAGGCATCCATTTGAGAACCGCTTTAGTATTGGAGCGGATGAGCAAGGTTTATTGCAAGCAACCCATGTAGAAATTAATGGTAACTGTGGCCACTCTCCTGATCTATCAGACGCCATTGTTGACCGCGCTATGTTCCATGCTGATAACGGATATTATTTAGCAGATTGTTACATTGAAGGTCATAGGTGTCGTACTAATCAGGTCTCACATACTGCTTACCGAGGCTTTGGCGGTCCACAGGGTATGATTATGGCTGAAGCCATCATGGATGCAATTGCCCGTAAGGTGGGTAAAGATCCGTTAACCGTACGTAAACTCAATCTTTATCAAAAAGACAGCCGCAATACTACCCAATATGGTATGCCGGTTGAGCACAACCTACTTGAAGATCTCATTCAACGCTTAGAAAAATCTAGCGATTATTGGGCCAGAAGAGACCAAATTAGGCAGTTTAATGACACCAGTCCAATCATTAAAAAGGGCTTAGCGTTAACGCCGATAAAATTTGGTATCTCTTTTACGGCAAAACACTTAAATCAAGCAGGCGCGCTATTACACATATACACTGATGGCAGTATACAAATAAGTCATGGTGGCACCGAAATGGGTCAAGGCTTACACACTAAAATTGGGCAGATTGTTGCAAATGAGTTTGGGTTACCCTTATCTCATATTGAAGTCACTTCAACCCGTACCGATAAAGTGCCCAACACCTCGCCTACAGCGGCATCAAGCGGCACCGATTTAAATGGTAAAGCGGCGCAGAACGCTTGTATCACGATAAAAGAAAGGTTGGCAGACTTCTTTGCTGAGCAGGTCGATGGTGATCCGCAACGTGTTGAATTTACTGAGCAAGCCGTTACCCTAAACGAACATAAAATGACCTTTGTGGAACTCGTTCAACAGGCTTATATGAACCGTATTTCTTTGTCTGCATCTGGATTCTATAAAACCCCAAAAATTCATTACGATAGAGAAACAGGTAAAGGTCGTCCATTTTTCTACTTTGCTTATGGCGCAAGTTGTTCAGAGGTATCTATTGATACACTGACTGGTGAGTACAAGGTAAATCGGGTTGATATATTGCACGATGTAGGCAAAAGTATTAACCCTGCTATCGACATTGGCCAAATTGAAGGTGGTTTTATTCAGGGTATGGGCTGGTTAACCAGCGAAGAGTTGTTGTGGGATGACTCAGGTAAATTAATTAGTAATAACCCGGCAACCTATAAAATACCCGCTATTGGTGACACCCCCGAAATATTCAACGTAGACCTCTACCCTAGAGCAAATGATGAAGATAGTATCTATCACTCTAAAGCCGTGGGTGAGCCTCCTTTTATGTTGGCAAACTCGGTATGGTGTGCATTAAAAGATGCCATTTCGAGTATAACTGACTACAGAACTGACCCAATACTAGATACGCCAGCCACACCAGAAAAAGTCTATAAAGCCATAGAACAAGCTCAAGCTTGGAAGGATAATAGCTATGAAAGCTAATAGCTGGTTTGATGCTGTTTATCAGTGTCAACAACAAGGCAAGAGCTATGTCTTAGTCACGTTATTAGCGACAGCTGGCTCTACTCCAAGAGATGGTGGCACTAAAATGCTGGTATGTGATGATTGCACCTATGACACTATAGGCGGCGGACACTTAGAGTTTGAGATAACCAAGCAAGCAAGACAATTGCTACTAGAGGATCAAACTAAACAAAAAGTTGAGCATTATCCTTTATCAAGCAAGTTGGGGCAGTGTTGTGGTGGCGCCACTAATGTTTTGTTTGAAGTATTTACGCAACATACCCAACATATTGCAATTTATGGTGCAGGTCACGTTTCTAGAGCATTAGTCCCGATTTTGTCACAGCTTCCATTGCAAATACGCTGGATTGATAATCGCCAAACATTGCTTGATGAGATTGATCATCAAGCCCTTAGTTCAAACGTGAAATTGCAGTATGCAGAACACCCAGAAGATACCTTAAACACCTTGCCAGCCTCATCATGGGTAATGATTATGACTCACAATCATCAATTAGATTTTGACATAGTTGAAGCCGCCCTTGGCAATCAAGGCATTTCATTTGTGGGCATGATAGGCTCAGAAACCAAAGCCCGAAGGTTCGTTACCCGGTTGACTCACAGAGACTGGCCATCAGCAGATATTAAGCGGCTCATAAGCCCAGTAGGATTACTTGATATTCCAGGTAAACAACCTATTGAGGTAGCGGTATCCATGGCAGCCCAAATCATCCAAAAATTAAACACAAAGTCACCGAGCGTAGATGCCGATAAGCAAGCGTGGCGTGACAACAAACTACTATTTAAATCTTTAGTAGCTGAACCACTAAAATGAGTGCCTAAATGACCTTATCTTTATCAGCATTAAACAACCTATCAACGCCCGAAGCAGAAAATTGGTTTAGCCAGTGTTGTGCATCTGAATCTTGGTTTAAAGCCATGGCCGCTGGCCGTCCTTTTAGCTCCATTGATGCAGTGAAACGCTATTCGGAGAAAGTCTGGCAAGATTGTAACACCGCAGATTTTTTACAAGCTTTTGAAGCACACCCTATGATTGGTGACGTAAATAGTCTTAGAGCTAAATACGCCTCAACAAAATCCATGGCCAGTAACGAACAACAAGGTGCGTCTGAAGCAGACGAACGGGTTTTGGAGTCACTAGCTGGTGCTAATAAAACATATTTAGAAAAAAATGGGTTTATTTTCATTATCTGTGCAAGTGGTTTAAGCGCTCAAACCATGCTCGATGCATTAACAATTAGATTACAAAATGACACAGCAACAGAGGTAAACCTCGCCGCTGCAGAGCAAATTAAAATTACCCTTTTAAGAATATCGAAAGGCTTAGAACAAGGAATATCCAAATAATGAGCATTAGTTTATCTAGCCATGTATTAGACACCACATTAGGAAAACCCGCCGCTAACATGCAGCTTGAATTAACCACTTTTGATGGCACCACTATTACCGGTATCACAGACGCCGATGGTAGATGTAATCAATGGCAGGGTTTCGAGTTTGAAGCAGGCGAGTATTGCTTGCGCTTTTATACAAAAGACTATCTTTTAGCCCATCATAAAGACGCATTTTATCCTTTTGTAGATGTCCATTTTGAACTGACAAAAAATGGCGGACATTATCATGTTCCCTTGTTAATTTCGCCGTTTGGTTTTAGTAGTTATCGTGGCAGCTAGTGAGGCTTTAAACATATGAGCATGAACACATATCGCGCTTCTTTACTGCATTTTGCGGCGCGCTCAGATTCACCAAAAGATGATTATATCTATATTGCGGACGGATTGCTGGTTACGCGTAACGATAAAATTGAGTTTATAGGTGACTATAAAAGCAATATAAATCAATATGTTGACGGAACTCATCATGACTTATCAGGAAAACTGATATTACCGGGTTTTATAGATAGTCATTTACATTTTCCACAAACAGAACTGCTTGCCAGCTTTGGTGAGCAATTATTAGATTGGTTAACTGACTACACATTTCCCGTTGAACGTAAGTTTGAAAATAAAGAGTACGCGAGTCGTATTGCTAAAGTCTTTTTGAAACAACTTTACCGCCATGGTACCACTACAGGTATGGTGTATTCGTCGGTACATAAACAAGCCACAGACGCTTTATTTGAAGAAGCCCAACAAAACGACATGTTACTAATTGCAGGTAAAGTTTGCATGGATAGGCATTGTCCAGAATGGCTCCAAGATACAGCTGCCAGTGCGCAGCGTGACACGGCTGACTTAATAGACACATGGCACAATAATGGCCGTTTAAAATATGCCATTACCCCAAGGTTTGCACCGACTAGTACCCCAGAGCAACTCCATGCTTTAGGGGAACTTGCCCAGCAATTCCCCGATGTTTATATTCAAACTCACCTTTCTGAAAATCACAATGAGATAGCTTGGGTTAAAGAGTTGTTTCCCGAGCGAAAGAATTATCTAGACGTATACGACCATTACAATCTACTTCGCAAAGGTGCGGTATTTGGACACGGTATTCATTTAGAACAATCCGAATGGCAAAGGCTAAGAGAAACTCAGGCAAGTATTGCATTTTGCCCCACCTCAAATTTATTTTTAGGAAGTGGGCTATTTGATCTTGCCAAGGCGCAACAGGAAAATGTACCAGTAATGTTAGCCACAGATGTTGGTGGTGGCACTAGCTTCAGTATGCTTAAAACCTTAAGCGAAGCATACAAAATATGCCAGCTTAAAGGTAATCAAATGGACCCAATGCAGGGTTTGTATTTAATGACTCAAGGTGCCGCTCTAACCCTTGGGCTAGATGATAAAATTGGTAACCTCAATCAAGGCTCAGATGCGGATTTCGTTGTACTTGACCCAGAGTTTGATGAGTTAACCGCGCTTCGCTTTGAAAATCACAGAACACCTCAAGACTTAATTTTTGCTTTAAGTATGTTAGCTGATGACAGGGCAATATCTGCAACCTATGTAGCCGGTAAGCCGGTTTACCAAGCCAAAAAACAAACACAAGAGGAAGTACACAATGTTGCTTGATTGGATTTCACTATTTATTCGCTGGTTTCACGTCATCGCTGGCGTTGCATGGATAGGTGCTTCGTTTTATTTTGTGTGGCTCGACAATAACTTAGACACGCCTCCTGATTGGAAAAAGAAAAAAGGCATTAAAGGCGATTTATGGGCCGTTCATGGCGGTGGCTTTTATGAAGTTGCTAAATATGAGTATGGGCCAGAGGTTATTCCACAAAAGCTACATTGGTTTAAATGGGAGGCCTACACGACTTGGATAAGTGGCTTTTTACTTTTAAGTTTAATTTACTATCACGGTGCAGCTATTTATCTGATTGATACCTCTGTGATGGACTTAACGCCTGGCGAAGCAATTGCCCGTGGTCTAGGCATTATTTTTGGTGGCTTATTCATTTATGAAGCAGCATGTCGTAGCCCATTAGGCCGTTACCCCAAAGCATTCGGGATTATGTTTTTAATTCTGTTGGCTGCAGCCAGTTTTCTTGCTACACATTGGTTTAGTGGCCGCGGTGCGTTTATCCATGTTGGGGCGTTAATCGGTACGATTATGGCCGGAAATGTATTTTTTAAAATAATGCCAGCACAGCGCCTAATGGTAGATGCGGTAACCAATAAAACAGAGATTGACCCAAGTTGGGGGTTAGGAGCTAAACTACGCTCAGTTCATAATAACTACCTTACCCTGCCCCTGCTATTTATTATGATAAGCAATCACTATGCTATGACTTACCAGCACGAACAAGCATGGTTAGTGTTAATGGCTATAGGTATTGTGTCAGCTTGGATACGCCATTATTTTAACTTGAAGCATATTGGTATTTCCCGCCCTTCTATTTTAATTACAGGTGCAATAGGCATGTTTGCCATCGCCTACTGGGTGTCAATGCCAGCGCCTATGCCTGCCGAATTAATAGATGCACAGACAACTACCCTTGCTGAACCTGTTGCACTTAATCCAGACCAACAAGCGGTATTTGATGTTATGCAGGTTCATTGTGCGAATTGCCATTCGGCAAATCCTACTGATAATATTTTTGTTGTGGCACCACTGGGAGTGAAATATGACTCATGGCAGGAAATTGAATCTAAAGCAGCGCTTGTTCATCAACGAGCCGTTATCACTAAAGACATGCCATTGATGAACCGCACAGGAATGACAGAAGAAGAAAGGCAAGTTATCGCCCGTTGGTTCGCTAACAAATAAAAATAGTCGTATATCTAATGTTAATATTTTGTTCTAATTGAAGAAAACCAATTAGGTCAACCTATTATGTTTGGTATCTTTAAACCTGCTCCTCACATTGGGCGTGTTTCTGACGAACACACTGATAAAGAATATAGACACCTGCGCTGGCAGGTGTTTATAGGCATCTTTGTGGGATATGCAGGGTATTATCTAGTCCGTAAAAACTTCTCTCTCGCCATGCCTTTTCTAATCGAAGAACAAGGCTTTAGTAAAGGCGAATTGGGCTTAGCCCTCTCAGCGGTATCCATTGCTTACGGTTTAAGTAAGTTCTTAATGGGCAGTGTTTCAGACCGCAGTAACCCTAGGTACTTTCTTACCACAGGCTTATTAATATCAGCCTGTGTTATGTTTTTATTTGGTTTTACTTCTTGGGCGACAGCGAGTGTTTCCTCTATATTCATATTGTTATTTCTTAATGGGTGGGCCCAAGGTATGGGCTGGCCTGCTTGCGGCCGCACTATGGTGCATTGGTTTTCAGGTAACGAGAGAGGCAAAACAGTATCCTTTTGGAATATTGCTCATAACATTGGCGGTGGATTAATCGGTCCGCTAGCCATATTTGGCATGGCATGGTTCAACGAATGGCATAGCATATTTTATGTACCGGCAGCTGCGGCTACCTTTGTTGCAATATTTATTTTTTTAACTTTACGAGATACCCCACAATCTTGTGGCTTGCCCCCCATTGAAGAGCATCGCAACGACTACCCAAAAGACTATGACCAAAAGCACGAACTTGAATTTAGTGCGAAAGAAATCTTCCTGACGTATGTACTCAATAACAAGTTGTTATGGTTCATAGCCATAGCTAACGCGTTTGTATATCTGATCCGCTATGGAGTTTTAGATTGGGCTCCCACTTACCTTTATGAAGTTAAAGATTTCTCTTTTAATAAAAGTTCTTGGGCTTATTTTTTATATGAGTGGGCAGGTATTCCCGGCACACTTTTATGTGGTTATATCAGCGACGCTTGGTTCAAAGGCCGCAGAGCTCCCGCTGCCATTCTTTACATGGTGTTAGTATTAGTTGCAGTGCTAATTTACTGGTTTAACCCTGCAGGTAACCCTACCGTCGATATCGCTGCGTTAATGGCTATAGGTTTCTTAATTTACGGACCTGTGATGTTAATTGGTTTATTTGCTTTAGAGTTAGTCCCTAAAAAGGCAGCAGGTACAGCCGCAGGATTAACAGGCTTATTTGGTTACTTAGGCGGTGCGGTAGTGGCCAATATTGCGTTAGGTTATACAGTGGATCACTTCGGATGGGACGGTGGTTTTGTGCTTTTAGTCGGTGGATGTATTTGCGCCATTATGTTAATCGCACTGACATTAAAACATGAAGTTGCCCATGAAAGTCACCAACAACACTGAATGCCCTATAATTGAGACCTGTAATGGCGTTATATATTGCTGGTCTCTGATCCATTTTATTGATATTGCATCTGTTCCAATCCAAGTTATCACATAAAAATCACAATATATGTAAGGGTTTAATAGAATTGTTATAAATATGTGAGTACCCCGTGATATCAACTCTCTATTTTTATTAAGTCGCAGTATGACTTAATAAAAATATCAATCACGGAGAAACATAAAATGAAAAAGATCCTTTGTACTTCAGCAGCTATATTAATGATGGGAAGCGCTTTTGCCAATGATAGAGCCTACGAAGTAACCATAACCAATATTACTAGCAATCAAATTTTTACGCCTATTTTAGCGGCGACACATAGTACCAATATTAGCTATTTTGAATTAGGTAACCCGGCGTCCATAGAGTTAGCAACCTTAGCCGAGTCAGGCAACCCAGCACCGTTAGAAGAGGTATTATTATCAACACCTAGTCTAGTTCATGACACTGAAAACTCTGCTCCTCTATTATCAGATGGGCTATTGAGACCAGGAGAATCAGTCACCCTTGAATTATCAACATCTCGAGGATTTCCTAGGCTAAGTTTGGCTGCCATGTTAATTCCTACAAATGACACTTTTATGGCATTAGACTCAGTGTATTTACCCAGACGTACAGATACTGAGGTATATTTTGCAAAAGCTTATGACGCCGGCACCGAAGATAACGATGAATTATGTGACAACATTCCTGGCCCTGCTTGTGGTGGTATAGGTTTTTCAGAAGAGAGTACCTCTGATGAAGGGTTTGTACACATTAGTGCAGGGATTCATGGTGAAGGCGATCTTCTAGCATCAGAGTATGATTGGCGTGACGCAGTCGCTAAAATTACTATTTCTCGAAAATAGCTGCTCTCAATAATAGTTAGGGGCGTTGCCCGCCCCTTTTACATTATGCTTAAACAAGTTACTTAAAAAAACGCCTCTCAATCACAAACCCCATAACACCGAGACTAAATAGAAATACGCCCAACACCTGCAACCAGGCATTTATAGGCCGCTTAATCTGTTTTTCTCTTTTAAGTACAAAATGACGGTGCCCACCTTGCTGTTTCTGTTTAAAACTTTACCCGGCATATTCAAATAAAGAAATCATCTGTTCGTCAACTCTAAGGGCAATTTCAAGTTTTTTATTTGCCATAAAAGTACGGTCAGCCAATTCGTCTGGACTTAATAAAGCCATCCACCTAGAAAAGATAACATCAGGCTCACCTTCAAAAATTACGCCCTGCGACTCATATTGAAATTGAGTTTCTGAAAACACCTGCTTACTATAGCCCATATAAAATAAGGTAACTGCCAGCACGATTATCAAGCTTGAGGTAATTAAATACACTCGTTGTTGCGCAAACCTGACAGTTTCTTGTTCAGAAAAATACTCATCAACAATTGGGATCTGCCTCAATACGCCATGCTCTTTACCCAGCTCAAAATCTTTTAAAAATGTCGATAAAGATAAGTGAAAAGCATCTAAAATCTTGCGAAGCACTTCGTTTGAAGGCAATGACTTATCATTTTCTAACTTAGATAAGTATGACTGCTCAATTCCAATTTTATCAGCCAATTCTGGCTGACTTAATTCATGCTCTGTTCGTAAACTTTTTAGTTTTCTACCCAATGTCATTTTTTGCCTCCTAAAATACTAACGCCTTACCAAACGCTGATAAGACGCCACTAGTCTTGGCTATTCTTAAAGGACTAGGAAGGTGAATATTAACGACTAACAATGAATATTATTAATGTGTTGGAGTTTGCTTAATAGGGGCTAACAACAAATAAAATACCCATGCGATCCAAGACACAAATACAATTAATAATAGCCACGCTACCTTTTCATTACCTTGGGTACGATTTGATTTAGCGACTAAAATGATAGGTATTAACCAAATTAGCAACACAAGTATTGAACTCATCCCAAACATATACTTTCCTTTTCTATAGTTCGATTATTGACATTCTACTGATTACCTAACATATTAAACTGCTCATCTAACATGCCCGTAAGTAGAACCTCCCCCTGAGTATTCAAGCGAAACACGCCGTATCGGGCGTCTTCATATAATGCACCATCCCCTTCACTAAAAAAGAATGCATTGGTGGCAAATTTAACTCGCTTATCTCTAAATCTAAATTGTAGCTTTCTCTGGGAGGCTGTCATTGCTTCAGCGTTATCTAGACGCACAAACTTCATCACGTTATTTTGATCTTTTTCAGCAATAAGATAACCATCGGTAGCAGAAAACCCTTGGTTATTCCAATCTTGCCACTCTTGATTATTATCAGTGTCGGTAACGCCAGTTAACGCAGTATACACACTGTTACTCAGCTTATACCTTAGCGCCATATAGTCTCCTTGCATTAAGGAGCGAGGGTCAACGGGAGCGAGTTCAAGATAAATCACTTCCCCCTCATCTAGGTGTGCTTCTTTTTGCCAAATAGACAGGTTTATAAGTATTAAAATAACGACCCCAGTAAGCCACATTACCACGTTGTATTTCATAACACTTTACCCGCTGGTAAGCGCTTATTTAAAACCATAAGTAACAAACTTAAAGCGCCCATTGTGACTAAAATCAATGACTTGTTCAATAAGGTGATATCTAGGAAATAGTAATAAGAAGACAAGTTAATTAATGTACAAATAACCCCTAACACTAATAGAGTTTTGTTCTGATTCGCAAACCCTAAAAGCACCAAAGTAAGGCCAACAATAATGCCGTTTGCAAAAAAGCTACCAATACAAAATAACATAACCACGGCCATGCCTATTAAGCAGTTTGCTCGTGCGATAAGTAATGATTTATGTCTTAGCATTTGTACGACAATATATATCAATATTAAGATATTTAGCCCTTCGTCGAGCCATTGGTTTACATATGGCACCATGTCTTGCGCCCAAGTTTGACCGCCTTGACTAAACAAAATTGACGTTTTAAATTGCATCAATCCTATAACCATTCCGTACCCAATTGCCTGTAATTTTTTGACGTGGTAACTAAAAGTAAATTCATATAGCCAGATGCTAGCCACTAGGAACAAAGCCACACCACTAAAAAAAGAGGGTAGCCCCACTAAATACATTAAATATGAAAAGCAAAGGGTAGCTAAGCAAGCAGACACTAAGCTATGGATGTAGCTCGGCATAACTATGGCTAAAGAACCGCACATTAAGCTCAACATGATCCAATTAGTAATATCCTTCAAATCGCCTTGGTTAAATAATGCAAAGACTATAAGTGCCTGTCCTGCAAAACTAAACGCGAGACAAAGATGTTCAAAGAACTCTGATTTTTTTGATGATAGTAAACTATAACTACCTGCAATCATGGCCAAACCGACAATGATCAATGCAATGGTATTTTCAAATAAACTAGCTATAGCAACACCGAAAAAACCAAGAATAAATAAAGCGGCAAACCACCCACTGACCCCCATCAATATCTTTATATACCAAGGAGAGTCAACTTCATTGGTTGTCCTACTAACCTCATGATTAATTAACTGATTTTTTTGAAGAGATGCTAATATTTCATGTTCAGGTTTCATGTGCGCCCCAACTTAACCAGGGATTTTAACCAAACACTTAAATAGGTGCCTAAACCAATCGTTACTATCGTTAAAAGCATAAAGGATGCGGCCTCAAAAAAGTTTGGGAGTATCTTTATCAGTAATGTATTCGCTGCTACTAACATAGACACAGCCCAGCCTGCCAACATAAATAGGTTTAATATTCGGTAGCGATATACATAAAAAGTAACCCCCGTCCATATTCCCCAAATTATTAGCCCAGCAGGCTCATCGTTAAAAAGGCCACGAACAAAGAGATTTAGGGCTAATGCACAAGTGGTAAAACCCAGAAAGTTAATAGCCCAAGTCTTATTTAACCAGCTAAATTTACTCACACTAACTTGCCAAATAACAAGCGCAGCCGTATTGAAAGCAAAAGCAACCCACGCAATATTGAGGTAACCACCAAAGGTTTGATAATAAAGACTAATCGAAAGGTTAAGTAGACCCAACCAAATTAACCAGATAACACTGAACCGACTAATTAACACCCAAGGTGTGGTTAACAATGCCCAGTTAAAAAATAATTGCCATGGATCGGCGCCAGTTTGGTAAGTTTGCCCAAACAGTGCCATTAACGCCCCAACCAATAAGATAGCGACCAATAAAATGACTTGTCTGATAACCTCTTTATGGCGAAATTTTAGGTGTAAGATCATCGCGCTTAAGAGAGCGCCTTCCACTATGGCAAACTTCCCCATACGCCCTACTTCTTGCCAATTTGCTGCAACAAAAAATATCACGCCAAATGCCAAGGAGAGGCTTCCAAACCAAAGTAAAAGGATATTGATGAAGTTTTGCCATTGAACGGCCGAGGGCGATATTTTGGTTATAGCAATGGCCTCTGGAACATCCTTTATTGCCAACTCTTTAGATTCAATAAGCTCAGTAAATAGCTGCCGGGTATCAGCAGCGTTATCATCAATCATTTAACCATTTCCTTGTTTTACACTCGCTTACTAAGAGTATAACGTTATCACTACAACCATGAGCAAGATTAATTTAGGCTTCAAGCTCGGTAAATAAATCTAACATGCCTTGTTCGTTTAGCACCTTCACGCCTATGGCTTCGGCTTTCGTTAACTTAGATCCCGACTTTTCACCAGCCACTAAGCAAGTTGTTTTAGCAGATACACTACCCGCTACTTTCGCACCTAAACCTTGTAACTTGGCTTTTGCAGTATTTCTATCCATTTGCGATAAGGTTCCTGTTAACACATAGGTTTGACCTGCAAGTGGTAAAGAGTCGAGCTCAATTTTTTCTATTTTTGGCCAATGTATACCTGCCGCAATTAAATCGTTTATGACATGAACATTATGCTCTTCAGCAAAAAAGTTAACTAAGTGCTGCGCAACAATCACACCCACATCGCTTACTTCTTGCAAACTCTCTACCGTTGCCGTTTTAATGGCATCTAACTCACAATAATGGGCGGCTAAATTAGCAGCAGTAGCTTCACCCACTTCTCGAATACCTAGAGAATACAGGAACTTAGCTAAAGTCGTTTGTTTGCTCTTTTCTAAAGACTGGATTAGGTTAGCAGCTGACTTTTCACCCATACGTTCCAAATTTGATATCTGAACCAATTCCAAATTAAAGAAGTCTGCAGGGGCTTTGACTAATTTTAAATCAACTAGCTGTTCGATAATTTTGTCACCCAAACCGTCGATATCAAAACCTTTACGAGACGCGAAATGCTTCATAGATTCTTTAAGCTGCGCACCGCAATACAGCCCGCCAGTACATCTTGCAACGGCTTCATCTTCAAGCTTTTCTATGTTTGAATCACAAATTGGACAGGTTTTTGGAAACACTATCTCTTTTGCATCTACTGGGCGCTTTTCTAAAATAACCGAGACAACTTGCGGGATAACGTCCCCTGCCCGCCTGACAATCACCGTGTCGCCTATTTTTAAACCTAAACGTTGAATTTCATCTTGATTGTGCAACGTTGCATTAGATACGGTCACACCACCCACAAATACAGGCTCTAGCCTTGCAACGGGAGTAATCGCCCCTGTTCTGCCAACTTGAAACTCTACATCTTGCACCACTGTCATTTCTTCTTGAGCAGGGAATTTATGGGCGATAGCCCAGCGCGGCGCTCTAGCAACAAATCCAAGTTCTTGCTGTAACGCTATCTTGTCAGTTTTAAATACGACCCCATCGATGTCGTAATTAAGTGCATCTCGTTTTGCACCAATCGCTTGGTAATACGCTAAACATTCACTTGAATCTTGGGCTACTTGTAGTTCTTTGCTAAGAGGGAATCCCCATTCACTTAACTGTTGTAAACGGGCTGAGTGGGTTTGGGCTAAGGGTTTTTGTTCCCCTTCGACCAACCCAAGAGAGTAGGTAAAAAATAGCAAAGGTCGTTTGGCTGTTATTCGCGAATCCAGTTGTCGTAAACTGCCGGCAGCTGCGTTTCTGGGATTAGCAAACACTTTTTTGCCTTCAGCTAGTTGGTTTTCATTTAGTTTTATAAAGCCATCACGGCTCATAACTACTTCACCACGCACTTCAAGCCGTTCAGGGTAATCATCTCCTCTGAGCATTAAGGGGATATTACGAATTGTACGGACGTTTGCTGTAATATTTTCTCCAACCTTACCATCGCCTCGAGTCGCGCCGCGCACCAATCTTCCGTTTTCATACAGTAAGCTTACCGCCAAGCCGTCAAGCTTAGGCTCACAACTATAAGTAATCTGCTCACTGCTTTTTAATCGGTCTTGCATACGCTTTTCAAAAGCAAGAAAGGTTGCTTCATCGAAAGCATTATCTAAAGACAGCATAGGGACTTCGTGTTCTACCTGTTGAAACTCTGGTAATGGCATGTCTCCCACCTTTTGACTAGGTGAGTCTGAAGTAAGTAATTCAGGGTATTGGGTTTCAATCGCCTTTAAAGCCTGCATTTGCCTGTCGTATTCGGCATCAGGCACGCTTGGGTTATCTAGTACGTAATATTGGTAGTTATATTCTGTAATAGTGGCTTTGATAGCGGCGAGTTTTAATATTGTGTCTTGCGAGACTGCCATAAGAAGCATTCCATAGAAAAGAGATTAAGCAGTCCCCTCACAAACGTGAGGGGAGAATAGTTGAGTATTATCCGTTTTTTAGCATACGTTGGCGTTCGAATTCACGAATTTTTTCAACGTATTGTTGCAGGCTTTGTTTGGTTAATAAACTGCGTTTGGCATCATAAATTTGCGCTGACAATTCTTCAGAAATTTTACGAGCTGCATTATGCATCATATTAAAAACCTGATGAGGTTCACCGTCAATCGGTAAAATCATAAATAATGACACACCTTGGGTACTAAAATTTTCTAGATTATCAATATCGAATACACCTGGCTTGAACATATTCGCCAAACTAAATAAGACAGGCCCCTTACCATTAGAATTAACATGGCGGTGAAAGATATCTTGATCCCCAAATTTAAACCCTAAGGTAAGCAACATAGGCAGTAATGCTGCTCCTGAAATTGGCTCTCCGTCTGGAGTTTTAACATTAAGCACTAATACTTCTTGCTGCTCTACCTTGGCTTGTTTTGTTTCTGATTTTTTCTCTGGTTCTATTGCCTGTGGCTGAGTAACGTCTTTGGTGTCTTCTTCATCAAAATCAATTTTCATTTGATCTTCAGCCATTTTGGGCTCTCGACGTTTTCGCGTATTTTCAGACTTTTTACGTTTTACCAAATTGCGTGCTTGTTCACTAAGGCTAGGCTTTTCAGTGACACTTTTTTCTGAGCCAACGGATTTAATATCTTTAACTAGTGGCTCGTCATCGGCTTTTGGAATGTCTTTTGTAATTTCAGTCTCGGGGGAGGTATCTTTTTTAAGTAAAAATGGGGGGGGCTCTGGCGCTTGATATCCATCAGAAATCGAATTAGTACTACTTTGGCTTGTGCCAGTGCTCATTGATGGTTTTGGGTTTCCAGTCGTGCTAGAAGACACTACTTTATGCTGCTGTGATAGGTCACTATTTTTAGACTTAGAAACGTCGCTTTGTTTTATATACTCAGGCTTAGGTTGTGTTACAACCGAAGCATAAATTTTACTTGGAGATTCGTTAGATTGCTGTTCTGTTTTAGACTCTTGTTGATATTCAACTTCAGTATTGGCGATAGTTGGGGAGCTCTGGTGTTTAATTTCAGTTGCCTCATTGGGCTCTGCTGAAGTACTACCCGACACCACTCGAACACTACTTAGTCCTAAATCATCGAATTTAGAAGAATTTACAGATGTACTAGTAACCTCAAGCTCAACAGAGGGCTCTTTAAAATCATTGTCAAAGTTTATGGAAACATCTGCGTCTTTTTCAGCGACATCATTAACTGGGTATTGATCTTCTGTTTGTAACTCTGGTCTAGTTCTAGTTTTTTGGGGCGTTTGCTCACTATTTTTACGTGACACCCATATACCATGCAAGGCCACACCAATGATGGCACAACTTCCGACAACCACTAATGACCAACGTAACACATCTTCCATTTAATTCACTCGTACTTTCAATTTATTATAATTTTTAAGACAAACATTAATTAAGCATTTGCAATGGCAACAGCTTCTTCAACATCAACAGCGACCATTCTCGATACACCCGGCTCAGCCATTGTGACCCCTGTTAAATGGGTGGCCATTTCCATGGCAATTTTATTATGAGTAATGTAAATAAACTGCACACTTTTTGACATTTCAGATACCAACTTACAAAACCGCCCTACGTTGGCATCATCTAATGGCGCGTCAACTTCATCTAACAAACAAAATGGCGCTGGATTTAATCTAAATATCGCAAACACTAATGATAAAGCGGTCAGCGCTTTTTCACCACCAGAAAGAAGGTGAATCGTGCTGTTTTTCTTTCCTGGCGGTCTAGCCATAATACTCACACCAGTTTCCAACAAATCATCACCTGTTAACTCTAAATATGCTGAACCCCCACCAAATACCTTAGGAAACAACATTTTTAAATCTTCGTTAACGGTATCAAAAGTCTCTTTAAACCGGGTTCGGGTCTCTTTATCAATTTTACGAATGGCTTGCTCTAAAATATCCATGGCAGACACTAAATCATCATTTTGATCATCTAAATGCTTTTTACGCTCAGCTTGCACTTCATACTCTTCAACAGCAGCTAAGTTTACCGCGCCCAGTCGACTTACAGAAGCCGTTGTTTTATCAAGTAACCTTTGCCATTCGTTTTCTTCTGCATCTGCACTTAAATCATCTAACACCGTTTTTAAGGGCTGCTGCATTTCTTCTAATTGCTCTAGAACTGCATTCGCTCTTACTCGAAAACCTTCACACTCTAGCTTAACGCTCTGTAATTCAGTTAACATAGATTGAATTTTATCAGTTACCCCTTGTTGACCTTTTTCTGCTTCACGTAGCTTTTCTTCTATCTCAGACAATTTTTCTGATAAGTCGTTCTGTTCGATTTCAAGGGTAGCCTTTTGTTCTAAATACAATTGTAGGTTTTCAACCTGTTCCTCGAGAGGCATAGAAATTTCAGATAGTTCTACTTGTAAAAGAGCTAACTTTTGTTCCATGGTATTGAGTAATTTGTCTTCTCTTTGTTGACCCGATATAAGTCCATCGTATTGATTTTTGAGCCCTTGTAAATGAAGTGCCAATTGATGCAGTTTAGTTTTGCCGCTTTCTAGGCGGGTGCGACTATCGGTTATATTTTTCTGAAATTGCTCTCGACCTTGCTCTGATGCTATCTGTTGCTCTTCTAATGCCTCAACAGCTTGCTCTAACTCTTCGGCTTGCAACGCTAATTCATCCAATTGCTGACGTTCATCTTCGAAGGTTTCTTGCTGCCGGCATAATTCCTCATTTAATCGACTGTGTCGACTTAAGGTTTGTTGCTTTTGTCCAGTAAATAATTGGAGTTGGTTCCGACTTGTTTGTAACCCTTGCTTATGTTGATCCCATTGTTGCTGCGCGCCCTTAGAGTCTTGTATACAATCAAGCAATGCTTGTTCAGTACTTTTGGCTGCTGATTCAGCCTGACTCAATTCTTCAGCAATCTGGTTCTGTTGTTGTCTCAGCTCTTTAATTTGGTTCTCACGAGCTAGCAAACCAGAGTCTTGACTTGTATTACCAGAAACAATCCAACCTTGGCCTAACCAAATGCCATCTTTTGTTACCACGCTTTGATATGGTTTTAGTTGAGGTAACAATGCTTGGGCTTGCTGTTGATTTTCGGTAAACATAATATGAGTTAACCACAGAGGCACCTTAGTCATATTTAATTTTGACGCAATAGACTCTGAGGCAATGTCACTGACATAATCTCCCGAAAATAACCAAGAGCCATCTGCACAATCTAATAGGGTTTCTAGTGTTACATTGTCTTTGAGTTCAAAAGCCAGTTGCCATTGCTGGGTGACAGTTTCAAATGCTTGTTCCCAGCCAGGCGTAATGTCTAAAGTTTGCCACCACTTTTTATATTCTATGTTCTGCTGATCCAATGTTTCGAAACCATTATCTCTCTGGTCACTAGTTTGTTGTAACGCTGTTAACGCATCTATTTGGGCATTGAGGCTTTGCAAAGACCCTTGAATTGTTAGCTGTAGCTGACTGGCTTTCTGCTGCTGATTACGTTTTTCGCTTTCCGCTTGTTCCCTTTGGTGGGCTAACTCTGCAAGCTCATCTAACGTTTGCTCTTGGATTAATATTTGTTCTTGGTGGGCTTCTATCTTTACATCCAATTCTTGGTCCGACTCGGCTGATAATTCATCTTTTAGCTCTCCAATGCGCTGTTGAGTGCGCATTTGCATGGACATTAGCGATTGGATTTTACCATGACAAATTTGGGCTTGTTGTTTACGTTGATTAAACTCTTGCTCCTGAGTTCGCCATTGATGTTGCCCTTGACTGAACTGTTCCTCTGACTCTAGTAACCTAAATTGAGCCTGTTCAACCTCCTCATCAAGCAACTCTTTTTCTGGACCTGCTAACTCTAGCTGCTGCTCTAAGCCTTTAATGGTGTCTAGGTGCTGTTGCTGACTTATTTTATTGTCGGTTATAGCATCCCGCAGAGATTGTGACTCCTGCTCAATATGCTGTTGCCTTTGCTTAGTATGAATTTGAATTTGCTCTATACGTGTGATGTCTGTACTCACCTTAAACAACTGTTGCTGCATATCTGACAACTGTTGTTTAACATCATGCTGTTGTTCTTTATAAAGCGTAATGTCTTTTTCTTCATTACGCTGAGTAGCAACATAAGCCTCAACATCAGCATTTTTTTGTGCAATATCCGATTCTAAAACTTCAACCTTTTTACTGTGTTTTAACCAACGTAAAGCAGCTAACTCAGCTTTATATTGTCTTTCGCTCTGTTTTAATTCTTTGTAGCGCTTAGCTGCAGACGCTTGACGTTGTAGTTTTTCAAGCTGTTGTCCTAATTCACCTCGAACATCTTCTAACCTTTCAAGATTTTCTTTAGTATGACGAATACGGGTTTCTGTTTCTCGGCGACGCTCTTTATATTTTGACACGCCAGCCGCTTCTTCTATAAACACCCTCAATTCTTGAGGTTTCGACTCTATTAATCGAGAAATCATGCCTTGCTCGATAATCGCGTAACTTCGGGGGCCTAAACCTGTCCCTAAAAATAGGTCAGTTACATCTCTACGACGACACTTTGCATTATTTAGTAAATAACTGGACTTGGCTTCTTTGGTGACGATACGTTTCACTGATAACTCATTGTAGCCAGCGTATTCACCTTGTATTCGTCCAAGGGAATTATCAAACACCAGCTCAACACTACATTGAGATACGGGTTTTCTTGCGGTTGACCCATTAAAAATAACATCTGTCATGGCATCGCCACGAAGATTTTTGGCGGAACTTTCCCCTAAAACCCAGCGTACAGCATCAATTACGTTGGATTTCCCACAGCCGTTAGGGCCTACGACAGCGGTCATATCATCAGGAAATGGGATAGTGGTTGGATCTACAAAAGATTTAAATCCGGCCAGTTTTATTTTTTTCAGGCGCATAGAGTGAAAGACACGAAGTCGTAATTTCCCTAAAAATATTATAATTATTATTGATTAGTAAGTGAATGTACCAAAAGTCATCAAGTGTAACAATTGACGTTTTGATCATCTGCGCGAGTTCCGTATACTTCAAATAAATAAATTGACGTTTGTACCGGTTAATATTGTAGTTAATTCAAACAAAACAAAAGGTTATTAAAGTTTACTATGCATTATTTTTTCTTGGGATTTAGTCTAATTACAACCAAAGGATTAAAACGATTTGTGTTTTTCCCCTTAGCAATTAATCTTATTTTATTTTCTGTTGCATTTTATTATTTATTTGGCGAAATCAGCGCCAGTATTGTTTGGATGGTTGACCTCATCCCCGATTGGGACTGGTTAAGCTGGTTAAAACAAGGCTTAAGTTACATTATCTGGCCAATTGCCGTTATTAGTATATTACTGGTGTTTTCTTTAATCTTTGGAACTTTAGCGAACTGGATAGCCGCGCCTTTTAACGGCCTATTAGCAGAGAAAGTAGAACAGCACCTAACAGGGCAAGCAATGGATGACTCAGGTTTACTGGATGTATTTAAGGATATCCCTCGTACGTTAGGGCGAGAGTTAGCCAAGCTAAGTTATTACCTACCACGAGCAATTGGCTTTTTATTATTATTTTTCATTTTGCCGGTTTTTGGACAAATATTGTGGTTCTTGTTTAGTGCTTGGATGATGGCAGTACAATATTGTGACTACCCATTTGATAATCACAAAGTTCCTTTTACAAAAATGAAGCATGTGCTAGGTGACAATAAATCACAAAGCTTTAGCTTTGGAATTACAGTAAGTGTGTGTTCTTTGATCCCTATAGTAAACTTCTTGGTGATGCCAGTTGCAGTATGCGGTGCCACAGCATTGTGGGTAGAGGAATTAAAGGACCAAGTTTAAGGATGTCGAGTGTAATAAGGTGTAACTATAATTACTGATAGTTACACCCTAATTTTAAACTAGCGTTTTTGGATAATGGCTTCTGCTATATCCATCATATTTTTCTCATAAATATCAGGCATAAGAAATAAAGCATTGTATGGTGCACCACTTCTGTCTAGATATGCTCCGTTTAACCCAGCAGTTAACGCACCATGTATGTCCCAGTCATGACTAGCGACTAACCTCAAGTTTTCAACTCTCTGCCGTAATTTTTCTGCCACGAATTGATAAACTTTTAAATCTGGCTTGAAACTACCTGTACTCTCTACAGACACAATGTCATCAAAAAAATCAGATAAACCAGCATTTTTGATTTGCGTTACAATAAGTTCATTTGAGGAGTTTGAAAAAGCTACAAGTTGAAATCCTTTTTGTTTTAAATTTGTAAGTGCGGGCTTTATATCTTCATGTGGCGGTAAACAGCCAAAGCCAGAAAGTAAATTTGCCTTTACCTCAGCAGTTAACGACACACCCAAACGCCCTGCTACCACATCTAACGTAGAGCTGGCCAAACTAGAAAAATCGGTTTTAACGTTAGTAGCAACACATACGGTAGATGCATGTAATAACTCAGAAAACCATAACGATAAGGCTTTATCATCATCAAAAGCAGACGTAAAGTTTGGCTGTAATGAACTTAAGTTCAAAACAGTTTCATTAATATCGAAAAGGATAGTCTCTTGGTACATCTATTTTAACCTAATGGCACCATGGATTTAAAAACACAGTTAATTGTGGTTTCTAGAATACAATCTGTAAACCACCGCACATATTAAACATACAGTTACCGGTAACAGTAGTGCATAAAAGTGATATTCTGCATAACTAACAGTACCCGCAGCTCCACCAATAATAAACCCTAAAATAATTAAACAGAATAATTTAGCCTTACGAGTGTCAAGAGGTTCCCCCCTTAAAACGGCTCCAATCATAATACCTAAATCCGTAAAGATCCCCGTAACATGCGTTGTTCTAACTACCGCTCCACTGTATTTGGTTGCCAAAGCATTTTGTAAACCACAGGCAGCAGAGGCCAAAAAGTGACCGAGAAAGAATTCATTAAGTAATGAAGCTAATGCACCCAACAACAAAATGGCTTCAATAAATAAACCAGTATCGTAATGCTTGCCCAATTTTAAAGTAGCGCCATGTAAAAGAAAACCAGCCAAGGCAGAGCCGATTAGGAATGACAATAGTATGCCAAGTAAGTGAAAAACTTGTAGCAAGGAGCCATTAAATAAACTTGTTCCTAAAAAGGTGGCAGTACCGGAAACATGTGATACGGATTGATGTTCAAAACTCAAAAGCCCGATAGCATTTACAAACCCAGCAACTAGCGCCAAAACAAAGGCACCAACTTCAACCCATTTAGGCAGTTTCGAAATCAATTTTGTAAGTTCCTTGATAATCTCAATTTAATAAAGTAATCGGAATGACACCTGAAATTTTTCCATAACCTTTTCCCTAGCTAAATACATTCATATTTTACTATTTACACCCTTTGCCATCTTGAGTTTGATCAAAAAGTTCTTAAAGTATTTTATCCATTTATTTTTAATAACTATTATTTAAGACGTACTCTGTTATCAATCTTGTTTGGATATAAGCCTAATTTTATATGCAGCGCGCTGGAAAAGTATTGAATATTGATACTTTAAATACACTTTCATGATACTAATCGCAAAATGGTTTATTTATACATTACCATTGACTACTTTAGAGCCAGTTAAACAATACTACTGATTACTAATAAAGGAAATATTCATGAAAATTCAAGCACCAACTAAGTCTTACACTCTAGCCTCTATCGTTGCTTTAATTATCGGTGGGGCAGCCTATGGATTAGGACTATTAAACGCAGAAATGGCCCTAAATGAAAAAGGCTATTACTTGGCTATTATTTTATACGGGTTGTTTTCTATGGTGTCATTGCAGAAAACAATTAGAGATAAAGCAGAAGGGATCAGTACCTCAAAAACCTATTACAGCCTTTCTTGGGCATCGGCTGGTATATCAGTTGGGCTACTCATAATCGGTTTAATTAATGCCGATTTATTACTGAGCGAAAAAGGCTTTTACGCCATGGCCTACGTATTGAGTTTATTCGCTGCTATTACTGTTCAAAAGAATGTTCGAGATAAACAAGCCTTCGCACCTGAAATAAATAACACCCCAGATATTTTACAGGAAAAGCAAGTTTCACAATGATAAGTTCCCATAAAAAGAGGACTTTAAAGTCCTCTTTCGCTTTTTCAGAAACCCTGCTTAAATCAATTTCACTGTAAAACTTTCATTACCAAAGTGCACAATATCACCGGTCATGATTTTCTTACGTCGCCTAGTTTCTACTACGCCATTTACTATAACTTTACCGTCATCAATCACCCCTTTAGCTTCGCCACCACTAGAAACCAAAGCCTCAAACTTAAGTAATTGATATAAAGCTATAGGTTCATCGTTAATTTCAATAATCTTCATTGGATTGTCATTTCTAATTGTTTAAATAAATTTACTCTATCGCCAATAACAATTACAGTATTTAGGTATTTTCTATAGAATATATACTCTTCTTAATACCATTATATTTGATCCACAGAGCAACATAAATGAAACTGTTAATTAAGCTTATTCGCAACCTACTAGGCAGTATTATTGCTGTCATTGATTTAATCACAAGAGGCCCCAAAAAAACACGCACACCTGAAGCTCAAAAAAAAATAACCCATGAGATTCAAGGCCTATCTCTTTACCAATTTTTTGCATGTCCATTTTGCATTAAAACCAGAAGAGTGATGCACAAACTTAATTTACCTATAATTCGACGAAATGCTTCGAAATCGCCCTATAGAGAGCAGCTATTAGCAGAAGGTGGGAAAATACAAACCCCTTGTTTGCGCATTGAAGATGGTGGAAAAGTTGAATGGTTATATGAATCATCTGAAATTATAAAATACTTGGAAAAACGTTTTTCTTAAAATTCTAGGTAATGTAAATGAGATTCAAAAGCAGCGACAAAAGTCGCTGTTTTTTTTATATTAAAAGAGTACTTCCCCATTTAAAAAACTCCAGCTCCCTTATTGTTTAAAACAATCAGATACCGCTTAAAACTCTGAAATTATTTATTTTATAATACTAAGTCTACTACTCCTCTCAATTTCAATTTATAAAAAAAGCCAAATAAAACATAGAAGCTTCATGTGGCTTTTTTGATCATTACAAAGAGCAATATGACACGTTAATTTATTGGAGCTCTTCCCTGCTCATCAAGTTTTTGTCCTTTGACAAACAGAGATATTCGTCGACATAAAATGTAAAACACCGGCGTAAATAGCAAACCAAATAAGGTTACCCCTAACATACCACTAAAGACTGTTACCCCCAGCGCTTGGCGCATTTCTGCCCCCGCACCTGTTGCGATAGCTAAAGGTACCACCCCTAAGATAAATGCAAATGATGTCATTAATATTGGGCGTAGTCTTAACTTTCCAGCGTCAACCACAGCTTTGTACATAGGTACACCCTGTTGTTCAAGATGACGGGCAAACTCTACAATGAGAATAGCGTTTTTACTGGCTAAGCCTACTAAAACGATTAACCCCACTTGAGTCAAAATATTATTATCCATATCTAACAACCACACCCCTGTGATAGCACTAAGCAAACACATAGGCACGATTAAGATGACAGATAAAGGCAGCGTCCAGCTTTCGTATAATGCCACCAATAATAAAAACACAAACACCACCGCTAGAATAAAGGCAATGATTGCAGTATTACCGGCTTGTTGTTGCTGATAGGCAAGCTCTGTCCATTCAAAGTCAATACCCGGTGGTAATATCTCTGCAGCAAGCTTTTCCATAGTGGCTATCGCTTCACCTGAGCTGTAGCCTGGTGCTGTATTACCTAATAAATCTGCAGCTGGATATAGATTATATCTTGGCACCCTTGAAGGGCCCGAGCGATATTCAAACGTTGCCACTGAACTTAAAGGCACCATCAACCCATCTTCATTGCGGACCCGAATTCGTCCTATATCTTCAGGCGTCATTCTATATTGAGAATCTGCCTGAGCCGTCACTCTGAAGGTTCTTCCTAAGTAACTAAAGTCATTAACAAAAGCACTGCCTAAATATACCTCAAGGGCAGAGAACACTTCAGAAACCGGTACACCTAAACGCTCTACCCTTTCTCTATCAATATTTGCATATAGCTGTGGAGTATTGGTTTCAAATAGACTGAATACTTGGGTCGTTGCTGGTGCTTGGTTAGCCGCCCCAGCAAGTTGCCACATTGATTGTTCTAAAAACGGTAAACCGTGCCCTACTCTGTCTTCAATCATCATTTTAAAGCCACCACCGTTACCAATCCCCCGAACCGAAGGGGGCGGTATCACCACAATAAAGGCTTCTTTAATTTGTGCCATTTGAGCCTGAACGTCAGCATAGATTTTTTCAAAGGTTAGGCCTTGCTTGGCCCTATCTTCGAAATATAACATCTGCGTAAATATTGCAGCAGAATTAGATGCACTGGTAAAAGTCGCCCCTGAAAACCCAGCAAAGGCAACTGACGTCCGAATACCCTCAACACTAAGTAAACGGTCTATCGCCTCTTGAACTACTTCATCGGTACGCCCTAAAGAAGCCCCCGAAGGTAGCTGAATGCTAACAATCACATAACCTTGATCCTGTTGCGGAATAAACCCTTTAGGAACAGATGAAAACAAATACCCAGCCAAGACCATTAAACCTACATAAACCACAACCACTAAAGGTATCAAGCGAATAAGTTTACCTGTGATAAATCCGTAACCCTGTGAAAGCTTATCCATAAAACCGTTAAAGCCATCTGCAAGGATTGTTGTAATACCTCGCTTACTTGTTTTTTCAGTGTCTTTTTTATGGGCTTTGAGCAATACCGCAGACATAGCGGGGCTAAGAATAAGAGATACTGACACCGAAATCATGGTGGCTATGGCAATCGTAATACCGAACTGGCTATAAAATTGCCCCGATATCCCACCAATAAATGCTGTTGGCAAAAATACCGCAACCAGAACCACACCAATGGCCACAACTGCGCCGCCTACCTCTTTCATGGTTTCTCTGGCCGCCTCTATTGGCCCCTTACCATCTGCAAGCAAACGTTCCATATTTTCAACCACAACAATCGCATCATCTACTACTATGCCTATGGCCAACACTAATCCGAAAAGGGTTAAATTATTGAGAGAAAAACCCAGAGCACTCATAATCGCAAACGTGCCAATTAATGAGACCGGAATAGCAACAACGGGTATAATCGCAGCGCGCCAACTTTGTAAAAACACTATGACCACTAAAACCACTAAAGCAATGGCTTCGTATATGGTCATTTTAACCGCGTCTATTGATTGGCTAATAAACTCTGTTGGGTTATAAGCAATTTTGTAAGCTAAGTCTGGTGGAAAGTCCTGTTCAAGCTCTTCCATTATGCTTTTTATGGTGTCAGCTGTTTCCAATGCATTGGTACCTGGTCGCTGGAATATGGGGATAGCTATGGCCTTTTTGTCACCTAGGTACCCACGAGTTGTATAACTTTCAGCACCTAACTCAACGCGACCTACGTCTCTAAGCCTTACAATTTTGCCATCCGAATTTTTAATGATGACATTCTCAAACTCTTCAGGCTCTTGTAATCGACCTTGGGTTTGCACAGCCAGTTCAAATGCTGTTTGCCCCTGTGAAACAGGAGATTGATTCAAAGTACCACTAGATACCTGTATATTTTGACTTTGTAACTGTGCAACAACTTCAGCAGCCGTCATACCTATTGAGGCGATACGATCGGGATCTAACCACACTCGCATAGAATATTGACTGGCTCCAAAAATCCGTAGATTTCCTACTCCCTCTACCCGCGAAATCCTATCTTGAATTTGTAGCGCAACATAGTTTGCTATATAGGTTTGGTCGTAAGTGCTATTGGGCGAGTACATATTCACTACCAGCATTAAATCTGGAGAGTTTTTAGCTGTGGTTATTCCTATGCGTTTAACAGGCTCAGGCAGCCTCGGCTCTGCAATCGCCACTCGGTTCTGTACTTGTACCTGCGCTTTATCGAGGTCAGTCCCTAATTTAAAGGTAACAGTAATGGTTACTGTGCCATCTGCCGTAGACTGTGACGATAAATAAAGCATATCTTCAACACCATTGATTTGTTGTTCAATGGGTGTAGCAACAGTTTTTGCAGCAATTTCTGCGTTTGCACCTGGGTAAGATGCCGTAACTTGAATAGTTGGAGGAGCAACTTGTGGATACTGCTCTATGGGCAGTCCTAAATATGCAATGCTGCCTATTATCATCACCATTATGGCAAGTACAGAGGCAAACTTGGGTCGGGAAATAAAGTATTGAGTAAAATTCATGGGTACCCCTAATTACAAGTCAAACTGTTTACTGATATCGACAACATTAGGAGAAACAGTGGCTCCGGGGCGAGTACGTGCGAAACCGTTAACGATTAATTTATCTTGCGAAGTGATACCTGATTTGATGATCCTTAGCTCTTGAGTGTGTAACTTCCCTAGGGTTACATATTTTCGCCCTACCTTATTATCGCCATCAATTACCGTTACATACTTACGGGATTGATCTGTACCAATAATAGCGTCGGGCACTAAAATTACGTTTGCATTTTTTGTTTCAATTAAGCTAATACGACCAAAAAGCCCTGGTAATATAAACCCGTCTTTATTATCAAAAATAGCTCGTCCTTGAATGGTTCCAGTACTGTCATCAACTTTATTATCGACAAAATCCATCACGCCAAAATGACTAAAGCTATCTTCATCTTGTAAACGGACTTTGACCTCATTTGGATATACTCGAGAGCTTTTTCTATTATCAGATTGAGCAAGACGTAAGTATTTAAGTAGATCTCGTTCACCGGCCTCAAAGTAGAAATGAATCGGGTCAACCGAAACTACAGTAGTAAGAAGTGTCGCACCAGAAGCGCCACCAGTTACCAAGTTACCTTTATTAACCAAATCTCTAGAAACTACCCCATCAATTGGAGATTTAACTTCTGTAAATTCTAAGTCTAATTTTGCGTTATCAAAAGCGGCTTTTGCTAATTGATACTCAGATACCCGGCGGTCTGACTCTTCTTGAGAAATAGAGTTGTTACTTTGTAACTCCAAGCCACGCTTGTATTCTTTTTCAGCAATATCTAAATTTGATTGGGCGCTTTGTAAATTAATTTTAAACGGTCTCTGATCAATAATAAATAACACATCACCCGCTTTAACTTGCTGTCCGTCTTCAAATTTTATTTGATCTAGATAACCACTGACACGAGCTCGAATTTCTACATAATTAACAGCTTCAAACCGCCCGGTATAATCATCCCAAATATCAACGACCGCACTTATGGGCGTGCTAACATCGACCTCTGTTAAAGGACGAGCTTGTTTTGGTGGTTCATCTTTATTGCAAGCAACAAAAAACAAACTCGCGGTAATGGCCGCAAACGCATAAAAAGACCTAAAATTTCGAATAGGCATAACTGACCCTGTATGTGTGTGTTTAAAAAAAATACCCTTTTTGTCTTACATATTAATGAAACAGAAAGTTCAATAATATGTAAGGCACTAAAAGTTTTACCTTTGGAAAGGCCTTAGTGGGATTGAAAATTAAAAGCCTAGAAACAAGTATTAAAATTACATAGATGCAGCACTGATACTAGTTAATCTATCAACAAACTAGTTTTTGTAGCTATTGTTCCTTACGTTTTGCATCTACAGAGTAGGAATCATATTCCTTGAAGGCAATTAATACTAATGAAGCAAATAATAATGTTGTAGATGGAAAGAAAGTCAATTTGGCTGAGTCAGCGATGTACTTCCCAAACGGGTCGATTATATAGGGTAAAATGGGTAATAATCCCATAACATACCACACAAGTTGACCATAATAAGAAACACGCCTAAACAAACCAACAACTACTAAAGCACCTATTATTACTTGCAAAGAACCCAAACCAATATTGATTAAATCACCACTTAATAAACCATTGTAATATTTGTCAGAGACAGCATTAGCCTTATCTGTTGCAGCTAGTTTAACTGTACCCCAAAAAATTAAATACAAACCAGTGGAAACCCTAAGTAATAATAAACTGATCGCCTGCATGCTATTCCTTTCTAAAATTTAAATAAACAGTGAAATATTACAGACCAGATAGTATCTAAAAACCTTTCGTCAAAATAAAAAATTATTAAAGATTAGATTGATTTACTTTCGGCGATTTCGATTAGAAGTTTTATTATTTCGCCCCTTAAAAGGTTTGCTATCAGCCTCAAAGTTACCATATAGATCATTGTCACTTTCTTTTTGTGTTGTCTTCGTTTTTTTCTTAGCTGGTGCAAAACCGGATACACGTTCTCGTTGCAGTCTTTGGCCTATCAATTTTTCAATAGACAATAGCTGCTTAGATTCTTCTTCGCTAAATAATGTAATGGCCATACCGGATGCCCCCGCCCTGCCAGTCCGACCAATTCGGTGTACGTAATCTTCAGCCACAAATGGTAAATCGAAATTAATTACGCAAGGTAACTGACTTATATCTATTCCCCTTGATGCTATATCGGTAGCAACCAGAACGGATAGCTTGCCATTTATGAAGTCACTTAACACTTTAACTCGCGCGTGCTGACTTCTGTTAGCATGGATTGAGGCGGCATTAACGCCTGATGTTTCTAATTTTTGAACCAGTAAATCGGCGCCATGCTTAGTGCTAATAAACACTATTACCTGGCGCCATCGGTGTTTACTTAACAGATGACTTAACAATTTTACCTTATTACTTTTATCAACTGGGTGTACTAGTTGTCTAATATTACTAACAGTGCTGTTCACCTTATTAACTTCAATCACGTTAGCTTGATTAAGTATACCCGTAGCTAGGCTAGTCATTTCTTTAGAAAATGTCGCAGAAAACATTAGGGTTTGATACTTTTTACGTAATAGCTTCTGAATTTTGCGGATATCATCAATAAACCCTAACTCCAACATACGATCTGCTTCATCTAAGACAAGGATTTCTAGTTGCTGAAAATTCACAGCTTGCTGACTATAAAGATCTAGCAAACGCCCTGGGGTAGCAACTAGCACATCTGCACCATCTCGTAATTTCGCTATTTGAGGCTCAATTCGCATCCCCCCATAAACGCCAGTGATATTAAGATGTAAATCACAACCATAAACCTGAAAACTTTTTGTCACCTGTGCAGCTAACTCCCTTGTAGGCGTAATCACCAAAGAACGTATGTTTTTAGGAATAACCACTTGGCTAGCTGACATCAATTGTAAAATGGGCCATGCAAAAGCAGCGGTTTTACCTGAGCCTGTTTCAGATATCATTACCAAATCTTCACCCTTGAGCACTACAGGTATTGACTTGCGCTGAACTTGAGTCGGGCTGAAATAACCTAAGTTTTCTGCGGTTTTTGATAACACATCACATAAGCCTAAATCGACGAATGACATTAAGTTTCCTTAGGAGATATAGCGAAAACAAGTTAACACCAATAACTTATCAAAACCTAAGTTATTAATGAAAACTTTAAAGAATGAGTTAACTGATAGGTTTTAAAAGCATACTAGCTGAAATAAGTGGTATCTGTTGCTCTGGTACCCTAGATCTATTTTTAAATTAGTAGTTAGAGCACACATTTTTTCATTAACTTGGCAAATAATACCTAGCTTTTTAGCATTTCTTAGCACGGTACCATTGATATGCTTAATTTCAGTTACTTTACCTTGGGATACATTTGACACCAAGTAACCTGACTCCATGCTACGTTAGTAACTAGTACTAGACTAACATACGGCTATACCTATGATTGTAATATCCTTTACAATATCTAGATATTATTTACTCAGTCATTTAAAGCAAAGATAAAGTCAGCTCTAGATATCTAGGCAGTAATCTTAGTAAACCTCAACAAGTAGTGAATAGATGAACAAACAAAGTGTATTAGTTTTAGGTTATGTGTGGCCAGAGCCCAACTCATCCGCAGCAGGCAGCCACTTATTAAGCCAACTAAAACTATTCTTAAAGCAAGGGTGGCAGGTGACATTTGCAAGCCCTGCACAATTGGGTGAGCATAAAATTGATTTAAACCAATTTGGAATTGAACAAGTTCCTATCAAAATTAACTGCAGCAGCTTTGATGAATTTTTACTGGAGCTTTCTCCAACTATCGTATTATTCGACCGCTTTATGTTAGAGGAGCAATTTGGTTGGCGAGTGGCGAAGCATTGCCCTACTGCATTAAGAATTTTAGATACAGAAGACCTGCACTCTCTGCGCAACGCTCGTCACCAAGCTCTTAAACAACAAACTAAAGTAGACCTTAATAGTGAGATGGCAAAACGTGAAATTGCGGCAATATATAGATGTGACTTAAGCCTAATTATTTCTGATTACGAACTTGAATTACTCAAAAATTATTATGGCGTGCCGCAACACCTATTAATACATAGCCCCTTTATGTTAGAAGCAACAAACGTAACTACACCTGATGATACTTTTAATGTTCGCCAACACTTTATCAGTATTGGCAACTTTCGCCACCAACCTAATTGGGATGCAGTATTATGGTTAAAACAAAAAATATGGCCATTAATTCGTAAGCAGTTACCTCAAGCAGAATTACATATTTATGGAGCCTACCCTCCTCCAAAGGCCACACAATTACATAACCCCAAACAAGGTTTTTTGGTTAACGGTTGGGCAAGCGACGCAAAAAAAGTAATGCAGCATGCTAGAGTGTGTTTAGCGCCATTACGTTTTGGGGCGGGTATAAAAGGTAAGTTAGCAGAAGCTATGACTTGCGGCACGCCAAATGTCACCACACAAATTGGTACAGAAGGCATGCAAATGGGGCAAGCCTGGCCAGGCTTAGTTACAGACCTAACACAGTGTGCAGATTTAAATTATGCTGCTGAGCAACTAGCGAACGACGCAGTTAAGCTCTATCAAGACCAAGCCCTATGGAAAAAGAGTCAAGAATTAGGCTATTCATTATTAGCTCAAAATTTTGATACACCAACCATAGAAGATAGAATTGTGACTAAAGTAGAAGAGGCATTAAATGATTTAGGAGGACACAGAAAGAAAAACTTCATTGGTCAAATGTTACAACACCATCATTTGAAAAGTACTCAGTATATGTCTCAATGGATTGAAGAAAAAAACAAATAAGCATTCTCTTTGAATGCTTATTCTCATGACTATGAATTTAGTATTAATAACCTAGCTATAAAAAGCCTCTACCTTACCTTTTTGAGTCATAAGTAAAGGTTGGCCCCTTCGGTCTAACGCTTTAGGAGAAGGTATTTTAATCCACCCTTCGCTAATACAATACTCTTCAACATTAGTACGCTCTTTGCCATTCAAAAGAATACCAATTTCATATTCAAAAAAATCTTCGTTATAGAAAGGGCTTCGGGAGTTACTAGAAAGGCGATCCGGGACTTCAGGTCTAGTCGTAGTATCTGTCATGTTTATTACCTAAAGTAGAAAATCACGTCATTGTAGACGTAATAACTACCGTGCTCAAGTAACTAAAACACACTGTTGTTATAACTCAAGCTTAGGAATGAAGTCTCTGTGTGACCAACCAATCAATTAAGTTTGGATCTAGAAAAAAGTTTTCGCCGACCTCATGCCCTACGTCTTCTAGTTCTTTATAAATTACTTTACCACCGGCATCTTGAATTGCTTTAACATTTTGGCGCGCTAAAGCATTAGTACTAATATGGTCGTCTGACCCTTGATACATCCATATATTCATTTTAGCTAGTTTTGGCGCATCACTTGGGACTATCACTGCTGACCCTGCCGAGGCAGCTATCGCTGAAATTTTATTAGAGTGTTGTGCGCCATATCTCATAGCACCTTCACCACCCATAGAATGGCCAGTAAGGCTTACCTTAGATTGGTCAATATTGTAATTGCTTAACACATATTGAATAGACTCAGTTAAGTAATCTGACACATTAGGAGCTGACTCTGTGCCAAAGGTACTTAACCTCCAATTGGTTTGAATTGGTTTGGCGGGTATGTGCGCCCACACTTTATCCCCTAAACACAAAGGTAATAAAACGACAGCTGGAAATTCTTTCTTATACTCATTAATCGCTAACCGAATCAATTGATGATTAGCGAATCGAATATCAGCATCGCAAAATCTCTCGCCTCCACCATGTAAGTAGACAATTAAGGGCCACTCCTTAGATGGGGAATAGCCTTCTGGAATAAATAAACCGGCAGTTCGTTCTACACCTTTTAGGTTAAAAGTAATTTTCTCAAAGTGCACCCCTCTAGGTGGAACCCCTTTTGAAGGAACCAAACTATAGATCAATGGCGTAATTAGCCTTTTTATATTTCGAAAAATCCGTCCCATTACCATTCCGTATTAACCCTTATAAAATCTCTCATCTGTTGCTTTTCCACCGCAGCTAGCAATATTTTCTTACAACGTTGTATTACTTAGAGTCAGCCACTTGATTACTCATTTTTTACATTTTAAAATTATGTATTCCATTTTGCCAAACATCCCAATTTTTAACTATTCGGTCGACTACTTGACTCCCTACTAAAACGATGTTTTCTAAGGTTTCTGTAAACCCTCCAGCGGTTTCACCGGGTGCAGGGTCAAGGTGCTCTAAGGTATTTTCGTTTTTATGCCCTTGATCAAAATTAACCGATCCTCGTAAACTTAAAATACGTTCAATGCCATGTAACCTGCTGATCACCTGTGTTATCGCTGCAGCCTCCATCTCAGTCGAAATATACTCATCTGCGCCATACAGCTCTGCTATATATTGAGCTTCTTTTGACAAGCCAGGTCCATGAAAAAACGTATCACCTGTCATATGGGTACCCACCAATACTTTAGGTGAACGTCTAGCCTGAGGGTGTGAATAGCGCATTCGGTATGCTTGCGCTGAACTCGAATCTTTTAGCCTTACCTCGGACGTTAGCTTATATACCCAAGCAATTAACTGGGGGTTCAGTTGATAACGTCTTATATTTTCATAGCCTTTACGAGGCATGAACACCGGCGCACCGACTTCTCCTTCTTCTGGTGCCCAGCGATGGCCTAGATCGTAATCAACTAGCCAACTTCCCCAAGTTACATCAGCAATGGTGCCTTTATTCGGAGGAGTCCCCCCAACACCACTTAGAACAAAATAAGTTTTATCAAAATTAAAGTTGGAATTAAGCAATATAGCTTGCATTGAAGCCGATGACGCGACTTTTCCCATACCTAAAACAGCGCCGCACACCCCAGATTTATTACAATAAACAGGCCGCTGGGAACCTCTAACGTCAATGACTTGAGACTCTAAAAAATACTTTTGATACCAATATTGAAATTCGCCAGGTTTATCACCCGTATTAGCACCAACTTCAAACATAGCTGCTACAAAAACCTTTACGTCTATAGGCTTTTCATCTGCTCGGCTAATACTGCAATAAAATGCATAAATAAAAACACTACCGATAAATACTATACGCTTAATCAAAATTTCTACCTTTGCACATTTTGTATGTCACTTAATAACTTACCGCTTTAGATACTTTTTGAAGATTATTAGTAAATTCCTGAGGCTCAAAAACTAGCGGCAACTGCACTAATTTATTGGCATTGTCATCTAACACTAACAGTGTAGGAAACCCCTCTACGTCATAGGTATCGCGAAAACTTTCTCCTTCAGGTGTGTCGTATTCAATGCGTGCAAATACATAACTCTGCTGTATATGAGCTTTAACTATTTCACTGCTAAATATTTCTTTATCTAGTCGTCGACACGTTGGGCACCAAATAGCAGACATATCAGCCAGTACCAATTTTTGAGTGCTTTTTGCGACCTCTAAAGCATCTGGCAATGACATAACCTTTAGGCCAGTAGACGCTATTGCAGACTGTCCAAGGTAGCTCTGCACTGTTTTATTACCCCAATAGCCTGCAACAGATAATGCAACAACAACGGCGAAGCCTATCCCAACCTTTTGTAATAAACGCCGCTGCGATTGCTTTGATGAACGAATTGACATCTAGTACTCCGGTTTTATTTCTAGTTTTACGAGTGTACTTTACAAAAATCAAAAATGTTATTTACTACAGCTTTAATACCATTAGCTCTAGAATCACTCAAATACCGAGCTAAGCCAATTGAACGTAAATGCCCATCTAGGTCAAATGTTAAAACTGCGGCAGGGGTTTTACCTTCAAGGGCTTCAAAAATAATCGCCAGTAATCCCCTTACAATTTTACTAGGGGAGTCACCTTGAACCTTTAATACTGTATCATTTAGCAGACACCTCACCCATACTTGGCTTTCACAGCCAAACACTTCTAAATCTTTAGTATGTTGCTCTTGTGTTAAGCGGGGTAAGGTTTTGCCGGCTAACATTATTTGTCGGAATTTCTCATCCCAACTTTTAGCGTCAGCAATAGCTTGAGCCAACTCGCTTTGAGTGTCTATTTGTGTATCTACTGACTTAACAGCCTCACCTTTAGTAAACAAATCAATACCTGCTACTAAAGCCTTGATAAATTTATCTAATTCTTGTTCAGTGTTATAACAATGAATTGATACACGTATCGTGCCATTAATACCAAGAGCAGCCATTAATGGCATGGCACAGTGGTGACCGACTCTTACAGATATATTCTGTGTATTTAAATAGCTTCCTAAATCATAGTGAGTCACCCCACTAACAGTGAAAGAAAATGTCGCTATTTTATTATTATGATCGCCCCAAATAGTTAAGCCTTCAATCTTAGATAAGCGCTGTTGCAAGTAACACTTTAAATGGGCTTCTTGTTTTACAATCCCATCTCTATGTTCTTGAATAAATGAAGTCGCGACAGCAAAACCTAATACACCCGCCACATTAGGAGTGCCTGCTTCAAACTTAAGAGGCGAGCCAAGAAACTCAGTGCCTTCAAAGCTCACTGTTTTAATCATTTCTCCACCTGTTTGGTAAGGCGGCATTATTTCCAATAAAGCTAGCTTGCCATAAAGTACGCCTACCCCAGTAGGCCCAAACATTTTATGGCTACTGAACACGTAAAAGTCACACCCTAATTCTTGTACATCGACTTGGATGTGACTAATAGCTTGAGTGCCATCAACAACGGTTAATGCTCCTACAGCTTGAGCCTTAGCGATAATTGGTTTTACAGGATTTATATTTCCAAGGGCATTCGATACATGACCTATAGCCACCAAGGCAGTATTTTGATCAATAATCTCTAAGCCTTTATTTATGTCTAGTACACCATTATCGGTTATTGGCATCACTTTAATTTGTAAGCCCATTTGTTGCGCCAGTATTTGCCAAGGCACTATGTTCGCATGGTGCTCTAGGGCAGATATAACAATATTTTGCCCTTTTCTAAATGACGTTCGAGGTATACAGGCAGCCAATAAATTAATACTTTCAGTCGCGCCTTTCGTCCAAACAATTTCTTTACTATCTGCAGCATGAATAAAGTTTTGTAAAACTACCCTAGCCTCTTCAAATTTTTGGGTCGTCTCTGATGCCTGTTTATAACTCGATCGATGCACATTCACAGAAGATTGATAGTATTGCTCTGTAATGTCTATAACGGTTTGTAATTTTTGAGTTGTTGCAGCGCTGTCTAAATAAACCCAACTAGCATTCGTTGAACGTGTAAAAGTGGGAAAGTACTGCCTGAACGGATTAGGTGACATATTCAATTTCTATAGATGTTTGGTTGTTTTATTATGATTGCCATTTTGCTGTCGAATTAATTCGACCAAAGTCACAATTTTAATATTAGATAATTGGCGATAATCAAAATATGGGCAAACTATCAGCTTTGCCTTAGGTACAATCGCAAAGTCATCATTAATCCACTCTAGCGATAACCCAAGGCTTTTAGCATAGGCTTTCCCCATGACTATATGAATATCATCATTAAATAGTTGAGGGGGTGTAAATAACAGACTGGTATTTGACCCTGCTTGCAGCAGATATTTATCTCTGAACTCTTGCCAAGTTGTAGCCTTATGCACAGACACTAAGTCCTCACAGTTAAGTGCGAACAATACCTTAGCGTAAACATTAAATACTTTGCGCCAACCATTGCCACAAGCTTTACCTATTGCATCTAATTCTCCGCCCCCCAAAGGGGTTAATTTGGGGGTAGTCTGAAAATCTGCAAAATTAGGACGGTTGGCTATATACACCTTAAAATGAGCGTTTATATCACCCAAGCCTGTTTCAATCATAAAGCCGAATACTTATTCAGTATCGGGTTTGGATAAGGTTCCTAAATCTTCCTCAATACAATCCAGCATTTCTTGGGCGTCTAACATTATGCCTTCTTCTTCATCAGCAAGAGGAAAAACCAGCACTAAGGTATTATTCTTTTTCATGCCAGGTAACCAAGTACCTAACCACTCTGGAAAAGCGATTTGTTTGGGTTCACTCGCAGGGTCATCGGCTTTCTTCCAGGCTAAAGCAAACTCTTTGTGGGGCCAAACAGGAAAACACGCATCTTCATCGGCTCTTAGCATCACCCAGCCATTTTCACCATAAAGTCCCCACAGGTTTTGCGTCTCATACATTTTTTCTAATGCATACTCAAACCTTTGTTCAGGGGACATTTTACTTAAGTCTTGGAATACGTCTTTTGGTAAATCACTCATTATTAAGAGCCTTTCTTAATTACTTTATATTGGCGGTATTTTAACGTGGAAGCAGCATAACTGTCTTGTTTAGTTTTGACTATTTGCAACGACATTTGGGTTATTTTTAAATTCACTGTGCAAGATAGAATAAACGGCATGATCCACAAATTTGTCATACAACCATTCGCATTCACGTAAGGTTGCCTCAAAGGTTAACCCTAAACGCTCTATTACGGCCTTACTTTTATGGTTTTGTGTTGCACAGCGAATTTCAATTTTATGTAGTTGTTGTTCGTTAAATCCGTAATCTAATAATTGATTCACAACCTTAGTGGTAATTCCTCTTCCGATGTAAGATTGACATAACCAATATCCTATTGTGCCCCAGCGATTGACGTGGTCCAACTGATTAAACCCCGCCACCCCAACCAATTCTTGGTTATATAAAATAACGAATGTTGAGGCTTGGTTATGATTATGTTGATGTATAGCGGTTTCAATAAAGGTTTCCGTATCTTCATAGGTTTTTACCAGGTCAATCCAACCGAGCCACTGTTTTAAGTGCTCTCGATTTCTATCAGTTAGTTTGAATAGCGCTTGAGCATGCTCGGGGCTAATATGTGTGATTTGAATGCTTGAGTTCACCTGAAATTTCATGTTTTAACTGTTCTATATCACCAAAAAAAGCGATGATATTACAATAGCTCATACTTTTTCACGGGATATTTTTGCCGCATATTAATTCTGTAGATATTTTACGTAAACAACAACAAGCATTATCCACTAAAGATTTTAGAGCCAGAGGCTACAAAATTACGCGTTGTGATAGATGTCTGATCCCAGTCGATAACTGTATCTGTTCACAAAGACCGACTATTGAAAGTAAAGCAGCGTTTTGTTTATTGATGTACAAAAGTGAATATTATAAGCCTAGTAATACCGGTAGAGTGATTGCTGATGTCATAACAGATAACTATGCCTTTAAATGGGATAGAGTCGCTCCAGATCCGCAGTTTTTAGCGCTGTTGGATAACCCAAAATACGCTCCCATTTTAGTGTTTCCTCACCAACATGCCACGCCAGAAAGATGCATAGATACCCCCCAACAAGCATTGATGAATCAAGCAAAGAAAGTCCCCATGTTTATTATGCTTGACGGCACATGGAGAGAAGCGAAAAAGATGTTTAAAAGTCCTTCTTTAGCTGACATCCCAGTACTAGGAATTGCACCAGAAAAAGCCTCTTCTTACCAATTGAGAGAAGCGGCCCATGAACACCAATTATGTACAGCAGAAGTGGCTGTAGAAGTATTAAAGTTAGCAGATGACAAGGCTTCAGCTGAAGCATTACATGACTATTTTCAGATATTTAGACGGGCGTATATTAAAGGTAAGCCCCATTTAACGTTCGTATAAATCATGTCCCTACAAAAGCAAAGTACTTACGGCCTTCCCTACCAGATATGTTGGAATGAATCTTATTGATATGTTTAATTTCTTTCCAGTGATCCAATCGCCTCCCCATATTTAAATGCGGGAACACTTGGTTTTTAGTATGAGGCAAATTTAGAAAGTCTAAAAGTTGCGACATGCTATTGCTGTCAGCTATATCGATGCTAAGCAGGTTATCTCGGCCATTAAAATATTCTTGCACGGCATTTTCGTGTTCCTGGTAACAAGCTTTCAAATCCGTGTAATTTGGAGCAGTAACGGTGTCTATCAGCTTAAATGTCTGTTCAAAACAGCGTTTTAAGATAGGGCTAACATACGTTTGATTATGAAATGTAGGTATCAATTTACTTAGGAGCATAATAATAGACGGCAACCAAGCATCCAAATTACGCCGTAAATATATGAACTTCGAATTTGGAAACTGCTCATCAAGCTGCTGATAATCGCAAAAACAAGGGCAATCAGAAATCACATCAGCCAATTCAAAGGTGCGTTTAGTGTAACCAATATGTGCCACCTTAAAGTAATCCAACAACGCGACACTAATACTCGTTGTGCCAGTTCGAGGCAGGCCAATGATAAAAATTTTACTCACCAAGCTTCATTCAACACACCTTTTTTGTTGATAGCGCGAAAGTGTAATACACAGACAATTAATAAAATATCAAGAATCACACATACCTTATTCCAATAAATCACATCAACTTACCTGCCTATAATTTGAATCAATGGCCAATTACAGGCTATGGTTGATTAACACATTATTTACAATAACGCAGAAGGCTACCTTTTATGAAACTAGAATCTTTAGCATTACATCATGGCTATACCTCAGAAGAAACGACCAAAGCTGCCGCCGTTCCCATTTACCAAACTACCTCTTATACCTTTGACAACACTCAACACGGTGCGGATCTATTTGACTTGAAAGTACCGGGAAACATCTACACACGAATAATGAACCCAACAACAGCCGTGCTTGAAGAGCGAGTAGCTGCAATGGAAGGAGGAATTGCTGGATTAGCTGTGGCCTCTGGCATGTCGGCTATTACCTATGCGATTCAATGTATTTGTACAGTAGGAGATAACATCGTAAGTACCAGCCAATTATATGGTGGTACCTATAACTTGTTTGCCCATGCCCTCCCTAATCAAGGTATCGAAACTCGCATGGTAGCCCATGATGATTTTGCAGGTTTTGAAGCGGCAATTGATGAAAAAACCAAAGCTATCTTTTGTGAATCTATAGGTAACCCTGCGGGTAACGTAGTCGACTTACAAAAATTGGCAGAAATTGGGGCAAAACATGGTGTACCACTGATAGTTGATAATACCGTTGCCACACCGTTTTTATGTCGCCCCATTGAACACGGCGCCGCAATTGTAGTGCATTCTTTAACTAAATATATTGGCGGCCACGGTACATCTATTGGCGGTATAATTGTCGACTCAGGCAAATTTGATTGGGTTGCAAATAAAGAGCGTTTCCCAGTCTTGAACCAACCAGACCCGTCTTATCACGGTGTAGTTTATACCGAAGCATTAGGCCCAGCCGCTTATATTGGTCGCTGCAGAGTCGCGCCACTTAGGAACACTGGTGCCGCTATTTCCCCTACCAATTCATTTAATATTCTTACGGGCTTAGAAACCTTAGGTTTACGAATGGAAAGGCACTGCGAAAATGCAGAAAGACTCGCTGAGTACTTAAATAATCACCCCAAAGTTAGTTGGGTAAATTACGCCGCATTAGTAGATAGTCCATACAAGGCTACATGTGAAAAAATCACTTCAGGTAAAGCCTCAGGAATACTAAGCTTTGGTATCAAAGCAAGTGATAAGGTTGATAGTAAAGTTGCTGGCGGTCAATTTATCGATGCTTTACAAATGATTTTAAGGTTAGTGAACATAGGCGATGCAAAATCCTTAGCTTGCCACCCTGCATCGACTACTCACAGACAACTTAACCCAGAAGAGTTAGCGGCAGCAGGTGTGAGTGAGGATTTAGTGAGAATATCTGTGGGTATTGAAAACATTGACGATATCATTGCAGACGTGAGCCAGGCCTTAGATGCAGTCCAGTAGATTAAGCTAAGCCGAATAAAAACCACTTATCATCTTCTTACGATAAGTGGTTTTTATATTACAAATAATCAAGATGTTTTACAGGCCAGTTTGTAATAATTATTGTTGTTATAGTCAAACTCCTTGATAACTTTCAATGAAGTTTTTCTAGTATGAGCTTCGTAAGAGCGGGGGTTTATCTTGTTAATAAAGGTTACCAATATAGGGTAACGTTTAGCCATTTCTGCACGGGCAAACTCAAAAATAAGCTCAAACACGCCTTGACCTCTTACGGCTTTATCTACACAAACAGGACCATATTGATAAGAGTTATCTTGGGTAACTCCTGCATCTAAACACTTTGAGTCATCTAAGTGCTCAATCATATAAGCAAACATGGGCCACTGACTCCAAAATTGCCAAGACGCTGCCATAGCATAAGCTATAATTTTGTTATCTACACTGGCAATAAACAGCCCACACTCATCTTTAATTAAACTTGTCAGGTGCGCTACAGTGAAGGCAGTGGTAATAAAACCGTCACTTTTATCTTCAGCACTAATAGAATCGACTTGATACCGAAAATGTAACGCTAATATCTCATCTATATGCTCTAAGGTAGCAACCTTTAATTCTATATTCATGGTACGTCCATTATCTAAGATCCACAGTAACTTTATTATTACGTACCGGTGAGATATTTTGAACCTCACTTGCATGTTTTACCTTAGTTATATAACGTCTTTTATATATTGTATATTCAAGCTTTTACCTGAATAACCCAATCTCAATTTAGCAACTAACATGACAGACATAAGCCCTCATTTATAGTGGCAAAGAATACTTACTAATATCTAAAATAGTGATTGTGATAGCCCTGCAGTATCGCAATTCACTTTTATTACATCTCTACTCTAACCAAATTAAGTAAGATGCTCATAAACTAACAGTCGCTTATTAATAGGCTAATTCACTTTCATAGTTTTTGCACAATTATGCTTAATAGTATTGATAATATTAAGTAACAAATTCTTACAAACCGTTGAGATAGACCTAATGAATAAACTTCCGATTTACGCAGGATTTCTAGCATCAGCCATATCCCTAGCTTTGACTGGGTGCAGTGATGGCACAAATAATACTGTTGATGATGTTATAGAAGATGTAATAGATGACTCAGATGACGATGCTGAGACCAGTGATGACAGTATTTTATCGGTAGACACGTCTTTATTTGCATCAGACTCTCTAGTTTCCGTTGAAACGGTTGATTGTACTTTATCAAACGGAACTGAAACCAGTTGTTACTCCATCACTGTTTCGGGCTTTCCAGCTGATAGAACAGAATTAGGAGACTTTTGTCCAGATACTATTGAAGCAACCGCTGATGAAGGGGGGAAATGGTTTGATGATGGTGTACTTTACGACCTTACTGGCAGTTTTATAGAAAACTTAGATGTGTTTTATGGGGATAGCTATTGGCAGCTTTATGACGAAGATACGGGCCTTATAAACATCACCGACACCCAAGTAGCCTGCGAAGCCGCGGCGCAACCTCAGGTTGAAGCCCAGTACTATAACCATTGTGTTCAATGTGACCTCGATTACTTTGCAGATGAAGTCGGTGGTGGCGTAGCGAGTACATACCTTATCCCGGTTACACCGGTATTCCGCAGTAGTGCTGGT